>NZ_JACYTN010000001.1 GCF_014841135.1 Paenibacillus arenosi
CCAATGGATTCGTCGACGATTGCGGATGTGTTTATGGAAGCAATGGAAACGTGTACGCACCCGAATACGAGAGCTTCGAGCACTTGGTGTTCCTGAATGGGTGTGCCGAATGATGGCAAACTCTAGGCGTGGATCGTGGGAAATGTCTCGAAACACAAATAACGCCCTTCCGACTTCCTACTGGGAAGCGAAAGGGCTGAGAAGTTTACTTACTCGTTATGTAGAACTTTGTTAACCTTTTGGAACCGCCGTATGCGGACCCGCATGTACGGTGGTGTGAGAGGACGGGGGCTAGGCGCCCCCTCCTACTCGATTGTTCTGATTTTTTTGAAAATGATTTGGTTGTCCAAGCCAAACTCCATGACAAGCCATATGTTATTTAATAAGGAAGGAGGGAGCACAATGGACGAAGTTAAAATCTCGCAAGTGGTATATCCGAGGTTAACGCTTTATTCTGAAGAAAATTATCGAGGCAGGACACGTATTCTTAACGGAAATTTAGGATTAACGAACACAGATGAAGTAGAGAGTTTGCGATTCTTTTCAACAAGCGCGAATGCAACCTTGGTATTGTTTACTCGGATTAATTTCAAAGGAAATTTCCGTATATATAGAGGGAATCGAAATATTCCTGATTTAGATGACTTGATTGCTGGCAATGATGTAGAATCCCTTATTTCATCCAATATTCGCTTGAGCGAAGCGCAGGTAAGGGAAATTCGTAGAACAGGTACGCTGCCACAAGGCTTTAGAAGAATATGATGAACGGAAAAGAGAGATGTCCTATTGGAGCTTGGGTTTATCCAGAAAAGGGCATGTCTCTTTTATCTGCACATGGCTTATGATTGAGAAGCGTATAGGAGTATGCTATTCTGTACTACATAAAAGAAAGCAACGAGGAGGAAGTTATGACGGCTTCAGCGGACTCATCTATTCTACAGCAAGTACAGGCAAGCCACTCGCCGCGGGCTGTCTATATTCATATACCGTTTTGTACAAATAAGTGCTTTTATTGCGATTTTAACTCGTACGTTCTGAAAGATCAGCCTGTGATGGAGCATTTGCAGGCGATGGAACGTGAGATGGCATATACCGTACAAGAACAGCCTGCCGGGATGATCGATACGATTTTTGTAGGTGGAGGAACGCCAACTGTGCTGAATCCAGCAGAGATGGAGTTTTTCCTCAAGTCTGTACGTACTCACTTCCCGCACTGGAATGAAAATATTGAGTTCAGTATGGAGGCTAACCCAGGTACGACGGATGAAGATAAGCTGCGTGTCATGATGGCTGGCGGTGTAAATCGTATCAGTTTTGGCGTGCAATCATTTAATAATACGCTGCTCAAAGATATCGGACGTATTCATCATACAGATGATGTATATCGCAGCATTGAGGCGGCGAGACGAGTCGGTTATGAGAACATGTCGATCGACTTGATGTTCGGATTACCAAATCAGACGCTGGAAATGATGTCGCACAGCTTGGATCGTGCGCTTGAACTAGATCTGCCGCATTTGTCAATTTACAGCTTAAAGGTTGAGGAAAATACATTGTTCCATACGATGTTCCGCCGCAATCAGCTGCCGCTCCCTAGTGAAGAGACAGAGCTGGCGATGTATTTGCTCATTATGGAGCGAATGAAAGCTGCAGGTTATGTGCAGTATGAAATCAGTAATTTTGCTAAGCCAGGCTATGAGAGCCGACACAATCAGACGTATTGGCGCAATGAAGATTATTACGGAATTGGTGCAGGTGCTCATGGCTATGTACAAGGACAGCGTCATATCAACATAAAGGGCGTTAATCCTTATAATGAAGCGTGCAAGCACGGCTTGCCTCGACTCGATACGTTTAAAGTAGATGAGCAGGAAGCGATGGAAGACTTTATGATGGTTGGTTTGCGCATGCATGAAGGAGTTAACCGTTCTAGCTTCCTAGCACAATTTGGTGGTCGTGACTTTGACGATGTATTTGGAGCTCAATTAAAGAAACTGCTTGCGTCTGAGTTAATCGAGCAAACAGATATCGGATATCGATTGACAGATCGCGGTGTGCTGTTCGGTAACGATGTTTTCGGTACATTTGTTGGTGCACTTACTGAGGAATAGAAATAAGGCTGTTTCGAAATGCAGTGAATAGAATGAATCAAGCTTTTATGATAGAGAGGTGCCGTTATGGCGCCTCTTTTTTATTTTATATAGGCTTAAAAAAGGTCTTGTGCTGTGGAAAAAAACAGATGATTGGCGGGAATGTTTTTTTATAAAACAGGATTGAAATATTATGCATGATGATGTATATTAATTCGTATTCATATTTGCAATTACGATCATCAAGAGGTGAAGATGCGATGACCACGACGCTTGTTTGCCGCTCGGCGACAGAGAGCGATATAGAGGCGCTCTTTCATTTGATACAAGGGTATGCGATTCAAGGGATTATGTTACCGCGTACGCGTGAAATGTTAACTGCACTCATCCCAGATTTTGTTGTCGTTGAAGCTGAAGGGGAGTTGATTGGGTGCGGATCGTTATGTCAGTTAGGTCAAGATCTCGTTGAAGTTCGATCATTAGGCATATCTCCTGGGCATCAAGGTAAAGGGATTGGTAGTATGATAATGGATGCTTTGCTAGTGATGGCTAAAGAAAGAGGATTGACGAAGCTGATTGCTTTAACCTATGAAGTTCGCTTTTTCGAGAAGAATGGTTTTACGGTTGTGGAGAAAGAGATTTTTCCGGAAAAAGTATGGAAGGATTGTATCCATTGCAGTAAACAACATTGTTGTGATGAAATAGCAGTGCTTAAAGTACTGAACTGACTTGACAATCGTCTTGTCCGTTTGGTATTTTTGTTATATCGGTTAGCACTCGACAACGATGAGTGCTAACGAAGAGGAAGTTCGGAATGGCACGAAGCTGCCTATACTTATATTTGGAGGGATGCGTATGTTGACGGAACGCCAGCGACTTATATTAACAGCGATAGTAGATGATTACATTAGCTCGGCAGAGCCAGTCGGTTCACGCAGCATTTCGAAGCGTGGCGACGTTGGTTATAGTCCGGCGACGATACGGAACGAGATGGCGGATCTTGAGGAGCTTGGCTTTCTAGAGCAGCCTCATACGTCAGCAGGGCGCATCCCATCACACAAGGGATATCGTTATTATGTCGATCATCTTGTTCGATTAGACGATTTGTCTAAGGAAGAAGTGCATCGATTGAAATCGATGTTCGCGGAAAAAATAACAGCGATGGAACAAGTTGTTCAACATACAGCTTCTACATTAGCTCAGTTAACGAACTATACGTCGATTGCACTCGGTCCGGGAATGTTCGATACGACTTTGAGACATTTTCAACTGTTGCCGTTGACTGAAGATACGGCGGTTGCGATCATTGTGACGAATACAGGTCATGTTGAAAATAAGACAGTAGCGATTCCACCGGGGATATCAACATCAGAGTTAGACAAGGTTGTCAATTTGTTGAATACGAAGTTGACGGGTGTTCCGCTTATCAAGTTAAGATCGCAGCTATACAAAGAAATTGGCGATGAGATGAATAAATACGTTTCTCATGCCCAAGAGATGATTTTGCTTGTTGAAACTGTTCTTAGTGGTGATGAGGCTCATCGGGAAGTGTACTTGAGCGGAACGACGAATATGCTGAACCAGCCGGAGTTCAAAGACGTCGATCGGATTAAGACAATTTGGGAACTGCTTGAGGAAACGCCTGCTCTTATTAAAGTAATTGGTTCGCCGGGTGGAGAGGGTCAAGGAACGGGCATTCAAGTGAGGATTGGTCAGGAAAACACACATGCCGCTATTTCTAATTGCAGTTTAATTACAGCAACGTATTCTGTTCATGGACAGAATCTTGGAACGATCGGGCTTCTTGGTCCAACTCGTATGGAATATGCCAAAGTCATTAATTTGATGCAGCAGGTATCTCAGCAGCTAGCTGTATTTATGGAACGGTATCATAAGTAAGTGTGAAGAATCGTCAAGAGGCAGAAAGGAGGGGTTCGATGGCGCAGCATCCATCTTCAAGACAGGACAGTGATGAGCGTTATGCGACGCTCCTCAACAATGCTCAAGCAGTTCGCACCTTGTGCTCAGCCATAGAAGGCACATTAGGTCCGAAAGGACTGGACGTTATGTTGGTCGGGGCGCAGGGTGATATCATTTTAACGAATGATGGTGTCACTATCCTTGATCGAATGGATGTGACGCATCCTGTTGCCAAGCTTGTTATTCAGGTTGCACGGGCTCAACAGCAGGAAGTTGGTGACGGGACGACGACAGCGACTGTACTTGCGGGAGCTTTAGTCGAAGCGGGTGTGCAGCAAGTGATGCGAGGTGTTCCTGCGGCAAAAGTTGTGGCAGGCATTCAGCAGGGCGTTGCTTATGCTTCGCAACTGCTAGGTGAGCGGTCCATGGCTTTACAAGGCTGGGACGACCCACTGCTGAGGCAGGCTGTTTATATAGCAGGACGTGAACAAGAAGACATCGTGCAGCTTGTGCTGAACGCAGGCAGACAAGTAGGATGGGAAATGCTAAAGAGCCGTTCCTTCCGCTTGGCAGATACGGTAGAAGCTCACGAGCTAGCTAACAACGAATGCTTTGAAGGTTTGTTATTGAAGCAGAAGCCGCTTCATTATGAATGGCTGTCTGAGCAATCTGATTGTCGAGTACTCGTCTTACAGGACGGACTTGTGCCGGAGGAGCTTGATGAGCAGGTGCTCTCTACAGAAGCTGGCTTCCAGCAGTATATGCAGCTGCAGCGTGCTTTTATGCTACAGTTGGAGCAGTTGAAGCAGCTTGGTGTTGGCCTCATCGTCTTGGAGCGAAGCATTCACCCTGAGGCAGAGCAGTTCTGCTTCGACCATGAGATTATGGTCGTGCAGCGCGTCAGTCGCGAGCAGGTGAAACGTGTGGCGCAGCTCACGGGAGCGAAGCCGATTAAGCGGACGGCCTTAAGCAAGGCCGGCGACGAGCTCGAAGCGATGCTCGGGCGGACACCAGCCGTCCGCTATGACGAGCGGCTGGAGCGCGTGCGGCTGTATGCATCGCCACAGCCGACGCCGTCCGCATCGTCACCTGCGGCAGGTGCCGCGAAGCAGGTGACGATGCTCGTCGGTGCGAGCACACGCGAGATTGTCGGCGAGCGGGCACGCATCGCCGCCGACGCAGCCTCCGCGCTGCAGGCCGCCATTCAAGGCGGCGTCCTGCCGGGCGGAGGCACCGCCGAATTGGCGGTGTCCTACGCGCTGGAGCGCTATCGCGAGACGGTGCGCGGCATGGAGGCGTTCGGCATTGCCGCAGTCGCTGAAGCGCTGCGCAAGCCGATGGCACAAGTGGTGCTCAATGCCGGCTACAATCCGCTGGAGAAGCTCGAGGAAGCGCGCGCGGCGCAGACGGCCGCAGGCAATGATGCCATTGGTATCGACTGCGATACAGGCGCCCTGTTGCCTGTGATGGAAGCAGGCATCGTCGATCCAGCGCGAGTGAAGCTGCATGCATTGCGTGCGGCGGGTGAAGTAGCCGCAGCAGTTCTTCGCATTCACACGGTCATTAAGATGCGCGATAGTGCTTCAAGCAGAGAGCAATGAGCGCATTTCATCAATGAGTCAATGTAATCATCATTGAGATCAATGACGCAAGTCATCTTGATAGAGAAGTTTACTACATAGGGGAGGTGAAGGAGTTGAAACAAGAACAAGATGCGAACCTGCAAGAGCAGGAGGCAACTGCTTTCGAGCAAGAGCAAACAGAAGCTGCTGCTGAGGTTGGTGGCGAGGAGTCAAACGACCTTCAAGCAGCATTGGACCAAGCGAAAGCAGAAGCGGAAGAGAACTATCAACGTATGCTGCGTGTACAAGCAGATTACGATAACTTCCGTCGTCGCACGCTGAAAGAGAAGGAAGACTTGGCGAAATACGCATCTTCCAAGCTCGTTACGGACCTCGTTCCCATACTGGATAACTTTGAGCGCGCACTTTCCACGAATCCATCTAACGATAGCGATTCGTTCTCGAAAGGTGTCGATATGATATTCCGCCAGTTCCAGCAAGTGTTGGAGCAAGAAGGTGTAACTGCAATTAAAGCTGTAGGCGAGCCGTTCAATCCGGAGTACCATCAAGCGATTATGCAAGTGGAGTCGGATGAGCATGAAGAAGGCATCGTCGTAGAAGAGCTGCAAAAAGGATACATGCTGAAAGATCGCGTTGTGCGTCCAGCAATGGTCAAAGTAAGCTCCTAGTTTCGTACATCAAAGAAAATTCAATTTTTAATAGTAACTATAAAACATTTTACGCAGCGGCAATAACAACGATTTGCGAAGCTGCATAACGTTAAGGAGGTCACTTTTCATGAGTAAAGTAATCGGTATTGACTTGGGAACAACAAACTCTTGCGTGGCAGTAATGGAAGGCGGCGAGGCTGTCGTAATTCCAAATCCAGAGGGTGCACGTACAACTCCATCCGTTGTAGGTTTCAAAAAAGACGGTGAGCGTGTTGTTGGTGAAACAGCAAAGCGTCAAGCGATCACAAATCCAGATCGTACAGTAATGTCTATTAAACGTCACATGGGTACAAACTTCCCAACGAAAATTGACGACAAGAGCTATTCCCCACAAGAAGTATCTGCAATGATTCTTCAAAAATTGAAATCAGACGCAGAAGCTTACTTGGGTCAACCTGTAACACAAGCGGTTATTACCGTTCCAGCTTACTTCAATGACTCCCAACGTCAAGCGACGAAGGATGCAGGTAAAATTGCAGGTCTAGAAGTACTTCGTATCGTCAACGAGCCGACAGCGGCTGCATTGGCATACGGTGCAGACAAAGAAAACGATCAAACGATCCTTGTTTATGACTTGGGCGGCGGTACATTCGACGTATCGATCCTTGAGCTTGGTGATGGCTTCTTCGAAGTTAAAGCAACAAGCGGCGACAACAGCTTGGGCGGCGACGACTTCGACCAAGTAATCATCGACCATTTGGTTGCAGAATTTAAGAAAGAGAACGGTATTGACCTAGGTAAGGACAAAGCAGCTGTTCAACGTCTTAAAGATGCTGCAGAGAAAGCGAAGAAAGAATTGTCTGGTGTGATGACGACAACGATCAGCTTGCCGTTCATTACAGTAGTTGATGGCGTTCCACAACACTTGGAGCTTAACTTGACTCGTGCGAAGTTCGAAGAGTTGTCTGAGAACTTGGTAGAGCGTACGCTTGCTCCTACACGTCAAGCAATGCAAGACGCTGGCTTGACTCCAGCTGACATCCACAAGATCGTACTTGTTGGTGGTTCTACACGTATCCCAGCTGTTCAAGAAGCAATCAAGAAGTTGACAGGTAAAGAGCCATACAAAGGCGTTAACCCGGACGAAGTTGTTGCACTTGGTGCAGCAGTTCAAGCAGGTGTATTGACTGGTGATGTGAAAGACGTTGTATTGCTAGACGTAACTCCATTGTCTCTAGGTATCGAGACAGCTGGTGGCGTATTTACGAAAATGATCGAGCGCAATACAACAATTCCTACGCAAAAGGCTCAAGTATACTCCACGTATGCTGATAACCAAACAAGCGTAGAAATCCACGTGCTTCAAGGTGAACGCTCTATGGCAGGAGACAACAAAACACTTGGACGCTTCATCTTGTCTGACATTCCACCAGCACCACGTGGCGTTCCACAAATCGAAGTTACATTCGATATCGATGCGAACGGTATCGTTAAAGTATCTGCACAAGATAAAGGTACTGGCAAAATTCAAAACATCACGATCACATCTTCCAGCGGTTTGTCTGATGATGAAATCGATCGCATGATGAAAGAAGCAGAGCTTCATGCGGAAGAAGACAAGAATCGTAAAGAGATGGTTGAAGTAAGAAACAACGCTGACCAACTCGTTTACACAACAGAGAAAACAATCAAAGATCTTGGCGACAAAGCAGACCAAGCTGACGTTGACAAGGCAAATGAAGCAAAAGAAAAAGTGAAAAAAGCGCTAGAAGGCGACAACCTGGATGAGATCAAAGCAGCGACAGAAGAACTTACTGAAGTAGTTCAACAGTTGTCTGTGAAGCTTTACGAGCAAGCACAAGCAGCTCAACAGGGTGCTGAAGGTCAAGGCGCTCAAGATAGCGGTGCGGCACAAAGAGACAACGTCGTAGATGCAGATTATGAAGTTGTTGACGAAGACAAGAAGTAATCGTCTTCGCTAGGAAGTCAAAGCTGAGCTGCGCTCGGCTTTGACTTTCCTTTTGTCAGCGGTGCTAGACTTGAATGGGAGAGCCATCGCTGATAAGATTAAAATTTGTAAGGTAATGGGGGTGGAACAGTGGCAGATAAACGCGATTATTATGAGGTGCTTGGAGTCAACAAAGGCTCTGGCGATGATGAGATCAAGAAAGCATACCGCAAATTGGCTCGTCAGTATCACCCTGACGTGAACAAGGCTGCAGATGCAGAAGATAAGTTCAAAGAAGTGAAAGAAGCATATGACGTATTGAGCGACACGCAGAAGCGCGCAATGTATGATCAGTACGGTCATGTTGATCCGAACCAAGGCGGCGGAGGCTTCTCGGGCGACTTTGGTGGCTTTGGCGATATTTTCGACATGTTCTTTGGTGGCGGAGGCGGCAATCGTCGTGATCCGAACGCACCGCAGCGTGGAGGCGACCTTCAATACACGATGCAAGTGGAATTCAAAGAAGCGGCATTTGGCGTAGAGAAGGAAATCACGATTCCGCGTACGGAGCAGTGTGATCCGTGCTTCGGCACAGGCGCTAAGCCAGGTACAAAGCCAGAAAGATGTTCTACATGTAGTGGAACAGGTCAGCAGGAAGTTGTACAGAATACGCCGTTCGGTCGTATGGTGAACCGTCGTGCTTGCTCTACTTGCCAAGGAAAAGGCAAAGTGATCAAAGAGAAGTGCGGCAGCTGTCATGGCAGCGGAACGGTGAAGAAGCAGCGCAAGATTAATGTCCGCATTCCAGCGGGTGCTTATGACGGTGCACAGCTTCGCATGACTGGTGAGGGTGAGAGCGGGCTGCGTGGCGGTCCAGCAGGCGACTTGTATATCGTCATTCGCGTGAAGCAGCATGAATTCTTCCAGCGTGAAGATGATGACATTTACTGTGAAGTACCATTGACGTTCGCGCAAGCGGCGTTAGGTGACGAGATTGAGATTCCGACGCTTCATGATAAAGTGAAGTTGAAGATTCCAGCGGGTACGCAAACCGGTACGTATTTCCGTCTGCGTGGTAAAGGTGTTCCTCACCTACGCGGCAACGGTAATGGTGACCAGCATGTAAAAGTTATTGTTGTGACACCTACAAAGATGAATGACGAGCAGAAAGAGCTGCTTCGTCAACTCGCTTCTATTAGCGGCGAACATCCAAAAGGCAGTCATGAAGAGACATTTTTCGACCGTATGAAGCGTGCATTCCGTGGTGAATAATCAATAATGCTTATTATATAGTTATGCAGATGTTTATGGAGTTAACTCACAAGAAAACATAGGCAAACAATACTGCAAACCTTAGCTGAGTGCTGCTTGGCTAAGGTTTGTTTTATTGGCTACGCTTTAACTTTTAAACGATAGAAACAAACAAATGCAAATAGCAGTGCTGTGATAGGAATCCCCGCGAGCATAAGACGTATACCCAATATCGCTAGCTCAGGCTGCTGTGCAGCGTCTCGAACGTATCCGGTTTTTTCAAGGAGGAAGCTCATAATTAAGGCTTGAAGAGAAACGCCCCAACGAATAATGAACCCATTCATGCCAAAGTACATACCTTCTCGTCTAGCCCCGCTTACTACTTCATCCTGATCAATGACTTCCGCAAGCAGAATTTCCAACAACACCATCAATCCAGCTAGGCTGAATCCGATAAACAGACTGGTCACATAAGTGGCTGCGCTTGTTGAAATAAAGAGTAGTGGCAGCAAAGAGAGCGTATATAGTACAATCGCTGCTAAAATGGCTTGCCTAGGACCATATTTTGTTGTCCAGCGTGCCCACACGTAAAGACTTGGAATAGCCGTTAGGAACACGATGCCTAACATATACGTATTTGCTAGCTCAGGGGCGTTCAACACATATTTGTTGAAGAAAGGGATAGCGGCAGGAACAAGAGCGAACGTAAATTGGACGAGAAATCCACCAGTTACGTAAATAACAAACATGCGATTGCGCATTGTAAGGCGAAGGGCCTTGACTAGATTGATTGGTTTGGTTGCGTTTACATTTTTTCGTTCTTTGGCGCCAGCGGCTGTAACGAGAAGAAAGACGGCTGAACAAAGGCCGAATACTAAGCCCATAGACTCCCACCCGTACTTACTGTAAATAAGCGGAGGGAGCGCTACCCCGACAAGCATGCCGACAATGCCGAACATTTGCTTCCAAGATGCCGCAGCTGCTCGTTCACGTATCGTAATAAACATTTCAGGAAACAGTGCAGAATAGTTCAAAATAACAAGTACGTATAAAATATCAAATAAAATGACGATTCCGAAAAAATAATAGATGATGCTTTCCTGTGGTGCTAGGGGAAACCATACAAGGGTGAACACAGCAGCTAATGGGATGGAGCCAAATGCAATATAAGGGATGCGTCTTCCCCAACGCGTTCGATATCGATCTGAGACATATCCGAACAAAGGATTAAGAATAGCACCGATAATCCCATGCACGACCATAACAATGCCGACATGGGATGGACGTGCACCTAAAATGTCTACATAGTAATACACGATATAGGCAGCGAACATTTGCGCCATTACATTAGCTGAAAAGTTGCCAGAAGCGTAGAAGATCGTTCGTTTCCTTGCTAGTGGCTGTTCACCCATTAGTGATCTCCTCCTCCATTGAATTATGGGGTAGAGCGGCGTTGAGCATCGCGGACTTCGGACCATTTTATAAGCTGAATCCCTTCTTCGTGAATGACTTGCTGTACGTCTGGATCACGGAATAGCTCGAACTCCATGCCGCGTCTTTGCCAATGTGGGGTAATGGATTTGAGCTCATCTGTGACGATAGCAGGATGAAGAATGATCTCGGTTAAGCCAGTAGTTATGCTTCGTAGCAGGGCAATCATCTGTGCTTTGACTCCGTAATACGTATCTCCAGGTTGGCCTGAATAAGGAAGTCCTACGAGATCATCCAAAATATAAACACCTTTAGATAACCCGAGTTCAGCACGTTGCTGAGCCAAGGGCTGTAAAATAGCTGGGATAGATGTTCCATGTTGTGGCATGCGGAAAGGTAACTGATATTGCGTACATACGTCAAATACGATATCTAGGAAATCATGGCCTGATGCCAGCCCATAGACGCTGCCCATATGGTTATCCAGATGGGAAGGTACAACACCTGCACGAATGGCCATTTCAATTTGACTGATCATTTCAGCACGCAGTTCTTCTAGATCCGCACGTTCTTCTACAGCTAAGCAATGTTCAGGGAAATGTCCAAGATCATCTACCAATGACAAAGTGGAGCCGCTTCGGTTCACAGGACCCCACTTATAAGAATCCCATTCACTAGTAAAGGTGAGGTGCACACCAACATCATAGCTTGGATGACTTGCAGCCCAGTTCACTGCATCTTTGGACCATGGACATGGCATCATCACTGTAGCAGAGCTTATCACTTGCTCCGTTAATAGCTGTTTAATGGCTGCGTTAACAGAATGACACATGCCGAAGTCATCAGCATTAATAATCAGTAGTCTGTCATGTGGGGAATATCCTAATCGTTCAGCACCATTCATGATGCAACCTCCTTTTATGGTTGAGTAGCTGATATTGTTATCGCTTACTTCATCGTTACTTTAACATATTCAACTTATGAGTAAATTGAACGTAGAACGCACGAAGCAAACGCATATGTTTCAAACAAACAGCATTTAAATCGTCCTTTAGATTTTGCATAAATAACATCGATGATATGCAATTAAGATATGCGCTGTTTTATACTTAGAGAATGGCATAGAAAATGACATGGATCAGCGCTGCTGGACTAATGTTTATCAATGGAGGGGTTAAATGAGTGATATTGCACGAACGCCACAGCCGCCATACTATGCGGTTATTTTCACTTCTGAACGGACAGAAGGAGATCACGGAAATGCCGAAATGGCAGATGAAATGGTAGAGCTTGCATCCCTCCAACCAGGATTTTTAGGTGTGGAGAGCGCCCGTGAAGGTGTAGGCATCACGGTGTCGTATTGGGACTCTCTCGAAGCGATACATAAGTGGAAACAAAACGAGAGACATGTCGTTGCTCAACGTAAAGGTATGTCTGAATGGTATAGCAAATATAAAACAAGAATTTGCAAAGTCGAGCGAGATTATGGTTATGAAGCAGCACACAAATGAATTGTAGTAGCAAAAGAGGGGCCTTCTTTTCGAAGTGCCCCTCTAGCTGTATTAAGATTGGTTAGCGCGCAGTAATTTTTCAAGTTGCTTTCGCTTCTGTTTCTCAATTAGGCGTCGTTCCCGATCTTCTGCTTTGAGTGCTCGATTCAAGGACATGACCATGCCAAGCAAGACAAACGTAAATGGTAATGCGGTCATGATTGAGGCACTTTGCAAGGAATTCAAGCCTCCACTCATAAGGAGAACAGCAGCAATTAATGCGGTAAATACGCCCCAAGCAAACTTCACCTTTCTACTTGGGTTAGGATTGCCGTCTGTAGACATCATTCCTAGAACAAATGTTGCTGAGTCCGCAGATGTAATGAAGAAGGTTACGATTAAAATAATAGCCAACACGGCGAGTATAAGGCCGCCAGGTAAGCTTTCTAACGTTATGAATAGAGCAGATGTCAAATCGGCCTTCACAGCCTCAACGATCGGCTTGCCTTGGAACATATCAAGATGCAAAGCTGTCGAGCCAAATGTAGCAAACCAGATAAAGCTGAATCCACTTGGCAGCAGCAAGGTACCAAGTACGAATTCTTTAATCGTGCGACCTTTTGATACTCGTGCAATAAATGAACCGACAAATGGAGCCCATGCGATCCACCAAGCCCAATAAAATAAAGTCCAATTCGCTACCCATGAATCTTCGGTAAACGGAGTTAATCGCAAACTCATTTGGATAATATTTTGGAAGTAGCTTCCTAATGTTGTTGTGAACGTTTCAAAAATAAATGATGTTGGCCCGATTAACAAGATGATGAGCAGCAAACCGATTGCAATAACCAAGTTCGTATTGCTCAATAATTTCATACCTTTATCTAATCCAGACAAGGTAGAGGCCAAGAACATGATGGATACGATGACGATAATAATAATCTGCATCGTTGTCGTATTAGGTATGCCGAATACATGAGATAAACCACCATTGATTTGCAGTGCTCCAAGACCAAGTGAAGTAGCGACACCAAAAGCAGTTGCGATAACAGCTAAAATATCAATTGTTTTTCCAATCGGTCCGTTAACTTTATCGCCAAGCAATGGATAGAACGTCCAACTAATAAGCCCTTTATATCCTTTGCGGAACATAAAGTAGGCAAGGCCTAAGGAGACAAGTGTATATATTCCCCAAGGATGAAGCCCCCAATGGAAGAAGGAGTAGCGCAAAGCGGTACGAGCAGCTTCTACAGTCATGGGATCGCCTTCTGGTGGTACCATGTAATGGCTGATCGGTTCAGCAACTCCCCAAAATACGAGACCAATCCCCATGCCCGCACTGAATAGCATAGCGAACCAGGACATATTCGAATACTCAGGTTCATCATCTTCATCACCAAGCGTAATATTGGCGTACTTACTGAAGGCCAGATATAGCGTGTAAAGAAGGATAATCAACGCTGCGATCAAATAAAACCAGCCAAACTTATTCGTGGCGAACGATAGGGCTTCACTAGTAAAGGCACCTAAATGTTCAGGGGCGACCAATCCCCATAACACAAAAATCATAATGATAATAAGAGAAATAAGAAATACCATCGATTCACTCCTGTTCTGATCTCAGGATTTTGGAAAATTCCACTTCTGACACAGCATTTTTCAACATATACACGAATATCGTCTCTTTTGAGCGGCTATCTGCCGGTAATGATCGACTGTGTGGAATTTTGCAAAATCCTAAATATGATAAGTACGACATATTAATTACCCATTTTGTATAGAGGTGAAACAGGTTTGTTTCGTAAAGTGAAACTTTATTTCTGCGGCACTATGTAGTTAGCATCTCAATTATTGAACATGTTGATCAGAACCTGTACTTGCTAACGCGATCATTCTCCGCTTTTTCTTTTAACATGTACGATTTCCTCAAACTCCATCCATTGAGTTTTTCATTAAGGGGGTGATTGATCTAATACGAACAGGTGCTTATTTATGCAAGCACTATGAATGTATGAACATAATTAAAGGAGGTATGGTTTAATGAATGTTTGTTTGGAAAAAGTTCGTTGTAAGGCTGCTGTTATCGTATGGATTACTGTGCTTCTCAGCACTCTTTTCCCCCTATCTGTCGCTAATGGAGTTTCTGGAAGTAGCACCCATTCACAAGCTTCTGCTATCGCATCGCTTCCTCCCACTAACAAGCTGATCGTTGGCTATTGGCACAATTTCGATAACGGATCGGGCTATGTCAGATTGAAAGATGTCTCCCCAAAATTTGATGTTATTAACGTTGCTTTTGCTGAGCCCACAAATGGCCCACGCGGTGGAACGATTGGATTTACCCCGTATCAAATTACTCCAGCAGAGCTTAAAGCGGACGTGCAATATTTGCAGAGTCTAGGCAAAAAAGTAATCATCTCTATCGGCGGTGCAAACGGCCAAGTTCAGTTAGAAACGGCACAAGCGCGTGATCAATTCGTTAGCTCCATGAAATCGATTATTACGACCTATGGCTTTGATGGCTTGGACATAGACTTTGAAGGACATTCCCTCTACTTAAACAATGGCGATTCAGACTTCCGCAACCCAACAACTCCTGTTATAACCAATCTCATCTCAGCGATAAGAGAACTCCATACTCACTTCGGCGATTCCTTTATGATTACGATGGCTCCAGAAACCTTTTTTGTACAGGTTGGCTACAGCTTCTATGGCGGCACAGGCACTGGTGCCGATCCGCGCGCAGGGGCTTATTTGCCAGTCATTCATGCGGTACGTGATATTCTGGATTGGCTGCAAGTACAGCACTATAATTCAGGGCCGATAACAGCGCTCGATGGTACGTACTATACGATGGGAAATGCGGACTTTCATGTCGCAATGGCGGACATGGTGCTGACGGGTTTTCCAGTCGCGAGAAACAATGAGCGATTTTTCGCTCCACTGCGGGCTGATCAGGTTGTGATTGGATTGCCTGCGAATGTGAATGCTGGAGGTGGCTTTACAACCGTAGCAGAGGTGCATAAAGCATTAGATTATTTATATAAAGGGCAAACGTTTGGTGGTCGGTACGTACTGCGAAATCCTGCTGGGTATGCCAATATGCGTGGGTTGATGACGTGGTCGATCAATTGGGATCGCTACAATAACTTTGAATTTTCAACAAGGCATCGAACGTATCTTGATGCATTAAACGTAGTGCCAGATACGCAAGCTCCTTCTGCTCCAAGCCAAGTACGGACAACAGCTGTCGGTACGACTAGTGTGGGTCTAGCATGGCAAGCGTCTACAGATAATGTAGCCGTGATTGAGTACGATATTTTTGAAGGTGCAAATAAAGTGGGCAGTACAGCCAGCACATCGTTTACCGTTCAAGGACTGACTCCTGATACAACGTATTCTTTTACGGTAAAAGCAAAAGACCGAGCGGGTAATGTATCTGCCGCGAGCATGGCAGTAACGGTCAAGACAGGAGCAATTGTGCCAGATCCAACACCGCCAACCCCTCCAACGAATGTTGTAGTTAGCAGCACTACTGCATCCTCAATAGGGCTTACATGGACGCCTTCAACAGACAATATAGGTGTCACTGGTTATACAGTTAGCTACGGTACATCGCAAGTGAATGGTACAGAGGCCAACGTAACGATTACTGGATTAGCTGCCAACATGACCTATACGTTCACGATTGTGGCTAAGGATGCGGCGGGGAATCAATCGACAGGTACGACGATTCAAGCCACAACGAGCCAAACACCGAGTGCGAGCGATTGGAAGGCAGGCGTCAGTTACAAAGTAAACGATGAGGCAACCTATGCTGGAAAGGTGTATGTATGCCGTCAACCTCACACATCGCTGCTAGGTTGGGAGCCTCCGAATGTGCCTGCGCTATGGCGTTTGAAATAAAGTGTGCCGTAGGACAGAGCTCAATGGATGATGAAGGATGGATGAAGCAAGCAAGGATAAATAATGGTCTCTTCAGTCATGTTAAAGAATGAATGACGTCTTTGCCCTAGTTCATTAGAGGTGTAGATAATCGTTCTATTTTGTGACGGGAGGGATTACGATGACACAGCATGATGAGACTAAGCAATCGAGTCTTTACGGTCAAGGAGGGCATAGTGGTAAATTGCCCGTAGCTAAAGCCGAAGATGTTGAGTTCTCTGAGGAGTTAGCAGACGATGCGGATCGCATCGCAGCGGAACGTGCACGTCAAGCTGATGCGCGCGCAGAACAGCAGTAAGGCCTAGGGCCTGAATTCCTATTTTCACATCAGAAATTGTTTTTAGATGCGAGCTAAGTAACCATTCGTTAGACAAAATAACGTGAACCCCTTCGCAACAGATGTTAATGGCTTTGCTGCTATTGGCCTGTCATTGTAAGGGGTTCTATTTTTGTGTACAATAATAAGGATGTAGACTTAATTCTACATGCAATATGAGAGTTTAAGGGAGGCACCAATACGTGTATTGGCATGAACTAACGATACATACAACAGAAGAGTCGCAGGAGATGATCTCCAATTTCTTGCATGAAGCAGGAGCGGGCGGAGTCGCAATTGAAGAATCCGGTACGTTGAATAAAAAGCGTGATACGAGCTATGGACAATGGTACGAGCACGATTTGAACGATATCCCAGAAGGACAAGCTGTTATTCAAGGCTACTTTGCAGATGGTACCGATTTGCAAGCTGTTGAAACAGAAGTGAAGTCTCGCATTGATGAACTGAGTAGCTTTCATATCGATACAGGCGATGTGAAGATGAGCTGGCGCCGCGTTCATGAGGACGATTGGGCAAATGCATGGAAGCAATATTTCAAGCCTATTCGTGTGTCGGAACGTTTAACGATTAAGCCGACATGGGAAGATTATACGCCTGAATCAGAGATCGAGAAAATTATCGAGCTTGATCCAGGTATGGCATTCGGAACGGGGACGCATCCGACGACTTCTCTTTGTTTGCGTACGCTGGAAACCGTTATTACAGGCGGGGAAGAAGTTATCGATGTAGGGACAGGTTCTGGTATTTTGGCTATCGGAGCGATGAAGCTTGGGGCTCGTCATGTACTTGCCATCGATCTTGATCCAGTAGCGGTAGCGAGTGCGACGGAAAATGTCAGCCTTAACGGATTGTCCGATCAAGTAACGGTACGCGAAGGCGATCTATTGAAAATTATCGATACGCAAAATGGCGATAAGGACACTGGATTAGGTGTAACTTTGCCTGTCCCTGTTGTAGTCGCAAACATTTTGGCAGAGATTATCGTTCTGTTTATTGAAGATGTGTACAAGGCGCTTCAACCGAACGGTATTTATATCGCTTCTGGTATTTATAAGAACAAAGAAGATCTTGTTGAGCAGGAGCTTATCAAGGGTGGCTTCGTAATCGAGGCGAAGCATCGTGATGAGGACTGGATCGCGATTGTTGCTCGCAAAGTCTAGGTTAACGTCATTCCAATTTCAATGGATATCATGATCAAGATGTCGTGATGTCTGAACAAGAAAGGCGTGGGAGAGTATGGATTGGAGTAACTTTTTTCGTGTGCCACTTGATCATCTGCCATTCGTAGTACTAGTCTTATTGATTGCGTTTGCGGTGCATGAGTTTGCACATGCCTATGCTGCATACAAGTTCGGTGATCCGACGGCTAAAATGCTTGGTCGCGTGACGTTAAATCCGGCCAAGCATATCGATATTTTAGGCTTGCTGCTATTCGTCATCGTCGGGTTCGGATGGGCGAAGCCTGTACCTGTTAACCGTGCGAATTTTAAGAAGCCACGTATGATGAGTATTATCGTGACAGCAGTAGGTCCCTTAAGCAATCTGCTGCTTGCCTTTTTCGGTATGCTTATCTATTATTTGCTTATTTTTAATCTGGGGCTTGATTTAGGAACGGGCAATCCACGTGTTGGAGAAGCGTTGTCTATCTTCTTCGGTTACTTCTTACAATTTAATATTGTCATGTTCGTCTTTAACTTGATACCGCTGCCGCCGCTAGATGGCTATCGGATTGTAGAGGAGCTTGCTCCCCTGCCTGTTCGTCGCAAGTTGGCGCAGTTTGAACAGTGGTCGGTCTTTATCTTTTTGTTAATCGTGTTCATACCGCCGCTTCGTGCTGTAACGATTGAGCCATTGTTTAGTCTTGTGCAACCAATGATGACAGGCATTATGGAATTTTGGCTCCGCTTCTTCGTGTGACCTCAATCTAGTCTGTAACAACACGGTTGAACGGTACAGTTTCCTTGATTCATCTTGTGCAAGTCATGCGGATCGGTAGCGTTTGAGTGAATAAAGTTGTATGATGAGGAATGTTGATAACGATGCAAAAATATTTTGTAGAACCTGCGCAATTTGGCGATGAAGAAGTGATTATTACTGGGCAGGATGCACATCATCTTGTCCGTGTCATGAGATCGAAGCCAGGCACAAAGTTCATCGTCAGTGATGGAGAAGCTAGAGAAGCTTTGGTAGAGCTTGTAGAAGCAGATAGCGAGCAAGTGAAAGCACGTATTGTCGAGCGTCGAGAGACGAAGGCAGAAGCCGCGTGTCAAGTAACGATTGCGCAAAGCTTGCCAAAGGGCGACAAGATGGAGCTTATTATTCAGAAATGCACGGAAATCGGTGCTGTTTCTTTCATTCCGTTCCAATCGGATCGGACGGTCGTGCAATATGACAGCAAGAAAGAAGCGAAGCGACTGGAGCGTTGGAGCAAGATAGCGAAGGAAGCTGCTGAGCAAAGCCACCGCAACCGTGTTCCTGATATGCAACCAAGTATGAGCGTAAAGCAGCTTGTACAGGCAATGGAGCAATTTGATCTGGTACTTCTTTGCTATGAAGATGAACGCGGCACTCAGATTCGTGACGTGGTGCAGCCTTATGCAACGAAGGTTGCTAGCGTTGTGGACAAGGGTGAAGTTCTTATTATTGTTGGCCCTGAAGGCGGATTTACCGCACAGGAAGTAGAAAGATTTGTGAATGCGGGTGCTGTGAGCGTAGGCTTAGGGCGCCGCATATTACGAGCAGAGACAGCAGGCATGTTGGCATTAACGTGCGTGTTGTACGAAACAGGTGAAATGGGAGGAGTGTGAACAATGCCATCGGTAGCTTTTTACACCTTAGGCTGTAAAGTTAACTTTTACGATACCGAAGCCATTTGGCAGCTGTTCAAACAGGAAGGTTACGACCAAGTCGAATTCGAGGAAACAGCAGACGTCTACCTAATTAATACATGTACGGTGACAAATACGGGAGATAAAAAGAGCCGTCAAATTATTCGCCGTGCCGTGCGTCGCAATCCAGATGCAATTATTGCAGTAACGGGTTGCTACGCACAAACATCGCCAGCAGAGATCATGGATATTCCAGGCGTGGACTTGGTTATTGGTACACAAGATCGCGAGAAACTCATGGACTTTGTTGGTCAAATTCATGCGGAACGCAAGCCTATCAATGCGGTTCGCAACATTATGAAAACGAGAGCGTTCGAAGAATTGGACGTTCCTGACTTTGCAGAGCGTACACGTGCGTTCCTCAAAATCCAAGAAGGCTGCAACAACTTCTGTACATTCTGCATTATTCCATGGTCTCGCGGTTTGTCCCGCAGCCGTGCATCCGAGAGTGTACTGAATCAAGCGCGTCAGCTTGTTGATGCGGGCTACAAGGAAATAGTCCTGACAGGTATCCATACTGGGGGGTATGGAGACGATCTAGAGAACTATGATTTGACAGATTTGCTGTGGGACTTGGACAAAGTGGATGGACTAGAGCGTATTCGCATCAGTTCTATCGAGGCGAGCCAGATTGACGATCGAATGATTGAAGTGTTGAAGCATTCGAAGAAGATGTGCCGTCACCTTCATATTCCACTGCAAGCTGGTAACACTGATGTGCTGAAGCGCATGCGCCGTAAATATACGACAGAAGAATTCGGTACGAAGCTTGCTCGTATCCGTGAAGCGATGCCGGATGTAGCGATTACGACGGACGTTATCGTTGGTTTCCCTGGTGAATCCGATGAGCAGTTCCGTGAAGGCTATGAGTTCATGAAGCAAGTTGGCTTCTCTGAGATGCACGTATTCCCTTACTCCAAGCGTACAGGAACACCTGCTGCTCGCATGGAAGACCAAGTAGATGAAGAGGTCAAAAATGACCGCGTTCATCAGCTGATTGACTTGTCCGAACAAATGCAGCTGCAATATGCAGAGCAGTTCGTTGGAGCAGTATTGGATGTTATTCCGGAGCGCGACTATAAAGGAGCACCAGGAACAGGCCATGTTATGGGCTACTCCGATAACTACTTGCAAATTATTTTCGAAGGCGACGAGTCTTTGATCGGACAGTTGTGCCGTGTTAAAGTAACCGAAGCTGGCGTGAATGAGTGCAAAGGTGTGCTTGTACGTGTTCTTAATGAGAAGGTATTGAATCAAGCTGCGAACTTGTAAATAGCCGTTCGTTTTCGTTATATCGGTTGAACATGCAGTAATAGATGGGAGGATTTTGCTTGCTGCCAAGGCAGAGGTGAAATCCTCCCTCTTTTGGGATAGGATATAGATAACACATAGAAGGAGGAACGGGGATGAAGGAAATATCAGCAGGTGGAGTCGTATTCCGCAAACGTGAAGGTGAATTGGAAATCCAACTTATTCAAGATCGTTATGGTAAAGTTTCGTTGGCGAAAGGAAAAATGGAGCCGGGCGAAACGATTGAAGAAACGGCATTACGCGAAGTGGTGGAAGAGACGGGCATTCATGGTCGTATCATTGAACCGATTGATATGATTAAGTATCAATACAACCATCCTGAGCATGGTCTTGTGGATAAGGAAGTTCATTATTATTTGATCGAGGAAGAAAGCGGAAGCTTGCAGGCGCAAGTTGAAGAAATTCGTGGTGTAAGCTGGTTCTCGCCTGAAGCTGCTTGGCAGCAGCAGAAGCGATCTGGGTATGATAACAATGACATCATTGTAAGTAAGGCATTCCAAAAACTTGGTTTACGCATAGGAGGATAATCATCATGACAACCGTGAATCTTGCTTCATTCATCGATCATACGTTTCTTAAGGCTGATACGAACTCGAAACAAATCGAGCAATTATGTAAAGAAGCACTTGAGCATCAGTTTTATAGTGTTTGTGTAAATGGAGTATGGGTTCCTGCTTGTCGTGAATTATTATCAGGTTCCTCTGTGAAAATAGCGGCTGTAGTCGGGTTTCCACTAGGTGCTAGTGCACCATCTGCCAAGGCGTTTGAAGCTGCTCGTGCTGTAGAAGATGGCGCGACAGAAATAGATATGGTTCTTCAAGTAGGCCAGTTGCTTGAAGGTAATCATCGTGCGGTTGAAGCGGATATTGCTGCCGTTGTACGCATGGTAAATGGGAAAGCAATTGTCAAAGTTATTTTTGAGACTGGGTTGTTGAACGACGAACAGAAAATAACGGCATGCCAATTGTCCGAACAGGCAGGAGCGCATTTCGTCAAAACATCAACAGGCTTCGGCGTTGGTGGTGCAAAAGTTGAAGATATTCGCTTAATGCGCGCTAATGTGTCTGCTGCTATTGGTGTTAAGGCATCAGGTGCTGTTCGTGATCGTGCGACTGCGCTCGCGATGATTGAAGCGGGAGCCAATCGGATTGGTACAAGTTCAGGTATTGCGATTGTTACCGGAGGCGATTCCACAGAGGCAAATAGCACAGTGGGAGCGCCAGAAGCGAACTCGCAATATTAAATATCGTTTGTGCATGCGCAATTTGCGCCGATTCAGTTGCTGAAATCATCGCTGATATATCATGCAGCAGGTGGATGAGTGGATAAAATAACAGTGCACCACCTACATTTAAGGCGACATGGCTCCATGCGACGAATTGTCCACTGCGGCTGCCGCCAAGTGAAGCAATTAAGGCAGTGAAGCACGTTCCTACGTTGGAACCGATGACGATCGCGATGCCGACTTCTACAGGCAGTGCACCCGTTGCAGACAGGCCCATTGCCATGGCGATAATCGCTGCACTGCTGTGTACGAGCGCTGTGATAATCATGCCGGCTAACAGCGCCCATAGAAGGCTGTCTTGGGAACGTTCAAGGAACCACGTAAACAATCCTCGCTGCTGCAAGGGCTCACTAATGGCCTTCATCCATTCGATACCGAACAGAATGAACGCAAACCCAGCCGTTGCAATGGCAGCATATTGCAGCGGCTTCCACCATGCATGTAGGCGCGGCAGCATTTCTGGGCATATATCATCGGCAATTACGCCCCAGAGCCATGCGGTTACAGCAATGAGTAGTAGGGGCAATGCGTAATGATTGATATTTAGACCTATTAACTCTGTTGTCAACGTTGTACCTATATTTGTTCCTAAAATGATGCCGAGAGATCGTTGAAATGTCATCAGACCGGCGTTGACTAAACCGATAGAGATAACGGTAATCGCTGTACTGCTCTGCATAATTGCAGTCATAACGGAGCTGAACAGCATGCCGTGGATTGGTGTGCTTGTCGAGCGATGCAGCAGCCGTTTTAAATGGGGACCCGCCCATAAATGTAAGGAAAATTCCATTGTCTTCATGCCGAACATAAATAGCGCGAATCCGCCGATAAGCGGAAAAATTATGGATTGCATCATAGGCCGGCTCCTTTTCGAACCTTTATAGATAAAGGTGCTCATAAGTGTGTCTGCTTGTACTATCATTAGGACATATGTATGCATGAAAAAGGACAACCATGACAACCATGGATAGGCCCTATCCTATATTCGGACATGAACTTGAAATAAGTTATTTAGTAGAGGAGAAATCGTATTAACATGCAGCAACAGCGTCCATATGTACAATTAAAGCGTGCGCGAAAGAAGCGCATCGAACGTTCGCATCCTTGGGTATTCCAATCCGAGGTTGAACTTGTATCAGGAGATCCTAAGTCAGGAACATTAGTCGATGTGTGGAATGAAAAGGGGAAATACATCGCGACAGGCTATTACAATCCAGAGTCCCAAATTATCGTTCGTATAGTGAGCTATGAACCGATTGACGTGATGGATACGGCTTTCTTCGTTGCTAGATTCGAAGCTTGCCTGGAGCATCGAGATCGCTTCCTACAAGGGGGGACAGCTTATCGTCTTGTATATGGTGAAGCAGATTTCCTGCCAGGTCTAGTTGTGGACCGTTTTGACGATGTACTCGTCGTTCAAATCGTAACCTTGGGTATGGATCTATGTCGTGACGCTATTATTGAAGCATTGGTCCAAGTCATGAAGCCGCAAGGTATTTATGAGCGCAGTGATGTGCCGATCCGTGAAAAAGAAGGATTGGAGCAGCGCACTGGCTTGCTTTACGGAGAATGCCCACGTCACGTACAAGTGAAAGAGAATGACCTAATTATCGAAGTAGATATCGTAGAAGGTCAAAAGACAGGATATTTCTTCGATCAACGTGAGAACCGTGCTTCCATCGCTCCATTGATGAAAGGATGGGGTAAGCGCAGTGGAATCGCCTTACAAACGGTTGAAACGGAAGAGGGCACTCAGCAGCTTCCAGTCAATGCGAATGGAAAAGTGGTTAGCTTCCCTTGGTGGGATGGTGCAACTGTACTAGAGTGCTTCGCTCATACAGGTAGCTTTACACTGCACGCTTGTAAGTATGGCGCGAAAAAGGTGACTTGTCTGGATATTTCCGATCATGCGATTCAGAGCGCGAAGCGCAATGTGGAGCTGAATGAGTTCACAGATCGCGTGGAATTCGTCGTTGCGGATGCATTTGATTATTTGCGTGAACAAGTTCGTGGTCGCGATGAGCGCAGCGAGCGTAATGAAGCAGGAGGCGCTGCTAAAAAAGTAGATACATCGAAGAAGATGACTGCTGGGGGCGGACGCACGTGGGATGTTGTTATTCTTGATCCGCCTGCATTCGCAAAAACACGCCATGCGGTTGAAGGCGCCTATCGGGGTTACAAAGATATCAACTTGCAAGGGATGAAGTTGGTTA
Source organism: Paenibacillus arenosi (assembly GCF_014841135.1). Taxonomy (GTDB): domain Bacteria; phylum Bacillota; class Bacilli; order Paenibacillales; family Paenibacillaceae; genus Paenibacillus_B; species Paenibacillus_B arenosi. The sequence continues at coordinate 24,343 of NZ_JACYTN010000001.1, forward strand.
ACGAGGGTGGATACCTCGTAACAGCGAGCTGTTCCTTCCATATGAGACCAGACCAGTTCATGCAATCCATTCTAGATGCAGCACAGGATGCTGGTAAAGTGCTTCGCCTCATTGAATGGCGCGCTGCTGGCAAAGACCACCCGCAAATTGCAGGTGTTGACGAAGGTCATTATTTGAAATTTGCGATCTTTGAAGTGCGTTCCAAATAACATTGGTTCTAACTATTACATGACAAAGTCGGACAACTCTTTTAAATAAGGGATGTCCGACTTTTTGTTATTTGACGGAAATGGCATGGAGGTTGTAGGATGGCACCATAATATACAAACGGGTGTTCTAGAAATAGTCATGTTATAATCGTAATCAAAGCTTGTTAAGAAGAAGGGTAGAATATTTTTTGAATAGTAACTCGAATCAAAAGAAATGAAGAACTATGAGTTACCAATCATTCACTAACTGAGCGTTCCAACACGGGCGAAGACCTCTTTATAGAGCTGAGCTGCACATATGGAATATTGAAATATAAATGAGTCATTGATTAGTCATCACATGATCGGAATTTTCACGACACATACAGGAAACATACAAGACATTAGGACGGTGAGAAAAGGTGGCTTTTACATTTATAATAGGGCGTTCTGGAAGCGGGAAGACGACTTATATATTGGATCAAATTAGGGAACAGGTTATGCAACAACCGGAAGGACCTCCTATTATACTGCTTGTACCGGAACAAGGGACGTTCCAATTGGAGCATGAGCTAGTGAAGACAGAAGGGCTTCACGGTTTGCTGCGTGCGCAAGTATTAAGCTTCCGACGTTTGGCCTATCGGGTTATGCAAGAGACTGGCGGTACGGCTTTGACTCCCATTAATGAAGAAGGGAAGAAAATGCTACTGTATCGTATTATGCAGCAGAAGAAGAGTAATCTTTCTCTTTTCTCAGGTACGGCAGAGCAGTTTGGTTTTATTGAGAAATTGAACGCTTTATTCGATGAGATGAAACGTTATCGCATTCAATCTTCTGACGTTGAGGAGCAGCTTGGTTGGCTGACGGGAGGGTCAGGGCATCCGTTGCTGGCTGCAAAGCTGCGAGATATTACAGAGGTCATGCGAGAGTTTGAAGTTGAATTGTCACAGCATTATTTAGATGGTGAAGATGTGTTGATGCGCTTGGCAGAGAGTGTACCGCAATCTACCTATGTGCGTGATGCTCAAATATGGATCGATGGATTCCATGGTTTCACGCCGCAGGAGCTATCCGTATTGGCTGCACTCATGCTTCAATCCAAAGATATGAGAATTGCGCTTACTCTGGATCGACCATATGAGCAAGGACAAACGCCGCATGAACTGAACCTATTTCATCCTACAGCTACTACGTATATTCAGCTTCGAGAAATTGCCGACACACTGCAAGTACCGATTGGAGACTTGGTTCAATTGGATGGTCGAACAGCAGGTAGTTTGCTTCGTTTTAAGGAGTCACCTTTGTTGTCTCACCTTGAAAAGCATTATGAGCGACGGACGGCTTGGCAGGAAGCAACGGCTACACAGCAAGAACAACAAGCTGTTACTGTGCATGCAGCGGTTAATCGCCGAGTAGAAGTAGAGGCAACAGCAAGAGATATGTTGGCTCGTGTGCGTAATGGTGAGGCGCGTTGGCGAGATATGGCGGTCGTGGTCCGAAATATTGGAGACTACAGTGCCCTTATTGATACGGTGTTTACAGACTTTGATATTCCCTATTTTAAGGACCAAAAGTCAGGGGTGCTTCATCATCCGTTCGTTGAGATGACAAGAGCAGCGCTTGATATATGGATTGGTTTCTGGAAGCCAGATGCGGTGTTCCGCTTTATTAAAACGGACTTTGTGCTTCCGGAGGATGATGCGATCTCACGGTTGGATATGGATCGGTTTGAGAACTATGTATTGGCGGCTGGAATTGAAGGCAGACGTTGGATGAGTAAGCATCCATGGCCGAAGATCCCTTCTTTGTCTTTGGATACAGACAGCTCTACAGATGAAGAAACGGGAGCTCCAGCCTTGATCGAGCAGTGTCGACAAATTGTTGCTGCACCGCTTATGGCGTTGGAGCGAGGTTTGACTCGTGCAAAGGATATTCGCGATATGTGCGAGGCTTTGTATCGATTTTGGATGGATTTAGGTGTTCCGCATCGATTAGAACGTATGAGTGCCGAAGCGATGATGAATGGGGATGTACAGCGTGCTCGCGAGCATCGTCAAATATGGGATGCAGTTCTTAACATCCTTGATCAGCTCGTTGAAATGGCTGGAAGTGAGACGATTACGCTGGAATTGTTCGCGGGTATGTTGGAGACAGGCTTTGAGAGCGTGAAGTTGGCACTTGTTCCTCCTGCGCTTGATCAAGTGCTTATCGCTTCGATGGATCGGACGAGAACAGGTCACATTAAACATGCCTATTTGTTAGGGGCTAATGATGGCATTATTCCAGCTCGTCCCATCGAAGATGGTGTGCTTACAGAGAACGAGCGTGACGTCTTGCTCGACACGGGGATGCAATTAGCGCCTGGGGTTCGACGTCAGTTGTTAGATGAACGTTTCCTTATTTACAATGCATTGACGGCAGCTAGTCATACTCTATGGGTGAGCTATGCACTTGCAGATGAGGAAGGGAAATCTTTGCTTCCCTCTGAGGTAATTCGGCAAATCCGCCAGCTCTTCCCCCATGTAGAAGAGCAGTTGGAGTTGGCTGAGCCAAATGAATTTATGGGTGAGCTGGAGCAGCTTCGTTATGTTGCACATCCAGAAATGGCTTTACGACATCTTATTTCGCAGCTGCGAGAGTGGCGCCGTGGAGTAGCCATTTCGCCTGTTTGGTGGGATGTGTATCATTGGTTGCGTGCACAACCAAGCTGGCAGCATCGATTACGTACGTTAACAGGCTCGCTGTTGTATCGTAATCAAGTGCAGCCTTTAGATAAAAATACGAGCCGCAAGCTTTACGGGAACAAGCTGAGAACGAGTGTATCGCGGATGGAGCGATTTGTCGCTTGTCCATTTTCTCATTTTGCTTCACACGGACTGAAGCTGAGACAGCGTCAAATGTACCGTTTGGAGGCGCCTGACATCGGGCAGCTGTTCCACGCGGCTTTAAGCCATTTTGCAAATGATTTAAAGTCCAACCAACGTTCGTGGGCGGCATTGACAGCTGATGAAAGCCGAGCGGAAGCAGATCGAATTGTTGATTTGTTATCGCCCCGCTTACAAGGCGAAATATTAATGAGTTCCAATCGCTATAAACATATTTCACGCAAATTGAAGCAAATCGTCGCCAAGGCCGCGGATGTTATAGGCCAACATGCAAAGCGTGGAGAATTCGAACCGCTTGCGCTTGAAATAGATTTTGGACCAGACAAGCCGTTGCCGCCGCTTCAGTTTACGTTGGACAATGGTTGTACGATGGAGATTATCGGAAGAATTGATCGGGTAGATTGCGCGGATAGCGAACAGGGCATTTTGCTGCGTGTAATTGATTACAAATCCAGCGCTACTGACTTGAAGCTTCATGAAGTCTACTATGGTTTATCGCTGCAAATGCTAACTTACTTGGACGTGTTATTGACTCATGCGGAGGAATGGATTGGCCAAACCGCATTGCCAGCAGGAGCGCTTTATTTCCATGTGCACAATCCATTGCTCGCTGCTACGAACGGAATGGCACCAGACTTGGCCAATGAGCAGTTAATGAAGAAGTTTAAAATGAAAGGTCTTGTACTGGCGGATCGAGAAGTAGTAGCGAAGATGGATGCACCGTTGGAGAAAGGTTATTCTGACATATTACCTGTTGCTGTTAAGCAAGATGGTACTTTCTATAGCAACGCGAGTGTGGCTACAACGGAACAGTGGGATGTTTTACGTGACAACGTCCGAAATGTGATTCAACGTATAGGCACGCACATTACAGATGGAGAAGTTCAAATTGAGCCATATCGAATGGGAACTAGCAAAGCTTGTGACTATTGTGACTACAAGCCTGTGTGTCAATTCGATGAGCTGCTGGAAGGCAATCAATATCGAATGCTGCCTCGGATGAGTAAAGACGACGTATGGATGCAACTGCAGGGAGGAGGAGAATCAGCACATGGATCAAACGAATAAGCGAGCAAAAGCCAAAGTGGGACATTCCTCCCAGCAAGAAGTAGAGCAGATAGCTATTGATCTTTTTGATATCGTGGACCAAACCGCGGAGGAAGAGCAAGCTGTACAAGAGCCTATCGAGCATACTGGAGAGGTGCAAAAATTGTTTATCGAAAGCGATCCCTTAGAAGGTGCTTTTGAGCAGCTTCCTGTGCAAGCTACTGAGCCAACAACAACATTGCCACCGAAGCCGCAAGATGCGACTTGGACGGATGAGCAATGGCAGGCTATCGTTGACGGTGGCCGCAACATCCTTGTAGCGGCTGCAGCGGGATCAGGCAAGACGGCGGTTCTTGTAGAGCGGATCATCCGAAAAATTATTGACGAGCACCAACCCGTCCATGTCGATGAACTGTTGGTGGCAACGTTTACGAAGGCAGCGGCAGCGGAAATGCGTGAACGTATTCGTCTTGCGCTTGAGACGAAGCTCGCTGAGACTCCTGATTCGGAGCATATTCATCGTCAGCTAGCGCTGTTGAATCGCGCTTCCATTACAACTTTGCACTCCTTCTGTTTAGAGGTAATTCAACGTTACTTCCAAATGATCGGATTGGACCCTTCTTTCCGTATTGCTAACGAAACAGAGACGCAGGTAATGCGTCAGGATGTGTTGGAGGAGTTGTTCGAGGAACAGTATGAGCAAGAGGATGATGAATTCCGCCGCTTTGTTGACTGGTTCAGTGGAGAACGAAATGATGAAGCGGCTTTCCGACTTGTCCAACGTTTATATGATTTCTCACGTAGTCACCCGTGGCCAGATGCATGGCTATCGCAAATGGCAGCATCGTTTGGAGCGGGTTCTGTAGACGAGCTCTCTGCTTCACCATGGGCGACAAGTATTATGGCTGATACAAGATTGACGATGAATGCTATTGTAGAGCTTCTGCGGCAAGCAGCGCAGTTGAGTGGTGCTCCTGGTGGGCCTGAACCTTATCAGTCTGTAATAACAGAGGAGTGGCAGATGGCCGCTCAATTGCACAACCGATCGCTACAACATCCATGGCATGAAATGGGTGTATTTATGGAGCAGCTTGAATTTGGCAGGCTGCCTGCATGTCGAGGCGATCGTTACGAGAAATCCTTGCAGGAGCAAGTAAAGAGGCTGAGGGATCAAGCCAAAGCTCGTTTCTCACAGCTTCGTGAAGAATTGTACAGACGTGCACCAGAACAATTTTTGATCGAAATGAACCATATGGCGCCGCTTATGAATACGCTCGTCCATGTCATTCAGCAGTTTGGTGAGCGTTACGAGCAAGCAAAGCGTGGCAAAGGCTGGCTTGATTTCTCGGATTTAGAGCATTATTGCCTTCGTATTTTGCGTGCACCTAATAGTACACCTGAACATACAGACCCTTCGGATGCGGCCGTGCAATATCGAGCGCAGTTTGCTGAAATTTTGCTGGATGAATACCAAGATACGAACATGGTGCAAGAGGCAATCGTGAACTTGATTTCACGTCAAGATAAAGGCAATCGTTTTATGGTTGGCGATGTAAAGCAGAGCATTTATCGATTCCGCTTGGCAGATCCTACGTTGTTTATGGAGAAGTATGATCGCTATGGGCGCTATGATCAAAGTGATGACGAGTGGAACACGCATGTCGTTCAAGAAGGAATGAACGATGAGACTGAGTTAGAAAAGGCTTCTTCGGATTCAAATCGTTATAGGGATGAAGATGATCTAAAAGGTGCTCGAATTGATTTGGCGCGCAATTTCCGCAGTCGCATGGAAGTTGTCGATGCAGTCAATATGCTGTTCCGTCAGCTTATGAATCGGCAAGTAGCAGAACTTAGCTATGATCGAGATGCAGAGCTTGTATGCGGTGCGATGTATTACCCAGAGCTGGATGTGGAGGATGACTCGGCATCTGGAGACTATAGCTATCATATTCGCCCAGAATTTGTCCTGATTGAAAAAGGTGGAGCAGCGGAGTCTCAGGCTGGCGATGAAGAAGATGTGCTTGATGGGGATCAGCCTCCAACAAAGGAAGTTGATCCATCAGAGCTAGAGACCGCAAGAATCGAGGCCAGAGCCATCGCTGCTCGGATACGAACGATGATGGGCGATGGGCGTGAAAAGCCTGCTCAAGTGTATGACAAGCAATTGAAGCGCATGCGGGCAATTAGCTACCGTGACATCGTCATTTTGCTGCGAGCGACTCAATCATGGGCCCCATTAATGGTTGAGGAGTTGCGTTTGGAAGGTATTCCAGCCTATGCGGAGTTTAATACAGGATACTTTCAAGCGACAGAAGTGGAGATCATTGTGTCCTTGCTGCGCGTCATAGATAACCCTTATCAGGACATCCCGCTTGCGGGCGTGCTTCGCTCTCCTATAGTAGGGCTATCCGCAGAGTCCTTGGCGCAAATCCGCTTATATGCGAAGAATAAGCCATATTTTGATGCATTAACGTCAGCAGCCGAAATTGGAACAGCTGGTGCAGCGCAATTGGAGTTGGATGGTGAGGTGCTGCTGTCTGAGGAAGATGTGCAGCGGGTTCAGCATTTTATGTCCTTATGGGAGCGTTGGCGTGAAGAAGCACGTCAAGGCAGTCTATCAGAGCTTATTTGGCGCATATATCGCGAGACTGGGTATTACGAATGGGTTGGAGGCTTGGCAGGCGGCACGCAGCGTCAGGCTAACTTGCGGGCGTTGTATGATCGTGCTCGCCAATACGAAAGTTCGTCTGTTCGAGGATTATACGCGTTCCTTCGTTTCATAGATCGGATGAAAGAAACGGGCGGCGACTTGGGTACAGCTCGCGCATTAGGTGAGCAGGAAGATGTCGTTCGTCTGATGACGATTCATAAAAGTAAAGGACTTGAGTTCCCTGTCGTGTTTATTGCAGGTATGGGGAAAATGTTCAATCAGCAAGACTTAAACGCTGCTTTCCTGATGCACAAGCAAATGGGATTTGGGCCGAAATATGTAGATGAATCAACACGTGTTACGTATCCGACACTGGCTAATTTGGCCATTCGTCGTCAAATGAAACTGGAGTTACTGGCTGAGGAACTGCGTGTGCTTTATGTTGCTTTAACCCGTCCAAAAGAAAAGATGATTCTAATGGGCACGGTAAATGATGCGGCTAAAGTCATTTCGCAGTGGGGGGAAGCCCTAGATGTGGAGTCTTTGCTGCTGCCTGATTACTTGATTGCTCGTGCGCGCAGTTATATCGATTGGATCGGACCAGCATTAATTCGCCACCAAGCTGCATCGGAATGGCGTACGTTAGCGGGTCTGCCAAATCGTAATGGCAGCTGCATGATTGATGAGCCATCGGATTGGAAGTTGACGCTCATTCCTGCCTCGATGCTTGCACTTACTTCCAGCTTGGAAACGGATGATACCTTGGTAAGCGATAAGTTAGCATTGTTGGAGCGAATAGCTGCATTGGATGAGCATGTTGAGGTACAGCCTTCGGAACATGAGCAGACGATTGCGGAGCGGCTTAGCTGGAGGGATCCTTATCGTCTTGCAGAAATGCTTCCAGCCAAGACGTCTGTTACGGAGATGAAGCGTCTATTTGCACAGGATGATTTGCCTTCTTCTACATGGGTTCATAGCAGCGAGGTGGAGGATGGTATTGCGGATACAGATCATTTGCCAGCTGAGAAAAAGCTCCCAGAACTCCCAGAGCAACCAGATGAGCTTGAAAAGTTGGAACCAGAGCAGCAGGCTCCAACTGGACTAGCAACTACTGCTTCTACGATAGAATCGCAAGTGAGCTCAGTATCAGAAATAGCAGACGGGTCTGACTTTACGTACACGCTGCATTTACGCCGTCCTCGCTTTATGGAACAGAAGCGATTGACTCCAGCAGAGCGTGGAACTGCCTATCATTTATTGATGCAGCATTTGCCCCTTAACGGCAGCATGAGTACTGCTATTATTGCGCAAACGCTGATCGGAATGCAGGAGCGTCAGATTATGACCGCTGCGCAAGCAGAGGCGATCGATGTGGATGGTGTGTATGCCTTCTTTGAGAGTGACATTGGACAGCGGCTACTGCACGCAGACTGGGTACAGCGTGAGCTTCCGTTCTCCTATGGGCTTACAGCTGCAGAAGCATATACCATTGAGTTGTCTACTCAGGGGGATACGGGTGAGAGACTTCGCTATGTGGCGACATCAACGTTCGCAGCGAAGGATAATTCTCATTTATTAGATGATGAGACTGTCCTTGTACAAGGTGTTATTGATTGTATTTTCCAGTCGAATGATGAGCTGATACTGCTTGATTACAAGACAGACCGTGTGTTAAGCCATGAGGGTGGTGTAGAGGGTCTAGCAGAGCATTATCGCTTCCAACTTGATCTATATGCACGTGCGATTGGGCAAATATGGAATCGTCCTGTCCATAAGCAAGCCTTGTATTTCTTTGATGCTAAAGAAGCGAAATTATTATAACTATAACTTGCGAAAAAGAACTTGCGAAAAAGCAATTAGGGCAATTTTGAGTGCTGACGATGTATAAACGAATAGATGATAGATAAACAAGCTAAACGAGTAGCAATAAGGAGAGGAGGATGTAAATGCGGGTGTTGCATACGGCGGATTGGCATTTTGGCCGGACGCTTGAAGGACGCAGTCGAATGGAGGAGCAAGAAGCTTTTGTAGATGAGCTTGTACAGATCGTGAATGAAGAAGCGATCGACGTTATTTTATTGGCTGGGGATGTATATGATACGGTCAATCCTCCAGCGGCAGCGGAGCAATTGTTCTATGAATCGATGGAACGTTTGTCAGATCAAGGCAGACGTTCTATCGTGATTATATCGGGTAACCATGATCATCCTGATCGATTGGCCGCGGCTTCTTCACTGCTGCGACGCCAAGGAATAACACTGATTGGGCAGCCTTCTGAGCAGGCGGTGCGTATTCAGCTTGCGCGTACGAACGAAGAAGCAATTATTGCTGCACTTCCTTATCCGTCAGAAGCAAGATTGAAGCAATTGCTTACGCACAATAATGAGGAAGAGGCTATTCGCTCCGCTTATAGCGACAAGGTGGCCCAATTGTTTGCAAGGCAGACAGCCGCTTTTCGGTCAGATACGGTGAATTTGATGATGAGTCATTTGTATGTACTCGGCGGTAAAGAAACGGAGTCGGAACGCCCGATTCAAGTTGGAGGCGCTTATACGGTACATCCTGATGCCTTTTATCCAGTGCTGGAGGAGGAGTTGCTGCAAGCACAATATGTTGCATTAGGGCATCTTCATCGACCTCAGATGGTTAAAGGAAAAGGGGTTATTCGCTACAGCGGATCTCCCATTGCCTACAGCTTTTCAGAAGCGGGTCAGACGAAGTCTGTTACGGTGTTTGATGCTACTCCTGGCGCTGTAATTACACCTGAAGAAAAGTATTTAACATCGGGGAAAGTATTGTCTACGTGGACGGCGAAAGGCGGATATGCGGAGCTGTGCAGTTGGCTTGACGAAGGCCGTGATGCGGAAGCATGGCTGGACGTAAGTGTCCATTTAACAGAAGCATTAACGATGGAACAAATACAGCATATTCGTCGTGCCCATGGTGGTATCGTGCATATTCGTCCTATTTATCCGGAGATGGAAGCGATCGCTATTGAGGAAGGTCAGCGTTCGGCTATGCCTGTTCATGAGTTGTTCAGACGATTCTATGAACGGCAGACGGGCGGCGCAGCTCCTGATGATGCACTAGTCGACCTGTTCCTTGAACTGATTGGCGAAGAAGAACCTGTAGAGGAGGAGACTGCTGGATGAAGCCATTAACTTTAAAACTAAGTGGTCTCCAGAGCTATCGGGAAGAACAAGTTATTGATTTTGAATCGTTGTGTGAAAGCGGCTTGTTCGGCATTTTTGGTCCAACAGGCAGCGGAAAGTCGACGATTCTAGATGCGATAACGCTCGCGTTGTACGGCAAGGTGGAGCGGGCGACAAATGGGACACAAGGCATTATGAACCAAGCTGAGAATCAATTGATGGTTTCTTTTGCGTTCCAGTTGAGCAGTGCGGAGGAAACGAAGACGTTCCGTGTGGAACGCAGGTTTAAGCGTGCTAATGAAATAAGTATAAGCAATTCCGTTAGCCGATTTGTGGAAATTACGCTAGAAGGCGATGTTGTGCTAGCGGACAAGCTTGCCGATGTTACCCGACTCGTCGAGGAGCATATCGGATTAAAAATGGATGACTTTACTCGTGCGGTTGTACTCCCGCAGGGCAAGTTTGCTGAATTCCTCTCGCTTAAGGGCAGTGAGCGCCGTCAAATGCTGCAGCGTTTATTTTCTTTGGAACGGTATGGTGATGTACTGGCAGGTAAATTGTCACGATCACTCAAGGAAACGGAGAGTGAAATACGTACTAGCTTGGCAGAGCAGCAAGGGCTGGGCGATGCATCTGCTTCCGCCTTGGAGGCGGCAGAAGCAGTCCTGACAGAGGCAAGTCAGGCTGCAGAGACAGCTAAGACTGAACGACAGCAAACAGAGGAACGGTATCAAGCTTGGAATGAGCTTCGTAAAATGCAAGTTGAGCGTGATCAGCTAGAAGAACGCCGTAAGCGTGGCGCGCAGCAATCTGAGCGGATGCAGCAACAGCAGCGGCGTTTGCAGCGTGCGCTGGAGGCTGAGCAAGTCATGCCTTCTATTCATGAAATGGCGAGAGCGCAATCAGAACATAATCGCAGTATAGAGGTGCTGCGCGATGCTGACGTGCTGGCTAAGACTGATCAAAGGGCACGACAAGCAGCAGAGCAAGCATGGAACGAGTCAAAGTCTCAGCGTGAACAGCAAGAGCCAGAGCTTCATCAGCGGATTGATCAATTAAAACAGGCTGTACAAGTCAATCAAGAGTTGGAGCAATTGACTGTTGAGCTTGCAGAACATGAGGCAAAGGGGCAGACCTCTACCGATAAGGCAGCCCAGGCGCAAGGGGAAATGACTCGTGTTAGTCAACTTTTACAGCGAGCTGCTGTGCGGCAGGGTGAGTTAAAACAACGGATGCGTGAGCTTGATTGTTCATCTGCGCTTAGAGAGCGCATGCAAGAAGCTCGTCTTGCGAAGACGACGTTAACAGAGGCAGAACGTCGTAGGGATGAATTGGGTAGCCAAATGGAACAGGTTAACAAGCAGCTTGAACGTTCGAATGCAGTGTTGCGAGAGCAGATGGAGCATATGGTTGCCTGGAGCGAACGATTACCACTTTGGCTGACATCCGTAGGTGAAGTACAGCGCGAGTTGATGGCAGCGAAGCAGTCGGCCCAACAATGCACGGTACAGGTGCGAATCGAGCTGGAGCAGGCACGAATTGACGTGCGGAATGCTTCAAAGGCGGCGTTGGCCGCTGAATTGGCGGAGACATTACAAGCCGGAGAATCTTGTCCTGTGTGTGGATCGAAGGAACATGCCGTACTAACTCATAATTATTCAGAGCAGCAGCAGGCATATGTTGAGGCGGAAAAGCAAGCTGACAACTATGAGCGTTGGCTAGAGGAATTGCGGACAACAACTGTATCGGTGGAAAGTGCGCTGGAGCGTTGTTATTCATTGCGCACAGATCTTCGTGACCGTCTAGCAGATGCGAATAAGCGTGCCGCATCTTGGTTGCCGTCCTTCGGGGCACAGGCAGAAGGGGCGGCTGCTATACAGGCTAAGCTCATGTTTGAGGGAATGGCAGTGAACGAACAATCGGAACCTCTTTTAGCTAATGAAGTTCCGCATGTTAGCGACATTCAGTCAGAGCAGGCGAATAGCACTCGTTTAGATGAAATATCGGACATGAAGAAATGTGTCAATCAGGCGGTTTCCCAAATGGATCAACTGACACAAGAAAAAGAAAGCATACTTCGTTCCCTTGATGAGCTGTTGTGGAATTTGCAGCAGGCGGTATCGAATCTGAATAATTCACAGCAAACTTATCAAGAAATAACAGTGCAGTATACTTCAGCCGATCAAGTGCTAAAGGAGAAGCGCCAGTCTTGGGAGGAGCTCTATCCTGAATGGGAAGCACAATCGCTAGAAGTGCATTGGCAGACACGTCAAGAAGCAGATCGTGAGCTTGAAGATAGCCGTCAGCGTTACGAGAAAAGCGTAGCCTATATTGAGGAGATGGAAGAGCAGCTGAAGCAGCAGCAGGTGCTGCATCGTGAGGCTGAGCTTGTAGTTGTACAAAGTGAAACAGCCAAACAGGGCTTATTGCGGATAAAGGCAGAGTACGATGCTAGACTTGCTCCTTGGTTAGCATTTGGTCCGATTCCAACACAACTTCATTCCAGCGAGCAGCAGCTGTTTGCCATTCGTCAACGCGAAGAACAAACACAGCAGCTTGCCGAGACAGCAAGACGCTTTGAGGCAGAAGCGATGCAGCAGCTTGCCTTATCACAACAGGCTACGAACAGTGCAAAGGTTCGACTTCGTGATACGCAGCAGCAGCTTCATCAAAAGCTAGAGCAATCTGGATTTGCGAACCAAGATGAGGTTGTTGGTTGCCGATTAGAAGAGACAGAACGTCAACAGCTTGCTGAAGAATATACGGCTTATGAAGAAGAGCAGCGTACGATTCAAATTCGTATGAACCGAATTGTAGAGCAGCTTCAAGGTAGAGAGATCGGAGATGAAGAGTGGTCTACATGTGTGCAGCAGTGGCAGTCGGCAGCAGAACGTGATGAAGCAGCTTTCGCTTTTCGAGTGAAGGCGGAGCGCGATGTGGAACAACTGCGTGCGAAACATGCACGGTGGATGGTGCTAGAGGAGCAAATGAGCGGTGGTCGCGAACGCCATAGTCGTTTGCAGCAGCTTCAAAGTGTATTCCGCGGTAATGCATTCGTTGAGTTTGTTGCTGAAGAGCAACTGATGCAAGTAAGCCGTGCTGCATCTGAACGCTTAAAGCTGTTAACGAAGCAGAGATATGCGTTGGAGGTTGATTCCGGAGGAGGATTTGTTATCCGGGATGATGTGAATGGGGGAATTCGAAGACCTGTTTCTACATTATCGGGTGGCGAGACATTTTTGACATCTCTAGCTTTGGCACTTGCGCTATCTGCTCAAATTCAACTTCGGGGCATGTATCCATTGCAATTTTTCTTCCTTGATGAAGGCTTCGGTACGCTGGATCCAGAATTGTTGGATACCGTAATTACTGCATTGGAGAAACTGCATCATGATAAGCTTTCTGTAGGAGTCATTAGCCATGTGCCTGAACTTCGAGCGCGTTTATCGCGCAAGCTTGTAGTGACGCCAGCTGAACAGGCGGGCAGAGGTTCGCGAATTGGACTAGAGACGTTGTGAACGCTCTTTGCTTATTTTGGAAAATAAAAGTTGCTGATCAGACCTATTGTGAAGCAAATCACAGTAACAGTTTCTAACGACTGTTATAATACAGTTACCGACATTTTTACTTTGGATGGCACCTCGGTAAACCTGTTGTTTCTACAATACACATGTATGTTAAGACCGCCTTCATTTGTAGAAACAACATGTTTACAGCGTTTATGCGCAGCCTGCAAGTGCAGGAGGGGGTGTCTTTTTGTTGTGAAATACATTCAAGTGAACTTGAATTTGTATCTATATTATAAATATTTGCTTGTTGTTACGGTAATTTGCTCACCTCCTTGGGCGTAGGCGAATATCATGGAGAATTACATGATTGTGCTAGTCATTAAGGAGGTTCCTATGGAAAATAACATGCAAGGTTACCAGGCTGAACAACAAGGCGCTCAAGAGGAAAAGCGATTTGATGGAAGCAATGCGCCTAACTTTGGCGCATCTTATGTACCACAATATACGCAGCCGAATATGGCTCCTATGCAGTCGGTACCCAATATGCAGCCTATGATGCAGTCCATGCCTAACTTCCCACCAATGCCAATGCCAAATATGCAGGCTGCGATGCAATCGATTCCTAACATACAGCCGATGCCCAACATGCAGCCAATGACACAACAGGCTGTGCTGCCTAACCAACAACCATATCCAGCTATGCCACAAGGATCTGTTGTACAACAGTCCATGGGAGAAAATGCATGGAAGCCAAATGATGAATACGGTGGATTGGCTGTTAATGGTGAGAATATGAAAGATATGTGTAAAAAATATATGCATCACCATGTCCAACTAAAAACAAGTGAGAATCAAGTTTACCAAGGTGTAATTACTCATGTTGATGATACGTATGTGCATTTATCCCCAACGTCTACAGGCAAAGAAAATAGTCAGTATAGTGATCAAATGACGTCGTATCCATACACGGTGTCACAGGATTATTCGGCTTATTCAACACCTTATTATTGTGAATCATGTTACCGCGGATTGGCTTCGCATCATGGTTTTGGAGGCGGTGGCCCTGGGTACCATGGTGGAGGCTATGGATATCACGGAGGATACTATCCCAGGCCACGCCCGCCCTATTATCCATACTATGGTGGGTACTATCCCTACTACCCGTATTACTATGGATATGGCTACAATCCGATCATTTTGCCTCTTGCAACGCTAGCAGCTTTAGCTCTTCTCTAAAGTAGATCCATGATTCAAGCACCTCTATGCTGTGGCTGTGGGGTGCTTTCATTTTTTATAAAGATCGATACAACGTGCAAGTAGTAAGTAGCATAGTACTTTTAATCGTTTAGTAGAAAGAGTAAAGATACATAGTGTAACTAAGAGAATGGATTGAAAATTGGACGTGAGATGTATTTTTCGATATGATATTCGTATAGTCTAAGTTGATTCGTACTGCTTAAGATAACGCTGAAGTAACATGGGCTGTATAGGTGAATATATATTTCTAGGAGGAAGATTAGGATGGATTGCATTTTTTGCAAAATAATCGAAGGTACGCTGCCTTCTAAAAAAGTATACGAAACAGAACAAGTGGTTGCTTTTCATGACATCCAGCCTAAAGCGCCTGTACATATCGTAATTGTTCCGAAGAAACACATTCCGACAATGAATGATCTGCAAAAAGAAGATTATGCACTGTTAGGAGATATCCATGAAGCGGCTCAACAAATCGCGAAAGATCTCGGTGTGGCGCAGTCAGGCTATCGTTTAGTTAACAACTGCAACAAAGACAGTGGTCAGATTGTGTTCCATATTCACTACCATCTATTAGGTGGCGAACCGCTAGGAGATATTGTTGGTTCCAGATATTGATTTCAGTAATTATTTACAGTTCGCAAGTGCAAGGTTGACACTGTATTTCACCATCACATATAATGTAATTTGATGAACCGTGATTTGTTCTTGGACGGTCTGGTCGGAGGGAGGGATAACTGGTGTCTGAAACGAAAGTTCGCAAAAACGAGACGATCGATGCTGCACTTCGTCGCTTTAAGCGCTCCATCGCAAAAGATGGCGTATTGGCTGAAGTTAAAAAGCGTAAGCACTATGAGAAGCCAAGCGTCAAGCGTAAGAAGAAGTCCGAGGCTGCTCGCAAGAGAAAGTTTTAGGAGGATATAGCACCAATGGATCTAAGCCTACGATTGAGCGAAGATATGAAGCAAGCGATGAAGAGTAAAGACAAGTTCAAACTCTCCACCATCCGCATGGTTCGTTCGGCAATCCAGAATGTTGAGATAAATTCGAAACGAACTTTGAATGACGATGAAGTGCTTGAAATTCTAGGTCGTGAAATCAAACAGCGGAAAGATGCCCTCCATGAGTTCGAGAAAGCTAGCCGATTCGACCTTGTAGATAACTTGAAACTAGAGCTTGACATTTTGTTGGAATACCTTCCAGCACAGCTTTCTGAAGAAGAAATTAATGCTATTGTACGAGAGACCATCCAAGAGACCGGTGCAACTTCGAAAGCAGATATGGGTAAGCTTATGGCTGCCCTAATGCCAAAGGTCAAAGGACGTTCCGACGGTAAACTTGTCAATTCAATTGTTCAACAGCATCTGCAATAAGCGAATCTTTATAACTGATCGAATACAAAAACACTCCTTGTTTCAAGGAGTGTTTTTATTTTGTCTTCTTTTTGTTTAGGAGCATATAGAGGGAACGTAATAGTTGGTTGCAAATGGATCATTTTTATGAGTTGTTATGCACTTAAACGTTATCGTGCTTGATGACTTTGTTAGATTGTTGAAACGTAAATAATGAAATTACGTATTACCGCATATATGGAATCAAGAAAGCAAGAGCAGTTGACATACTAAACAAAGAAGGGGGTAGTGGATTGAATTCACGTTCTGTAACGTTAAAAAGATGGCTTGTTTTGACGACGCTTACTATTTTTGCGTTGACAGGCTTGTTAGGGATAATGAGCAGTGCTGGTGTACAACCAGCCTATGCTGAATCTGTTCCTGGGACTGTGAATGATGGAGTAGTTGCCGTCATACAGCTAGAAGGTGCTGTAGATCCGGTTATGGAGTCGTACGTCCGCCGGGCGATTGAAGAGGCGGAGCAATCTAGAGCGGAGCTTATCGTGTTTGAAATGAACACGCCTGGTGGAAGGTTGGACAGTGCTGAAGCATTGGGGCTTCTCATAGCGGAGAGTCCGATCCCAACCGTCGTTTATGTAAATGGTAAAGCAGCTTCTGCTGGTAGTTATATAGCGCTCAGTGCGGATAAGATTGCCATGACACCTACGAGCATGATCGGTTCAGCCGCGATAGTGGATGTAAATGCCGAATTGGTTGACAATCCTAAAGTGGTTGCTGCATGGTCGAGCATGATGAAGGGTGCTGCTGAGGCTAATGGCCGTGATGGCACTTATGCAGTCGCGATGGTCGATGTGAAGAATGAAATAAAACTTCCTAAGCTAGACCGCACTAAGAAGGCGGGAGAAGTTCTTTCCTTGGATACAAAAGAAGCGATCAGAGTTGGTTATGCAGATTATGAAGCAACCTCCCTTCAAGAATTGCTGACTCAAATGAAGCGCAGTAATCCTTTGATTCTCACCATTGAGGTAGCTGCATCGGAGAAGATTGCTTCATTCCTAATGAATCCAATTGTCGCTACGGTGCTGCTGTTCATTGGTATTGCAGGTATTGCCATTGAACTGATTGTGCCAGGGTTCGGTGTGCCAGGTATTTTGGGTGTACTAAGCTTCGGTCTATATTTCTTTGGCGCTTATGTCGCTGGATTAGCAGGAATGGAGGCATTTGTCCTCTTTATTCTGGGGCTTGTACTGCTTGTGTTAGAATTGTTTGTACCTAGCTTCGGTATATTGGGAATACTAGGTTCTGCCAGTCTGATTACAAGTGTGGTGCGAGCTGCGTATGACACATCTGATGCACTGTTGTCGTTGGGGATTGCGTTCATAGCAGCAACTGTTGTCGTTGTTATCATTGCACGTATATTTAAGCATCGTGGAGTATGGAATCGATTCATTCTTCGTGAGCAACTGACAACGGAAGAGGGCTTTGTGTCCACGCGAAATGCATCCGAGCTTATTGGAGAAATTGGTGTTGCATTAACTACGCTTCGACCATCTGGTACCGCATCTTTCAACGAGCGTAAAGTTGATGTCGTTACCGACGGTGGATTTATTAGCGCTGGCAAGCGCGTAAAAGTGATTCATGTAGAAGGAGTTCGTGTCGTAGTGCGCGAACACGCAGATGACTAGGGGTCGCGGTTTATTGTAAACCTGCCTATATAGAAAATTGAATCGGAGGTTGTGCTTTTATGGATTTGAACATTAGCTTTTTGCTTACGATCGCAGTTGTTATTATTGCGGTCAGTGTATTCCTCAGCTTCTTCCCGGTAATGCTCTGGATTTCTGCTATCGCATCCGGTGTGAAAATTAGCATTATTACGTTGGTGGCTATGCGTCTACGTCGTGTTACTCCGAGCCGTATCGTTAACCCAATGATCAAGGCGACTAAAGCAGGATTGGGACTGTCCATTAATCAGTTGGAAAGTCACTATTTGGCGGGTGGTAATGTAGACCGAGTAGTAAATGCGCTAATTGCTGCACAGCGTGCAAACATTAGCTTGGAATTTGAACGTGCAGCTGCTATCGACCTTGCAGGTCGCGACGTACTTCAAGCTGTACAAATGAGTGTTAACCCTCGTGTTATCGAGACACCGATCGTTGCAGCTATGGCGAAAGACGGTATTGAAGTGAAAGTTCGTGCTCGTGTAACGGTACGTGCTAACATTGAGCGTCTCGTTGGTGGTGCGGGTGAAGAAACGATTATCGCTCGTGTCGGTGAGGGTATTGTTACTACAGTAGGTTCTAGTGCTACGCATAAAGATGTATTGGAAAATCCAGATTTGATTTCTCGCACGGTACTTGGCAAAGGATTGGATGCGGGTACAGCATTTGAAATCTTATCGATTGATGTTGCTGATGTTGATGTAGGTAAAAATATCGGTGCACATCTTCAAACCGAGCAAGCAGAGGCTGATAAGCGTATCGCTCAAGCGAAGGCGGAAGAGCGTCGTGCGATGGCGGTTGCACAAGAGCAAGAGATGAAGGCTCGTGTCGTAGAGATGCGCGCGCGTGTTGTTGAGTCTGAATCTCAAGTTCCATTGGCAATGGCAGAAGCGCTTAAGAGCGGCAAGTTAGGTGTTATGGATTACATGAACCTTCAAAATATTGAGGCGGATACGCAAATGCGCGGCTCGATTGGCAAGAATTCAGACGCAGGGCGTACCGACCACAATTCAGAAAGCTAGGCGATAAGCCATGGAAAAATTATTTGATTTTATTTCTTCAAATATTTTTGTAGTCGTTGCGGTTGTGGGATTCTTACTTTCGCTAGTGGGCAATAAAAAGAAGTCAACCACCGGTATGCCAAACTTTGGTGGGGATACGCAAAATACGGCTAGCCAGAGCCAATCTAATCATGATCAAGATAAGGGCAATTATGATGACGATGAGGAAGAGTATGAGCGTCAGCAGTCTCGACTAGAAGATGTGCGTACGACTCCTGTGTTCTCGACAGATTATAGCGATGATCGAGAAGAGAATACATTTGGTTATCCATCATCAAGATTGGCCGATACAAGCTATCGTACTCAAGCCGCCGTAGCTAGAGAAGCTTCTTCACCTATTTACTCGCGGAATGATCACGGAGGGCAGCAGCAGCGTGGTAAGGCTGGCTCCAATGAAACATTAGCTGAACAGGCGCGTCAAGGTGTAATATGGGCTGAAATATTAGGTCCGCCTCGAGCGAAACGTCCGTTCCGCAATCGATAATTCAAAAAGTCTCAGCCTGTACACCTTTTTGGAACGGGCTGGGGCTTTTTTTGTGTTTGTATCCTGCTGCTAATTTTCATATTCATTGCTGCTGGAGCATAAGTTGTAAAGTACAGGAAGGGGGCCTCGCACGTATGAGCCGTATCATGCGCAAGTTGAATCAGTGGACGGCGCATTTGTTTGATTTGCCGCAGGATATCGTATCTGATGTGCCCCGTGTATCCTTAATAGGCAATCGCAAGCTGTTCGTAGAGAATCATCGTGGAATCGTTCATTTTTCCAATGAAAATATGAGATTGTCGCTCGCAAAAGGGGAATTGGAAGTGACGGGAAGTGAGCTTGTCATTCGAGGAATATGGACAGAAGAAATATGTATCGAGGGCTACATAACTGAAGTGAAGGTTCACGGAATGGAGGACGCAAAGCCATGAAACCACCGTTAATGGGTAAAATACGTGGATATGTCAAAATTCAAATTCGAGGACAGCATACCGAACAACTACTTAATCTCCTTTTAGCAAAACGGATAACGATATGGGATGTGAGGCGCACAGATGATCATCAGGTGAGCCTCTTTATTATAGTGCCTGACTTTTTTAGATTACGTCCGTTTTTAAAAAAGACAGGCTGCCGTGTTCATGTAATGGAGCGTTATGGGCTTCCATTTTCGATAGGACAAGTGCGTCGACGTTCTTTTTTTGTAACCGGTGCTTTTTTATTTTTACTAGGATTGTACATGCTGTCATCTCTTGTGTGGACGATAGAAGTAAAGGGGAACGAATCGATCTCAACCGAGCAAGTGCTTGCAGCTGCTCATGAGGAGGGCATATATCCATTTCAGTGGACGTTTAGGCTTAAAGAGACAGAAGAGCTGTCAAAAGCGCTGCATGCGAAGCTGTCTTCTTCATCTTGGGTGGGGGTGACAAGGCAAGGTACCAAAATTGTCATTCATATTGTTGAATCCACTGTGCCAAAATCAAGAAAACTGAATAATCCGCGCAACATCGTAGCGAGTACAGATGCTGTCATTACAAGCATTATAGCTGAAGAAGGCAAAGCAATCGTAAAACCGAATGATCGTGTAAAAAAGGGTCAGGTCCTAATTAGTGGTGCTCTGGGATCTCCGGAGTCTCCATTAATCGTGGTCGCTAAAGGCAGCATACGAGGCCTCGTTTGGTATGAATATTCGATACAATCACCTCTTGTAAGCAAGCAAAAAGTAATGACTGGACAAAGCATAGAAAAATCTTATGTGCAATTGGGCCAACGACGCTTGCAGGTAAGTGGTTATGGTCAAATTCCATTTTCTCATTATGAAGTGAAGACTGAATTCAATGATGTAAATGTAGGAATGTTAACTTTGCCGCTTAAATGGGTAAAAGAAAAGATAATGGAAGTACAAATTGTTGAAGAGGCGCAAGAACAGCAAGAGGCTGCTCAAATTGGATTGCGTCATGCAAGAACGGATATCTTGGCGAAATATGGACCGAACGCTCGTGTTGTAACGGAAAAGATTTTGCATCAGAAGACGGAGAATGGTAAAGTGAAACTTAAGGTTATGTTTGAAGTAGAGCAATCGATTACAGAAGAGCAGCCTATTATTGGCACTTCATAAAGACTAAATCATATGACTAAGGCAAGGAGACTGAGATTTTGTCGCAACAACAAACAGTGAAACTTTCATTAGAGAATGCAGCTGAAGGTCTCGCACTATTCGGACCACAAGACAAGTATTTTAAGCTTATCCAATCCCATACCGAAGTCGAAATATCGTCACGTGAAGCAGAGATTGTCCTGACAGGTGATTCTGAAGAAGTGGAGAAGTTCAAGCAGTTGTTTGAAGTGCTGCTCCAACTTATTCGCAACAATGTTGGGTTATCAGAACGGGATATGATGTACGCACTTGAGTTGGCAGAGCAGTGGAAGGTCCATGAGCTGTTAGATTTGTTTAAGGGAGAAGTGGCTCATACATACCGTGGCAAGCCGATTCGTGTTAAAACAATCGGTCAACGTCACTACGTTTCTTTGATTAAGAAGTTAGATGTCGTATTCGGGATTGGACCTGCGGGTACAGGTAAGACGTACCTTGCTGTTGTTTTAGCGGTTACTGCGCTGAAGGAAGGGGCAGTTAAGCGGATTGTTTTGACACGTCCGGCTGTGGAGGCAGGAGAGAATCTAGGCTTCTTGCCGGGAGATTTGCAAGAGAAAGTAGATCCTTACTTACGTCCTTTGTATGACGCCTTGCATGATGTGATGGGTCCTGATCAAGTCGCTAAGGCACTAGAACGAGGGTTGATCGAAATTGCGCCTTTGGCATATATGCGTGGGCGTACATTGGATGATGCATTCATCATCTTGGATGAGGCGCAAAATACGACTCCTGAACAGATGAAAATGTTCCTGACGCGTCTTGGTTTTGGCTCGAAAATGGTCATTACAGGCGACGTTACGCAAATTGATTTGCCTAGGGGCAAAAATTCAGGACTTGTCGAAGCACATAAAGTGCTTCGAGATATTGAGGAGATTGGCTTTATGCATTTTGCTGAACAAGATGTCGTTCGTCATTCCTTAGTACAAAAAATTATTGTTGCTTACCAGAAGGAAAGCGAAAACCAAGGATAGAGAGGGTTGTTCTCTATGCTAGAAGCTCAAAATAACGGTAATAAACGAAGAGTGCGTCCTGTGAAAACGGGAGGATGGAAATATAGCTTAGGCATGCGTATTGTATTATTCGTTGTCCTAACGATATTTATTTATTTTTCTCTCGCACCTAAAATGCTTCCAGAAAAGTATGATATTCAAATCGGTAGTCCGGTAGAGAAAAATATTGTCGCTCCCATGCAAATTAAGGACAAGCAGGCGACGCTGAATGCTCAAGAAGAGGCAGCTGAAGGTGCACCACCTGTTTATCCAATTGTGTCGATCAAGAACGATCGGTTAATTGATAATATTTTTAATCGGATCGAGTTGTTGAATCAAGATGAGCAGCTATCTTTCTCTGAGAAAGTGGATTTGTATCGGCGTGTGATACCACAAATGTTCGATGATTATATTCGTACATTTATTTTGACCAGTCGCAATGCCAATACCTATTCTGCACAGTTGTTAGAAGAAGTAACAAAACGAATTGAAGAGCAGAAATATCGGGTGCCTGAAGAAACGTACATCAAAATGGCACGTCTTTCAAAAGAGGACATTGCTGAAATGAAGGTCGTAGCTCGCGATATTGTTAGTAAGTTAATGGCTGATTCCATCGCAGATGCGGCAGTAGCCAGAGCCAAAGTAGCGGAGTATGTCAATACAAGTTCATTGGATAAACGTGCAGAACGTGAAGTTGTTCAGGAGCTTGTTAGGTTAGCCATTACACCAAACAAGTTCTATGATGAGGAAGCTACGAAGAAGGCGAAGGTAGATGCTCGTGAAAATACCGCCGAAGTATTTATTAAGCAAGGTGAGCTTATTGTTCAAAAAGGCGAGATTATCACAAAAGATATGTACGATCTACTCAAAGAAAATGGTCTGTTGAAGACGGAAGTGAACTTATGGCCTCAATTTGGGCTGCTGCTTCTTTCAACGCTATTTATTGTGCTGCTAGTTATGTTTATGCGCCAGGCTAGCCATACTCATTTTAAGTACAACAACTCACAGCTGTTGATGCTGTTGTTGATTTTCGTCATTAATATTATTTTGATGGAAATTGTTTCATTTGCACAAACAGAGACAACTGCTTATATCGGTTATGTTGCTCCTGTCGCGCTTGGCGTAATGCTTATAACACTGCTGCTTGATGTCTCGCTTGCTTATGTCTCGGCTGTACTCTTCAGTATTATTGCGAGCATATTGTTAAATACTCATCAAAATATGCTGTTTGATTTCAACTATGGTCTGTTTGCGCTCGTTGTCTCTTATGCATCGATCTTTGCTATACATCGAGCAAGTCAGCGCTCAACCATACTAAAGGCTGGAATTATGATATGCATCTTTGGTGGTTTAACTGTATTGACTATAACTATGCTTAATGGTTTGCCATTGAACAGCAAAGAAACATCTTTGGCTGCGGTGTTTGCTTTTAGCAGTGGTATTGTGACGGCTGTATTGGTCATTGGGCTTATGCCGTTCTTCGAGGTTACATTCGGCATATTGTCAGCATTGAAGCTGGTCGAGCTGTCTAATCCTAATCATCCACTGCTTCGGAAGCTGTTGACAGAAACACCGGGCACTTATCATCACAGTGTGATGGTTGGTAACTTAGCGGAACAGGCAGCGGAATCCATTGGAGCAAATGGTCTATTGTGCCGAGTTGGTGCATTTTACCATGATATAGGTAAGACGAAGCGTCCAAGTTACTTTATCGAGAATCAGACCAATATCGATAATCCACATGATTATATCGATCCGAAGCTGAGTACTTCGATTATTGTCGCTCATGCTGGTGATGGTGCGGAAATGCTGAAAGAATACAAGCTGCCAAAGCCAATACGAGATATTGCAGAACAGCATCATGGAACAACATTCCTGAAGTATTTTTACCATAAAGCATTGAAGCAGGCTGAAGAACAAGGGGAAGAGCCGGATTTCACAGCGGATGATTTCCGTTATCCTGGACCTAAGGCGCAGTCAAAGGAAGCAGCAGTTGTCGGTATTGCGGATTGTGTTGAGGCAGCGGTTCGTTCGCTTCGTCAACCGACAGTGGAGCAGATCGAAAATATGATTCAAAAAATCATTAAAGATCGACTTGATGATAACCAGTTTAATGAATGCGACTTAACGATGCGTGAACTGGATATGGTTGCTCATTCACTAAAGGAAACGGTAATGGGTATTTTCCATTCTCGTATTGAATACCCGGATGCTGCGAAGAAACAATCAGAGTTGGCTAAAGGTGACTCCAAAGCAGTTGCAGTTAGCCAGTCTAACCCTGATAACTCGTCTGGGGAAGAAACAGCTGCTGCTACGAAAGACACACTGAAGTAATGATCAAATAAGCAAGGCAAGAAGGAGAGTTTAATTGATGAACATCAAGTTAGAGTGGAGCAACGAACAGTCCATTTACCCTATTAGCGAAGCATTAATACAAAAGTTGGAGCGTTTGCTTGAAGAAGCGGCTCAGATGGAAGGGATCGTGGAAGGTGAAGTAGCGCTTACATTCGTCGATGATGAACGCATCCATGAACTCAATCGTGATTATCGTCAAATTGATCGTCCAACAGATGTGCTTTCGTTCGCATTGAATGAGTCTGTGGATGAGGAAATGGACATTTTGTACGAAGTAGAAGATGAGCAGGAGTTAGCCTCTTTAGGGGACATGCTTGGAGATATCATTATCTCTACAGAACGCGCTCATGCTCAGGCTGACGAATATGGTCATTCACTGGATAGAGAAATTGGCTTCTTGTTCGTGCACGGATTCCTTCATTTGATCGGTTACGACCATCAGGATGATGAGAGTGAACGTGTAATGATGGACAAGCAGGAAGCGGTTCTCTCCAAGATCGGGTTGACACGATAATGGACTGGCGTCATAATTGGCGTCGAACGTTCCAAGCGGCAATAGACGGGATTAAGTATGCATATGCTACGCAGCGCAATATGCGAGTGCATATATATGCTTCTACCATTGTTATACTGCTTGGCATACTGTTAGGTGTTAATACGAGCGAGTGGCTATGGCTCTTGCTTAGTATCACAGTTGTAATCGCAGCAGAACTCATGAATACTGCAATTGAAGCAGTAGTAGATATGGTCATGCCGGATCAGCATCCGCTGGCTAAGATAGCGAAAGATACCGCCGCCGGAGCCGTTTTGGTAACGGCGGCGTTCGCCGTTATAACCGGAGCTATTATATTTGGTGGGCGATTCGTAAGTATGATTGGTACACTGTAAATTTTGTTGTAATATGAAGATGTGAGGATTTATATCCAATCCTGAATATGAGGAGTTGACATCATGGATAAACAACAATTGATGGAATTGGCAAGACAAGCGAGGGAGCGTGCTTACACGCCATATTCGCACTTTAAGGTAGGTGCTGCCTTGTTGGACAGCGAAGGAAACGTTCACATGGGCTGCAATGTAGAAAATGCTGCTTATGGTCCTACTAATTGTGCAGAGCGGACGGCATTGTTCCGTGCAATCGCGGATGGCTGTAGCGCGAAGTCTTTCAAAGCTATCGCAGTCATTGGAGACACCACTGCTCCTATAACTCCTTGTGGGGTATGTCGTCAAGTTCTAGTTGAATTATGTTCTGCTGACATGCCCGTTTACATGGGCAACTTGAACGGTCAATTAGTAGAGACTACGATTGGTGAATTACTCCCGGGTGCATTTGATGTATCCAGCCTAGACAGTTCAGCTTCACGTGCTGAAGGCTTGGCAAATAGCTAATAGAGGATTAATTTTGTTACTGCACACGAAAAGGGAGCAGAATCAGCCTGAAGAAACGTAAGTGTTCGCCTTTGTAGTCAAGTTCTAACCTTATGTATACAATAAAAAGAGAACTTGATTACGACGGCGCTCGGAAGCTTGATCTGCTCACAACTAGTAGGCAAACACTGTTATTATAAAGAAAAGTTATAAAGAAGATTAGGAGTACAACATGAACAATAAATCATCTTACAAATCCGGATTTGTCGCAATCGTAGGTCGTCCAAATGTGGGGAAATCAACACTGATGAACCATGTTATCGGCCAAAAGATTGCGATTATGTCGGATAAACCACAAACGACGCGTAACAAAATTCACGGTGTTTATACGCAAGAATCATCTCAAATCGTATTTTTGGATACTCCGGGTATTCATAAACGCACATCAAAGCTTGGTGACTATATGAATCAGGTAGCGCTCAACACGTTGAATGAAGTTGAGGCAGTGCTGTTCTTAGTGGATGTTGCTGCTGGTTTTGGCGGGGGAGATCGTTTTGTAATTGAACAATTGAAACAAGTTAAAACACCGGTTATTCTTGTCATGAACAAAATTGACCAAGTTCGCCCTGATGAAGTACCTGCGATGATTCAGCAGTACAATGCAATGCATGAGTTTGCGGCTATTGTTCCGATATCTGCCTTGCAAGGAAACAATGTAGATCGTTTGCTTCAAGTGCTGCACGGCTACTTGCCAGAAGGACCACAATACTATCCAGATGATCAGATCACGGATCATCCAGAACAATTCGTTGTGGCAGAGCTTGTTCGTGAAAAAATATTGCATGCGACACGTGAAGAAATTCCACATTCTATCGCTGTAACAATAGAAGATATGCGTGTGCAGGAAAATGGTGTAGTCTACATTTCAGCTGTTATTTTTGTTGAGCGTGACTCCCAAAAAGGAATTATTATCGGCAAGCAAGGTGCCCTACTTAAGCAAGTAGGTAAGCAAGCCCGTAGAGACATTGAGACGCTACTTGGATCTCGTACATTTATCGAGTTGTGGGTCAAAGTGAAAAAGGACTGGCGTAACCAAGATCGTGTGCTCAAGGATCTAGGATTCCGTCACGACGTGTAGCAGACAACATATCACTTATACATCCAGCACATGTCCATTTTTTGCAAAGGATAATCCCCTTCTGCTAGCACATGCTAGTGTTGAAGACAACGTCATGTCCGACGAAAGGGGATAACACAATGCGTGATTTCTCATGGAATGTGTTCGCAATGACTGGTGATGTAGATGCATATTTGTTGTATAAGCATATAGCTCAGGTTCGAGATGCTGTTCCTATAGACGTTGAACCTGTGCAACCGTCAGAGCATGCGGAGTAAGTGATCGCTTGTCACATGGGAGGGACAAGGTGTTATATCGCATAGAAGGTATTGTCATCCGCAGTATGGATTATGGGGAAGGCAACAAGATTATAACGCTGTGTACGAAGTCTCACGGCAAAGTAGGCGTGCTCGTTCGCGGGGCCAAAAAAGTACGCAGCCGCCATGGTGCAGCCACACAATTGTTTACGTTTGGTGAGTATGTATTTTTTCGCGGTATGGGCTCGATTGGCACTTTGAACGCATGCGAAATTACGGAACCGAATCATAGGCTACGAGAACAGCTCCATCTGGCGGCGTACGCGTCGTACGTGGTGGAGCTTGTTGATCGTGGATTGCAAGATGAAGAAGCCGGGGGCGCGATGTTTGATCAATTGCTTGCCTATATGCGAGCGATTCGAGCAGGCAAAGATGCGCAGGTAACGACGCATATATTTGAAATGAAGCTGTGCCAAGCTGTAGGGGTTGCCCCGTCTGTAGACAGTTGCGTGGTCTGTGGTAGAACTGATGAGTTAACGGGGTTTGGATGGAGGCTTGGAGGAGCGATTTGCTCGCGATGTCGACCTCGTGAACATAGCCGTTACATTTGTTCAGGCAACATACTGAAGCTCATGCAAGTCTTTATTAAGACGGATTTACGAAGACTGGGTGATATTACGCTCAAACAAGAAACGAAACTTCAGCTTCGAGACTGCATGCGTGGTTATATGGATACTCACATAGGGGTTCGTTGTAAATCGCTGCAATTCCTTGAACAGATGGAGAAGTATGATCTTGCTCCACTTCCATCTGTTGATAAAGCAGTGGAGGAGCAAGGGGAAAACAGTGAATGATAATCTAAGTTGTCCTTCCACTGCATTGCTTGACTAAAGTTGAGTCATTCGATATGATATAATTTATTAATCAATTTAATAACATGCAGTGATGAAGTAAGTAGTTCGATCCTCAATTCGATAATAGCGATTCAGGGATGGTGGAAGCCTGAGCGAATGGACGAATGAAACGGCACTTCGGAGCATGGATAACTCAAAGTGGATAATTGCGAATTGATGGAGTCACGTTGGAATCGCGATTATCAAGTAGGGTGGAACCGCGGGATACAACTCTCGTCCCTATGTCTGGCAGCAGACGTAGGGGCGGGAGTTTTTTTGTATACTCACACTCGTGCTCATAACGTCAGAGCTGAAACTATTCGTGTAAGGAGTGAACAGTCGCATGAATTTTCAACAAATCATTTTGACTTTGCAAAATTTCTGGGCAAAGCAAAACTGTATCATCGTGCAGCCGTATGATGTCGAAAAGGGTGCCGGTACGATGAACCCAATGACATTCCTTCGTTCTATTGGGCCCGAGCCTTGGAATGTTGCTTATGTAGAGCCTTCTCGTCGACCAGGAGACGGTCGTTATGGTGAGAATCCGAACCGTCTTTATCAGCACCATCAATTCCAAGTTATTATGAAGCCTTCACCAGACAACATTCAAGAATTGTACTTGGAAAGCTTGCAACAGCTTGGCATTGATCCTTTGGCACATGATATCCGCTTTGTAGAGGATAACTGGGAATCGCCGACACTAGGTGCATGGGGACTAGGCTGGGAAGTATGGCTTGACGGCATGGAGATTACACAGTTCACTTACTTCCAACAAGTAGGTGGAATCGATGCGAATCCAGTAGCAGTAGAGATCACATACGGACTAGAGCGTCTAGCATCTTATATTCAAGAAAAAGAAAATGTATTCGATCTGGAATGGGTAGAGGGCATTACTTACGGTGATGTATTCCTACAGCCTGAATTCGAGCACTCTAAATATACATTTGAAGTTAGTGACACAGCGATGTTGTTCAATTTGTTCAACACGTATGAGCAAGAAGCGAAGCGTGCGATGGATGAGCATTTGGTATTCCCAGCGTATGATTATGTGCTGAAATGCTCGCATACGTTCAACTTGTTGGACGCACGTGGTGCAATCAGTGTAACAGAGCGTACAGGATTTATTACACGTGTACGCAACTTGGCTCGCCAAGTAGCAGCTACTTACTATGAAGAGCGCGAGAAGCTTGGCTTCCCGTTGTTGAAGAAGGGAGAGAACCAAGATGCCTAAACATTTGCTCCTAGAACTAGGACTTGAAGAAGTGCCGGCGCGTTTCGTACGTGGTGCTATTGAGCAGTTGCAAGAGCGTGTGGAGCGTTGGTTGGAGCAATCTCGTATTGCCCATGAAGGCGTCAAAGCATATGCAACTCCACGTCGTCTTGCTATCGTTGTACAACATGCAGCTGACAAGCAGACAGATGTGCATGAGGAAGTGAAAGGACCTGCTCGTAAGATTGCTGTAGATGATCAAGGGCAATGGTCTAAGGCTACACTTGGTTTTGCTCGCTCTCAAGGCGTAGATCCTGAGCAGCTGTTCTTCAAAGAGTTGAATGGTGTTGAATACATTTACGCAAACAAAAGCAGCATTGGTACGGATACGGCTGATGTGTTGGCAGAAGGCTTAACAAGCATTGTTCACGCGATGACGTTCCCTAAAAACATGAGATGGGGCGGCTATGAAATGCGCTTCGTTCGCCCAATTCGTTGGGTTGTCGCGTTATTTGGCAGTGACATCATTCCTATCGAATTTACCGGCGTTCAAGCAGGTAATGTATCACGCGGACATCGCTTCTTAGGTGAAGAGACTGTCATTACAAGTGCTGAACAATACGTAGAGCGTCTTCGTGAACAGCACGTTATCGTTGATATAGAAGAGCGTAAAGCACTTATCGTCAGCCAGTTGGAGAAGCTAGCTGCTGAGAAGCAATGGAATATTTCTATTAAGGAAGACTTGTTGGAAGAGGTATTGTTCCTTGTTGAATATCCGACTGCGTTGTTCGGTACATTTGATGAGTCATTCCTTCATATACCACAAGACGTACTCATTACTTCGATGCGAGAGCACCAGCGCTACTTCCCTGTACTTGATGCACAAAATCAATTGCTGCCTTATTTCGTCACAGTACGCAATGGTGATGATAAAGGTCTTGATATTGTTGCAAAAGGCAATGAAAAAGTTCTTCGCGCTCGTCTGTCCGACGCGAAATTCTTCTATCAGGAAGATCAAAAGCTTCGCATTGAAGATTGCGTGAAGAAACTCGATTCTATCGTGTTCCACGAAGAGTTGGGTACGCTTGGAGACAAAGTACGTCGTATTCGTGCGATTGCGGATAAATTGGCAGCAGTCGTTAAGGCTGATGATCAGGTAACTGTGCAAGTAAGCCGTGCAGCCGATATCTGTAAATTCGATTTGGTTACGCAAATGGTATACGAATTCCCTGAGCTGCAAGGTCAAATGGGTGAGGACTACGCGTTGAAATTGAATGAAGATGCTGAGGTGGCACGTGCGATTAACGAGCACTATAAGCCTCGTTTCGCTGGTGATACAGCACCGGCTTCACTTGTCGGTCAGCTTGTAAGCTTGGCAGATAAAATGGATACGTTGGTGGGCTGCTTTGCAATTGGTATTATTCCGACTGGTTCCCAAGACCCATATGCATTGCGCCGTCAAGCTACAGGTATCGTACAAATGATTGTGGAACAAAATGTACCGCTTACTTTGTCACAATTGTTCGATGTTGCACTGGATGTGCAGGAACAAGCACAATTATTGAAACGTAATCGCGTTGACGTACGTAATGATTTATATGACTTCTTTGGTCTACGTGTCAAAAATGTATTGTCCGAGGAAGTTCGCTATGACGTAGTAGACGCTGTGCTGGCAGCTGGTTACGATGATGTGAAGCTTACGATTGCACGCGGTAAGTCCTTGATGAATGCTGTTCAGCAGGAGGCGTTCAAGACAACAGTAGAATCCTTCAATCGTGTTGCTAACTTAGCAGCTAAGGCTGAGCATGCAGATGTGAAAGAAGAGCTGTTTGAGCAAGATCAAGAACGTGAGCTGTATGTAAGCTGGAAATTGGCACATGAGCAGATCGAGCGTTCGATTCAACAGCCTGAACAAGTTCTAATCGAGCTTGGCAAGCTGGAGCAGCCGATTACTGCATTCTTTGACGATGTCATGGTTATGGCCAAGGATGAGGCAGTGAAAAATAATCGTCTAGCTCTGTTGAAGCTGATTGCGAATGATCTTTATCGCTATGCTGATTTCTCTAAGTTAGTGTGGGCGTCTGTCTAAAGTAAACCTGATTGCAGAATGCGGAATGTGCAGAACAGGCTAATGTTCAGCTCATTCCGCACTTTTTTCTGCTTGTTCGACAAAATTCTACAAAAATTTATAGAGTTCACTTCTTACAAGCAGGATTTTTCATGTTGGCAGCGTATATAATATAGACGATACTGATTCGTTGCACAGTTGTGTCCTTAACAACTTGCAATTATTTGTATCCCAATTATGACTAGCAGGCGGATTAAGCATGGAGAAAAGGATGTCCTTACATCGCATTATTGTCGATGCGGATGCTTGTCCAGTAAAAGTCGAAATTATGACGATTGCTGAACAGTATCACGTTCACGCTTTATTTATAGCTTCTTACGCCGCATATCAGAATAACTCACTATCATCCAGTTATGTCCGCAGTATTTATGTGGATCAAGGCTTTCAAGCAGCAGATATGTATATTGCAAACGAAGCGCGGTCAGGTGACATAGTCGTGACGAATGACTATGGATTGGCCGCGCTATGTTTGCCCCGGGGATGCAACGTATTGACGCCTCGAGGAAAAGAGTTACATATTGGCAATGTGGATGAACTGCTTGAACAACGCCATTTTTCTGCTAAGGCACGGCGAGCAGGCCAGCGTACGAAGGGACCAAAAGCAATGACGCTCGAGGATCGAGAGAAATTCCAACATGAACTGACAAAAGTTTTGCTCAGGCAGCAGGAGAACCACTCCCTCTAGCGAATTAGTATTACGTGTTTCTATGAAGGTGATAATATGGTGAATGGAAATGGACCAATCCCTGAGCACTTTATTGATGAAGTGCTCACTCGAAATGATATTGTGGACGTTGTCTCCAAATACGTTCATCTTTCGAAACATGGTAAATATTTAAAAGGACTTTGTCCTTTTCACTCGGAGAAGACCCCGTCTTTCACCGTTACGCCTGACAGACAGATATACCATTGTTATGGTTGCAATGCTGGCGGCACCGTGATTAAGTTCCTTATGGGAGTCGAAGGGTTTACCTTTCCAGAAGCGGTCAAACAGTTAGCTGAACAAGCGAACTTGAACTTTCAATGGGGGGATATTTCCTTTGAACGCAGCCCGCAAAGCGAGCTGAAGGACAAGATGATTGAAGCTCACGAGCTTGCCGCTAAGCTGTATCATTATATTTTGATGAATACGGCTCATGGTCAAGAAGCCCTAAGTTATCTGCGAGATCGAGGTATCAACGATAAGCTGATTGAGCAGTTTCAGATTGGCTATGCACCAACACAATGGGATACGCTTGTACAATTGCTGGAGAAGCGCGGCTTCTCGCTAGAAGCAATGGAGCAGGCGGGACTATTATCTGCGAAGCATCAGCAATCAGGCTATGTCGATCGCTTCCGGGATCGAATTATGTTTCCAATATGGGATCGAAATGGGAAGGTTATTGGCTTCGGAGGTCGAATATTGGGAGAGGGACAACCCAAATATTTAAATTCACCTGAAACATTGCTATTTAACAAGTCTAAGCTCATCTACAATCAGCATTTGGCACGACCACATATGAAGCGTACAGGACAGCTTGTTTTGTTCGAAGGCTATGCGGACGTCATTCAGTCCTGGGATGCTGAAGTATTCAATGGTATAGCTACGATGGGAACCGCTCTTACTTCAGAACATGTCAAGCTTATGAAACGGATGGTCGAACGCGTTATTATCTGTTATGACGGAGATAATGCGGGACGAGCAGCTGCAAGCAAAGCAATCCCATTGCTGGAGCAAGAGGGATTGGATGTATCTGTAGCGATGCTTCCTAACAATATGGACCCGGATGATTATATTCGAGCCAATGGAGCAGAGCGATTCAGACACGCCATCTTGTCTGCAGCAGTGTCGCCTGTTAAGTTTCAGCTACTATCTTTACGCGGTGATCATATACTGCTAGAAGATGATGGTAAGCGCAGATACTTAAAAGAGGCATTGAAGCTGATTGCGCCAATCGAATCACCGACTGAGCGTGAGATGCATCTAGCGGAACTATCCAAGCAGATTGGAGTAACTATTGAGAGTCTTAAGCAAGAGTGCTTCGATCTAAGGCAGAAGCTGTTGCCAGGAGGCCGAGGGGATAATTCGGACGATTGGTGGAATAATGTTAGAAATGATAAGAGAAGTATGGCTCCTCCAGCATTATTACCAGCGTATGTCTATGCCGAGCGTACTTTACTCGGACTTATGTTTCAAGATGTAGAAGTAGCTGATTATGTTGAACAGCATCTTGGTGAAGGATTTAATACGGATGATCATGCGGCTTTAGCCGCTTATCTATATGCTTACTATGCGCAAGGGAAAGAACCGGACTTTAGCCGCTTTCTCGCAGCGCTGCATGACGATCGGTTAGAGCAGGTTGCGGCCTCGATATCCTTGTCGGAAGTGCCACTGCGTTATGATCATAGTGTGTTGGATGATTATATTTCCATTATACAAAAGGTTCCTCTCCAACGCGAGATTGAACGTTTACATGAGGAAATGATCCAAGCCGAGCGTGCGGGCGATTGGATGCGTGCTGCACAGATTGGTAAAGAAAAAGTGACCCTAGAGCAACAACTGAAGCGATAGCAACAGGAGAGCGATATCTAGGGAGGAGGGAGTCGGAACATGGCGAAAGATCAACATACTGGACTTGAAGCCGAAGCTGCTTTGGACCAAGTGAAGGATCAGTTGATTGAACTCGGCAAAAAGCGGGGGGCGCTCACATACAAAGAAATTACCGAGAAGTTGGCCAATTTTGATCAAGATTCTGATCAAATGGACGAGTTCTATGAGCAGTTGAGTGACCTTGGAATTGAAATTAATGAGAACGACGATGAAATGGGCGGTCGACCAAGAGGAGAGCGCGATGAGGAGCAAGACGACTTCCATTATGAAGATGACTTGTCTCTACCTCCAGGAATAAAGATTAACGACCCTGTTCGTATGTATCTCAAAGAAATAGGCCGTGTTCCTCTTCTCTCTGCTGAGGATGAGATTGACTTGGCGAAGCGCATTGATCTAGGTGACGAGGAAGCTAAGAAGCGCCTTGCAGAGGCGAATTTGCGTCTCGTTGTCAGCATTGCGAAACGCTATGTCGGCCGTGGTATGCTATTCTTGGATCTTATTCAAGAAGGCAACATGGGTCTTATCAAAGCAGTTGAGAAATTCGATCACGATAAAGGCTTCAAATTCAGTACGTATGCGACATGGTGGATCCGTCAAGCGATAACAAGAGCAATCGCAGACCAAGCGCGTACAATCCGAATTCCGGTTCACATGGTAGAGACGATCAATAAGCTGATCCGTGTCTCCCGTCAGCTCTTGCAAGAGCTAGGGCGTGAACCGACACCAGAAGAAATTGCTGCTGAGATGGAACTCAGTGTGGAAAAAGTACGCGAGATCATGAAGATTGCACAGGAACCTGTATCGTTGGAGACTCCAATCGGGGAAGAAGACGATTCGCACTTGGGCGACTTCATTGAGGACCAAGAAGCGTTGGCACCAGCAGATGCAGCAGCATATGAATTGTTGAAGGAACAGTTAGAAGATGTTCTCGATACGTTAACAGAACGTGAAGAGAATGTACTTCGATTACGTTTCGGGCTCGATGATGGACGTACACGTACACTTGAGGAAGTCGGTAAAGTATTCGGCGTTACTCGTGAACGTATTCGTCAGATCGAAGCTAAAGCATTACGCAAGCTTCGTCATCCAAGCCGCAGCAAACGCTTGAAAGATTTCTTAGAATAGACACAGGATGTATAGACCTTCTGTTGCGCTCTGCAGCGCTCAGTAAGGTCTTTTCTTCCATATTGGCTATGTTAAAGCACAGAAAGATTGAAGGTTCGCATCAAGATAGCATTGATCGCGTTTAGATATCATATTCTGGTACTTCACAGTACTTACATTAACATAGAAACTAACTTTATTTTTCAAATCTTCCTTCATTTATGCTGTTGGGGATTATTTTACCTTTTTTAATTCTCAAATGCAAATGTGCGGTAAGATGATTTCGACATGAATAAAAGTACAGTGGGTGAAATAAACACGTGATCATCAAGTTATCCAAAAGACTCCAGCAAATTGCTGACTGGGTTCCCAAAAATAGTCGTCTTGCTGATATAGGCTCTGATCATGCCTTGCTGCCAACTTATTTGGCTAAAGAAAAGCACATCGTTAAAGCCATTGCTGGTGAAGTGAATCCAGGCCCTTTTGATGCCGCAGTACGGCAAGTGAAAGGCGCGCGTCTAGAGTCTATTATTGAAGTGCGCCGAGGTGACGGATTGGCCGTTGTTCAGGCAGACGAAGTCGATTGTATTACGATAGCAGGAATGGGTGGCGGATTGATCGTCTCCATTTTGCAAGCAGGTGTAGATAAGTTATCAGGTGTTCAGCGTCTCGTGCTGCAACCGAATGTTGGTGAAGACCTAGTTAGACAGTGGCTTCGTGAAGAGAAGTGGCTGCTAAAAGCAGAACACATACTTGAGGAAGACGGCAAGATTTACGAAGTGCTGCTGGCGGAGAGACCGATTGAGGGTTGGCAAGCGGATGAATTCGTACAAGCAGACAAGTCAATGTATGCATCCAGGCAATTGGCTTGTGGCTTCGTTCTTGATGAGCAATGGCTGCTTAAGCTAGGGCCTTATTTGTCTCAAGAAGTTAGCGATGTATTTATTGAGAAGTGGCAGCACGAAGTAAATAAGCAAGAGCGAATTCTGAATACGATGGCAAAATCTGATGCCGAAGAGACAGCTGAACGTAGAGAACAGTTTGTCGCCTACAAATCAGAATTGGAGGAGTTGATCGCGTGTTGGCAAAAGGGCAGACAATAGCACAGTGGATCGAGCAGC
Source organism: Paenibacillus arenosi (assembly GCF_014841135.1). Classification (GTDB taxonomy): domain Bacteria; phylum Bacillota; class Bacilli; order Paenibacillales; family Paenibacillaceae; genus Paenibacillus_B; species Paenibacillus_B arenosi. The sequence continues at coordinate 60,426 of NZ_JACYTN010000001.1, forward strand.
TTGCTCCCAAATCTTTCGCTGTACCTGATGATCGCATTGGATTGCAATTGGGAACGCTGCGTAAGGAAGTAGAAAATGTGCTTATCTCGCTTGATGTGACGGAAGCGGTAGTCGATGAAGCGATACGTTTGAATGCAGGGCTTATTATTGCGCATCATGCGATTATTTTCCGACCTCTTAAAGATTTGCAAACGGACACACCTGCTGGTCGCTTGTATGAAAAGCTAATCAAACATGATATCGCAGTTTACATTAGCCATACGAACTATGATATTGTCGATGGCGGCATGAACGATCTGATGGCACAAGCTCTTGATCTGGAGCAGCTTAAAGTGCTGGAAAAGGTGCATGAGGATCGTTTGGAAAAGCTCGTCGTATTCGTTCCCAAAACGCATTTGGAATCGGTTAGACAAGCCATTCTAGACGTTGGTGCAGGTTGGATCGGCGAATACAGCCATTGCAGCTTCTATAGCGAAGGAACGGGTTCATTTAAGCCATTGGAAGGTACGAATCCTTATATCGGGTCTACAGGTAAAATGGAAGAGGTAGAGGAAGTGCGTTTGGAAACCGTAGTGCCTCGTTCTATAAAGAGCCGCGTTCTTCGTACGATGCTTAAGGCTCATCCGTATGAAGAGGTAGCATACGATATGTACCCACTACAATTAGAAGGAAAGCCACATGGCCTTGGACGAGTAGGGAAATTGAAAGAGGCGATGAGCCTATCTGATTTGGCGGAGCAGGTTAAATCGCGCTATCAAGTTCCATTTGTACGTGTCGTAGGACCGATGGATCGTGAAATTCGCAAAGTAGCTGTACTTGGCGGCTCAGGGTCTAGATATGTGAAGCATGCACTTTTCCATGGTGCAGATGTGCTCGTTACGGGGGATGTAGATTTCCATACGGCACAGGATGCGTTAGCTGCTGGTCTATGTATAATCGACCCTGGTCATCATGCGGAAAAGATGTTTATTCCAGATGTAACGGCTCGTTTACAGCAGCTTGCAGAGCAGAATGGTTCGAAGACAAAGTTCCATGCTTCGGGCGTTCATACCGAACCTTTTCATTTTATGTAAAAGTTGAGTGTTGAGTTTCTTGCGAGAAGCTAGTATACTTACGAATGTTGTCGGAAAGTTTGACAGACAATCGCTGGTGGTGTTTAACCACGAGAGGAAAGTCCGGGCTCCACAAGGCAGGATGCTGGATAACGTCCAGTCAGCGCGAGTTGAAGGATAGTGCCACAGAAATGGACCGCCGATGGCCGCTTATGCGGCACAGGTAAGGGTGGAACCGTGGTGTAAGAGACCACGAGGAACGCTGGTGACTTCGTTCCTGGTAAACCCCATCTGGAGCAAGACCTAATGGGACGCAAGCCCTGCAAAGGGCTAACCTTAGCCTGAGGTGCGTCTGGGTTGGTCGCTGGAGCTGCTTAGTAATAGGCAGCCTAGATAGATGATTGTCACTTCGTAGTGGAAGGGTTGTTCCCGTAATACCACGATCAGTACAGAACCCGGCTTATGGCAAGCTTTCCATCGCACAACACATTTATTAGGAAGCTATATTTATATGAAACACATAAAAAACAGGGGCTGTCCAGAAAATCAGTTAAAACTGACTGCTGGACGCCCCGTTTTTGTTATATGTTAAAATGAGGTTTTTATGAGTAATCAAAGACTGCTGTTGATCAAAACTGAATAACACATTCTAATTATTGATGCTTTCTATAATCATATTTATCTGTTTTAACATTCAACTTCATACCATTAATTTTAACGTTTAAGTTATCAAGCCAATCAATCGTCGCCGTTTCTATTTTATATTTCCAGTAAATTGTCTTTCTTTTTCCATTTTTACGATCCTCAACTTCGCCTCTAATTGCAAAACCACCCGTTGCGCCACCTGCATTTACTAGATAAGCATGAAACGTGCGAGAACGATCTGGAGATTCAACAGACTGGATTAAATCACCTTCTGGTAATAACAACAAAGTGAATGACTTCAAATAAACGTAAAGAGCGAGGGTGATAATGAAACCAAGCCCAATAATCCATTTCCAGTTTACTTTTTTCACAAGTATCACTCTATTTCCTAGTAGCCACTGTCGTAGAGAGCAAAGCCATCTTTAATCGCTTTTGTATCCTCTGCTCCATCAAAAAAGCCACTTATATTATTCCAATCTTGGGTACCTGCTACAAACGCAGCAAAGCCTCCACCTGCTAGTAGTTCAGTTTCAGTAAATCTAGCTGCTTTACCAACATACCCATAATGTAAATTACCTAGATATTCTCCTGTTACTACTTGTCCTCTAAAAGTATATTTAGTTTGGGTGCCATATAATAGTTTATAATACCATGGTCCGCCAATTTTCACCTTATTGTACCACCATCCATACATATAGGTTAATGAACCTATTCCCATTGCTATACTTTTTCTGTATTCTGATCTAGCCAGTCTTGCATTTTCTTTTAATATATTTGTAAAACTAGCAGTTATGTCTGGTGCAGTATTAGAGCAAAATGGTGTAATCAAATCAGGATGCGAATTGCATCCAATACTTGCATTTACAGGAGATGAAATAAAGAAGGTAGTTGATAATAATGAGCCTGCTAGTACTATAGATAATAAACTTTTTTTCATAATAGAACCTCTTTGAAATATTGTAATTCATTATAAATAAAATCCTCCTTTTTTGGATACGAAAAACAATTTAGTAATCACCGTAAAAATATTGCGGTTCACCACAATATAATTGAAGCAAGCTATAAATTACCTTTTCTTTTTGAAAGTCGGAAGAAGATGATAGGGGTAAGGCAAGTTGCACCAAGCCTGAGGGAAACCATCAGTTGCACTTAAATACGATCTGGGAAGGGGTAAAAGTAAAGAACAAAAAAGCTGGACGGAAAACCTTACGTTTTCTCGCCCAACCTTTCTATTCTTTGGAACCTATTGGACAGCTCCCTGCGTATATTAGCGATGTTAAGCAGTCATTCCGTTGGAAATAATCAGTAATAAGATGATCTGTGTATGCTGCAAGTTCTCATGCAGGAGTTCCACTCCTGCAGTAACCACTAACGATCAAACTCAGCAGCAACTCGCTTCAATTCACGTTGTACATTTTGAGGATACAACGACAAGGAGTGCGTACTTTGCGTTGCAAGGTGAAGTGCGCGTTCTACATCAATTTGCCCGTGGCCGTAGTAATTATCCTTTCCTTTTGTACCTAAGTCGTTCACCGTTTGGCGCATAATGTCATAGACCTCGGTATTTTTCAAGCTAGGATTAACGGAGCGTATCAAGGCAGCCAATGCAGCTACATGGGGGCTAGCCATCGATGTTCCTGACAAAGCAGCATATTGATTATTCGTGTATGTGCTAGCAATAGATGTACCAGGTGCTACGACATCTACATAGTTGCCATAGTTGGAATACGATGCTTTCCCAGTGTTGGAATCCGTTGCGGACACAGCGAACACTTCAGGATAAGCTGCAGGATAGCCTGGCTGACTCGTATTATCATTACCTGTTGCTGCGATAAGGACAACATCTCTTTCATGAGCGTAGCGCACAGCATCATGCAGCAATGCTCCATCTACATAATTGCCAAGACTAAGGTTGATTACTTTTGCCCCATTATCGGTTGCCCAAATAATTCCTTCGGCTACTGAGTACGATGTGCCAGAGCCTGAGCTATCCAGTACTTTCACCGGCAGTATTTTATTGTACCATGTCATACCTGCTATACCTTCCTCATTATTCACAGAGGCTCCAATAATACCTGCCACATGACTGCCATGTCCTACATCATCTTGCGGCTGTGCATTGCGATTAATCGCATTGTAGCCAGGAAGTAGCTTGTCTTTCAAATCACTATGCTTCAGGTCCACGCCAGTATCAACGACAGCAACGATAACATCTTCGCGCCCTTTTGTTAGGGACCAGCCATTGTTTGTCTTAATTAATGGCAAATTCCACTGATAAGGACGATATAGCACGTCATTTGGTTCGTCATTTGTCGTGTTATTTGCTCTGGGAGCTTGATTAAGTCGGTTGTCTCTTCCAAAACGATCACGTAATGGTGCTGCATGTAGGCTTGTCGGTGTCCCATCACTTCGTTTCAGATCATTCGTCAAATATAAGTAATGTGGCTCCACATAGATCGGGTTATAAGAAGCAAAGTATTGCTGCAGGCGCTCTGTTTCCATCCATTTGGATTGGAAGACATAGGCGTTGCCTACTTTTTTCACGGCTGTAGCACGTATATCATCGCGTATGCGCTTCAGTTGCTGCTCTGTTGGTTGTTGTCGGAAGCGCACGACGATTTCATCTGTATAATAGTGGCTTGTGCCCTGGTTGTCTTCTCCATCTGCGACTGTCACATCTTTTTTCGTATTCGTATCTACAGATTTGACCCGATATTTATGCTCAGGAGGATAAGGGACTACGCGCAGATTACGCTGCTGATGATTATGCACCTGATAAACAACCTGTTGGCTAACAACGGTAACGATGCCGCCGTTTGTTGCAGGACTTGGGTAGCCTTCCACAACATATTGTTTGCCATTGAGCCTGATTTCAGGCGAGCGATACGGTTGTTTGTTCGTAACAGATGTTTCTGCTCTGCGTACGTAGCTTGCAATCTGTTCTTTCGTTGATTTGCCATCATGTTGGCTTGTTTCAGGTATAGAGCCGCTGCGAACATGAGCTCCAGCCGATTGATTAACCCAACTTGTATAAACGAAGTGTGGGTATTTTTCTCGGAAGCGATCCATTTTCATTTTTATATGATTTTGGTCTTTGGACGGCCATTGGTTAAGTGCTCGGTTCATGGCTTGTTTCGTATCTGTTGACAACAATCGCTCTGTAACTTTCATATCTTGATGTACGGTGTTGAGCTTATAATGCTTCTCTTGAGAAGCAGATTGATATCGGGCTGGCTGCTGATTGCCAGACATGTTCCATAGTAAAGGAACGACGACAATGGTTGCTCCTAATAGAGACAAGCCGATCGCTGTGCCACGACGCATGGTAATCCCTCCATAAACTAATTCAAGTCGTCCGCTGATGTTGATGCATCTGTCATAGCTTGAGAGTTGTTGGGTCTTTTTATTCTTCTTGCCTAAATAGGTGGAAAGGTGTACCTTTTCCGCTTGGAATGTGGTAGGATGTGGGTAGTCTGGTTTCATTATAAATAGTACCTAACATCGTCTAAGCGATAGGGCCAAGTTAAGGGGGAGCATTCCATGCCAGCTAATGTTAAGCAGCTGTGTGAAGCGTCTAGAGAGAAGCTGAAGTCCGTTATCGATCAAGTGGAGCCATTTTTAAATACGTACAGTTTGCAGGAGCTGGTAGGCAGCGAGCAAGATGAGGAAATCGTTAGTTTTTACAAAGGATTTTTGTCTGATCTACGCCATTTGCTCGTGTTCTCAGAAGTAAGCTATGAGAAGCTAGGTGTTACCCTTCGTCGAGCGAACTTTGATGTGAACTTTGCAGAACGCTCCTTGTATGAGGTATATCACCATGTCGTGAATGCATTCTTTTATCCTAAAAATGAATGCTACTCGGAAGATGGTCGTTATGCATATACTGGGCAAGAGGCGATTCGATTCCGTAAGAAGCCGATTCGTGTAGCGAGTGATATTATTTTGAATATTACGAAAATGTTCGAAGAACTGCGTGATGAGCTGGCTTATTATGAGAATGATTATTTGACACAGCGTAAAATGCAAAGCAATAAATAATATAGATATAACCAAGGACGTCCGAACTTTCTGTCTCGGCACGTTCTTTTTTTATGCGCGATAACAACTACCAACTTGTTAGGTGAGTATGCCCCTTTCGTGACGGACAACCTGTTAGTGGAGGTGTAGTTACATGTCAATTCAACCGATGGTTCGATGTACGGTAGCTAACTGTACGTTCTGGGGTGATGGGAATATGTGTAGGGCTGATTCCATTCAGATTGATATTGATGCGCATAGTCATAAGAGCTCCAAAGAGGAGTATGCAGACGAATTAGGTGTATTGCATCAAGACCATGCCTCAGAGTCTTCAGTGACTTGCTGTCTGACGTTCCAGCCTAAACCTTCCTAATTGAAAAGGGGAGCCTGACTATGTCTCATAAAAAGCATGATCGTCGTTTGAAAAGGAATCGCAACCGGAACCAAATGCAAGATCAGCGAGAGTACCATATCGAGAGCGCTTATGAGCTTATGGGAAATGAAGCACACCAATATAGTACTGCTGACGAGAAGCGGGAAGTTGATGTGCCAAGTGGACTGGGATACACTGCGATCGGCTTTGCGATCGCTTCGATCTTCATGTTTCCATACATTTTAGGCTTAACCAGCATCGCACTCGGTTTTATGTCCATTTATCAAGGAAGTCGTTCAGCAGGGGTAACTGCTATGGTTATTGGTGCAGCGGCAATTTTGATTCATTTTTTATTTTTTCCTTGACTTCTACAATACAGAGCAACAAAGCCTAAAGGAGCTAGCAGAAGCGTACTGCTGCTCCTTTTGTCATATGTGTAGGGGATAAAAAGATGGTGAAATAACGTGAATACGTGTACAATAAATACTGTTCTAGGAACGTTCTAGTACTAGGCTGGGATCAACAACGGTATTCGAAATAGGCCGTTTTGATCTTTTTTGTTGTGAAAAGGAGGAGTCAGGAGGATATGAAAGCAAACGACATCATTTATGCGGATTATAGCGCATCAACCCCTCCTCATCCTGAAGTCATTCGTACGATGACAGAAGTGATGGAGCGTATTTATGCGAATCCATCTTCTATACATGAGTTAGGCGGACAAGCTGATCAATTAGTGCTTCGTGCACGCAGTGTCGTTGCGCAGGCTCTACTCGTTCAGCCACAAGAAGTGATATTTACATCAGGGGCAACGGAAAGCAACAATATGGCTGTTTTCGGTGTCATTCGTGAGGCTATGCGTCTAACAACAGCTGGCAATCCTATTCATGCGATTGTATCTGCGATTGAGCATCCATCCGTGTTTGCTTGTTATGAGCAGCTGAAGCGTGAAGGTGTAGAAGTGAGTATCGCACCTGTTGATAAGGATGGAAGGGTTGATCTGAAGCAGCTAGAACAGCTGATCAAGCCTCATACCGTGCTGCTCAGTGTGATGCATGTGAATAACGAAACAGGAGCCGTGCAGCCTCTGCGTGAAATAGGCCAATTGGTTGCTCGCTATCCTAAGCTTGTCTTTCATGTGGATGGAGTACAGGGGCTAGGAAAGCTACCTGTAGAACTGGCAGATTGGAATGCCCATCTATACAGCTTATCCGGGCATAAAATTCACGGTCCTAAAGGGATGGGGATACTTGTTAAGCGTGGCAGCTTGAAACTGACACCGCTTATACATGGAGGTACACAAGAGTTCGGCTTGCGCGCAGGCACAACTAATGTTCCAGGGATATTGGCTATGTCCAAGGCGGTACGTATGGCGGTAGAAGCACAAGCCGAAGCTGAAGAGAGTCTGCTTGTACTGAATGAACGTATGTTGAAGTATATTGGAGAACTACCTGAGTTGGTGCTGAATAGCCCTGCTTATCCACTCGGGGCTCCACATATTATAAATGCATCCTTCCCTGGAATGAAGGCAGAAGTAGCTGTTCATGCGATGGAGGAACATGGGATTGTACTGTCCACGCAGTCAGCTTGTTCTTCTAAGCTCCATAAGCCAAGCCGAGTGCTGCTGGCACAGACACAAAGTGAACGTATCGCAGCGAGCGGCCTGCGGATAAGTATGGATGCATCTATGACGATAGAACAAATTGATCGGATTGGCAGTGCGTTAAAGGCAACAGTTGAGCGGTTGAAGCCGCTTGTACAGCGGGAAAGGTAGGTTATAAGCAATGATTTATGATATGTTACTGCTGCGTTTCGGGGAAATTACGATTAAGGGGCGCAATCGAAGTAAGTTTGAAAAGGCTGCATATCGGCATGTTAAAGAAGTACTGAAGCCATTTGAGAAAGCTAAGCTTATTAGAGAATATGGCAGACTATACGTTGAACTGAATGGAGAAGAAGTTGAGCCGCTCATCGCGGTATTGCGTCATGTATTTGGTATTGTATCCATTAGTCCGGTAAAAGTAGCACCGTCTGTCCTTGAGCCGATTATAGACACGGCATTAGCGATGGTGCGTGAATATGATCCGCAGCCTGGGACGAAATTCAAAGTGGTCGGTCGCAGAGCTTGGAAGGGATTCCCTCATACTTCACAAGAATTGAACCATTTGGTGGGAGCACCGTTATTGCGTGAATTCGAGCAGTTATCGGTAGATGTGCGTAATCCACAATTTAAGGTAACCGTTGAAGTGCGAGAAGAGAATACGTATATTTATTCTAATGTAGTTCCAGCAGTAGGCGGATTCCCATATGGCACGAACGGTAAAGCAATGCTCCTGCTATCTGGCGGTATCGACAGCCCTGTAGCGGGATATATGGCATTGCGCCGAGGATTGGAAATTGAAGCAGTGCACTTCCATAGCTACCCGTTCACAAGCGAACGTGCTCAACAAAAGGTGCTTGATTTGGCACAAGTGTTGGCTAACTATGCGGGCAGAGTAAAGGTTCATATGGTGCCGTTTACAGACATTCAAACACGCTTGCACCAAGCGAATGCTGAAAACGTACTTATTACGTTGATGCGTCGTGCGTTCTTGCGCATTACGACGAAGCTGGCTGATAAGCATAAGGCGCTTGCAATCGTGTCGGGCGATAGCCTAGGTCAAGTGGCGAGCCAAACGTTGGGTAGCATGAACGTGATCGGACGAGCAACGGATTTGCCCTTGCTTCGCCCGCTTGTCACGATGGATAAAGAAGAAATTGTGCGAATTGCACAACGGATCGACACATTCGAGCTTTCTATTTTGCCATATGAAGATTGCTGTACACTATTTGTTCCAAAGTCTCCAGCTACGAATCCAAACTTGAAAGTGTTAGAGCGAGTTGAGGCGTCGATACCAGAACTGGATGAATTGATTGATAAAGCTGTTGAAGAGACAGATACGGTAGTGCTGCGTGCTAATCGAGGTGGAGCGGCACCACAGACAACTTCTGCGAACGAGGCAGAAAGTAAGCTTGAAGCTTCATCTGTACCTGCTGAGTTGAATGTTACGAAGAACAAAAATGATCAATCGATTGGAGATTGGTTCTAATAATGCTCATATAGTGTCATACCTCCTGCTTGTACAACATACAACTGTACAACAAGGGAGGGGACCACATTGGATTCATTATGGATTCTAATCGAGATCTTATTAATTAATATGGTACTTAGTGGAGATAATGCAGTTGTAATCGCGATGTCGACGCAGCATCTCCCTGAGGCACAGCGCAAAGTAGCAATTTGGTGGGGGGCTGCTGGAGCAGTTATACTCCGAATTTTACTGACAGTGGTCGCACTTTGGTTGATGGACATTCCTTTGCTGCAAGCGGTAGGAGGAATTTTATTATTCGTCATTGCCATTCAATTGCTCGGGGATGGAAATAGTCATGCTCTTTCTGAACGGAATACGACCAGTTTAAGAAGTGCGGTTGGCACCATTTTAACCGCAGATGTAATTATGAGTCTGGATAATGTGCTTGCCATTGCGGCTATATCAGAAGGACATTTTCCATATCTAGTCATCGGGATCGCGTTAAGCATTCCCATTGTTGTATGGGGGAGTTCGCTTGTTAGTCGTTGGTTGGAGAAATTTCCACTCCTCGTTTATGCAGGTGCAGGTATATTAGGGTATACAGCTGGTAAAATGATGGCCTCTGATGAAAGACTGCTGCTGTGGTTGCCGGCTTGGGATGGGATCAAAGGAACGCTTCCGTGGGCACTGACGTTATTAGTCCTGTTACTTGGGATTTGGTTCCGCTCTAATTCAAAGCCGTCGATGTAAGTATAAGATCATTTACTTGATGAAGAATTCAACCTTGGGATGCTGCATCTTGAATATATAAAAAATGCTCCTTCCTCCTGACCATCTAAGCGGTTTAGATGACGGAGGAAGTTTTTTTATGTGGTGAGGTAGTATTTTTGGTACGTTTCATATAAACTAGTAAGGATAAATGGGCGCGAATATCGTCGTACCGTGTCCGCCATCCTAAAGATGGTTGATTAATGGTCGTCAGAGGTGAATGGTATGTCCAGAAAAGAACCCGTTATCGGTATTTTTATACTAGCTGCGGGATTGTTCATCCTGCTGGGCAAATGGGGATTTTTTAATTTTGTAGGCGGGACGTTGTGGCCACTGTTTCTGTTTTTGGCTGGAGCGGGGCTTGTTTTGCTCGTTAGGAATAGACTGCTTCCCCCAATAGCATTTGTACCTGGTGGAACATTGCTCGTATACGGGCTGTTGTTCATGGTATGCCATTGGATTTCATGGGAGCTGTTCCGTTCTTTATGGCCGTTTATTTTAATCGGATTAGCTGTAGGATTATACGGCTATTGCAGACTTGAATCCTATCCATCGCCAAGAGTATGGCAGGCGGCTGTTGTTCTAGGCGGAGCAGGGGTATTTCTGCTCGTTCTGACGCTAATTGTCAGTATTAGCGTATACTTGATCGCATTCGGACTCATCGTTGTAGGAGCACTGCTCATCTTCGGTGGGGCATCACGGATGCGACGCTAAAGGTAGCAGAGGCGGCAGTACTACGTTCTGAACGATTATTTCACATGAACGGCGCCGTTAACCGGCGCCTTCTTCACGCAATTATTGCGATAACGGACTGATGTGGACCGTACGGAGCCAACCGATAAGACGACCCATTTTATAAATGTGCTACTATAGAAAGGAAAGATCGAACGTATGCAAGAACGTAATAAGATCAAAAATATCGCAATTATCGCCCACGTTGACCACGGTAAAACAACGTTGGTTGACAAGCTGCTACAACAATCCGGAACTTTCCGTAACAATGAAGTGGTGCATGAGCGCGCCATGGACTCGAATGACTTGGAACGAGAGCGCGGTATTACGATTCTAGCGAAAAATACGGCGATTACGTATAAAGATCATTTGATCAACATTGTAGATACGCCTGGTCACGCTGACTTCGGTGGTGAAGTAGAGCGTATTATGAAAATGGTTGACGGCGTACTTCTAGTCGTTGATGCTTTTGAAGGCTGCATGCCGCAAACGAAATTCGTATTGCGCAAAGCATTGGCTCACAACTTGACGCCAATCGTTGTTGTGAACAAAATTGACCGTCCAAATGCTCGTCCAAGTGAAGTTATTGACGAAGTATTGGATCTCTTTATTGAATTGGAAGCAAATGATGAACAGCTTGAGTTCCCTGTCGTATATGCATCTGCATTGAACGGTACAGCGAGCTTGAATCCTGAGAAGCAAGATGACCACATGGAGGCGTTGTTCGAGACAGTCATCGAACATATTCCATCCCCGCAAGAAAATCCAGAAGAGCCATTGCAGTTCCTTGTAACGTTGCTGGACTACAATGAATACTTGGGCCGTATCGCAATCGGTCGTGTGAACCGTGGTACGATTCGTGCAGGCCAGCCTGTTGCGGTTATTAACCGTGAAGGACAAGTGAAGCAAGCACGTATTGAGAAATTGTTCGGCTTCCAAGGTTTGAAGCGTATCGAGCGTGAAGAAGCAGCAGCAGGTGATATCGTAGCAATCGCTGGTATTCGTGAAATCAACATCGGTGAAACGATTGCAGATATGGCGAACCCTGAAGCACTTCCAGTATTGCACATTGATGAGCCTACTTTGCAAATGACATTCCTTGTTAATAACAGTCCATTCGCTGGCCGTGAAGGTAAATGGGTAACATCCCGTAAGCTTCGTGAGCGTTTGTTGAAAGAACTGGAAACAGACGTGTCCCTTCGTGTAGAAGAAACTGAAAGCCCAGACGCATTTATTGTAGCTGGTCGTGGTGAGCTTCACCTTGGTATTCTTATTGAGAATATGCGTCGTGAAGGCTACGAGCTTCAAGTATCTAAGCCAGAAGTAATCATTAAGGAAGTTGATGGCCAGAAGATGGAGCCAATGGAACGCCTTCTTATCGACATCCCTGAAGATTCTATGGGTGCAGTAATGGAGAGCCTTGGATCACGCAAAGCTGAAATGGTAAACATGATCAACCATGGTACTGGACAAGTACGCTTGGAATTTATCATTCCTGCTCGTGGTCTTATTGGATACCGTACTTCATTCCTGACACTAACTCGCGGTTACGGTATTATGAATCATGCGTTCGATCATTATGGTCCTTTTGCAGGCAGCCAAGTAGGCGGTCGTCACCAAGGCGTATTGGTATCGATGGAGAACGGTGTATCAACTATGTATGGTATGTTGTCTGTAGAAGATCGCGGTATTCTGTTCCTTAACCCAGGTACAGACGTATACGAAGGTATGATTGTCGGTGAACATACTCGCGATAATGATATCGTTGTTAACATCTGTAAGGAGAAAGCACTATCTAACGTACGTTCTTCTGGTAAAGATGATACAGTGCGTTTGAAGACACCTCGTGCTTACTCTTTGGAGCAGGCACTTGAATACTTGAACGATGATGAGTATTGCGAAATTACACCTGAATCAATTCGCTTGCGCAAGAAGATTCTTAACAAGAATGAGCGTGAACGTGCGGAAAAGCAACGTAAAGTTCAGTCATAGACCTTAAACGGGGAATTCGTATTTTTCGTTGAAGAGCAGTTTGTGTAAGGACAAATCTTATCTTCGCTGAAAGGATGGAGTCGTTATGCAGCAATGGTTTGCCGACCACATGTTAATCAGCTACTTGCTTATATTTGCATTTGTAGTTTTCATATTTAACCAAGTGTTTCGGGTCCAGAAGCTACCCCTTCTAAAGGAGATTATTATTCATATTGTGATGGCGTTAGGTTGTCTTATTCTGCTTGTATTGCAGATTGACAAGCTACCTATCATACAGTGTTTGTTTGTAGCTGTAGTGCTTATGTTTATGGTTCGTATTCGCTATTTTGTAGAGGAACGCCAGAAGAAGAAGCATCAGAATATGTCGTAATCGTATCCTCATCGACTGGAGGGGTTAACTTGAAGCTGCATGACGCTCTGTTCAATTGGCTGCAAATGGTCATTGTCGTTCGGCATCGTCCGGACGACGGTGCAGCCAAGCAGACGCTTGATTTCTTCGCTCAAATTCTGCATGAAGATCACATGTTGACCAGCGTAGCCGATCAAGTCAATGAAAATACGTATACCGTCACTTATGAGCGTGAAGGACAAATCAATCAAGCTGAGTTCGACAGAAACTTGTGTGAACAGCTGTGGCATGATATTGAATCCAACCCGAAATACAATGAATAAGTGAGGTCAGTTATGAAAGTGAACACACCTTTACCGCCAAGACAGTCACAACATTCTAAATCACGATCAAAGTCAAGTTCCAAGCCAAGTTCCAAGTCTAATCCAAGAGCTCGCTCGAAATCTACAAAAAAGAAAATGCCCACATGGTTGAAAGCCATGCTGACGGGTATTATTTTGCTTGTTATTACGGGTGTCGGGATAGCAACATATTTAGTTCTGTATGCTAACAACAAGCTGCCGACCATATCAACTGTGGAGAAAGGCGGAGCTGGTAACCAAGTGGTTGTACCTACACTGGCGCCTCAAAGCGAGCCATTTTCCTTTGTTTTAATGGGCGTTGACTACCGCAAAGAACTGCCGGGTATGCGTACGGACGTTGTCATGGTAGGAGCTATGCATCCTGAGACGAAGGAAGCTGTGCTCGTATCTTTACCTCGTGATACGCACTTCTCGATTCCAGGATACGGACCTGACAAGCTTAATCATTTCTATCCGAACTTCCATAGCCTGCATAAAAAAGGCCAGTTGGACAGTCCTACACCGATGGAAGAGATGAAGGTCATGTTAGGGAAGTATATGGATCTAGATATCGATCATGCGATGGAAATTAACTTCCAGGGCTTTGTGCAAGTCGTTGATGCACTCGGTGGCGTAAGCATGAATGTGGATCAAAACATGTGCTATCGAGATCGAGCGGATGGGACAAATATTAACCTTAAAGCAGGGCAGCAGGACTTAAGCGGTCAAGAGGCACTTGATTTGGTTCGCTATCGGAAGTCTAACTGTAGTCCAAGAACACCAGAGACGACCGATGAAGATCGTAACCTCCGTCAAAATGCGGTGTTGCAGGAGCTTGTAGGTAATATGCAATCTCTAGGCGGATTCTCAAAAGTTACAGATATTATCGACGCTTTGGCTGATAATTTTAAGATTGATATGACAAGTACCCAGATACGCGATTCCTTTACTACATATATTGATATTAATCGCAACAATATTCACTACGTTTCGGTTGGTGGAGATTGGAAGAGTCCTTATATTTATATTAATGAAGAGAAGCTCGCATTGGCTAAACAACTGCTTAAAGATGTGATGGATGGCAAATCAATTACACCTGAACAAGCAGCCGGTGAAAATGTTGCGGATAGTAGTGAGTCAGCGCCGAATTCGGCTCCAACTCGCTAAAATGCAAATAGGTCGATTTCAATGAAATAATGCTCGGTCAAAAGCATAAGCAAGTTCTGCCTTCCATGCTAATACAATGTATAGAAATGGTGTATTGACTAGGAGGTTTGAGTAGTATGTCCGATTATACAATGATTGAGATCGATAATATGCACTTATATACAAAAAGCCTAGCGGTTAACCGTTAGGCTTTTTGTGCTTATTGGAAGCATGTCCGCATATTACTTGTTAGGAGCTGGTGAATGCTGCTCTACCGTTTGTTTCATTTGTTTTACGCTTTTCGGCATCTGTGGGACAATGCGACCCACAATGTCTGCTAATTCATTGCTGAACCCTTGAATGGGGTATCCATTCCGTATATCATTTCCGATTTCCCGCAAACGCTGATTCATATCCACGTCAGCAGTTACAACGCTTTGTGCACCGTATTTATCCTTGCTCAATGCTTCCGCTACGGAGTATTTGATTGAGCCAACACGTGATCGATCCAAATTAGCGTCTACATCTATTCCTACGATAGCTGTGTTTCCGAATACTACACAGTTTACGTTTTGAACGCCTGGTACTCGCTTGGCGATGTTGGTTAAGTGGCTGCGTAGTGCCTCTCTATCCATAGGTGCTTCTGGCTGAGTAGGAGAAGCGGCATGATACTGGGTTTGCTCTTGAGGGGAAGGAACTGCTTGCTGTTTGGATCCGCAGCCTCCCAATATGCTGATGAGAAGGATAGCTATAATAAGTTTCCGCATCCTGATCTTCCTTTCGTCTGTATCATCGATGTTGCATGAAATGGTAACAGGTAATCGCTCTTAATAGTGTGGGCGGCAGTGCAATGAATTATGTATATAGACATCTTGCCCTCATACTGGATAAAGCGCTGAACAAACCAATCGGAGGGGATTTTATGACCAAAATATTTGTATTGGATACGAATGTTCTATTGCATGACCCGAATGCTTTGTTTGCATTCGAGCAGCATGAGGTTGTTATCCCAGCTACTGTCCTTGAAGAAATTGATTCTAAAAAACGCCTCGCCGACGAAATTGGACGAAATGCCAGAACGGTTTCACGACTTCTTGATGGCTTGAGGGAGTCAGGAAGCCTGCATAAAGGAGTCCCACTGCCGAATGGAGGGTCACTAATCGTGGAGCTCAATCATCGGAGCTTCGTGAAAGTCCAGGAACTGTTTGGTGAAATGACAAATGATAATCGCATTTTGGCAGTGGCTTTGAATTACAGCCTGGAACAGCAGCAGCTAGAACAGCCGAAAAGCGTTGTACTCGTTAGCAAAGATGTGCTTGTACGTGTAAAAGGTGATGTGCTCGGTTTGCAAACGGAAGACTATTTGTCAGACCGTAGTGTGTCTTCGAGCGACGAGTTGTACGCGGGGCATCGAGTTCTACATGTTCATCCATCTGTTATCGACCAATTTTATAGCTATCGTTTCTTACCCGTGAAAAATTTGAATGTGGTTTTAAAGCTTCATCCACATGAGTTTGTTATTTTGAAAGACGAGATGGGTACGAGCAAGTCCGCAATATTGAAGGTGAATGTGGATTGTACGCGATTAGAACCCTTATTTCTCAGCAATGATCCAGTGTGGGGCATTACGGTACGGAATGCGCAGCAGCGTATGGCAATAGAACTGCTGCTTAATGATGATATACCGTTAGTCACATTAGCAGGCAAAGCAGGTACAGGGAAGACGCTCCTCGTTCTCGCTGCAGGTTTGTTGAAAGTAGAGGATGAGCGCAAATACAAAAAGCTGCTTATTGGACGCCCTGTTGTGCCTATGGGCAAAGATATCGGCTTTTTACCAGGAGAAAAAGAGGAGAAGCTGCGTCCTTGGATGCAGCCAATATACGATAATTTAGAGTATTTATTTGATACGAAAAAGGCTGGCGACATCGATAAAATTTTAGTTGGCTTAAGTAATATTCAAGTTGAAGCGTTGACCTATATCCGGGGTAGATCGATTCCAGGGCAATTTATCATCATTGATGAAGCACAAAATTTATCCAAACATGAAGTGAAGACGATCGTCTCTCGTGTAGGCGAGGGAAGTAAAATTGTGCTGGTGGGGGACCCGGCACAAATTGATCATCCTTATTTAGACTCTGCAAGCAACGGGTTAACTTATTTAATCGAACGATTTAAATCAGAAGGTTTAAGTGGTCATGTCACTTTGGAAAAGGGAGAGCGTTCGCAGTTAGCCCAAATTGCAGCTGACTTATTGTAATATAATCATTTACTCGTTTTCAATCTAATCCTATGTGGCGTTCATTGACCGGAGTGGTGTTCAAAAGCAGGTTGTCCACTTTAGAGACGAAATGTTTTTAAAGAAAAACATGGATCATAAAAATGTATGGGGTGTCCTTGGTCTCTTGACTTGGGACATCATTTTTTTAGAGTCTTTAATGATGAAATGAGCAAAATATTTATATCTATTACAAGTAATAGAAGTAATCTTGTTTATTCATCGGCGATAACGACACCAAATCTTCTATATATCTTCTGATTGTAAGGTCACAGCATTCAATCATGATGTACCTGTTAACCCTGGTTATGTGCTATATGAAGAACATGTCAGTGGAGATGATTTAGATGTAAATTTACGATGAGTGGGTCCTAAAAGTTTTAAGGCAATCGCATATGCTTCACCATAGTGAAACAATAGTTCACGCTCATTTTTCATCTTTTATTTTATAAAAGGGTTACTACGTATAGGCATCCCAAGGGATGTCTATTTCAGGTTAAATCTTACATTCAAAAATGTGGAAAAATGGTACAATGGACATGCATCTTATTGGTTGTCGCAGACCCATAGTAAACAAAGTATGATACACAATAACGTTTTATCATTTTAGTCAAGAATACTCCTTCCTTAAAGAACACCAGTGAGTAGGTGGAGATGGATTGGCTTCGGACAAGGGGAGTATTAAGCCGTCTCAATGGTACGACAATGTAAATTGAGGGTGTAAAAATTACTTTGTCAGGAGAACTTGTGTTTGTTATGTGATGAATATATATCGAAAAGGAGGTGAAATCCATGATAATTAAAAAAGCATACAAGTTTCGTCTATATCCAAACAAAAGACAAGCAACTCTAATCAATAAAACGATTGGTTGTTCTCGTTTTGTATTCAACCACTTTCTGTCTCTATGGAATAGTACATATAAAGAAACAGGAAAGGGTTTGACATATGGGTCATGCTCTGCCCAACTTCCTGCCCTGAAGAAAGAACTAGTCTGGTTAAAAGAAGTAGACAGTATTGCAGTTCAGTCTTCTGTTCGCAACCTTGCAGATGCTTACAAACGCTTTTTCAATAAGCAAAACGATGCCCCACGCTTCAAATTGAAGAAGAACCATGTACAATCCTACACCACTAAACAAACAAACGAAAATATTGCTGTTGTAGGCAATCATATTAAATTACCGAAACTAGGCCTTGTTCGCTTTGCCAAAAGTCGTGAAGTAAATGGGCGTATTTTAAATGCTACAGTTAGATGTAGTTCTAGTGGGAAATACTTTGTTTCTCTCTTAGTCGAAACAGAAGTACAAGAGCTTCCAAAAACCAATTCCTCTATTGGAATAGATGTAGGACTAAAACAATTTGCCACTCTGTCAGATGGGACAACATATGAAAACCCAAGGTTTTTCCGAGTATTGGAAGAAAAGTTAGCGAAAGCACAGCGTATTCTTTCAAGAAGAACGAAAGGGTCTTCTAACTGGAATAAGCAACGAGTGAAGGTGGCTAGAATCCACGACTACATCGCTAATGCTAGAAAAGATTACTTGGATAACATTTCAACGGAGATCATCAAAAACCACGATGTCATCGGAATTGAAGATTTGCAAGTATCCAATATGCTGAAAAACGATAAGTTAGCCAAAGCTATTAGTGAGGTATCATGGTCGCAATTTCGAGCGATGTTAGAATACAAAGCAAAGTGGTATGGCAAACAAGTGATTGCCGTATCTAAAACATTTGCTTCAAGCCAACTATGTTCTTGTTGTGGCTATCAAAATAAAGACGTTAAAAACCTCAACCTTCGTGAATGGAAGTGCCCTTCCTGTGCTGCCCATCACAATAGAGATATTAACGCAAGTATAAATTTAAAAAATGAAGCCATAAGGCTTCTAACCGCAGGGACTGCGGAGATAGCCTAATGAACTAGAGTTCGATAGAGCTTTTTACTTAGGAATCCCTCACTTCTGAAAAAGTGAAAGTGAGGGTAGTTCAACGGTAATTCGTCATATTAAACCCTGAAGGGAGAACAGAATGCCGAAGTCGAAAAGGACAATTATTTTAGGTATTATGATACTCATTTTGTTAGTATTGCTCACCCAATTCGGAAGTGGATTGAAGCAGTTTATGAACCAACCGCGACCTGACGAGGACGAAGGAGAATACAATGAGCCTGTATTTGCAATAGACAAAGCAGGGCTTGCTCTCAAAATAGATGTCAGCTTGCCGCAAGACGTATTTAAGGAGTTAATGAGGGTAAGCGGACAGTTCGAGCGACAGTATGGTATTGCTGTTGAACTGCGGAATAAGACGGAGCATGAAATAAGCGAAGGCTTGAAGCAATCACTAGCCCTTCAACAAAGTGCTGACATAATTATGATTCGAAGCGAACGAGTTAAATCATATGCTCAGACCGGCAAACTACTGCCCCAGCAACCGTCTGTAGAAACATGGGCTTACGCTCCAGAATGGTTGAAAGAGGCAGTAAGCTGGAATGGTTTTGTATGGGGAACGCCTTATTACATGGATCCTTATGTGCTGGTTTGGAACCCAGTAGCTTTAAAAGCACAAACAGGAATAGAAAAACCACCGTTTTCCTTAAAGGAATGGCATGCTGCCATGCGAGGTCCTCAGCAGGTAATGTTTGGACAAATGCAACCTGTTCGTCCCCTATTGAGTTCAACATTAACCATGACGGAACAATCTGAGAAAGATGGGAAAAAACAAATAGCACTGGCATGGTTTGCATGGGAGGAGCAAGATCCATATGCACTTCTAGCACTGATGTGGCGCTTAGGGATGATCCAGATGTCAGATGACAGTAATGTCAATCAAAATGACTCGTCAGACCCGGTAGTGCCAACCTTACCGCATAATCAATTAGCAACGTATCCATGGCAGGAGAATTTGAAGGAGTGGGAACATTCCCGCTTGTTATTTAAGTCTGTTTCATTTAAAAATGAGAAAAGTATTTGGGAAATGATTAATCAAGGTGAGGTGCAATTTGCAATTGTACCTTATTCAGAGGCTGCTCCTCGGCTAGGTGAAATGCTCGCTGTTGAAATGCCGCGTGATATTGTTCCTCCATATGGAACTTGGGTGAAAAGTATGAGTTACATCGTGCCGGCATATACCGAACTGGAAGAAGAAGCAAAACTTTGGATACAATTCGTAACTGATGTAAAACAGCAGCAGCATGTACTGGCTAATTTGTCATTCCTATTGCCTACAAGTCGTACTTCTCAAGATAAAACATGGGAATTGTGGAATCGTAATTTACCAGCTGTGTATATTCAAGCAGATACGCGGCTCAAAGAGGTGTTGCGACATACATTTGAGTTGGAGAAATGGCACAATAATGTGCTGGAGTGGATGAAGGGCACAGTGAGCACTGATATATTGGTTAAGGAATTTAAAGCGTTGTGGAAGCTGACGTCAGCTTCGTGAGCAATATCAACTACAGTTTCTATTACATCATATATCGGGTAGAGATTAGATCATTTAACTATTATGAGTGACTGCATGGACAAGCATCAGATGCTATTATTCATTGTAATAAAGTATACAGCCCCAATGTCTAGTATTGAATGATGGACTTTGGGGCTGTATCTTAATTAATTACGTACTATGGATGTAAAAATGTATTATAGCGAAACCTTTAGAACTACGACCATTTCATTTTTGTCGATAGTAATTTCTGTTGCTTCAATGAATGAGACGAGTTGCTGCGGATAGAAGCTAAGGTCAAACTGCTCCTCTAATTGTGTGCGTGTTGATTCAGGTAGCTCGAGTCCATTAAACTGAAGATGATCGACATGGAATCGAAGCGCATTTTCTGGTTCCTGCTCTAGCGTATAGCTACCTTGAACGACTACACGAAGTCCTTCTCGGTCGCCTATCGCTGTAACGATACCTTTATCAAACACAAATTCAAAATCATCAAACATTGAATCTTGTTGACGCAGAAACTCATTCAGTTCGCTATCTTTGATGCGTAGCGTATATTTAAGCCCATTTGACTTCATGTTTCCATTTTCTTTAACGAATTCGGGCAGCTTCTGCATCGCATCGGCCATCGCTCTGAAGTAGTGCCGAACTTCAAATAGCCCTACACTTTGCCAATATTTTGTAAATTCTTCAACTAACTTCTTCATCGCTTCTGGGTCTGAACTTGAAGTGATTTGGGTATCAAGTTTATTTTGAAGTTCAATAACGCGTTTCCGCTGATCTTCAAGATGGATTCGAACTTGTGATAGCTCCTTCTCTAATAAGGCTTGCTCACTCCGAAGTTGATCAATACGCTGCACGTTGGCTTGATAGCCAGACAAAATACGATGATCAGAATCCATTAAGTAGGAATAGTAGTTCAGAAGTAGAAATAAATCAGAGACCTCATTAGAAGATAATATAGCCTCTAAAATAAGATCACGTTCACCAACATAATAGGAACGGAGCACACGTCCTGCGTCTTTTTGTTTTAGTAGAAGCTGTTCCTGCTGTGTTTGCAAATCTGCTTCTAGAAGTTTCCTTTGATTACTTGCCTCTTGCTCTCTCGCTGTTACGCGTTCAATCTCTGCATCCAACTCTTGAATAGATAAGCTTTGCTGTAAAATATGTTTCATTTCGGATGATTGATTAGCAGCATCCCATGGAATCGGCTCACTCGGTTGTGCATGAGACGAGAAGGGGATTGCTGAAGCAATAAGAACAAAGATTACTATTCGCATACAAGCGCTCGTTGCGCGTTTCCCTAATCGCATTGAGGGCCCCCTTATGTACACCGTGCATCTGTATCGTTTGTAGACCTCGTTAGAAATCATACTGTTCCAAACTAGGACAAATACGAAAGGATGAACAGTTATGTTGTCGTCTAATCAATCGTCTAGTCTCATTCATCGAATTCAACAAAGATTGTCACAATTTCCCGACTATCGTATGCCCTTTTCTATGTATATGTCAAGCTGTATGTATGATCAGGAGGAAGGGTACTATACGAAATCGAGCGAAAAAGTAGGTCCTGCTGGTGATTTCTATACGAGTGTATATATTGGAGATGCAATGGCTCTTATTATCGAACGTTACATTCAATTACGGTGCTCGAGACGAGAATGGAAAGATAAAACCTATCGAATAGTTGAATGGGGGGCGGGAACTGGGAAGCTAGCAGAGCAGCTATTGAGTGTCCTGCAGCATTCCGATTGCCGACCGCTGGAGTATGTTGTTATCGAATCGAGCCCTTATCATCGAAGGATGATTAAGGAGCGATTAGTTAACAACGCATGTCCTATTCCAGTAATATGCTGGGACGAGCAAAATTATTTCGAACAAGCTGCAGAAATGCCTATTTTCTTGGTTGCTAACGAGCTGTTGGATGCATTTCCAGTTGAACGTATTCGACGGCAGAACAGTAAATTGGATCAGGCTTACGTAATATGGAATGGTGACAAGTCTATGTTCGAATATGAATGGGCTGAAGCCGAGGATCATGTTATCGATTGGGCTAAACAGCATGATATAGGTTTGCAGGAGGGGCAAATTTATGATGCAGGCATTGCTGCTTCAGAGTGGCTTGGTCGCGTGTTACTAGCTGCGGTTGATATTGAGGGGGTATTTATTGATTATGGAGACGGTACGAGACAGCTTACGGGGGCGCATCGGATGAATGGAAGTTTGCTTTGCTATCGCAAGCATCAAGCTTATGATGATCCGTTTGCTGCTCCTGGCGATCAAGATATGACGGCTGATGTAGATTTCGATATAGCTGAACGCATTGCCTTTTTGTCAGGATGTAAGGTTCTGCCTCGAATGGATCAAAAGCAATTTCTTGTTGAGAATGGTGTCCTTGATTTACTGCAAGAACATTCAGATGCGGATCCTTTTAGTGAAAAAGCGAAAAGCAATAGAAAGATTAGACAGCTTCTTTTGTCTGACCAAATGAGTGAGCGCTTTAAAGTGATGACTATTAGTAAGGGGTTGGAATGAGTCTTGTTGAACTAAAGTCTGCTGAAAATAGAAAGAGCCCGGAGCAGGTAGCTCCAGGCTCTTTGCTGTCATTCCTAGTCATGATAGTAGAGAGGTTAAGTTAGAATGGGTTGCTCATTTCGAATATCGTCCAGTAAGAGAAGCCCGTAAAGCAAACTAACATATACCCCCAGAATGACAAGATGTATGTACGTTCAGTGAGTTTTAAATAGCCAAGCAATACAAAGAAGGCGGTCTGTAGGAAGAATAACAACGCCATTTCAACCATGTGGCCAGCATAGGCCATTAGACCAATGACAAGTGTCCAAAATCCAAGTACGCGAAACATTCGTGCCACGATTAATCCCCCTCTCCATACAAAAGCTGCCAACTTTTCTATTGACATTATATCGTTCGACGCAATTGGTGTAAACTGCCAAGTGTGATGAATTGAAGATTTTTTCATATTGATAAGCTTTATGTGCACTTACGTGTACATTTCACGTATGTTTCCTAGAAAAAGTGGATATACATTTTAGTATCCGATAGATTCTATGAACTCTACTATGTGCATAGAGATGAAATGAAGCGGTGCTTACTATGAGCAATAATGATGTGTTGTTAGGAGGTTGTGGCATGACAGCCATTAGACAAGATGCATGGACAGCGGATGATGATTTGATTTTGGCAGAAGTAACGTTAAGGCATATACGAGAAGGAAGTACACAATTAGCTGCTTTTGAAGAAGTGGGAGAGCGAATTGGCAGGACGTCTGCAGCCTGCGGATTTAGATGGAACAGTTTTGTACGTAAAAAATATGAGACTGCCATTCAATTGGCCAAAACTCAGCGCCAAAAGCGTAATTACGTGAAGAAACATCCAATCGGGGTACAGGTTGCTTCCATTGCTTTGGAAGATGCAGAACTATTAGCAGGGAAAAATGAAACTTTTACAGAAGAGTCATTGTCCATTGATTCAGTTATACGCTTTTTGCGCCAGTGGCGCAGCAACTATCAAGATCTTGCTCGCCAAGTGAAACAATTAGAACGCGAACTGTATGACAAAGAAGAGAAGCTTGCCAAGATAAGTAAGGAAAAAGAGTACTTGTCTAAGCAAGTAAACGAAGTTCAGACAGATTATCGTACGGTAAATGATGACTATAAAGCTCTTATTCAAATTATGGATCGAGCGCGTCGTCTAGCGATTTTATCCGATGATGATGATGATAACAAGACAAGATTTCGTATGGATGCAAATGGTAATCTAGAGCGTATCGAATAGAATTGTTGAGGAATAGCAAGTACGATAGAAGAAGTGGATGCACGTTCAACGATCAGGTTGGATGACATTCACTTTTTTTGTGTTTTGTAAACAGGTCTGTTATAACTAACATATGAAATAGGCTGAAAGTTGTAGGTGGTAGAATATGAAATGGGATCTTATTGGCGGTGGGGCACTTGGTCTGATGTTCACGGCACGGTTGCTGCGAAATGGCGAGCAAATACGATTATGGACCCGTACATCAGAGCAGGCGGAGGAACTGCGTCAAAAGGGCTTATTCCTAATAGATAGAAAGGGGGTTCAACAGCATTATTCTAACATTCATGCGTATGCATTACATGAAGTTGAGCACGTGTTGAAACGGTCAGATGAACCTATTAAGCGGCTTGGACTGTTCATCAAGCAAACAAGCTTTACAGATGCATTTATGAAGCAGTTGGCGGCATTGCCAGTTGAGAAGGTAAGCAGCGTACTTTGTTTTCAAAATGGGATTGGGCATGATGAGAGGCTCAAGCAGCTTTTTTCAGAAAACGTGCTTGCTATGGCCGTGACGACTGAAGCTGCGAAACGGACATCCTCTCATGAAGTTACGCATACCGGTGAAGGTGAGACATGGCTTGGTAACCCGATTGATCCAAACGATCATGAAGTTCGTGAGTGGTGTAATTTGTTCAAACAGGCAGGATTTCAGGCATTTGTGTCGAACAACATCGAAGATAACATTTATCGCAAACTGATTATTAATGCGGTAATCAATCCTTTGACGGCCTTGCTTCGCCTGCGCAATGGAGAGCTGCTTCGTAGTGAGAAGCGTCTTCAGCTTATGCGTGAAGTATTTGAAGAAGTAATCGCGATTTATCGATTACA
The DNA here is from genome assembly GCF_014841135.1 of Paenibacillus arenosi. Lineage (GTDB taxonomy): Bacteria > Bacillota > Bacilli > Paenibacillales > Paenibacillaceae > Paenibacillus_B > Paenibacillus_B arenosi. The sequence continues at coordinate 85,285 of NZ_JACYTN010000001.1, forward strand.
AGGCATACCTGTGCACGCAGATGAAGCGTGGGATAACCTCATTCGTGTATGCAGCGCAACTGCTAGCAATACATCATCGATGCTTGCAGATGTATTGGCTGAACGCACGACCGAAATCGATGCGATTACAGGACAGTTGCTGCGGATTGCAGATACGCATGATTACAACTCTCCGGCACAAACCTATCTTTATCGTAGTATCCAGGCATTAGATCCGGCATTCTTATCGTAGGAAAGGAGTGAATCTTGTCCAAGATGTGGAATTGGATCTCTCAATCATTTATAACGTTGACTATACTTCCGTTTATTCCATTTATGGCGATATGGTTCATTTCAGCATTTTGGATAAAGAATAAGAAGAAATCGTTCCTTCTAGCTGTAGACATTACGAATGTATTTCTGATTGCTTCTGTGGCAGGATTGTATAATGTGGTGTTCCAATCTACTACAGGCTTATATGGAATTATGCTTATTATGCTCTTGGCTGCTGGATTGCTAGGTGGAGCTATGCACCGTAAGCGTGGGACGGTTAATGTGAAGCGACTTGTGAGGGCCATATGGCGTATTTCGTTTGTCGTGCTCGCTATTTTTTACTTCTTTTTGTTCTTTATGGGGATGTTCGTATATTTGAAGGATGTATAGTAATCAAACCATAACGTCGAGTGCAGGACAACAATCATGTTTATATCATACATAATGACACTGAAATGATCACATATATCATAGGTAAATCTTCAATAATGTGCTGCATATTTCTCTTTATGTAAGAGCGTTTAGGAATTAGATGGATCTGGCATGTTTTGTTTTGACGGGTCAAGCAGCGATGTGTAAAATCAAGGTTGTAGAGGAGGCGGCTTATAATGACAACTTGGGATACGTTGCCGGTTCCCGTATCACAACAATTAGCGAAACTTTACATAGAGCGAGATCCGGTTGTTGTGGAGCAGTTTTATGAATTTCATCCTGATGAGGATTGGCATAAGCGCGTCTCATGGGTTGATGAAGCAGCACATAGGCGAGCAGACCGTTTTGAACTTGTCAAAGTCCTTACGCAGTATCAACAGAAGGTGAACAATCACCCAGAAGCGATACGTTCTTTAGAACGTCTTCAAGATAGTCAGGCCTTGGTTGTTGTAGGTGGCCAGCAAGGAGGACTGCTTGGCGGTCCGTTACTTGTTGTATATAAGGCGATATCGATCATTCGAATGGCGCAGGAGGCAGAGCAGCGCTTAGAGCGTCCGGTTATTCCTGTATTTTGGCTTGCAGGCGAGGATCACGACTTCGATGAAGTGAACCATACCTATATGCTTTCCTCTCAAGCTGGCATTCAACGCATTCGCTTGGAGCATTCACCTTCAGGAAGGCAGCCAGTGAGTTACTATCATGTAGATGAGAGTGATTGGGATGCAGTTATAGGGCAGTTAGAAGAACTGCTTCCTGCAACTGAATTCAAGGCACCTATGTTGGAGCGTTATCGGATGATTATGCAGGAGAGCTCATCGCTAACTGAGGCGTGCGCAAGATTGCTGAGTTACATGTTCGGTGAAATAGGGCTTGTCTTGCTTGATTCTGCAGATGAGCATCTACGTGCACTGGAAGGGCCGTTGTTCAAGTCTATCATTCAACAGCAAGATGCACTTCAACAAGCCTATGCACAAAGTGAACAAAGGATGCGAGCAGCTGGTTATCCTATTCAGGCGGATCATGCTGAAGAAAGCGCTAATTTATTCGTGCTGGAGCAAGGTGAACGCGTTCTTCTTATGCATCAAGAAGGTGTATTTGCAGACAGAAAGCGCACGATTCAATATTCACAAGCTCAATTGGAGCAGCTTACCGAGCAGCATCCTGAGCGATTTAGCAACAATGTGATGACTAGACCGCTGATGCAAGAATATTTATTCCCTGTGCTTGCTACTGTGTTAGGTGCAGGTGAGATTGCTTATTGGGCACAAACGAAGGATGCGTTTTCTGCAATCGGTATGAAAATGCCTATTATTTGGCCGCGTATGGCGTTTACTTGTGTGGAGGGAACCTTGCAGAAATTGCTGAACAAGTACGAGCTGCAAGTTGAACATATTTGTAATCAATATGAAGCTAAGCGCAATGAATGGCTAGCATCCCAAGATGAGCTGAAGCTGGATGAACGCTTTGCTCAACTGCGAGGAGATGTGGAGCATCAGTATGCAGAATTGTTAAGCGTATTGAATCAATCGCTCCCTACTCTTGGCAAGCTAGGGGATATGAATCGCGATAAAGTGCTGGAACAGATTGATTATTTGCATAATCGATCACAGGATGCTTTGAAGAAACAGCATGAATCTGGGCTTAGACAGTGGGAACGCCTGAAGCTCGCTTTGTGGCCATTGGATCGTCCGCAAGAGCGAGTATTCAATATGGCGCTTTACGAGAATCGCTACGGAGCTGATTGGTACAAAGTTATTATGGATGCGCCTGTCGTATGGCAAGGCGAACATCGACTTGTATCTATGTAACAACTAGAGCAGAATACAACTTGAGAGAAAGAGTCCGTGGTCATTAGGGAGCTATGTTCTTTGTTTTTAGATCATAGATGTTATGGTGTGTGCAGCTAGAGGCAAGTCAGACGACGTTTATTTTAAACATGTGGAGGGGTAACGTATGTCGACATCTACGAAAGCTTTGCAAAACAGCATTATTACAGATATCCAATTAGCACCAGAAGGACACTTGAAAATTGATTGGGTACGAGCTCATATGCCAGTGCTTAACCGCATTCGCGAACAATTTGAGGCGGAGCAGCCTTTTAAAGGTTTGAAAGTAACGATATCTTTGCATCTTGAAGCAAAGACAGCTTATTTGGCGAAAGTCATTCAAGCAGGTGGAGCTGAAGTTACGATTACTGGAAGCAATCCGCTTTCTACTCAAGATGATGTATGTGCAGCACTAGTGGAAGATGGCATTACGGTTTTTGCAAAGTATAATCCAGATCCCGTTGAGTACAAGCAATTGCTCATTCATGCACTAGAAACAAAGCCTGATTTAATTATCGATGACGGTGGGGATCTCATCACGATTCTACATTCTGAGCGTCCAGACTTACGACCGCAAGTTCGTGGTGGTGCTGAAGAAACGACGACAGGTATTTTGCGTTTGAAATCGCTGGAGAAGGAAGGGCAACTGGCTTTCCCGATGGTAGCGGTGAATGATGCATTTTGTAAGTACTTGTTTGATAATCGCTATGGAACGGGTCAATCCGTATTCGATGGTATTAATCGTACGACCAACCTAGTCGTAGCTGGTAAAACGGTTGTCGTTGCTGGATATGGCTGGTGTGGTAAAGGTGTTGCGATGCGTGCGAAAGGTCTCGGAGCACAAGTTATCGTCACGGAAATTGACAGCATCAAAGCCGTAGAAGCTTACATGGACGGATTTAGTGTCATGACTATGGAAGAGGCTGCGAAGCTAGGGGATATATTCGTTACGGTAACAGGTAATCGTGATATTATCCGCGGCGAACATTATGATGTGATGAAGGATGGAGCTATTCTATCCAACGCCGGACATTTTGATATTGAGGTTAACAAGCCTGAATTGGCAGTTCGCTCTGCTAATATTCGCACCGTTCGCCGTAATATCGAAGAATACAAGTTGAACGATGGACGCAGCATTTATGTGCTCGCTGAGGGTCGTCTTGTTAACTTGGCGGCTGGTGATGGACATCCAGCGGAAATTATGGATATGACGTTTGCTCTTCAAGCGATGTCCTTGAAATATGTCAATGACCGCTACCAAGAGTTTGGACAACACGTTATTAATGTACCTTATGAGCTTGATGAGCAAGTAGCGCGTTTGAAGCTGGAATCGCTCGGTATGCGAATTGATACGTTGACGGATGAGCAGAAAAAATATTTAGATAGCTGGCAAGAGCATTAATCCACTCTTTTGCAAATAAACAAAGATTATAATCTTGTTCACCATAGAAGGCATCGTGATGCAACATCACGGTGTCTTTTTTCGTCTAGTGATAGATTTGTAGGTAAAATTATACAATTAAACGAAGGGGGAGATATGGTGTGTAGATTTGCAGAGAGGAAGAAGAGAAATCTGAGAAAACAAGGGAACGGATTAACACTGCATGTATGTGTACTTTTACTTATTCTCGCGTCGATGTTGGCAGGTTGCGGCAGCTCAACAAGTTTAAAAAGTTCAGTAAGTTCAGAAGCGAAGACAGAAATGCTCGGGACTCAAACTGATAGGGATAATCAACAGAATGCTCAAGAGACGGCTAAAAATGAAATCCAAACAGAGGTTTCAAATTCGGACAACCACCAAATAGCCGATCAAGAACTAGTTGCACAACCAGTTGCCGCACAAAACCGCAAACTTGTGTACAAAGCCGAAATTACGATGGAAGTAAAGGAGTATGAAACGGTTAAACCTTCTATCAACGAGCTGATTCATCGTACAGGAGGGTATGTTACTGAATACTCAGATACTCAAAATGACCATGAACACGGTGGTATATATACGGTTCGAGTACCAGCTGATAAGTTCCAAGCTTTGATAACGATGTTGGAACAATTGGATACAGAACGCTTTGCAAGAAGCTACACGACACAAGATGTGACGGAGGAATACGTAGATCTAGAATCTAGACTTAAGGCGAAGAGACTGGTTGAATCACGATTACTTGGTTACATGGAGAAAGCGACAAAAGCGGACGACTTGCTCAGCTATTCCGATACGTTGGCCACTACGCAGGAGGAAATTGAGCGAATTGTTGGGCGTCAGAAATATTTGAATAATCTCGTTTCGATGTCGACGATTCAGCTTCGTGTCTATGAGTCATCGGAGAACATTGCTGCGAAGAAACTAGAAGAAGCATTCGGAGAACGGATTGGCCGGACGCTTACTAACAGTTTGGAGGCACTCGTAGGGCTTGGAAAAGGGATTTTGCTTGCAGCAGTAGCAATACTACCATTTGTTATTGTTTTTTCCATTCTCGTCTTCCCTATCGTGTATAAAGTACGACGCAGAAGGCAGTCTCGCAGCGCGTCAAAACAGAAAGAGTAGGTAAGGGATAGGCATAATAAAAAAGTTAGCATAAATAGGAATAACAAAAATCCTGCTTGCAAAGCAGGATTTTTTAATTTTATAGCGAATAAGTATTGCGTTAGTGGTGGAAAGTGGGGACATGTGGTGAATAATAGGGAGGATGTGGTAGGCGATGTTTATGGGCGAATATCAGCACAGTATCGATGACAAAGGCCGCCTTATCATTCCTGCTAAGCTACGTGATAACCTAGGCACCACATTTGTATTGACTAGAGGATTGGACCAATGCTTGTTTGTTTATCCTATGGATCAGTGGAAGCAACTGGAGCATAAGCTGCAGGCGCTGCCGCTTATGAAAGCTGACGCTCGCGCATTCACTCGGTTCTTTTTTTCAGGTGCTTCTGAGTGTGAATGGGATAAACAAGGCCGCGTTAACATTCCGAATCATCTACGTGAATATGCCAAGCTGGAGAAAGAATGTATGGTTATCGGCGTGCAAAATCGAGTAGAAGTGTGGAGCAAGGAAGCTTGGGAACACTATGTCAATGAGTCCGCTGCTGCCTTTAGTGAAATTGCGGAAACATTGGTCGATTTTAACTTCTAATAAGAAGCATCACCCTGCCATGCTTCAACAAAGGCAACAGCTAGAAGGAAACGGAATGTAGGAGGAGTTTACTTGTTTCATCATGTCACGGTTCTAAGAGAAGAGTCGGTGGATGGATTAGCCATTCGACCTGACGGTATATATGTAGATTGTACTTTAGGGGGAGCTGGGCATAGCGAGTTAATCGTCTCTCAGCTATCGCCAGTAGGAAGATTAATTGGGCTCGATCAAGATGATTGGGCACATGACAACGCCAAAGTTCGTCTAGCAGCTTATTGGGATCGAGTTACACTCGTACGGACGAACTTCCGTCATTTAGAGCAAGCGTTGAAACAGGCTGGGGTACCTGAAGTAGACGGTGTACCTCAAGTAGACGGTATCTTATTTGATCTAGGTGTATCATCGCCTCAGCTTGATGAGGGTGAGCGTGGATTTAGTTATAATCACGACGCTCCGTTGGACATGCGAATGGATCAACAGGGGCTGTTAACCGCATATGACATTGTGAATACATGGTCTGAAGCTGAGATTTCCAAAATTTTATTCGTGTATGGTGAAGAGAAGTTCTCACGTCGTATTGCGCGTGTCATCATCGAAGAAAGAGCGAAGCAGCCTATTGAAACAACAGGCCAACTGGCTGAGCTTGTGAAGAAGGGAATTCCTGCTGCTGCACGCCGTACTGGCGGTCATCCGGCGAAGAAGAGCTTCCAAGCGCTGCGAATCGCTGTTAATGATGAACTCGCTGCTTTTGAAGATGCTTTACAGCAAGCGATACGTTGTCTGAAGCCTGATGGGCGTGTTGCAGTCATAACGTTCCATTCGTTAGAGGATCGTATTTGTAAGCAGACGTTCCAGTCTTATGTGGGAACATGTGAATGCCCACCGGATCTTCCAATGTGCGCATGTGGAGCCAAAGCTGTGCTGAAGCTCGTCAATCGTAAACCAATCGTTCCGAGCGAATCGGAGCTTGAACATAATCCAAGATCGCGATCTTCCAAACTGCGGGTCGCGGAAAAGTTAGATTGAAAGGAGCAAAGGTATGGCATATGTAAGAGGCAACTTGGCTGTTAAGCCGAAGTACAAGCCACCTGTACGACAACGTGAGCGTCAACCGCATAAGAAGCAGCAGGCTCCACGCAAGTCGACGTTGTCGGCAAAGGAGAAGTTGCTGTATTTGTTCACGATTGTGTTCTGTGTCCTGATCGCAAGCGTGCTCATTTATCGTTATGCCATTATCTACGAGACCAATAAAAATGTGCAGACTCTCAAACGTCAGACAGAGGCGCTGCACGCTGAATCGAATGTGCTCAAAGTAGAGAGAGAGAAAAAGTCCGATTGGGCAAGAATTGAGCAATTCGCTAAAGACAAAGGTCTCAAAATGTCAGATAAGCCGAATGACATCATTGCACCTAAAGTTACACGTTAATGGAATTTGGGGAGATGCCTGCCATTAACAACAAGTGCAGACAATAAGGAGTACGGTATGGTTAAGCGCATCAAATTACGAACGATAATTATAGGAGGGATATTCTCCCTCTTTTTTGTTATTTTAATTAGCCGGTTATTTTGGTACCAAGTATGGAATGTGGATTTTTGGATGGAGGAAGCTAAGGCGTCATGGTCTGCTAACAAAGTCCTTGATGCTAAGCGGGGCACGATCTATGACCAACAAGGTAATGTGCTGGCAATGGACGCTCCTGCATATACAGTAGCCGTTAATCCTAAAGTCATTCAAACGCTGAAGACAGACAGCAAGTTAATTGAAAAAAATATAGACGTTGAGAAGCTCATCGTAGAGCAGCTTCATCAGGTACTTGGTAAGCCACAGGACGAGCTCTTTGAGCTAACCCGAAAAAAGGGTACGAGTGGGGAGTACGCGATTCATCGTGAAGTCCGGAGTGAAGGGTGGAAAATTGATCAAGAACCTGCTGATAAGCTGAATACGTTCATTTCCGACTTGAAAAAGCAAACCGGAAAGGCGGATATCGGCTTATATTTAATGCCTGACAGCAAACGCTTCTATGCAAAAGGAAATATGGCGTCCCATGTGCTTGGTTATTTGGACAAAGAAGAGAAGCCAGTTGGCGGCGTAGAAGTTATGTTTGACGAAGTATTGAGCGGGCAGGATGGTAGTGTCTATTATGAGAAAGACCGTATCGGCAATAAGCTGCCTTCTGCTTCGGAAATGTATAAGCCTGCAAAGGATGGAAAGAACGTCTACTTGACGATTGACCAAACGATACAGCAATATATTGAAAGCTCGATGCAAAAAGTATACAACCAGTATCGTCCGCAAAGTATTACCGCTATTGCAGCCGATCCTAAGACGGGGAATATTTTAGGAATGGCCAATATGCCGACTTTTGATCCTAATAAATACTGGGAAGCAGAAAGTTTATCCGCTTTCTATAACCATGCTGTTCAATCTCGATACGAGCCAGGTTCCACGTTCAAGATTGTAACCTTGGCTGCCGCGGTGCAAGAAAATATTTTTAATCCGAATGCATACTTCCAATCCGGTTCTATTCGAGCGGGTGGCCGTCGAATTAGTGACCATAACAATATTGGTTGGGGAACGATTACGTATTTGGAAGGCTTGAAGCGTTCAAGTAACGTTGCCTTCGTTAAGCTCGGGTATGAGCAGATGGAAAAAGAGACTTTTAAATCTTACATCGAATTGTTTGGCTTTGGTGTACCAACAGGCATTGAATTGCCCGGAGAAAATAAGGGATACCTTGGATTCCAATATCCAGCAGATTACGCGGCTGCCACTTATGGTCACGGCCAAGTAACGGTTACCCCTATTCAGCAACTTATGGCTGTTTCTGCTGTTGCGAATGGTGGTAAATTGATGAAGCCGAATATTGTCCAGAAGATTGAGGATCCAGCTAGCGGAACTGTAGAGCAGCGTAAGCCAGAAATGGTAAGACAAGTTATCGATGAGTCGACTGCGAAACAAGTTAGCGAGTATTTGGAGCAGGTTATATCCGACCAGAAAATCGGCACAGGTAAGAACGCCTACATGGAAAGCTACCGTGCTGCTGGTAAAACAGGTACAGCCCTCAAAGTTGTTAATGGGGAATATGACAGAGAGCGAGCGGTTGTTTCTTTTATCGGCTACGCGCCTGTTGAGGACCCTCAAATTGTTGTACTTATTGTTGTAGATGATCCGAAGGATTATATCTATACAGGCGGGGGAATGGTAGCGGCTCCGATGTTTAAGGATATCGTCTACAAATCACTGCGCTATATGGGAGTCCCTACTACGCAGGAAAGAAACAAAGTAAGTTCCAAGAGCAGCGAAAGCAATTTCGTCAAAGCTCCAGATGTAAAAGGGTTAAAACCTGCTGAAGCGAAGAAAAAGCTAGCTGAACAAGGGATTTTATATGAAATGATAGGCAATGGCCCAACGATTAAAGATCAAGTTCCTAAAGCAGGAGAGTGGCTTGCCACAGATCAGCATCTGTATTTGCTAACAGGTGAGGCTGATAAAATGTCATTGCCGGATTTAAAAGGCAAATCACTGCGTGATGTGATGGAGATATGCTCCTTACTTGATAGGAAAGTGCAAGTGGAAGGTGAAGGCTTTGTTACTTCCTATGAAGAGAAAAATGAAGGCGGGCAGCGTACCGTATATGTAAAATTGGCACCGAAGAGTAAGTAGCTTGTTCTATCCCCCAAATGATTCGAATAGGTTGATTATGAACCAATGTCGGACAAAGGAGGGGTAGGCGTGAAAGTGTCAGCAACGACGGTGCGCAATCGTCTCGTAATCGGCATTGCGCTTATGACAGTTGGATTTATGGCTCTTATTATTCGTCTTGCCGTTGTACAATTGTGGCAAGGAGATGAAATCAGTGCAAAGGCTGAGGAATCATGGAGACGCAACATTCCGGTAACAGCGAAACGTGGTGAGATTGTAGATCGGGATGGTGATCGTCTTGCCTATAATGTCAGCTCTCCCAGCGTTATAGCTGTTCCTGCTCAGATTAAAGATGCGGAGTCAACAGCGGCCAAGCTGTCTCCGCTTCTCGGCATGCCAGCAGAAGAGATTAAGCGCATCATAACAACGCGGCAATTGACGATGAAGCTTAAACCAGGTGGGCGAAAGATTTCTGTTGAAAAGGCAAAACAAATTCGGGAGCTGCGCTTGCCTGGTATTGTCGTATCTGAGGATAATAAGCGATATTATCCTTATACGGATTTGGCAAGTCATATACTTGGCTTTACAGGTATAGACAATCAAGGGTTGTCCGGACTAGAAGAGCGCTATAATTCAGCTTTAAGCGGCAAAAATGGAAATGTATCTTTTCTTACCGATGCAGCTGGACGAATGATGCCAAATTCAAGTGAAAAGTACATGCAGCCACGGGATGGTTTGAATTTACAATTGACGGTTGACAAAGATATACAGACAATAATGGAGCGGGAGTTAGATCAAGCGATGCTAGATTTGAATCCTAAACATATTGTCTCGATTGCGATGGACCCGAACACAGGAGAAATATTGGCGATGGCCAGTCGTCCTAATTATTCACCAGAACGTTTCAATGAATATCCAGCAGATGTGTACAATCGTAATTTACCTGTATGGATGACGTTTGAGCCGGGTTCGACCTTCAAGATTATTACATTGGCTGCTGCCTTAGAAGAAGGTAAAGTAGATTTGAAGAACGAGCATTTCTTCGATCCTGGTCGTGTTGAGATTGGGGGGGCGCGCCTGCGCTGCTGGAAGAAAGGCGGTCATGGCAGCCAAACGTTTTTAGAAGTTGTTGAAAATTCCTGTAACCCTGGATTCGTTGCTTTGGGCAATCGACTAGGGAAAGAAAAACTGTTTGAATACATACGCAATTTTGGGTTCGGACAGAAGACAGGTATTGACGTAAGTGGTGAGGCAAGCGGTATACTTTTTAAGTTGGATCGTGTCGGACCCGTTGAGCTTGCGACGACTGCGTTCGGACAAGGGGTCTCTGTCACTCCGATTCAGCAGATTGCGGCAGTATCCGCGGCCATTAATGGCGGTAAATGGTTTAAACCGCATATAGCGAAGCGATTTATCCATCCTGAGACGGGGATGGTAGTAGATGAAATTGAACCTGAAATGGTAAAGCAAGTGATTTCACCTGAAACTTCTGCTAAAGTACGTGATGCGCTTGAGCATGTGGTAGCGCAGGGAACAGGTCGCAACGCATTCATCGATGGCTATCGTGTTGGCGGTAAGACAGGTACTGCTCAAAAGGTTATTAATGGCAAATATTCGCCTGATGAGCATATCGTTTCCTTTATCGGATTCGCGCCCGCAGATGATCCCAAAATTGTTATTTATACAGCAGTTGATGATCCGCAAGGTATTCAATTTGGTGGACTGATTGCGGCTCCGATTGTGAAGCGGATTATGGCCGATTCCTTAGAAGTTCTTGGCGTAAAGCCGCGTGAGAAGCAAGTGCCAAGAGAGTACCGCATTGACGAGCAGCCGCTCGTGACGGTACCGAATCTTGTAGGGAAAACATTATCGGATTTATACGAAGATATGAACACGAACTTTTTATTATCCAAATCCGGCTCTGGACAAACGGTCATTCACCAAGCACCGAAGCCGGGAACCCGTGTAGAGAAAGGTTCTACAATACGTATTTACATGGGAGAAGAGATGGAGGAATGATAGATGACAACATTAAATATGAATCTTACTGAAGCAGCTTCTACACTACTAACCTCCACGTTAATTGGAGACCAAACGACTACGTTTACAGGTATAGCAATTGATTCGCGCTTCGTTCAAGAAGGTGACTTGTTTTTCTGTATTTCAGGTACTGCACAGGATGGTCATCAATATGCGCCTAAAGCTGTTGAGCAAGGTGCTGCAGCGCTCGTAGTAGAGCGTCAATTGGAACTTGATATCCCGCAACTGATTGTCAAGGATGCTCGTCATGCGTTGGCTGTTATTTCAAATGCATTCTATCGTTATCCGAGTCAAGAAGTGAAGTTGATCGGTGTAACGGGTACAAACGGCAAAACAACAACCACATATTTGATTGAGCAAATCTTGCAAGATGCTGCGATCTCAACAGGTGTTGTCGGCACAATTGAGATGCGTTATGCAGGCCAAGTATTCCCGATGTCTGGAACTACGCCTAGCTCCTATGAGCTTCAACGCTCTTTACGCGATATGGCGGATCAAGGTGTGCAAGCATGCGCATTGGAAGTGTCGTCTCATGCACTTGAGCAGCTTCGAGTAGCTGGCAGCCGCTTCCGCGTGGCTGTGTTTACAAATCTTACGCAGGATCATCTTGACTATCATGGCTCGATGGAAGCGTATCGTGATGCAAAAGGATTGTTCTTCTCGCGTCTTGGTAACACATACAGTGCTACTGAGCAAGAACGTTCTTATGCAGTACTGAATGCTGATGATGAGGCAAGTGCTGTCTTTAAGCGCATGACGACTGCAGAGACCATCATGTATGGTATGCACGAAGGTGCAGACGTTAGAGCGACAGATATCCGCATTACAGCACAAGGCACAAAGTTCCATGTGCGCACGTTTAAAGGCAATGCAGACATTCAGCTTCGTATGGTTGGTAAGTTCAACGTTTACAATGCACTTGCTGCCATTTCCGTGGGACTCATTGAAGGTATTGAATTGTCTGCGATCGTGAACAGCTTGGAATCGATTGAAGGTGTTGCAGGTCGAGTGGAGGCTGTTCAAGCAGGCCAACCGTTCGCTGTCATCGTTGACTATGCGCACACACCAGATGGATTGGAGAACGTGTTGCAGACGGTTAAGGAATTTGCAGAAGGCCGTATCTTCTGTGTGTTTGGCTGCGGTGGGGATCGCGATCGTAAGAAGCGTCCGATTATGGGACAGATTGCTGCTCGCTATGCAGATTATTTGTTGGTCACTTCGGATAATCCAAGAACAGAAGTTCCAGATCTGATCTTGGTTGATATTGAAGAAGGATTAAAGGCTGACAAGGTAAGTGAAGAGCGCTATGAGCTCATCGTTGATCGTAAAGCTGCGATTACAAAAGCTATTGAAATGGCAAGCCCTAACGATGTAGTATTGATTGCGGGGAAAGGGCATGAAACTTACCAAATCATTGGAACGGAAATACTTGACTTCGATGACCGTAAGGTTGCCGAGGAAGCGATAAGGGGAATCGGTTCGTGAATGAACGGAGTTTAGCAGCTATTGCTACTATGTGCGGCGGTGAGTTGGTACATCCAACTCACGCTGACATTGTGGTTAATGGCGTATATACAGACTCACGACAAACTAAGATAGGTGCACTGTTCGTTCCGCTGTCTGGGGAACGCTTCGATGGGCACGTTTACGTCGAACAAGCTATTCGAGACGGTGCAGCTGCTGCGCTGTGGCAAAATGATCATCCGCATCCTAATGTTGATCTTCCATTAATTCTAGTAGAAGATACGTTAGCTGCGTTGCAGCAATTAGCTCAGTCCTATATTCAAGAGCTTCCTGTACAGATTGTTGCTGTGACAGGAAGTAACGGCAAAACGACTACCAAGGATCTTGTGGCGTCTGTACTGTCTGCACGGTATCGTGTGCATAAGACAGAAGGAAACTTCAATAATCATATTGGGCTTCCGCTTACGGTGCTTAATATGGCTGAAGATACGCAAATTGCTGTTCTGGAAATGGGCATGAGTGGACGTGGGGAGATTGAGCTCCTTACGAAGCTCGTCAATCCGCATGTCACGATTATAACTAATGTGGGCGATGCTCATTTGCTTCAACTTGGTTCCCGCAAAGAAATTGCTAGAGCTAAACTTGAGATCATTAGTGGACTACGTGAAGGTGGCTTGTTTATCTGTCATGGAGATGAACCTCTAATAACGGAGGTGCTGGATGAACCGGCAACGCTTCAACCTGCTTCCATGAAGACGGTTAAGTTTGGTCTGCAAGCTTATTGTGACTATAAGCCAGATGCGATCATGCAATCGGAAGAGGGAATCAGCTTTACATTATCGTCCGAAGCGTTCGGCCCAATGATGTATCGTTTGCCGATTCTTGGTCAGCACAATGTAATGAATGCATTGGCCGCGATTGCAGTTGCACAGCATTTTGGTGTGCCGCAGCCGCTCATTGCAGAAGGTCTTGAGCGAGCAAGAATATCTGGCATGCGCATCGAGAAAACAGTGACGCGTGATGGTTGGACCTTATTGAATGACGCATACAATGCGAGTCCTACGGCTACCAAAGCTGCATTGCAAGTGTTGGCAGCCATGCCGAAAGATGATGCAGCGAAGCGAATTGCTATTTTGGGCGATATGCTGGAGCTGGGTGAGACGGAAGAACAGCTGCACTATGAGGTAGGGACTACGATTACGCCAGAGATGGCAGATGTCGTGCTTACGTATGGAAGGCTTGGTAGAGCGATTGCTGAAGGAGCTGCAACAAAGTTGTCGGAAGATGCTGTTCAAGCATTTGATAGCAAGGATGAGCTGCAACATTACTTTGCTGCTATCGTCAAAGAGGGAGATGTCGTTCTATTGAAGGCGTCTCGGGGAATGAAACTTGAGGAAGTTGTGAAAGACTGGATACATGCTCAGCATTAAACCGGTCAGGCGTAGCGGGAGGTGTAAGGATTGGATTTCAAATTAATCATGATGACAGTCGGAGTATCGTTTATCCTAGCCGTTATATTAGGCCCGTTATGCATTCCGTTGCTGCGTAGGTTAAAATTCGGTCAGCAAGTGCGTGATGACGGGCCAAAGGCTCATTTGAAAAAAGCTGGGACACCAACGATGGGCGGTATTATTATTTTACTTGCTTTTACGTTGGCATATTTGAAATTCTCGGTTATTAATACAGACTTCTATGTGCTGCTTGTAGCAACACTAGGATATGGCCTTATTGGCTTTTTGGATGATTACATTAAGATTGTGTTTCGTCGCTCACTAGGATTAACGGCGATGCAGAAGCTATTTGGACAGCTGTTTTTTGCTGGAATCGTGTGTGCATTGCTCATTAAGATGAACCACAGTACGTTTGTCGGTATTCCAGGCACGAGTGTAGGTCTTGATCTGGGTTGGTTCTATTATATTTTTGTTGTCTTAATGCTTATGGCGATCAGCAATGCCGTTAACTTTACAGATGGAGTGGACGGTTTATTGTCTGGTTCTAGTGCAATTGCTTTTGCTGCTTTTGCTATTATAGCTTTACAAACATCAGAAATTAGCGCGGCTGTTTGTGCGGCCGCTATGGTAGGTGCGGTACTAGGATTTTTGGTATTCAATGCGCATCCAGCTAAAGTGTTCATGGGAGATACTGGCTCACTAGGTATTGGTGGGGCGATGGCGGCAGTGGCCATTCTTACGAAGACAGAGCTTCTCTTTATTATTATCGGAGGAGTATTCGTAGTGGAGATGCTGTCTGTTATTATCCAAGTTATCTCTTTCAAAACTCGTGGCAAGCGCGTATTCAAAATGAGTCCTATCCATCATCACTTTGAATTGTCAGGTTGGTCTGAATGGCGTGTCGTCATTACGTTCTGGGCAGCTGGCATTGTGTTGGCTGGACTCGGACTATGGATAAACAAGGGGTTGTAATCGATGAATCAACCAGACACGTATCGCGGTAAATCAATCGTTGTCCTTGGAATGGCGAAGAGCGGTTCTGAGGTAGCGAAGCGTTTTCATGGGCTTGGTGCAAATGTCACGGTTAATGATAAAAAAGAACGACACCTATGTCCCGAAGCTTCTGAATTAGAAGCTTTGGGCATTTGTGTTGTATTGGGAGGGCATCCTGCTGGTCTTATTCATGACCAAGTATCCCTCGTTGTGAAAAATCCCGGCATTCCATATACAGCAGAACCTGTTCAGCAGGCACTGGCTATCGGGATCGAGGTCGTAACCGAAATTGAGGTTGGCTATCATTTATGTCAGGCTCCTATTATCGGTATAACGGGCAGCAATGGTAAGACAACAACAACAACATGGGTAGGAAAAATGCTTGAGTCTGCAGAGCTGAAGCCGCTCGTGGCAGGTAATATTGGAACGCCTTTCAGTGGAGTGGCACCTACAGTAGCTGCAGATCAAACGGTTGTACTAGAGTTAAGTAGCTTCCAGTTAAAAGGTACAACCTCATTCCGTCCGCGTGTAGCAGCGTTGTTGAATGTAGTAGAGACCCATCTCGACTACCATGGATCGATGGACGATTATGTGGACTCGAAGCTTAAATTATTTTCTAATATGACAGCTGATGACATTGCAGTCTTGAATGCAGAGGATGCTATGTGCCAGTTGGCGGCATCGCGTATCCAAGCTCGTGTATGGAAGTTCTCCTCATCCAATGAGGTAGAGGTGGGCACGTATGTGGAGCCTGCCTATGGAGCTGAAGGGACGACGGACTTTACTCCTCGTCAGGTAATGTTCCGTGATGAAGCAGGAGTGACGCATCGTATTGTCGATGTAGCTGACATTGGGCTAGCTGGACGTTTTAACGTGGATAATGCGTTGGCGGCATGTGCTATTGCTTTGGCAGCTGGAGCGCGTCCTGAGCAGCTCGTAGAGCCCTTGCGGCAGTTCAAAGGGGTTGAGCATCGTTTGGAGTGGGTACGAGAGCACAGTGGCGTACGGTACTTCAATAACTCCAAAGCGACGAATACGATTGCGACACAAATGGCACTGGAAGCTTTCCCAGGCTCTATTGTTCTTATTGCAGGCGGCTTAGACCGTGGATTAGATTTCAAAGAACTTATTCCTTATTTGTCAGAGAGAGTCAAAGCGATTGTAACGATGGGCCAGACACGAAATGTTTTGCGCAGCGTGGCTGAGCAAGCAGGTCTGAAAATGATTCATGTCGTCGACACTGTGGATGATGCAGCGCTTGCTATTCAGGAAGCCGTTCATGAAGCAGAGAAATTTGCACAGCCAGGTGATCTCATCCTCCTATCACCAGCGTGTGCAAGTTGGGATATGTTCCCTTCGTATGAAGAGCGTGGACGAATGTTTAAGGAAGCGGTGCATACTCTTAAGTAGAGGGGTGTTCAAGCCTCTACATTGTCCAATGAGGTGTACCGCATGGTCAAAGCTAAAACCGCGCCCGATTGGTGGCTAATCGTTGCCGTTGTATCGCTTCTCGCGATCGGTATCGTCATGGTGTACAGTGCAGGCTCAGTACTTGCTTTTCATGATTATGGAGACTCGTATTATTTTGTGAAGCGTCAGCTGTTATTCGCTGTGTTGGGGCTAGCAGCGATGTTTGTCACGATGAACGTAGACTATCACGTATGGAAACGTTATGCTAAAGTCGGATTGGTTATCTGCTTTGCCTTGTTAATTATCGTATTAATTCCGGGATTAGGAGTTGTACGTGGCGGTGCACGAAGTTGGCTTGGAATCGGATCGTTTGGTATACAACCTTCTGAGTTCATGAAACTTGCAATGGTTGTTTATTTATCCTATCGTTTATCCGAATCTCAGCAAACCATAACGAATTTTATTAAAGGGTTAATGCCAGCGCTGCTTATTATGGGGACAGCTTTTGGACTTATTATGCTGCAGCCAGACCTTGGTACAGGTACCGTTATGGTAGGAGCTTCGTTATTGGTTATATACATATCAGGAGCTCGTATACAGCACTTGATGTCCCTGGCTTTAGTAGGGGCTGCCGGGTTTGTTGCTCTCATATTGGCCGCGCCCTATCGGTTGCTGCGCATCACAGCTTTTCTCGATCCTTGGAAGGACCCCCTTGGTTCGGGCTATCAAATTATTCAATCGCTTTATGCGATCGGTCCAGGCGGCTTGACAGGATTAGGATTTGGAGCGAGTCGCCAAAAATACAGTTATATGCCAGAACCACAGACAGACTTTATATTCGCTATCCTAGCAGAAGAGCTTGGTTTCATTGGTTGTACAGCAGTTATAATTCTATTTATGATTGTAGTATGGCGGGGAATGCGAGCGGCGCTCGCAGCACCAGATATGTTTGGAAGCTTGCTTGCTGTAGGTATCGTGGGGATTGTTGCGGTACAAGTCTTAATCAATGTGGGAGTCGTTATTGGTCTGATGCCAGTTACAGGCATTACGCTGCCGTTAATTAGCTACGGAGGATCTTCTCTTACTTTGATGCTGACGGCTCTCGGCATATTGCTTAACATATCACGTTATGCGAGGTGAATCACATGCGCGTCGTCCTTAGCGGCGGAGGAACAGGGGGACATATTTATCCTGCACTTGCCATCGCGCGGGAATGCGAAAAACGCGATCCCAAAAGCACTTTTTTATATATTGGAACAGAACGAGGATTGGAAAGTAAGCTTGTCCCAGAAGAGGGGATTTCATTTGCCTCGATTGATATTACGGGCTTCAAGCGCAAGCTTTCGCTAGATAATGTGAAGACGATAATTCGCTTCATTCAAGGTGTTCGTCGGGCGAAACAACTGCTGAAGGAATTCAAGCCTGATGTTGTCATAGGCACGGGTGGTTATGTATGCGGACCTGTAGTATATGCTGCAGCTAAGCTGGGGATCCCTACGATTGTCCATGAGCAAAATGTCATTCCAGGCTTGACGAATAAGTTTTTGAGTCGTTATGTGGATACAGTTGCCGTAAGTTTTGAAGACTCAAAATCGTATTTTGCAAAGGCCAATCATGTGCTTTTCACGGGTAACCCGCGGGCTACCGAAGTTGTTGAAGCAAGTCGTGATCGCGGCTACGCATCACTTGGTTTGCCTACTGGAAGTCCTATTGTCATGGTTGTTGGAGGAAGTCGCGGGGCAAAAGCTATAAACGAAGCGATGATAGGAATGCTTCCTCACTTGAAGCGACTACCGGATGTTCATTTCGTTTATGTGACTGGACAAAATTATTACGAGGAGACGCGTAAGGCTGTTCTAGCAGGCAGCCAAAGCATTCGCAACCACTTACACGTTCTTCCCTACATTTCAAACATGCCAGAGGTATTGGCTGCTACAACGGTTGTTATCAGTCGTGCAGGTGCTTCTTCCTTGGCGGAGATGACTGCGCTTGGTATTCCTTCTATTTTGATTCCGTCTCCAAACGTGACGAACAATCATCAAGAAGCGAATGCACGTTCATTAGAACAGGCTGGCGCAGCTATTATGGTGACTGAAGCACAGCTCAACGCTGCTGCGCTATTTGGTCAAATCGAACAGTTGTTACACAATGAGGACAATCGAAAGCAAATGTCCGAGCGAGCTAAAGCGTTTGGACAACCTGATTCGGCGACTCGAATTGTAAATGAAATGGTAAGGCTAAAGGGCAAATGATATTTGCCCTTTTTGCTATTTCCCGGCATATTGCTCCTTAGGCGTCTGTCACACAACATAATCCGCTGACATACTATGGTTTATAAATCGTGACAACGTCCTACATGACCTAATTGGCTATTCCAAACTGCTATTACGTAATGAGCAGTTTGGAAAGGTGCGCATTAGGGCTTCGGATATGGTTAGGGCATCTCCAAACAGTTTGGTGGGCCGTTAATAGGTATGTCGATGCGCATGGATATGAGGAGTCACGAATCTCACAATCAGCTGAGGTTGTACTGGAGACAGAGGAATTGGCGGTGAGGGGATCGTCGTCGGGGCACAGCTTCCACTTCTACGAAGCAGGCCAATTTCATTGTAAACACCGGGCAAGCAACAGCGTCTGACGTGCTCACCCTAATAGTATGGATTCAGCAGGGAATACGGGGAATGGCTAAAATGGCTACAAAGAAAGTCCATAATAGCCTCCAAATGCTGAAATCAAACTTATTGGCGGTGGGTGAGCGGTAATCTCGGAGGTGATACATTGGACAAATTGGTGATAGAGGGTGGAAGGCCCCTTTCTGGAACCATTCGTATCCAAGGAGCGAAAAATGCCGCATTGCCTATTATGGCAGCTGCCATCTTAACTGACGGTGTTATCCAGTTGGGTCGCATTCCTAAGCTGCTGGATATTGATGTGATGCTTAACATCCTTAGACGTCTAGGATGCAGAGCGACGCAAGAAGGTCATACCGTCATTCTGGACAACAATCATATTCATGGTTCACATGTCCCAGAAGAAATGATGCGGCAAATGCGGTCTTCCATCTTCTTAATGGGGTCGCTGTTAGCCAGATTTAAAGAGGTGCATATTTACCAGCCTGGTGGTTGCGCGATTGGCGAGCGGAAGATTGATCTGCATCTGAGGGGCTTGCAAAGTCTAGGTGCCAAGCTTGAGATTGTTGGTAATCGGATTTCGTGCACGGCAGAACGATTAATCGGTAATGATATCCATCTTGATTTTCCAAGTGTCGGTGCAACAGAGAATATTATGATGGCTGCAGTTCTAGCAGAAGGCAGAACCGTGATTACGAATGCTGCACGAGAGCCTGAAATTACGGATCTGCAAAACTTTCTGAATGCGATGGGTGCCAATGTTTCCGGCGCAGGCAGCGATACAATTATTATTGAAGGCGTAGAGAAGCTACATGGCTGTCGTTATGAAATTATTCCTGATCGAATCGTAACGGGAACCATTATGATCGCAGCTGCGGCTACTAGAGGCGCTGTTACGCTTATGAATGCGGATGCCACTCATCTTACGTCATTGATTCATATTCTCAGGCGTGCTGGTGTTCAGATAGCTATTAGTGATGATATAATTAATGTAACGAGCTTTGGTCGTGCAAAGGCGGTTGAACGCATTGTTACTTCTCCGTACCCTGCATTTCCAACAGACCTTCAGTCTCAGTTGATGGTACTGCTGTCGCTGGCCGACGGAGTGAGTACGATGAAAGAGACCGTGTTTGAGGGAAGATTTAAGCATGTAGATGAACTGACCCGTATGGGGGCAGACATTCGTGTCGACTTAAGTAGTGCTTTTGTCAAAGGCACACCGCGTCTATACGGTGCTACGGTGGAAGCGACAGATCTTCGGGCTGGTGCGGCCTTGGTCATTGCTGGCTTGGCGGCACAGGGCAGAACGGTTGTCGAACATGTACATCATATTGATCGTGGATATGAGCGTATTGAGCAGCTCTTTAGCAAGCTAGGAGCTAATATCAAACGTAGTTCAGCAGTAGCTAAGTTAGATTTTGCTAATGGTGGTTAAATAATATAATTCATGCATCCCCTCCGTTTTTGGAGGGGAGAGTAATTCCGTGCAATTGTACATGTCTACCATTTGTGTTGGACAAGTATTATTGTTACTATGGAAGGGAATGGAATTTTTGCAAGCGAGAACAATTCCAGCGCTGCCTAACAAGCCTGAGCGCAAACGGAAAAGTAAACGTATATTGTGGCTAGTTATTCTGTTGTGCATCGTACTTCTAGCCGTACTATTCTTTCGATCTCCGATAAGCAAAATAGATAAAGTTACTTTTATTGGACAAACCTTTGTCACTTCAGAACGGCTAGGCGAAGCGACTGGATTAGTAGCTGGGGCTCCTTATTTTACGGTTTCTGATAATGAAGTGGTAGCTACTATTAAGTCTACATTTCCATTTGTGAAGTCTGTTAAAGTGAACAAGCATTTCCCAGGAAAAGTAGAAGTGTTTGTTGAAGAGTTCGAAGCGGTTGCTTATGAGTTGGATGCTGAGGGCGAAGTGTTGGCAAGTCTAGTGAATGGAAGCAGTGTTTCGTTATCTGAGATGAAGGCAGTTGTACTCGAGAAACCGCTCTTGACGGGCTGGAAAGACAAACAAGCGCTTGAATTAAAAGCAAAGTTGACGAAACAATTGATCCAAATTCCTGACAGTTTGCTTGCAGACATTTCAGAAATCGTATATGATCCATCTGCTTCCTTTTCGGATCGTATCAGGATGTATACGCGCTCTGGATTTGAAGTTATAACGACAGTAGATTTATTGCCCACTAAACTTGCTTATTTAAGTGGCGTTGTAGAAACACAAGAGCCGGGACGTATTACGATGTTGAAAGCAGACTCCTATATCTCGTATACTAACCTTGCAAAGAATGATCATGATGTGCTAGACGAACAAAAAAACTCTACTCAATAAACCAATTAAATGATAGAATAAACGTTATGGTATTTCCCATCCGTTCCTTCTTTTTTCTTCAATGTTTTGTCATATATTGACGCTATATTATAGTGTTCATGATGATTACGGGACAAAATTGTAGAAAAAAGAGGGAATGACTTGTTGGCGTTGAATAGAGTGTATAATAATCTGGGAAATACAACAATTGACTTGAAATGGGAGGTGCCACGGCTTGAGCAGCAATGACATCATTGTGAGTTTGGACATCGGTACATCCAAAGTACGCGCTATCATCGGCGAAATTAACAACGGAACGCTGCAAATCATTGGCGTCGGTTCAGCTGAATCTGAGGGAATTCGCAAAGGTGCGATTGTAGATATTGATCAAACTGTGCACTCGATTCGCAATGCGATCGAACATGCAGAGCGCATGGTCGGTATTGAAATATCGGAAGTGTATGTTGGAATAACTGGTAATCATATCGGGCTGCAATCTAGTCACGGTGTAGTGGCGGTGTCCAATGAAGATCGTGAAATCGGTGAAGAAGATATAGTACGTGTTCTGAAGGCTGCTGAAGTAATTGCTTTGCCTCCAGAGCGGGAAATTATTGACGTAGTTGCTAAACAGTATGTAGTAGATGGACTCCATGACATCCACGACCCTCGTGGTATGATTGGCGTTCGCCTTGAAGTAGATGCTACGATTGTAACTGGTGCAAAGACCGCGATACATAACCTGCTAAGATGTGTCGAAAAAGCGGGCTTGCATGTTAAAGATCTCGTGTTAATGCCATTGTCAGGTGGACAGTTGGCATTATCCAAGGATGAAAAAGTTATGGGCTCTGTCCTTGTGGACGTAGGTGCTGGCGCAACGACGATTTCTGTATTCCAGGAAGGTACGTTGACTGCTACATCCACGCTTCCAATTGGTGGAGACTTTGTAACGAATGACATTGCTTACGGATTGCGTACGATGTCTGACCAAGCCGAGAAGGTGAAGTTGAAATTCGGTTGCGCTTGGATTGATGAAGCGTTGGAAGACACAACTTTCAAAGTAACACGTATCGGCAGCAACGTGGAGAAAGAATTTAACCAAGTATTTTTGGCGAATATCATCGAACCACGTGTGCAGGAAATTTTCCATTTGGTCAAAAATGAAGTGAAAAGATTAGGATTCGAAGATCTCCCAGGTGGTTATATTTTATCGGGCGGTACGGTTTCGATGCCTGGTGTATTGAAAGCAGCGCAAGCAGAGCTTCAAACATCGGTACGTATCGCTATACCTGACTTTATTGGAGTAAGAGATCCTGGATTCGTAAGTGGTGTAGGTGTTCTGCATCATGTATTGCGCTCGATTCGCCCGCGCAGCAACAACAGTGGTGGAGCTAAGAAAGCACCCCCGCGCAAGGCGGCTCCTGCGGAGACGGCAAATAAACCAGGATTTATCGAACGAATGAAAAATATGTTCAGCGAATTTATCTAATTAAAATAATCCTAAGTAATTGACTTCATGCCGTCCATGCACAATGAAGGGGAGATGGAGGACTCATGTTGGAATTTGAATTTGAAATGGAACATCTAGCCCAAATTAAAGTTATCGGTGTTGGGGGAGGCGGCAGCAATGCTGTGAACCGAATGATCGACAACGGTGTAAAGGGCGTTGAATTTATTACCGTTAATACGGATGCACAAGCTCTTCACTATGCAAAGTCTGAACACAAGCTTCAGATTGGGGACAAGCTTACTCGTGGTCTAGGTGCAGGTGCGAATCCTGAGGTAGGAAAGAAAGCAGCGGAAGAATCCCGCGAGCTTATTATGAACACACTCAAAGGCGCTGACATGGTATTTGTCACGGCTGGAATGGGTGGCGGTACAGGTACAGGTGCTGCGCCAGTTATTGCTGAGATTGCTAAAGAATGTGGTGCGCTTACAGTTGGTGTCGTAACTCGCCCGTTCACATTTGAAGGTCGCAAGCGTTCTACGCATGCTGATCTTGGTATCGAAGCACTTAAAGAAAAAGTAGATACACTTATCGTTATTCCAAATGACCGTTTGCTAGAGATTGTTGATAAGAAGACGCCAATGATGGAAGCATTCCGTCAAGCAGACAATGTTCTACTTCAAGCTGTACAAGGTATTTCTGACTTGATCGCTGTACCAGGTCTTATCAACCTTGACTTTGCTGACGTCAAAACGATTATGACTGAACGTGGTTCCGCTCTTATGGGTATTGGAATTGCAAACGGTGAAAATCGTGCAACGGAAGCAGCTCGTAAAGCGATTATGAGTCCATTGCTAGAAACTTCGATTGATGGTGCACGTGGTGTCATTATGAATATTACGGGTGGGGCGAATCTATCTTTGTATGAAGTGAATGAAGCAGCAGAGATCGTTACAGAAGCATCTGACCCAGAAGTAAATATGATTTTCGGTGCGATCATCGATGAAAATATGAAGGATGATATCAAAGTAACGGTAATTGCGACAGGATTTGAGCATCGACCAACTCCTACAGCAGCACCGATTCGCAGACCTTCTACACCAACTGCTCAAGAAGCACAAGACGTTCGTTCTGCTTCCTTGCGTCCGTTTGGTAATCAACCGACGGGAGATCAGCTTGATATCCCAACTTTCTTGCGTAATCGCTCCCGTAACAACAATGAATAATCACAACCTTACTATGATATAAGGTAATGCTATGAAGATAGGAAGAAGCCCAGTGTATCCAGACACTGGGCTTCTTTGTTGTATAAATCAGATCATCCTCTATAAGTACGTACTTCTTATGTGTATATCGATTTCCCCAATAATTACACCTGAAGCTCGACAAAAAAAGTGGCTTTCCCACAACCAACATTAGACAGACTTCGGATAACCCTCTATTTATACTTAAACTAACTTACTTGACTGATGGCGGGACAGTAAGGAGGGAGTGCGTTGACCGTCATATACGCTGACATTATTCTCGTCACGAATTTCATATTGGATTGGACCTTGCTGGCGCTGACAGCCCGCATGCGCAGTATACGAGCCTCTAGGTTTCGCATGTTGGGGGCTGCTGCTCTTGGAACAATCTATGCAGGAGTGCTATTTTTTCCGACGATACCGTTTCTCGTAACGATAGGTGGAAAAGTGCTTTTATCTATATGTATGCTCGTTACTGCATTTGGATATCAATCTTTTGGCAATTTGGTACGAAATTTAGGTGCTTTCTATTTTCATGCTTTTGTCATTGCTGGCGGCGCATTTGGCATTCAATATTTATGGAAAGATGCTTCCAGTTGGACGATGTTTGCTGCTGCTGCGGATTGGGCCTCTAGACAAGACTTGCCTACAGGCGGTGCCATCGTTGTGTTTGGCCTTGTATTTGCCTTGCTCATTTATAAACTAGCCTGGGGCGAACGTAAGCAGCAAGTTCATCACGAATCTTACAGTGTGGAGTTGGAAGTCGTTATTGGTTCAATTGCCCGTACTTGTACGGGGCTTATTGATACAGGCAATGGACTGAAGGAGCCGTTATCAGGTACTCCGGTTATCGTAATGGATGTATCGCTATGGGAGGACGTATTGCCGCCTCATTGGAAGGAAATTGTGAAAAGCGGAAGCGTTATGGAGAAGATGGGTGGACTTACAGACAATGATCGGGCTAATGAAAGTATATTTGATGAGAGTCGGATGAGGCTGCTTCCCTATCGTGCAGTAAACCAGTCAAATAGTTGGATGCTTGGTTTTCGTCCAGACCATATTCGATTGAAACATGGTGAGCGTTGTTATGCGACGAAGAAAGTCGTGATTGGATTAGAAGGAGAAAATCTTTCTCAGGAACGCCGTTTTCAAGCCATAATTCATCCTGAGTTGTTAGAAGAATCGTTGCTCCAGCCAATTGCAGGGATGAGTGAGGTTGAATCAACTCACAAGGCTTCCTAGCTGTAGGTTACAGTCTAGCTGGACATAAGTTATATATCCTATGAGGATAAAGGGGGAAATGCAATGCGATTAAAGTGGAAAATGGTCGTCAAAATTAACATGTACCGACTGTTATTATTTTTAGGCCTCAAGCGAGCTGATGTTTATTATATTGGTGGCAGTGAAGCACTTCCCCCTCCATTAACGCGTGAAGAAGAGGAATATTTGTTAGGGCGGCTGTCTAGTGGAGATTCAGCTATTCGAGCAATGCTCATTGAGCGTAATTTGCGTCTTGTCGTCTATATTGCTCGTAAATTTGAAAACACAGGGATTCATATTGAAGATCTTGTATCCATAGGCGCAATTGGCTTAATTAAAGCAGTAAACACATTTGACCCTGAGAAAAAAATTAAGCTGGCGACGTATGCTTCACGTTGTATTGAAAATGAAATATTGATGTATTTGCGTCGTAACAGCAAAACGCGAACAGAAGTATCTTTCGATGAACCGCTGAATATTGATTGGGATGGCAATGAGTTGCTGTTGTCTGATGTGCTTGGCACGGAGAATGATACGATATATAAAAATATTGAAGATCAAGTAGATCGTAAATTGCTGCATAAAGCGTTGGACAAACTTAGTGATCGCGAGCGTCTCATTATGGAATTGAGATTCGGATTGTCAGATGGAGAAGAGAAGACACAAAAAGATGTGGCTGATCTCCTCGGTATTTCACAGTCCTACATATCGCGTTTAGAAAAGCGGATTATAAAGCGTTTACGTAAAGAATTCAACAAAATGGTATAAAATTTGAATGTGCTGAATTGGATGTTGAGATACATTTTCAGGAATAAAAAAGCACCTCAAGGAGATAATGTACATTAATGTTTCTCCTTGGGAGGTAGTCGCGAATGACCCGTAACAAAGTCGAAATTTGCGGTGTAGATACATCTAAGTTGCCCGTGCTTACGAATGCCGAAATGAGAGAATTGTTCGTGGCCCTGCAACAGCGTAACGAGCTATCGGCTCGGGAAAAGCTGGTCAACGGTAACTTGCGGTTGGTATTGAGCGTTATACAACGCTTTAACAATCGGGGTGAGTTTGTTGATGATTTGTTCCAAGTGGGATGCATCGGCCTCATGAAAGCCATCGATAACTTTGATCTCGGTCAGAATGTAAAGTTCTCCACGTATGCAGTACCGATGATAATTGGGGAAATCAGGCGTTATTTGCGTGACAACAATCCGATTCGAGTATCTAGAAGCTTGCGGGATATTGCTTACAAGGCATTGCAAGTCCGTGACTCGCTAACGAATATGAATGCACGTGAACCGACGATCAATGAAATATCAGAGGCCCTTAATGTCCCGAAAGAAGATGTCGTATTTGCATTGGATGCGATCCAAGATCCAGTTTCTTTATTCGAGCCGATTTACCACGATGGTGGTGATCCTATCTATGTGATGGATCAAATCAGTGATGATAAAAATAAAGATGTATCTTGGATTGAAGAAATTGCACTGAGAGAAGCGATGCGCAAGCTGAATGAACGAGAGAAAATGATTCTCTCCATGCGCTTCTTTGAGGGCAAAACGCAAATGGAAGTAGCAGATGAAATCGGCATTTCACAAGCTCAAGTATCTCGACTTGAGAAGTCTGCTATTAATCAAATGCAGAAGCACGTTCGTACGTAATCCATAATTGAATAGTGTGGCTAGATTTATAAAAGCTGCTTCGGTCTTATAAAGGGACTGGGGCGGCTTTTCTTATTTCATTTTGAAGCTGATATCGGCATCCCTTATTTCAAATCATTTGCAGAAGTTATATGCGGACAATAGGGCATTTTGCTCATGTGGCACATATACTAGCATAACGGAACTTAACAGATGGGATGTGACAGTGATGAAAATTTCAGACTTCCAAACAAAGGATGTTATCAATATTGTAGATGGTAAGAAACTTGGACAAATTAGCGATCTAGAGCTTGATTTGAAGCAGGGACGAATTGATGCCATCGTTGTGCCGAATTATAGCAAGTTGTTCGGATTGTTTGGCAGTGGCAATGAATTAGTTATCCCATGGCGTAACATCGTCAAAATAGGTGCAGATGTTGTGCTCGTAAAATTGGAGCAGCATCAACTGCAAAAAGCAGATGAGTCTGATAGTCAGGCAGTAACTTTTCGATCTTAGGTGCGCTTAATTGTGCAGAGTATGCACAGCTTGATATGAGACGCGACCCTTCATAGTATGTTACACTGTATCGAAGAGGTGAGATGATGGAACCTTTTCAGTTCAAGCATAGACAATATACAGAAGAGACAACAGATGTTGAAACTTATCATGATCTAGAAGCAGGAGATCCTGCCGTTCTGGAGTTGAAAAAATGGATATCCGAAATGCCTGAGTTGACAGCAGGCTTTACGACGAGGATTGGCGGAGTGAGCCAAGGCGGTAGGGATTCATTAAATTGCGCCCTACACGTTCAGGACGACCCTAATCATGTTGTGGAAAATCGAAAAAGACTGGCATCGGTTGTAAATATGCCGTTTGACGCTTGGACCTGTGCAGAGCAAGTGCACGGGCAAGACGTATATGTAGTAAAGGCAGCGGATAAGGGAAAGGGAAGGCTGGAGCGTGAAGATGCGATACCAGATTCGGATGCACTTATAACGACCGAAGCGGGTATATGGCTTACCTCTTTCTACGCTGATTGTGTACCACTCCTATTTGTCGATCCAGTAACCCGTGCGATCGGTGTTGCGCATGCTGGGTGGAAAGGGACGGTTGGCAGAATTGCTGAACGTACGGTAGAAGCGATGCAGCGTACATATGGTTCCGAACTCACTAATATTCGAGCTGCGATTGGTCCTTCCATCGGTGCATGTTGT
Source organism: Paenibacillus arenosi (assembly GCF_014841135.1). Classification (GTDB taxonomy): domain Bacteria; phylum Bacillota; class Bacilli; order Paenibacillales; family Paenibacillaceae; genus Paenibacillus_B; species Paenibacillus_B arenosi. The sequence goes on from NZ_JACYTN010000001.1 coordinate 113,672, forward strand.
TATGAAGTCGATGAACGGGTAATACATCCTATACAGCAATTGCTGCATGGCCTACCGAAAGAAGCAAATGCTGCGTTGAAGCCGACAAATGAAGGACGAGCTATGCTGGATTTGCGTGAAATCAATCGACAATTGTTGATTCAAGCAGGAATTTTAAGCAGTCATATCGAATGTACTACATGGTGTACCGGTTGTCACACACAATTATTTTATTCCCACCGCGTAGAAGGCGGAGGGACGGGACGCATGGCAAGTTGGATTGGCTGGAAGAAGGGATGAAACTATGACATTACTGCAGCGCATGGAAGAAGTAGAGCGTCGTATTGCAGCTGCTTGTGAGCGCAGCGGGAGACGACGTGAGGATGTTCATGTTGTAGCGGTGACGAAGTATGTATCGCTGGACATGACAGGTCGCGTTATCCGTGCCGGATTAACACATATTGGTGAGAATCGCTGGCATCATGCCGAAGCGAAATGGAATGAGTTCCGTAACGAGGCTAGCTGGCACTTTATAGGAAGCTTGCAATCGAAGAAAGCAAAGGATGTAGTGGGTAAGTTTGATTATATCCACTCGTTGGATCGTGTGTCCTTGGCGGAAGCGATAGAGAAGCAGGCACAAGCGTTGGATATAACGGTACGCTGCTTTATACAAGTGAATGTATCGGGAGAACAATCCAAGCATGGTCTCGCTCCGAATGAGGTTAAACCATTTCTGGATAAGCTAAGTCAATATCCACATATCGAACCGATCGGCTTAATGACGATGGCTCCGTATGAAGCAGAACCAGAAGAGACACGCCCTGTATTTCGCAGCTTGCGCCAATTGCGCAACGAATTAAATGAGACACGCAGTATACCATTACAGCATTTGTCCATGGGGATGTCTAACGATTTCGAGGTGGCTATCGAAGAAGGTGCATCATGGGTTCGACTCGGTTCCATCCTAGTTGGGCAGGAAGGGGATTAGTATGGGAGTTATGAACCGGATATTAAATATGTTCAGTGTGCAGGACGATGAGTACGATTATGCGGAACGTGATCGCGATCGTGACCGTGATAGAGAAGAGCACGCTGAGGAATATGAGCAGGAAATAGAGGCTCCGACATTTGAACCTAGAAAGGCAAAGGCTTCGAATGTCGTCAGCATTCATTCGCAAAAGGGATCCAAAGTAGTATTGTGCGAGCCGCGTTCGTATGACGAAGCTCAGGAAATTGCAGATCATCTTCGCTCAAGACGTTCTGTTGTCATTAATTTACAACGAGTTCGGACCGATCAGGCACTCCGAATTATCGATTTTTTGAGCGGAACAGTGTATGCTTTAAGTGGGAACATTTCTAAGCTGGGGAGCAACATCTTTCTCTGTGTACCTGAAAATGTAGAAATTCAAGGTTCCATAGCAGAAATGTTCGCTGAGGATATGGAATACAAGCAATCGAGGTGAGCTTAATTTGTCGTCATTAGAACTAACTATAGTTGAGTACGTGCATTATTTATTTCAGATTTATTGGTGGCTCGTTATTATTTACGTTCTTATGTCTTGGGTACCAAATGTAAGATCGAGCTTTATCGGTGAAATTATAGGCAAGATCGTTGAGCCTTATTTGTCTATTTTCCGTCGTATCATTCCGCCGATCGGTGGAGTGCTCGATATTTCTCCGATCGTGGCATTGTTCGTATTGGAATTTGTAAAAATCGGTTTGATTACTGTAATCACATATATTTTGTAGGACAGTTAAACGATGAGTGAGCAGATTAAAGTACATTTTCACCCTGACGAGCGCCCTTTCGTAGATCGCGCATCAGAATGGATTACACGAGCAGCAGAACGTCATGAAGTCCGTTTAACGGACTTCCTTGACCCAAGACAGGCCTATATTGTTCAGTCGTTAGTGAATCGCAGAGATGATGTAGCACTGCGTATTGACGGCGGATATGAAGGTGCTGAGCGATGCAGGGCAATCATTGCACCTGAATATGTCTATGTCGAGGCCGAGCCGATGGAGATGACAGTACTTTCTATCTCTTCATCCGATCAACGGATGAGCGAGTTGGAGCATGGTGACTATTTGGGATCATTGCTTGGGCTTGGCATTAAACGAGACAAAATTGGTGATATTCATACGAGTGATGCTGGTGCTCATGTACTGGTCACCGCTGATATCGCTTCCTTTTTAGACACCCACTTGAGGCAGGTCCATCGCGTTCCGGTATTAACGGATTTACTTCCTTTTACCGAATTGCGTGTCACTGGGCAAGAGTGGAAGCCATTTACGATATCGGTTGCTTCCATGCGACTGGATGGAATTGTGAGCGATGTATTTCGTTTAAGTCGTGCGAAAGTAACAGCCCCGATCAAAAGTGGGCGTTGTAAAGTCAATTGGAAAGTAGAAGAAAACCCTTCTGTTCCGTTGGCTGTTGGTGATGTTGTTTCTTTGCAAGGCTTTGGTCGATTCAAAGTGCTTGAAATAGAAGGGGTATCTAAAAAGGGACGCATGCGTGTGATGGTGGGGACTTATCAATAAGGGTACAGCATGAGACATGAAGGAGCATATTGCTCCTTCCTTTCACCGATACACCAAATAAGGCATTGAATTGCTACGATTCGACGCAGATGTCGGACGTATATTTCATAACATCAATAAGATAGGTTCGACATTTATAAGGAGGTGCATGCAATGCCATTGACACCATTGGATATACATAACAAAGAGTTTCCGCGTAAGCTTCGTGGTTACGATGAGGATGCAGTAAACGAATTTCTAGATCAAATCATTAAAGATTATGAAGCGCTCATTAAAGAAAATAAAGAAATTCATAATCATGCTCAAAGCTTGCAAGATAAGCTTGATCATTTTGCGAATCTTGAAGAAACGTTGAGCAAAACGATCATTGTTGCGCAAGAAGCAGCGGACGATGTGAAAAGCAACGCAAAGAAAGAATCGCAGCTCATTGTTAAGGAAGCAGAGAAAAACGCAGATCGCATTGTAAATGATGCACTTGCCAAGTCACGTAAGATCGCATTGGAAGTAGAAGAGCTGAAGAAGCAGGCTTCTATTTACCGTGCTCGATTCCGTACGCTTGTGGAAGCTCAGCTTGAGTTGCTTAGTCAAGATGGCTGGGAAGCTCTTGAGCGCGCAGAAGTGAGCAGACTTGAGCGTGCAGAAGTAAGTAGAGAAGAGTATTAATTTGGAGCCCTATAGAAGAGCTGATTGCTGCGTTAAGCTGGCAAGTAAGCTGCATTGACTTTTTGCTCGAAACACGATATAACATAGTAATAATCGAAATATGATGATTAACAATCAGCGACGGGAACACACCATTGCATCCGTTTATTCCATCAGAGAGTCGGGGTAGCTGAGAACCGATGAATGAACCGCATGTGGACATCATCCCTGAGATATTAAGCTGAACGTACGTTAAGTAAGCTTAATCGGCTGTCGGCCGTTATCCGACTGCGTCTTTGCACTAGGTGAAGATGCTTCAGAGTGCTATCCGGCTTTAACTGCCGATGACGAGTAGGTCATCTGTACGGATAGAACAAGGGTGGTAACGCGAGTCAACCTCGTCCCTTTATGGGACGGGGTTTTTTGGTGTTTTTGGCCGGAGACTTGTATTACTAGGCTATCGACAGTGATTCTGTATAGAGAAGAAAGGATGAGGACAATGAAGAAAGTAGACGTCAAAGAACGAGCTAGGGAACGTGAACTCCGCATCTTGGAGAAGTGGAATCGCGAAGATACATTTAAACAGACGATTGAAAATCGTCAAGGCAAGCCAAGCTTTGTATTTTATGAAGGACCTCCTACAGCGAATGGAGCGCCTCATATCGGGCATGTGCTTGGTCGAGTTATTAAGGATTTCATTTGCCGCTATAAGACGATGTCAGGCTATTATGTTCAACGTAAAGCGGGTTGGGACACGCATGGTCTTCCTGTTGAGTTGGGCGTAGAGAAACAGCTAGGTATCTCTGGTAAGCAAGAAATCGAAAATTACGGTGTAGAAGCATTTATTCAAAAATGTAAAGACAGCGTATTTGAATATGAACATAAATGGCGTGAATTGACGGAAGCAATCGCTTATTGGACTGACTTGGACAATCCGTACATTACGCTTGATAACAAATATATCGAGAGCGTATGGCACATTCTATCTACGATTCACAAGAAGGGTCTACTCTACCGTGGTCACCGTGTAAGCCCATATTGTCCTTGCTGTCAAACGACTTTGAGCTCTCATGAAGTTGCGCAAGGATACGAAACGGTAAAAGACTTGTCTGCTACGGTGAAGTTCAAGCTTGATGATTCTGGTGATTATGTCCTTGCATGGACGACAACGCCTTGGACGCTGCCATCTCATGCTGCGCTCGCAATGAATCCGTCTATGGACTATGTACGCGTGAAGCAAGATGACGAAGTATACATCATGGCGAAAAATCTTGTTGAAAATGTAATGTCTGGCGAGTATGAGATTGTATCGGAGCATAAAGGTTCCGAGTTTATTAATAAGACGTATCAAGCGCCATTTGGCTATGTGAAGCCTGCTAAAGGGCACTTCATTGTCGGTGCTGACTTTGTTACAGATGCAAGCGGTACAGGTATCGTTCATATGGCTCCTGCTCATGGTGAAGACGATAACCGTGCATGCCGTGAGAATGGAATCACTTTCTTCAGCGTTGTTGACTCACATGGTCGCTATACACCAGAAGTAACAGACATGGCAGGTCGATTCGTTAAAGATTGCGATATTGATATCGTGAAAATGTTGTCTGAAAAAGGACTTCTCTTCAGCAAAGAGAAATACGAGCATAGCTATCCATTCTGCTGGCGCTGTAAGTCGCCTTTGCTCTACTATGCGACAGAATCTTGGTTCATTCAGACGACAGCGGTTAAAGACTTATTAATTGAAAATAATAGCAAGGTCGACTGGTACCCTGGTCATATCCGTGAAGGTCGCTTCGGTAATTTCTTGGAAGACTTGGTGGATTGGAACATTAGCCGTAATCGCTATTGGGGAACACCGCTTAACGTGTGGGTATGTTCTTCTTGTGATGAGCAATACGCGCCTGAGAGCCATGCTGACTTGCGTGCTCGCTCTGTTGATCCAATCGCAGAGGACTTGGAACTGCACAAGCCGTATGTGGATGAAGTGAAGTTGCACTGCCCTCACTGTGAAGGCGGTACGATGGAGCGTACATCTGAAGTTATCGACGTATGGTTCGATAGCGGTTCGATGCCATTTGCACAGCATCATCATCCATTCGGCGATGAACAGAAGTTTGAGCAGCAGTTCCCAGCAGATATTATCTGCGAAGGTATCGATCAGACACGTGGCTGGTTCTACAGCTTGCTAGCTGTTGCAACACTATATAAAGGCGTTGCTCCGTACAAAGCAGTAATCGCTACAGGACATATCTTGGATGAGAACGGACAAAAGATGTCCAAATCCAAAGGTAACGTTATCGATCCTTGGGAAATCATTAATGAGTTCGGTACAGATGCATTCCGTTGGGCACTATTGTCTGACAGTGCGCCATGGAACTCCAAACGCTTCTCGAAGCAGATCGTGGCAGAAGCGAAGTCCAAAGTCATTGATACGCTAGTGAATACGCATGCCTTCTATGCTTTGTATGCGACAATTGATAATTATGATCCACAAGCTTACCCAACTCGTACTTCCGAGAATAAGTTGGATCGCTGGATTTTGTCCCGTCTACAAACGCTCGTTACAGGAGTAACGAAAGGTTTGGAAGCGAATGACTTCTTAAACCCTGCGAAAGCGATTGAAAGCTATGTAGATGAGTTGAGCAACTGGTATATCCGTCGTTCTCGTGACCGCTTCTGGGGTAGTGAAATGACAGATGACAAATTGTCTGCTTATCAAACCCTTCGTGAAGTGCTATTGACGCTTTCCCGTCTTATTGCACCTTACGCTCCAATGGTTGCCGAAGATATTTACGGCAATCTTGGTGGAACCGAGCAAAGTGTTCACTTGGCTGGTTATCCAGAAGCAAATGCATCGATCATTGATGCTGAACTTGAGCGCGATATGGAAACAGCTCGTCAAATCGTTGAGTTGGCTCGTAACGTACGTAATGAAACGAGCATCAAGACACGTCAGCCACTTTCCGAGCTTATCGTTTCGATGGATCGCGAGTTCGATCTAGCTGGCTACGAAGAAGTTATTAAAGACGAAATCAATGTGAAGCAAATTCGCATTGAGAACAGCGATAACGGATTTGTAGACTTCAGCTTGAAGCTGAACTTGAAAGTAGCGGGTAAAAAATACGGCAAGCATGTGGGTCCATTGCAAAATGAGCTGCGTTCCATGGGCGCAGAGCAAGCTCGCCAAGTCGTTCAAAGCGGCCAGTTCCAATTCACAACAGCAGAAGGTGAAGTTCTGCAATTGACGGAAGAGGAGCTTCTCATCGAGAAGAAGGCTAAAGAAGGCTTCGCTGCTGCTTCTGGATATAAAATGACGGTAGCATTGAACACGGATATTACACCTGAGCTTGAGCAAGAAGGCTGGGTGCGTGAAGTTGTTCGTGCGATTCAAGATACGCGTAAAAAGCTTGATTTGCCGATCGAGAAACGCGTAAACATCGTGCTTCATGTCGATGAGGAATTGCAAGCTGCTATCGTTGCCTTTGAAGGTACGCTGCGTGACAACGTACTTGTGGCTGAGCTTTCATTTGGCCAAGCGGAACAAATGGAATCCATTGACCTCGGTACGAAGACAATTGGCGTTCATATTCAGTAACAGGCATAAGATAGGCTCATGTGAGCACACTAGTTGTGCGAGCGGAAGCCCTGAGCTTAACGGATAAAGGGGAGCGTCGACCGTGCGAATATTCTCGCAGCTGTCGACGCTCTTTTTCGTGAATAGGGACTGTTGATCTTGTTGTTTGAGTAGGAGGCCTAATCAGAGATGAAGAAAAGAAAACGTACGGTTGAACGTGCTGAAATTGATATGGAGCAGTTGAAAGAATGTTTGGACGACAAAAACAAATCTGATCGTGAAATTATTGAAGGTATGCATGCAGTGCTGCAAAAAATAACATTACAATTTGAGCGCTCCAGAATGTTGGAGTATACAGAGTTAATGCTTAGTATGCCACGTTTGCTGTGGGTTAACTTTGTTGCTGGTGTAGCGCGTGGTGTTGGTGTTGTTATCGGAATCACATTTGTTACCGTGGCGCTGCTCTACGTTCTGCAATGGCTTGGTGCCTTAAATCTCCCTCTTATTGGAGACTTTATTGCTGATATCGTTCGTATCGTTCAATATCAATTGGATTCAAAAATGTATTAATCTGATAACTCGATATTATAAGTGTCTATCTGGCTCAAGCAAAGGCTCACCTTCGCCTGTGTTCATATAACGGGCATACTGTCGATTACGAACAACGGACACAAATTTACCTGTTATATCCGTTGCGACAAAGCTTTCAAAAGATTCAACACAGCCATCAATTTCTTCAGATGCTTCAATCATGATGCGGTCATAACTATCTAGGTCAGATTCTTCATGCATGGCTGGGCTGTCGGAGGTGCCCCATGCTTCTACGATCTGCCATGTATCTTCACCATCAAATCCGTTTTGTTCTTCGCGCTCGTCTAAGCTTGTGCGACCAAATGGAGGAGTAAGGAACTCTTCTTCGATAGGACGGTTTTGAGAAATAGTCTGTTCAGGGCAATCTTTGACACAATACATGGTTGAAGGTATCGCTTCTAATCGCTCATAAGGTATAGGTTGGCCGCATACTACACAGGTGCCATACGTACCTTTTTCCATTAACTTTAATGCAGTTTCAATACGTTCGAGCTGAGTTTCATGATGCTCTAATAACGAGATATCTTTCTCACGTTCATAAATTTCGGAGGCAACATCGGCTGGATGATTATCGATGGTGGACAGTTCACCTGTCGTTTCTTTTAGGGAATCTGCCAAATTGTATTGATCGTTTTGATGCAGTCTTCGTTCCAGATCAGCTTGTTCAGCCGTAAGTTCACGTTTCAGATGTTGCAATTGCTCTGACGTTAGATGTGACACGATCATTCTCCTTCCTGTCTGGACATCTTGATTATAGAATGCACGGAATGCAGGGAGTTGCCCCATGGAAAATGAATCACTGGTTGGTTCGTATTGGTTCGTATTGGACGGTCTATGGGCGGTATGTTACAATGAGCGAGTCAAACTGTTTTCAACATTGAGTATGCTAATCGAGGTGACGGGTTTCAGTGTGGTACTATATACTGGCAATTATCGTTCTAGTTTTTGACCAAGTAACAAAGTGGCTCGTTGCTACGCGTATGGAGCTTTATGAAGAAATCTCGATTATTGACGGTTTCTTTTCGTTGTTTTCACATCGTAACCGTGGAGCGGCCTTTAGTATTTTGGAAGACCAGCGTTGGTTCCTCATTTCTGTAACGATTGTTGTATTGATCGGAATCATCTGGTACTTGGAAAAGTTGAAGCATGAGCATAGTGCGATTTTACAGCTTGGCTTAGGGCTTATATTAGGTGGAGCAGTTGGAAACTTTATTGATCGCGTCATGTCGGGTGAAGTCGTGGACTTTTTCAAATTCGACTTTGGTTCCTACACGTTCCCGATTTTTAACATTGCAGACATTGGTATATGTGTAGGTGTAGGTTTCGTCATACTGGACGCTTTCTTGTCCGTAAAACGTGAGAAGAAGTTACTGGAACAACAAGAAGGATCTGAAGGATCAGTTGAGAAAGGGTAATATTCAAATGAATGAACAATATGAATTAGATGGTACAACGATAGCTTCGTCCACTAACTCCTCGAACTCGCCAGTAGAAGGCAAGGGCGGGGAGTTTCATTCGTATACATGGACGATAACAGCAAAGCAAGCGAAGGAACGACTTGATAAGCGAGTACTTGAGTCACTAGGTATGGATATTTCTCGTACGCAAATTCAAATGTGGATTAAAGATGGACACGTACTCGTAAATGGAGCTGCGGTAAAATCGAATTACAAATGTGCATCCGGCGATGTTGTGGAGCTTACGATGCCAGAGCCAGAATCTGTTGATATTGTAGCTGAGAATATCCCGCTTGATGTGTATTACGAAGATAGCGACGTTATTGTTATTAACAAACCTCGTGGGTTAGTTGTGCATCCGGCGCCAGGTCACACATCTGGAACGGTAGTAAATGCACTTATGCATCATTGTAAAGATTTGTCTGGGATTAATGGCGAACTTCGTCCTGGTATCGTTCATCGCATTGATAAAGATACATCGGGATTGTTGATGGCCGCGAAAAATGATAAAGCGCACGTATCACTTGCTGATCAATTGAAAGCTCATACCGTACTGCGTAAATATTTAGCGCTCGTTCATGGCAACATACCTCATGACCAAGGAACAATTGATGCACCTATCGGTCGTGATGAGCAAGACCGTAAAATGTACACGGTCACTGAACGTAACAGCAAGCATGCAGTTACTCACTTCAGAGTGTTGGAACGTTTCGGTGATTCGACATTGGTGGAGCTACAGCTTGAAACAGGGCGTACGCATCAAATTCGTGTTCATATGAAATATATTGGACATCCACTAGTAGGTGATCCGATGTACAGCCGCGGTACACGAGGATTAAAAATGAATGGGCAAGCACTTCATGCACAAACACTAGGATTCGTTCATCCGATATCCGGTGAAACTTTGCAATTCCAGGCACCTTTACCAGAAGATATGGAAGAACTATTGAAATCAATTCGTAATAGGTAGTGATTGTATGATTGCCAATGATTTCTCTGTACAAGAAGTACAAATGTTTGCGTGAATCATCCATGGTGTTTCGGGCATGCTTCCTTCATAGTAAGGATGCAATACATTCGTGCTTTAACAGGCGAGTTTTACGGTAAAGGAGAGGTCATTTATGTCTATTCAACATTATCAACAAACCTATATTCAGAGCCAATTTTCCAATCGCATTGGTGGCGAGAATTATGGAAAAGATACAAACATTTATAAGTTTGAGAAAATTAAACGCGCTAAAGCAGCGGCGAAGCAAGCTCATCCTGAAGTAGAGCTTATCGATATGGGTGTAGGTGAGCCTGATGAGATGGCTGATGCTGGCATCGTAGCAAAGCTTGCTGAAGAAGCGGCGAAGCCAGAGAACCGTGGTTATGCGGACAATGGTATCGTAGAATTCAAAGCAGCAGCAGCGAAATATCTTCAAGAAGTATTCCAAGTGGAAGGTATCGACCCTGAGACAGAGGTTGTACACTCAATCGGTTCGAAGCCGGCACTTGCTATGCTTCCTACTTGCTTCATTAACCCTGGTGATGTCACAATTATGACGGTGCCTGGTTACCCTGTACTTGGTACGCATACAAAGTATTTAGGTGGAGAAGTGTTCAATGTGCAGTTGACGAAGGAAAATAACTTCCTTCCTAACTTGGACGCTATTCCAGCTGACATTTGCAAGCGTGCTAAGTTGTTGTATTTGAACTACCCGAACAACCCGACTGGTGCAGCTGCAACGGTTGAGTTTTTCGAAAAAGTCGTTGCATGGGCGAAGCAGCATGAAGTGATCGTGGTTCATGATGCTCCGTATTCAGCATTGACTTATGATGGCGTGAAGCCGCTTAGCTTCTTGAGTGTTCCTGGTGCGAAGGATGTTGGTGTAGAACTGCATTCCTTGTCCAAGTCCTACAACATGACAGGATGGCGTATTGGATTTGTAGCAGGTAACCCGCTTATCGTTAAAGCTTTCTCTGATGTGAAAGACAACAACGATTCTGGTCAATTCATTGCCATTCAAAAAGCGGCTGCATACGGTCTTGCTCATCCAGAAATTACAGAAGCGATTTCCGAGAAATATTCTCGTCGTCATAACTTGCTTGTTGCTGCTTTGAATGAGATCGGCTTCCATGCGGAAAAACCAAAAGGTTCTTTCTTCTTGTATGTAGAAGCGCCTAAAGGTGTGAAGAATGGTCCTACATTTGAATCGGGCGAGGCTTTCTCTCAATATTTGATTCGTGAAAAGCTTATTTCCACAGTACCTTGGGATGATGCTGGACGCTTTATTCGTTTCTCTGTTACGTTCCAAGCTAACGGTGAAGAAGAAGAGAACCGCGTTATCTCTGATTTGAAGCGCCGCTTGACAGATGTAGAATTTGTATTTTAATGGAAAAGAAAGTGACCTTGACAATTGTGAGATAGGATGGCATAATCCTAGTAATCGCATATTGAACCTTTAATTCAGTCCCGTGAGACTGGCAAGGTCACGCTCGTAACGAGAATGAGCTGATGTAAGATGAAGACGTAGGTGTCCAGAGAGACCCTGTCCCATCACTGCAACAGCTAGAAGCCTGCGCACAGAACGAAGCATGCATATAACGCATGCCGCGCACGATTTCTTCAGCGTTTTGGATAGTCGAGTGATTGGTGTGATACACCATTCATCGATGGCTAGCACTGTAATTTGATGTGCAGTCTTCTTTCCAGCGCTATCATTCTACACTATGGTTGATACGAACTCCTTGCCTGTGGGCAAGGAGTTTTTTTGTACCTTCTTCACAGACATTAATCAACGTTAAGAAGTTAAGCAAGCATAGAGGTTTATTACAGCGGAGCAAGCTATATACACAGGATGAAGATGAAGGAGGACGTACGGTGAGCACGAAGGAATACAACGTTATTATGGATGACGCCGCCATCCGACGAGCATTGACACGAATCGCACATGAGATTTTGGAAAGAAACAAGGGCATTGAGGACTGCGTGCTAGTAGGCATTCGCACAAGAGGAATTTACTTGGCTAACCGAATTGCAGAACGCATCTTCTCAATTGAGAACGAGAGCATTCCAGTTGCAGAGCTAGACATTTCCGGATATCGCGATGATCGCAAAGATGCAGGTAAAGAGATGGGTAGTCTGACAATAAACGACGGCTTCCAAATTGAAGACAAAAAAATTATTTTATGTGATGACGTCTTATACACAGGCAGAACGATTCGGGCTGCGATGGACGCATTGATTGATAAAGGAAGACCTCAAATGATTCAGCTGGCTGTATTAGCCGACAGAGGTCATCGGGAACTTCCGATTCGACCAGATTATGTAGGGAAGAATGTTCCGACTTCACGTTCTGAGGAAATTGAAGTAGCACTCAGCGAAATAGACGGCATGGATGAAGTCAAAATTGTTCACAACAGGGGGCTATAACAAATGACTACCGCTCAAATGGAGAGCAGAACGAAGGAACGAAGTCTTCTCGGGTTGAAAGACCTGAGTCGCGAAGAAATTCAATCGATTCTGGACCGCGCGACGTATTGGGAAAATCATGTACTGAAGGTGAACCAAACATTTGCTCACAAAATTGTGACGAATATGTTTTTCGAAAACAGTACACGCACGCGCTGCTCCTTTGAAGTTGCTCAGCGTCGTCTCGGCGCTGAAGTCATTAACTTCAGTGCATCAGCTTCCAGTGTTGAAAAGGGAGAATCCATCTATGATACGGTTCGCACCTTGGAGTCAATGGGGCTCGATGCAGGAGTTATTCGACTGAAGCCAGTCGGTATGTTGGCTGAGTTGGCTAAGCGGGTCAAAATGCCTCTAATTAATGCAGGGGATGGTAACAATGAGCATCCAACGCAAGCTTTGCTGGATATGTACACGATGCGCAAACATTTCGGTGACTTATCCGGGCTGAATGTAACGATAGTCGGAGATATTGAACACAGCCGTGTCGCTCGCTCTAACTACTGGGCGCTTCGCAAGTTTGGTGCCAATGTACGCTTCTGTGCACCAGACAGCATGAGAGCCAAAGATATGGATGCACCTTACATTACAATGGAAGAAGCTCTTTTATCGGATGTTGTGATGATGCTGCGTGTACAGTTCGAGCGTCATGAATCGAATGTGTTCTCTACAGCCGTACAGTATCGAGATGCTTATGGGATGACAGCTGAACGAGTTAGTAAGCTGCAGCCGCATGCGATTGTAATGCACCCAGCGCCTGTAAATCGCAACGTTGAAATCGATGACGATGTGGTTGAATGTCCGCAGGCGAAAATTTTTGACCAAATGTCCAACGGGGTGCCGATTCGAATGGCCGTCATGGAACGAGCATTGCGATAAGTGTTGAACAGCAAGTGAAACAATGAGTGAAATGTAAGATGAGCGGTATCAACGAGTACACAACTAAATACCGCTCTTTAAATAGGAAGTAAAAATAGAACGGAACGCAAAGTAGGTAACGGAACAACAAACGATACAAGATGCGGGAGAGGGGATAACGCAATGTATATTTTAGCAAATGCACAAATGTTCAATAATCAAGGTGAGTTGGTAAAACGGCACATTTGGATCGAAAATGGCATTATCTCGCGCATGACAGACGTAGAAGTGGAACTGCCTGAACAGGTGGAAATCGTGGATGCAGCAGGTAAGTTCGTATCCCCAGGATTTATCGATATGCATGTCCATTTGAGGGAACCGGGCTTCGAACATAAAGAAACAATTGCTACAGGCACACGCTCTGCAGCTAAGGGAGGCTTCACGACGATAGCGTGTATGCCGAATACGAAGCCTGTGATTGATACACCAGAAACGGTTCAGTTCATCCACGACAAGACGAAGTTGGAAGGTATCGTTAAAGTTTTACCTTATGGAGCGATTACGAAAAATGAGCTTGGACGTGAATTAACGGATTTTGAAGGTTTAAAGGAAGCTGGAGTGATTGGCTTCACGGATGACGGAGTAGGTGTGCAGTCCGCACAAATGATGAAAGATGCTATGGCACGTGCTCATGCTCTTGATATGCCGGTCATCGCACACTGTGAGGATGGCACCCTAGTAAAGGGCGCGGCTGTAACTGATGGAGCATTTGCACGCAAGCATGGATTGAAGGGAATCCCGAATGAATCGGAAGCGATTCATGTAGGCAGAGACATCTTGCTCTCAGAAGCGACAGGTGTTCATTATCATGTGTGTCATGTGAGTACAGAACAGTCGATTCGCCTTATCCGCCAAGCGAAACAAATTGGCATTCGAGTAACGGCAGAAGTGTGTCCACATCATCTCATCTTATCAGATGAGGACATCCCAGGCCTGGATGCAAATTGGAAGATGAATCCGCCGCTTCGCTCACCTCGTGATGTAGAAGCGTGTATCGAAGCGATAGAGGATGGCACGATTGATATTTTAGTAACGGACCATGCTCCTCATAGTGAGGAAGAAAAAGCTCGCGGTATGGAGCTGGCACCGTTCGGCATCGTAGGCTTGGAAACAGCGTTCCCGCTTATGTATACGAAGTTTGTCTCTACAGGAAAATGGTCGCTGGAACTGCTTGTAAAGCGTATGACAGCTGACCCGGCACGAGTATTCCGCTTAAATACAGGGCGCTTGGAAGAAGGGGCGCCTGCAGATATCGCGGTGATTGACTTGGAAACAGAACGCGAAGTGAATCCAGAAACATTTGCTTCTAAAGGACGCAACACACCATTCACAGGTTGGAAGCTGAAAGGCTGGCCAGTGATGACGATTGTAGATGGTCGAATTGTATGGAGCGAACAAGTATAGAGCTTATATAGATTAGCTTGAACAAAAGCCAATCAGTGCGGTTGAGTTGATAAGAGTGGAGAGCGAGGAGTGACGAGCATGCAAGCAAAACTATTATTGGAAGATGGAACTCTATTTACGGGCCCGGCGTTCGGAGCAGAAGGTGAGTCCGTTGGTGAGGTTGTATTTAATACAGGAATGACAGGATATCAGGAATTGTTGTCAGACCCATCATACTGTGGTCAAATTGTAACGATGACTTACCCGCTTATCGGTAACTACGGGATTACTAGAGATGACTTCGAATCTATTCGCCCTTATGTACATGGATTTGTCGTTCGTCGTCACGAATCCATTCCTAGTAACTGGAGAGCTGAATATACGGTAGACCGCTTGTTAAAAGAATACGGCATCGTTGGTATCAGTGGAGTGGATACTCGTATGCTTACTCGTAAGCTGCGTCACTATGGGACGATGAAGGGCATTTTAGCAACTGGCAGCAAGTCTGTGGAAGAGTTGCAAGAAATGCTTGGATCAACACCGTTGCTGCGCAACCAAGTGGCACGCACTTCGACGAAGAATCAATTTACAAGCCCAGGATTGGGAGAGCGCATCGTGCTGGTTGACTTTGGTGCGAAGAGCGGGATTTTGCGTGAACTAACGCAGCGTGGATGCGATGTTATCGTCGTACCGCACGATACAACGGCTGATGAAATTCGTCGACTGCGCCCAGATGGTATTCAACTATCCAACGGACCAGGGGACCCGAAAGATGTGCCGCACGCTGTGAAAATGATTCAAGAGCTGCTTGGAGAAATCCCAATCTTCGGTATTTGCCTAGGACATCAATTGCTAGCTTTGGCTTGCGGTGCGGATACTGGCAGATTGAAGTTCGGACATCGCGGAGGAAACCATCCGGTAAAAGAGCTTGCAACCAACCGCTGCTATATCACTTCTCAGAACCATGGCTACACGGTAGTGGATGAGACGATTGCAAGCACGGAGCTTGAAGTGACTCATATCAACAACAATGATAAAACGATTGAAGGCTTGAAGCATAAGCGCTTCCCAGCTTTCTCTGTACAATACCATCCAGAAGCAGCACCAGGACCGCATGACAGCAGCTACTTGTTTGATGAATTCCTGGAGATGGTTCGTGACCATAAACGCAATTTGCCAGCTGTACCGCGCCAAGCGGAGCTCGTGGCTCAGTTGAAAGGAGAACTATAATTATGCCGAAGAATCAAGAACTTAAGAAAATACTCGTCATCGGCTCCGGCCCAATCGTCATCGGTCAAGCAGCCGAGTTCGACTATGCTGGAACACAAGCTTGCCAAGCATTGAAAGAAGAGGGCTTGGAAGTCGTTCTCATCAACAGTAACCCAGCTACGATTATGACAGATACAAATATGGCGGACAAAGTATATATCGAGCCTATTACATTGGATTTCGTGAGACAAATTATCCGCCAAGAGCGTCCAGATGGTTTGCTTCCAACATTGGGCGGTCAAACGGGATTGAATATGGCTGTAGAACTAGCTCGCGCTGGTGTTCTAGAGCAAGAAAATGTTCGCTTGCTAGGTACGCAGCTTGATGCAATCGAGCGTGCAGAAGACCGCGACTTGTTCCGCGAGCTCATGCGTGAATTAGAGCAGCCAGTACCTGAAAGTGAAATTATAACGACGGTTGAAGGTGCAGTAGACTTCGCAAATACAATTGGCTACCCAATTATCGTTCGCCCGGCTTATACGCTTGGCGGCACAGGCGGCGGAATTTGCGACAACGAAGAGCAGCTTCGTGATATCGTAGCTTCCGGTATTCGCTACAGCCCAATTGGACAGTGCTTGGTTGAGAAAAGTATCGCAGGCATGAAAGAAGTAGAATATGAGGTTATGCGTGATGCGAATGACAACTGTATCGTTGTCTGCAACATGGAGAACTTTGACCCAGTAGGGGTTCATACAGGCGACAGTATCGTAGTAGCACCAAGCCAAACGCTATCTGACCGTGAATACCAAATGCTGCGTTCAGCATCCTTGAAAATTATTCGTGCCTTGAACATTGAAGGTGGATGTAACGTTCAGTTCGCACTCGATCCGTACAGCTATCAATACTATGTAATCGAAGTTAATCCGCGTGTAAGCCGTTCTTCTGCACTAGCATCTAAAGCAACAGGCTACCCGATTGCGAAAATGGCAGCTAAAATTGCGGTTGGCTACACGCTTGACGAAATCGTTAACCCGGTAACAGGGCAAACGTATGCTTGCTTCGAGCCTACGCTGGATTACATCGTATCAAAAATTCCACGTTGGCCATTCGATAAGTTTACACAAGCGAATCGTAAGCTTGGTACGCAAATGAAGGCGACAGGCGAAGTTATGGCGATTGGCCGTACGTTTGAGGAATCCATGCACAAGGCGATACGCTCCTTGGAAATCGGTGTGCACCGTCTCTATTTGAAAGGCACGGATGCACTTGATAAAGAAACGCTTGAAGCACGTCTAAACAAGCCAGATGATGAGCGCATGTTCCTTATTGCAGAAGCTTTCCGTCGTGGCTATACCCTACAGCAACTGCAAGACCTTACGAAGATTGACTGGTGGTTCCTTGATAAATTGGAAGGCATGATTCGTTTCGAGGATCGCATTCGTGGGGAAGAGGAACTGTCTGCTGAGACATTGTATGAAGCGAAGCGTAACGGCTTCACGGACCGTGCCATTGCCGAGATTCGCAATGAGGTATTCGCAGGCGGCAGTTGCACAAGCGAAGCAGAAGTGCGCAGCCTTCGTAAATCTCACAATCTGGAACCAGTTTATAAAATGGTAGATACGTGTGCGGCAGAGTTTGAAGCAACGACGCCATACTACTACTCGACATATGAGATGGAAAATGAAGTTGTGCAATCGACGAAAGAGAAAGTGCTTGTACTAGGTTCCGGTCCGATTCGTATCGGGCAAGGGATTGAGTTCGACTACTCTACTGTACACGCAGTGTGGGCCATTCAAGATGCTGGCTACGAAGCGGTTATTATTAATAACAACCCTGAGACCGTATCTACAGACTTCTCAACATCTGACCGACTCTACTTCGAACCGCTCTTCTTCGAAGACGTTATGAATGTAATCGAGCAGGAGAAGCCAGTAGGTGTTATCGTCCAATTCGGTGGACAAACGGCAATCAACTTGGCTGCACCGTTGGCGAAAGCGGGAGTACGAATTATCGGTACAAGTTTAGAGAGCATTGACGAGGCGGAAGACCGCAAGAAGTTCGAGGCATTGCTTTCACGCTTGAACATCGCACAGCCTAAAGGTAAAACCGTAACTTCTGTAGATGAAGCAGTAGGTACGGCACAAAGCTTAGGCTACCCGGTACTTGTACGTCCATCTTATGTACTAGGTGGTCGTGCGATGGAAATCGTCTACTCTGACGAAGAATTGCTCAACTACATGGAGCATGCGGTACAAATTAATCCGGAGCACCCGGTATTGATTGACCGCTACATGCTAGGAAAAGAAGTAGAGGTAGACGCAATATGCGATGGCGAAACGGTATTGATTCCAGGCGTTATGGAGCATGTTGAGCGTGCAGGCGTTCACTCTGGTGACTCGATTGCGGTATATCCGCCGCAACATCTTAAGCCAGAATTGAAGCAAAAGGTTGTCGACATTACGATACGCATCGCGAAGGAATTGAAGACGATTGGTCTCGTCAACATCCAGTTCGTCATTTTCCAAGACGAAGTGTATGTCATTGAGGTAAATCCTCGCTCCTCGCGTACGGTGCCATTCTTGAGCAAAGTGACAAACATTCCGATGGCGAATGTGGCAACGAAGCTTATCCTTGGCAGCAAATTAACAGACCTTGGCTATCAAGAAGGCTTGTGGCCAGAAGATGACCATGTGTCTGTAAAAGTACCGGTATTCTCCTTTGCGAAGCTACGCCGCGTAGAGCCGACACTTGGCCCTGAAATGAAATCTACGGGTGAAGTTATGGGACGCGATGTTGAATATGCGAAGGCGCTCTATAAAGGACTCATCGGTTCCGGTATGAAAATTCCAGCATCAGGTGCTATCATCTGTACGGTTGCTGACAAAGACAAGGAAGAAGCTGCGAAATTGATGCAAGGCTTCAGCCGTCTGGGATATAAGCTTATTGCAACAGGGGGAACGGCAACTGCGCTTGAAGATGCAGGCTTGCTAGTAACACATGTTCAGAAGCTGACGGAAGGCACACCGAACATTCTTGACTTGATTCGCAACGGTGAAGCACACTTTGTTGTCAACACATTGACGAAGGGTAAAACACCAGAGCGCGATGGCTTCCGCATCCGTCGTGAAGCGGTTGAGAACGGGGTCGTATGTATGACTTCTCTAGATACAGTACGCGCGTTGCTTGAGATGTTGGAGCGTATTAACTTCTCCTCACGTCCGATGCCAGTGCTGTAAGGTGAATAGAAACGCTTACGACGAGGAGGCCAATTGGCCTCCTCGGACTGTGTGCTGGTAGTTTGATTGGGCTTCATGAGTAAGAGTAAGTATTGCAATAACTAAAGAGTAATGAGTGGTGCGCATGGAACAAGCGAGACAAAGATAATAGGGGGAGCATAACGGATGACAAATCGAATGACGATCGAACAGGCAGCAGGCCGAGTGATGGTAGCACTTGACTATCCTAATGTAGAAGCAGCTAAGCAGCTAATGACGCAGCTTGAAGGTATACCTTGCTATATGAAAGTAGGTATGCAGCTGTTCTACGCATCGGGTTCAGACTTCATTCGTGAGCTTAAAGCTAGAGGTTATCGAGTGTTCCTTGACGTAAAGATGCATGATATTCCGAATACAGTCAAAGGCGGTTCACACAGCGTGACGAAGCTAGGCGTTGATATGTTTAACATACACGCAGCAGGCGGCGTAATGATGATGCAGGCGGCTGTAGAAGGGATTGAACAGGCATTAGAGGAAGATAGCAGCTTGATTCGACCTACTGTTATCGCTGTGACTCAACTGACAAGCACCAATCAGCAAGTGATGAATGAAGAGATTGGCATTGCTGGCACGGTTCCTGATGCCGTTATCAAATATGCGAAACTGGCTAAAGAAGCGGGACTAAATGGAGTAGTTGCTTCACCACAGGAAGTGCAGCTTATTAAAGATGCATGTGGCGCATCATTCCAGACGATTACGCCCGGTATTCGACCTGCAGGCAGTGCTGCAGGTGACCAATCTCGAATTATGACACCAGCTATGGCTATACAGCAAGGTACAGACTACCTCGTAATCGGCCGTCCTATAACAGCTGCGGCAAATCCGCGCGAAGCGCTGGAACAAATCTTGAAGGAGATGATTTAATATGACAACAACATCAAAATCTTTAGCGTCAACAATTGCAAATCATTTACTTACGATTCAAGCAGTGGCACTTCGCCCGAACGATCCATTCACATGGACATCCGGTATTCGTTCTCCCATCTATTGCGATAACCGCTTGACGATGGGGTATCCAGAAATCCGTAATGCGATTGCAGAAGGATTTGCACAACTTGTTCGTGAACACGCACCTGATGCGGAAGTAATTGCTGGAACAGCTACAGCGGGAATTCCGCATGCGGCATGGGTAGCAGACAAACTTGGATTGCCTATGGCCTATGTACGCGACAAAGCAAAAGGACATGGCAAGCAGAACCAGATTGAAGGTTCGATCAAGCCAGGCCAAAAGGTTGTCGTGATTGAAGATTTGATCTCGACAGGCGGCAGCTCTATTAAGGCAGCTCAAGCTATTCGTGAAGTAGGAGCGGAGCCAATGGCAGTTATGGCCATTTTCAGCTACGAGTTCGACAAGGCAACGGAAGGATTTGCTGAAGCAAACGTTCCTTTGCGTACGTTGTCTAACTACACAGCGCTTATTGAAGCGGCAGTAGAGATGAATGTCATCGAAGAAAAAGACGTAGATATGCTGCAAGCTTGGAGACGTGACCCAGCATCTTGGGGTGTATAGGTTCGCGCTTATGGCTGGCTAAGGTAACTACCTTTTTAAACGACTGATCCATGAATGGGATAAATAGATAGAAAAAGCACCTCGACTTTTTTAAAGTTTGAGGTGCTTTTTTAATAGGGTAATCATGAAGTTACTGCACAAATAGTTTGTTAAATGGCAGAAACGATTATGATAAATTAGTCATCCCATTTTACTTTAAGTACTTTGCCATCTGTTGCGGAAACGTACACTTTAGCGTCATCATCGTCGTTCTTTTTCTTTTTTGCTTTAATTTCAATTTCGTAAACAAGCTTGTTGTTTTCTTTTTCAAGCTCAACTTCCTCTATTTTTCCTGGTACTTTCGCTAACGCAATTTTAATTGCTTGTTCTTTTGTTATTTTTGCAGATGGTTTGTTTGGTTTGTTGTTTTGCTTTGGTTTAGCTGGCTTCTTATTATCGTCATCGTCTTTGTCATCATTATCATCGTCGTCGTCGTTCTTTTTCGTGCTTGGCTTGTTGTTTTTATTGTCCTTACTTGTATTGTTGTTCTTGTCTTTCTTTTGTTTGTTGTCGTCATCATCGTCATTGAAATCTTTTTCCCATGTTACTTTGCCTGTATATGCGTCAATGTAGACTTCATCTTCTTTATCTTTACGGTTTTCGAATTCTACATGATAAACGAGACGACCGTTTTTCTTCTCAAGCTCGATTTCCTCGATTTTAGCGTTTTTAAACAAACCAATTGCAATTTTTTTGGCACTATCGATTGAAATTTTCGCTTTGTTATTGTTGTTGGATGTTTGTACGGCTGGAGTAGGTTTACTCGTATCGTCGTTTTCTTTAGCCATTACGTTATTTCCTAATCCGATTCCGCTAAGAACTAGCGCTCCTGCTAGTGTAGTTGCTGCCCATTTTTTCATAGTAAATCCTCCTAATGTAGATATTCCCTTGAAGTTCTAATGTTTATATCGTAATAATAACTTTCAATTATTAGAGTAAAAAGGCAATTAGATGAGAATTTGATGAGAAATTGCTTTAAATCTGAAAAATTTGTGCCTCACATAGAAAGCCGTCAACGGTTATGGTTGGCGGCTTGTAAGTTTGGAAGCATGTTCATTTAATAATCATCATCGTCATCATCATCTGAGTTGGTACTGCTATTGTTACTACTGTTATTGCTGGTGTTATTACTGTCATTACTGTTGTCATCATCGTCGTCATCGTCATTATCATCGCTCGGTTGGCCGCCTACTTGATCATCATCATGGTTGACAGGCGTGTTGGTATCCGTAGAACTGCCGTTATTATTGGTGTTGTTATTGCTCGTATTATTCGTATTGTTCGTGCTAGTAGGCTTACTGCTGGTAGGCTTGCTAGGTTTATTGACTATGGACCCAGCGTTATTATTTTTGTTGGTATTTTTGCTGTTCACAGTACTATTGTTTTTATTATCGGTGCTAATGCCCTTGACCTCTCTTTTATTTGCATTATCATCGTCGTCAGAGTCGTCGTCATCATCATCGTCTGAGACAGTGCTAATTACAGCTCCAGAATAGGCATTAATGTATACCTTTTTTGTACCGGTTGCCATTTTTACCTCTACCTCATAGACAGGCACTCCATTTTCATCGTCTAGTTCAATGGATTTGATGGTACCTTTTACATGTTTGAGTGCAATGGACTTGGCTTCAGCTTCCGTGATCGGCATCGTGTTGTTTGTTGGTTGTTTATTGGGTTTGGACGTGATCTCTTTTTTGAGCACTTCGCCGTTAGCTTCATTAATATACATAATGATTGATTCTTTATTATTTTCTAACTTGGCTTGGTAATAGCGGCTGCCGTCCGGTTGTATTTTCAATTCGAGCGAGCTGAGTTTTCCTTTAAACTGTGTTTTCGCGATCTCTTTCGCTTCTTCTTTTGTAATAGGCGTAGAGCCATTTCCAGGTTTATTAGGATTAGTAGACTGACCAGTGCCGGGTTTCTCTTTGCCGGGTTCATTAGGATTCGTTGAATCCCCTGGAACACCTGATTCATTTATTTGTTTCAGATGAAGGATATCGCCATTATATCCACCAACATGCAGCTCGTACCATCTATCACCATTTTTAAGTTTGGCCACATATTGAGGTGGATTGCTATGTTCATTGAGTTGGATGCTATCCACCTTGCCAGCATAGGCGTTACTAATGATTTGTTTCACTTCTTGCTCAGAAAGGAGTGGATTCGTTTGCTGCGCCCATATTTGTCGTACTCCGAATACAAGGAAAGCTAGCAGCAGTGCGCTGCTTGCAGCATAGATCCATTTTGTCTTAAGTCGTTTCATTGTATATTCACCTCTATTCGAGAAGAATCTGTGCGTTGTTTTAAAGGTAACAGATATACCTTAGTTTGCAATGATAAAATAATGAGAAATTGATGAGAGTGACTACGCTTTTACTTGCCAAGTAAGTGGAAAATGAATAATGAAGCTAGTTCCTACGCCTTCTTGGCTTTCTACTTCGATTGTACCATCATGGGCATCCACGATTTGCTTGGCGATGGAAAGTCCTAAACCAGTTCCGCCTGTTTCCCGATGTCGAGCTTTATCTACGCGATAGAATCGTTCGAATAGATGTGGGATATCATCTGCAGGAATGCCGACTCCACAATCTTTGACCACAATGTGAGCATGGGATTGGTCAGCAGAGACGTGGACGTCGATATCGCCCGAGCTGTATTTGACAGCATTATTCAATAAAATGAACAGTAACTGTTTGTACTTCGCCTCATCTGCATTTACTTCAAGTGCAGTCAAATCCTGCTGCAGCGTAATTTCTCGATGGTAGGCTTGTTTCGTTAATTTGACAGCTTGAGCAGTAGCGTCGATCAGATCGAACGGACTGGCCTCTATATGCAAGCCCGCATCATGACGAGCTAAGTCCAGCATTTGATGCGTCATTTCTTTCATTCGCACGGCTTCAGAATAGATAGCTTCTACAGATTCTTTGAGTACTTCCGGGTCGTTCATTCCCCAGCGTTTTAGCATTTCTGCATAGCTTTCGATAACCGTTAAGGGTGTCTTCAACTCATGTGAAGCATCTGACACGAATTGCTGCTGCTGATCGAAGTGAAGTTTTAATCGTTCTATCATTTTATTAAACGTATTGCCGAGTTTGTACAGCTCGTCTTGGGATTTACCTTTTACGTCGAGTTTTTTGAACGTGTTCTTCCGTTGGATTTCTTCCATCGTTGCGATTAGTGCATTAATAGGACGCAAAATCAGATTGGTCAAAAACCTACCAGCCAAGAAGGAGGGAATTAATACGGCAATGGTTGCAATCGTTAATACCCATCTTAATTGTGATAAATTTTTTTGAGTTGACTGTATGTTCTCTGTTACTTCAAGCATTGCAATCCGACCATCTTCATAAATGATAGGAAGATAGCTGCGTGCGAACATCGTATCTAAATAAAAAAACAGCTCGTTTTTTTGTTCCTGAAAGTACGTTGCGGGCATTTCTTGATACTGTACTTGACGAGCTGGATCATGCTTAACTTTTCCATCTTCAAATATAATTCGAATCATTCCGTCTTCAGGTAAATAACCACCGCGAAGAAAATCGTTAATGTCGCCTCCCGTAAATTCTTGAAGCGGCTTAGATATTTGTTGTGCTTGAAGCTGTACACTGCTTAATGCATCTCTTGTCGTCATATTATAGAACAAAGCGTAAATTGACATGTTGATAATGAGAATAACGAGCAGCAGCCAGACGGATGACAGCAAATAAATTTTCGTGCGCATGTTCATTAGCGATCTACTCCTTCATGACGTACCCCACACCGCGAATCGTGTGTATAAGCTGTTTGTCGAACTGGTGGTCGATTTTTTTGCGCAAATAACGAATATAAACATCGACGACATTGGTATCTCCGAAATAATCAAAGCCCCATACATTGGTTAGTATTTGTTCGCGGTTCATAACTTGATTCGGATGTTTTAGCATGAAGACAAGCAAGTCATATTCACGAGGTGTCAGTTCAATATCATGATCTCCTCGCTTGACTGCTCTTGATTTGTCATGGACGCTTAAATCAGCCATCGACCATACATCACCACTATCTACTGGGATGGTAGGTGCTGGCTGGAGTTGAGCTTTCATGCGCAAACATGTGCGGATACGTGCCAACAGCTCTTCAATTTGGAACGGCTTTGTAACATAGTCATTTGCACCTAGATCAAGTCCGCTTACTTTGTCATGCACAGAGTCCCGCGCCGTCAACAAGATAACAGGTGTCATATTGCCAGACGTGCGAAGACGTCGCAATACCTCTAAGCCGCTTATTCCTGGCAGCATCACGTCAAGCAGAATCAAATCCCAGTTCTGTTCCTGGCATAATTGATATCCGTCTAAACCATTATCTATCGTTTCTGATTCATAACCTTCATGCTTCAATTCAAGCTGGATAACTCTCGCAATTTTTACTTCGTCTTCAATAATAAGAATACGTGGCTTCTCCATAATTGCACTCCTGTTCGTTCATCATGTAGAATCGCTTGCTTTATAACAGCATATCTGCAACTGCATTGTATTTCAACAAATTATCATTCCAGAGACGGAGTTCAAATCCACATGGAGGTAGGGTAGATGCTAACCACATTTCGTTATATATTACACTTTGTGCCACTCATAAATTTGTGAATGGAATAAGAGATACGATGCTTTACGATACGAGCCTAAGCAATGTTACCTAAGGGGGAATGTCTTTATTTTAGTCCTGTGGGGAGTGGGGTATTATAGCTGAATTTGTAACTGAGTCCATGATTATGATGCGAAAAATTTGCAGTAGTGTATGTGAGAATACGCATAATAGTGTAAATATAGACATGAAGCAGACCTGTTTTTGGGGATAAAGTCCTACAAGGGTGGGTCTGTTATTTTTTCCAAATAATTTTAAAAACGTGTAGGATTATGTTAATCAGTCTGTAACTTTTCCATTCATTTCTTCGTTTATACTTGAGAAGAATTTTTATTACGGGGAGAGGGGGCAAAGTCATTGCTGAAGAAACTTCGGCTCAAGAAAAAGCAGCAACAGCAGCCAGATGTCTCAAGTGCTGATACAGAGAAGCAACCAACGATAGAGGCAGAAGTTGAAGCGGAAGCGAAAGCGAATGTAACAGCAGACATCAAAATCAAAGATTCGACTAAAGAGTGGCCGCAGCGTAAGGTGACGTTAGCACCTGATCAGCCGCTGCTTGAAGTGCGTAATGTTGAGCGAATATTTGACGTGGGCAGCCAAAAACTGCATGTCTTGAAAGGCATAAATATGCAAGTTATGCAAAGTCAGCTTGTCATGTTGAAGGGCCGTTCAGGATCGGGTAAGACGACGCTGCTTAACATGTTGGGCGGACTAGACTTACCTACTAGCGGAGAAATATGGTTCCGTGGCGAACAGCTATCCGCTTGGAGCGATGATAAGCGCACTCGTGCCCGCCGGGATGATGTTGGATTTATTTTTCAGGCGTTTGCTCTTATGCCGCTATTGTCTGCGTATGAAAATGTAGAATTATCATTAAGGATGGCCAACATCCCTCGACATTTGTGGAAAGCGAGAGCCCAGCATTGTCTTGAACTTGTAGGGCTTGGTAAACGCATGTATCATCGTCCATTTGAGATGTCAGGTGGTGAACAGCAGCGTGTTGCTATAGCAAAATCAATTGCGCATAAGCCCTTGCTGCTGTTGGCAGACGAGCCTACAGCTGAGCTTGATACGCAAATGGTTGCTCAGGTCATGGGTGTGTTTCAGCAAATTATCGAGACTGAGAACATTTCCATATGTATGACAACCCACGATCCAACAATAATGGAGGTAGCCGATCATGTATACGAAATGGTTGACGGAAAATTCGTCTCCTAATTCAGAACGATCTCGCAGCAGACGTCTACAACGCTGGATGTTAATTGCTATATCCAGTACATTACTGTTCACTTCTGCTTGCTCGCTTCTGCCTGCTGAAGAGGAAGAAGAGGCATTGCCAGTAATTACACCGCCAACGATCTCGAAGAAGCCTGAGCATGAAGTTACAACGCAAACGCTAACCAATCAGTTAAGCGCAAGTGGTAAGATTATGTCGCAGCAGGAGGAACATGTGTATTTCTCTGTAGACGGCAAGCGAATTAAGGATGTACTTGTGAAAAATGGTGACAAGGTTAAAGCGGGACAAGTTATCGCCGTTTTTGAAACTGAGGATATTGAGAAGAACATCCGCAACAATAAATTCGATCTTCGCAAAGAAGAATATGCGATGAAAGAAAAATTGCGCACGCGCGATGAAATGGATGAACTCGAATTTGAACAACTGCAGCTGAATTATGAGCAGAAAAAACAAGATCTAGCAGACTTGGAGAAGGATTTGAGCAAGGCTACGATCCGTGCTCCTTTCTCAGGCTCTATCGTTGCATTGTATGGGCAGAAGGGGAATCAGACCAAAGCCTATGATCCCATTGCGACTATTGCCAATACTTCTACGCTGACAATAGCTGTTACGTTATCCAAAGACGAACTTGAAGATGTTGTGGTAGGTATGGAAGCTGAAGTCAAAATTAACGGACATGACAAGCCGATCAAGGGTAAAATCAAAGCACTTCCGAATCCAAACAGTTCTAGCGGCTCCGATCAGCCAAATCAACCAGATAGTGGACAAGGCGGTAATGGTACGAAGAAAGAGAAACTAGAGGATTTTGTCATCGTGCAGGTCGATAAGCTCCCAGCCAATGTTCAACGCGGTACAAGTCTTGGTGTCAACATTATCAAGAGCCGTAAAGAAAATGCAGTTGTCATTCCAAACTCAGCACTTCGTAAGATTGGCTCGCGTAAATATGTGCAAGTCGTAGAGTCAGATGGAACGAAGCGAGAAGTAGATGTTGAGGTTGGACAGGAAAACCCAACGGTAGTTGAAATTTTGAGAGGCTTAGAGCCTGGTCAGAAAGTGGTAGGTAATTAATGGGGATTCCATTACTTAGATTCCTGTTCCGCAAAATGTGGAATACACGCTGGATGACACTTAGCACATTGCTCGGCTTGCTCGTCGCAATTTCTTTTACAGTTAGTATCCCGATGTACTCGGATGGCGCATTGAAACGCGTTGTCAGCAAGTCGATTGTAGATAATAGCCAATCACTTCCAGCTGGTTCGCTGCTGATGCGTTATCAAGTAAGCGGTGCTGATAAGACCGACTTAAATGCGCTGCAGTCAGTTGACCAATACATCAAAAAAGATGTGAAAGAAAAAATAGGGTTTCCTTCACAAGTGTTCGTCAGGACACAGTCGCTTAGAGCGACAGAAGTTTATCCAGAAGATCCAACAAAGGTAGATGCGAGTCGAATTCGGACGATGACGATCGCGTCGATGGATGGATTGCAGGATAAAATTGAATGGACGAACGGTCGTACATACAAAGAATCGGCACCAGACAGTCCGATAGAAGTAGTAATGTTGGAAGACGCGATGTATCGCAATGATTTGCATATCGGTGCTGTGTTGGAATACCCAGTTTCCGGTGGTACCGAATCAATCGTGAAAGTGAAGATCGTAGGTACATTTAAGCCATTGAAAGATACTGATCCGTATTGGTATCAAGGATTTGACAGCATGGTTAACATGCTGTACGTGGCCCCCGACATATTTGAAAACAAGCTTTTGAAAGAAATGCAAATTCCGATCAATCAATCAAACTGGTACTATGCGTTTGATCTGCGTGATATCCAGACGAGTCAAATTACTGATTTGAGTCGTACCCTAGAACGTATGAAGATTGATTTGAATCAGCAGCTCAAAGATACGAAGATCGAGCTTTCCTTTGAGAAGCTGCTGGAAGAATTCCGTAGTCAAAGTATTCAGCTTCAAATGATGTTACTTACATTAGCTGCGCCGATGATAGCGATGGTATTTTACTTTATTGCGATGAATGCCAATCAATCTCTGCAAAAGCAGCAAAGTGATATTGCAGTACTGCGAAGCCGTGGAGCAAGTACACGCCAAATCATTATGCTTTATTTAATAGAAGGAATTATTCTTGGCGGTATAGCTCTTGCTATTGCTCCATTCGTAGGTTGGTTTATGGCTAAGTCTATCGGTTCGGCAAACGGATTCCTCGAATTCGTCAATCGTAAGTCTATACCGGTCGGCTTTACAACAGATGCCGTTATTTTCGGAGTTGTAGCAGTCATTATTGCATTATTAGCGAGTATTATTCCTGCTGTTATTTTCGCGCGCTCGTCGATTGTTAACTTGAAGCAGAAGCTGGCACGTTCCGACAGAAAGCCGTTCTGGCAGCGTTGGTTCCTAGACATATTGCTGCTAGGTGTTGCGGGATATGGCTATTATTTATCCAGTCAGCAGCAAATGCTGTCTTTCCAGACAGGAATGAGCGCTGATCAATTGCAAGTACAGCCATTCTTATTCTTTGTACCCGCAATTGCGATATTTGCATCAGGGTTGTTTTTCCTACGTTTATTCCCATGGATACTAAAGTTTATTCAATGGATTGGCGGGAAATTGCTCCCTGTACCGTTGTATTTGACATTGACCCAACTTTCACGCTCGTCTACAGCTTATTATCCACTAATGATCTTGCTTATTTTGACGCTCGGCCTTGGTGTATATAATTCATCAGCTGCACGTACGATCGATGTGAACTCAACAGAGCAAATTTTGTATAAGCATGTTGCTGATGTTGTCATTACACCGGTGTTTGAAAGTTATCAAGAGCGAGATCCTGATGCGAACAAAGGAAACCAAGGTGGCGGTGGCGGCCAAGGTGGTGGTGGTGGCAGACCTCCGGGTGAAGGTGGAGGAGGTCAAGGTCAGCAGCCACAGGGCAAAATTATATACAATGAGCCTCCATTCGGAGTATTTAAGCGACTGCCAGGAGTTGAGGCGGCAACGAGAGTGATGCAGGTGAAAGCTAATGTTCTCTCAGCTGGCAGCTCACTTGGTTCTGGTAACTTGGTCGGTATCGACAATGTCGATTTTGCTAAAGTTGCGTGGTTCCGTGAAGATATGTACCCATTGCATCCTAATCTATATTTGGATGCGCTGGGCAAACATGTGGAATCGGCTGTCATTATTCCAACAAGTATTGCGAAGCAGTATCAAATAAACCCTGGAGATCCACTTACCTTAACCGTTAATGGTCAAGAGCTGGAGCTGGTAGTTGTCGCTACATTACCTTATTGGCCAGGGCAGTATCCTGCGAAAATGCCATTTTATATCGTGAACTTAGATTATGTTTATGATCAGCTTGGTACGATTCCTTACGATGTTCTATTGAAGATGAAGGATGGAGCCAAAACGAAGCCAATTGTAGATGCGCTGCAAAAAGAGCAAATCGATCTCGTTTCTATAAGAGATACGAAAGGAGAATTGGCTAGTCAGAGCAAGCATCCAACGAGAGGTGGAGTGTTCGGTATTTTGAGTCTAGGCTTCCTAATATCGATTATCGTTTCACTTATTGGTTATATTTTGTATTGGTTCTTTAATTTATCGGGTCGGGTCGTGCAGTTCGGGGTACTACGAGCAATGGGTCTATCACGCCGCCAGCTTACAGGTATGCTTCTGTTGGAGCAAATCTTTACGGCGGGGCTATCAATTGGTCTGGGTATTCTGATAGGTAAGTTTGCAAGTATTTTGTTCCTTCCATTCTTGCAAAGCACGACAGATGCACAAATGCAGGTGCCACCGTTCCGCATTATATTTGATTCGAAGGATACGACGCAATTGTATATGGTTGTCGGTGTCATGATGCTATTGGGCGCCTCCCTTCTCTTTGTTCATATTCGTCGTCTACGCGTGCATCAAGCCGTGAAGATGGGAGAGGAGCGTTAAACGATGATACATTGCGAAGGTCTAGTGAAAATATACAAAACGGACGATTTGGAAGTTGTCGCCTTGCAAGGACTTAACTTAACCGTTAAGGAAGGCGAAATGATGGCCATTATCGGAAACAGTGGTAGTGGTAAATCTACATTTCTAAACATTCTAGGTGGCTTGGATCGTCCTTCAGCTGGTACGATCCAAGTTGGGGAATGGAATTTATTAAAAATAACCGATGATCAGCTCGTTAAATACAAACGAGATACAGTTGGATTTATTTGGCAAAATAATGCCCGTAATTTATTGCCGTACTTAACAGCACTGGAAAATGTAGAAATGCCTATGATGCTGTCGGGGCGATTGGACCGGGCTTATGCGAAGCAGTTGCTAGAATGGGTAGGTCTCGGCCATCGCTTAAATAACAAGCTACAGCAGCTATCAGGTGGAGAGCAGCAGCGGGTTGCAATTGCAATCTCTCTTGCTAACAAACCTAAGTTATTGCTCGCAGATGAGCCGACAGGATCAGTTGATACGCAAACTTCTGATCTGATTATGGACATTTTCCGTAAAATGAATAAAGAATTGGGCGTTACGGTTGTTATCGTAACGCACGACTTGTCCATAGCTGGTAAAGTCGATCGTGTAGTAGCTATTCGTGATGGTTTAACAAGTACAGAGTTCATTAAGCGTAATCCAGGGTTGGATGAAGTAGGCCAAGGTTTGCAAGAGATACATGAAGCATATGTTGTTGTGGATCGTGTGGGTCGTTTGCAAGTGCCAAAAGACTACTTAGAAGCGTTGAGTATCAACGATAAAGCATCGATGGAATTGGATGGCGATAAGATTATTATCCGCACACCTAGACAATTGGGGGAGTAACAGAGATGAAGAAATCATGGGTGAAAAAGGCGTTAATGCTGACAGTAGCATTGACGATGATCGTGCCAATGCTGGCTGCATGTACGAAGAAAGAGGAAGCGGTTCCTCCTGGACAGGAGCGTGTATTACGTATTGCTGTTCCTTATGGCGGTGGAGATGACAGTTGGTTTAGACAACAGTATGTAGAAGCGTTCGAAATGTCGAATCCGAATGTTCGTATCGAGCTTGTTCCTGCGGTTAACTACGAGGATCGCAGATTTGAAAATAATAATGATCCGAAAAAGAAAGAGCCTTCGATGAAAGAATCTTGGAAAAAAGTATTAGAAGGTGCTAATGCTGTCGATGTTGTTATTTCCGATACACAAAGCTTCCGTCAACTATCTAAAGATGGCATGTTGGCGAAATTGGATGAGCGTATTGTACAAGATAAGTTTGACACTTCTGATATCGTGCCTGCTGTACAAGATGGTATTAAGGCAATGGGAGATGGTAGTGTTTATGGCTTAGCGCCTACCTTTAATTCTAGCGCTCTGGTTTACAATAAAAAGTTGTTCCAAAATGCTGGGGTAGAATTGCCTAAGGACGGAATGACTTGGGATGAAGTGTTTTCATTAGCGCAGCGTGTAAGTAAAGGGGAAGGCAAAAACAGAACGTATGGTTTCGCATTTGATCGTTACCCGGGTGATTCGTATTATTCCATGAGCTATGCGTATATGAGCCCACTTCAGTTGCAGACGTTTGATAACAAAGCTGAAAAAATGCTTGTCAACTCGCCTAATTGGGAACAAGCATGGGATAAAGTAGCCAAATTATACAAAGATAAAGTAATCCCTACGCAAGATGCAATGATGATGGATGGTCAGCAGCAAGAGGATAATCCTTTTGCTCATGATCAGTTCTTATCTGGAAAAGTTGCAATGATGCTTACAGATATGTATTACATGAATGGCGACCTTGCGAGTGCTGTTCGTAATGCAGGCAAGATTAAGAATTTCAAGCCGTTTGAGTGGGATGTGGTAACCGTTCCGCATCATTCTGAGGTACCTGGTGTTTCAAGCATGATTAGTATTAACAACATTTTCTCCATTAATGCAAAAGCACCAAATGCTGATGATGCATGGAGCTTTATTCAATATGTAAATGGTGAACAGTGGGCTAAAGTTCGCAGCCGCAGCACGAGCTATGAAATGGTTACACGTAAATCTTATATCAAGCCTAAAGAAGGTCTGAATTACAATATCGCAGCGTTCTATAATGTAAAGCCTGCAATACCTTCTTTAGTCAATCAAGAACTGTATGAAACGAAGTCGGATTTGCACCAAGTAGATTCCATTGCTCAGCAATTGTTCAATGAAATAATTACTGGTAAGAAAACGACGAAGGATGCATTAAAAGAGTGGGAAACAAAAGGTAACGAAATGCTGCAAAAAATTAAAAATGGGGTTCCTATCCAACCAGAAGGTGTTCCAGGTGGGGTATATCGCTAAAGATGAGAGAGGCGTGCCAATTATGGCATGCCTTTTTTATATTGTGCTCCTATCGAAAACGAATATTGCGAGTTCGCAGTGACTATTTGTTCATGGAAATGCATGAAATGGGGTACATTACTTCTATGATAAATATAAAGAGTTAAATCATGCCTAATAGTTACTGACTTTTGATGCTGGGTCTTACATGATAGGAGCATATCCATTCAAGATCTGAGATGAGTGAGTATGAGTAAGGAAAGGATGTATGAACATGCAATGGATCTATTGGGGAAAGCTTTACGATACGAAATTTCAGGCTCGAGTGCTTCAGCAGCGTCTGGAGCATGATGCGTGGCTATATGGCTACAGTACGCCTCAAGATATTGAGGTTTATCGCTCTCGTCGTGGGAAATATGGGGTAAGATTCGTGTTGTAATGGGGCTATAATGTGGTGAAATTTCATTCAAATTTTTAGTTTTAAAAAAAGTTTAAATAAATGGTTGACTGAACATGTGTGATGTAGTATAGTATTACTTGTCGCTGATGAACGACGCGATGGAAGAAATGATGACGCGGGGTGGAGCAGTTCGGTAGCTCGTCGGGCTCATAACCCGAAGGTCGTAGGTTCAAATCCTGCCCCCGCAACCAAAGCAATCATATACCCTTGTGGCAATCAGGGGCCCTTAGCTCAGTTGGTTAGAGCGGTCGGCTCATAACCGATTGGTCGGGGGTTCGAGTCCCTCAGGGCCCACCATAGTTCAACATATATTTTACGAGTTAGTGCTTATTATATGCCGGGATGGCGGAATTGGCAGACGCACAGGACTTAAAATCCTGCGGTAGGTGACTACCGTACCGGTTCGACCCCGGTTCTCGGCACCATTACATAACCTTTTAGCGCTACTTATGAATATAGCATTGAATATGGACTGGCTAAACTCCTTTCGCGAAGCGGAAGGGGTTTTTTAGTTCATTGACATGAAAATCCATTTAACTTGATAGGGAGGAATAGAAATGGCTATGAAGGTCGATAACGATTGGTCAGAAATGCTGCATGATGAAGTCCGCAAGCTATATTTTAAACAACTATGGTCGTGGTTGAAGGGGGAGTACGAGCGAGAAGAAATTTATCCTCCTTATGATCAATTGTTTACAGCATTCAGACTAACTTCATATAAAGATGCGAAAGTCGTAATCGTTGGACAAGATCCTTACCACGGCCCCGGACAGGCGCATGGATTAAGTTTTTCAGTACGCCCTGGTGTGCGGATTCCACCTTCGCTGTTGAACATGCTTAAGGAAGGTGCGTCAGATGTAGGTATAACGATGCCGAATCATGGTTCGTTGACTTCTTGGGCGGAACAAGGAGTGCTGCTGTTGAATACGGTTTTAACGGTGCGTGCTGGACAAGCTGCTTCACACAAAGGTATGGGATGGGAACAGTTTACCGATCGCGTAATTGAGCTGTTGAATGAGCGTGAGAAACCTATTATTTTCGTCCTTTGGGGCAGTCACGCGCAAGCGAAGGCGAAAATGATAGACCAGAAGAAGCATTTTATTGTTCAATCACCGCATCCGAGTCCTTTGTCGGCTCATCGTGGATTTATGGGGAGCAAGCCTTATTCGAAAATCAATGCCAAACTTCGTGAGTGGGGTGAGCCTGAGATTGATTGGCAGCTGCCACAGCTATAAATTGGATGGATTGTGTAAGGTCGTATAATGGCTGTTATATGCGTTGACATTAGCAATATTGCTTGTTATATTATTGGTAAGTATTTCATATGGATGATGATATACAACGATCTGATAGCTCAGCTGGGAGAGCACTATCTTGACAGGGTAGGGGTCGGCGGTTCGAACCCGTCTCAGATCACCAAATTCATACACCCAAACCCTTGTTGCAACAAGGGTTTTTTCTTATTTATCCCCAGAAAGTTGAGTCGGCTTTATATATATTTTAAGGCACAAGAGTGTCCCAGTTAGGTTCGGTTATCGTTCAAATTTATTTGGAGCAGGGTTTATGGACAGGCGGACGCGGGTACACTGTCGGTAGATTTATCGAGGAGGTTAGCTTGATGAATGTATCGGATGTGCGTAAACGAGCTGTCACATACGTGGTGACGGGTGTTCTTGTTGTTATAATGTCAGGATGCACGAGTTTGCTTATGGTTGAACCAGGGGCGAAAGAAGAAGTTTGGGATATGCAGGAGACTAGAGTTCCTATATATGAAGAGGTATATGGAAAAATAGTTATTCCTGAAGAGGTGTATCAACCGTAGTTTATACAAGATGAAAGCTAAAAATTAAAAATGTACCTCGAAAATCGATGCTCTTACATGGCGATCTTCGAGGTTATTTGTTCTTCATACCTATTAGTTGTGAACGTGAACCACGTAAGTGGTGATGGTGATCAAGTGATAAAATTATGATTTAACATGTTGATTATGCTGAGGAGGAGCGCTGTTCGATTGCTCTGCTTGCTCGGTTGTAGTTGGGAGATTACATGTATCTGGATTGAATTTATCCCAGCTTCTCGAATAGGCTTTACGTGTGACGACTAGCAATAAGGTAATCATGCCGATTACCATCATAATGACGGCAACTATGGTAGCGGTAATTGGATCCATGTTCGAACCTCCGGGATGATTTGGTAAAATTCGTGTCAATATAACTATACATGATATCCAATTTTTTGTATAATGATGTTTCCTGATTAATGGAGGTGCCGAATAATGACGTCAGAGCTATTAGAAGTAAAAACACAAGAGCAATTGGAAGCATGTATTGCGATAAGATTGGAAGTGTTTGTAGAAGAGCAGCAAGTTCCGGTTGAGGAAGAGTGCGACGAATATGATAAATTAGAGGCCCCTGCCTATCATGTGCTCTTGCAACAAAAAGGGGAATACATAGCTACAGGCCGCATTAAACTGTTAGATGAGCTTACAGCAAAGATGCAGCGAATCGCTGTTCGTAAATCATACCGTGGGCAAGGTATTGGGCGTGTACTCGTGTTAGGGATGGAGCAAACTGCTCGTGTACATGGGGTAGAGCGTAGTGTATTAGATGCTCAGTGTCAAGCAGAAGGGTTTTATCAATCACTTGGTTATGTAACGATTTCGGAAGAGCCTTTTTATGATGCGGGCATTTTACATGTTCGCATGGAGAAGAAGTTGTAGCGACGAACAAGTGTATATGTGATTCATTCTAAAGGTATGCTAACCATATGTGAATGATTGGCTGCTTCATATAGGATGTTAAACAAGATCGGGAGGGCAGTTGATCGTTCGCCATTACAGATATGTGAAGGGGCTGCGTAAGATGAATGAGCGAGAATCTTTTGTTGCTGTTCAGAAAAATGGTGATGGTGATCTAACTGCTTTCCAAACGAATAGTGGTCGAGTACTTGGTTATGAGCAAGCGTTACAGGCTGTTCAAACCGGTGAAATAGCAGGTGCTAATGTTTTTAAAGGGAGAAATGGAAAGATGTATATCCGTGGTGATGCCGATGGAGACCCAACTAATAACTTGGACAGCTTACCTCTTATTTAGTGATAAATGTTGAATTGAAAATGAATGACAGCAGCTATCCTGATGTTGGACAATGGACTGATTGAGGGATGGCTTTTTTATTTGTGCGAAAATGGGCATTAAAAAAACGGGGACGCTATGTCACCGCTGTAAGTTGTTATCTAATTATATGAGCACACAAAAAATCCAACCGAATGGATTGAATGAAACTGTAAATTATGTTAAGATAATTTTATTCATTAATCGGATAATAAATGTAATCATTTTTATCCTAATCATATCTTATCACGATCAATTCTTGTTGTCAACACAATTTGATTATATGTATATAAGGAGTGGTGGAATGACTACCAATCATGACCAATTTGAGGCAGAACAATCGCGAGTGGTGCGTGTGCTCGAATGTATAGACGACCGTCTAGACCGTTTACAGGATGAGCTCAAGTTCGTAAAAGGGGACGTTGTTAGCATCCGCCAAACATTCTGGGACGACGTTACGGTGAATATGGAAGACGCGAGCGAAGAGGCAGAAACGGCAGCTAGTATTAAGCAGCAAGCTGAGCTTTTGTCAGAGCGTGAGCGAAGCTACAGACGCGCTCATAAGCAGGCGAAAATATTGCAAAGATTGCAGCAATCTCCTTACTTCGGTCGGATTGATTTTCAAGAGAAGGGCGAGTTGAAGGCAGAACAGGTATATCTCGGCACGGGATCTTTGTTGGACGACGAAGGAATGGAGTTTTTGATCTATGATTGGAGGGCTCCTATTTCTAGTTTGTACTATGACTATCCACCAGGTAAAGCCGAGTACAAGACGCCGGATGGTACGATTAGTGGAGAATTGGCGTTGAAGCGTCAATTTATTATTCGTGGCGAGCAAATTAAAAGTATGTTTGATACGGGTGTTACAATCGGTGATGAACTATTAAAAGAAGTACTAGGTAAGCAGGCAGATTCCCAAATGCGCAGCATTGTCGCTACGATTCAGCGAGAACAGAACCGTATTATTCGTAACGAGCACAGCCGACTGCTTGTTGTACAAGGAGCAGCAGGAAGCGGAAAGACATCTGCGGCACTTCAGCGCGTTGCGTATTTACTCTATCGTTACCGAGAGACGCTACAAGCGGAGCAGATCGTGCTATTTTCACCGAATCCGATGTTTAATCATTATGTTTCGACCGTATTGCCTGAACTTGGTGAGGAAAATATGCAGCAAGTGACGTATCAGGAGTTTTTAGAGCATCGTCTACAAAACGAATATGTCGTCGAAGATCCATTTACATTGTTGGAGTACGAGTATTCTGCGATGAACAAGCCTGAATATACTGCTCGCCTGCAAGGTATCCATTACAAGTCGTCTGCGGCATTTTTGGCTGTTATTAAGCGATATGTTGATTACCTTAGTCAGCAAGGACTGAAATTTAAGGATTTGACATTCCACGATAAAGTTATTATTACAGGCTTGGAAATGAGGGAGTACTTCTATTCTCTAGAGAGCTCCTATTCTGTGCCTAATCGGATTGAAATTGTGAAAGACTGGATCCTTAAGCGACTAACGGACATTGCTAAGCAGGAACGGAGCAAGACTTGGGTTGAGGATGCTATTGAGCTATTGGACAAAGAAGACTATTTATGGGCGCATCAAGAGCTGAAACGTAGACGCGGCAAGCATGAGGATGAAGAAGCGTTTGATGATTTTGACGCGGAACGGAATTTACTAGTTGCTAAACTTGTACAGGAACATTTCAAGCCTTTACGCAAAATGGTTAAGCAGTTAGAATTCCTTGATTTATCGCGTATTTATACGCAATTATTTGAAGATGGTGCCATTATGGAACAGTTGTGCTCGGATGGAGAACGACCTGCCGAATGGGCTCGAATAGCAAGCGATACGCTCTCGAGGTTAAAGGGTAACATTATGCCTTATGAGGATGCTACTCCGTTCCTTGATTTGCAGGGCAGACTGGAAGGCGTACAGGTGAATACGAATATACGACATGTATTTATTGATGAAGGGCAGGATTACTCGCCGTATCAATATTTCTACATTCGTCGTATGTTTCCGCGTAGTAAACTAACGGTGCTGGGTGATTTCAATCAGGCGATATTCACACATACTGGTATGAGCAATGGACTGCAGGAAATGCTGGCACATTATGACGAACATGAGACAGAGATGATTATTTTGGCTCGCAGCTACCGCTCCACAAGACCGATTATTGAATTTACGCGTCAGTTTATAGAAGGTGGACAGGAAATAGAGCCGTTTAATCGCGATGGCAATAAGCCAACTGTAACGTATGTATCAGATGAAGCAGAGCTATCTTCGCGTATCGTGGCGCAAATAAGCCAATTGCAGCAAGAAGGTTATGAGTCTATAGCTGTAATTTGTAAAACAACAGCGGAAAGCAAGCGAGCGCACAAGATGCTGGCATCTCAGTTATCTATTCGGCTCGTTCACAAAGAGACATCGGTGTTTGAAGGCGGTGCTATTGTAATTCCAGCCTATTTGGCAAAAGGTGTAGAATTTGATGCAGTTATCATTTTTGATGCTTCATCAGATCGATATAGTAAAAATAATGAGCGAAAATTGTTCTATACTGCGTGTACACGAGCTATGCATGAATTGCATCTGTACTACATGAATACGCTCAGTCCATTCGTAACAGAGGCTTCAGACGATAGTTATACACGGATAAAATAAGGTCATAACGAAAAGGGGATATCTACCGTCATCTAATCCATGATGAAGGTAGGTATCCCTTTTTTGTTCATGGTGCTAAATCGTGAATAGTTGCACAGTAGTTCAGTTTGGCTACAGCTTATGTCACGATCGTATATACGTGATGAGGCTCTACGAATGGCATCAAGCCTGTTCGTCCTTCCCACTCCGATCGTTCATCTCCATAATGCATTAATGAAATAATTGATTGAATAGCAGGTGGAAGGGATAGTAATTCTGTTATGGTTGCATGTACCTCGCCTGCTCCAACAAGCTGGCAATCATGCCAAATCGAGGAAACCCCCTGTTGTACGAGTTGTTCTAGCAGTTGAGGCTGGAAGCGCATATCCGCACTGTAGAAAAAAGTCTCATTTACTAATAAAGAATAACTGGACTTATTCGGAATATGCGGGGTTTGGATAAGACGGATAGAACATTCATCGTCAATGACATAGCTTGTATCTGGTACGAGCGGTTGTACATCAAATACGTCTTCTAAGCATTCTAGTCCAGGCTGACTCATCCCGCCTTTTAAAGTATGCTCCCACAACGGCTCTACGAGTGTATTTGCTATGTACAGCTTAGGCTTACGTTTATACCGAAACATCATTTGAAACCCATATTCTTCAAGTCCGCCAACGTGATCCCCGTGTAGATGCGTAATAATGGCCCCGTCTAGTTGATCGAATGTTAGTCCTAATTGGTGCAAGGCTAGAGGAGCTGTAATTCCGCAATCTATGAACAACTTCGTAGAGGAAGTGCTAATGATCCCATTATTGTTGGCATATTGCTTAGCGAAGGCGCTCCCGGTTCCGAGCATTTGCAGCTTAACAGTCATATATAGTCCTCCTATGTACAAGCCAATTCGACAATATTTCTAATGTATCATGAGCTAGGTTAGCACACAAGCGAACGTATTCTAGCATGAATATGATAGTTCATAGAGAAGTGGATAGTTCTTGTTTCAAGTGAAACGACATCATAAAAGGAGTGGATCATTTACAGGAGTTAAGCAGGTAAGGAAGGAGGGACAACGCGCATGAAAATGGTGTGGAAAGGAAATGAGTACACCAATAGTAGCTCTCGCAAGGGACAAGTTCCTTCAATCATTGTTGATCATATTTCTGCTGGCACGATGTCCAGTATGGATTCATGGTTTACAAGTCCAAACAATAAAGTCTCTTCTGCTCATTTTGGTATTTCAAAGCGAGGAGATATTCATCAATATGTGGCGATTGAACAAGCGGCATGGGCACAAGGTATTGCTTTGGACAAGATACCGAACGCTTTGTCACCGGTTGTACGTAGTAAGCCTTACAATCCTAATCAGTATGCGGTTTCTATTGAGCATGAAGGAATGGATGGGGATCTGACGGAAGAGCAGTTTCAGGCTTCGGTACGGTTGCATCGCTATATTCGGGATTATGTGAAGCGGGAATATGGTCATGAAATACGATTAAATCGCAATTATGTTATCGGTCATTTTCAAGTTGATCCTGTTCGTAAAGCGAACTGCCCTGGGCCGAAGTTTCCTTGGACACGACTGTATGAAGAGTTAGCAAAATCGGATGAGGAGGAGAAAAAAATGCAGGAGCTGAGAAATGAGGTGAATGAGTTAAAAAACAAATTGGTAGTAGCAGAACAGCGAATCAAGCAACTGGAACAAGCAAATAGTCTTGCGGAAATACCAACTTGGGCAAAGTCAAGTATGGACAAGGCTGTTCGTAGCGGAATTGTTCGTGACCCGGAGCACGCCTCTTTAGATGTATATCGACTGATCGTCATTCTCGATCGTCTGAATTTGATAAAATGATCAGGTCGTTGTAAAATGAAAAGTTACAATTCTGTTATTATTTCTAGCGCAACTCTCCTGTAAAAGTAGAGTATACATTTACATCAAAGCAGTTGGGGGTTAACAGAAATGAAATGCAGGAGAATTGCTGCACTTGTACTAGCAGGGATGATGTTCGGTGGAACACTACTATCTGCAGTACCTGCGCACGCTGAAGCTGATAACATGCGTGTTACTTTAAATGGCGAGGCGTTAGCTGACGGAGGATACATCATTGACGGCAAGACTTATGTCTCTGTGCGTCAACTGCAGGATGCGTTACAAGCATTCGTACATTTCGACGAGAAAACAAAAAAATTATATGTGGAGAAGCCTAATGTTCACATGCTTCTTTTCCAAGGGAAGAATCCTTTTGGCAAAGTAGAGACAGGTCGTACTTCTTTCTCTGCACTCGTTCAAGTTGATAGCTTGAAGACAGAGGTAGATGCTATTCGATTGACAATTACCGATCCAAAGGGAAATACGTCAACGATTCAGGAGAAGGAACTTAAAGGGAAGGATAACTTCTGGTTCCGCTCTGAGGAATATAAGTATGATTTTAAGTCTAAAGGTGTATATACAATTAATTGCTATATGAGAAAGAAGAATGAAGATTTTACACTCTTGTCTCAGATCAAAGTGGAAGCTATAAAATAAAACAAACCATCATTTCAATTTTACATAATATTGTACATGCACTCCTCCGCGTTGACCTGTTGACTATAACGTGATACGATACGGTAGTATTACACTACTTGTACTAAAAGGAGACCCGCATAATGAGCGAACATAAACATGACTGCGGCTGTGGTCACGACCATGACCACGATCATTCTCATGAAGAGATCATTGTAACGTTAATTGATGACGAAGGCAAAGAAGTAGAAATGGTTCTTGTCGAGACATTTAACGTAGAAGATCAACTATACGCGCTTCTTCTTGAGCGCAACAACCTTGAAGCTGACGGTGCTATCTTCCGTATGGACGAAGATGAAGAGGGCATGGCTCTTAACCCGATTGAAGATGATGCTGAGTGGGATCGTGTTCAGCAAGCATATCAAGAGTTGCTAATTGACGAAGATCAAATGTAATATTTGATGAACAAAGCTCCAAGGCGACTTGGGGCTTTGTTTTATTTTGTTTCTCAAAAAATAGGACTTTACTAAAATGGAAAATACAGTATAAAATAAAAGCTGTTACGAATGTGTCTTTCCTCGCTCGACCTCGTTTCATGCGCTGTAATGTAGAAATGATGCTCTCACAACTATCCATTCTAAATACGAAATCGCTCAACATAAGTAATTAAAGAGGGTATATTGATGAAGAAAAGCTCAAAGATGGTTACCATTGTGGCGCTATTGATGTTATTTCTGCTGTCCATTAATCATATTTTTTATTATTACTCCGCGAAAAATGCACTGCTTTCGAGTAATCAAGAACGGATGGAGCTTGTTTCTCGTCATATTCTGTATATGATCGAGTACTCGCAACAAGTAGCTAATCATTCGGAGAATTTGATGGCTGATAGCTTGCGAATGGCGGCCATTGCAGCAAAGCTTAAGTTACCTCGCAAGCTTGAGGATGTAACAAATGAGCAGCTTATTGAACTGACGCATGAATTAGGTATCTCTCATTTAACGCTCTTCCAGCGAGTCGGCAATTCCATTAAAGGCTTGCGCTCCTCTAATCCGATGGAACGAAATTTATCAACTGATAATTTTGCATTCTGGCTAAAGGCCTTCCAGCAATTATTTGAATCTCATAACGTTACAATTGATGAAGGCTATCGCAAGCCAAATTATTGGTCAGGTCCTCTTGATGT
Organism: Paenibacillus arenosi; assembly: GCF_014841135.1. Lineage (GTDB taxonomy): Bacteria > Bacillota > Bacilli > Paenibacillales > Paenibacillaceae > Paenibacillus_B > Paenibacillus_B arenosi. The sequence continues at coordinate 156,281 of NZ_JACYTN010000001.1, forward strand.
CACTTCTTCTGATCCTTCACAGCTGAACAAGCTAGGTTACTACTATGACGGAACAACAGACTATATGATTAATGCTTATTATCGAGAACGATATTTAGAGTCGCATCATGCAGTCGTCGATAATGACAAGTACATAACTCGCATGCGTACGGAAAATCCGTTTTTAGTAGAGATTACTGGGTATAATCCAACTCGATTCGGGAAACCGCCAGTTATATTGAGACAGAATAACTGGGATATTAATCCATACCCGGAGCGGCCTATTTATTTTGGTGAACGTAGATTCGTGGCAAAAGATGATGAGCGCTACGTGAGGCAAGCTTATGAGGAGAAGAAAACAGTTCATGTTCAATTGAAATTAAACGAAAAAAAGGTGTTAAAAAGCTTTATCCCAACAGAAGCTAGCTTTCCCCTTGTTCTCGGAATTGTTTCCGATTACGAAGTCATTCAACATAAGCTAGATGAGGAAATTCGTAAAATAATTATTGATTTGGGGACGTCAGCTTTAGTTAGCTTCGCGGTTGTTTTATTGGTATATAGAAAGTTAATCAAGTCTAAGCTACTTGTGGTTGCATCAGCTGAAAAAATGTATTTGGATAATTTGAATAGTTTATACACTACGATTCATGGATTGAAGCATGATTTTCTTAATATTGTTAATGTGATTCATACGTATGTTAGACAGGGTCGATATGAAGAATTAAAGCAAGTATCAGAGGCTTTAGTTGGTGAGGTTGTTGAAATCCAAGAAATGATTAAAACCGGAGATCCTACGCTAGCTGCCATTGTACAGTTTGCGCTAAGCCAGTCTATTGCAAGGAAAGTTAATTTTGAGCATGACATTGCTTCTATACAATTGCTTAGGCAGGAAGGTGAAAAATCATTGGATCTCATTCGAATCTCAACGAATTTGCTTACAAATGCTTTCGATGAAACGACACAGTTGCCTATAGAGCAGCGCAGCGTCAGAATAAGCATCTGGGTTAAAGAAAGTTGGCTGTACTTTAAGGTGTTTAATACAGGTAGGATATTAGAATCGGAAGAACTGCCTGAATTGATTCGTGAAGGGTTCACGAGAAAGCCGTCACGCCAAGGATTAGGACTACATGTGGTCAGTCAATTGCTTGTTAAGCATAAAGGGATGTTGTGGGTCGAGAAACCAAGCAGTGATGGGGTAAAAGGGACTACATTTGCCTTCAAGATGAAATTTTCATCACAGGATGGGGAGTCATGATGTTAGCAAAAACAGTTGCGAATCCAACATTTACTGCAATTATTGCGGAAGATCATTTAGCGCAAACTGAGATGCTTATTAGCCTTGCAGAGGGGTGCGGAATTGCCGTTGTTGATACCGTTTCAACGGGGGCGAAGTTGATCCAATCGTATGTACGCTACGTACCAGATATCATTATTACTGATATTGGGCTGAAGCAATCTTCAGGGCTTGATGCATGTCGTGAGCTAAAGCATCAAGGCTATGATCCGTTTATTATTGTCGTCACAGGCATCATGGATGTACGAATGGCTGAGCAGAGCTTTGAACTTGATTCACTATCTTATTTGGTCAAGCCTGTTACAGAAGAACGATTTAAGAAAAGTATTCAAAAAGTGATGGAGCGCATGGATAATCGATTACGCTTATCTTCACCATATTTGTCCAATGGACAATTACTTACATGCCGACAAAAAATTTATGATGTTGATGGGAGTGTCATTTTTCGTGATATCCATCTTAATGAGGAGCATATTGTATACATAACGAAAGACGGAAAAGAAACGACGATTACGCTAATGTACAATAATGTGGGTCACATGATAAGGTCGACATCCTCATTAAAGCAACTTAACGAGCTATCAACTGAACATATTTTTCAAGCGAACAAAAGCCAGCTCGTTAATGTAAAGTTCATTCAACAAGTATGTGCAGACCTAGTTACGTATGGAAACTATGAAATTATACTGCACGGTGTTCAGGAAACGGTGACATTAAGTCGCAATTGCGTTGTTTATTTTGAGCGTGCAAGTACAATTATAAAATGAAATAATAGATTCTGCATGTCGGTTCGCTATTGGCTAAAACTTTGCTAGTAAACTAAACAGGGTGTTTCTTAAGTTGTATACATGACTTAAGGAACACCCTTCTATATGTTATAGCAATAACTGCAACATATTTAATTTATTTAGGACTTCATTCTTAATGATAGTAACTTTTTCAGCTTTTAACAAGGTAGAACTAGTTTTGATTTAGATTCAGACAAAAAATCTAAAAATTCAACAATTTCTGTACAGGAAAATCCGTTATTTTAGCCACACTAGCTTGAATTACAAAATTACCGTTTAGTTGTTTTAAAGTAATGATACTTCCACTGAAATTATGTAGGAAACATAATTTGTCTATGTGGAACTCTCAATTGATTCTAGAAAGAAGAGGAGATGTGTAATGAGAAAAAAGTTTAGTGTGTTGAGTTTGGTCCTTGTACTTTGTTTCATGGTGTTTGGACAAGTTGCTTCAGCAAATACTACTGTTGCAACGTGGAACACAAATTTGTACCCAGGTGAAAGTATTCAAACAGCATCATTCTATGTTACGGGAAATTACATTAATGTTACCTTCGAAGCACAACATTATTATTCATCTAGAAATGCGAAGAAAATCCCAGATGTTAATTACACCTTGTATAAAAAAGGTGCAACGCCTGCTCAAGATAAGAAAGTGGGTTCCTCTTATAGCTTCCATTGGTATCAACTCGAAAGTCATGAGCCACACCATACTACCTTTAGAAATTTAGAGCCAAACCAGACCTATTATCTTGTCGTTGCCAAAAGAACGACTGGTCTTGATGATGGTGCACATGTGAAAGGGAAGGTTTCGTTCTAATATAATCGATTTTTAAAATGAGGACTGACTTGAAAGTTAATTAGACGCTCAAAGAATTAAAATGTAATACAAGAAAAAGGTCGAGTAAGGGATAAAACTAATCCCTACACTCGACCTTTTTTAACTTAAGGGCCATCTCACATATAGTATATCCTATATATGGAACAGCACTAATTTTTATATTTATTCAAATATTGCTTCTTCTTCGCGAATGACTTTTACATATTGAATATAACGATCTTCTGGTCCTTTGACTGGCAGACCGATCTCAACATGATCACGAATATAATCAATATTTTCCTGCGATATCACTTCACCTGGCAGCAAAATAGGAATACCTGGAGGGTAGACATATATAAATTCCGCAATAATGCGTCCAGCTGATTGTTCGAATGGAACAACTTCTGTATCCCCGTAGAACGCATCGCGCGGAATGAGTGATAGCTGAGGGATTTCTGGAATTTTAACGACAAGTTCTTGTACTTCATTTCGCTCAAAATGTTCTTGCGATAGAACTTGAAGTGCATGGAGCAGAATGCCTACGGATTCCTCTGAGTCTCCAGGTGTGACAAGACATAGAATGTTGTACATGTCACTCAGTTCAACTTCGAGGTTAAAACGATCGCGCAGCCAATTCTCCACCTCATATCCTGTAATGCCAAGATGGCGTACATGGATAGTCAGTTTCGTTGCATCATAGCTATGTGTAGCTTCTCCGCCTAATATATCATCTCCGAAGCAATACAGCCCTGGTATCTCATTGATGGCTTGTCTTGCTCCTTGTGCCAGCCTAATCGCTGTTTCTGCGATTTGATGCCCGTTCAACGCAAGGTTTCGACGAGACGTATCTAACGAAGCAAGCAAAATATAGGACGTTGAAGTTGTAGTTAACATGCTAATAATCGTTTGGACACGATGCATATGGACGAGGCCATTTTTCGTGTTTACGTTTAATATGGAGCTCTGTGTCATAGAGCCCCCCAGCTTATGGACGCTTGTTGCTGCCATATCGGCACCGGCTTCCATAGCTGACATTGGCAAATCCTCATGGAAATGAATGAGTACCCCATGTGCTTCATCGACAAGTACAGGTACATCATAGGAATGTGCGAGATCAACAATCTCTTTTAAATTGGCACAAATGCCGAAATAAGTTGGATTGATGACTAACACTGCCTTGGCATCAGGATGTCTCTCCAAGGCGCGTCTCACGGAACGCGTTGTAATACCGTGATCGATCCCCAGGTTGGAGTCTCGTGCCGGAGATACGAATACCGGCTTAGCCCCAGCGAAAATAATCGCTGACATGATCGATTTATGCACATTGCGCGGAACAATAATTTTGTCTCCAGGAGCGCATACGGACATAATCATCGTCATGATAGCTCCACTTGTGCCTTGTACGCTGAACAGCGTATAATCGGCACCGAAGGCGTCAGCTGCTAGTTGCTGCGCTTCTGCAATTACACCAGTAGGCTGGTGCAAATCATCAAGGGGAGCAATGTTGATTAAATCTATAGAAAATGCTTGCTCACCGATGAAGTTACGGAATTGTTCATCTGCTCCTGCGCCTTTTTTGTGTCCAGGTATATGGAACTGAACAGGGTTGCGGGATGCATGATTCGTCAATGCTGTAAATAGTGGAGTTCGATGATGGTCCATCGCGGTCTCACAACCTTTCATATGGAAATGCCGGTCACCTTAAATAGGTGACGGCTAAAAGAAACAAGGATTAGTTTAACAAAAACCCCCCGGAATGCAAGAACAAATTACAACAGCAGTCGACGACATCGCTAGAAAGCAGTTCCGGTATATTCGAAGTTTGTTCATTTTGTTGCCATGAAAATTGTGGTACGATGGGATTTACGGAGGGAAAGTGTATGAATAAACAACTAACTGTCGTCATGCTCATGCTAATGATGGTATTTATTGGTTTCGGTATCGTTATCCCAGTATTGCCGATGACAATAACGGATACTGGGGCCAATGAGATGCATTTAGGATGGATGCTTTCGATTTATTCGCTTGTGGCCTTTATCGTGTCGCCGATCTGGGGGGCTTGGTCGGAACGCGTTGGACGCAGACCAATTATCTTAATCGGTATTAGTGGATTTAGTGTAAGTTATTTGTTATTTGCAATTGGTACGGATATGCTGTGGCTTATGTATGTATCCAGGATATTAGGCGGCTTGTTCTCTGGGGCAGTCACGGCAGTAATTGTAGCTTATGTGGCAGATATTACGACAGATGAACAGCGTACAAAAGGAATGGCTTATGTTGGGGTGTCCATTGGTTTAGGTTTCACCTTTGGCCCTGCATTCGGTGGTATTATTAGTGAAGTTGCTGGTTCAGCAGCTCCGTTTTATGCAGCGGCAATCCTTACGTTTATAACAGCGGTTCTTGGAGCATTGGTATTGAAGGAATCCTTACCTGTTGAGAAGCGTATGTCCAACACCAATTCTTCGCCATCCAGATGGACTGCCTTTACGGGACGGATGAAATATTTGTATGTGCTTTCCTTTTTTGTCACGTTTACGTTGGCCGGACTTGAAGCTACGTTGATGTATTTTCAAATGCTGCGCATACCAGGTACGACAGCATGGGATATTGGTTGGATGTTCTTCTTCTGCGGTCTGGCAGGAGCTCTTGTGCAAGGTGGCATTGTGCGCCGTTATATTAAGAAGGGAACAGAGAAGTATGGCATTATGGCTGGACTTGTCATTTCAGCGCTAGGTTTTGTACTTTTACTGTTCTCATCTACGCTAGTAAACGCAACGATTTTCCTATGTATTTTTGGTATCGGAAATGCCTTAATTCGACCATGTGTCACATCGTTGATTACCCAGAAGACAACAGTCAGTCAAGGCGTTGCATCTGGGCTTAACTCATCGATGGATAGTTTTGGGCGTATCGCAGGACCAGCACTAGCAACTGCTGTATTTAACTGGAGCGCTAATATGCCATTTATTATCGGAGCGGTACTATCGATTGCTGCAGTAGCATTAGTTATCCGCTTTAACTCCTTAGACCAAACTTCTTCGCTTAACACGACAATATCTTAATCAGGTTAAGTACGTATACGAATGAAAACGATATAAAATAAAGGGCTGTCTTGCAGGTGTTTATTTCCTGCTAGGACAGCCCTTTTACATGCGTGGAGTTAAATCCATGTATTGTGTAGTTGCGTTATTCGTAGAAATGGTGATGTTACATATTTGCAGCTTTATAGATCGGCATTAGTGTATGAATCGTTTCTGATGCGAGCTTTATAAAGGCTTGTCCATCCTGCAAAATAGGATCGTTTGGTTTCAGATGGAGACCAACTAGCCATTCAGAGGATTTGATGTCACGGAAGCGGGTTAACGTCGTCTGTAGTTCCTCATCCGTAAGTTCTGTAATTTTAGCTGCATCTTTTTTCATATGGTCCATGGACAAGACATAATGATTAGGGAGGGCATTTATAAGTTCGTCAGATTGAGCTAAGAGACGCTCTGCGATTTGTTTCTTGTTCTCAACTTCATAGATGAATGCGACCCAAATAAACAAATGATCGTCGAACAATCCGACTTGGAAATGCGGCAAAGATTTATATCCTCGTTTGTTAGGCCCTATAGCCATCCATGTATCTTTTGGTGCATTGACAGTGCGACGAGCGTGCTTAGCAATGTGTAAATGCATTTCTTGTCCAGCAAACACGGACGCATCTGCGACGAGTTGTTCACCGATTGCGCGAAATTTTGGCTGTATGCGAGTGCGAATACCCTCCATTCGCTGCTCTAATCCTTCAATGTGAAACGTTGCAAAATCTGATGATTCAAAACCGTTAAACGTCATGCTCTAGTCTCCTTCGTGTTTCTTTTGCGATTGCAGTAGTTAGGTATATAAACACCCCATAGTGCTGTCATTGGAACAGGAATACCTTTATTTTATCACATATTTAAAATCGAAGAGACATCAGACGAAGTGGCAAGTCTGAGAAGAAAAGTTTCATTTTCATTGGTTCCGCTTAAATTTCCAGTCAATAATCCAAGTTGCACCGTCATATGATGAACTACAGTCGAAGTTAGCAAGGAGGTATTTGCCGTGAATCGCAGCGATGAAGTGGAATATTGTAATCTGGAGTTACGCTTTGACCGGCGGCAAATCCAGGACCTGATCCGCGATCTTATCCGAGAAGGATATTCGCTGTACTGGAGTGAGAATGAGTCATTGTTCATTATCTCCATTCGAACAGGCAGAAAGCTCGTGAAGCTTCGTTTTCAGCGTATTCAGCAGAGATATAAAATTGTAGGTGATTATACGCTGCGTGACGAGCGATTGTCTGAATTTATGGAGAAGCTCATTGGAGATGCGCGTGGTCACGCAGTAGTTAAGCGCTTTAAGGATCGTCATATATTTGTGGAAAACATTATGTTTGGGGAGCGGATTCGTTTAGTAGAAATATGTGGGCTGGAGCAAAAAGTCATATTTCAGAAACGTCCAATTGTTTCGGCAGAAGAAATGATGCAAACCTTTTTATCCACGAGAGCAGAAGAACGAATGGATATGATGCGAATTGAAATTGATGAAACATTGACAGAACTGTCCGAAGCGTTGAGGGTAGAAGATGTTGACCAGATGGAACAGTGTAAAGCAAGGCTAAGTCAGCTTCGCTGTGAGATGATTCAATTGGAATGGTAAGTATTACATTATTCTCTTCACCCTGCCTGGCGCATTGCTGAAAAGTGATGTGTAGCGGCTAGGGTGATTTATTGTGTGCAGAGTGATTGGACAAGTATCCACTATGAGGAGATTCATTTCATTTATGATCTTGACGAGGGGTTCACTTCTCCATGTAAAAAGGGTACAATAACAATGTTATACAGTAATTTATCTAAATAAAGAACAAAGGGTGGAAGAACCAATATGGCAAAAACACAAATCGGTGTCATCGGACTTGCAGTCATGGGCAAGAATTTGGCTCTGAACATTGAGAGCCGCGGCTATTCGGTATCGGTATTCAACCGTTCCCGCGAAAAGACAGATGCGCTTATGAGTGAAGCGCCAGGCAAACAGCTTACGCCTACATATACAATCGAGGAGTTTGTTCAATCGCTTGAAGCACCGAGAAAGATTCTCATCATGGTTCAAGCTGGTAAAGCAACAGATGCAACAATCGAATCTCTCCTCCCACATCTAGATCAAGGCGATATCATTATCGATGGAGGTAATGCTTACTTCCCAGATACAGTGCGTCGCAGCGCGTATTTGGAGGAGAAAGGCTTCCGCTTTATCGGTTCTGGTGTATCCGGCGGGGAAGAAGGAGCACTTATCGGCCCTGCGATTATGCCAGGTGGACAAGAGAGTGCATATAAGCTAGTTGAGCCCATCTTAACGGCTATTTCTGCTAAAGTTGGCGATGAGCCGTGCTGTACGTATATCGGTCCCGACGGTGCAGGACACTATGTGAAGATGGTTCATAATGGTATTGAATACGGCGATATGCAGCTAATTTGCGAAGCATATCACCTTCTTAAGACAGTTGTAGGGGTAGATGAGAAGGAACTTCACTCTATCTTTACAGAGTGGAACAAAGGTGAGCTAGACAGCTACCTAATCGAAATTACAGCTGATATTTTCTCCAAATATGATGACGAAACAGGTAAGCCAATGGTGGATGTTATCTTGGATGAAGCTGGTCAAAAGGGTACAGGAAAATGGACAAGCCAGAGTGCACTTGATCTAGGCGTTCCATTGACTATGATTACCGAGTCTGTATTCGCTCGTTTCTTGTCTGCTATGAAGGCAGAGCGTGTTGCGGCAAGCCAAGTATTGTCTGGTCCAGCGCATAAGCCATTCACAGGCGACAAAGCGGAATTCGTTGAGAAAGTACGCAAAGCGTTGTTCGCGAGCAAAATTATCTCTTACGCTCAAGGCTGGGCTCAAATGAGAGCAGCATCTGAAGAGTATAACTGGAATTTGAACTACGGCAACATCGCGAAAATTTTCCGTGGTGGTTGTATCATTCGTTCTCAATTCCTTAACAATATTAAAGAAGCCTATGACACGAATCCAGAATTGAAGAACTTGCTTCTGGATGATTACTTCAAAGAAATCGTTGAGAAGTATCAAGATGCATGGCGTGAAGTGATTGGATCTGCAATTACTTACGGTGTTCCAGTACCTAGCTTCTCGGCTGCATTGGCATACTATGATAGCTATCGTACAGAGCGCTTGCCAGCTAACTTGCTGCAAGCACAGCGCGATTACTTCGGTGCTCACACGTTCAAGCGTGTGGACCGCGAAGGTTCGTTCCATTATAACTGGCTCACTAACGAATAATAGACAACAACGCCGAGCCCTAGGGCTCGGCGTTGTTTATCATCGTGTGATAGTTCATGGATGGTCTTTGATAGGAGCAGGGATATATTATTCATGATGGTGTATCTTCGTTGGCAGACGTTGTTGTGTTCCAAAGCCCATATGCTGCTTCGGACAAATAATATCGCAAGCGCTCGCTTTCTTGGCCGTATCTCCCGTTACGTTTGAGCATTAACGTAGATATTTCTGCAAAGTATCGAAAGTTACGGCGCAGTCGTTCAGGATTTAGAGCATCAACATGTGCATCTGGCTGAGCAAGCTTTTGCTTGACCATATTTAAAGCCCATAAAATGTCGTCTTTACACAATGGATGTGAAGAATCTAGAATTTGTGCCATACGATTGGCAGTAGAAAGCGCTCGTCCATTGGATGAAGGCAGTTGGGATGGAGACATCGTCTGTTCACTCCTATTAATAGGCTGATACGATACAAGTTGTATAATTGATAGTCACGTACTATTGGATTATTGAATGTTCTGAGTATTACTATGTTTACGTAGAAAAGTTTTGTTTTATACGTATCCATTGTCTAACTGTTTCAAGCTATGTTATCATATGGGCAGTTTATGTGGAGTAGGAGATATAGTATGCATATACACGATAAGAGAAATCATCTAATCTTAATCGGCTTTATGGGTACGGGCAAGTCTACAGTAGCGCAGTATTTGGCTGAGCAGCTTGCATATCCTTTTGTAGACCTTGATCAAGAAATTATTCACTTAGCTGGTCGATCAATTCCGGATATCTTTGCAGAAGAAGGGGAAGTTGCCTTCAGAAACTATGAGTCTGAAGCGCTTAGCAAAGTATCGGAATGCACTTCTCCAGTTGTATTGGCAACTGGTGGTGGAGCAGTACTGCGTGAAGGAAATTGCCAAGTAATGCTGGATAGCGGTTGTGTGATCGCCTTAACAGCTGAAGAGCACACAATCGTCTCGCGTGTGCAAAATGATCGCAATCGTCCACTTTTGCAAGGTGAAGCGTCGAAGAGAGTCAGTGAACTTATGGAACAACGTAGAGGGAAGTATGATTTTGCCCATCTGAGTGTGAAGACGGACAATCGTCATGTACAGCAGTTGGCGGAAGAGATTGTAGTCTACTACCGCCAGTTCGCGCAATATGAGTAGAGTGACCAAGCATAGTATTATGCTATTGGACCTTCAATCTCAGCCCACGCTAACATGCCGCCTTCTAAGTTAATGCCGCAATTGATTCCGACTTGCTGTAAATATTCACACACACGTTCACTGCGATATCCGCTTCGACAGATGAAAATCGTTTCAGCATGAGGATCAATCTCATCGATACGATTCGGAATATCGTTCATCGGGATATGCTTGGCACCAGGTATAATGCCATGTGCGACTTCTTCATGTTCTCGCACATCGATCAACTGGATAGCTTCACCGTTATTTAATCTAGCTTTGAGCGTATCAACTGCCATTTGAGGGACTGGTTGCATGTTATGTTGCCTCCCATGTTATTACATCGTTCAACTAGACCAATGCCTATAGTATACTTTCCCCGTTATCATATTCATCCTTTATAAATTTGTCAAATCAAACTTGCCTTTGGAACATCCAGTTGTAATGGGGGTTTAGGCACGAAGAGGAGTGTTTTCGATGGATATCATTGTTAATCCAATTTCGCGTTTGCAGGGAGATATTCAAGCCCTATCATCTAAGAACTATACGACAAGATATTTGCTAGTTGCTGCATTGGCAGAAGGGACAAGCACAATCTATTATCCTGCACACAGCGAAGATAGTGATGCGATGCGTCGTTGCCTTCGTGATCTCGGTGCGACGCTTGATGAAGATGATACAAAGATCGTTATCAAGGGATTTGGGGCACTACCTGTGCTTCAACCTGATTCTAAGCAGCTAGATGTAGGTAATGCAGGAGCAGTACTTCGTTTCTTAATGGGTATCGCATCCTTGCTACCAGAGGTACACTTTATTAACGCGTATCCTGATTCACTAGGTAAAAGACCGCATCATGATTTAATTGATGCTTTAGAACAGCTTGGTGCTGAAATACAGCATCAAGATGGGAAATTGCCAATCACGATTAAGGGCGGTAAGCTCAAAGGTGGGGCTATTCGGGTATCTGGTAATATAAGCTCGCAATATTTGAGTGCATTGTTGTTCCTCACACCACTGCTTTCTGAAGATAGCACAATCGAAGTAACAGATGATCTGAAGTCCAAAGTTGTTGTAGGACAGACGCTGGAAGTTATTCGAGAAGCGGGCATCATAATCGAAGCAAGTGAAGATCTTATGTCATACCGCATACCAGGCAATCAGCGCTATGCAGCGCGCACGTACCGCGTACAGGGTGATTACCCTGGTTCTGCTGCCGTATTGGCAGCGGCTGCTGTACTGCCTTCCGATGTTACGCTGCGCGGACTGACGGAGGACAGTAAGCAAGGGGAACGCGCTATTATAGATGTGCTGCGAATGATGAACGTTCCTTTAACGCATGAAGACAATGTAGTGCGAGTTCAGGGGAACGGTCAATTGAGTGCAGTTACGTTTGATGGAGATGCTGCTACGGATGCAGTACTGGCTATGGTAGCGGCTGCTGTATTCGCTGACGGTACATCTCGCTTCTATAACGTAGAAAATCTACGTTATAAAGAATGCGATCGAATTACAGACTACTTGAATGAGCTGCGCAAAGCAGGGGCTAATGTAGAAGAACGCCAAGCGGAAATTATCGTCCATGGACGCCCAGAAGGTGTAGAGGGTGGCGTGGAAATAAATGCGCACTATGATCACCGTGTCATTATGGCGTTATCCATTGTAGCGCTGCGAGCTAAACAGCCGATCCGAATTAAGGATGCACATCATGTTGCGAAGTCCTACCCGCAATACTTTGATCACTTGACTGCACTAGGTGCTCAGGTAGAATGGATTTAATGGCTTACAGCATGGACAAGTCTTACTAATAGAGGTGTATACAAATGACTACTCATCAAAATCCGAGTCAGCAAGAGATTAAACAATTACTTAACAACGCCAATACAGTCGCTGTTGTTGGTCTTTCTGAAGATGAAACACGTACGTCACATATGGTTGCCAAAGCGATGCAAGCAAAAGGTTACCGAATTATACCGGTTAATCCAAAAGCAGAAAGTATTTTGGGCGAAAAGTGCTATGCTACTTTACAAGAGGTTCCTGAGGCCGTTGACATCGTCAACGTATTCCGTCGCAGCGAATATTGTTTGGATGTTGCCAAAGATGCGGTGTCTGTTAGGGCTGGAGCAATCTGGTTGCAGCAAGGCGTGATCAACGAAGAAGCAGCTAGCTACGCGAAAGAGCATGATCTTACAGTTGTCATGGATCTTTGCATTAAAGTGCTAGATGCTATTCTGCTGCCACATGGCAAAGTTGCATCCGAATAAGACTCATCTTATACAGTGAATGTCAAGATGGCATTCGCACAATCTCATACATCATTCTCAACGGATCATGCTATAATGAATGCATAGTAACGATACGTTGAGCGTGTGGAATGCCGGAGTCGGCTGCTGCATTCAGGGCGGTCTTGCTTCGGCATTTTCCTGTGCGCTCATGATTACGAATAAAGAACATATACAACGGTTATAGGGTCCAACCGTCATAGGATGATGAAACTGTGAAGGAGAGATGCTCTTGAACCAATTAGGATCATTACAGCAGCTTTCGCGTGCCATAATGCAACCGTTAATGATACTGCCAGCTATAGCAGTTGTATTATTTGTAGGCTATGTGCTCAACTGCTTTGGTTTCGTTGAAGCTTCTACGTGGATGCAATCTTCGGCCAAAGGGCTCTTGGATATGATGCCTTACCTATTTGCGGCTGGTGTAGCCTTGGGTATGTCTAACAACTCCGGCGTTGCAGCGATGTCAGGATTGCTCGGCATTTTTATTTTTTATAAGCTTGTTAGTGAAGTGCTGCCAACTAATGTTGTAGAACCGACTATTTTAATTGGAATTGTATTTGGTATGATGGCTGGGGCCATACATGAGAGATTTCATGCGATAAAGCTGCCGGAGTACATGCAAATATTCGGTGGCGCTAGGTTAGTTGTACTTATCATGATCGTATTATCTGTGGCGTTATCCTTTTTATTTATTCAGATTCTTCCTGGCTTAAACAATGTCATTCAGATTATAGGACATGAAATTATGGCATTAGGCAGCTTTGGCGTGTTCTTATATGGGGTTGTTCATCGTGTGTTGATTGTATTTGGCCTGCATCATTTGCTGAACAACTTAGTATGGTTTCATGTGGGAAGCTTCACGGATGCGAGTGGTAGTGTGTATACCGGCGATATGGTTCGCTTTTTTGCTGGAGATCCGACTGCAGGCGGTTTTATGGCAGGATTGTTTCCGATTACGATGTTTGCATTGCCAGCCGTAGCAATGGCGATTATCCATGAGTCAAGGGAAGATTTGAGACCAAAAGTAAAGAAAACATACCTAACAGCAGCAGGCTCCTCTTTCCTAACAGGAATTACGGAACCGATTGAATTTGCCTTTTTGTTTGCTGCTCCTTACTTATTTATTGTTCACGCCTTGTTGACAGGGCTGGCAATGTGGATTACCTTCGAACTTGGTATACTCCATGGATTCTCTTTCTCTGCTGGAGCCATTGATTATATCGTTAATTTGCATTTGGCGAATAAAGGGTTGCTCTTACTGCCTATCGGTATTGTGTTTGGCTTGTTGTATTACGGTATATTCCGCTTCGCGATACAGAAGTACCAGATTCCTACTCCAGGAAGGGTAGAAGCAACACTGTTAGACGATATGGCAGGCGATTTGCTGCATCGGGTACCTTTAATTATTCAGGCGCTCGGAGGAAAAGACAATCTCGTAGAAGTGCAAGCTTGTATTACAAGACTTCGTCTTCGAGTACGTCAAGAGAAGAAGATTGATCGTCATGCATTACGAATGCTTGGCGCAGTCGGCGTACTTCGCTTAGGTGGAGGTCATGTGCAGGTCGTTTTTGGAACCTATTCCGAATTTATTCGTGATGAAATGCTAAAACGATTGCAACGAGATAGCAAGCAAGTATCACTGGTCGCTCCTTTGCAAGGGCGTATGATTCCTATCGAAGATGTTCCAGACACCATATTTGCTAAGAAGCTAGTAGGGGATGGAGTAGCCTTTATTCCTGATAAAGGGGAGCTTGTAGCGCCTGTAGCGGGCTTTGTGCGCCATATTTATCCGACGATGCATGCGATTGGCATTGAAACAAAAGAAGGAGTTGAGGTTCTGCTTCACATCGGAATCGAAACTTCTGGCTTGAATGGGTCTGGCTTCCAGTCTATTGTAAAAGAGGGAGATCAGGTCAAGCCTGGGCAACTATTGATTAAATTCGATATGGCTTATATTAAGAAAAGGGGCTGTTCGCTGGTAACGCCTATGGTTATTACAAACTCGAATCGTATAGCTTCTTGGAGTAAGGCTCCTTTTACAATAGTAAAGAAAGGACAGACGTCAGTGCTGTCAATTGTATTGCATGAAGACGGACATGGGGGGTGAGTAGAGATGATACAAACAGCGCGTGGAATTGGTGCATCCAGTGGAATTGCGATTGGCAAAGCTTTTGTACTGCCGTCGTGGGAATGGGACGTTCCTGAGAAGAAGATGGACCCTTCTGATTTGGCGAAGGAGTTTGAGCGTCTGTACGAAGGTGTTCGTTCTTCTAAAGATGAGATTCAGTATATAAAAAATGAAATTAGCGAGATGGTTGGCAAGGAAGAATCAACGATATTCGATGCTCACTTGGCTATTTTGGAAGATCCGGTGTTTATGAATGAAATTCAAGGGATCATCCAACGCCAATACAAGGCGGCAGAAGTGGCTGTCAAAGAAGCGATCGATCATTTCGTAACGATGTTCGACTTGCTGGATGATGACTATATGAAAGAACGGGCATTAGATATTAAAGATGTCGGCAATCGTCTATTGAAGCATTTATTGGGAGCACCTGAAATTACACTTCCGACGGATGCCAACCCGTATATTTTAGTTGCAAAAGAGTTGTCGCCATCTCAGCTTGTGCATTTGAATCCTAAAAATGTGTTAGGTATTGTCATGTTGATGGGTGGGAAGACCTCACACTCTGCTATTATGGCTAGAGCGCTGGGAATCCCACTTGTGCTTGGGCTGGAAGGCAAGCTAAAGGAGCCGATCCAAACTGGAGAAAAAGTCGTTGTGGACGGCGAACAAGGGCATGTATTGGTTGAACCGTCTGCTGAAGTGTTGGCATGGTACAAAGAGCGTCAACGTGTGTTTCAAGATGAGATGGCTGAATTGTGTAAAATTAAAAGCTTGCCTGCTGTTACAACAGATGGACATTCTATTCATTTGGCGGCTAACATTTCTTCAACAAGGGAATTGGATATAGCTGTTCAAAACGGGGCGGAGAGCGTAGGCTTATTCCGCACAGAATTTATGTATATGGATCGAATTTATCCGCCTAATGAAATGGAGCAGTTTACGGTTTATCGTGAGCTTGCTCAAACTTTTAGAGAGAAGACGGTCATCATTCGAACGTTGGATATCGGTGGAGATAAACCAATGGATTATTTGCAAATACCAGAGGAAGACAATCCATTCCTAGGGTATCGCGCAATTCGCATTTGTCTGGATCGGACCGATGTATTTAAGACACAACTGCGTGCTATATTGCGAGCGAGCGATTATGGCCCGATTAAGGTCATGTTCCCTATGATAAGCTCTATGGAAGAAATCGTGGCCGCAAAACGTATTCTTGAAGAAGCTAAGCAGGAGCTTAGAGAAGAAGGACAGGCGTTTAACGAGGACATTCCAATCGGAATTATGATTGAAGTGCCTGCAGCAGCAGCGATGGCAGATTTCTTGGCTGAAGAGGTAGATTTCTTTAGTATTGGGACGAATGATCTTGTTCAGTACACCCTTGCGGTTGATCGGATGAATGAACAAATCGCTCATATGTATGATCCCTACCATCCTGCTGTATTGCGTTTAATTCGTCAAACCGTTGAAGCTGCGAAGCAGAAAGGCATCCATGTCGGGGTATGTGGGGAAATGGCTGGTGATCCGCGTGCAGTGCCATTGTGGGTTGCGCTTGGCATTGATGAGCTAAGTATGTCGTCGCGTACGATTCCGCGTGTTAAAGCTGCGATACGCAGAACTTCATGTGAGGATTCCAAAAGCCTTGCTTCTCAACTGTATCGCTGCCGTACCAAGGCAGAAATAGAAGGGGTGCTGGGCTTCGAATCGTTACCACCTACTTCTTCATTTGAGCAAGCAGAGGCAGCCATGAAATATGTAAATTCAGAATCGCTTGAGCAGTAGAGCGATGATGTAGGTTTTACGTTATAAATCGGCGAAACTACAACAAAAAGCTCTCGATCCGAGGATCGAGAGCTTTTTGTTGTCATCAATATAGCCGTGTGTATGTTTGTATCATACTTATACTTACGCTTGAGCAAGTACATCACAAAATGCTTTGCCGTAAGCAGGCAAATCTGGTGGGCGACGTGAAGATACTAAGTTGCCGTCAATGACAACATCTTCATCAATCCACGTTGCTCCTGCATTCTCCATATCGTCACGAATACCAGGTGTAGAAGTAACTTGGCGCCCGTTTAGAATTTTTGCAGAGATAAGCACCCAGCCAGCATGACAGATTTGTCCGATAGGCTTGTTAGCCTCGTTCATTTCACGAGTGATGCGAAGCACATCTTCATATCGGCGCAGTTTATCTGGAGCCCAGCCTCCTGGAACGAGTAGACCATCATAGTCAGCTGTATGAATATCTTTAAAAGCATAATTCGAGGTAGCAGGTACACCATATTTTCCAATATACGTTTTTCCTGTCTCAGCACCTACAAGATGAACCTCAGCACCTTCTTCACGAGCACGGTATACGGGATACCACAATTCTAGGTCTTCAAACTCTTCATCGACGAGTGCAATGACTTTCTTGCCTTCAAGTCTCATCATGACTTCCTCCTTTCAATCCAAACAAGATGGGCGAATAGAATAAGCTAGTGTTTGTGCAGCTTGCTTTTTATTACCCATAAACGTACTTAAATTAACATATTTAGACGTCATTCACAAGGACAAGAGAGAGAATTATCATTGGAAAACATAACAGGTATATGAATTGTAAATATATTCATGCGAATGTACAGGAGGATAACGGTGGAAGAAGTCGAAATAGTATTGATTATTAATCGTGTTGTGCTATTACAGAGAGAGAGAAGTTAGGTGAGAGAAACTATATACCGGCTAGGGGGATTACGGATGAAGAAGAACTGCTCTTGTGGTCAAGGAATGGACATTACAATGCGTACTATTGTTCATGCACGTAAAATACATATACATCATGTGCCCGTATACACCTGTGGAAGTTGTCAATATTCCGAACTGCTGCCCAATGTAAAAGATGAAGTTGTGTTTATTATGCGCCGTCTCGTTCAAAAAGGGATGGTTGAAGAACAGAGTGTTGCGTTTGATCATATGCATGAAGTGGCCAGCGTAATCAAAGAGTGCTTGGAATACAAGGAAGACGATCATCTTGCCTTATTTGAGAGAATCAGCACTGAGCGTGTTAATCATTTGTTGGACGTGTATCTTGTCGCTAAAACATGCAAAGATACCGATTGGATGACGGATATAGAGCGTAGATTAAATCAGCTGGCAGGTTTTAGAGTTGAGGATCATCAGGCTAAAATAAGTTAATGAGCATCGACCCATAATAGAATGGATTAGAGGAATAGAAAGACAAACTATATCTTGTGGCCTATTGCTGCAAATGAGAGGTGTCGTTATGAAAACTATCACCACACATGAAGAGCTCCAACAGGGGATTCAGCGTTCCCACGAAAGTACTTTCGTTATTTTTAAGCATAGTACGCGCTGTCCGGTTAGCAGCAGTGCTAATGAAGAAATGAAGCATGTCGTTGATGTTTTTGAACCGAAGGGCATTTCATTTGGGCTTATTTACGTCGTTGAGAACCGTGATGTTTCGCTCGCTTGCGCAGATCAGCTTGGTATAAAACATGAGTCTCCGCAAGTACTGGTCTTAAAAGACGGTCAAGTGGTGTGGCATGACTCTCATTATAGAATTCGATATGATAATATAGAGCAAGTTTTAACGACTACTCCTTAAAATCCGACATTTTGTGATGAAAACTGATTGCTTCATTGCGATTTTTCAGAAAATAAAGTAATATGAAATGTAATATGTATGTACGTATTAAATAACTCGGTAATTGGAGAGAAGGATCGTGACGGTAACTATTTATGATGTAGCTAGAGAAGCTGGCGTGTCAATGGCGACAGTTTCCCGGGTTGTAAATAACAATCCGAACGTGAAGCCGCAGACGCGTAAGAAAGTATACGAAGCGATTGAACGTTTAGGCTATCGCCCAAATGCGGTTGCTCGTGGTCTGGCGAGTAAAAAGACGACGACCGTAGGTGTTGTTATACCTGATATTTCGAATTCGATCTTTGCTGAGATTGCGCGTGGTATTGAAGATATTGCTAATATGTATCATTACAATATCATTCTTTGTAACGCCGATAAGAAGAAGGAAAAAGAAATTCGGGTTATTAACACGTTATTGGAGAAGCAAGTTGACGGCTTGTTATTCATGGGCGGTGTCATTACGGAAGATCATATTCAAGCTTTCCGTACAGCGTCTGTTCCGATTGTTTTATGTGCGACGAGAGATGAGAACGGTATCATGCCGTCCGTGGATATAGATCACGAGGCAGCTGCATTTGATGCTGTAAATACGCTGATCCGTCATGGACATCGTGAGATTGCAATGATCAGTGGAACGTTGCAGGATCCTGCTAATGGATATGCACGATTCCAAGGCTACAAGCGTGCCCTTGAGCGCGCTGGTATTGATTACAAGGAAGACATGGTTCGCATCGGTAACTATCGTTATGAGTCCGGTGTAGAAGCTATGCAGTATTTCTTGGGCTTGAAGAAGCGTCCAACAGCTATTTTCTCTGCAACAGATGAGATGGCGATTGGAGCGATTCATTCGATACAAGATGCAGGGCTTAAAGTTCCTGACGATTTCTCGATCATTAGTGTAGACAACATCCGCATGGCATCGATGGTTCGACCGCAGTTAACTACGGTTGCACAACCTATGTATGATATTGGTGCTGTAGCGATGCGTTTGCTCACAAAGTTGATGAAGAAAGAGAATGTGGAACAATCCCAGGTCATTTTACAACATGAGATCATTCATCGTCTGTCCATTAGCCATGTGAATGAATAGTCTGCTTGGACAGCGGTACGAAGCCCCGTATCTCGGGGCTTTTTTTGACCATATAACGGAATATAGGAGCGGGGGTTATTCAGATGACAATTGGTATTATCGGTGCAATGGATGAAGAAATTGCTTTGTTATTGCAAGCAATGGGTCAAGTTGAGGAACATGAGCAGGCGGGAAATCGTTACTATCGTGGAACGCTGCATCACCACTCTGTTGTTGTATGTAAGTCCGGCGTCGGGAAAGTGAATGCGGCTATTACGACTCAAGTACTTATTGATCGTTTTAGTGTAGAGCGTATTCTCTTTACAGGTGTTGCAGGTGCGGTTAATCCCATGCTGAACATTGGCGATATTGTCATTTCTTCTGCCTGTATTCAACATGACATGGATGTAACGGCATTAGGTTTCAAATTGGGTGAGATTCCGTACCAATCCAACTCTATTTTCCGTGCTGATCAGCAGCTAATTGAATTAGCGAAACGTGTCTGCGAAGAAATTGTGCCGCAGCGCCATATGGTAGGTATCGTACTTTCAGGTGACCAATTCATCGCTAGCCGTGAAAAAGTAAAAGCGCTATATGAGACTTTCAATGGTGCTTGTACAGAGATGGAAGGTTCGGCTGTTGCTCAAGCTTGCAGCCTAAATAATGTCCCATTCGTTATCATTCGCTCGATGTCGGACAAGGCAGATGGCTCGGCACATGTGAACTTTGCTGAGTTTACAGTGGAAGCATCAGAACGCTCTTATCAAATGATCGATCATATGCTGCAGCAATTGC
Organism: Paenibacillus arenosi; assembly: GCF_014841135.1. Taxonomy (GTDB): domain Bacteria; phylum Bacillota; class Bacilli; order Paenibacillales; family Paenibacillaceae; genus Paenibacillus_B; species Paenibacillus_B arenosi. The sequence goes on from NZ_JACYTN010000001.1 coordinate 176,574, forward strand.
CTGCATAAACGTTAAGCCGCTCTTATATAAAGAGCGGCTTTCATTATTTATCTAATATACTCTTGCGCTAAGGTTACAATGTGGGAGTTCTGCTTCTCAATAAGCTCACGCCTTGGCATTGGCGTCCAATCGCTCGTATCATCGAGCCAAGTAGTAGGCAGTGGTGTAGGGGACTTGTACTGCCATTTATGCAGCCAAGCAGCGGGTAGTGGTGTAAGTGGATCTGTTCTCAGTTGAGCGGCTAGAGGATGCTGAATCATTTCGAGCCATAGAAGGCTCCATGCACGTGGAACGACACGCCAAATGTCATATCCTCCGCCTCCGAGAGCTACCCATCTGCCATTACAGTAGGTGTGAGCAAGTTGATGAATGATAGCAGGCATCTCTTGATAAATTCGCATACTGCAATGCATGTGGGACAGTGGATCCAAGGCGTGTGCATCACAACCATGCTGACTTACGATAATATCTGGCTTGAAGCTAGCAGCAGCTCGTCCAATCGTGTCTCGAAAGCTTGATAGCCATGAATCATCTTCAGTGTAAGGCTCCAGTGGCACGTTGACACATATACCGAATCCTTCGCCTTCCCCTCGTTCTTGCACGAATCCTGTGCCTGGAAATAAGTATTTGCCTGTTTCGTGGATGGAATAGGTCATGACTTCAGGGTCTGTGTAAAATGACCACTGCACACCATCGCCATGGTGCACGTCCGTATCGATATACAGTACACGTGCACCGTACTTTTTGCGTATAGACGCTATGGCAATTGAGGCATCGTTATAGACACAGAAACCTGCTGCTCTGTCAGGGAATGCATGATGCAGACCTCCTGCCATATGAAGAGCATGGAGCGCTTTCCCTTCCATCACAGCCTCGCATGCAGCTATGGATCCGCCTACGATAGCGCTTGCAGCTTCATGCATGCCTTCGAAGTATGGTGTATCTTCGTGATCGAGGCCATATTGAGCAGTGCGGACAAGATAGTCTGGGTCAGGGATCGTTTGGCTAAGTTCTTTGACGGCTGTAATATAATCTTCACGGTGATTCAATTGTAGTGCCTCAAGTGAAGCGCAGGCTGCTTGAATTTGTTCAGTTGGATACAGGGCACCAATTTGAAACAAAAGATCCTGAGTCATCTCAATTCTTCTCTGATCGAAAGGATGATCTGCATAGAAGCGGTACTGCAGCGCGTCATCGTGCAGAAAAAATAGAGACTTATGCGAATCTGTCATCGCGCTTTCCTCCTGACGATCTAATACATGAACCGCTGCTTGAAGCGAACGCGGTCGAATTGTTCTTTGGATGACAAAGGAACATCCTTACCAATACGAACCATTAGGCAATTTGCGGGATGAGAGCAGATTTCAGGATCATCCGTAGCGTACCAGATCATATCTACCGACTCCATCAGTTTTTCCATCATTTTGCGATAATCCCATACGCTTAATTTTGATCCTTCTAGATCCCAGTGCCAATAGTATTCGGTCGTAAATACGATGTAGTTCTCCATTTGTTCATCCTCAAACGCGGTTTGAATCATTTTTTTTCCTAATCCATAAGAACGATATTCTCTTGCTACTTCTACGGCTCCAAGCTCGACCAAATCATCCATTTGACCCTCTGACCAACGTTCTAGTTCGTCAGCATAGTGGAAGGTAACGTAGCCGACAATGGTCTGTCCGTCTCGTGCAACGATGATGCGTCCTTCGGGTAAAGCTGCTATCTCAACTAAGGCTTCGTGCTGTTCGCGCGGGCGTCGGAAGGCGTTAAGTCCACTGTGCATGTCCATCGTTTGGAGCACTTCTGGCTTAACGGGACCTTCGATAACGATAACGACATCATCACGTGTAACGACGTGCGCATGATAACATTTTCGATGTTCCATAGTCGACCACTCCTTATTCTCTTCACATAGGTTATAACAAAAAAAGGAACAGTTGAAAAGGAAAAGAATAGGCGAATTACAATTGGTGTGCTATAATAATGCTGTTGTTACTATGTTCATAGAATTTCCTCTTGACAACATGTACAGTCAACATCGTCCTTAAGCTTACAACTTCGTGAAAGCGGTTAACTATCGGTATCACATGGGAAAGTCCTAAAGAAGTGAATGAAACAGGAGGATGAAAGACAATGGGTAATGTGCAAGGAGAAATCATCGAAGCATCGGCATTGAGTCCGAACCTGAGCAGCTATGAATCAGCAGCAGAATCGTTTAATTGGGAAGAAGTTGAGAAGTATTTTACATGGCATGCGACTGGCAAAGTGAATATGGCACATGAGGCTATTGACCGTCACCTGGCAGAGGGGCGTGGTGATAAGGTTGCACTTTATTACAGTGATGCTGTGAGAGATGAAAGTTATACGTATGCGGAGCTCAGCCGCAAGTCCAATCAATTTGCGAACGTGCTGCGTAAGCAAGGGATTACGAAAGGTGAGCGTGTGTTTGTATTTATGCCGCGTACGCCAGAGCTATACTTTAGTTTGTTCGGTATTTTGAAAATAGGTGCTGTTGTAGGACCGTTATTTGAAGCGTTTATGGAAACAGCCGTAAAGGATCGACTAGAGGACAGTGGAGCGAGTGCCATTGTTACAACTCCTGAACTCCTTCATCGCATTCCGCGTGAGCAACTGCCTGAATTGAAGCATATCGTGCTTGTTGGTGAGAACATTCAAGCCGAAGAAGGTATTGTTGATTACTACGCAGAGATGGCTGTTGCTTCGGAAGAAGCGGAGATCGAATGGTTGGATCGTGAAGATGGACTCATTATTCACTATACTTCCGGTTCAACAGGTAAGCCAAAAGGTGTATATCATGTACAAAATGCGATGATCCAGCATTATTTTACGGGTAAAATGGTACTGGATTTGAAGGATGACGATATTTACTGGTGTACAGGTGATCCTGGTTGGGTCACTGGAACATCTTACGGTATATTTGCGCCATGGCTGAATGGCGCTACCAACGTAGTGCGTGGTGGTCGTTTCAGTCCACAGAACTGGTATTCAACGATTGAGCGCTACAAGGTAACGATTTGGTATAGTGCGCCTACAGCATTCCGTATGTTTATGGGTGCTGGAGATGAAATTATTAAAGAGTTTGACTTGTCGAGCTTGCGCCATGTGCTCTCAGTAGGTGAGCCGCTTAACCCAGAGGTAGTGCGTTGGGGGATGAAAGTGTACGGTCAACGCATTCACGATACGTGGTGGATGACAGAGACGGGCGGCCATATGATTTGTAACTATCCGAGCATGGCCATCAAGCCTGGCTCAATGGGACGTCCAATTCCAGGTGTGCAGGCATCGATTATTGATGATCAAGGTAATGAGCTACCTCCATATCGTATGGGTAATTTAGCAATTCGCACACCGTGGCCATCAATGATGCGCAAAATTTGGAATAATCCAGGCAAATACGAAGAATATTTCCGCCTCAAGGGCTGGTATGTGTCTGGCGACTCAGCTTATAAAGATGAGGATGGATACTTCTGGTTCCAAGGACGTGTCGATGATGTAATCAACACGGCCGGCGAACGCGTAGGGCCATTTGATGTGGAGAGCAAGCTTGTTGAGCATCCAGCAGTTGCTGAAGCAGGTGTCATTGGTAAGCCAGATCCACTTCGTGGGGAAATTATTAAAGCTTTCATCTCGCTAAGGGACGGCTACACACCGTCAGAGGAATTGAAGGCAGATATAGCGAAATTCGTCAAAGAGGGCTTGTCAGCCCATTCTGCTCCGCGAGAAATTGAATTCAAAGATAAGCTGCCTAAGACGCGTTCAGGCAAAATTATGCGTCGTGTGTTGAAGGCTTGGGAATTAAACTTGCCGACTGGTGATTTATCCACAATTGAAGATTAAGTATTTCACTGAGCATAATAAAGAGGGATATAAGCTACTATCAGCTTATATCCCTCTTTTATGTGTATTCGTTATGAAATGCGCTTTGTTGTTATTCTATCGTCACGCTTGATGATGCGGAGGATTCTCCTGCGCGATTTTCAGCCGTTACATGATAGGAGCCTTGTGGAGCATCGCTCGTATAGGTGAATGATGTACTGTTTGTGTTGCCTATACGTTTATAGGAACCACCTTGGCTGCTTTTGTGATACACATGGTATTTAGTAGCTGTAGCAGAGGAGTTCCACGACAGGGACACTCCTCCAGCTGTCTTGCTAGCACTCAGACCTGATGGAGTGTCCGGCTTGATGGATGATGACTCGTTGCCAGCCGAACCTGTTTCAGATGAGCCATTTCCATTCGTTGTCTGTCCGTTAGTTCCAGGTGTTTCAGTCGTGGAACCAGATGTATTACCTGGATTCGTGCCTGGTTCTAATGATGGATCTGTAGAATTGCCGTTGTTCGGATCTGTCGGTGGTGTTCCGCCGTTTAATGATGCCGTAGCAGATGCTACTGATTCTTTACCAACGACATCAACTGCTGTGACATAGTAGTTATAGCTGTGGGCATTAGAAATATCATTGCCGAACGTATAATTGTCACCAGCTAGGACAACTTTCCCTGTTCGTTGATAAGGTTTGCCATCGATAGAACGATACAGACGATAGCCTACAACATCGTTCGAACCGCTAGGGTTGAAGCTTATCGTTGCCTTGCCATTGCTCGATGAGACGCTAACAGAGCTTGGAGCTGTTGGTGCTTTTCCATCATCTTTGCGCGGGTCTTTCTTGGTTGGCGCGTCAGTTGATGCATCAAGTGGCAAGTACCATTCTAACGAGCGACGGCTGCTGCCGGACGATAAGTTTCCAAGGGCTCTTCTTAATTCGTCCATTAAAGTTTGAATCGGCTTTTCACGTTTGACAACAACTTTTTGCTGTGTCATATCATCAGGTGTAGCCGGATTGGCAATATAATTGACACCGTTGTACGTAATATACGTCATGCTGACAAGGACATCTTCGACTTTAGTCGGTACGTATTTACGGTTAAATAAATCTGTATTGAATTTATCCGTATTTTTGCTTGGCAGCTTACCGCTGTAGCCAGATACGGTCATTCTAACGATATCATCTGGACGTTTGAACGTTTTGTTTTTGAACATCTGTGGCTTGAGTTCAATGGCCTCGTCCATAATTTTTGCCCATATTTGCATCGAATCTTTCACTTCGTTACGACTCAATGTATGTTTTGGTTCTTTAAAGCCGACCCATACACCAAGCGTTACATCAGGACTATAACCAATGAACCAAGAATCAGCATCATTTTGTGTCGTCCCTGTCTTACCGGCAATCGTATAGTCATCATGACGGAATTTTCGATTTACCTCGCCGCCAGTACCATTCGTTACAGCTGTACGCAGCATATCTGTCATTAAGTATGCGGTTTGTGGCGATACAACTTGTGTTGGCTTAACTTTATGCGTGTAAACTTCTTTTCCGTTTGAATCTACAATTTTATTAATTAGGAATGCATCGTTAAATTTACCGCTATTTGCGATTGCCGCATAGGCATTTGTAAATTCTTCTACGGTAACTCCATTCGTTAGACCACCGATAACACCCGTTTGTGCTTGATAGTCTCGTTCATGTAAGGTAGTAATTCCAAGTTTTTCAACGAAATCCCATGCATTTTTCACTTTGAGTTTCTCGTTGAACAGCTTAATAGCAGGTGCATTCAAAGATTGATTCAAGGCATGCCGAGCTGTTACGAGACCTTGGAACTTACGTCCAGCATTAATTGGGATATGGTATGTTCCATCCCCGTTCTTCAAAATGACTGGAGCATCATCGATGATAGATGCAGGCTGTATAATTCCTTGCTCTAGTGCTGGCAAGAAGGCAGCAAGTGTCTTCATCGTTGATCCTGGTTGACGTAGCATCTGAGTGGCGTGATTCATTTGTTCTTTATAGAAATCACGGCCTTCAATCATACCTAAAATAGCGCCTGTACGATGATCGATCATCATAGCTGCTACTTGTTCTGTGCCTTTGACTGGATGATCCTTTGAGAAATTGCTAGGATCTTCTGCGATATTTCGCATCATCTTGTAAATTTTCTTATCAATCGTAGACGTAATGTGATATCCACCACGTAGAACTTCTGCTTTTGTATCCTCTAGAAGCTGCTGATGCTCTTCTTTGCGCAGATCAGCCTTTGTCATCTCAGGATTTCGGCTAAGAATAAGAGTTTCAACGGCTGCACGTTCTATATCCAACATTAAGTATGGATATGTAGAATATGCTTTCTGCCTCGGCTGCGCTAGTGATTTGCGGATATCGAATTTTAGTGCTTCTTCATATTGCTGCTGCGTAATTTTGTTCTCTTCTAACATCCGCTTTAATACAAGCTTTTGTCTTTTGATTGCGCGAGTGATGCCTTTTTCGTTATAAGCGCCTTTACCAGTAAAGGCGGTATAAGCAGAAGGCAGCTGCGGAAGTCCTGCTAAATAGGCGGATTGCGCAATATTCAGTTTATTCAAATCATGAACATTGAATATTCCTTTTGCAGCTGATTTGATTCCAAATACTTGATAGCCGTTTGCACCATTTCCGAATGGTACTTTATTCAAATAGGCTTCTAAAATTTGTTCCTTCGTTAGTATCCGCTCGATGCGCAAGGATAGGAAAATTTCTTTTGCTTTACGTGTATTTGTACGTTCAGCATTTAGAAACACACTTCGAGCAAGCTGTTGCGTTAATGTACTTCCCCCTGTCTGAACAGGTTTATCTAGTACTTGTTGCAATACAGCTCTTGATGTACCTCTTATGTCTATTCCGTTGTGCTCAAAGAAACGGTTATCTTCCGTTGCGATGAGTGCGTCTATTACGACTTTAGGGATCTGATCGTATTTAATAGGGATACGATCTTCTTCTGTGCGAAGCTGACCGATAGGAGTGCCATCATTAAAATAAGCAAACCCGGTTATGGCATTCTCATCGACCTTCTGCACGATATGTTCTTTGGAGCGTATCGGGTCGTCTTTGACGAGAGAGGTAATGTATCCCACCGCAATGCCGCCTGCTAAGAAGCAGCAGAGAACGCCAAATAGCGTGAACCATTTGAACGTATTCCAAATGATACGTCCCACGGAACGCTTTGGACGAGTCGGGTCCCCCTTTGACTTCGTCAATGTCTCCTCAACCATACTTTCTTCCTCCTTAATGATTGCAGCGCTTCCCATTATACCACAAAAAAACACAAGATAAGTGTCTGTATATTCATGTAAATGCTTTTTTGTTTGGCGAAAAATATCATTAAATGTGAGTGCTTACACTTGCCACTCATTGCGATGGAAGAGGTTGGTGAAATAGTAGGGATAATGTGTGAATGTTGTAGAGGTATAGTTCCTTCTTTTGAAGTTATGTAGCAATAAGGATCTTGATGTCCGGATGGCTCAAGCTTGAGTTGAACGTAGGTAGGTGAATAAAAAAAAGAGGATATCCTCCAAGTTGTACAACTTGAAAGATAACCTCTTCTTCACATTGATTAACGGCTGTAGAACTCGACGATTTGCTTCTCATCGATTTCTTGGGACAACTCAGCGCGCTCTGGAAGGCGAACATACTTACCTTCAACAGCTGCTTCGTTGAACTCCAAGTAACCTGGCAAGTGGTGACGGCCTTCGATAGCTTCTTTAACCACTTTCAAGCTGCGGCTCTTCTCACGCAAACCGATAACGTCGCCAATGCTTACAGAGTAAGAAGCGATGTCAACTTTTTTACCGTTTACAGTTACGTGACCGTGGGATACCAACTGACGAGCTCCTGCACGGGAGTTGGAGAATCCAAGACGGTAAACAAGGTTGTCAAGACGGCTCTCAAGCAAGAACATGAAGTTCTCACCAGCGATACCTTGCAACTTCGTAGCGCGGTTGAACAAGTTGCGGAATTGCTTCTCGTTCATGCCGTACATGTGACGAAGTTTTTGTTTTTCTTGAAGCTGAACACCGTATCCGCTCAATTTTTTACGTTGATTTGGACCGTGTTGTCCTGGAGGATAAGCACGCTTCAATTCTTTACCAGTACCGCTCAAGGAAATTCCAAGACGACGGCTTAATTTAAACTTAGGACCTGTGTAACGAGACATAATATATTGACTCCTTTTTCGTTCAAGTATAGGTTAGAATGCGGGTCTTTTGCGTCGAATTCATACTTATGCAGACTCAATCGATTCGTGTCGTTGAGTAAGCTCAGACATAGTTGTTCAGCCGCAGCCATGCCTGCTATGAGATTCGTGAGGGTGACACAGATTCGCCCATATACATCAAGTAATTCTATAAGATAAGGCCAAGTCATGTCAAGATCCAGAATGTGAATCTAAATATACAATAAGTTGAAAAGTTGAAAAATTATCTTGAAATCATGACATATTTATGATTAGTTTTAATGTAGGATAATTTTTCAAGGGAAAGTATGTCATTACTACTTTACATATTGAACAGCATTAGGTTATAGGATTTCCAATTCATAGATGAAGTATACGAATTTTTATTCCTCGATATAGTTCTTATGGCCTAAAAATTTTTGCGACGATGATTGGACGTAGTACCTTTTCACAGTAATCTATTGTATGATTAATGAAAGAGACTATAGCGTTTGAAGGAGAAGGAAATGACGAATCGTCGACTCCATCCTCAGAGCAATGCTGGCTTAATAGCCAACTATCAACAGAATTGGAAGCGTAGTTTTGGTGCTGATCGAAGCCCGGAACATTGGTTGCTGCAACGTGATATCACGCTGCATGATTTGCCGTACACGCATTCTCTTCTACAAACCGCATATATCCAATGGTTACTAGAAATCCCATCCTCAATACGCAAGCATCTGAAATGCGTAATGTTGTATGACTATAAAGGTGAATGTTTGGAAGGTTTGGACAAGCTGAATGAGCTAGGAACGGCTACGCCATTACAGGAGCTTGTACAGCGTGTACTATCTAAGCGCAAACCCGTGTGGGATGAAGAAACAGAATACGCAGGCAAAGTAGCTGCATTTCCAATCGTTTCCCGTTATACAAAGGAATTGGTTGGTATCGTTCAATTTGTATGCGAGGAGTCGGACTTGCTGCATTCGTTTGCGTTAGAAGGCTGGGTGTACGCTCTAAGAACCCATTTTTATCGCGAGTTCGAGCATTTGTTTGTAGAAGAGATGTATCATACACACCGTATGTCAGAGCGAGAAGCAGAGCGGCGAGAAGTGTTGTATTATGTGATGCGGCATATTCACGATCGGATAGATGTTGATTCTGTTCTATCGCAGATTATAGATGGCATACAGCGGCTCGTGCCAGATACGATTGTCGAGGTATACTTGTCTCAAGATCACCGCAGTGAGAATCCTAATGTCAAAGCGTTAGTGTTCAAGTCATGGGGCGATCCAATCGTTATGGAAGCCTTTATGAAAGGTGAGACATGTACCGCGAACTCTGATGCCGGATTCGAGGTTGCCTTTGCCCTTAACGGTAAACAAGGCTCGTATGGTGTGCTGAAGCTAATATTTGCACAAGAGCAGCCTGAAACTTCTGATCTTCAAGTTATCGAGCTTATTATCGAGACGGCTGGTACAGCGTTTGAAAATGCACGTTTGCACGAGCATGCCAACAATGTTATCCAAGAGCTGCGCCTTATTAATGAATTAACGAAACGCATTAATCAGAGCTTGCGTTTACGCGATGTGTTTGACGATGCTATGCATGAGTTGTTGCGCGTATTCCATGCTGATTTCTGCATGCTACTGCAGCTTAATGAGGACAAGTCCTTATTTGAGGTTGTTTCTTCCAACATGGCTGAATATGTAGGATCGTCGTACTCCACGCAAAAAGGATTGTTTGGATACGTACTTAACTTGCGTGAACCCGTTATTATTTCTGACAGTGAAGATCATCATATTGAACGTATTCAAATGATTGAAGATTTAGGATTGCGCTCCATTATTGCGGCACCGCTGTTTAGTGGTGGTGAATTAGTGGGGATTGTGGCGGTTGCTGATAAACGTCCTCATTTCTTTACGTATGATAATTTCAAGTTGTTGCAGATGCTAAGTGCGCATCTAGGTCTTGCAATAGCGAATGCGACTCTACATGATCGAGTGAAACATCTAGCGAATAAAGATCAGCTCACGGGCTTGTATGCAAGGCATTATTTGGACAAGCAAGTGAACCGTCAGCAGCAAAAAGATTTTTGCGGCTCGTTAATTGTTGTAGATATTGATTATTTTAAGCAGGTTAATGATACGTTTGGTCACCAGATTGGTGATAAAATACTCGTTCAAGTCAGCGATATTATTCGGTCCTCCATAAGAGAAACCGATATTGCTTCACGTTGGGGTGGAGAGGAAATTGCGGTGTACTTGCCTCAGCTTAATACAACGCAAACAAAGAAAGTTGCGGAACGGATTCGTAATCGTGTAGAGCAGGAGACGGATCCAAAAGTAACGGTTTCTTGCGGAGTTGCAGAGTGGAGCTGGCAAGATGAAAAGGTAAGTGTTGAAACGTTATTTTATCGAGCTGATATGGCACTGTACGAAGCAAAGAAAAAAGGGCGCAATGTGATTCAAATTGCAGTTGGCGAAGAACATGTATAATTGCCCTTCATATGAGTGAGTCTAAACGGGATGAGTCGATGTGCTCATCCCGTTATTTGTCTTCGTTCAGGAATGGAGGGGTCCCCTATGTTGAGGAACAGGGGCTGCACAATTTGGAAGCGGAACATAATTGTAGGGATTGTCCTACTGTTACTACTCGAATTGGTAGGATGCGATGCGCCGTTCTCCCAAAAGCCAGAAGAGGTACTGACTCGTGCTATCAGTGGGATGGCAGGTAAAGATCAGTTCTTTTTCGAGGGGATAGGCGAACTGAAAGTTGGAGAAGGTCAATTAAAGACGAAGACGATTCGGTTTCAAGGTGAGGTTCATAATCACAGAAGCACCCGTATGAAAATGACTCGGCAAGAGTATGCGGAAACGACGCCTCAGCGCTGGAATCCTATTCGACTGCTTACTGATATTCGTACGTCTCATAAACAAGTGAGCTATGTGGATTCAACGGTGGCTGCTGCTGGGAATGACCTTGACAGCTCTCCGTCAGAAGCAGATCGGCCCAAAATACTCGTGCGTGTCGATCTTGACCCTGATGAAGCTAAACGTGTGTTTGGCGAGCGAATGCTAGAGGAGTTCGATACAGCTGTTGTGCCAAGCCGAATATGGTCGCAGGGCAAGGAAGAACGTTCTGAGGCAGAACAGCAGGCACTGCAATCTCTTCTGTATAACCAAGTTGAAAGCTATCGGAATTGTTTTATTCAGATGCTTCAAGAGTCAGAAGTGAAGGCTAGTTACTATGTATGGATAGACCGCAAATCTCAGCTCCCACATCGGATCGAAGGTCAAATGGATGTTGTGTATAAAGAGCAAGGAATTCCTTACAGAGAAGCGATTCGAACGACGGCCAAGTTTACGCAATTCCGCTGACTTCTGGCTCCTTACATGGTACAATATCGTCATTGCGGCAAAGTTAACCAACAGTCAATAAGATTGTATAATCGCAATTTTAACAGCAAAGGCGAACTAGAGGAGGAGCATGTATGAAAGATCCTAGAATACAGAAATTGGCAGAGAATTTAGTGCAATACTCCGTAGATGTCCAACCCGGTGAACACATTTTGGTTGAAATGATTGGTTCTGAGCGTGAGCTCGTAGAATGTTTAGTTCATGAAATTGCGAAGCGCGGTGGACACCCTCATGTTGAGCTTACGGACCGCAAAGTACAGCGGGCATTGCTGATGAATGCAACGAAGGAGCAAATGGAAACGTGGAAAGAGTACGATCTCCTTCGTATGCAGCGTATGGACGGTTATATTGGCATTCGTGCAGGCGAGAACGTAAATGAAATGTCAGATGTTCCGGCAGACAAAATGAAGTTGTATGAGTCTTTCTATTCACATCCTGTACATATGGAAGAGCGTGTTAAGCGTACGAAGTGGGTCGTATTGCGCTATCCTAACGCATCGATGGCACAGTTGTCGAATACATCGACGGAAGCGTTCGAGAACTTCTATTTTGACGTATGTACATTAGATTACACGAAAATGGACCAGGCTATGGATGTTTTGAAAGATCTCATGGAGCGAACGGATCGTGTGCGTCTAGTAGGTAAGGGAACGGATTTGACATTCTCGATCAAAGGAATTCCAGCAGTGAAGTGCGCAGGCAAGCTTAATATTCCAGATGGAGAAATTTATACATCACCAGTTAGAGATTCTGTAAACGGCACGATCACATACAATGCGCCAACTTTATACAGTGGCACAACATTTGAAAATGTATCTTTCCGTTTTGAGAATGGCAAGATCATTGAAGCAACAAGCAACAATACGACACGTCTGAACGAAATTCTAGATTCAGATGAAGGCGCTCGCTACATTGGTGAGTTCGCTATTGGTGTGAATCCATATATTCTTCACCCGATGAAAGATATTTTATTTGATGAAAAGATTACAGGTAGCATTCACTTTACACCAGGACAGGCTTATGAGCAGGCGGATAACGGCAATCGTTCCTCTATTCATTGGGATCTTGTTATGATTCAGCGTCCAGAGTATGGTGGAGGAGAAATGTATTTTGATGATGTTCTAGTACGTAAGGACGGCTTGTTTGTTCTTCCTGAATTGGACGTTCTTAATCCAGATAATTTGAAATAGAAAGCAAATAAGGTCGTAATTTCCAAGTGTGGAATGGCCGATTATTACGCTTCTCCCTTGCATCGAGAGATATATTCAAGGTATGATGGAATTAGCAAACACTCATGTGCACAGAGTTTGATATTGGAGGGATTACAATGGCAGACAACAATGCTGCAGTCGTGGAAATTTCACAAAAGGCGAGCTCTTTCCGTTCTTCCATCGTGCTTCAAGCAGAAAATAAGTATATCGATGTTAAGAGCATTTTAGGCTTATTCACAACATTGGTAAACAGCCATGCTTATGAACTACATGTTCATGGCCCGGATGCTGAAGAAGCAAAGAAAACAATGGTAGAAGTGTTCCAGAAGCACGGCCTTAACATTAACATTGTTGAATAGTTATTCTATATAACAACGTACGCAAAAGCCGAGTAACGTAATTCGTTCTCGGCTTTTTCCATACCTACATCTTGTGTTCAATGTCATGATCGTCTAATATGATAATAGAACAATCGTGACCTCAGGTCATAGGGGGGAATTAGATATGACATCGTCGAATGTGCTGCAACAGTTGAACGATCGAGCGCTCGCCCTGTTGGAAGATGAGGCGCATCAAATAGAGAAGCTGATTCAAGTTCAGATGGAGAACTTGGCTACACGCTACTGTCCTCTCTATGAGGAAGTGTTGGACACGCAGATGTACGGATTCTCTCGCCAGGTCGACTTCGCTGTAAAGGCGGGTCTGTTACAAGAGCTGACAGGCAAACAGCTTGTCAGCAAGTTAGAACGGAATCTGGCAACCTTATACGAAGCATTGGAAAACCGTTCGGTATCTTCTTCGTAACGAAGCTTGGGTGACTGTAGTCGCCCAAGCTTTTTTGATCATAATATAGAATTATAAGCATCTGCTTCTTGAATCACTTTTAACTTCTATATGATCGAAATAAGAAAGATTCTAAACGCAGCTGCTCATCCTCAAAAGATTACAATAAGCATTTTTTGTCAGAAAATTAGCATTTCACACTAAGACAACATTCGCGAAGTTTCAACATTTGATTTCGGCGTTCAGTATCGGTACAATATTATCAAATGGAAAAGGAGGATGACGACGATGACGGAAGAGCAATTGATGAATCAAGAGGGGAATATTCGGATATCAGATGATGTCGTCGCCACCATTGCAGGACTTGCTGCCCTTGAAACTCCAGGTATTGCTGCGATGTCAGGGGGGCTGTCGGAAGGATGGGCTAAGCGTCTTTCAGGCAAGAATGTACAAAAAGGGGTTTCAGTCGAAGTAGGGCATTTAGAGACGGCGATTGACTTGCGTATTGTAGTACTGTATGGTATGCCAATTCATGAGGTTTGTCGTCAGCTTCAGCTGACAGTTCGAGAAGCTGTACAGAACATGACAGGCCTGACAGTTGTGGAAGTGAACATCAAAGTTGAAGGTGTAGCCTTCAAAGATGAAGAACTAGATGAAATTCAGCGTGTTGTACGCTAAAGAAAAAAAGACTACAGAGGCCTAATAGGCCGGTAGTCTTTTTTTTGTGTACGGGTTTGGGATGATTTACGCTCAGATGTCCGCTCTACACGACTCTGCTCACGGGAAATACTGAGTAGTATACCGATGCTTGTCATCGTGATAAGTAGAGATGATCCACCGTAACTGATAAATGGCAAAGTAACACCTGTAATCGGTATCGTACGAGTTACACCGCCAATATTAATAAATGCCTGGATGGCGATGCAGCCCATAATACCGACCCCCACTAGTGTGCCAAAAATATCAGGACAGCGCAGCGCGATTAATAGACCGCGCCAAACAAAGTAGGCGTAAATGAGCAAGAAGATTGATGTAAAAATAAAGCCAAGTTCTTCTGCAATGACAGCAAAAATAAAATCATTATAAGGATAAGGCAAATAGAACAGCTTCTGAATGCTTTGCCCGAATCCAGTGCCGAACCAGCCGCCATGAGCAATGGCCTTCAATGAATGAAGCAGATTGTAGCTGGCGTGTTGTGGATCATAGAATGGATCCAACCAAGACTTGATCCGATCCATCTGGTACCCTTGTGAAAAGGGGCTTCCACCGGAGAACAAAGCGTTAATACCTAATACAATTAATATCCCTAGCACACCGACAATAAAGCAATTGAATATATGCTTCAAATTGGCGCCCCCTGCAATAACGATGACACCTGCTGTCAATGTCAAAATAACAGCAGAACCAAAGTCAGGCTGGAGCATAATTAAGCCGACAACAACGCCGACGATAATCATGACGGGGAATAGGCCTGTCTTAAAATTACGGAAGCTCTCACCTTTCTTGGCGATTAGAGCAGACAAATATAATACAAGTGTTATTTTTGCTACCTCAGTAGGCTGTATTCCTAAGCCCCCGATTCCAAACCAACTGCGCGCTCCGTTACGCTCTTCTCCAACGTATGGAACAAGAAGAAGCATAAGAAGGGTGATTAGGAAAAATGGCATAAACCATTTTTTGAAAAACATATACGGTATGTTCATCGTTATAAGCAACGCAATGGTACCAAGTACAGCCCACATCATTTGCTTCTTTACAAAGTAAAGGGCATCGAAGTTCATCTTTTGAGAAACAGCTGCGACGTTAGAACTCGCACTGAATATCATAACGATTCCGAAGCCGACAAGCAGTAATGTGAGTGCAAGCATTGTGAAATCCGGCGTGCCACGGCTGAGTTGTTGTGTCTGAGGTGACTGACGTTTAGTTGGCTTAGCTGGTGGTTTGATGGATTTGTAAGTCGTCCGATTCAAAATGATCCTCTTATGCGCTCAGAGCTTGCTTTAGTTCAGACAACTTGTCTGTAGCGGCATTGAAAATCGGTTGAGGGATAGGTGTCTCATAGTCTAAGCCATGTGGGAATGTAGCTCTTCCCATGTATACATGCTCGATTTCAAGCAAAGCATCAGGCTTTTCTAGCTTGCCCTCTGTTACTCTCGTGTTAATGCGCAAATAGTAATCTTCGCCGCTTTTTTTGTCTTCGATCTTGAAATCATATGTAGCGCGGTAATATTCCCATTGCCAGCGAACGAAGCCGAGTGATTCACTAACTTCGTCAATGTGTGCTAAGTCCGTTACAAGCCCATTAAGGCCGGAGTTGTCAATAATCATGTGCCGATTCCTCCCTTATTCTACTAACGTCTAGTTCAACCTCCATTCCATGATAGTATGTTTCTACATCAACCGCAAGATATCCCAGTAGGGAAGGAGCGAAGATGGCGATTTTTAACAAAAAAAAGAATGCGTTTCATTTTCGTAATATAGTCCGTTCAAGGAAAAAGATTGTGTTACAATAATAGGAAATCTAACGAACAGCATCTACATATATAAGCGGATGCGTGTGGTAAATAAGTGTATTCGCGTGATACATGAAAAACAGTCACATACATAAATAAAACTTGTACCAGCAGAAGGGTGGAAGTAAGGATGAGGTATAATTGGTTCAATCAACAGCTGCTAGAACTGAACGACCAGATAGTAGCATGGCGTCGATATTTACATCAGCATCCTGAACGTTCCTATCATGAAGAGCAGACTGCAAGCTATATAGCGGAGCAGCTAGATACGATGGGGATTGACTATCGTAGTGGAGTTGGTGGTCATGGTATCGTCGCTACTATTTTCGCTAATGAACAGGATAGTGCTCCGATTGTAGCCTTGCGTGCTGATATGGATGCGCTAGAAATACAGGATGAAAAGCAGTGTGAGTATACATCGACTGTGCCTGGGACGATGCACGCGTGCGGTCATGATGGACATATGGCTACTTTGTTGGCGGTAGCGAGTGTGCTGCAGCGTAATAGAGACAAATGGCGAGGGCAAGTTCGCTTACTGTTTCAACCAGCTGAAGAGGTTAGTCCTGGTGGAGCTCAGCAGATGATCAAAGATGGAGCGTTAGATGGTGTTTCCTCCATATATGGGGTTCACCTCTGGACACCGATTCCTTACGGAAAGTTTGCTATTTGCGAGGGGCCAATGATGGCGGCAGTAGATGACTTTTTCTTAACGATAAATGGAAAGGGCGGACATGGTGGAATGCCGCATACTTGTATCGATGCGGTAGTCGTTGGTGCCGCGCTTGTGCAGCAATTGCAAACGATTGTTAGTCGTCACCTCTCTCCACTAGAGCCTGCTGTTGTCTCTGTTGGTACGCTGCAAGCAGGAAAGACCCAAAATATTATTGCAGACCGAGCCATCATGAATGGTACACTCCGTTCGTTTAGTCCGGTTGTTCGAGAGCAAATAATCGAACGTTTGGAGCATATTACACGACATGTTTGCGAGATGTATGGCGCTTCGTATGATTTACACATTCGACGTGGATATCCTGCATTGAATAATGATTTGATTGAGACGGAGCGTATGCGTGCGGTAGCTGTTGAACAGTTTGGTGCAGCAGCGTTGGAAGTAGCTGAGAAAATGATGCCCGCTGAAGACTTTGCCTACTACGGTCAGCATATACCTGCCTCATTCATGCTAGTAGGTGCTGGTAATGAACAAGAAGCGAAGTACCCTCATCATCATCCAATGTTTGATTTCGATGAGCAAGCTATGATTCTAGCAGCAGAGCTGCTTGGTGTGACAGCGTTGGAGGCACTAGAACAGAAATACCTTGAGGTTGGTGTGAATGCATAAAAGTCGAGAAGGAGTTAGCCGTGAATGAGGGCATAGCTTTGAGGGGATGATAACCATTGTTGGTACAATGTAAAGTATCCTCAGGAGGAATGGGCTATGACCATCGTTCGTGAAGTAATGACTACGTCTTGTGCTTCGCTCACGCTGCTGGATAATGTGTATGAAGCTGCTGTGATGATGAAGGAACATAATATTGGCTTTGTTCCTGTAGTAGATCAAGGGCTTGTTGTCGGCGTTGTAACGGATAGAGATATTGTCATTCGCGGTGTAGCGGGAAAAAGGCCTAATTCGGCTCGGATTCGAGATGTGATGACAGAAGCAATTATAGCTGTAGGACCGGATACATCTATTGAGGCTGCTGCTGCGTTAATGTCCGATAAACAAATACGTCGCTTGCTCGTTACGAATAATGGCAGACTAGAAGGGATTGTGGCACTAGGCGACCTAGCTGTTCGTACGCCACTTGTTAATGAGGCGGGGCATGCGTTAAGTGAAATTTCGGAGTCGTCGTATACGCATTAATGATTAGGAATTCGGTTAATACGATCATCTTTTTCCTGAGTGTATGCGCTTCTTCGGGTGAGCAAGCGGCCCGAAGTGCTGCGTAGGGGAAGATGATTTTTTTATATGCATTAGGAGGCACGGCATGAGCAAGAGTGCGTTTGAGTTGGCTGTTCAGCCAGATATGAATATTTTAGTCCATGATGGGAGCAAACGCTATGATGAGATACGAGAACAATTGCAGCGGTTTTCATCATTAGTCAAGCATCCGCAAGGTATACATACATTCAAGATGACACCATTGTCGTTGTGGAATGCTGCTGCTTCTGGAAGAAGTGCAGTAGATGTGACTCAGGTGCTGGATAAGTACGCAACTTGGGCCGTACCGATGAAGGTAAAACAAGAAATCGCGATGTGGATGGATCGTTACGGTTTGTTTGTTCTGGAAGGGGACGATGAAGGAGACGTGCTCATGCTTAAGTGTACGGAAGAAGCGCGTCTTCTAGCTTTCATGAATGACTCAGAGATCGGTACGATGTTCATTGGTAGACCTGCAGCCGGTAGTGTTCAGGTTGCAGCAAAGCATCGTGGTAAAATAAAACGTGAGCTTGCCCGTGTTGGGTATCCGGTTATTGATCGCGTTGGTTACAACGATGGAGAGCCGCTGCAAGTAGAATTGGCAGATAAGCTAGGTGAATATCCGTTTTCACTCCGCCCGTATCAGGAGTCAGCGGTGGAGGCTTATATTGGGAGCGCCACACAATTAGCAGGTGATGGGGTTATCGTATTGCCATGCGGGGCAGGCAAAACGGTCGTAGGCATTGGTGCGATAGCTGAGTTAGGGAGCGAGACATTAATTGTAACGTCGAATGCAACCTCTGTGAAACAATGGAAAAACGAGATTCTAAACAAAACAACGCTTTCGTCGGAACAAATAGGAGAATATACATCCCAACATAAGCAAGTACGGCCGATTACCATTACAACCTATCAAATGATGACTTATCGCAGAGATGAGGCTGAAGAATGGGTTCATATGGGCTTATTCCATCAACGGAACTGGGGATTAATTATTTATGATGAAGTACACCTGCTTCCTGCCCCCGTATTTCGAACTACTGCAGATTTGCAAGCCACTCGCCGACTTGGTCTCACAGCTACTCTTATTCGTGAAGATGGCTGTGAGCGTGATGTATTTTCACTAATCGGTCCCAAACGGTTCGAGCTACCTTGGAGAGAGTTGGAGCGGCAGGGCTGGATTGCTTCGGTCGCTTGTCATGAGATACGGGTGCCAATGGATGAAGCATGTTGGGATAAATATCGTTCGGCCGCTTCACGAGAAAAGGCGCGCATAGCAGCTGAGAGTCCGACGAAAATGGCAGTTGTGGAACGTATCGTGGAGCAGCATGCTGAAGCACCAACACTTATAATCGGTCAATTTTTGGATCAACTGCATCAACTTGCACGGCAGCTTGGAGCTCCTCTTTTAACGGGAGAAACGAAACAAGAAGAAAGAGAGCGTCTCTATAAGGCATTTCGCAACGGAGAAGCGCGTGTATTAGTTGTATCGAAGGTAGCAAATTTTGCAGTCGATTTGCCAGATGCTACGGTTGCGATTCAAGTGTCAGGGACATACGGTTCTCGACAAGAAGAGGCACAGCGTTTAGGGAGATTACTTCGTCCTAAAGAGGATGGTAGAGCTGCCTATTTCTTTACGGTTGTATCATCAGGTACGAGAGAAGTAGAGGACGCGATGAAGCGTCAGCTATTTCTTGTTGAACAGGGTTATCAATATGCGGTAAGTGAAGAAGGGGGTAGAAGTAGTGCGCACATCGGAGTTAGCGGCGCGAGCTGAATCGCAAGCTCAAATCGTTGACGTAGAAAAAGTGGGGACAACCGCACAAAATGATCCGCTTCGTGTCGGATTTGCTCCTTATACGAACTGGCAAAAGTTCTCCGCTGCACCCGAGCTAGTGCTGCACACGCTTCAACAACTGCCACCTTCTTTGCAGCAGCTCTATGTACATGTGTTAAAGCAAACAGGGCCGCTTCCATTTCACGAAGAAATGATAGAGTCATGGCAACATGCGAATGCTGCGGCAGCTGAGGTGATGGCAGCCCTCCCTGTATGGTACGAGGAAGGTTTATTGGCCGTATTCCGCAAAGCTTGGGGAGAACGTTTATATGTGGTACCAATTGATGTATATGTAATGATGCTTCAACATGGCTTGGCATCGCTTTCTATTGATTCGGCTGATGAGCTGCCTATTGATACTTTTGCCCATTCAGAATCTGGACAGGGTGTCATCAATGACTTATTCCGTCTACTCGTATTTACGGCTAATGAAGGACTGCCAGTCACGGCGAAGGGGACGCTGCACAAACGAACGATACAACGGCTGGAATCCCAGTTGCAAATGTCTACAGAAGCATTGAGTGCATGCAAGGTCAGCTATGCATTTGCGGAAGCTGTATCTCCTAAGCTAGCCGTCAGTCTTGATTTAGCGATGCGTCTAGGGTTAATCCGCAAAGATACTCAGTCCTTCTCTATTGAGACAAAACCATTGTATGAGTGGCTGCAACAGCCACATTCGAAGTGGAACGAAGCGATATGGCTGCTTGTCGGCCAGCACTATACAGCAGCAAATGTTCATACGAAGCATCTATTCTACGCTATAAGCGCCGCTGCTCGACCAGGAGAGTGGGTACAAGCAGAGTCAACTGTGAAGCAGATGCAAGAAAGTGGTTGGCTTGGGTTTGATGCAGAGCAGTCACTAATTGAAACGACGAAAGCCTGGTTGCACGCGCTCAACACGTTTGGTTGGTGTGAGCTCCGAACAGTGTCAGATGGCTCTCTTTGGTACAAGTGGCTGTTGAGTGGTGAGCATGATGCAGATGAGCAGATGGAAGATGGGCACGGATTTTTCGTGCAGCCTGATTTTGAAATTATCGTTCCTCCCGATTGCTCTATGTTGATTCGATGGAAGTTGGAGCAAATCGCAGAGCATCTGTCTTCCAGTGGAATGCATATGTACCGATTAACAAGAGATTCATTTCAGACAGCGATTGATGCTGGTCATACACGTAAACAACAACAGGAGTTTTTGGAGCGACATGCTCTAACAGGCATTCCTGAAAATATTATCGATGCATGGGAACGATGGAATGAACAATATGGTCGAGCGTGGTTCAGTGAGGTAGTATTGCTTCGCTGTGAAGATGAATCAGCAGCGCATCTTATCCAGCAAGAATGTGAACAAGGTAAACTTATCGGGAAGCTTAGTAAAATTGGGCCTACTGCATTTGTGGCTGCTCGTGATCAAGTGGAGCAGATAAGAATGGTTATGGAGCAAATCGGTTTGCCGCTGCTTAAGAACTGGAGAAATGATAATTATGATGAACCTGCTTCTACAGAGCAGCGCGGGGCGGAAGATGAGCTGCTTAAACTTAGTACAACAGCAAGTATTCGATCTGCGAAGCACTTCCAGAATAGTTCGACAATGAATGGAATAGTTTACAGTCCCAGTTCATTGCAGTATTATGAAATGGATATGGCTTATCGTCGAGATGAGTCATGGCTGTCGTCTTACATTGGGCTTCCTCTCATGTGGACGAAAGAAGTACGCACTTACCATGCCTCTACAATGATGGAAATCGTGGAGACTGCGATCCGTTTGAAGCTAGCCTTGCAAATTAAAGAGAATGGCCAACTCCTTCGAGTCGTTCCGATTCGGTTGAATGGACAGGGTAATATGGATTCTGCTCTTGAAGTGTACATGAATGAAGATTCCAGAGCAGTGCGTAAGACGCTGATGCCGAATCAATGGGAAGGTGTTCGTCTCCTCGTACCAGAGTGGTTGTAAGGAAGACACAGCATCAAGTATAACAAGAATTGAGCGTGATAGTCATGCCACATATACATGTGTCACAATCGGAGTATCCCGAACAGAGTGGTCAACCAGATACGGCCATTTTGTTAACGGAAGCTTATGAACTGGGGGATATGATTAAGCATTCTGCTGAGTTAACGAGTTATTTAACTTGGAAGCAGCGGATGGAACAACATGAAGAAGTTAAGCAATTGCAGCGTGAATTTCTTCGAAAGAAAGATTTGTTTGAGGAAACAGAGCGTTTCGGTCATTTCCACCCTGATTACCATGCTGCAAGAGATGCGGTATTTGCCATTGAACGAAGGCTTGATGAGATAGAGGAAGTTCAACAGTTCAAGCGTGCGGAAGAGCAGCTTGATGAAATGTTATATGAACTGTCTAAAGTTATTGCTCATTCTGTCTCTGAATCGATCAAGGTGCCAAGCAACGCACTGCAGCCAACGGGCGGTTGTTCTACTGGTGGATGTAGTGGCGGGTGCTCAAGCTGTGGCTAGTAACAGCTGAAGTTACGATGGAAAGCGGGGGAAAATATGTTTCCACAACGTACAGGCTATATTATATGGGTGAGCGATGTAAAAGCAGCTCGTAATCTGGAGAAATACGGTTCTCTTCACTATATTTCGCGTAAAATGCACTATGCAGTACTGTATGTTAACGCAGATCGTGCGGAGGATACAGTCAAAAATTTGAAGCGCTTGAACTATGTGAAGAAGATTGAGCGTTCTTATCGCAATGAAATTAAGACAGAGTACAGCAATGAGTTCGAAGAAAAAACTCGTTTTTACGGAATGTAATTCATGTAAAGTATAACCACCACAATTCAACTGAGATTACATTGTTTTCTATATCTAACGTTAATTTAATGGAAATCGTTTTCGCTACGTGCGAAAGCGGTTTCCATTTTTACATGTGTCTTAATTTGATCATTTAAGTTAAAGATTTTCTAAAAACACCCATAAATGAGCGTTTTGAACTTGTGATCGACTTATACTTCCTGTAATATAACGGGTAAATATACATAGACATAAAGACCTATGTGGTGGAGAGTGGTATCCGGTGAAAGACAAAGTAATGGAACGCTGGAGTACGTATGAACCGTTCTATGTCTTGCTCGGCGATAAGAAGATTTCAGACATCATTATAACGAATCACGCACGTAGTCGATGGAATGACCGTATTGCGTCAGAGACGCAGGATATGGAAGCTATTGCTTCGTATATGTGGGACTGTTTGAAGACGAACCGGATTACCTCCTATTACCGCCAAGAAGAGGATGTGTACCTGATCGATGATGATATCGTGATGGTTGCGGAACTAGTAGAGTCTGAACGTGATCTGGATTTGTCGGGAACGCCAATGACGAAGATGGTAGTTGTAACTTATTTGGGACGTATGTCACAAACTATTGAGCTTCGTGATTTGAAGTCATATTATTCTTGGTTACGTCATTCAAGACGTATGACATTAGTGAAGAACAGTCGCAAGCATCGGTGAGAAAGAAATGAAAGCTACACCTTTCAGGTTTTCTCAGATAAATTCTTCGACTGTATAAGCGTGTAATAGCTATACGGATCTCTTATCGGTAGAGCAACGACTCTCATGATTGTTGAAGTCGCATTCTTTGGAATGCGGCTTTTTGGTATTGGTCGACTGTTTCGATGGGACAGTGTGATATAATGGAAACCAATGTGATTAGAAGGTGGCGGATTCGATGGCAGTTAGTTTCCATCAGTTGCATATTTTTTATACCGTAGCTGCGAAGAGCAGTTTCTCGGCAGCTGCTCAAGCGCTTCATATGACTCAGCCCGCCGTAACGATGCAAATTCAAAGCTTAGAGGACTATTTTGGAACGAAGCTCTTTCATCGTTCTACCAAGAAGCTACAGCTGTCTGACGCTGGAAGAACGTTGATTCCTTATGCGAAACAGGCGGTTGACCTTGTACAAGAAACAGAAGAAGCGATGTCACTCTTTACGAAACAGCTTCATGGTAAATTGCAGCTAGGAGCGAGTTTGACGATAGGAGAGTACGTTATCCCTCCCTTGCTTGGGACCTTTATATCTTCCCACCCTGAAATGACTATTAGTATGGGGGTAATGAATACAACACAAATTGTAGAAGGTATTCGACAGCATCAGTTGCATCTTGGCTTGGTTGAAGCGCCAGTGAATGACCCGGATATGATAACAGAAGAGGTTATGGAGGACGAATTGTTTCTTGTCGTTCCCAAGGGCCATCCTTTTATAGGGCGGGATTCTGTTGCTTTGGAAGAGGCATTAGCTTGTGCTTTCATTTTGCGAGAGAAGGGTTCGGGTACGAGACAGGTGATGGAAAATGCGCTTCGAGATTATGCGCATAACTTCTCGGCGCTTCGGATCGTAATGGAGCTGGGTAGTACAGGTGCTGTCAAATCAGCGGTAGAAAACGGGCTTGGTGTCACGATTATGTCCAAGTCTGCTGTGCGGCACGAGTGTTCTCTAGGCCTAGTAGCGGCAATTCCAATCGAAGGCATATCGTTTAAACGTAAGTTCTATGCCGTTCAACTGAAAGATAGCATGCTTGCTTGGCCAGCAATGGCTTTCCTAACGTATTTACGTCAACAGAGTATCGTTCCTGAAGCGTTGGCACCAACCGATTGACGAATAAGAAAAGATGGAAGTGATAGCAATGACTGAACAACAGTTTGAAGCAATTGGTGTTCCGCAGCGAGATGGTGGGGCTGATCTTCATACGCATACGACGGCTTCTGATGGTGTATGTCGCCCATTGGAAAATATAAGACTAGCAAAGGAAGCGGGTCTTGAAGCGATTGCGATTACCGATCATGATACGACAGCAGGTCTTACCGAGGCAGCTGTAGAGGCGGGGCTTGTTGGCATTCACCTTATTCCAGGTGTTGAAATAAGTACGGTGGAGCAAGGCATTGATATTCATGTCTTAGGCTATTATGTGAACCTAGAAGATACGTCTTTTAGTGGTCGTTTACTCGAATTACGCCAAATACGTGATGTACGCAATGAAATGATGGTTGCTCGATTAACGGAACTTGGTATTCCGTTAACGATGGAGGAAGTAATAGCTGAGCTGCCTAATCCACTGCAAGAAGGGGAAACGGTTGGCCGTCCACATATGGCAGATGCTCTAGTACGTCGTGGGGTTGTAGCGAATATGAAAGAGGCTTTTGACCGATATTTGGGGAAAGACGGATTGGCATACGTCAACCCTCCGCGCATCACTCCGCTTACAGCAGCAACTTGGATACGTGAAGCGGGTGGGGCTGTTGTATTGGCACACCCTGGTTTATATGGCGATGATGTATTGGTCGAACGTATTGTGCGAGAGATTCAACCAGATGGAATTGAAGTATGGCACTCGGATCATACGGATGCGGATGTAAGTCGCTATATCGAAATGGCGGATGTGTGTGGGTTGTTGAAAACAGCAGGGTCTGATTTCCATGGTGCGCGGCAAGGGAAAGTATTCCACGGAGCACTTGGTAGTCGACGAATAGATATGGGGACTGTGGAATCATTGCGAGAGATTGCTGACAGTCGTAAGTGAGACACGGTCACCTGATTTAACAGAATTAGATGGTGTTTTCAACGTTGACAATAAAAAGCTTACGTGAAACGGTATCGCTTGCTCGGAACTTCTACATAGGTAAGCGAGCGCAGTGGATGAAGCGTGTTGAAATAAATGAAATGATAAATTAAAAGGTGCCCAAGCAAGATATTAAACTGTCCACAATTGGGGTTACAGTTCATTTTCTTGCAGGGCACCTTTTGCAGTTTGGCTATTTTTTAGATTTCGCAGCCTCTCAGATTTTTGGAATATAAAACACCTTAGCCTGTGCTGGTCTGGTGCTAGCTAGAGTGTGCTGTGCCAGTGCTAGCTGTTGCTTTGTTTCACATGCAACGGGAGCTTGGCAATACGATCTGCATCAGGCGTTATGAATAATGTCTTCTGTCGTTCATAAATGACGAAACCTGGTTTCGAGCCGTTCGGTTTGCGAACATGGCGAATCAGCGTATAGTCTACTGGCACAAGACTAGAATGCTTCGCTTGGCTGAAATAAGCAGCTAGCTGAGCAGCTTCTTCTAGCGTGACATCGCTAAATTGCTCGCTGCGAATGACGACATGAGATCCGGGAATATCCTTCGTATGCAGCCAAGTATCGTTTGGATGAGCTAAGCGATTGGTGACATATTCATTTTGGATATTGTTTTTACCGACATGAATGGCAATACCTTCAGAAGACGTATACGTATACACCGTAGGGCGATTGTCTTTACGCTTGCGCTTTGTACGCTTGGAGCGATCTCGCAGCAAGCCCTGCTCAACCAATTCTTCCCGAATTTCTTGTGCATCTTGAATATTCGCATCTTGCAGCTGCTGCAAGAGATTATCATAGTAACGATTCTCTTCTTTAGCCTCGCTAATTTGCTGTTCCACCACGAGGATGCTGTTCTTCATCTTGTTATAGCGTTTGAAATACCGCTGTGCATTATCCGAAGGGGACAGCAGCGGATCTAGTGAAATGGTAATCATCCCACAGTTTTCATCGTAATAATTCATTAGTTCTATTTCACTGTCACCGCGCTTCAGTTGATGCAGGGAGGCGAACAATAATTCACCCATAATGCGATAGCGATCAGCGGCGTTTGCGTCTTCTAGTGTTTCTTGCAGCTTTGCTATTTTCTTCTCGTTTTTATTTCTTTCTTGCTGTAAGAAACGGGCTAGGTCACCTACACGCTGTTTGACCATGTCGCGTACAGCTTTGTCGCCATAGAACGCCTCCATGCAAGTGCTCATTTCAGCATATAGCTTTGCCTCACCTTGTAGATGTGTAAGCGGGAGTGCTGAGAAGAACATCCGTCCGTCTTCGGCCTCAATCAATTGCGGCGTATACTGATGATCCAGCAGTTGCTGAACGATACTCTCCAATGCTGTCCAAGCCTGCTCGGTGTCACTATTCTCCGTCAATAGAGTCAAGTTAGAGCGATATGCCCATTCCTCGGCAATACGCGGGCTGATGCCGGACATATGTTGTACAAGCCACGAGGATGCCCTTGTTGGCTCTTGTCCATCAGCAGCCTCAGTCACTGCCTGATCCCATAATGCTAGAAACGCCGACTTGTCTATTTCTAATGGATTATGCTTGTGCTGCTCTGGCGGAGCCGTGTACTGGAAGCCAGGCATAACGATCCGGTAGCTGTTGATGGCAGGGGTAAGATGATGAATACCATCAATGATCTGGTTAGAAGCAGGATCGATCAAAATAATATTGCTGTGACGTCCCATAAGCTCGATAATGATGACCTTGACAGATTCATCTCCAAGTTCATCTCGCTGTCGAACGACGATATGAACGATCCGTTCCATTCCTACTTGTTCTATCCGCTCAATAAAGCCGCCTTCACAATGTTTGCGCATAAGCATGCAGAACATAGGTGGTTCTGCTGGATTACTATGTGTCTGCTCTGTATAGTGAATGCGCGGATATGTTGGATTCGCAGATAAGAGCAGTTTTTTGTTCTGGCCTCTTACACGAAGGTGAAAAATGATTTCGTGCTCTGTTGGCTGGTGTATTTTATTAATCCGAGCGCTCGTTGCTTGTGTTAATTCATGGACAAGGGCGCGTGTTACGATTCCGTCTAATGCCATAATGGGTTCTCCTATCTCGTTACGATGCTTCCTCTATGATGCCATATTTTCCACCAAAACTTAAGAGGCATTTCAGTGGGTGGGATATTTTAGGGTTGTACCGAATACATTGGTGTCATGATGACTCGCTCGTCCGATCACAGTTGTTGAGTCGGGGAAGCGACAGCCTAACGGGTGAAAGGAGATCAGGGCATGGATCATAATAAGTGGCACCAGATGTCGGTCAATGAGCTGCTAGCTGAGCTGGACGTCCACGCTGAAAGCGGATTGCCGGAGGAGAATGTTACCTTACGACGAGAGCAAGTAGGCCACAATGAATTATCAGAAGGTAAGTCGGTGTCGCCTATTGCTTTATTTTTGAATCAATTTAAAGACTTTATGGTGCTTGTACTTGCTGGCGCTACATTAGTATCAGGCTTGCTCGGAGAATATTTGGATGCAGTCACGATTATTGCCATTATTTTAATTAACGGAATATTGGGCTTCGTTCAAGAGTTTCGTGCAGAGCGTTCACTGCGAGTGCTTAAACAATTGTCTGCGCCTTCTGCCAAAGTCATTCGGAACGGAAAGTTCGCGCAAATCTCAGCCAAAGAACTTGTGCCTGGAGATATCGTGCTGCTCGAAAGTGGGGATCGAATTCCGGCAGATGTTCGTTGGTTGGAAACCAATAGTTGTTACACAGAAGAGTCGGCCCTAACTGGGGAGTCTATGCCTGTTAACAAACATTGCGGGGCAATTGCCGGTGATGATTTGCCGCTTGGTGATCGCCGTAATATTGGATTTATGGGTACGATGGTGACCAGAGGTACGGGGAAGGCTTTAGTTGTTCGGACAGGCATGAACACGGAAATGGGTAAGATCGCTCATTTGATCCAAAGCACTGAGGAAATGGAGACACCATTGCAGCATCGCTTGGAACAGCTCGGGAAAATATTGATTGGCGTAGCTCTTGCATTGACTGTGATGGTCGTCGTTGCAGGTATTTTGCATGGACAGCCTGCACTAGGCATGTTCTTGGCAGGGGTTAGCTTAGCGGTGGCTGCTATACCCGAAGGGCTCCCAGCCATTGTGACGATTGCGCTTGCCCTCGGTGTGCAGCGCATGATTAAGCGCAAGGCAATTGTGCGCAAGCTTCCATCGGTTGAGACACTTGGTTGTGCGTCGGTTATTTGTTCAGATAAGACAGGTACGTTGACGCAGAACAAAATGACCGTGACGAAGCTATGGATCGGCGGCTCACATATGGATGTAAGCGGTGAAGGCTATGAGCCGGTTGGACAGGTAACAGCTGCCGGTAAGCCTGTTGAATTGAAGCAGGAGCAGGGGCTGCGCCGTTTTATGCAAATTAGTGCGTTGTGCAACAATGCAATTCTGGAGGAGCAGCAAGATACTGGCTCTGCAAAAGGCATGCGGGGTTCCAAACGGGGCGTGGTCGCAGATCCTTCTAACACGTGGGCGATTAAAGGGGATCCTACAGAAGGTGCTTTGCTCGTGCTTGCGGCTAAACTGGGAATGACATCAACGAACTTGAAAGGAATGTACAATCGAACACAAGAAATTCCGTTTGACTCTGATCGCAAGCGAATGTCGGTCATTGTTGATCATCAGGGTGGCAGGCTTCTCTACACAAAAGGGGCGCCAGATGTGCTGATGGAACGCTGCTCCTACGTGCTGTGGGAGGGGAAAGTAGTGCCATTTACCCCAACTTTGAAGCAGCGTGCTATTGCAGCTAATGAAGAAATGGCCAAACAAGCCCTGCGTGTGCTTGGCGTTGCTTATCGTGAGTTGAAGCCATATGAAGATTTACAAGATGAACGGATTGAGAGTCAGCTTATTTTTGTTGGGTTGGGTGGTCTCATAGATCCACCACGTAGAGAAGTACGCGAAGCCATACACAAATGCCGACGTGCTGGTATCAAGACCGTCATGATTACAGGTGACCATCAGCTTACTGCAGAAGCGATTGCGGGTCAGCTTGGCATCGTGCCGCGGGGGGGAATGTCTGTCAGCGGTGTACAGCTGTCGCAATGGACGGACGAAGAGTTGGATAAAGTAGTAGATCAAATCTACGTATACGCTCGTGTTTCACCTGAACATAAACTAAGAATCGTCAAGTCCCTCCAACGTAAAGGTCATGTAGTGGCGATGACAGGCGATGGGGTTAATGACGCACCTGCGATTAAGGCGGCGGATATTGGTATTGCGATGGGGATTACAGGAACCGACGTTACCAAGGAAGCGTCATCACTTATTTTGAGCGATGATAACTTTGCAACGATTGTGGCGGCGATAGAAGAAGGTCGTGGCATTTATGAAAATATCCGTAAATTTATACGTTATTTACTGGCCTCCAACGTAGGCGAAATTCTCGTCATGTTCTTCGCCATGATGGCGGGACTTCCGCTGCCACTCGTTCCGATACAGATTTTATGGGTCAACTTAGTGACAGATGGCCTACCTGCAATGGCCCTAGGTGTCGATCAATCGGAGAAAGATCTCATGGAGCAGCGGCCTCGTGCTGCGAAAGAAAATATATTTGGCAGAAGATTAGGTTGGAAAATTGTAAGCCGCGGCTTCCTCATTGGAATATGTACATTGGCGGCATTCTGGCTAACGCTGAAGGCTGATAACAGCAGCCAACAGTTAGTACATGCCCAATCGGTTGCTTTTGCAACACTCGTTATGGCACAGCTTATTCATGTGTTTGACTGCCGCAGCTCACGTTCTATTTTCCATCGTAATCTATTTCAAAATAAATACCTTGTGCTAGCGGTACTTTCTTCCGTCGTATTGCTGCTCGCTGTGCTGTATGTCGAGGCCTTGCAGCCTATTTTCAAAACAGTGCCGTTGTCGCTGCGTGACTGGGCGATTACATTGGTAATGGCAGGAATTCCAACGTTTTTACTTGGTTTTGGGTCGATTATTTCAGGGAAAAAGTCTTCTTTCAAGCGGAATCGGGCGCAGCATCGGTCCATAAAAAAGGTAGCATAGTGCAAACATTTTTTCAGTTGGTGAATATACTTTCCCTTCCTTTTGCGTTATTCTAGTAGCAAGTTTTGATTTAGAGGAGTGGAAGTAGATGCAATTTACAAAAATGAACGGACTGGGAAATGACTTTGTTATCGTATTTGGTGAACAGCAATTGCCTGCCAACGCAGCTGAATTAGCTATTGCAACGTGTAATCGTTATTTCGGGGTTGGTGCAGATGGCTTAGTATATATCTTACCGTCCACACAGGCGGACTTTATGATGCGTATTATAAATTCAGATGGTTCTGAGGCAGAGCAATGCGGTAATGCAATTCGTTGTGTAGCGAAATATGTATCAGACCGTGGCTATGTTTCAGGTGATGAGCTAACGATCGAAACGCTGGGAGCTGGTGTGCAGCGTGTTCAGCTGAACAAAGTGGACGGCGTTGTGACTACGGTCCGCGTGGATATGGGCAAGCCTATTCTACAAGGGTTGCAAGTGCCTACGACGATCGATCAAGAAACAATTGTCAATCATCCTATTGAAGTAGAAGGTACGACATTCCATTTTACGGCGGTATCGATGGGCAATCCGCACTGTGTCATTTACGTTGATGATGCAAAGGTATTCGATTTCAACACTTGGGGACCGAAGTTAGAAGTTCATCCGCTATTCCCTCGTAAAACGAATGTAGAGTTTGTATCTATTCGTTCTCGTGACTATACCGATATGCGTGTTTGGGAGCGTGGTGCAGGGCCGACACTTGCTTGTGGTACAGGCGCTTGTGCAACACTTGTTGCAAGTGTGCTCAATGGGAAAACGGATCGTGCGGCAACGGTTTCACTCGCTGGTGGAGATTTATTTATTGAATGGAATGAAGAAGATGGACATGTATACATGACAGGACCATCCGAAATGGTATATGATGGTACTTGGTTGAAGTAATGGACCACCTCTATTAATGACATTGTGTAATATAGAAGCAAACGATAGAGAAGATTCCTCAGTGGGGATCTTCTCACTCTTATGATCACAGAACAGTATCTAGGTAAGTCACTTGTAGTTCATGACGCTCCAGCGGAGCGTCTTTTGTTCATCTGGCAAGCTTTTAGGCTGTTATCTTACTTCGTGCGCATATCGAGAGAGTGTAATACGAAAAAGTGCGGCCGCATCATGGGAGATGGGGTGTAGAGGAATGAATACTAGTCGGTATGAGAAGTTCAGACAGGCCATTCAGAACCAATTGATAGTCGGAGATGGAGCGATGGGTACGTATCTGTATCAATTGGGCTATCCAGTAGGTAAGTCATATGAAGCAATGAACATTAGTGACCCAGATATCATCCTGGGCATTCACCGTGAATATGTAGAGGCCGGGGCTACTTTGCTTGAAACCAATACGTTTACGGCGAATCGTGAGAAACTTGCTAAACATGGTATGGAGCATCTCGTGAAGGAAATGAATCGCGAAGGTGTGCGCTTGGCTCGTGAGGCTGCGCAAGGCAAAGCTTTCGTGGCAGGTGCATTAGGCTCTATTCGTGCTGGTAAGCGTGAAAATATTTCTACGGAGCAAGTCGTTCGGGATTATGAAGAACAATTGTCTGCCCTTATTGAAGCAGGCGTTGACGCCATCATGTTCGAGACGTTCTATGATCTGGAGGAAATGCGTCTTGCTTTTAAGATTGCACGTCAAATTGATAATGATGTACCGATCATTTGTCAATTTGCAGTAGAAGATTCGGAGCGTACGAAAGATGGTTTCGTACTGCCAGAAGCATTTCGTATTTTACGTGAAGACGGAGCAGATGTCGTAGGATTCAACTGCCGTATGGGTCCTAACGGTGTGCTTAGGGCAATAGAGTCCGTAGAAGGTATGGTAGGACTGCCTTTGTCCGCATTCCCAAATGCAGGTTTGCCTGATTATGTGGATGGACGTTATAACTTTGTCGCTACGGCAGATTACATGGCGCAAAGTGCAGTAGAGTTTGCTAATAAAGGTGCGCGCCTCATAGGTGGATGCTGTGGTACGACACCAGAACATATTAGTGCGATCGTAAGTGCGCTTCAGACGGTTGAGCAGCTTCCATCCTTAGCTATTAAGGAGCATGCGGCTAAGCTTACTATTTCAATAGGAACAGAAGAGCCTGTTGGTGCTTCTTCATCTTCCGATAAGGACTGGAACAAGCAGCCTACTATTGTAGATCTAGCAAAAGAAAGGCATACGGTTATCGTAGAGCTTGATCCGCCACGTGATTTGGATATTGCAAAGTTCATGCGCGGTGCAGCGGAGTTGAAGCGAGTAGGTGCAGATGCTGTCACGTTAGCTGATAACTCGCTAGCGGTTACTCGAATGAGCAATATGGCTCTTGGTTATTTAATTAAAGAGCAAGTAGGAGTAAGGCCGCTCGTTCATATTGCATGTCGTGATCGCAACTTAATTGGAACGCAGTCTCACATGATGGGATTGGATGCATTAGAAATGGATCATGTGCTTGCCGTAACGGGTGATCCTGCTCGTTTTGGTGATTTGCCAGATTCCAGCTCGGTCTACGACTTAACTTCCTTCGAAATTATTCGTATGATTAAACAATTGAATGATGGTGTTGCATTTTCAGGACGTCCATTGAAGCAAAAAGCGAATTTTGTTGTGGGCGCAGCCTTTAATCCGAATGTAAAGCATTTGGAAAAGGCGGTTGAGCGGTTGTATCGTAAAGTTGAAGCGGGTGCAGATTATATAATGACGCAGCCCATTTATGATCCGTTGTTAATAGAACGAATGGCGGAGTTAACGAAGTCGATTTCGATTCCTATTTTCGTGGGCGTTATGCCGCTAGCAAGTGGACGCAACGCGGAATATTTGCATAATGAAGTACCGGGCATATTATTGTCTGATGAGGTTCGTTCCCGCATGTCGGGCTTAGAAGGAGAAGTTGGGCGAGCGGTAGGTGTCGATATTGCGCGAGATTTGCTTGATGTAGCTATGAAGCATTTCAATGGTATTTATTTGATCACTCCATTCATGTTCTATGAGATGACGGCAGAGCTTACATCTTACGTTTGGGAAAAAGCGGAACGCCCTGCTAACCTCTTGTCTCGTTAGACGTAATCAATTACAATAGGATAATGGATGTGGTTCCCATGGTTTATAGTATGACGGGCTATGGTCAGGCCGCCAGAGAATTAGGCGGCTATAAGATCAATATTGAGATGAAATCCGTCAATCACCGATATAGCGATATCGTGCTTCGTATGCCTCGCGAATGGGCGGGGAGCGAAGATCGTTTGCGACGTCTTGTTGCACAACACGTCAGTCGTGGTCGTATTGATGTGTATGTGAATAAGGAGCGTACGAGCGAATCCGCCTTTGAAGCGGAATGCAATATGGGTGTTGTCGATGCCTATGTGCAGGCCGGTGAGCAACTGAAACAGCGCTATGGGCTGGAAGGATCGCTGCTTGTAAATGATTTGCTTCGCCTTCCTGATGTGATGAATGTGCGTGAGAAGGCAACATGGTCTGATGAACAATTGATTGCTGTTCTAGAAGACGGCTTCACTGAAGCGTTGAACGGCTTATGCCGGATGCGCGAGATTGAAGGCCGTCATCTTGCTGATGATACATTGGAAAGGTTGTCCCGACTTGAAAGTTTACATACGGAGATGATCCAATGGGCGCCAAGCGTCGTGGAGGAGTATCGGAGCAAGCTTAAGCAGCGGCTTGAGCAATTGCTCGACCAGTCTGCTGCATTCGATGAGTCTAGATTCGGTATGGAAGTGGCCATCTTCGCAGAGCGCTCTAACATCGATGAAGAGTTGACGCGCTTGAAGAGTCATTTTGCTCAATTCCGACAACTATTGTCCAGTGGAGAGCCGATTGGCCGTAAGTTAGACTTTCTTGTACAGGAGATGAATCGCGAAACGAATACAATCGGTTCGAAAGCTAATCATCTGGAATTGGTCAATCGAGTTGTCGATATGAAAGCCGAATTAGAGAAAATTCGAGAGCAAGCAGCGAATATCGAATAGAGTATGTAGCGTTCGTATATGAGGGAGGACCTATCATGGCAATTAAACTGATTAATATCGGTTTCGGGAATATCGTGTCCGCGAACCGCATCATTTCAATCGTGAGTCCCGAATCGGCTCCGATTAAGCGTATCATTCAAGAAGCACGAGATAGACATATGCTTATTGATGCAACATATGGCCGCCGTACGCGCGCGGTTATTATTACAGATAGTGATCACGTTATTTTGTCCGCGGTTCAACCGGAAACGGTTGCCCATCGTTTATCAACGAAGGATGACGACAACGACGAATAAAAGATGGAGACGATTATGAAAAAGGGTTTATTAATTGTACTGTCTGGTCCCTCAGGCGTAGGCAAAGGCACGGTATGCAAAGCACTAATGAAAAAAGTGCAAAATGTAACATACTCAGTATCCGCTACGACACGTCAACCACGTCTTGGAGAAGTGGATGGCGTTAATTATTTTTTCAAATCTCATGAAGAGTTCCGCAGTATGATGGAGAACGATCAGTTGCTCGAACATGCTGAATATGTAGGCAACTACTATGGAACTCCACGTGCTTTCGTGGAAGAAACGCTTGCGGCAGGCAAGGATATCATCTTGGAGATTGAAGTTCAAGGTGCCTTGAAAGTAAAAGAGAAATTCCCAGAAGGTATTTTTATTTTCTTGCTTCCTCCTTCTTTGGAAGAACTCAAAGATCGTATCCGCGGACGTGGCACGGAAAACGAAGTCGTTATCGACCATCGTATGAACGTTGCTGTTGAGGAAATCGCATTAATGGAGCATTATGATTATGCGGTCGTTAATGATGAAATCGACTTGGCTTGCAAGCGAATAGAAAGCGTCATTATTGCCGAACACTGTAAGATTGAGAAATAAGGGATACAACGATTGTGTAAGGTGCACTGTCTCAGTGCACCTTGTCATACGTTTATTACGATAAGAGGGGTGCAAACTATGCTTTATCCATCTATTGATGAACTAGTAAGAAAAGCTGATAGCAAATATTCGCTCGTGGTGGCAGCGTCAAGACGTGCTCGTCAATTGCGCGAGGGCAGCCGTACGGAATTGACTCAACCCAAATCCCACAAATATGTTGGGGTTGCGCTTGAAGAGATTTATGGTGAACAGATTCACATCGAACAAGAACGTCAAAATCATTTCTAATGAACAAGAGCATCGTATGCTGAATCTTTATGATTCAAAGGCGATGCTCTCGTGTTGTATATAAGCAAGATGACTGTCTGAGCAAGTGAGTTGTGTTAGGCAGTTACTTATCCATGAACAACCCGTTGGTGAATGACGTCTGTTGACGTTTTGAACCGAAGGTTGTTATTTTTTTCATCAGCATGTTTAGGGAAAGGCGGGGACATGATGCTACATGGAAAAACGATTGTGCTTGGTATAACAGGCGGGATTGCTGCCTACAAAGCGGCAGCGCTGTGCAGTAAGCTTACTCAGGCTGGCGCGAGCGTGCATGTCATAATGACAGAGAGTGCAACGAAGTTCATTCCCGAGCTGACATTACAGACATTATCACGCAATCCAGTCTACACGGATACGTTTGATGAACGTGATCCATCCGTTGTGTCCCATATTAACTTGGCGGATCGGGCTGACTTGTTCTTAATCGCGCCTGCAACAGCAAACATACTCGCAAAGATGGCCTATGGACTAGCTGATGACATGTTGTCTACAACATTATTAGCTACTACTGCGCCAGTGATGGTGGCACCTGCTATGAACGTGCATATGTATGCGCATCCTGCCGTCCAGCACAATATGGAGCTGCTGCGTCAGCGTGGCGTCCATTTCATTGAACCGGCTGAAGGGCCGCTAGCATGTGGTTATACGGGGAAAGGGCGTCTAGAGGAGCCTGAATTGATCGTAGAGCATGTGAATCAGTTCGTTGAGGGTGCTGCAATACGATCCTCGCTGTATTCGGTTAGTAGCGATGGGATCAATGAGTCAGTTGCTGCGATCGACAACAAACCAGACCTATTAGCAGGACGCCGAGTGATGGTGACAGCTGGCGGAACACTGGAACGTATTGATCCCGTTCGATATTTAACGAACGATGCATCTGGAAAAATGGGGATTGCGATAGCCGAGGCTGCACGCGACATGGGTGCGGATGTAACCCTTATCGCTGGACAAGTTCAGACGATGATCCCTGCGGGGGTTGACGTTATTCGTGTAGAGTCTGCTCTTGATATGTTGACAGCTGTACAAGCCCATTATGATAAGACGGACATCGTGGTTAAGGCAGCTGCCGTAGCGGATTATCGTCCGAAGTTTCGTGCTGAGCAAAAAATAAAAAAGACAGCCGATTCGCTAGTACTTGAGTTAGAGCGGAATCCTGATATACTTGCATGGCTTGGTGAGCATAAGCAGCATCAAGTGCTTGTGGGCTTTGCGGCAGAGACGCACAATGTAGCGGAATTTGCTCAAGGGAAGCTTAAGCGGAAAAATTGCGATTTGATCGTAGCTAACGATGTGTCTCGTTCGGATATTGGCTTCGGCTCGGACAATAACGAAGTACTTATCTTTGATGGACAAGGGCTTGTTGAATCTGTATCGGTACGTGCGAAGCAGGATGTGGCCAAACGAGTACTAGCGCAGGCGGCCAAGCTGCTTCCTGAAGAGGTGCTTGTCATTGACTAATTCGACCGATTCGGTCCACATCGCGCGAGTCATTGTAGATGTGCCGAGCAAACAGACTGATCGACCGTTCGACTATGCCATTCCACATGATATGGAACCTTGGATTGAAATCGGTAGCCGAGTAGGAGTTCCGTTCGGTCCGCGCACGATTCAAGGAATTGTTATCGATCGAGTAAACGGTACGAACATTCCGAGTAAAAAGCTGAAGCCGATTCAGCAATTATTAGATCTTGTTCCACCACTCCCTCCTGATTTGGTTAGGTTGGCGGAATGGATGAGTCATCAGTATGTATGTACGTTTACAGCTGCACTACAAGTCATGATTCCTGCTGCTTTGAAGGGTAGGACGGAAAAGGCGCTTCGACTTGGGACTGAGGCGCTGCGTCTGTTAGAGACTCAACCTGTCATTGATGACTGGGATGAGAATGGAGCAGGTGCGGACGATAGTTTCTGGCAGCAAAGCGATGAAGAGCTCGAGCTAGGCAAGTGGAGCGGTGAGCAGACGTTGATTGGCTGGCTGAACCGTGAGCTGCTGCATCAGCCTATGTATCGCCGTTTGCTCGCTTATGTGAAACAGCATGAGCCTGTAACAGCAGAGAAATTACTGCAAACATTCCCTTATGCAGCAAAGGCGATCCGCGCTTCTCTGTATGCAGGGTGGCTGGTGGAAATTGAGCGCATTAAAGATAGAATTGGCGTAAAGAAGCTGAAATGTGTTTGTCTAACATTATCTGAGGAAGAGGCTCTTGCCTTTACAACTACACTCAAAGCCAAACGTCAGCAAGAAACGATGGAGTACTTGCTCGCTATGAATGGCGAGGCTCCATTGAAAGATTTGAATGCTTCTGCGGTTAAGGCATTAGCAGACAAAGGGGTAGTGCGGATTGAGGAGCGAGAAGTGCTTCGTGACCCATATAAGGAGAAGCACTTTCAGCCTACACAACCATTACCGCTGACAGATGAACAAGCGCAAGTGTATGGTCAATTGCAAGAAGCGTTAGATCATGAGAAGGCAAAGACATTTTTGCTTCATGGCGTGACGGGCAGTGGCAAAACAGAAGTATATCTTCAAGCGATTGCACGCTGCCTTGCCTCGGAACGGGAAGCGATTGTGCTCGTACCTGAGATTTCACTTACTCCGCAGATGGTTGAACGATTCAAAGGTCGCTTCGGATCTAAAGTGGCTGTGCTGCACAGTCGATTGTCGCAAGGCGAACGTTATGATGAATGGCGTAAGATACGTGAAGGAAGTGTTTCGGTAGCAATTGGAGCGCGCTCCGCTATATTTGCACCATTTCGCCGCATCGGTCTTATTATTATTGATGAGGAGCATGAAACTTCCTATAAGCAAGAAGAGACGCCTAAATATCATGCACGTGATGTTTCGATTGAGCGAGCTGTACAGCATGGAGCGGTCGTTGTGCTAGGATCTGCTACACCTTCAATGGAAACCTACTACGCCGCGAAAATGCATGGCTATGACGCCCATTCTCGGGGATTGGAGCGTCCGCTATGGGATGTTGAGCTGTTAGAGATGCCAACACGAGTTGCTGGTCGTCCATTGCCCCCAGTTACGGTCGTAGATATGAGGGAACAGCTAAAGATTGGTAACCGTTCGATGTTCAGTGCCCCATTGGAGGAAGCGTTGGAAGATCGGTTGGCAAAAGGGGAGCAGGTTGTGCTTCTCTTGAATCGAAGAGGGTATTCCACCTTTATCATGTGCCGAACTTGCGGTTATGTGGCTCAATGTCCAGAATGTGATATTTCACTGACGTATCATATGAAAACGGAGCATCTTCGCTGCCATTATTGTGGATATACGGAACGTTCGCCGCAAACTTGTCCAGAATGCGAGAGCGAACATATTCGATTTTTCGGGACAGGTACGCAGCGTGTTGAAGAGCAGTTGGCGCGGCGGTTCCCTGGCATTCGGGTCATCCGAATGGATGTGGATACGACGACGGAGAAAGGCTCGCATGAGAAAATGCTACAGCAGTTCCGCGAACGACGTGCGGACGTCCTGCTTGGTACACAGATGGTAGCGAAAGGATTAGACTTCCCTTATGTTACGCTTGTTGGCGTTATCGCTGCGGATTCTGCCTTGCATATGCCTGATTTCCGAGCGGCAGAAAAGACGTTCCAACTGCTTACTCAAGTGGCGGGACGTGCTGGAAGACATCATCTGCCTGGTGAAGTTGTCGTACAAACGTATGCGCCAGAACATTATTCGATTATACATGCGTCTCAG
This sequence comes from Paenibacillus arenosi, assembly GCF_014841135.1. Lineage (GTDB taxonomy): Bacteria > Bacillota > Bacilli > Paenibacillales > Paenibacillaceae > Paenibacillus_B > Paenibacillus_B arenosi. Next base: position 215,844 of record NZ_JACYTN010000001.1, read on the forward strand.
CATGATTATAAGGCTTTCTCATCTGAGGAGCTGCGGATGCGTAGAGCTCGGATGGTTCCACCGTTTTGTCGCTTGGCATTGCTTACGATGACACATGAAGAGCTGCCGTTGTTAGTCCGTGCTGCTGAGAATGCAGTCATTCGCATTAAGGAAATAGCAGAGGACTGGGGCTTGCTTAAGCCGTTACATGGCGCGGTTCAGGCTGTAGACGTGTTTGGGCCTGTAGCCTCTCCGATTCCTCGGATTAAAAATAAGTACCGCTTCCAATGTACGATTAAATGTCGGGGAGAGGTGGATTTACCTTCGCTTGTGGCAGCTGCATTGAAGACACTGGAACCGATGACTCGCGAACAAGGTGTATTGTTCCACGTGGATGTTGATCCGCAAATGATGATGTAAATCTATATTTGTACTACTTTTTCGTATGATATTTTAGAATAAGGATATATATTGATTTTTATAAGCAAATGATTAAGGATGGTGTCTTACATGGCAATTCGCATTATTGTTCACGAACCAGATCCGGTTCTTCATGAAGTAGCAAAAGAAGTAACAAAGTTCAACGCTAACTTGCATAAATTGCTCGATGATATGGCTGATACGATGTATCATGCAGAAGGTGTAGGCCTTGCTGCTCCGCAGATCGGTATTTTGAAGCGTGTTATCGTTGTTGACGTTGGCGATGACAATGGTTTGATCGAAATGGTTAACCCAGAAATGGTAGAAAAAGAAGGCGAACAGCTTGGACCTGAAGGCTGCCTCAGTATTCCTGGGTTGAATGGCGATGTGCGTCGCTACAAGAAGATCCATGTTAAAGGATTCGATCGTCACGGCAAGCCAGTTGAAATGACGGCAACGGACTTTTTGGCTCGTGCGTTCCAGCATGAGATTGACCACTTGAATGGTGTGTTATTTACCTCTATTGCTGAAAGTGTGTATGAAATTCCGCGTCAAGAGAAGGAGTAAGGGATGACAAAAATCGTATTTATGGGGACACCGCAGTTCGCGGTGACAACCCTGCAAATGCTGCTGGATGAAGGTTATGATGTGGCGGCAGTTGTTACCCAGCCTGATCGCCCCGTTGGACGCAAACGTGTGTTGACGCCAACTCCGGTAAAACAGCTGGCCATGGAACATGGCATTCAAGTATGGCAGCCTGAAAAGCTGCGTACTTCTGAGACAGTAGAAGACATTCGCAAGCTGGCGCCTGATCTCATTGTGACAGCAGCTTATGGACAAATTTTGCCGAAAGCGGTGCTTGATGTTCCACGTTATGGCTGTATTAATGTGCATGGTTCTTTACTGCCTTATTATCGTGGTGGTGCGCCTATTCAACGTTCGATTATAAATGGCGAACCTAAGACTGGCGTAACGATTATGTATATGGCCGAAGGTATGGATACGGGAGACATGCTTACGCGTGTAGAAGTGCCAATTACCGATGAAGACAATGCTGGCACGATGTTCGAGAAATTGAGCGTCGAGGGAGCAGATCTTCTTCGTCGTACTCTGCCTGACTTGTTAGCAGGTAAGTTGACAGCAGAAGTGCAAAATCATGATCTTGCAACGTATGCACCAAACCTTAAGCGTGAAGATGAGTTGATCGATTGGTCCAAGTCTTCGCGTGCCTTGTTCAATCAGGTTCGAGGGCTTGTTCCTTATTCAGGCGCGTTTACGACATGGAACGGAGAAGTTTTCAAAGTGTGGAAATGCGTATGGAAAGAGCAAGGACAAGCTACTTCCTCTGCTGTCCCTGGAACGGTACTCAACGTATCCGAAGATGGTATCGAAGTGCAAACTGGTGACGGTTCGATCTGGTTAACAGAAGTACAACCAGCGGGGAAAAAGGCGATGGAGGTTCGTGACTTTGTTCGCGGAGGCAAGCTTGAGACAGGGACGGTGCTAGGGTGAAGAAAGGCAATTCTAATAGCTCTAACGATTCCAGTCAGCAGAAGTCTACTCATTCCCATGCTCAACAAGGAGCACAGCGTAAACGTACTAGCTCAACGCCTACATCTCAATCGAAGCGTTCGAGTTCGGATCAAGTCTCTTCTTCCCTGAAGAAGGGTGCGGGAGCTTCTCCGCAGAAGCAAGGCGGAAATCACGCGCCCCGTCCTCGACGGAAGACAGCACGCGAGGTAGCACTGGACGTACTAGTTATGGTGGATAAGCATCGCTCTTATAGTAATTTGCAGCTGAATGCAGCATTGCAAGAGGCGGAATTGGAACGAGTCGATGCGGGCTTAGCGACAGAGCTTGTATACGGAACGATTCAACGGTTGAATACAATTGATGGTGTCCTGCAATTAAAAATTGCGAAGGGAATCGACAAGTTGAAGCATTGGATGCGCAATTTGCTGCGGATGAGTTTGTATCAGCTGCATTATTTAGACCGGGTACCTTCGCATGCTGCTGTGAATGAAGCAGTCGCGATTGCGAAGCGCCGCGGCCAGCAGGCAATGGGTGGATTCGTGAACGGTGTATTGCGCGCCGTGATGCGTGAGCCGGAATTGTGGAACGCTCCGCATCCAGACGATGCCGTGAAGCGTATTGCCTGGACACATTCACATCCAGAGTGGCTTGTCTCCCGCTGGGTGGAAGCTTATGGTGTTGATGCGGTCCGCAGCATGTGTGAAGCGAACAATACCGCTCCACATGCAAGTGGAAGAGTGAATCGTATTCGCTCGACGCGCGATGAATTGTTGGAAGATCTGCGTGCAAACGGGATCGATGCAGAACCATCTTCACTTAGCCAAGATGGTATTGTTGCTCATCAGGCTGGTAACTTTGCGTTTACATCCGCGTATCGGGAAGGCAAACTTTCCGTACAAGATGAAAGCTCTATGCTTGTCGTTGAAGCTGTTCGTCCGCAGCCGGGCATGCGCATCGTAGATTGCTGCGCTGCTCCTGGTGGCAAGTCCATGCATATTGCAGAACGGATGGATAACAGGGGAGAGCTTATTTCTAACGATGTCCACGCTCACAAGGTCAAGCTGATCGAAGAGCAGGCTGCACGACTAGGATTATCTTGCATTCGGGCAATCAATCACGATGCGGCGGAGCTTAGTCAGCATTTGCCGGAGCAGTCTTTTGATGTTGTTCTACTGGACGCGCCATGCACAGGATTCGGTGTCATTCGACGCAAGCCGGACCTGAAGTGGACGAAGACGGACTCTGATGTAGCGGCCATAGCAGCGCTGCAAGCGCGACTTATCCGTGAAGCAGCCAAGCTTGTTAAGCCGGGCGGTAGATTAGTTTACTCAACGTGCACGATTGAGCATGAGGAGAACGAGGATGTTATACAAGCGTTTGTAGAAGAAGCAAGCCTTGAGCAACAATGGTCTATGGATGACACTTGGAAATTAGCGCTAGATTCTTCGAAGCTTGGTGCTGCACTTAAACGCAGTTCGGCAGGTATGTTGCAAGTGCTGCCGCACGATGCGGATTCGGATGGGTTTTTCATTGCTTGCTTGCAAAAGCAGTAGGGTGAGATTTACAAGGTAGAGCCTAAGTTATATTCCAATTTAGCTGCATATGCCACGGTACATGAAGCACATGACCCCGCTATTGGCTGCCTCGGTTTAATCCAGCGGCTTAGCGGGGCTTTTTTAGGAAATTATACAGTTGGAGCAGGCAATAGCTTTTTGAAAGTAAGCCAACTGTGGTACAATAAATTATTACGATGCTGTGTTCATTGTCAGTTGGATGATGTAAGGCTGAATTCTTTACTGAATGAATGAGCTGTTTGACGGAAAATAGTGCATAGTATATTCTACAAGCGGGCGGAGTTTATCCGTCTACAGAGATGATGGAAACAGGCACAATCCGATTATATGACATAGAGAAAGCGCAGGGATAGATACCGAATGAAACCTTTTATATACGACTTAACGTTTGATCAATTGCAAGTTTGGCTTAAAGAAAATGGGGAGCCGGCATTTCGTGCTGGGCAAATTTTCGATTGGATTTATGTAAAGCGCGTAATGAGCTTTGAGGAAATGTCTAACTTGTCCAAAGGTTTACGTGATAAGTTGATGGATAACTTCCAATTCGTTACGTTGAAAGAAATTACACATATGAAATCGTCTGACGGGACAATTAAGTTCTTGTTCGGTTTGCATGATGACAATGCAATTGAAACGGTTGTTATGAAACACAACTATGGCAATAGCGTTTGTGTAACGACGCAAGTCGGCTGCCGTGTTGGTTGTACGTTCTGTGCTTCCACGCTCGGTGGTCTGAAGCGTAACTTGACAGGTGGAGAAATTGTTGCTCAGGTTGTTGCTGCTCAAAAAATACTGGATGAGACGAATGAGCGTGTCAGCAGTATCGTTATTATGGGAATTGGCGAGCCGTTCGAGAATTATGACGCGACAATGGTCTTCTTGCGCAATATGATTCATGAAAAAGGTCTTAATATCGGTCAGCGCCATATTACCGTATCTACCAGCGGTATCGTGCCGAGCATTTATAAATTTGCAGAAGAAAACACACAGATTAACCTTGCGATTTCCATCCATGCACCGAATGATAAGCTGCGTTCGAAGCTAATGCCAGTTAACCGTCGCTTCCCATTCGAAGAAGTGATGAACTCGCTTAAATTTTATCAAGAAAAGACAGGTCGTCGCATAACATTCGAATATGCACTAATTGGTGGCGTAAACGACCAAGTTGAGCATGCAGAAGAACTTGCAGATGTACTTCAGCGAATGGACATGCTAGCGCACGTCAACCTAATACCAGTTAACTATGTTCCAGAACGCAACTACGTTCGTACACCGCGCAATGACATCTTTAAGTTCCATCGTGCGTTGGTGGATAAAGGAATTAACGCGACGATTCGTCGTGAACAAGGGCATGATATTGCCGCAGCTTGCGGTCAATTGCGTTCGAAGCATATGGAATCCAATGCGAGGTGAATGAGATGAAGGCTGTGCACCGTTCTGATATCGGCAAAGTACGCGCAGTAAATGAAGATCGTGCTTATGCAGCGACGCTGTCTAACGGCTACACGCTCGTTATCGTCGCTGACGGCATGGGGGGACATCAAGCTGGTGATATTGCAAGTCGCTTGGCCGTCGAAACCGTTGTAAATGAGCTGAGACAGCTACCTTCTGAGTTAGATGAGAAGGATAGAGAAGATGCTTTGAAAAGTGCTATTTTTCGAGCAAATGATACGATTTATCATATTGCATCGCAAGATGAGAAGTACAACAACATGGGAACGACGATTGTCGCTGCGCTGCTTCAACAGGATGAAGGAACGGTTGCTCATATTGGGGACAGCCGTGCTTATATCATTAGCCCGCAACATATTCGGCAGCTCACCGATGACCATACGCTCGTCAATGAATTATTGAAGTCAGGGCAAATTACGCAGGAAGAAGCGAATCATCATCCACGTCGCAATGTGCTTACCCGTGCGCTAGGTACGGACGCTCGTGTGCGCGTGGATGTAGCGCCACTTCGTGTGGAACAAGATGAAACACTGCTTCTATGCAGCGATGGCTTAACGAATATGATTAGTACGAAAGAAATATGGTCGACAATTGTTGATCCATCTTTGCCGCTGGAAGTGATTGCAGATCGATTAATTGAACAGGCGGTAGAAGCTGGTGGAGATGATAACGTTACGGTGATTCTTGCCCAAGCTCAAGCAAGTGTTGCGGAGAAAGTGGGGTGGAACTCGTGATAGGAACTACATTAGCAGGTCGATATGAAATTATTGCTCGTGTTGGTGAGGGTGGCATGGCGCTTGTGTACAAAGCGCTGGATGTACTGCTGAATCGCTACGTAGCTGTGAAGGTGCTGCGTCAGCAATTCGTACATGACGAGGAATTCGTGCGCCGCTTCCGACGCGAAGCACAATCGGCCGCATCATTATCCCATCCCAATGTCGTAAGCATTTATGATGTTGGACAAGAGGATGAAGTGCATTATATCGTCATGGAATGCATCGATGGCCAGAATTTAAATGAGATTATTAAAGAACGGGCTCCGCTTCAGTCAGAAGAAGCCATTCGCATTGCGACTCAAATTTGCGATGCGCTTGATCATGCCCATCACAATCATATTATTCATCGTGACATTAAACCGCATAACATTTTAATTGGTTCAAATGGTCGCGTGAAAGTAACGGATTTCGGTATTGCTAGAGCTGTAACGTCTTCGACGATTACACAAACAGGATCCGTAGTAGGCTCTGTACATTATTTTTCACCTGAGCATGCGAAGGGCATTTCAACAGGAGAGAAGTCCGATCTCTACTCATTAGGCATCGTTCTGTATCAAATGCTGACAGGCCAGCTTCCTTTCTTAGGAGAGAGCCCTATTAGCGTTGCGCTTAAGCATTTGCAGGAGCCATTTGAGGAGCCTCGTGAATTAAATCCGAGTATTCCGCAAAGTGTGGAGAACGTTATTTTAAAATCAATGCGTAAAAATCCGGATGAACGTTATCAGTCTGCAGCGGAAATGATGCGTGATCTAGAAACGGCTCTCCAGCCTGAACGTTTGCGTGAATCCAAAGTAAAATTCGTGTCTCCTAATTCTCCTAATTATCATTACGGGGATCACGAAGAGACGCGTGTTATGCCGGCTATTCGCCTTCCTTATGAACAAGATGCTCTTCCGTCAGATACGCAAACGGGCGCGTCTGCAGGAAGATACGTGGAGACGAAAGGGTTTGATCATCAGTCTGAGCCATCGATTGGTAGTTCTTCATCGACTGCCAATACACGTCAGTCTTTGGCCCCTAGAGGGAGTATGCAGGAAGGAGTGGGAGCTGTGCAATCCGCACCACCATCTTCGACCGCACCAGTACAGAAAAAATGGGTTAAACCAACATTATGGATTACATTAACATTGGTATTCCTTGCTATTATGATCGGTGTTGTATTTTATGTAAAAAGCTTGCTGGCTGTTGAGGAGATTAGCGTCCCTGAATTAGTGAACTTGACGGAATCCGAGGCGAAGGCGGAATTGGAGAAATTCAAGCTTGTGCTGGAAGATCCTATTATTCGCAAGCCGCAAGCAGGTGTTGCAAAAGGAATTGTATACGAACAGAGTAAAGCGCCAGGTACAAAAGTGAAGGAAGGCGCCTCTATTAAAATATCCGTTAGTGAAGGCGAGCCTGCTAAGCCGCTGCCGAATTTGATTGGTCAACCTTATGACGATGCAGTTAAGATGCTGCTGGATATGGGATTTGACAGCAAGCGTGTTCACCGTAAACCTGTCTTTAGTGATGACGTGCCTGAAGATTCGGTAGTGTCGATGACACCAGGAGCTGGAGAAAATATCGACCCGCTCAAAGACTCAGTAACGTTAGAAGTGAGCAAAGGCAAGGAATCGTTCAAAATGCCGAACCTAGTCGGCTCTACGAAGGAAGAAGCCATTGCCAAAATAGAATCGCTTGGCTTGAAGTTGAAGCAGCCTGACGGAATAATTGATGAGAAGAGCTATCTGCCAGAAGGTCAAGTCATTAAGCAGATGCCTTATTATCCGAATGAGCTTGTTACAAGAGGAATGGAAGTAAGCATATACGTAAGTGCTGGATATCCTAAAGACGCGGTGGAATACAGCCTCCAAATTCCGGTTCCTCCTAAGGAAGAAGGTAAACTGAGTACGATTGAAATTAAGTATACCGACGCACGTGGAGAGAACGTAAAATTGGAAAAAAGAAAGATCAGTACGACACAAATATTCAGTGTTGATCTTGTCGTAGATCCAAGGAAGGATGGAGTTGTATCCGTCGAACGAGATGGTGAATATTTGGGGGCCTACCCCGTAACTTATGTGGATGTGAAGCAAGGTACGGTGCCGATTCCTCAGATTCAGCCTTCAGCGCCAAGTGAGCCTACTGGGGGCAGCGAGAGTCCTCCTCCTAGTGAAGGGGAAAGTGGAGGCGAGGGTGAGTCCTCTGAGTCAGATAATGAAAATGCCCAGGATGGTGAACATGCTGGGCATGGAGGTTAAGTGATGCCAAAAGGTTTGATCGTGAAAGCTCTGAGCGGATATTACTATGTGCGCCCAGACGGTGAGTCGATGGATGCAGTCGTTCAATGCCGAGCGAGAGGCGTATTCAAGAAGAAGGGCATATCCCCCCTAGTGGGGGATCGTGTCAACTTCTCAATGACTGACAATGGGGAAGGTACAGTGGAAGGCATCGATGAGCGCCATAGCGAGCTTATACGTCCTCCAATCGCCAATGTTAGTCTTGCGATATTAGCATTTTCCGTATTAGAGCCTGATCTGAATACGCAATTGTTGGACAAGTTCTTAGTACATATTGAACATGCTGGACTTGATGCAGTCATTGTACTAACGAAGTGGGATTTAATCTCGGACTTGCCTGATGAACAATTCAGCAAGCAAGAATCGAAGTTGAAGGATGCGGTTGCGCTGTATCGTTCCATTGGCTACGATGTGATCGAAACAAGTTCAAAGACAGGTTGGGGCTATGATAAGCTGTCAGAGCTGCTGGCTGATGATATTAGCGTCTTTGCCGGACAGTCAGGCGTGGGTAAATCGTCGCTGCTTAATGCGATGTTCCCTGGGCTTTCTCTAGAAACGAATGCAATCAGTCACCGATTGGGGCGCGGTAAGCATACGACTCGGCACGTGGAACTTATTCCTCTGGCGACAGGGGAAGGATACATTGCTGATACACCAGGATTTAGCCAACTGGACTTCTTGGAACTCGGTGTAGAGGAGCTTGCTAGCTGTTTCCGCGAGTTTCGCACCTATGCTGAATCATGCAAGTTCCGCGGATGTACGCATACGCATGAGCCAGGCTGCCGCGTGAAGGTAGCGTTGGAGGAAGGCGATATTTCGTCATCCCGATACGAGCATTATCAGCTCTTTATGGAAGAAATGAAAGACAAAAAGCGGAGGTACTAACTAAGATGATACGTATTGCACCCTCTATTTTATCAGCAGATTTTGCACGTCTAGGGGAAGATGTGCTTGATGTCGAGCGCGGCGGCGCGGATTGGATTCATATCGATGCGATGGATGGCCGCTTTGTGCCTAACCTAACATTCGGTCCAATTGCGGTTCAAGCGATTCGTCCTTTGACGAAGTTGACGCTGGACGTTCATTTGATGATCGTAGAGCCTGAGAAATATGTAGCAGACTTTGCGAAGGCGGGAGCAGATATCATTACCGTGCATGCGGAAGCATGTTCCCATTTGCACCGTGTCATCTATCAAATTAAAGAGTCTGGTGCTAAGGCTGGAGTAGCGATTAATCCGCATACTTCTCTTGCAGCTATCGAAGAAGTCATTCCAGATCTTGATTTGGCACTTGTCATGACTGTAAATCCGGGCTTTGGCGGGCAAAAGTTTATTTCCAATACATTAGATAAAATTCGCCGCCTGCGCAGTCTAGCAGATGCTAAGGGCAATCAAGCGATGCATATCCAAGTAGATGGTGGCGTTAGCACAGAAACAGCTAGAGCAGTAGCAGAGGCAGGAGCAGACGTTCTTGTAGCAGGAAGTGCTGTATATGGTCAATCTGATCGCGGAGCTGCGATTGCAGCAATCCGCCGTGCAGCTGAAGGCAAGTAATGACCAATTAAAGGGGGAGAGGGGCTTGAACTGGCGGCAAGCTTTAACATTGGGAGCAACGAGCTTTCTTTGTGGGTCATTAATTGGATGGTATGCGTTTATTCCATTCCCGTATAATTTAATCGCTTCGCTAGGTGCTTTTTTCGTAGGCGTGTGGTTCTTCCGCAAGTTTGAAACGAGAGGCATGCGCATTACGTTTGTTGTGCTGTCTATCTTTTATTTATTCGCATTTCTCGTCTTGATGGCCATGGTAGAATACACAAAAAAGCTGTCTATTAACGCTTAATTTGATGGTTATGATTTATTTGAAAGGGTAGACAAGCATACGAGGGAAACCGACAGCATATGATGGTTACATGAGGTAAGGTCTCATGTAACCTTTTTTTGTGGCTATGATAGTGAGGCTCACTGTTTAAGGATAACTGAGAATTGCGAGGAGGGTGGAAATGGATGAAGTTTTATACATTTAAGCTGCCGAAGTTTTTGGGGGGATTCGTCAAAGCCATTTTAAACACGTTTCATAAAAATTGATGCTCCAGGCGGCGATATGGCGAACTCCGTTGTCATTCCATCCAACTTGATTGTAATCTAGTTCGTACGGGGCGGAAACGTGTTGTTTGTTGTTTAGTGAAGTGGCAGCTTATATGGCGGGATTCGCTCTAGCTGCAGCAGGGGAAAAGAGGGTAAGTGAATAGAGAAAAAGCACCTGGAAGACCAGGTGCTTTTTGTATATGGTGCATGGTATTAGACGCGAGTCAATTTACCTGCTTTCAAAGCACGTGTACTCACGTAAACACGTTTAGGTTTACCATCAACCAAAATGCGAACCTTCTGCACGTTTACTCCCCAAGAGCGGCGAGTTTTGTTGTTCGCGTGAGAACGGTTGTTACCGGAGCCTGCTTTCTTCCCCGTAATAAAACATTTGCGAGCCATGCTTAACACCTCCTTTATCCCCAAAAAGCAACCAATGCATACGTTCATTTGCTCAATTCAAATACTCCAATATCATACCATAGGCGGATTTGGCTCGTCAACTGAAACGAAAACTTTATATATTTGGGTTGTTTATTTCTTTTTTCTATTATAGTACAATAATGATTAGTCCATAATACTCAAAAAAAAGGAGTGAACCAACCATGGCCATCGAACTTGGATTGGAACTAGGGAAAGTAAACATCTCCGAAGAAGTCGTCGCGGTTATTGCAGGTTCGGCGGCGATGGAGGTCTACGGTCTCGTGGGCATGGCTTCACGCAAGCAACTGAAGGACGGCATTGCAGAACTGCTAGGACGTGAGAATTTGTCACGCGGTGTCGAAGTTCGCCGCGAACACAATCATGTGCATATAGATTTGTACATTGTCGTAAGTTACGGTACGAAGATTTCCGAAGTAGCGCACAACATTCAACTTAAAGTAAAGTATGTGTTGAACGAGGTAGTCGGGCTTCAGGTTGAGCAAGTGAACATCTTTGTGCAGGACGTGCGTGTACTAAGCTAGGAAGGGGAATATTCGTTGAACATTCGTTCATTAAATGGAACACATTTTTCCAATATGGTGCTAAGTGGTGCTGAGTTATTGAACCGCCATGCCGAGTACGTTAACGCACTTAACGTATTTCCGGTACCGGACGGTGATACAGGTACGAACATGAATCTGACGATGACTGCTGGAGTTACAGAGATGAAAGGCAAATTGTCCCCATCTATCTCTAAGACTGCAGAAGTGTTGTCTAAAGGTCTATTGATGGGTGCACGAGGAAACTCAGGCGTTATTCTATCACAGTTATTCCGCGGATTCAGCCGTGGGGTAGCAGGGTTGGATGAGATTAACGCTGTTCAGTTTGCACATGCACTTCAAGCAGGTGTTGATACTGCTTATAAGGCGGTTGTTAAGCCTGTTGAAGGTACGATTCTTACCGTTGCCAAAGAGGCAGCGAAGCATGCGGTACATATTGCGCGCCGCACACCAGACGTTGCTGACCTGATGCGTGAGGTATTGGCAAAGGCAAATGAAGCCCTTGCTAAGACACCTGATCTTCTTCCTGTCCTTAAGCAGGTTGGAGTTGTAGACTCTGGCGGTCAAGGTCTTGTTTATATTTATGAAGGATTTATGAGTGCTATTGAGGAGTTCAGTGGATCAGATGTTGCTTCTGTAACTTCTGCTGTTGCAACACCTGCAGCACCAGATCTATCTGTACTTGAGAAGCTGAAGGCAGCGGACAAGCATACTTCTGCGCAAGCGAAGCTGGATACTGAGGATATCGAATTCTTGTACGATATGGAATTCTTTATCGATCTTTCTCGTGGCACGGGACGTCCGTTCCAAGAGGATGTGTATGAGCAAGCGCTAGCGAAGAATGGTGACTCGATTATCATTATCCAAGATGATGAGATCGTCAAAGTCCATGTACATTCTCGCAAACCAGGCGAAGTGCTTGATCTTTCTATGCAGTACGGAGAATTGATCCGCATTCATATTTTGAACATGCGTGAACAGCATCGCGAATTGCTTGAACATGAGGGCGAATTGTCTGCAATGCCAGATGTATTCGCTGATATGCCTGTTCATGAAAGTGCAGCTGATGTTGTTATGGCTGAACCGCCAGCGGATGAGATTGCTGCATATGGATTTATTGCTGTTGCGATGGGTCAAGGTGTTACGGATATCTTCAGCAGCTTGGGTATAGATATTGTATTGTCCGGCGGACAAACGATGAATCCGAGCACGCAAGATTTTGTGGAAGCGATCAATAACATCTCTGCACAACATATCTTCATTTTGCCGAACAACTCGAACATCATTATGGCAGCGAAACAAGCTGCTGAGATCGTTGAGCGAGAAGTAACGGTATTGGAAACGAAGACGATTCCGCAAGGAATTTCGGCTGCATTTGCTTTCCAAGAAGAAGAAAGTGTAGAAACGAACATCGAAGTAATGAAGGATGCAATTGCACATGTTAAATCCGGTCAATTGACATACGCAGTACGTGATACGACATTCGATGATTTGGAGATTAAAGCTGGTAACTTCATCGGTATTTCCGGCGGTAAGATTGTAGCTACGACAGAGGACTTGACAGAAACTTGTCAGCAGCTCCTTCTGAAGATGATGGAAGACGGTGGCGAAATCATTACCTTGCTTACGGGTGAAGATGCGAAGGAAGAAGATACAGCGAAGCTGGTAGAATGGCTTGAAGAGCATTATCCAGATGCTGAGGTTGAAGTTCATGAAGGTGGACAACCGATTTACTCCTATTTAATCTCGATCGAATAGAATCTGGTTATAAGCATCGGAAGGGAGTCAAAACATGGCCAACGTACGTATAGTTACGGACAGTACAGCGGACATTCCCCAGGAATTAAGGGAGCGTTACAACATTGAGATGGTTCCGCTGAAAGTGCATTTCGGCAATGAAATGTATCAAGATGCAGTAACGATCAACCCAGACCAATTCTATGAAAAATTAGCGAACGCTTCGAAGCTACCGACGACATCGCAACCTTCTCCGGTTGAGTTTTTGGAAGTTTATAAGCGTCTTGAGGCACAATCACCAGATTGTGCGATCATTTCTATTCATCTCTCCGCAGCGATGAGTGGAACGTACCAGTCAGCACTGCTTGCGAGCAGTATGTTGGAAGAAGAGCAAGTGGACGTAACGGTCATTGACTCGAAGTCCGCTTCGTTCGGTATTGGGGTCTATGTCTTAGAAGCTGCTAAGCTAGCTCAAGCTGGATACGATAAGGATGCTATTTTGGCTCGAATTGCTCAATTGCAGCAGGAGCAGAAGCTTTACTTCCTTGTAGATACACTTGAGTATCTACAAAAGGGCGGTCGCATAGCGAAAGCTTCTGCTATGCTCGGAACGCTGCTTAATATTAAGCCAATCTTGTCGATTGACAAGGATGGCGAGGTTTATGCAGTTGAGAAAGTACGCGGGCAGAAGCGGTTGCTTCAGCGTGTGTTGGAAATGTACAAAGAGCATTTTGGTGATCAGCCTGTAGATGTTGGAGTTGGTTACTCCACCGAGAAATCTACAGCGGATACGGTTGTTGCAGAATTGAAGTCTCAATTCGACGTTCGATCTGTTCAATATACACGTATTGGTGCCGTTATTGGCACACATGTTGGACATGGAACCGTTGCGGTGTTCGTTCGCCCAGCTGCTCCTGATCCGGAGCCATTGAATTCATGATTGATTATACCGTTATTCCGGTAACACAGATTAAAGGCGTGAGCGCTTTGAAACAACAAGAGCTTCACGCCTTTGGCATTTCTACCGTTGCTGATTTGCTCTTGTACTTTCCATATCGTTATGATGATTTTCGGGTACGCCAGCTTAGTGAAGTGAAAGATGGCGATAAGATTACAGTTGAAGGTCGTATCGTAAGTGAGCCAGTCATGCAGCGATTTGGCAAGAAGTCTCGCTTGTCATGTCGTGTAATGATCGAAAGCTGGCTTGTAACGGCGACTTGGTTCAATCGTCCTTATTTGCGTGAACAACTTACACAAGGGCGAGATATTGTGCTGACTGGGAAGTGGGATCAGCGCCGCTTGCAATTAACGGTGTCCACTTCGGAGTTCCCGGGTCAAGGCACACAGCGTCGAGACACGTTCCAACCGGTGTATTCGGTTGGAGGGAAGATTACGCAAACGTGGATGCGCAAGACGATGGCGCAGGCATTCGTACAGTTTGGTGAGACAATCCCAGAGATTATGCCTGTATCGTTTATGCAGCGTTACAAATTGATGCCGCGGAAGCAAGCCATTCAAGCGATGCATCAGCCTGATAATGTGGAGATTGGCAAGCAAGCTCGACGACGTATGGTCTATGAGGAGCTGCTGCTGTTCCAGCTTAAGCTGCATATGTTCCGTGCGATAACACGTGAACGAGCAGACGGTGTTGTGCATGACGCTTCTAATGCTACCGTTCGTGAGTTTGTTCGCAGTCTCCCATTTGAATTGACAGAAGCGCAGAAGAAGGCTGTGACGGATATTCTCAGTGATATGCGTTCTCCGTTGTGTATGAATCGACTGCTGCAAGGGGACGTTGGTTCTGGTAAAACGGTCGTAGCTGCCGTTTCTTTGTATGCTGCTGTTCGCAGCGGCTATCAAGGAGCATTAATGGTACCTACTGAAATATTGGCGGAGCAGCATATGCGCTCTTTGACGAGGCTGTTTGAACCGCACGGTATCGAAGTAGGTCTATTAACAGGAAGTGTAACGGCGCGTAAGCGACGCGATGTACTGAGTGCCCTGCAAATGGGTACGGTACACATTGCCGTCGGCACGCACGCACTTATCCAAGATGATGTCCATTTCCGCAATCTGGGTTTGGTCGTTACGGATGAGCAGCATCGTTTCGGTGTGAATCAACGCAGCGTGCTACGCCATAAAGGTTATAATCCAGATGTGCTGCTGATGACGGCAACGCCAATCCCTCGCACACTTGCGATTACGGCATTTGGCGATATGGATGTTTCTTCGATTAAGGAGCGTCCTGCTGGACGCAAACCAATTAAGACGTATTGGGTCAAGCATGAGATGCTGGACCGAGTACTTGGCTTTATCCGCCGTGAAGTGACAGCTGGACGCCAAGCGTATATCATTACACCGTTGATCGAGGAATCGGACAAGCTGGATGTACAGAATGCCATTGATGTGCATGTCCAGATGCAGCAGGCATTTCCTGATCTTAAGGTGGGATTACTGCACGGCCGTATGAACGCAGCAGAGAAAGATGCAGCGATGAAGCTGTTCAGTGCGAACGAGACGCATGTGCTCGTCTCGACGACGGTTATTGAGGTCGGTGTCGACGTACCGAACTCGACCTTGATGATCGTGATGGATTCTGAACGTTTCGGCTTGTCCCAGCTGCATCAGCTGCGGGGGCGGGTAGGTCGTGGCGCACATCAATCGTACTGTGTGCTCATTGCCGATCCGAAGTCTGAGGTTGGCCAAGAGCGGATGCGCATTATGACCGAGACAGAAGATGGCTTCGAGCTGTCTGAGCGAGACTTGGAGCTTCGAGGACCCGGTGACTTTTTCGGTACGAAACAGAGCGGTATGCCGGATTTCAAGATTGCGGATATGTCTAGTGACTTTGCTGTATTGGAGCAAGCTCGTGATGATGCGGCTGAGCTCATTCGTTCCGAGGATTTCTGGACTTCTCAGGACTATCAATTGCTGCGTGATGCTGTACAGCAGGAGCAATTGTTCCAAGGCGAACAATTGGATTAATGGGTTTCTATATTTGCATATAGAAATACAATGAAACACGTTCGTAACTATATTAGTAATCACCAGTGTTACTAATAACAAAGGTTTAACAATCAAAGCTGTGTTTCTTTCATGCTTGCATGAGAGGGCATGGCTTTTTTTGTTATGGCATCCATTCGATATATGAATGGTATCGATTACCTTGTGGGAGGACCATTGTAGGGTATAGATGGACATAGCTCAATAGGAGTGATGCACAATCCAGATGCAATACTGGGCACAGTAGACGAGCCTATATGCATACAATGTAACAATGGTCATTGCTCCTATGCCATGTCCCCTGTAGACCTCACATACAAGTGGACAATATACTATGCTGGAGGTGTAGCGGTCACGTGAGTTATCAAAAGTACGGTATCAGCCCACAGCTTGTTCAACGAGTGAAGGACAAGACACGTAATCCTGTTGTGAAAGATCGCCTTAAGCAATTATTTCAAGGTGTTACAAAAGCAGATTTGCAAAATACAGCAACGGTTCGGAAGCTGCTGCGCCAAGGTGCAAAAATTGTGAGTGAGCCTTTATCTGCAACACAGGAAGAACAATTTGTCCAGTTTATTATTGCGCAAAAAATTGATCCGAATAATACGCTTCATCTGCTCAAACTGTGGACGATGTTCCGGTAGCTGTGTGAGCTGTGTGCAGGATAGCAGCGATAGTGAAAAGGATCATTGATTACAAAAACATGCTGAAGAGCCAAGAGTGGTAATCTTGGTTCTTTTTGTGTCTGCGTAAATGAGCCACAACGATACAAGCTGATTGTAGCCTTCGCGCATATATTGGTGTGAGAGGAGGGACAACTTGTGAGATTAGAACAAATTCGCGGCGTATATGATGGCGCATTTAGCTTAGGGAGCAAATGTTTGGCTGCTATTCAGTTGAGAGAGTATGGCTTGCGCCCATGCAGCGGTGTATTGGATTGGATGTTATCGCCTTCACTGCCGCATGTATGTCTATTGCATGAGTTGAGGTTTCAAAATTTTATGTCGCCATCTAATTTGACATTTATTGAGCGTGAGGGAGGCGAGCAACTGCTGCATGATCTGAATTACGACATTACGTTGGTGCATGACTTGGCGTTAAATTTAAACACTATGAAGCATGATCTCAATGCTTATCCTTTTTTCCACCAGAAACTAATTCGGAGAATTACTCGTTTTCTTCACATTTGCAACTCGGGATACCGCTTATTGTTTGTTCGTTTGCACGGTACAATGGATGAAGCTTATCGGCTGCAATCGGCCTTGGCTAATCTCGTTCGTGGTAGCTTTCATATTTTGCTTATTAATGATGGAGTAAACTTTGAAATCGTTGAAGAATCGTGTCCATCTGAGCGAATTTGTGCAATTCGTATGCCTTTAGAAATTGAGGTAAAACCACTATGGGATGAAGTATTTCGAAGCATTATTCTTTCCAATGCAATAAAACTTCATTGAGGCTAGCATACACGGCCGCATCATTTAGAGTGGGCATATTGCTAACTATGGTGCCGGCCATTTGCTGCTCAGGGTCAATCCAGAACATGCATCCTGTAAATCCAAGATGTCCGACGGCAGCAGAGGAGTGGCTTGGTGAGAAAAAGGAAACTAGATTACCAGCTCCTTTTTGAAAAAATACAGAGTTATGAGGATCGTGCTTATGTTGTTTGTTGTAGAGTGATTGCTCAATAAGTGATCGGGATAAAGGAGACTTTCCATATGCATTCAATAAAGCCTCGGCAAGCTTAAGTAGATCATATGCAGTAGAGTATAGATTGCTGTCTCCTGTTATTCGAAGACGGTCGTAGCGTACATCCCCCTCCTCTAGGTATGGGGTACATGGAAGCACATAGGTTCGAGGTTTGAGCCTTCTCGTATCATAAGTAGTATGCTTCATTTTTAACGGTTGAAATAGTTCTCGATGAGCAAGTCGCTCGATCCTTTGCCCGCTTACTTTCTCAATAATTTGCATAAGAAAAAAATGACTGTGCGGAAAATATATCGTTTTCGTACCGGGTTCGTATTTTCGTTCCAGCAAGGGCACTAGTTGAGCTGCAAACTCCTCCATACTTTCGTTCCATTTGGGCCATAGTATAATTCGTATCGTTTCATAACCTGCCGTATGCGTCATCAACTGCTCAATGGTGACATCATCATGTGGGAATGAGGGCAAGTAATCCACAATCTTGTCCTGTAAGGACAGCAATTGCCGTTCCTGCATGCGCAGCATGATTAGGGAAGTGATTACTTTCGTAATCGAACCAATATTGAAAGGGGTGCTAGGTGTAATATCTCGCCATGAACGTACGGATGCATAGGTGCCTTTTATATATCGATAGGCAATGCGATTATGTTTCCACAACGCAACAGACAAGCAGGCGGGGCTGTCTTCAGGGACAAGCTGTGCTAAAAAATCGTCAATGTCTTTAGTTGTAAAGCCGTTATGTTTCATCGCTCTTTCCTCCTTGTGAATAGGCAGGATGTCCTGCGAACTCACTACTAGCAATGTATGCTTGTCAGGAATGTTGGATAACGGCTTGATGACGGGTAAAGGGTACAATTTGTACAGTATTGACAGACAGTAAGATAAGACAGTATGAACAGATCTAAAACAGCATTGGTGGAGTTTCAGTTGGTTCGATGCATGCTGGTGAATCATTGCTTACATTTCCGACCATAGAATCGACAGGGTACATAGTTAGCCATTCATTGGGACAAGGGGCTAGCAGCGATTGAAGCTGCTGGATATCTGCTTCATTTCGCTCCAGCCATAGTGGTAGTTGATGCTCGCTTAAAATGACAGGCATGCGATCATGGACCTCCTCCATCACTCGATTCGGTGTCGTTGTAACAATGGTGCAGGTGCTAATACGCTTGCCTTGCTCATCCTGCCATGTATCGTATAGACCAGCTAAATGCAGCACCCCTCCATTGCGTGGTATGATACGCATCGGCTGCTTATCATTGTTGGTGACTCGTTTCCACTCGTAGAAGCCGTCAGCAGGGATGATACAGCGTTTACGTTGAAAAGGAATACGGAAGGCAGGCTTGTCTGTAAGCGTCTCCGCACGAGCATTAATGGTGCGCCAGCTCATCTTATCATCTTTGGCCCACGAAGGGACGAGCCCCCAACGCAAAGGGCCTAGTCGCAGCTTGCTTCCATCGTGAATAATGGCGGGTACCATTTGCCCAGGAGCAATATTGTAGCGCGGTTCATGAAAGGGAGGTAGTCCGATATCCCGTTCAAGCTTATAGTAGGCAAGTAGTTCCTCCCACGTCACGGTTAATGTATAGCGTCCGCACATGATGTAGCCCTCCTTATGAGCAGTGTTGGCGACTTTATAAAAAAGTCTACCACTATCCCATTCATCCTACAATCTACTGACAGCTGGAGAAGTTAATGTATTGATCACTACAGAGCGAACGGGCAGCTTTTTGTTTTTGTGCTGCTTATTTGTTATATGACAATTCGTCACTATGAAAAATGACAGAGGATAGCTTACTCTGAGCGATGTTAAGGCAGCTAAGAAAAACAGCAAACTTAACCCTCGAGGAGTTGTTAGAAGATGAATGTGAAGAAAACGATTCTAATGAGTTTGGCCGTTATGATGGCCGGGAACATCATGTTGATCACGGGCGATGGAGCCTCTATTGCTAGTGCTCAGGCGAATAAGGTTCCAATCGGAGTATCCTCAGTATCCACAACTAAGCTGGATGTCTCGCAGCAACAACAGAGGATTCAACAAGCACTGGAACAGTTTGTTGCTAAAGGAATCCCAGGTGTGATCTTGCAGACGGTGAAAGACGGAGTGAAGCAAGATTATGTAGCAGGTAAGGCTAGTATTTATGCGGAACGCCGGATGCAACCCGACTTTCATTTTCGCATCGGGAGTATTACCAAGACCTTTACAGCAACGGTGATTCTGCAATTAGTAGGCGAAGGAAAGCTAAGCTTGGACGATTCTGTGGAAAAATGGCTTCCGGGTGTTGTGCAGGGTAAAGGCTATGAGAGCAGCAAGATTACGATTCGGATGCTATTGAATATGAGAAGCGGTATTCCGGATTTTGCAAATGGAAAAATAGTGGATCAAATATTGGAGAATCGATTCAAAAACTATACAGCAGAAGAGCTTGTAAAAGTCGGTGTGGAAGGAGGACCGCTATTTGCACCGGGCTCTAAATTTGATTATTCAAGTACGAATACGGTTCTTGCTGGACTAATTATTCAAAAAGTGACAGGTCAAACGTACGCGGAGCAAATTAAGAAGCGCATTATAGAACCGTTGAAACTAAACAACACATCTGTTGCGGGATCAATTACGAAGCTGCCAGAGCCGCATGCAAGAGGTTACGCGATTAAAACCATTGGAGGGTCTTTAGAAGACTTCACCGAAATAAATATATCCTGGGGAAATGCAGCAGGTGATATGATATCGACGACTGCTGACATCAATCGTTTCTTCTCTAAGCTGCTCGCTGGAAACATACTCAAGCCAGAACAAATGAAAGAAATGTTTACTGCTGAACTTGTTGATGGAGGAGTAGGATATGGTCTTGGTATCTCGGAAAGAAAGACGGCGAGTGGGGTATCGATTTGGGGGCATAGTGGAGGCACGCCGGGATATATCTCCTTTGCTGGCGGAACACTTGGTGGCAAGCACGTCATAACTTACAACTACACGCTGCATCCCGGTCCTGATCTCGATAAAGCCAACGCGGCTGCTGACATGCAAAAAAAAGTGCTTGAAGCGGAGTTTGGGCAATCGGCTCAGTGAGTGAAGTTCACAGTGATGGTGTGGCATAAGGTATAAGTATTTGTAGTTCTCTCTATCCCAATGTCATCATGATTTATGAAGAGAGGCGGCCCCCGACATCCATTTGGATTTGGGGGCCGTTGTTCGTTGTTCCATCCGTATTTATTTCTGATGTCATATGTCATATGACAGTGTGTCATACCTAGTGATGGCAATTCGTCGCTATGAAATATGACACGCTGAAGCTTAATCTAAGGGTGTACTGAGGCACGAAAATCACGAAAATAATATGAGCGATCGAGGAGAAGTGACTATGAATACGAAAAAAATGATGATGCTTAGTTTAGCAGTTATGATGACAGGGACAACGTTTTTGTATGCGAATGGAGGGGTTTCCGCAGCCCTTGCTGACCAGTCTAATCGTGCAATGGTTGCGAAAAAGCATACGACTGAGGTAACTTCGACATCCAAGCAAAATCAAGCTGTAATCAAGAAGCTGATGGATGGTGCAATCAAGCAAGGAGTACCGGGTATGATCATCCAAACGCAGCATGATGGAGTGAAGTGGGAATATGCAACTGGGAAGAGCAGCATCGTTGCAAACAACAAGATGCAGTCCAACTTTCATTTTCGCATTGGGAGTATAACGAAGACGTTCACCGCTACAGTTGTGCTGCAATTAGTAGGGGAAGGCAAACTGAGCTTGGATGACTCGGTTGAGAAGTGGCTCCCTGGTGTTGTACAAGGTAATGGCTATGACGGCAGCAAGATTACCGTTCGCCAATTGCTTAATCATACGAGTGGCATTGCCGACTACACGAATGCTGAGCACTTTATGAAGAGAAGTTTTGAACAACCTTTGAAGAGCTATTCGGATAATGAGCATGTGAAATCTGGTTTGAAGCAGAAGCCTTTATTTGAACCGGGGGCGATATTCAGCTATTCCAACACTAACTATGTGTTAGCCGGTTTAATTATTGAAAAAGTAACAGGTGACACGTATGCGGAGCAAATTACAGAACGATTGATTAAACCGCTCGGTTTGAAGAACACTTTAGTTCCAGGTACTTCATCTAAGCTACCCAAACCTCATGCTAGAAATTACTATAGTACGAGCGATAAGAAACTCCGAGACATTACGGAAATAAATCCAGCTGTGGCTGGTGCATCAGGTGAAATGATATCGACAGCAGGTGATTTAAACCGTTTCTTCACAAAGCTGCTAGCTGGTCATTTGCTGAAGCCTAAACAGATGAAGGAAATGCTTAATACTGTGGAAGTAGCACCGGGCTTGCGCTACGGTCTGGGTATTAAGGAGATAAAGTTATCAAATGGAGTCACGGTGTGGGGACATAGTGGAGGGATCCACGGTACATTATCCCATACGGTAGGTACTTTAGGTGGGAAGAAGATGTTAACCATTAGCAATAATTATTTTACTCCTGGACAATTGACACATGGATCAGAAGTGATCTCAAAATTACATGCTCAAATACCTTCGTTAGTGTTCGATTCATCTAAAAGTAAGCAAACTTCACAGAAATGAATAAGTCCATCATAGCCATTCCTGTTTTTCCGTCTCATAATGTACGCATGCTAAACAGAGAGTCGAAAAGATTCGGCTCTCTGTTCTGTAGCATTGGAGTAAATGGAGTAGGATCGTAAAGTTGCAAGT
Organism: Paenibacillus arenosi; assembly: GCF_014841135.1. Lineage (GTDB taxonomy): Bacteria > Bacillota > Bacilli > Paenibacillales > Paenibacillaceae > Paenibacillus_B > Paenibacillus_B arenosi. Next base: position 238,086 of record NZ_JACYTN010000001.1, read on the forward strand.
GGAGCCGGAATTTCTTTCGTCCAAGTATGGATCACGGTAGCACGATAAAGGCTTCGCGGCCATCATACTTCACTGCTTGTACCTTAACTGTACCTTTCAAGTCATTTCGATCAAATGTAAGGATGTCTCCGGTTCGTACATATTCGCCCGCATGCAGAGGAGTAATCAAATAGTCTCCTTTTTCATTTTCTTCACCAGAATACATTCTCAGCATCGCTCGCTTAGTCAGCTCCAGCTTTCCAGCACTTGTTGTGTAGTTGTTGGACATATCCATAATAACTGTGCCTTGCTCGTAACCCTTTAATGTAATAAACCCAGTTGTGCTAAATGAGCTACCTTTTACAGTCCGTGGAATCAATAGTATCGGTATCTGCTTGTCATCCAGTCCTTTTTTGAGCGGGTCCAGCGCAACGGCACGTTTTGCATTTAAATTCGCAATGGTGGTCTCCAGCCCAGCTTGGATCTGTTCATCGAATGGCTGAGCTACTGGTGTAATGCGGTTCAGAAGTAGATCAATAGGGGAGTTGCCCTTTGATGCTGACGTCTTCCAGTCTTTATTTAGGGCATCCAACAACAATGCTGACAAGCTTCCAATGATGTAGGATTCCGTATCAAAGGTAATAAATTCGTTTGTCTTAATATCTTTATACTGCTTGGATAAATAATGGCGTATTTGCTCCGTTGTAGCGCTTCCTTTAAATGCTCCGTACATGTCGGCCATCTTGTCGATATACATGGCTGTGCCTTCCGTAAGATCAAACTCTACACTTTGCTTGTATTCAGCCGAATTGTCCCGTTTATACTGCTCATTCCAATAAGCAGCATGTCCGAGATGCTTGTCGGCTTGTTCTGGTTCTGAATAGGCTTTGTACAAGGCTTGGAATAGCATGGCTCGTTGGATTCGTGGCTTAGCGTCAGCTGGATAGACGGATGAACGAGAACGATAAGTAACGTTGTCTTTTAAATTCCAAGACGGTTGATCGTAAAAATGAAACATTTCATGTGTAGTTGTCATAAAGCTTAATGGTGTACTTGTATAAGGTTCGAATCGATCTTGTAGTGGTGTATCCTTATCAACAAAAATAGCAGAGGCTTGCTTGCCGTTCCAGTCTAGTCTCTCATACTGGCCATCAAAATGAACATTGAGCGGTAATCGAGGATGAGATGGGTCGACTAGCTTATAGCCTTCTGTCGTAATTTCATACGTTTGCTCACCATTGGTGAGGAGCATAACACGGGATTGAAATTGAAGACCTGGCCACAGTTTGTCCAAAGCTGGCCAAGCGTAGCGTGCTGCTTGATGCGATTGTTCTGCTTCATATTCAAGCAATTCAGCGGCTGTCGTTGGCTGTTTAGCAGTTAGCTTGTTCAGAGGTGAAGAAGTCACAACAGAGATGTTTGTAGACAAAGCTGCAGGCGACGCTGTAGGAGCCGTATACGCCGAACCAATTGATATCGGTATCATAGAAAATAATAAGCAAGCCGTTGTTAAGCCGCAAACAAAGCGTTTGTAAGGAGCTAGTGTGTTCATCTGCATAAGATTCCCTCCCAGTATTTAACTATTATCTCCTTTAGTATACTACAAGGCGAAAGCGTCTTGTGATCTATATTACTTAACATGAAAAATGGTACTGATCATTTTTACTTATTAGAGGTTGTTCAAAAGTCATCGTTTGAACACGCACTTATACGCCGTATATCGTCCGATAAAACATTACCAGCAATTCACTAGCATAAAGAACACACGTTCGGTGTATAATGCGAATATATAGAGAATATACGTTCGTATGTTGGAGATGATATGATGAGTGCTGCTACGAATCCAATGATTGAAACCGAAGAGGATATTCAGATGATTAAGGAGTATACCTTGTTTCCTATTTTACTGGATATGCTGGCAAGAGATATGGAAGAACTGATGATGTACAAAAACAAAATTGTGTACCATCACGTTCTTGGCTATCTCAAAGAAGTTGAACATTCGATTTATCCTGAGCTGCGCAAGCTTAAGGCAAAGATGAGAGCGCGAAATATTACAATTTTGAATACGGAAATGAATGCATTAGGCATCGATATTGAATACAAAGTGCGAGGCTATATCCATCGCTTCACCATGCTGCGCGGCTTAGTGAAAGCCGAGTTAATGACCATGTTGATGAACGTACAGGGGCGAGTAAGATGAGCAAAGGCCGCGAACGCGAAAAGGTTATTTTTCTAGCGGACTGTCAAAGCTTCTATGCCAGTGTGGAAAAGGCGGAGCATCCCGGATACGAAAATAAGCCTGTTGCTGTAGCGGGATCGGTGGAACGTCGGTCGGGTATTATTTTAGCGGCATGTCCAATTGCCAAAAGCTTTGGCATAGGTACGGCAGATCGCCTCGGTGAGGCGTTAAATAAGTGCCCTGAACTTGTCGTGATGCGTCCTCGCATGCAGCATTATATTGATGTTTCCTTAATGATTACGAAAATTTATGAGGAGTTTACCGATCTGGTTGAGGTATTTAGTATCGATGAGCAGTTTCTAGATGTTTCGGCGAGTCTGCATTTGTTCGGTGATCCGGTTGCGGTGGCGAAACAGATTCAGCATAAGGTGCTGAGCCAAACTGGCGTCAGAGTTAGAGTCGGGATCAGCTCGAATAAAATACTAGCTAAAATTGCGACAGATATATGGGCGAAAAAAAATAAAGAGGGCATCTTCACGCTACCGCCGACTGAAGTCGAGACGCTGCTGTGGCCTCAGCCTGTAAATAAAATGTTTGGCGTCGGCTCAAAGATGACGGCTCACTTTACCTTGCTTGGTATGCATACGATTGGAGACATTGCGAAAACTCCACTGCCGCGTCTGAAAGAAAAATTCCGAGCCCGCTTCGGCAAGCAGTCTGACATTCAGGCGGAGGTCATGTGGCGAACCGCCAACGGCTTGGATGACAGTCCGGTTACCCCGAGAACCTTCGATACGCCGCCGAAGTCAGTTGGCCATATGATGACCCTGCCTAGAGATTATATCGAGCCATGGGAAGTGGATACGATTTTGCTGGAGCTTACCGAAGAAGTGTGCCGTGACTGCCGACGCAAAGGGTATATGGGCGCGGTCGTTTCGGTGAGCTGCATGTGCAGCCCTTATGAAGCACCGACGGGATTTTCGCGGCAGATGAAAATGCCAGACCCTACGAATCATACGAATACGGTATTTGAAGCGGTGAAGACGCTCTTTTATAAGTTTTGGAACCGTCTGCCTGTGCGCCGTATCGGGATAACGCTGAGCCAGCTAAAGGATGATGAAGAATATCAGCTCACCTTGTTCGAAGATCAAATAAAGGCGAGAGCGTTGGATAAGGTGACGGATCATATTAAAAATCGCTACGGAAGTGCAGCAATTGTAAGGGCTTCCTCGCTGACAAACGCGGGGCAAGCAGGGGATCGAGCATTGAAGATTGGAGGACATTATAAATGAGTAAAAAGCTTGAACAGAACGGGCTGTGGGAGTCCAGTAGAATGATGCTGCCGCAGCATAAGGAGTCCGTCCAACGTAGACTCGGTCAAAAAGCTGCTGCACAATTGAGTCAGCCAACGACTGAAGAACTGAATATGATGAAGGATTTTGTGCTGCTGCCCATTATGCACTCGATTATTATGAGAAGAGCGCTTGAAATGGAGCGATCCTCGGAGACGTTACGGGCGCTTTATACGAAGGTAGCGAAGCTGCTAGCTAGAGCGATATATGAGGATTTACGGAAAGTGAAGCGGACCTTGATGGAAAGAGATATTCGTGTGGTGGAAGAGGAGAAAGACGAGCAGATGGTGCGTTATCGGTATGTTTGTCGTCAGTATGAAGACAGCTTTGTGATTACGAGGGACTATATGCGTGCTGAAGCAAGCAAAAGGATTGGGCGCTATGCGGAGGCGCTTGTGAGTAGTCTGTATAAAAATAATAAGGTGAATAGTTAGATAGATAGCTACATCACGGATAGCATGATGTAAATTTCTATTGCATACGTTAAAAACAGAGTATCATTTGATCTTTGTGCAAATTCACCACCTCTAATTCAGAATGAGTGATTGCATAAATTCATGTCTAGCCTAGCGACAGCTGTCATGAGGTCTGGAGGGGAGTTAGCTTGAAAGGTGTAATTTTGGCAGGGGGATTAGGAACACGGCTCTTTCCACTTACAAAAGTAACCAACAAACATCTACTTCCCGTTGGAAAATATCCAATGATATACCATGCGATCTATAGGTTGAAACAGGCTCAAGTGAATAACATACTCATTGTTTCAGGCAGAGAACATGTTGGAGATATTGTAAACTTGTTAGGCAGCGGCAGTGAATTAGGACTCAACCTAACTTACAAAGTACAAGATGAAGCAGGAGGTATTGCACAGGCCCTAGCATTAGCAGAGCATTTTGTTGGCAATGATCGCGTTATTGTTTTATTAGGGGATAATGTTTTTGACGGTGATATTAGTTCTTATATTAAAAGATTTCAGGAACAAGATAAAGGGGCTAAAATTCTGCTTCATGAAGTTACTGATCCCCAACGTTATGGGGTAGCAGAGCTGCAAGGAGAGCGTATAGTAGCAATTGAGGAGAAGCCGTTACAACCTAAGAGCCAATATGCTGTAACAGGTATATATATGTTTGATTCCAACGTATTTGATATTATCAAGACTTTAAAGCCTTCCAGTCGAGGGGAGTTAGAAATAACGGATGTAAACAATGCCTATATTGAAAAAGAAAAGATGACTTATGATATTTTGCGTGGTTGGTGGACAGATGCGGGAACGCATCACTCATTAGCACGTGCAAATGAATTAGCCCAATTTATTTCTTTAGGGGTGTTGTTTGGAGATGCAAAGCTATAGGTAAAGGGATGTAGCAATGAATTTCGTATATCTAGCTTTAGTTGTTTCTTATTGTTAAGACCCGGTGGTCTGTCAGGATCATCGGGTCTTTTTTATGGGGCGCTTACATGCTTGGTATCGCTGACTTTATGTCTGTGACGTTCTGCACTACCCTAAGAGCGCGCAAGAAGTCTTGAGGGTAATGGGCACAACGTTCCTTGAAATTCACAATTCCTAAATGTTACATTTTTGATAGAGTAGTAAGTCACTATTAAAAATGGAGAGAAGGCTGATAACATGGGAATGCGCGGATATTACTTTACTATGGATGATAACTTAGTGCAGCAAGTCGCAGCGGGCGACATTGCATTGAAGAGTTTGAAAATAGACGATTATCCTGGACTTGGCATTGATAGATCTTGGGAGGCGATTCACTACTTGCTGTGTGGAGATATTTCCGATGGAAAGCCGCCTCTTGGCTATGTTGTCCCGCTGACGTCAGACAAAGGCATTGATTTTGGCTCATTCGGGGCGTTTTCCTTACGCGCCGAACAAGTTGCAGAAGCGTTTCAGGCTATGTCTGAGCTGGATGAAGCGCAGCTTCGCTTGCGGTATGATTTCCCGACCATGCTTAAGGAGGAGGTATATCCTCTTGAACCCGGCTTTGTTTCAGACGAGGATGAGGACGAGTTCTTTGCCTACATCCTTCAGCATGTTAACGAAATCCAGCGTTTCTACAGCCAAGCTGCAGCCGAGGGCAAAGGTCTTATCTTCTATATTTACTGATAGGTGCTTGTATCAAGTCTATATCAGACTGGTAAGGAAGCGCGTTAACAACATATGCGGTGAAAAGGGGTATCTTCAAAGTCGTGGGAAGTGACTTTTGAGATACCCCTGTCGTATGTAAGAGAGCTGTTCATTTTTGTTTATAAAATGAAGCCTGTTTTGTGAAAATGTCGCTATTAAATAGATGTGAAGTACGTTGGTGTAGAGCGACTTTATGGCGCTACTAACTCGACCTTTATCCGGTCGGGGTCTTCGAAAAATAGAGCATAATAATCTTCTCCGCCCGCGAAAGGATGCTTCTCCTTGTAAAGGACGTCCATTCCCTTGGAACGAACTTTTTCCGTCAACTCATCCACTTGTTCTCGCGAATTCGCATGGAATGCCAAATGGTTCAGTCCTACTCGGCAACGATTGTAAGGCACGTCCAAATGTTTTTCTTTTGCTTGAACAAACACAAGGTAAGTGTCTCCTAACTTCCAACTACGACCTTCTTCCCATTGCTGATAGGGCGTATAACCAAGCTCTGATAGAAACCAACCCCAGAACTCAGCCGAGCGCTTAAGGTCGGATACGTAAATCTCGATATGATGTAGTAATCCCACACTAACTCCTCCCCAATTAAAGCTCTTCATTACCATTTCGTACGGTAACTTCACCGTTTGGATACCTGAACTTGATATAATCGCCGCCCCAATCACACAGCACTTTCAATACCTCTTTCAATGACTGCCCATATTCAGTAAGGGTATATTCCACTTTTGGAGGCACTTGATTGTACACTTTTCGCACGACCAGACCATCTTGTTCAAGCTCTTTTAATTGTTCGGTCAGCATTTTTTGAGTAATGCCGGTTACCAAGCGTTTTAATTCCCCAGTCCGTGTAGGGCCCCTCGTTAAATGATACAAAATATGAGCTTTCCACTTTCCTCCGATAACTTCTAGAACCACTTCGATTCTATTGTTGTATTGCTTCTGCATACGTAACTCCTTTGGGTTTTTCTATAGGTACTTTTTCGTGCCTATGTTACGAAGTCGTGTCTATATCACGAAAAAGTGCGTACTTTTCAATACGTTCGCTATGTATCATAATAGGTTTTGTTAGCAGCTGATGTTAAGTAAGTAGAGAATAAAAAATCACCTTATACCGTCGTTAACATCGCGCTCATAACTAATTTTATTATTATACAAAAAATATTTTGGAGGTTATACAAATATGAATACAGCTAACCGTAATGCAAACTTTTATGATGTGATTCGCGACCGTCGTTCGGTTCGTGTCTACGACCCTTCTTATACAATTTCTAATGAAGAAATTAAAGAACTTCTTGGCGAAGCGATGCTTGCTCCGAGCGGTACGAACCTAAATCCTTGGCGCTTTATGGTTTTCACAGACCCTGAATTGAAACAAAAGCTGCTTCCAATGGCACTAGGGCAAAAGCAAGTAGCTGATGCATCCGCAGTCATTCTCGTATTGGGCGATATGGACGCTTATACAGTTGAGAACGCAGATAAAATCAACCAAAGAGCAGTAGATGCTGGTTACATGACCGAACAAATTAAAGAAACGATTAACAAAAGTGTGCAAGGCTACTACGATCACGTAAGTGAACAAACGAAAAAAGAATGGCAAATGCTTGACGGTGGTCTTCTCGCGATGCAATTGATGCTTGCGGCGAAAGCAAGAGGCTACGACACCGTGCCAATGCTTGGCTACAACACAGAAGAATTCCGCAAAGAATTCAACGTTCCAGATAACTTGGTCAACGTTCTTATGATTACGCTTGGTAAAGCAGCACAACCAGGATTCCCAACGGTACGATTGGGTGTTGATGAAGTAACAACTTGGAACGGAAACATCTAATCTTCATTTTATTATAAAGCATTCTTCTTAGATGGGAACCGCCCAATCATCTGGGCTTACGATAGGGGTTAGAGGTAGGGGGTTCCCCTAGAGGATGTTGGAGTTACAGGTGCACTACCATCATTTCGTTATGATTGGTAGCACGTTAGGTACGTATTTTTATTTCAGCTAATTACGGATATTATGTATCCACATTAACAACGAAAGAAGGTCATATTGTGAAACTAAGTGTGTTGGATCAAACACCAACGTCAAACGGACAAACGTCTCAACAAACGCTGCAAAACTCGGTTGAGCTAGCTCAGCTTGTAGATAAATTAGGCTATAACCGAATCTGGTATTCGGAGCATCATGGTTCTGAAAATTTAGCCAGCGCATCACCGGAAATATTGATTGCTCATATTGCGTCTGTAACCAAGCAGATTCGGGTTGGATCGGGTGGAATTATGCTGATGCATTACTCTCCGTTGAAGATGGCTGAACTGTTTAAAACATTGGCGATTTTGTATCCGAACCGTATTGACTTTGGTGTAGGCCGTGCGCCAGGTGGTGATTGGCATAGTACGCTTGCGCTGCATGAAGGCAAGAAACCAAGAATGGATAATCAGTATGAAAAGTTGAAAGAAACGATGATGTTTATGACCGAAACGATGCCTGCAGATCATCCTTATCACAACACGTTGGCTGCTCCATTTGGCGGGACGCCACCTGAAGTATGGCTGTTGGGCTCTAGCGGCAGCAGTGCGGCACAAGCTGGACAGTTTGGTATCGGATATTCATTCGCTCAATTTATTAGCGGCCAATTATCTGCTCCGATGCTGGATGCTTATCGCTCGAACTTCGTTCCTTCGGAAATCATGCCTAACCCTCAAGTCAATGTTGGTTACTTTGTCATGGCAGCTGAAACAACCGAAGAAGCTGAATATCATGCAGCAAGCCTTGATTTGAACTTGTTGTTTATGGATACAGGGATGCCATTTAAAGTATTGTCCCCGGAAGACGCATTAAATTATTCTTACACGGAAATGGACAAAATGCGCATCCAACATAACCGCAGCCGCTTCCTAGTAGGAAGTGCGAAAGAAGTTGCCGATATACTGCGCGACCATGATAAACAATTCGGTATTAACGAAGCAGTGTTAGGCACGATCAGCCACAGTCATGAAGCAAGACTAAAATCGTATGAATTGCTTGCTAAGGAACTTTTATAAACTGGCTTCTATAAAGATTTATATAAATAACTCTCTATAAGGAAAGGAAGAGGAAGAACATGATTAACATATTAGATCGGATCAACGTATTAGCTAGAAAAAATAAAGCAAGTGGTTTGACTCCAGCAGAGCTAGAAGAACGCCAGCTATTGCGGCAGCAGTACTTGGGTATTATTCGAGGACATGTAGATAAGTCTTTCCATGCGATTACGTTTCTAGATGCTCAAGGACATGATGTGACCCCTAAAAAGCTGACGCAAGAACAAGAGAAATCATCCGTACAAATGAATGATGCGGTATGAAAATGACGACTGGCGTGGAACAAGCCGTATATGCTGTGCTGCTGCTTAATCGTTTGCCTAAGAACGCGGTGTTGTCAGGTGAATCATTAAGTCAGCAGCTGCAAGTTTCTCCAACTTATTTGCAAAAGTTAATGAGAAAGCTTGTCCAAGCAGGGCTTGTTTCCTCCGTGCCAGGTGTAAAAGGCGGGTTTCGATTAATCGCAGATCCCGCGAATATTCACATCTACGATGTATTTGTTGCTGTAGAGGGTGTAGAGGCTCTATATCGTTCCAATGGAGTATTTCAAGCGGTATTTCAATTGAAAGAGAACAGAACTTGTTTATTATCTGATGTGATGAATGAAGCGGAACAAGCTTGGCGGACGATCTTGCAGCGTACTACAATCGCTTCTCTGCATGATGCTGTGCAAGACACGGCATCGCACGATTCCATTTATAAGGTGGATGCTTGGTTAAAGGAAAAGATGGTGCGATAAGCACTTTGTTAGTGAAGTAATGTGAGGAAGAGCGGTAAATAGAGTAGAGGTTCATATACGAGGAGGAGATATAAATGTTCGTTAGAGTGGTTACTTTTAAAAGTAAAGAAGGAAAAGAGGAGCGAGTGCGGAAGTTAGGGCGGGAGACGCTGGTGCCTATTAATAAAGAGGCAGGTTCGGTTCATGTCTATTTCCTAGAACCTCATGCAGATAACAATTCGTTTGGTGTAGTAAGTGTATGGAAGGAACAAGAAACATTGGAGACAATGAAAAATAGTGAACGCTATCGTGCGTTGATACAGGAACTGGCTCCTTTGGTTGAATCGTTGATAGATACGGTTTATGTGTCGGGCTAGGTCTAGTGGCTGCCGTGTATTGGAAAATGTATAGCTATAAAGATAATGAAGCCTAATTTCTTAGTAAGTACGGAACGTACTGAGAGATTAGGTTTTGTTGTTGTGAGGGGTTATATGTATAGTGAAGCAAGCAAAGGAGTGGGAGGTATGGGCAAGGAACTTATGCAAAAATAAAGATAAATAAATATATATTTTATGGATTAACCCAAAAGATTTATATTTTCTTTCGGGCTATTTGTTTTGTATAGATTTTTGTTTGTTCGTTGAATATCGCATATTAAAAGAAGTGTGGTTGCAATGTTCTAGTACATTCTTCGTGCAAAGAAACGACGATTTCTAATCATTCTAATAAACATATTCAACTAATTCTGTTGTGTGGTAATATCAGGAATGTAGGCTGGTTAGCACTGGTGAAAACGGAGTGTGAGAAAAACTTTATAACGAAAGATTTTTAATACTGTCAAGAGTAAGGCAAGCAGTAGCATGAGTGATTTTTGGAGATATCTAAAGTAACTAGATCCTTAATGGGCTTGCTAACTTAACAGTTTCGTGAATACTCTACATACAAATTACTTGTGAAATTCACAAATAAGAAAGTTAGCTGAAACTCAAGAAAATAAAAGTGGAGGATTAGCAATGAAGAGTGAAGATCAGAGATATTATAATTTGATGTTAAAAAAAGTTGATAAATTTAGTTTAATTCAAGAACATAGATTATACAAAGAAGAACAGATATTGATGATGTCACCAGATTTATTTATTGTGAGGAACGGATTAAACTGGGTCATTAGAATAAACAAACTAATTAGACATTACCGATATTGTTTGGTGAATGCAATTGGTATTGCTCAAGAGATAAGAATACCTACCGAAGAAACAGAGATTAGGGATAGCTATTCATTTCATTTAGAGAATGCAGTATACAGACAATTGGTACTCTGGGATATGTATGCAAAATTATTAAATGAAACATATAGTCTAGGTCATGAGCGAAAGGAATTATCAATTTGGCAAGTTATAAAAACCTTGAGGAGTTCTAAGGATGCACAACAAAGACAATTAGCTAAAAAACTGAAGAAGTATTGTAACGGACGATTTCACCAATATGTAAGAAATTACTTGCGTAATACTTTTGCACATAATGGCGATCCACATGGCAAACTAATTTTTCATTATTATGATAGTAACGATCAGCTCAAACCAGATATTGATTTCATAATGCCAGATCACCATATAAAAGAATTGAGATATGTGATTATTGATTTTGTTAAATTACATAGATTTTTAAATAAAATTAATAAACATATCGAGAAAAAAATGCTAGAAAGAACAATTTTGATTGAGTATTATTTTGAGACTCTTTGTGGTAAACAAATTACTGATGATAGTCATATACCCATTACTGTTTTACAAGAACTTAAGGATATATGGGAAGTATCTGATACTGGCGAGCCCTGTGAAGAATGCAAAAAACTATTAAACAATACCACTCTCAAATACTGTAAACCTGTAAGATTTGTTTACCATAGGATTAATGAACCTCAAGATCATATAAGTATTTCGATGAAGCCTTGAACTTCAGATAACACCGTATTTACGGGCCCCTAGATCTGGCTGAAGTGACTCTTAGAAGTAGAGTCAAGCAGATAACCTTGCAAGGTTAACTGGCGACGCTGACGCTCCTTTAAGCCTTTCGGGCTCGTAGATACAACAATGTTATATGAAATCCCCGCAAGATCGAAATAAAAGAGGTGGGTAACTTTGTGAGAGCTTATGGAAAAGATCAGAGTGTGTTTGATGTAACGCTTAATTTAAATATTTCTTTGAATTTACTGAGAATGTACGGATATAAAATAGATACTCAATCCAGATTTCAATTATTCAAAAATAAATTCAATAGCCATTATATATCGTCAATATTGAACAAGCAGTATTCTGTGAAAGATTCAATTAAACGTGAACTTCTTTATGGTTATAAAGATTACTGGGAATTGCTAACGATTTCTCAGTCAAGAAATATCCTAGCTGCAACTGACAGTGGAATTCGAAATGAGATAAAGCATGTTTTTAGCGGAAGTATTCTTGAGGGGAAAGATTCGAGACCTTGGGATTATCAATTTCAATATCACTTAAGTTCATTATTTGAACTATCCGGTTTAAAAGTGACTTTACAAGAACCTGATTTTTCATTTGAATATAAAGGAAGAAAATATACCGTTGCAGCAAAAAGATTGAATAGTAAAAATAGCATACAAGCTAATATAGAGAAAGCAGAAAACCAAATCAAACAATTTGATAATTACGGGTTTATTGCCCTATCACTTGATAAAATTTTTAAAGAAACCAACCCAATAGTTCGTATAACTAACCCAGAATCTTCTTTACGAAAGGCGAAAGAAATTATTCAAAATATAATAAGAGAAGACTTTTTGGAAAGCTATTTTGGAAGAAGGACAAATCAAATACTTGGAATCATTGCTTGTATATCATTTCCGTATTTCTTAGAGTCAGAAAAGCCATTATTTGAATTGGGTTACACTTCAACTATAATGTTTCTTCCAATACAGCCGCCCGATACAGCAGAGTGGAATGAAGTGCTAGAAATCGGTGAAAAACTTCAGAACTTTAAAATTCACATATCTAGATAATTTTTTTGGTGATTTAAGGAAGGTGGGAACATCCTATAACAGGTTTCGGAGAAGTAGAAGCAGCCAAACACATCCGACTCAGTTGGACGTCGTGAATATACGAAATGTTATATGACAGAATCAAGTGATAAAGAGAACCAGTAGAATCTCAATTCAAAGGAGTATGAAATTATTTATGTAGATGAAGAGCATCTTTAAAATCTCGTAAATAGATTTCGCGTTATACAATGGCTTGAGCGGAGAGATCTGCGTCATCATGAAATAAATGGTGTCTTTGTATTTCCTCTGGTAGTAATTCATGTATCTGCTTGGAGTAGAGATTCCGTTCCGAAGAAGACTGATTCTAGTTGGAGTGTCGTGGGAAAGCTCGCCATATGGCTTTAAGTTTTCAACGAGGGGACTTAATAGAGAACATATCAGTATAATAATTTCTTGCAATTAGAATATATGACAGCGATATGTAAAATGATAAAAAATATATTGGGAATCAAAGAGTTTAGGGGACATTCATAATGAGAGAGATTAAGTTCTATTCGAAAAATGACTTAGCAAGTGTGCCTATTCTACAAAAAATTGAATATATTTTAAAGGAATCCAAAGAGGAAAAAGAACTAGCAAGCATCAACGATATGATTGAAATATATAATATAAAACAATATTTTGACCATAAGCTTTACTTACTAAGTTGGACATCGGATGAGATTGATAAGTACGAAAGTCAAGTCGAAATATATTTTAAGCGGGTTGCTCGTTTTTTTAATTCTATTAACAGGGGGAATTTAGTAGATTTATTTAATGAATTGGATATAGAATACATAGAAGATTTTTGGGCACTTTTTGATAAATTTAAAGTATACGAAAAAATCACGGATGAAGAATTTAAGCAACTTATACATGAAAAGAATTTTTGGCTGTATCAACTATTGAAGTATAAAAACCTTGGTGAACGTTTTGGTAGAGTAATTAAAGAATATATGCTGAAAGATTATTCGTCAGCAGAGTTATTGTTAGATGCATATGAGATGCAACGTACAGTGGAACAAGGAAGGTTTATTTTCCCAAAAGAGTTAACAAATTCGGATAAGGAAACAATCATTCTGAATTACATTAATAGCGAAAGCCCTAATTTGAATTATTTGCGGCTTATTGTGAATATACAAAGTAATAAAGATAAAATTTTACTTTCACCAAAAACTTTATTAAACGCGAAAAAAAGAGCAGAGGAAGAAGAGAGGAAACTTTTTCCTGAAGATTCTGGCATACTATTGGAATCTAGCGTAGTTTTTTCTAAAAATCAAGAAGAAGCTGTTATTACTAATGTAGAAGGAATGTCAATAAAGGTAACATACAGTACAAAATGGCTTGAAGAAAACATAGGTAATGAAACATTGTTGAATAACTTTATCTATTTGTTTGAATTTGTTGATAATCAAATGAGATGTAATTTTGTAAGCAAGCCTAGCCAAATGGGAGTGATGGAAAGAATCGCTTCTTCTCGTTCTCGAAATGCTTATTTAACAGGAATTTCTTTTAAACAAATGAACATGTTCTCTCTAATTCAAATGTATGGATATTATAATGAGTTATTTAGCTTAGGAGTGCGATTGGAGTCAGTCATTGAATGGTTTTTTAAAGAGTACTTGTCTAATGAGTTTCAAGCTTTAAATTTTGATATAAATATGCCGTCTACTAATTCTACCTTACTTGAAAAGTGCACTAATATAATGCCAGCAGTGGAGTCGGTTCTAAAACAATTCTCTTTATTTGTTCAAGAGGGCATTGTTGATTTTGAATTACTTGAAATACGCTCTGAACATCTAAGCTATAGCAATATTCCTTCATTAGTAAATAAAAAGTATGTATACGGAGTTGGAGAAGAATTTAACTATGCCACGTTTCTCTTTTTCTCTGATCAAAGTGGATTAGGATATAACAAGAAAAACCAGAGTAGCTATGAAAATTATTTTGAATTGTTACGCAATGAATCCTACAAATTAAGTGATTATCCAGAATACTTTCATCAGGAAATTGAGTGGTTATTGGAGAGGAATTATCTAAAAAGTGACAGTGAAGGATATATTACTATTGAAGATGATGCTTTAATTTTGGTAATGAGGGATTTATATTTTAATCAAGTAATTAACTATTGGAGATCTTCAAAAACAAAAAGAAATGCTATAGATAAACTTGAAACAAAAAAAGCAATTGTCTTTGAAAGTTCATTATTTTCAAAACCTGAGCAAGATTATATAAACTATACGCTCAACAAATCTCAATTCAATAATGGCTGGGACTTAAGAAATAGATATAGCCATACTCAACCGAAAAGTAAAAATAGTGATAAAATGCACGAACAAAACTACATGATATTTCTACGATTGTTAGTTTTATTTGTAATAAAAATAAATGATGATTTTTGCATATCAGATTCGATCTCTAAGAGAGAATTTGAAAACATTACTATCTCATAAATAGAGTAAGTGAATAATAAATATTTATTTAAAGGTCCATTGTAGTTAATTAGTAGATTGAGTATTCGAAGAAGTGATTCCGGAGTATAACAATGTATCTACATTGAGGGACATATGTCCCTTGGTTGTCAGTAGATAAACGAAGAAGCATGATAAGACAACATATGCTCTGACCCAAGATAAGGGCTATCGAGGGCCGGAGCGTGTTGTAGATGCCAAAACGTATTTAGAAATACTTGTAGTAAATCTAGAAGATTAATATCATTAATTATAATCACAAGGGGATCATATTCTAATTGGAATATATACTGACAAGTTCTGTTGTTATTATTATTTAAAGGGGAAATTAAAATTTTTTCAAAATATTTCTAATTAAGAAAAAGATATACAAAGAAAAAATGAAGGATAATTTCATATTTTGAAATGGCTAAGCCTTTCTATACATATTTAATTGAGTAGGATAAGTAAACGAGGTGTACAATGTCAATAGTATACTCAAACGATTTGTTAAGTAGCATTGATAGAAGTGTGAATAAATTACATGAAATAATATCGAAATTGTCGGATGATAATTTAATTAATCAAGGGCTATTCCTTATGTCAACAACATTCTTTGAAGCTACTTTACGGGACGTAATGAATAAAATTCTAATTTCTAACCCTGAAAAATTAAAAAAAGATAATTTCACAATAAATAAATATGATTTAAGTAGTTTAGGGGATTCTATAATTCTCAAGAATGTAATTGAAAACGAGCTATTTAATTTGTTTAAGGGAAACGTGAAAGAACAATTAATATATATAATCGAACTAATCGCAAACATAAAATCAAGCAATCTAAAAAACAAATCAAAGAATGAAGAAATTATAAATGTAATAATCAAATGTAGTGATATTTCAATATATAGAAATTGTCTAGTTCACAATTTAGGTGAAAAAAGTAAGAACTTCGACGAAAGCGTTCAATACTACATCAGTGAAGATAATAAATTAAACTTCAGTACTCAATTAATTAAAATTTTTATTGAAGATTATTTGAGTTTTTTTAAAATGTTAAAAGAAAAAATCCAAAAGAATAGTGAATTTAAAGAGAAAACTCGATTAGAACGTCTAAGACAATTATGGGATGATTGTTTTGGTAGTCCTTTACTTAATTTTGATGATTATTGGTTAACTGATATTAAACAAGACTTAATAGTAAAGATTAAATATCCCGATAGTGAACATGGATTAAGTAGTTCAGAGAGAATATATTTATCAATATGGCGACATCAATACTATAATTCTATAAAAACAGAAGAATTTTTGCTTTGCAGTGTAGACGAAAATAAACTCTATAAGATATATAAGGTGTTGTCTGAAGTTGAATTTTATTACATGTACCAACAAGCTAATCCTATAAGAAATTAACAAAATAATATTCTCAAGCAGTTCATAGATGCCAATTACTTCGCATAACAACATATTCACGTATCGGGAAACACGCTCGTCAGTACGTACGAAATGGTCGTGAAGATGTGGCAGTCGGACAAATCCGACATAGGTCGGACGTTGTAAGAAATGGGGAAACTATTAATAAAAAATGAGGTGAAGATCAAATGAAAGAAGAATTGCTTAGAATTATATATAAATTTGGCCTTAATCTTTCAAAATCAGAATACAACCAATATATACCTAAACTAAGGGACTATTTTGTCAAATACCTTATCGATACAATGTCTAACTCAACTATTGAAAATGTTTTTAAACACGAGTTTACAAGAAATAATATTATTCAAAGTACAATATATTATGTGGTTAATAATGAGAATGTTAAAAGTAAATCCGCCATTGATGATTTCCTAATAGCATTAAATCGATTTTTTGAAGAATCGATATATATAAAATACCCAAATCACAACTTAATTTCGCTAAAGCCATTTACCAGTTTGAACAAAGAAATTGAGAGCGCTTTATCTAGCAATGGAATAAAACTTGAAGAGAGACAATCCTCTCCATCAATAAATGATGAGCAGTATAAATTCATTTTAAATTACATCCATAATGATAAAGATAATTCCTTTAAAACCAGACAAGTTCGTATAATTATTAAACTATTTCTTTTGTATGGTTTTAGTTTCGATAGAATAATTAATTTAAAGAAAAGTGATTATTCGCTGGAACATCGCATTTTAGAAATAGTTTATAAGGATATGCCAAGAAGAAGCCTACAACTTGAAGTTCCGTATTCTCTACACAAAGAATTCGAAATATATTTGCAAAAATTAAGTCAAACTGATTTTGAAAGTGAACGATTTTTTTTAAATACCAGAGGGAATCCAATAACTCATGAATTTACAATTGATTACTTGAAAGAAATACGAAATATGTACTTCTCAAATAATGAGTTAGAGAAAGAATTAAGGAATCCATTTACACCAACAGGATTAGCTAAATACGCGATTATCAGAATGATCCTTGATAGTGTAAATCAATCTGTTATATCAGATTTAACAGATTTCAAAACTGATGTTTTGTCTAATTGTCAAGATATAGTCAATGAAATTAAAGAGTTAAATAGAAATCGGTATGTCAATCATATGATAAGAGGACTGCAGGCATATGATGAATTGTAATTCAACTGATTTTAAATGAAGATTCAAAGAAGTTTCCGCAACATACAACACAACATTTACATATCTGACTGACGTCCTCAATCAAGTGTTAAGCAGCAGCGCAATATACATGTTCGGGTAGGTGATTCTAATGCTTAGTAAACTATCACATTCACAGCGCCAAGCTATCGATCATATTACTCAGTATGCCAGAGCAAGAAAAAGCGCTGCTCGAAAATCACTTATGGAAGTTCTCCAGATGTCCAATATCCGATGTCCAATATCCCTTGGAGCACTCTTGAAAATGTTTGTACAAAGATCTTTGCGAACGCTAGGGTCGCACTGCATTTTCACCCTGATCGACTAACAGCAGATATGAAAACGGTGGCTCAGTCGTTGCTTGAACAGGGGATCTACAAGAGTCAGTTTGAAACTCATATTTCGAATGGCAGCGTATCCGCATACTCGGGTGGCGCACGGGATCTATGGGAGAAATCACTGTTTGGCGGAGCTTATCAGTTAGATGGAGTGACTGATGAACAGCGTCCGAAGTATGGGGCGTTGGATGTAATGCTGCGCCCAGATGGCCCAGCTCCGCGATTCGGCTCGTGTTACTTTCTCCTTGCACCAAATGTCTCCACGCGTTGTACGTATACGTATTTGGATTCACATCAAGACCCCGTAGAAAGAGGCACTTATGAAGAGTTTGAAGATATATTGACAGCGACTTTTAAAGATGCATTTTTTCGAAATGAGGCTATCGGCGAGAAGGAGCTGACACCTCAGAAATTAATCGATCATCTATTAATAAATCTAGAACAACCATTACAAGACCCTTCAAATCGTAAGCCGAGTCGAAATCTCAACCACTATATCGAGTCCCAGATTCATGGTGATATTACATTAAAGGAAGACGTGGATATTCTAGTTGCAGATCCTTCGTTCAAAAGCTCTTCCACGGGAGAAGTATTGGAACAAATGTGTATGAAGTATTCTATTAAACTATATTGGCATATGGGATTCGCTATGAAAGTAGACGAAGTACCTTCAGATTTCAGGGGACCAACGATGCCTTCTTTAGCGAAACGGATCGCACAAAACGGTTATATTGATGCCAATGTAATTGGGGCTGCCGCGTTAGATTTGAAATGTAATCCGGAAGTATGGAAGGATAGAGGAAGCTGCGAGGAAGTTCTTCAAGAGTTAAAATATATGTGGCATATACTCGTTCGATATGGAAACTAAGCTGCACAGAATTAGTACCGACAAACGTAAGTTTCATAATGGTTAATTTTGGTTGACAATATGTCCTTAATAGAATTACATAAAACCAAGGAGTTGAAAATATATGTATCTGATTGCACAGAAAAATATACAGGTGTTAAAGCAATTAAAAGAAATTTTTACACAGTTAGAGGACTTGTACGAATCCGAGCAAAATTTATCCGTAACAACGCAGCATACAATCAAAATAACAGAGTTCTGCTCAAAATTAACTGCAGTTCTTCATTCTTGCAGGCTGGAGGACTTGAGAGTCATATATGCAGTATGTTCTATAGGAAATCATGAAAGAGGAGAAAAACATTATTATGCTAATAATACGATAGAAATTATCGAATTAGAGCTCAGTGAAAGTGAAGAGGAACTACTAAAGAAGCATAGTAAGTATATTGAATTTCTTAATGAAGAAGAGTTGAGCGATTTTTTCTTATCCAGAGTAAAATTAACTCAAGATTTAAATGAAGGAATGAAAATCTTGAAATTAATATAGAGGTGGTAGATGTATGATTGTTTCGATCTTTATTCAAGATACTCCCTTCTTCTATGACGTAATAGATGAAGTGGGGAATAATCTATATGCATTGCAACTTGAGTTTGAAACATGGCTTAGTGAAATTGAGGGGAATCATCCATTTAAAAAATATACAGAAATTATTGAAAGCAACGGAGAAGTGTCATTTGCTGGCTATATAAATATATATGGACCAGATGCTTTTATTGGATGGGTTAATGTTGAAAAATATGGTGAGAAAGTCGCAGTTAAAATCAAAAATGATACCCATCTAACACCTGCAGTAACCATTCATTTTTGAAAAATAAATGACTTATAATCGAACAGCATTTTCACATCCAACTGGAAAACAAAGATATGGAAGAAACACTGACCATGATTCAATATACGGATTTCACTACATATAAACATTTAGAGAAAAAAGAACGTATGAGTATCGGTCAGGTCGCAGAAATAATAAGGCACTTACCAATAAGTTGGTGGAAGCAGCGAGAAATATAGTATAATTTTTCTATATTTCAACTAGAGAGGTGCGTTAAGTGAATAAAACGGTTCTGAGTAATGGAATGACGATCATTACAAATAAAGTCTCTTCGAAAATTGTAGCCTTGGAGTATGTCGTTCAAGTAGGAGCGTTTCACGAAGAAGGATATCCCTTTGGTATTTCTCATTTTCTAGAGCATATGATGCTCAACGGGACAACTAGTAGAAGTAAAGAAGATATATTTAACACGATCCAGTACCTTGGTGGGGACATTGATGCCAACACATCCTTTTATAGTACAAACTATCAGTGTACAATCATGAAGAAATTTTGGAAAGACGGGTTAGAAATGGTTTCAGACATTGTTTGGAATGCGGCAGTGCCAGAAGGTGAGATTGAGAAAGAAAGAAAAGTCATTGAACAGGAAATCAAAATGCTGTCTGATGATCCGATAAATCATTTACAAGAAGGTATCTTTGCAAACTTATTTAAAGATAATCCTGAAAAGTACACCGTAATCGGTACGGTTGATTCAATAAGTGGTATTAACAAGACTAGACTTGATGCGTACAGAGCACAATTTTATACACCTGATCGAGTAGCACTTGTTGTTTCGGGAGATATCGAGCATAGCGAGATTGTTTCTTTTTTTGATAACTATGATATACAAGCTTCAAGCAAACACATTGAAGAACTTCTTCCTGAAGCTGTTAACACATTAGGTTCAGAAACCTATGCCATTCGTAGTGATTTTGACCAAGGATACTTTTCATGTGCAATGATTGCTCCATCACGACAAAGTGAAGATTATTATGCTTTTCAGTTAATCATTAATTTGCTATCGGAAGGACTTTCTTCGAGACTGTATAGAAAGCTAAGGGAAGAATTAGGATTACTATATGGACTAGGCATGCAGTATTTAGAGCTCAAAGATAATGGGCTGGGTTTGTTTATTGCAATCACAGCTGCTGAAAATTTTGCGGAAGTAAAAGCTAATTTTATTGAGGAACTGAACAAATTAAAGGAGCAACTGATCAGTGACTATGA
Organism: Paenibacillus arenosi; assembly: GCF_014841135.1. Lineage (GTDB taxonomy): Bacteria > Bacillota > Bacilli > Paenibacillales > Paenibacillaceae > Paenibacillus_B > Paenibacillus_B arenosi. Next base: position 258,954 of record NZ_JACYTN010000001.1, read on the forward strand.
ATTGCAACAAATTAAAAATGTAGCTACCTATCACTTGTATAGTGTTTCCGAATCGATGGCTGATTTAAATGAAAAAATAGTTACAGATCATATGTTTGCAGAGATTGAAGACATTGAAGATACTATTCAGACGATATCATCTATTACAGCTAACGATATTATGAACTGTGCAAATAGATATTTTGTAAAAAGTAACTATATGTTTGTCGAAATGATACCTGAGTAATATGCTTGAATCTACGATTATAGTTAGCATTATGAATATTATTTATTGTTGATACAGGGTGAAAAGGCGACTTATTCCGAGTCGTCTTTTCTGTCTTTCCATACATTTATGACAAAGGTGACAAAATGGTAAGGTAGCCGTCACGCTATTCTATGGTTGGTCACTTTAAATTCCTGCACAATAGAGACAACAGCAAAACAAAGTGTAGGGGGATTTACAAATGCAAGCACCTGTCGTTGACATTCAAGATGTTAAAAAAGTATATGGAAAATCAGGCACGAATCAATCGTATGCATTGAAGGGCGTATCATTCTCGATTCAAGAAGGCGAATTTGTCGGTATTATGGGACCTTCGGGTTCAGGTAAGACGACACTGTTGAACGTTATTTCGACGTTAGATAAAGCGTCCGACGGCGTTATCAAGATTGCAGGCACAGATATTAGCCAAATGAAATCAGGACAGCTAGCGGACTTCCGTTCACAGAAGCTGGGCTTTATTTTCCAAGATTTCAACCTCATTGAGAATTTGACGGTCTATGAAAATATTGCGCTGCCGTTGTCTTTGCAAGGTGTTCCATCTCGCAAGATTGGACCTAGCGTTAACAAGGTAGCGGCAACACTAGGCATTGCTGAACTATTGCAAAAATATCCTGCGGAGTTGTCAGGCGGTCAGAAGCAGCGTACAGCAGCAGCGCGTGCACTTGTTCATGAGCCAGCGATCATTCTCGGCGATGAGCCAACAGGGGCGCTCGATTCCAAAAATGCGACGAGCTTGCTCGAAGCAATGACGAATCTCAATGAGCAGCATGGCGTGTCCATTATGATGGTAACGCATGATGCATTTAGCGCGAGCTACTGTCAGCGTATTCTGTTCATCCAAGACGGAGAGTTATACAAAGAAATTCGACGCACCTCTACTCGTGAGGTATTTTACCGCGAAATTCTAGATGTACTTGCCGACTTGGGCACGCAAAAATGACAACAAAGGATGGTTACACATGTTAGTTAAACTTTCGATGTCGGGGCTGAAAAGTAAGCTCAAAGATTATTTGGTGCTGCTCGTCGGTCTTGTCATATCGGTTTCGATCTTCTATATGTTCCAGACGCTAGCGTTAAATAAAGCGTTTATTGAATCTAACTCCATCATTAGCAGCATTCAGTTTGTATTCCATGCAGGTTCTGTGCTGTTAGCGATCATTACGTTTTTCTATATATTGTACGCGAACTCGTTCCTGATGACCTTGCGACAGAAAGAATTCGGTATGTATATGATGCTAGGGGCCAAGAAGCACAAAATTATGATGCTTATGTTCCTAGAAACGATGATTCTTGGTATTGTATCTTTAGTTATCGGTAATGCAATCGGGATAGGCTTGGCACAAGGTGTTGGCCAATTGCTGATGAAGCAGCTGGAGTTTACAGCTGGCGGCTATGAGGCGTTCTATATGCCATCGCTGCAAATTACGTGTCTGTTCTTCTTAGTGCTGTTTATTTTATCTGCAATCATGAATACATTGAAATTGTCACGTATATCGGTGCTACAGCTTGTACATGCGGAATCGCATACCGATCGCCCTGCTGTAAAAGGGATAATGACAGTAGTGACGGCTGTTCTGTCGATTATATTGCTGGCTATCGGGTATTGGGCCATGTTCAATATGGAGACGTTGGCGCAGCTAGGCATTATTATTTCATTAATTACGACGACTTCAGGGACGTATTTGTTGTTTATGACGTTCCTGCCGCTTATGATAGGTAGATTGAAAAAGAATAAGAAAAGAAATGAAAAAGGTCTTAATTCGTTTACGTATGCGCAGCTCAGCTTCCGTGTAAATAGCTTAACAAAAGTGCTAGCTACCGTAGCGATGCTGATTGCACTAGGTGCAGGTGCGATAACGGCGGGAATGGGATTCCAAAACAATGTAATGGTGACGGTAAATGGCTTCACACCATATGACATGGTCATTCATCAGCCGACTGAGCAGGAGAAGGCAGTCATTGATACGATTACATTTACAAGCAAGCAGCAGTACCGCTATAAAGTAGATAAGAAATACGTATATTATGTAAAAACAGACTTGGAGCAGCATCCTCCATTCGCTCCATATGGAGTAGGAAGAGACAGCTTTGGTCAGTACAAGCCTATAACTGAAGCAATCTCAACAGGCGTTGTGGAAAGCGACAATTGGAATGACGCACTTCGATTGATTCAACCCCATTATTTGTATCGAGAGCAACAGGTACAAATTGTGGATGAACAGAAGTACAATCAGCTTCAAGCGGAGCAAAGCAGTGTAATTGTAGGTGTATCTGATGATTTCCTTGCCCACAAAGAGAAGTGGGCACAGCTGGATAAGATGCAGGCAGCTAAATATAATCTTTCGGAGATGGTATTGAGTAGTAAATATGCATCCTACCATATGATGCACGGCTTCTCCAGCGGAACCGTATTTATGGGCTTCTTCTTAGGAATTGCGTTCTTAGCGATGATGGCGAGCAGCTTGATGTTCAAAATATTGTCCGGTGCAACGAAAGATATTAGTCGCTATCAAATGCTGCACAAAATCGGTGTGCGTCGCGAACGACTAGTACGTTCGATTTATAAAGAACAGTTCTTAGTATTCTTGTTCCCAGCGATCATTGGTATTGCCCATGTTGTACTCGGCATGAAGATGTTCTCATTCATATTGCATAATCCATACGATCGCATTTGGGTGCCGCTGACGATATTTGTAGTTATATACGCAGCTTATTATTTCATCACGGTTCAAATGTACAAGCGTATTGTTCTTTCGTCTAAATAGAATTTAACAACGAGATGAGGCATAGAGAAGGATGAAGAAAAAGAGTATCACGATTATGCTACTAGTTGTTCTTGTATCGGTCTTGATGGCAGGATGCAACATCAAAACACTTGGTGCAGATGAGTACTATGTACAAATCAAAGGCGAGGGTAAGATGGAACAAGGATACCGTTATTATACGCTAAACGGCTATAATTCTGACGGTGATGAGAAAGAAATTACCTTTATGAGCATGAAGGCAGAGAATAATGGAAAACTCAGAGAAGATGCATATTTGCGTATACTTGCTAAGCCAAAGGATAAAAAAGCAAAACAAATGAACGAAGTCATCTCGTATGAAGAGGTGAAAGTGGACGACATCCCAACAAAAGCGAAAGAGAAGCTGGATATTAAGTAATCGGTTGCTAGCATGTAAAACCAGCGATTAGCAACTAAAGTATGAATGGGGCAGGCCGAAATGGTCTGCCTTTAGCTGTTGTATGCTGCTCCCTTAGTTACGATGCTCAAATGCTCTTGTTAGGGTAGTGTCCTGGTTCTATAGGAGTGGGCAAATGTAAATAACGTTTCAATAACGTAGTCACTTCGGTGCGGAGTAGTCCGCGCAGTAGGTAGAAGGAGTGCTCGTAGCCTTGCACGACATATTGTACACGTACGCCATGCGGTTGGCGCTCTTCCTTTAGCACCTTAATGCCTGAACGGCGAAATTGAGTACGAATACGGGATAAATCGGCATTGACTTCATCCTGAGCACGGCATAAGGATTCCATATACACATGCGCCATTTTCAAAGTGGAACTTCCAATATGGGCGATGTCGCGTTCCAGCACATCCAAGACCAGCGCGGAAATAATATACTGCTTTACCGCTATCTTATGTTCGGTGCGATGTGGAGCAGTCGCTTGAGGCTGGGGAGCTTGATTGGCCAACTTATTTCATCCTCTCTAATAGGGGATATAAAATTAATGCGAACTAATGTTCTTATTTATATCCAATATACCGAACGGATATTCGTTTAGCAATAGAAAGTTCATATGGTTATAATTGGATTGACGCAAATGAATTCGGATGCGTTACCCTTATAGAAGGGAATATGAGCAATGTAACACATAATCAACAGACAGAGACAAAGGATGAGAAAGAAATGAACAACGTACAATTCCAATTACAATCGCAAGAAGGGGACACGGCTGTTTATCTATTTCAGACGATGAATCATGACCATAAGCAAGTAGAAGGAATGTTTGAAGTCAATCTTCCCGCTTACTGCAAGCTGAGTGAAGAGGGAGTAGAAGATGCGGAGCAGCAGGCTATTTATTGGTTGACGCCGATTCAGTCGGATGAGCAGTATTGGAGCGGGATGAAAGTCTTTTTCCGCGTGTATAAACATTATCTAGAGCATCGTGCATACATAGGCAGCAGCGAGTAAAGGGCACTCCCATATATGCTTCAATTCCATATTACGTATGGTAACGTATGAAATCGATAATTCAGTGGATGGAAAGGAGGGGGGCGCTTGCGACTAACGTTGCATAGAGGAGAAGTGTTATTTCGGCAAGGAGATCCAGGAACGTATTTATATCGAATTGTGAGCGGCGTGTTCAAAGTAACTCGGCTGCATGAGAATGGCAATATTTTATTGTTCAATTTATTGTTTCCTGGAGAAATCGTACCCCATCATTCCTTGCTATCAGCGAAAGATTGTCATGGTACGGCTACTGCGCTCACGACAAGTGAGGTAGAGCGCATACCAGCCGACGACTGGTATGCGGAGATTGCTATGCAGCCGGAGAAGGCGATTGAAGTAGGCAGAGTATTGCAGGATAAGCTGCGCTTTATGCAGCAGCGCATCGATCATTTGACGATCGGTTCGCCAGCCGAGAGGCTGAAGCTGCTACAGCAGTCGTTAAGCGGCTATACCGAGCAGCGACCGCTCACCGACATTTTGACACAAGAAGAAATTGGACAGTTTATCGGTGTTCGGCGGGAAACGATTAATCGTTTGTTACGAAATGAATTGGAATAATGCAATATCATGATTATACAAAGGGTTAGGCTGAAGGCGCATGATGGGCATGTGTGGATTTGTTGTTTACCATCACATAAATCATGATGATCATGGATAACGTAATCAAACCAGCGGGAATCCAGAAGATGTTCGGTGTAACGCCGTTAATAAACAGCGGCAAATGATAGCCGATAAGGGTGGCCGTTTGTGAGATGAAAATGTACAGGCTGGCACCGAATCCTGCTCGATGAACGAACATGCGCTGCACATAGCCCATGCCAACGCCATATAGAACAGATACAAAGACAGAGTATATCGGCTGTACAACAAAGAACATCGTCAATGAATGGCTCCAGCTATATACGATGTAGGTCACAAGTGCAAACATACTTCCGAGCAAAATAACAGGCTTATATCCGTACTTTGCAGCCCAATAGCCGGCCGCTGTCATAAACAGCAGTTCGAACACCGCTTGAATACTCCACATATAAGACATGAGGCGCGGCTCACCGAATAGTTCATGGACGACGAGCGGCAAATACAAGCCTCGAATGGCATCCGAACAGCTTAACAGTAAAATGGCGAGCAGCATGAGCAGCGAAAATGGCTCGGTTGCAGTGGAACGAACTTGCTGGGCGGAGCTGTCTGTTGTCACTTCTTGATAGAAGAGCAGCAGCAAGCAAAGTGCAGCATATCCCGCAAGATTTCCCCACAGGACCCCTTGGAAAGTTGCAAGCAAATACAGATTGGCACCTAGCAGCAGGCCGCTGAAGAAACCGATGCTATACGTCGCCCGCAGCCATATTTGCGCCATTTCTACGATAGTTGGTGCTTTGCTCGTAAAGTGATTGCGTGCCATAGCAAATAATTGCCCGAAAATTAAGCCAGATGGAGATACTGCCAATATCATCCCAACGAGTGCGGAGGTATAGCTGTCGGCACTCATATATAGGAAGAGCCCCGCCATACAGAGTAGGGATGCTGCAATCGGCAGTCGTTTCTTATGTTTCATTTTATCGCTAATGAATCCGACCGAGATCGTTGTTATCATATTTAGAAACAGAGAAATCGCAAAGATAGATGTAATCTCCTCCTTACCAAGCCCAATCGAATTTTGCAGGTAAATCGCATTCATTGGCGCTAAAATACCTGTCCCCATTCCATAGAGGAAGAGCGTTAGCAGTAACGTTCGCGCCCCTTGAATATGTACAAATGATTTCAAATCCCGCCATACGCGCATAGCTGCCCCACCTTTCTTATTTCTCCTTATCCGTATTTTAAGGAGCCCATTAACGTTGTGTGATATTTTTAACATTTCTCAACAAAAACCCACATTTAGTTCTTGCCTTTCTCCTAATTATGCCATAATCTAATTTCAAGCCAATAAATGGATTTGGCTAAATGTCATCAAGTTAGTTACTCAGGTATGATCTTCTCACTTATGAGGATTGGAGGTGAAATAGTCAACGATGCTGCCCATTGAAAGAAGGCAACAGATTTTAACATGGGTTGAACAAGAAGGCAGTTTGCGTGTGACGGACATTAGCAGTCGTTTGCAAGTATCGGAAATGACGGTATATCGCGATATTAAGCCCTTAATTGATGAGCAGAAGGTTATTAAGACCTCGAATGGAATTGCTGCGCTGCCTCATCGTCATGCTGTGAGTTCAGTCCCAATTTGTACGTATTGCTATAAGATCGCGAACACGAGGTACTCCGTTAAGCTTATCACGAAGAGCCAACAGATTGAACATACTTGCTGCGCGCATTGTGCGCTGCTTCGTTATGAGGATGTCGAGTGTGATGTAATTCTTTGTCATGACTTTTTGACGGACACGACGATTAGTGCCAAGATGGCTACTTTTTTGTTCCATGCGGATGTAAACATCAATTGCTGCCAACCAACGATACTTACTTTCGATTCCTACCAACAAGCTATGAAGTTTCAAACTGGCTTCGGTGGGGAAATTTATCGCTTTGAGGAGGCTGTACAAACACTAAAACAAAAAATGAACGCACAATCTTGTGTGAATCGAAACCATTTATAAAAGGGGGTAACTTATATCGTGGAAGCGAACCAAGCGGTTCAGACGAATGCTGTATCCGTGAAGACGAAGACCAAGGCGTCTTTTTACCAAATTGTGTGGAGATGGCATTTTTACGCAGGCTTGTTCGCTGCACCATTTCTTATCGTACTTGCCATAAGCGGAGGCGTATACTTATTTAAGCCTCAAATTGAATCGATGCTGTACAAAGATTTGTACTACGTAGAGCAGGCATCGGATGCGTCAGAAGCGACCGCACTGGCTCCGTCCGCACTTATTCATTTTGTGCAACAAATGCATCCAGATGGGCAAATCAATTCGATTATGTTTTATGATGACAGAACGAGAACCGTAGAAATCGGTATGACAGAAAATGATATTGCATCTTCTGTATTTATAAATCCGTATAGCGGTGAGGTTCTAGGCTCACTCGTTAGCGGAGAGAGATTTACAGATATTTTTGTGAAAATGCACAGCGAACTGATTATTGGTGGGACAGTTGCCAATTATCTTGTAGAGCTCGCAGCCTGCTGGACGGTTATATTGCTGCTGACAGGTTTATACATGTGGTGGCCGAGAAATCGCGCTTCCATCTGGGGGACGGTGCTGCCAAGATTTCGCCAGAAGGGGAAAGTGTTTTGGCGTGATATGCACGCAGTGCCTGCTTTTTGGCTGTCGTTGTTTATTCTTATTTTAGTACTGACAGGGCTTCCGTGGTCTGCGGTAACGGGCAAGCAAATTAGCAGCCTGGCTACATCTACGAATACAGGCTATCCGCCTTATGCTCTTGGCCATGGCGCAAAGCCTGAATCGACCTTAAAGACGAAGGACGTTGCAAAGGGCGGTCCATGGGCAACAGAGAATTTGCCTGTTCCGGTTTCTATGGCGAATAATTATGTGCCGCTGACGATAAATGAGGCAGTGACTATCGCAGAAGGAGCGAAGGTAGAGAAGCCATATCGAGTCGTTTTGCCGAAAACGGAAAAAGGTGTGTATACAGTTACGACAAGGCACACGGTACCAGGTGGAGAGGCGACTTTGCATCTGGATCAGTATTCGGGAGCGATATTGAGCGACGTTCGATATGCTGATTACGGTATTATGGGTAAAGCGATCACGGTGGGTATTGCACTGCATGAAGGTCGGTTGTTCGGACTTGCGAACCAACTGCTTGGTCTTATTACTTGCTTAGGTGTAATCGGTATTGTCATTAGCTCCTTTGTCATGTGGCGCAAGCGCAAGCCTCAAGCGAAGCTTGGCTCGCCCACACCGAGCAAAGATAAACATCGGACAAGAGTAGTATTTGTCCTTATGCTCGTCATGGGTGTTTTAATGCCTTTAGTAGGCATTTCGATTATCGTCGTCTTTGTGCTGGATCGATTCGTGTTATCGCGCATCAAACCAGTAAAAGCATGGCTGCATGGAGCTTAGGAGGCATCATCATGATAAAAAAAGTAGCAGTTAGCATTATGCTTGCGTTCGTTCTCGTTAGTTCGGCAGCGTGCACAGCTAGTACAGATACGCAAAAGAAGCAGCATGTTTCCAGCCAGCTGAATGCGGAGATTATTACACCTGAATCAATCGCTTTGAAGCAGGAGACTGTGCTCCAAGTGCGCCTTACCGATCATAATGAACCGGTAACTAAGGCAGACCTTGTACAGTTTGAAATCTGGGACGCGAAAAAAGGACAGGGCAAAGAAGGAAGTCAAATGATCCCTGCTCAGCATGAGAAGGATGGACTCTATACGGTGACAACAACGTTCGATCAGAATGGAGTCTATTTTGTTCAAACCCATGTTTCCGTAGGTGAGCAGCATGTAATGCCGAAAAAGCAGTTAATCGTGGGCGAAGTATCCGCGGAAGAGTTAAAAGCAGTACAAGAGGAAATGCTCAAGCATGAACAAGGCGCTTCAGAAGGACACGGCGGTCATCATCATTAATGGTGAACGAACTCGTGATTGAATGTGAATGAGGATGCTCGCATATCGTATATGTATCATGAAATTTCTGCGATTGTACATCCTTTTCTGGCCGACAGCAGACTTGCGTGAAAAAGGATGCAAACGTGCATGCTTATCCTGTTAGTAGCACCAAATCTTATAGATAAAGGGAAAATGCCTGCATTTGAGCAGGCATTTTTCAATTTTGCGTCTATATCTGTTAAAATACCTGCACATTTACATGTATTACAAACATCATGAATGTATCTGCATGATATGAAAGAAGGAATCACGTTTTACAACTTTTTTGTAAAAATGATTTCTAGAGCAGGATCGATGTCCATTAATAAACTCCCTGAATCTTTGTACCCCAGCTTGCGGTAGAAGTGCTGCGCATCTTCATTGGATTGAGAGGAAGTCATTACTTGTTTATGACCGATAGCTCTCATCTCCGCTTCCCAGAACTCAACGAGCTTGCGACCATGCCCTTTATTTCTGTACGCGTCATCCAAGTAAAGCATATTCATAAACGGAAAGAGGTCCCAGAAGTAACCGTAACGCAGCCATCCGACTGCTTGCTCTTGATCGTTTATCGCTATAATAAATTCTTTATCTTTCAGCTTTCTCATCATTAATGACTTACACATATGCTTGTCACGTTCAAGTATAAATGGGTAGTAGCTTTCATCTGCAATCTCAAATCTCATGTGATAGACCACCTTATGATGTTTACTGAACTCAATAAATGTAGCTGTAAGTTTATCTATGAAAATAATACCATCTAATAAATAATGTATCTAGGGTCAATTATTTCTGAGTTTAGCTATCGAAAAATATTAGAAATTGACAGATTTAAAATATTCATGTTAATATCTTGTCGAAAGATATAGGCATGTATTTCCTATTTGACGACTGTTTAGAGCAAGTTATTAAGCAGTATCCAACGGTGACAGGGTAATGTATCTTTCAACCTCATAATGATTTGCATACTCTACTTCTTCCAACATTGCCATACTCCCAATATGTATTGTGAACAAGCGTGGATCCACTTCTTGATCAAATTCACTTACTATCTATCAACCTCAATGCTTTACTCAAAGATTCTAATCCCGCTTTACAGGCTTCATCTTTTATTATTCAATATTTGCGCACAACCCCCTTTTATCGTGGTTTTTACTGCAACTTCCGATTTGTTACGTTATTAAGTTTGTTACCTCAGTAATCTATTGATGAGCAATCGATGTTTAGACACGTTGTTTCGGAGAATAGAGGACATACGTACACCTTCGTAGTGCAAAAATTACATTTGCATGAAAGGGCGGAAGCCTGTCATTTTTCGTCTTAACAAGCCTTCATTTTCATAAAAGGCTTGTTATTTCGTGTTTTTGAAGGAAGGTAATCTCTCTCCATCGTATCGTTCCATGCGTATTAATTAAAGGGAGGTGCTAGATAAGAAACATATAAGCATGGATTAACATGAACAACTATTTTCCCGTATTCCTGATTCGAATAAGAAAGTGTCGTAAGGCATCAACTTCATTATATTCAGCTTACAGGAGGGGTTTTTATGATATACAACAGTATTTTAAATCGAGTGGGGAACACGCCGATCGTTCATATAAATGTGCCGGAATTGGTCCAAACGAAAGTATATGCCAAAATGGAGATGTTCAACCCGATGGGGAGTGTCAAAGATAGAGCAGCTTCTTATCTTCTTCACAAATTGCTAGAGACAGGCGAAATAAATAAAGACACGGTTATTATTGAATCGTCATCGGGCAATTTTGGACTGGCGCTTGCTTCTTTTTGCCGTGAACATGGACTGAAATTTTATTGTGTTATTGATGCCAATATTATGCCGGATAATGAAATCCTAATTAATCATTTGAGTGACAAAGTATTTAAAATAACAGAACCTGATGCAAGCGGCGGTTATTTATTGAATCGGATCGAAAAAGTGAAAGAACTAAAGCGCAATATTCCTAACTCGTATTGGGTGAACCAATATGAAAATCCACTTAATGCAGAAGCGTATTATCAAACATTAGGGGCGGAAATTAACGATTCTTTCGATAAGTTGGATTACCTTTTTATGGGAGTTAGTTCTGGTGGGACGATAACAGGGGTTTCTAATAAAGTGAAAGACAAATTTCCGAATGCAAAAGTTATCGCCGTAGACATTGTCGGATCAGTTATTTTCGGAAATCCTCCAGGTAAGAGGAAGATTCCAGGCATAGGTTCAAGTAAATATCCTAAAATTTTGGATCAAGCCAAAATCGATGAAGTCGTCATGGTGGAAGAAACGACTTCAATTGAAATGTGTCACCGCCTCTTTACCGACTATCGAATTTTGGCAGGTGGCTCCTCCGGTTCTGCGCTGGCTGCGATTCTCTCCTATTTTTATAAAAACCCACCTGGTAAGCATACGACTGTCATTACGGTATTTCCCGATCGAGGAGACCGATATGCAAGTACGATTTACAATCCTGAATGGTGTGCTACTTTTCCTAGAAAGGAAGTTATGAATGCTATATCTCAATGAGGAACATGTATTGTCCATCGGTGTAAACTGGGCAGAGACGACGGAAGTAATTGAAAATACGATTAAAGCAGATGACGTTAATCAAGTTGTACAGCCTGTCAAGCCATACTTAAGATTCAAGGACAAGGCCAATCGGATCATTGCGATGCCGGCATATGTAGGCGATGAATATGATGTAGCGGGCATTAAATGGATCGCAAGCTTCCCAGACAATATTAATAAAGGAATTCCACGTGCAAGCAGTGTCGTTATTTTGAATGACGCTAATACGGGTCAAGTAAAGTCGATTATAAATGGAGCGCTGCTGAGTATCATTCGTACAGCATCTGTTAGTGGCTTACTAATACAGCGAGCTTTGGAAGCAAAGAAACTTGAGCGATTTTCAATAGGTATCATTGGTTGGGGACCTATCGGACAGAATCACTATCATATGTGCCGATATTTGTTCGAAGATCAGATCGAACAAATTTATTTATATGATATTAATGGTATAAACGGACCAGAATCTGTCGTCAACGACTCGAAAGTACGGGTGTGTTCAGATTGGAGAGAAGTTTACCATCATGCAGATGTATTTATGACATGCACGGTCTCGAAAGAACGTTATATTGATGAGCAACCTAAGCCAGGGGCCATCTTGTTAAATGTATCTTTACGAGATTATAAGCTAGAATCATACGATTACGTGAAAAATGGTTTGATCGTAGATCACTGGAAAGAAGTATGTCGAGAAAATACAGATATTGAATGGTTCTATCTTCAACGAGGATTGCAGGAACAAGACGTAAAGACCTTTGCAGACGTTATTTGCCGACAAGTACTGCATGATTTGGCTCCAGATCAACCGATCATGTTCAATCCGATGGGGATGGCTGCCTTTGATATTTCCATTGGTGAGTATTATTTACGCAAAGCCAGAGAGTTGAACATGGGGCAAGCCTTGTAGAGCAGTGATGAAATAAAAAATGGTAGAACATATTGAAAACAGGAAAAAAATAGAGTATATTTTTTTAGTAGGTTTTTTCCAATGTTTATGCAACTAGATATGTCCTGCAGGAAATAGACGCTATGACTCTATGAAAGAAGAGGGGAATACGATGATTTACCAACTGGACAAGAATGATTACCATAAGGTCAAACCTTTGGTACGGACGAAGGAAGAAATAGATAATGTCAGCCTTAATGGCGTTATAAATGGTACAAATCTAGGGAACATTTATGTAGATAACGTTGAACATCCACAGTCAGCGTTGGTAGATGCAACGGGAACTACTTGCTACTTTATAGGTGATCCCGAAAATGAATCGTTTAGCAATCATTTAAAAGATTGTATTGAAATTCAATTGAGGGCGTCTTGTGAGGAATTAGGTGGTACTCACTTTATTGCTGTCGTATTTAGTGAAGCATGGGAAAAAGTATTGGAGCGTGCAATCGCACATCGAGACTATGAGCCTGATTATGAGTCCTGCTTTGAACTAGATCGTGAACAGTTCGAAGCATCGAAGAGGGATTACGCATCTTTATCCAGTGCGTATACGTTGAAGCCAATAGATAAAGAAATCATAGAAAATGATCCGGATGATACGATACTAGAAGGATTAGAAGAGTTTTGGGAGTCTACTGACGATTTCCTTGCACAGGGAGAAGGCTATTGTATCTTGCAAGGTAATGAAATTATTAGCTACTGCTACTCTTGCTATGTAGATGGCAATAGTCATGAGATAACTGTAGAGACTTGTGATGAAGAGTTGCAGAACAAAGGTCTTGCAACCCTTGTATCTCAAGCTTATATCGAGCATTGTCTTAGCAAAGGAATTAATCCTAAATGGTCTACCTTCGAAACAAATGAAGCTTCTGTCAAGCTAGCAGACAAATTAGGGTACCGTTATAGTTACAAGTTGAAAACGTATGAATTCGAATATTAAAGTTATGGGCTGCCATCCGACTTAGTGCCGGGTGGCAGTTTTCGTATTGTCGGAAAGGTAGGTTGCTATGAGCGAACTCAAAAAAAGTAATGTTGAAGATATGATTGGATTAACTCCTGTACAAGAAGGAATGCTCTTTCATTATTTGCAAAATCCAAACGCTGATCATTACCATGAGCAACTATGCATATGTCTATCTGGAAGCATTCGTGTAGAGTGGTTCCAACAAGCATGGCAGGAAGTTATCGACAATAATGAAATGCTAAGAACCGTATTCCGTTGGGAGAAAGTGAAACAGCCCGTACAAATCATTCTTAAGGAATGTAAGCCGAAGCTGGAATATTATAATATTTCCTGGGAAACGAACGGAGATCAGGATAGAATGATCAATGAAGTAAGAAAGAAGGACTTGCAGAACAAATTTGATTTGCGTCAAGTTCCCTTTCGAGTTGTTATTTTTCAAACAAGTGAAAACAGAGCAACACTGCTTATTAGCAATCATCATATTTTGTATGACGGTTGGAGCAATGGCATTGTTATAAAGGAAATGTTGGAGGCGTATGCGCGTGCTTCACGTCAAGAGCCAACGATAAAACGATCAAAACCCAAATTTAAAGCATTTATTAAGCGATTGCAGGCTCAAAGTACGCAGGATCAGAAAAAGTTTTGGTCTAAACATTTAATAGATGTCGAAGCTGTAGATCCTTTATCGTTAGGGAAAAGTGATGCACATCCCAATCAGCAGGTTGAGCATGAGGCTATCACGCTCTCATCTGATGAAAGGCAGCAATTAGAGCGTTTAGCGGCGGAACACGAGCTAACCGTGGCTTCTATATATTTCAGTGCATGGGCAATTCTATTACAGCGATACAAGAACAGCGATGATGCTGTATTTGGCACGACGGTGTCGGGACGGCCGACAGAACTAGCGGGTTGCGAGGAAATGGTAGGCTTATTTATCAATACGATTCCATTACGGGTATGCATTGATAAGAATGACAGCATGCTAGATGTGGTGAAAAAAACGAATGAGGCTATGCGAGAGCGTGCAGCATACGAGCACACCTCTATTGTTGATATTCAGTCTACTACGAACATGAATCGTGCATCGGACTTGTTTGATACGGTAATGGTTATTGAGAATTATCCGCTTGACGAAAGATTATCCAAAGCAGAGGGGCCGTTAGTTATCGACTCTTACTCCGCTCAGGAACAAACCCATTATAATCTGATGCTTTCACTAGAGATGGGTAATGAGATTAAAGTAACGGCAAGCTACGATACAGGCTGCTACGAGAAAACAGCAGTCGAGAGAATGTTGGAGCATGTAAAAAGGGTTTTGTTAGAACTAGTTATTGCTCCTAACCAAGTACTAGGCAGCTTGCAAATTATTTCTGTTGCAGAGCGCTCGCAAATACTAGAACAATTTAATAACACAACTACTCATTATTGTGACAATCGCACGCTTCATAGCTGGTTTGAGGAACAGGTTGAAAAGACACCTCACCACCTTGCAGTTAGGTCACAGGAGAAGCAAATTTCATATAAAGAATTAAATGAAAGAGCGAATCAGCTTGCGCATTTTTTAATAACGAAAGGAGTCGCAAGCGAAGATATCATAGGTATCATGATGCAGCGATCCATCGAAATGGTTATAGCGATTCTCGGGATACTAAAAGCTGGTGCTGCCTATATGCCTATCGATCCTGATTATCCTCTTAATCGAAAGGATTATATGCTGCATGACAGCGGAGCTAAACTTCTGATCGTTTCCGATCATACGGAGTTTCCTACTGAATGGTCAGGTGAGATTATTTCACTCTATGCTCCTGAATTGTCTTCCTTCCACAAAAATAACACGTCCTATGTAATTAGCAGTCAGCAATTGGCGTATACGATATATACTTCTGGTTCTACAGGAAAACCTAAAGGTGTATTGATTACACATCGAAACGTAATTAATCTGATCAACTGGTTCGCAAAAGAAATGAATATTGATGAACGATCGAATATAGCATTTTTGACGAACTACATTTTTGACCCCAGTGTAGAAGAAATCTTCGGTTCCTTGCTTTACGGGGCGACGCTACACTGTGTAAGTCCAGAAATTGTTTACCATGGCGAGAGGCTATTGTCTTTCTTAGGCAAATGGGCTATCGATATGATTTCATTGACCCCTACGATGCTGCGCGAACTATTATATGAACAGAAAAATACGATTGGCCTAAAAATCATTGTGGGTGGCGAGAAATTAGACGAAAATCTAAAAAACCAAATCATCCAAAATGGCTTTGAGCTGTATAACTCCTACGGACCGACGGAAACAACGGTAGACGCACTTACATCGAAATGTGCTCTAGACGAAAATGTGGTACTAGGAAAGCCCTTAGACAATGTAAAGGTATATATTTTAAGTCAACACGGCACTTTGCAACCGGTAGGCATTACAGGTGAGCTATGCATTTCGGGAGATGGTGTTGGAAGGGGCTATTTAAATAGGCCCGAACTTACGGAAGAAAGGTTTGTACCGAACCCATTTCATACTGGACAAATGATGTTTTGCACCGGGGATATGGCTAGGTGGTTACCTGATGGAAACGTGGAGTATTTAGGAAGACGCGATTATCAAGTCAAAATTAATGGGGTTCGTATTGAACTCGAAGAGCTGGAGTCGCATTTGCGAAAGCATCCTCATGTGAAAGATGCGATTGTGGTCCAACGAGAGAGTAAGCAAGGAGATAAATATGCAGCGGCTTATTATGTAAGCAGCCAGCCCGTGTTGTCTACTGATAGCTTGAACTCATTTTTAAGAGAAACCTTGCCTCAAAATATGCTGCCGTCCGTTTATGTTCAATTGGAAAAATTGCCGCTGACCCCAGGCGGGAAGGTCGATCGAGCTGCATTACCTCAATCAGAAGAAACGATACAGCAGCAGCCCAAAATATATGTGAAGCCAGAGAAGGAAATGGAAGTGGCGATAGCTTCGCTGTGGCAGGAAGCACTAGAACGAGACCGAGTAGGACTAAATGATAACTTCTTTGATCTTGGGGGCAACTCGTTAAAGTTGATTCGTGTCTATGGAAAACTAACAGCGCTTACAGATAAAGAAGTCACGGTGGCTGATATGTTCGCTTATCCAACGGTTCGTTCTCTCGCTTATTTTCTAACGGAAAAAGATGCTGCGGCAACTGAGCGAATAAATGAAACGTCAATTCGATCCATATCCAATCACGGTGGAACAGACATTGCTGTCATTGGGATGGCTGGTAGATTTCCAGGTGCGGAAAGCATTGATCAGTTTTGGACTAATTTGCAGCAAGGTGTCGAGTCTATCCCTTTCTATACCGAAGAGCAATTGGAAGAGCTGGGTGTTGCCTCTGAGCTGATTCATAACTCTGCGTTTGTCAGGACATCAGGTGGTGTGCTGCAAGATCGCGATCAGTTTGATGCCTCGTTCTTCGGTTATTCTGCGAAAGAAGCGGAGTTAATGGACCCGCAAATGAGAGTGCTGCATGAATGCGTATGGGAAGCATTGGAACATGCCGGCTACAACTCGGAAAGCTATTCTGGTTCAATCGGGCTGTATGCAGGTTCTTCCGATGATTATCATTGGACGCGGATGATAACAGCCGATGATGATTTAGCAGTAGAGCAGTATAGGGCTTCTCTATTAAGTCGCAAAGATTTTTTGTGTACGAATATTTCATATAAATTGAACTTAAGAGGACCGAGCTATACGGTGCAAACGGGCTGTTCTACTTCGTTAGTTGCTATTGCGAATGCATGTCAAGCGATCCGGAACGGTGAATGCAATATGGCGATAGCTGGAGGTGTCTCTATTTATGCAGAAATGGCACCGGGATATGTATATGAGGACGGGATGATCTTCTCGCCTGATGGACACTGCCGAGCTTTTGATGCGAATGCGCAGGGTACGGTTCCAGGAGAAGGAGTAGGCGTCGTTGTATTGAAGCGGCTGCAAGAAGCCATCGATGACGGTGATTACATTCATGCTGTTGTCAAAGGTGTTGGAACAAATAACGACGGATATCGCAAAGTCGGATTTACAGCGCCTAGCATTGAAGGACAAGCTGAGGCGATTAAGACGGCTCAACGTATGGCAGGAATTGAACCAGAGAGCATCACTTACATTGAAGCGCACGGAACGGCGACTCCTTTAGGAGATCCAGTTGAGCTTGCGGCGCTCAAGCGCGCCTTTCCATCCGAACAAACGGGCTATTGTGCGATTGGATCGGTGAAGACGAACATCGGGCATTTGGATGCAGCAGCTGGAGTAGCGGGATTTATTAAGACTGTGCAAGCATTAAAGCATAAGCAGATCCCTGCGAGTTTACATTTTGAAACACCGACGTCGAAGTTTGATTTCAACCATAGTCCTTTTTATGTGAACCATACTTTAACGGAGTGGACAGATGATAAATATCCTCGTCGTGCTGGGGTTAGTTCGTTCGGTATTGGGGGAACGAATGCACATATTTTACTAGAAGAAGCCCCAGTGGCTACTGATAGAATCTCAAGTGATGAGCTATCTATTATTCCGTTGTCAGCGCGCTCGGAAGAAGCTCTTCAGCGCATGACCGTCAATTTGTCTACTCATATAACGAGTCATCCGGATATCCCATTAGCGGATATTGCTTTTACGCTGCAAAGTGGAAGAAAATCGTTTCCATATCGAAAATCTGTGGTTTGCTCCTCCCGCGAGGAGGCAGTTGAGCAATTGAGCGCTGTAGGGGTAGATATCGTGGCTGAGGACATTCCACGAGTTTTCTTTATGTTCCCAGGGCAAGGATCGCAGCAAGTAAATATGGCACGAGAGCTGTATGAAGCAGAGCCTGTATTCCGTGAAGAAATGGAGCGCTGCTTTGTTATTTTAAACAACTTAGGAGCTGGAGATGTTCAACAGATATTGTATCCGACGTTAGAATCGGGTGCTGCTGATGCGATGATTGTTCACACAGAATACGCGCAGCCCGCTATATTTGTTGTGGAATATGTACTTTCTCGTCTACTGATGACATGGGGAATTCATCCCTATGCCATGATTGGTCATAGTCTGGGCGAGTATGTGGCAGCTTGTTTGTCAGGTGTTCTCTCATTAGAAGATGCGCTGCGGCTCGTTGTGATCAGAGGGAAATTGATGCAATCGATGGTTCCGGGAGCCATGGTAAGCGTTACACTGACCAGAGAAGAATTACTGCCGCTGCTGCATGACGGCTTGTCATTGGCGGCTGTGAATGCACCGTCACAATGTGTTGTTGCTGGCGATTATGAAGACATAGCGAGATTCGAACAACAGCTTACTGGCGAAGGGTATATCGTAAAACGATTAAATACATCGCACGCTTTTCATTCCAAAGCAATGGATCCAATCTTAGAAGTCTTTGCGGACGAGCTGCATAAGGTTCGGTTAAACCCACCTCAAATTCCTTACCTATCTAATGTGACAGGAGGATGGATTACAGTAGAAGAAGCTGTTTCTCCGTCGTATTGGGTACGACATTTGCGAGAAACGGTTTACTTTAATGAAGGTTTGAATCTGCTGCTGGAGATGGAAAATTCAATATTTGTTGAGGTTGGGCCAGGCAGAGCATTGGCAGCACTCGTAAGTCGTCGCAAACACAAGGAAGCGAAACAAACAGCTATACATGTAGCTGCTAATGCTGTGAACTTGACCATTGGCCGCTATGAGCTGCGGCAAGTGCTAACTAAATTATGGGGGCTGGGCGCTGAGGTAGATTGGAACGGGCTTACACCGGAGCAGAAGCCATTCCGCGTGCCATTGCCTACATATCCTTTTGAGCGTAAGCGTTACTGGCCTAAGATCAAGCGTTCCACAGCAGAGCAAGGAACTACAGCCTCCGAACGCATGAAATTAACGAAACAGGCAGACATTTCGAATTGGTTCTATACGCCTTCATGGGAACGAAGCGTATGGCCGCTTGAATCGGCTGAGCATAATCAAACATTAGCGAATTGGCTTATATTTTCCGATGAACAAGGTATGAGCGAACAACTTGTCAAACAGTTGCACATTGGTGGACATACTCAGATTGTACTTGTTAAGCAAGGAGTAACCTACAGCCAACTCAATGAGCAAACTTATGTCATCGATCCGACTCATGCGTCCGATTACCAGACCTTGTTTACGGAGCTGCAAGTAAGAAATCTAGTGCCGGATAAGATTGTTCACTTTTGGAGTATGTCGAACCGTCATCATCAATCGTTAACGACAGCTTGGTTAGACAAAGCGCAAGATACAGGATTCTTTAGCTGTATGTACCTTGCACAAACGATTGGCACGATGCAAATAACGAAACCAATCCGAATGGTAGTCATGACTTCTGACATGTATGATGTCAACGGTGAAGAGCGCTTGCAGCCGGAACAAGCTACCGTCTTAGGATTCGTTAAGATTTGTCCGTTAGAATATCCGAATATTCACTGCCAGAGCATCGATTTATCTTCTTCTCTTCAACTGGATCCGGAATGGACCAAGCGGGTCCTGATAGATGCTGGTTTGTTATCCCCAGAGATAATGATTGCTTATCGCGGTGCCTATCGCTGGACTCCTGTGTATAAGCGAATATTGCTAGAACATACGGAACGAACAGCCATGCTACGTGAGCATGGTGTTTACCTCGTTACAGGCGGACTTGGTGGAATTGGTATGGAATTGGCCAAATACGTTGCAGACTATGTTCCATCGAAGGTAGTGCTGTTAGGTAGATCTCCGTTTCCAGTTCGGGAATCTTGGTCCGAATGGCTAGCTGTTCATGGTGAAGAAGATACAACCAGTAAGAAAATTCGCAGCATTCGAAAAATGGAGGAGAACGGTTCTGAAGTGATGGTAGTAAGTGCTGATCTTGCTGACATGAATGCGATGACGGAGGTAATGGCCAAAGTTGAGAGGCAATTCGGTAAAGTGAACGGTGTCATCCATGCTGCCGGTGTTCCTGATTATGAGGGAGTTATTCAAAATCGCACCCGTGAAATGAGCGAAAAAATACTTGCTCCGAAAGTAAAAGGAACCCTTATACTCGATGCATTATTGGAAGAGCATACATTGGATTTTTATGTGCTATGTTCATCTAATGGAAACATGTCCTATCATTATAAATTCGGTCAGGTTGCCTACAATGCGGCTAATGAGTTCATCGATGCTTATGTAAGCAGCAAACGAGCAGCCGATACCCAAGTACTCGCGATCAATTGGTGCGATTGGAAAGATGTCGGTATGTCTGTCCAAGCTGCCGCACATTGGAGCAAAACGCTCAAAACCGATACACAATCCCTCTTACAAGATGCATTATCTATTTCTGAAGGCAGGGAAGTATTCGGTCGAATTCTTTCTTGTGGTCAGAAGAGGATCATTGTGTCCCCTGTTGATTTGCACGAGGAGATAGCTTTTGAGCAAGTGAGCTTCCAGAGAATGTTTCTGCAGAACTCGAATGAGGGTGTGTTTCAGGAGTTGGATAGCAGCGGCTACTCGCATACAGAGGCACACAGTGTACGTCATATGCTAATTGCAATTTGGGAGGATTTACTCGGCAAAGATGATGTGACTGTAGATGATAATATCTTTGATCTGGGTGCCAATTCTTTAGATATCATTCAGGCAAATAGCAAACTGAAAGCAATGATGAAGAGAGATATCCCGATCGTAACGATGTATACGTACCCGACCATTCATACGTTAGCAGAGCATTTGACACAAGGTGAAGAGCAGCCTGCTCAACAGCAGGTCGAGAAGCTCAATAAAGATAAATCCGTATTAAGTAAAACATTGGCCAAGTTAAAGAGCCACTCCTAAAACAGACCCTAGTTGATAATCGGAGGAGGTACAGTATGAGCCATACAAATGGTTTGGAAATTGCAGTGATTGGAATGGCGTGCCGATTTCCTGGGGCGCGTAACATAGATGAATATTGGCATAACCTGAGTAACGGTGTGGAGTCGATATCCTTCTTTACCGAAGAGGAATTGAAAGAAGCAGGGGTAGATCCAGAGCTGCTGCGCAATCCGAACTATGTAAAGGCAAAAGGATATATCGAGGATATTGAATACTTCGATGCTGCTTTTTTTCAATTCTCTGCTAGAGAAGCAGAGATTATGGATCCGCAAATACGAGTGCTGCAAGAGTGTGCTTGGGAAGCTCTTGAGCATTCTGGTTATACACCTCATAGGTATGAGGGAGATATCGGGTTATACGCAGGAGCTTCTACCAATTTCAATTGGGAGCCTTTAGCTTCCTATACGGATTCGAGCTTGAGTAGTGAGGGATTTGAAGCTGGAACATTAGCATTTAAAGATGCATTGAGTACGCTAATTTCTTATAAATTGAATTTGAGAGGTCCAAGTCTCTCCCTTTACTCGGCCTGCTCGACTTCATTATCTTCCATTCATCAGGCTTGTCGCGGCTTGCTGTTGGGAGAATGCTCTATCGCGTTGGCGGGTGGTGTATCTGTCAGCTATCCGAAGAAGCATGGCTACCTTTATCAGGAAGGGATGATTGAATCCCCTGATGGACATTGCCGATCATTTGATGCGAAAGCAGAAGGATCGGTTTTTGGAGATGGGGCAGGCATCGTCGTACTGAAACGGTTGGAAGATGCTATCGCGGACGGGGATACGATTCATGCTGTTGTCAAAGCATCAGCGATGAACAATGATGGATCGCGCAAGGTTGGATACACGGCCCCTAGTGTGGAAGGGCAAGCAGAGGTTGTGCGTAAAGCGCTTCATCTGGCTGAAGTTGAGCATGAAAGCATTACTTATATTGAAGCGCACGGATCGGGTACCAGTATGGGGGACCCGATCGAGATTAAAGCTTTAGAGAAAGCTTACGACATCACAGGTAAGCGTGTATGTGCGGTTGGATCGGTCAAGTCCAATGTAGGTCATTTAGATACAGCGTCAGGTGTAGCAGGCTTTATCAAAACCGTATTAGCGTTGAAAAACAAACAAATTCCACCGAGTCTCCACTTTGAAACGCCTAATCCGGAGATTCATTTTGAAGTCAGTCCGTTCTATGTGAATGACCGTTTAGCAGATTGGAAAAGTAGTAAATATCCACTTCGGGCGGGTGTTAGTTCTTTCGGTCTCGGAGGAACTAATATTCATGTCATTATAGAAGAAGCGCCTGCTATGGAAGCGACTCGGCCTGCTGGAAGATCAGACAAGCTTTTGGTCCTTTCCGCTAGATCAGAAGCAGCTCTTGATCAGGCAGCTAGCAATTTGGCCGCGTTTCTAGAGCATCAATCTGAGATTGATATAGAAGATGCTGCTTATACTTTGCAAGTTGGTCGAGATGTGTATCCTTATCGCAGAACGGTCGTTTGCAATAGTGTGGAGGAAGCAATTGCGAGCTTGAAGCCACGTCAAGACAGTCAATTGAAGGCCACTTATACGAAAGAGACTGTCAAACAAACCGTATTTATGTTTTCCGGTCAAAGTGCTCAATATGTTCAGATGGGTCGGGGATTGTATGATACCCAGCCTGTTTTTCGCCAAGCCATGAATGATTGTTTTGATTTATATCGTTCCTTGACGGGAACTGTTTTGAAGGAAATTTTATATCCAGATTCAACGCTTGGAGCAATATCGCCAGAAGAAGCGCAACAACGGATACAACGGACGGAGATATCTCAGCCCGTCCTATTTGTGTTTGAGTATTCGCTTGCTAAGCTGCTTATGAGCTGGGGGATACGTCCCGATGCAGTTATCGGGTACAGCTTCGGTGAATACGCGGCAGCTTGCATAGCCGGCGTATTTAGTTTGAAAGATGCGCTGTCACTTGTTGTGCAGCGAGGCAAGCTGATGCAATCGCTGCCGAAGGGGGCTATGCTTAGCGTCCCATTAGCGGAAAAAGAGCTGCTTCCCTTATTAGAAGAAGGTGTATCGATCGCTGTTGTTAATGACCCGTCATGCATTGTGTCTGGCTCAGAGGAAGCGATTGAGCGATTCGAACAGCAGATGAAGCAGCGTAAACTACTGTGCATGAGACTCAATTCCAATCATGCGGCTCATTCCAAATGGATGGAGCCAGTTATGGACGCGCTCGAATGCAGCTTGCAACCGATACGTTACGGTCAAGCACAGGTGAAGTATGTGTCAGGCATGAAGGGGAAAGCTGCTCAATCCGAAGAAATTGCGAATCACGGCTATTGGGTCAGACAGCTTGCGGAACCTGTGCGCTTTTCTGATGGTATTGCTGAGCTTTGTACACATCCTAGTTATGTGTTTATCGAAGTCGGTCCAGGGCGAGAATTGTCGACAATGATAAGACGCCATATGGATGGCACGGCTCATCGAGTTGTTGATTTGATACAGCCGTTTGGTGGAAAAATGTCCGCAGATCGATATTTGCTAAGGCAATTAGGTAAGCTCTGGGCAAATGGAGTCGCTATCGACTGGAAGCAATATCATGATGGGGACAGTAGAATGCGTATACCTCTGCCTACCTATCCGTTTGAGAAGAAGTACTTTTGGCCGGACGTAAAACAAACAAAGCGAAGACAAGAAAAAAAGCAGAAAAGTATTCATACACGGAAAAGTTCTACGCCAGAGGATTGGTTCTATTTCCCGATTTGGAAACAGTCAGCTCTTAAATATGGGAATCGAACAACGACAGGTACGGGCAGTTGCAATGTTGTCTTTATGGATGAATATGGTGTTGGGGCGGAACTCGCGGAGATTCTACGTCAGGCTGGAAGTGATGTCGTCCAAGTATGGTCGGGCCATGCGTTTAAAACAGTGAATAGCAATGAGTTTATATTGAACCTTGGTGATCTTGAAGATTATCTGAGGTTGTTTAGCATGCTTAAACAATCAGAACGCACACCTAATCGCATCATCCATGCTTGTAGCTTATGTAAACAATCAGACGTACAGCAATGGGAAGCATTGCAGGTCAACGGATATTACAGCTTATTACATGTCGCGAAGGCAGCAGCTGAAATATTTGTATCTACCAATCTGCAATTGGATGTCATTGCAAACAACATTCACGAAGTAAGCGGCAATGAGCTGTTATATCCTGCGCACAGCACCATGTTAGGACCGTGTAAAGTCATCCCACAGGAATATGCTGAGATTCGCAGCAGAATGATTGATATCGACATCGAGGAATTAATCAGTAGTACGAAAGTTATCGGGCAGATTGCGACAGAAGTAAACATGGTCGACGCAGAACCAGTGGTAAGTTTGCGCAACGGTAAACGATGGGTTCCGTGCCATGAGCAAGTTAGGCTGGATAGAACAGGGGAAGATGACACTATACTGCGGGATGAAGGCGTCTATGTCATTACTGGCGGTACGGGGGGCATTGCGCTTGAACTTGCTGTCTATTTAGCTAGAACGAAAAAAGCTAATTTGGCCTTGATCCATCGTTCTTCGTTTCCAGAGCGGAATACATGGGAAGAATGGCTGGACGCTCACGAACCAAATGATCCAACAAGTATAAAAATTCGAAAATTGTTAGAAGTGGAACGGCATGCAAGTGGATTGATGTTGGAGCGTGCTGACGTATCCAACATGGAGCAAATGCAGACAGCGGTCTCAAGGATCGAGCAAAAATTTAGACAAATTCACGGCATTATTCATGCTGCTGGGACGCTGACGAGCGAAGCTTTTTCTGCAGTAACCGATACAGGGAAAGAAGAGAGCGAATCTCAGTTTACAGCAAAAATCTATGGTTCGCTCGTGTTAGATAAGTTATTTCAGGGCAAATCATTAGATTTTTGTCTGCTCATGTCCTCTATTTCTTCTGTGCTAGGAGGATTGGGTCATGTTGCTTACTGCGCAGCCAATTCATTTTTGGATGCTTACGCCTTCTATCAAAATCGAGGCGAGGGCAAGCGGTGGTTGAGCGTGAACTGGGATGGCTGGCTTGTGATGAAAATCGAGGATGGAGCATGGGATGAAATATGGAAAGAGACAGCGATGACTCCAGCTGAAGGGGTTGACGCCTTTGAGCGGGTGTTGGCCTGTATTTCAGCAAGCCAAATCGTGAACTCGACAGCAGACTTGCAGTCTAGAATCGACGCATGGTCTAGTCCCAAAGCATCTTCTCGTTCAGAGGAACAAGAGCAATCCTTCAAGCTAACAGAGCGACCGGAAATGTCCGTCCTTTATGAGGTGCCACGAAATGAGACAGAACAAGCGATAGCGAAAATTTTTCAACATATTGTCCGAATCCATGAAATTGGTATTCATGATGACTTTCTAGAGCTAGGCGGGGATTCATTGAAGGCAATCACCGTCTTGTCCAATATTCGTCAGCAATTTAATACCGATATTCCGCTAAAACAGTTTTTTAACAATTTGACGGTAGAACGGCTTGCTGCACTTATTTTGAATAAATCGGATCAAGACTTGATAGGCAAAGATGAAGCTCGCGTAGTACCAGCGGCGAAACAGGAACTTTATCCGCTTTCCACTGCTCAAAAGCGAATGTACCTCCTTGATCAATTAAATACAGGCAGCACCCTGTACAACACAACCATTTTGAAAAAAGTCGGTCGTTCTGTCTCCAAGCAGAAACTGGAGCAGATATTCAAAGCGTTGATCGAACGGCATGAAAGTTTGCGCACTTCGTTTATGCTCCAAGAAGATGTTCCTTATCAAAAAGTACATGACAGCGTAGATTTCCAACTATCGTCGTGGAATTTGTCTTCCGCACCCGATCAAGCTGCTCAAGTAATGGCTAGTTTCGTTGAGCCATTTGACTTGAGTCATGCTCCGCTATTGCGAGTAGGGTATATAGATGTTGGCGGTGATAAAAATATCGTGATCATCGACATTCATCATATTATTACGGATCTGATCTCCATGGATGTGGTGCAGCGAGATTTCAGCCTGTTGTTGGAAGGAATTGAACCGGAGCCCGTTACGTTACAGTACAAGGACTATGCAGTATGGCAGAACTCCAATTCGTACAAAAAGAGACTTCAACAGCAAGAAAGTTATTGGTTATCCAAATTTAGTAGCAAGCCGCCATTATTAAATTTGCCTACCGATTACCCGCGAAGTAAGACGAAGACCTATGCTGGCAGCAATTTCTGCTTTGAATTCAATGCGGAAGAGACTAGATTGCTTCGTCAACTGGGTAAAGCCAACGATTCGACTATATTTATGCTACTCTTAACTGCCTTTAAAGCGCTCTTGTTCCGTTTAACAGGGCAAATGGATATGGTAGTCGGCGTACCTGTAGCTGGGCGGAATGAGAAAGAGCTTGAGCATATACTTGGCTTGTTTGTAAATACACTGCCTATACGGAGTGAACTTTGCGGCAGCAAGACGTTCCCGCAGTGGCTGGAAACGATCAAAACCAATGTGTTGGAAGCTTTCGAGCATCAAGATTATCCGTTTGAGGAACTGGTGGAACGTATTATCGTGGAGCGGGATACGAGTAGAAATCCGCTATTCGATGTGATGTTCAACTTATTAGATCGACGCGAAGATGAAGAGCTAGATGAAGATTATCGAACAGATCAATTTTACAATCTAGGCTGTACATCAAAGTTTGATTTGAGCATGACGGTGAGAGAAGCGAAGCATAAACTTTATGTTGAAATCGAATACAGCACGGAGTTATTTAATGAAAGCACCATTCGTGCGATAAGCAGTTATTATCAACATTTGCTTCACGCTGTGGTTCACAATGAAACGATACCGATTAACGAAGTTGAGCTTGTTCCAGAGCAGATGCTTCGCGATTTGTATGATCGTCGGAATTGTACGGCACTTCCGTATCCTGCACATGCAACGGTGTGCGGGCTTATTGACGAGCAGGCATTCAAGTATCCGGATAGAGCAGCGCTCATTTGTGATGGACGGGAGCTAACCTATGAGGAGATGCGTATCCAATCCAATCAGTTGGCTCATACGCTTCAGCTCAAGGGGATCAGTCAAGGCAGTTTGGTTGGTTTGCTGCTGGATCATTCCATCGAAGCGGTAATTGCGATATTGGCGGTAATGAAATCAGGCGCATCTTATTTGCCTATCGATCCTGAATATCCGCAGGAGCGCATTCGTTTTCTTTTGGAAGATAGTCGCACGGATTTGCTGCTCGTTTCAGGACGTACCCTGCATACGATAGATACAGATTGTCGTGTATTAAATGTTGAGGACAGCCAATTGTACAGTCATTCAGCCACTTCTCTGCAAGCTGGTGCAACTGCTGTTGATACGGCTTATGTCATTTATACATCTGGTTCTACGGGGCTGCCGAAAGGCGTCGCTATCTCCCATCAATCATTGCTGAATTATATAAATTGGGCCATTCACGTGTATATGGATAAAGAAGGAGCGTTTTCGTTCCCGCTTTACTCTTCGCTTTCATTTGATTTGACGGTTACTTCGTTGTTTGCTCCGCTTGCTACCGGACACCCTTTGATCATTTACAAAGACAACGAGGGCAACAAAGAAATGGTCATACAGCGTATGTTGGAAGATGATGCGGTACATGTCATTAAAGTAACACCTACTCATTTAAAGTTGATTAAAGAGTTGGGTATTCAAGCATCGAATGTACGCACATTTATTGTTGGTGGAGAAGCGCTATCTACTGTTTTGGCGCGTGATATTTACCGTTTATTCGATGGAAAGGTCGCCATTTATAATGAATATGGACCTACAGAGGCAACGGTTGGATGTATGATCCACAAATTTGACGTGGAACGTGATGAACGGCTCTCTGTTCCGATTGGCAACCCTGCAGGCAACGCCAAAATATATGTGCTCGACAGTCAATTACACCTCGTTCCTGCAGCAATCCCAGGAGAGATTTATATTTCTGGAGATGGAATTGCTAAGCATTATTTATATCGACCTGAACTAACGCAAGAAAGGTTTCTGCCAGATCCTTTCGAACCGGGTCGTGTGATGTATAAAACGGGTGATTTGGCCCGATTGCTACCAGATGGCTCAATGGAGTACCTTGGCAGGTTGGATCATCAAGTTAAAATCCGCGGTTTCCGTATTGAACTGGACGAAATCACACATGCACTTGAAGCGCATCCAAGTGTAAAGGAAGGGATCGTGGTAGCAAGAGAGAGTGGGTCTGGTGAAGCAGATGACCGTTATCTTTGCGCGTATTATGTGCCTCTTCAGAGGGAAGACGATCTAACTTTGTTAAACCATGAACTGAAACAGGATCTTGCTCGAAAGTTGCCCGCTTATTTGGTACCGCAAGTATTCGTGAATGTGGAGACTTTGCCCGTAACACCGAACGGGAAATTAGATCTGGACCGATTGCCTGCGCCTATTCGTACTGGTGAGCAGCATTTTGCTGCCGTTGAAACGGCACTAGAACAAAAGTTGCTTGATATATGGGCAGAAGTGTTGAAGCGTGATGCGAATCAGATCTCCATTGACGCTAATTTCTTTGAATTAGGGGGACACTCGCTGAAAGCGACCGTTGTTGCTTCACGGTTGCATAAAGCATTGCAAGTTAAAGTCCCACTCATTGAGTTTATTAATCGACCAACGATTAGGGAACTGGCTAGCTATGTACAGGAGGCAAGTTCAGAAGCATATGCTCCGATTCCGAGAGCTGCGGATCAGCCGTACTATGAGTTGGCTCCTGCGCAGCGGAAGTTATACTTTCTTCAGCAGCTAAATCCGAATGACATCAGCTACAATATGCCGATGTTTTGGGAGCTGCAAGGAAGCTTGGAACAAGATAAGCTGAAAGCTGCTTTTCATAAGCTGGTATACAGGCACGAAAGCTTGCGAACAAGCTTCATTCTTGTAGACGGGCAGCCTTTCCAACAATTGAACGACAGCAGTATGTTAGAAATTGA
Source organism: Paenibacillus arenosi (assembly GCF_014841135.1). GTDB lineage: Bacteria > Bacillota > Bacilli > Paenibacillales > Paenibacillaceae > Paenibacillus_B > Paenibacillus_B arenosi. The sequence continues at coordinate 288,265 of NZ_JACYTN010000001.1, forward strand.
ATGTGAGAATGTGTCCTATTATAGAGAGCCGCAAGTTGTGGCTGAACGTATGATGAGTGAATTTATTAGACCGTTTGATTTATCAACCTCTCCATTGCGAATTGGGCTCATCCAGACAAGTGAGCAGCGTCATATTTTAATGGTTGATATTCATCATATTGTGACAGATGGCGTATCCATGGAAATACTCGCCCGCGACTTTATGGCTCTGTACGCAGGAGAGCAGCTGCCAGATTTGAAAGTTCGCTATCGAGACTATACGGAGTGGTACAGACAGCTTTGTGCACCGGAAAGAATGGAAAAACAGGCAGCCTACTGGCAGGAACAGTTCCAAGGCGAACTTCCTGTACTGCATTTGCCTGTTGATTATGATCGACCGTCTATTCGAAGCTTTGAAGGTGGTTATGTTGAATTTAAGCTTGCGTCAGATAAGACGGAACAATTAAAGCAGTTGGCGCTGCAAGAGGGAGCAACGTTATACCTTATCCTTTTGTCGGCATTTAATGTGCTGCTTGCTAAGTTGAGCGGTCAGGAAGATATCATTATCGGAACAGATACAGCAGGCCGGGGACATGATGATATTCAACAATTGATCGGCAATTTTGCCAATACGCTGGCGCTGCGGAACTATCCCGTTTCATCGCTATCTTTTTACGAGTTTTTGGCCGATGTCAAAGGCAGGCTTTTGGAAGCATATGAGCATCAAGATTTCCAATTTGAAGATGTTGTTGAGATGGTTGTGCACAAGCGTGATTTAAGCCGACATCCTTTATTTGATGTTATGTTTGGATTTTTAGGTCATGAAGGTAAAGAGCTGGAGATGAGTGGTTTAATGCTTCGCTCCTGTTCTCCGGAAAAAAGAACGGCTATTTTTGACCTTGTTTTGCTAAGTTATCAACAAGGAGAGTCGCTTGTGTTTGAGTTGGAATTCAGCACAAAACTGTTCAAACGTTCTACAGTCGACATGTTTGTCCGAAGCTTTATCCAAATTGTTGATCATATCATTGCACAACCAAATTGCAAACTTGCGGATATTCGGATAAGCCATGGGCTTCAAGCGACAAGCGTTGGCAAGCTAATGGACTTAGAAGGAGATTTTAGGTTCTGAATGAGAGGAAGGCGCTTATGAAAGGTCGTACACATTCAATTCATAAGGCTATAGCAGCTAATCAGCACATTGTGGAAAAGAATTATTGGCTTTCACAATTCGTGGGGGAAGGGGCAATGGATGGTTTTCCATCCATTGTGCCGCTTTCCTCTTCTCCTCAACGTGATCTGGACTCCTTGCAAATAGAGCTTGGAGCAGAACTGAGCAGCAAGTTGTTGCTGCTCGCTAATCACTCTGATGTGAGACTTCATGTCGTTCTCGTTGCCTCTATAAGTGCGCTATTATTCAAATATACGGGAAATAAAGAGGTTGTTATCGGCTCACCCATCTATCAGCAAGACGTAGTAGAAGGTGGAGAGGGATCGTATGATAGGGAACATGAGAATAGCGAATTTATTAATACGATGCTTCCTTTACGAGTCCAAATGGAAGAAGGGACAAGCTTTAAGGAACTGCTGATGCAGGTAAAACAGACGTTGGCTGCGGCGGTAGAACATCAAAATTATCCGATTGACGTGCTGTTCGATCAGCTTCATTCGGAGAGTGGAGAATCAGGAACATCCTTGTATCGCACGGTCGTTATGCTGGAGAACATTCATCCGAAGCAGTATTTGGGCGATGCGGACTGTAAACTGCTATTTCGCTTTGTGCGGGAAGAAGACTGCATTCGTGGAACGGTGGAATATGATACAGGCATATACGCTCAAGCAGGAATGGAGCGTCTCATTTCTCATTTCGCAACCTTATTGGAGCATGCCCTGCTGCACCTGGGAGCAGGTATCGGTGAGCTGAGTATGCTGCCAGAGGTGGAACGTGTCCAAATTTTATTTGGGTTTAACGGTAAGCAAGGCTTTTGTCCGGATACGACGATGAGTCAATTGTTTGAAGAACAGGTTGTGAAGACGCCGGACGCTACAGCTGTCACGTGTGGAGAAATAAGTATGACGTATGTGGAATTGAATGAGCGAGCCAATCAACTTGCCTGGCTGCTCAAAGCGAAGGGCATTGGTCCAGAACGATTGGCAGCCGTGCTGTGCGAGCGATCAATTGAGATGTTGGTCGGTATTTTAGCCGTCTTTAAGGCAGGAGGCGCTTATGTACCGATCGATGTGAACTATCCGATGGAGCGAATTCACACGGTGCTTGCGGATTCCGAAGCGAGCGTTGTCCTGACGAAAGCGGATGTTTATCCACATCCAGCAGAGCTATGCCGTAGTATCATCCGTGGTACATCGGTGGAACATGTGGTGTATTTGGATAAACTGGCTGAACCCGAATTCGGGACAGCAGTTCTCCAAGTAGAGCGTCTTGCGTGGCTGCTGGAGCAGGGACAGGAGCTGGATTTTGACTCGTTAATGCAGGTTGATGCTGTTCGGCATGCTGTTGGTGGAGAACAGTTGAGCTACAAGATGTGTGACGCACGTGTTGGACAACTGTCGGTTTTTTTGAATCAGTGCTTAGGAAGTGACGTGAAGCAATACGCTGTAGGTGTGTTGGCAGACGAGCCGATGGAGCGTATTACTGCGCTGTCAGCGCTGCAGCGGCTAGGTGTGGATTATGCGGTTGTTAAAAACATGAAGGAAGCGACGAAATGGATCGGGACAGGCAAAATAGGCTTCATGGTAACAATGAGTCAGCATCTTGATCAGGTGGACCGTCTATTCTGGGAACAGGAAGCTTTGCATGGTTATGTACTGCTAGACGAATATGATCCTCTTGATAGCGTGAAGCAGTCGCAGGTGCAGGATATTTGGGAGGCGGTAGCTGAGCAGTCAAGTGAGGCGATCAACGACTATGGTTGGAGCAGCAGCTTTGGAGGTGAACCATTCCGTCTAGAGGAAATGCAAGAATATATCGACAACTTTCAAGTGAAGTTAGCTCCATATATAACGAAAGAGTCGAAGGTGTTTGAAATTGGCTGTGGACATGGCTTAGTGCTGTTCCAGCTTGCTCCATGTGTGAAGTCTTACTTTGCAGTTGATTTGTCCGGTACCATCATCGAGCGCAATAGAGAGCGTGCGATGCGAGAAGGTCTGCATCACGTTGAATTGAAGCAGGCTTTTGCAGCTGAAATTGGCTGTCTAGATGTGTCAGATGTGGATGTAGCGATCGTCAGCAGCGCTGTTCATTATTTCCCGAACACGTTGTACTTGGAGGAGGTCATCCGGAGTGCAATTGGACTGCTGAAAGAGGAAGGCATCATCTATTTGGACGACCTGCTGGATGCTGGTCGCAAGCAGGAGTTGGTAGCTGCAACAGCGGCTTATAAACAGGCGAATCCTACTGCACTGGTGAAGACAGGATGGGATGAGGATTTGTTCGTAGATGAGCAATTCTTTGTAGAACTGCAGCGATCCTATCCAGAAATTATAAGCTGGGAAAGCAGTCGCAAGCGAGGAATGATCGACAACGAGTTGACGAGATTCCGCTATGACGTGTTGTTGAAGATCGACAAGAAGCAGAATCGTCGAGAAGAGGTTGTGAATTCGGATCAATTGCTTGGAGACGGCAAGGGTCGATATACATGGAAAGAAGTACACCAGTTGGCAGTAGGTACAGGAGAAGTGGATACACGTAATGATACACACGAGGGAATAGAGCCATATACGTCCAATACTTCAAAGAATCACAGCGGAGCGCTGTTAGTCGAAGCAGCTGCACGGGGAACTGTGACAGATGTATCAACGATGACAGCGATGCCGAAGCACAATCCGCCTTCGATTAACAAGCCAGACGATTTAAGCTATGTCATTTATACATCAGGTTCAACGGGCCGCCCGAAAGGCGCAATGGTGGAACATCGGGGTATGATCAACCATCTTTATGCGAAACAAAACGATTTTGCAGTCAGTGATACCAGCATCATTGCTCAAAATGCATCTCATTGCTTTGACATTTCAGTATGGCAGATGTTTTTAGGCTTAGTGCTAGGTGGTAGTGTCGTCATCTATCCGAATGAAGTGACGCTTGATGCGGATACTTTTATCCATCAAATTGAACAGGATGGCATTACGATACTGGAGGTCGTGCCCTCCTATTTGAGCGTGCTGCTGGAACAATTAGAGCCGGAACGTAACAGCTTGGCTAATCTGAAATTATTAGTGGTGACAGGAGAGGCCTTAAAACCTGCGCTGGTAGATCGATGGTTTACAAAGTATCCAGGAATCCAGTTGGCGAATGCATATGGTCCGACAGAAGCGTCGGATGATATTACCCATTATATGATGGACCGAGATCCATTACTTGCTTCAATTCCTGTTGGGCATCCCATTCAAAATATGACCATTTATATCGTGGATCAAGGTGGGCAGTTAAGCCCAATTGGGATCAAGGGAGAAATTTGGGTTTCGGGTATCGGCGTAGGCCGAGGATATGTAAACCAACCGGAGAAGACGAAAGAAGCTTTCGGAGAAGATCCATTTTCCATCGTATCAGGAATACGTCTATACAAGACAGGCGATATCGGCAGGTGGATGGAAGATGGAAGTATCGAATTTTTAGGGCGGAAAGATCACCAAGTCAAAATTAGAGGCCATCGAATCGAACTGGGAGAAGTGGAAAATCGATTGGCAGAGCTGCCTGGTGTGAAGGAAAGTGTCGTAACGGTTGGCAGTACGATTGGTGAAGAAAGTTTCTTATGCGCTTATGTCACAGGTGCAGAATTAAATATATCAGAAATGAAAAAGCAGCTAGGCGAACGTTTGCCAGACTACATGATACCAGAATACGTAGTCGTGCTGGAGCGGCTGCCGTTAACCCCAAATGGAAAGGTAGACCGCAAGGCATTGCCTGAAGTAGAAGAGGCGACAGGTGGTGGGAGTGCGGATTATATAGCTCCGAGTACAGATATCGAACGGAATCTAGCCGCCATATGGTGCGACGTGCTGGGTATCGATCAAATAGGGGTGAATGATGACTTTTTTGCAAGAGGCGGACATTCCTTAAAGGTTACTAGAATGGTTGCCCTTATTCATAAACAGCTTCATAGTAAGCTGTCCTATAAAGACATATTTGAGCATACTACGATACGTTCGTTGGCGGCTTATATTGAGAATAAAGAGCAGGAAGGATTTATTTCGATTCAGCCGGCTCCGACAGCGCTGCATTATCCTTTATCGGCGGCACAGAACAGAATGTTCATTCAGCAGCAAATTTATCCGGAAAGTACAAGCTACAATATTTCACTCGTATACCTTGTGGAAGGAACTATCAATAAAGCGAAATTGAAAGAAACTTTCAATAAGTTGATGCATAGACACGAAAGTTTACGTACTCGGTTTGCGTTGATTGCAGAGAATCCTGTACAGCAGATCCTTGAACAAGTTGAACTGAACATAAATGAATTCCGCTGCAGCGAAGAGCAGGTGGAAGCGATCATTCACCGTTTTGTACAGCCTTTTGACTTAGAGCAAGATACTCTATTTAGAGTAGGGCTTGTTGAAATCAGCAATACAAACCATTTGTTAATTTTGGATATGCACCATATTATTGCAGATGGTGTATCAGTTGAAAGAATAGCCAGCGACTTTTTTGCCCTTTATTCTGGTACAGATTTGCCACGGCTTCGACTCCAATATAAAGATTATGCGGTGTGGCAAAATGGACAAGAGCGGGAGAGATTGCTTCAGCAGCAAGAGCACTATTGGTTGGACGTATTTTCAAAGCCGGTTGAGCCATTGGATTTACCGCTTGATTATTCGAGGGAATTGGATGTGCAAGATTATGCAGCTGATCTGGCCATCTTTACACTGAACAAGAACTTAACTGCTGCAGTAAGGGAAATAGCGATTCGTAATAAAGTGTCTTTGTTTGTGCTCTTGTTAGCGATCTATAACATCATCCTTTCAAAATGGTGCAGTCAAGAGGATATTGTCGTCGGGACGGTAACGTCGGGTCGCAATCACGATGATTTGGAACACGTCGTTGGTATGTTTGTCAATACACTTCCACAGCGTAATTACCCGAACGCAGAGCAAACTTTCTCAAGGTTTCTACGAGACGTGCATAACAATGCGCTGCTAGGATTGCATAATCAAGAGTATCCATTTGATAGATTGGTTACTAAACTCAACATTAAGCGAGATTTGAACCGTTCTCCACTGTTCGATACTTTTTTTCAAATTCAATATTTTGAGAAAGTCCAGAAGGAGTTGGAGGGTCTCGTATTTACCCCTTATGACTATAAGAAAAATAACACATCGCAGTTTGAATTGGAGCTGTTGGTAGAGGAAGAACAAGAACAAATTCAGTTTACCTATCAATACTCTGCCCATTTGTACAAGTATGAAACGATTCATCAAATGTGGAATGATTACGTAGAAGTAATCCGATACATCGTGCAGGATGAGCAAATCAAGCTTGGCGATATGAAAGTAAGTATAGACAGCATGGAAGTCCATTCGGAAAAAGAATCGATCGTCGCGCTCAACGATAGCATCCAATTTAATTTTTAATAAGATAAGGATGTGTACTTCATGGATGGGAATAGCATGTTTGTTAAGGCAAATCACAGGAGCAGAAAGCAGAAGAGTTATTGGTTGGAGAAACTGAGCAAGGTAAATATCAAGGATGTGATCCCTACAAAATGGACCGATCCGTCGGGGGAGTCCTTATCTACAGCATCGAGCAAGATTGAATTGCAGCTTTCTCTACATCCTACTGTATCGAAAAAGCTTACTCATATTAGTAATCAATCCGATGTAACCCTTTTTATTATGCTGCTGTCCGGATTTATTGGCTTTTTGCATCGCTATACGGATGAAGAAGAAATCTTTATTACGATGCCTGTATACAAGGAGCTGCGAAACGATCATGCATCGAATGATTTCGTTATCGTTGGTAAACAATTCGATGGAGAAGTCAGCTTTCGCAACTTGTTGCTAGATATGAAAGAAGAGTTTGTACAAGCAGTAGAGAACCAGGATTATCCACTATCCGAAATATTCGCAGCCTTAAAAGTAGATGCCACTGAAGCGCAAAATTGGCTTAATGGGATTGTTTTTGCCAGTGAAAATATCCACAGCATGAAGCATGTGCTGGGCAATGACAACAATCGTTTTCTTGCCTTGTGCAATCGTGAAGATGATCGGATCGTTATCAGCTTTTCTTTTGATAGACGTAGCTATGACGAAGTTGAGATCGGACAGTTGATCCGCTGTTTTCATGTCTTTTTGGAAGAAGTTCTAGCCGATATGTCGCTGCTTGTATCCCATGTTACGATCATGACGGAAAGCGAGGAAGCAGCATTACTAGCTGCTTTTAATGATACGTATCTTGACTATCCTGCACATCAGACGATCATTCAGATGTTCGAACAGCAAGTGATAAAAACACCTCAGCGTATAGCAGTCGTTCATCAGGAATGGGAGATGACTTATGAGGGACTGAACCAGCTATCGAATCGGTTGGCTTGGGAATTGAGGGAGCGCGGGGTGGACAGGGAAACCCCTGTTTGCATCATGCTGGAACGCGGATTGGAAATGGTTGCAGCCATTATCGGAATTCTTAAATCAGGGGGAGCCTATATACCGCTTGATCCGAACAGTCCGAGCAACCGTCTTCAATATATGGTGGAAGAGAGCAAGCCGCTGCTAGTCATTACAAGACAGGAATTAGCTGGCAAATGCCCGTTGTCCAACGTGCTGCTTCTAGAAACAATGATGGAACGGGATCAGCAAGCAGATTGTGGCAATCCGGATCATCGAAATGAACCGACGGATTTAGCCTATCTGTTGTTTACGTCTGGTTCAACAGGCAAGCCGAAAGCTTCTATGATCGAACATCGCAACGTCATGAATCTTGTAGCTGGTGTGCATGAGCGTGTATATCAGCATTATGATGAAGGTTTGCGAATTGCCGTGCTCGCCCCGTTTATATTTGATATGTCTGTCGAGCAAATCTTTTGTTCCTTGCTGCTTGGTCACACGCTCTATATTGTACCTGAAGAAGCGCGAGCTGACGGGGAACGTTTGCTCGAATTTTTCATTCATAAGCAAATTGATATGACAGATGGTACACCGAGCCATCTCGTTCTATTGCTGGAAGCGATGAGGCACTCTACGGCGGAATTGAAGATGAAAAGGCTTATTATTGGAGGAGAGTCTCTGCCCAAAGAGACCGTAGAACGAATGTATGCTCAGCTTGGGGAACATGCTCCGATTATTACGAATAGTTATGGCTTAACGGAAGTTTGCGTAGATACCACTTACTATGATGTTACGGAACAGAATATGAATCTTTATCACCGTATTCCAATAGGTTCGCCCTTGCCGAATCAGCAAGTATACATTGTGAACAAGCATAATCGATTACAGCCAGTGGGAGTAGTCGGGGAGTTGTGCATCGCTGGGGACAATGTAGGTAGAGGATATTTGAACCGTGATGAGCTGAATGCGAATACATTCGTGGACAACCCGTTTTGTAAGGGACAAAAGATGTACAAGACAGGTGATCTGGCAAAATGGCTGCCTGATGGCACTGTGGATTGTCTCGGAAGGAAGGATACACAAATTAAAATTAGGGGCTATCGCATTGAACTCGAAGAAATCGAGAACCAATTGCGCAAGCATCCAGCAGTTCAAGATGCAAAAGTACTTGCCATTGATGCTATCCATCATCAGGATCAGGAAGCACAAGAGCGAAGTGGAGATTCGAAGCAGCTTGCCGCCTACATGGTGCTTAATACGGTAGTTGATAATGGAACATTACGCGAATTTCTCATTCAAGAGCTCCCAGCCTACATGGTTCCTACGTACTTTGTCCGACTAGAGCGAATGCCGCTGAACCAAAATGACAAAGTGGATCGCAGCAAGCTACCACCGATTGATTTAAATACTTATGACGATGGAACAGATAAATCTGGCCCAACAAATGAACGAGAGCAGCAGTTGACGGAGTGCTGGAAGCAAGTGCTGGGACGGACATCATTTGGGATAAAAGATAACTTTTTTGCTATCGGCGGGGACTCCATTAAAGCGATTCAAATGGTTTCGAGAATGAGACAGCATCAATATAAATTAGAAGTAAGAGATGTATTTAAGTACCCAACGATTGCACAATTAGCTAACATCCTAACCCGATCCACCCGCATCCCTGATCAAAATGAAGTGACAGGCGAAGTGCCGTTGACACCGATTCAGCGTGATTTCTTTGATGGATGTCCTGCGGATCTCCATCATTACAATCAGTCTGTACTATTGAACGTTGCCGAAGTGTTCGATGAAGCTGCTCTTCCTTTTATTTTAACGAATTTACAAAATCATCATGATGCGCTGCGCATCGTCTTTAAAACGGAAGGCGGGCAGCGGATTCAGTTCAATCGAGGACAACATACTTCGATCTGTGTGGAACATATCGATCTACGGGCGAAGGATCATGCCAAACAACAACTTCGCGATCATATGTATAACCTTCAAACGAGTATCAATTTAGAAAATGGGCCTTTAATGAAGGCTGCCTTTTTTTATACAAACGAAGGCAACAAGCTCTTCCTTACGATCCACCATACGGTAATCGATGGTGTGTCATGGCGTATTTTGTTTGAGGATATGATGACCCTGTATCAACAATTTAAAAACGGGGAGAAAGTTTCGCTCCCATTGAAGTCGGATTCTTTCAAGTTCTGGGCGGAACGGTTGTGTGAATATGCAGACAGCGAGGCAATGGCAAAAGAGCTTCCGTTTTGGTTGGAAATGGAATCTACGATGAAAGCGATGATGAAAATAAACCGTGATTTCCCTGCGAGTTACTATATTAAAGATGAGGATATCGTGTCTTTTATTTTCAACGAAACCGATACAGAGATGCTGCTTAGTCATGTGCACCACGCATTTTATACGGAGGTTAATGATGTTTTACTTACTGCGCTGGGGCGTGCAGCTCAATCAGCTTTAGGCATTTCATCTGTAGCTGTTGAACTGGAGGGGCATGGACGCGAGCAGATCGTTGCTGATATGGATATTAGTCGTACGGTAGGTTGGTTTACGAGCTGGCATCCGTTTGTTGTTGATATATCCGTAAGCGATCAGCCAGCTTATCAGATTAAGCATGTCAAAGAGACGCTGCGTGCCGTACCTAATAAAGGGATTGGCTATGGGATTATTAAACATGTGGCCGGCGACAAATCGCTGCGATTCGAGGAACGCCCATCCATTTCGTTTAATTATTTGGGTCAGTTCGATGAGGACTTGAACGATACCTTGTTTCAGATAGCGGAGGAAGCGATAGAAGGCAATGAAAGTACGAATCGGATAAGGGAGAATGATTTTGCCTTTAATGGAGCTGTTGTAGATGGGAAGCTGCACATGGATCTGCACTATAGCAGCAAACAATATAAGCCCGAGACGGCCCGAGCTTTGCTTGACCATTATCGCGATGAGCTTCTTTACCTTATTTCTTTTTGCGCTTCCCGTACGGAATCGGAGGTAACACCTAGCGATTTAGGTTATAAAGAGCTGACTATGGAACAATTGGACAGCTTTTTTGATTAGGAATAGACTTTGCAAGTTCCTGATAGCGTTTTCTCATGAAATCGACTGTGGAAGCTGAAAAGGAGGGAATATCAGGGTGAATGAGTTTGTTCGACAAAATATACAAGATATATACAAAATGACGCCCACGCAGGAGGGCATGTATTTTCATTATTTGTTGGATAAATTCTCAATGGCGTATTTTGAACAGACTGCTTATCGCTTACAAGGGAAGCTGGACATAAGACTCGTAAAGCAGAGCCTTGAGGAATTGTTCAAGCGATATGATATTTTGCGTACTGTTTTCAATCATGAAAAAGTCGATGTTCCGCTTCAGGTTGTGCTGAAGCAGCGGAACGTCGATTTTTTTTATAAGGATATCCGAGACGTAAACTCGGAAGCAGAGAGGGAACAGATACTGACCGACTTTAAAGACTCGGATAAAAAGCGCCCATTTGATTTGAACAAAGATGTATTAATGCGTGTTGCTGTCTTTTGTTTAGGTGAGCAGGAGTATGAATTCATATGGACGTCCCACCATATTTTGATGGATGGCTGGTGCGTGGAAATATTGGTTGCTGATTTTGCTGAAATGTATAGCAGTTTGGTGCATGATCGCCCGAGCAGTCTAGGACCTGTTAAACAGTATCGGACTTATATCGAGTGGTTGGAGAAGCAAGATCAGCAGCAGGGGAATGACTATTGGAAAAATGTTTTACAAGGGTTCAAAGAAAAGACGGAAATTCCAAAGTCCTATGCGGTAACGACGCTGCAGTCGGCTTACGAACATGCACAGTTTAAGTTGGAATTAGATCGAGACCGTGCTGCTGCCTTACATCGAGCTGCAAGTGCTAACCAAGTTACTTTGAGCACATTGATGAAGACGGCATGGGGAGTATTGTTGGCGAAGTACAACCACACAAAAGAAGTCGTTTTCGGTGGTGTTGTTTCAGGTCGTCCGCCTGAATTGGACGGAGTTGAGGACATAGTAGGATTGTTTATTAATACGATCCCGGTGCGTATTTCTGTTGATGAGGAAATGCGATTTGATGATCTCATGAGGCAAGTTCAAGCTGAAGCTGCCGATACCGAGCCGTACCATTTTTGTTCATTAGCTGCTATTCAAGCTACGAGCGAGTTGAAGCAAAACTTGTTCGACCATATATTTGTGTTTGAAAATTTCCCCATTGCGGAGCGTATTCAGGCTGTTCATCACGCACAGGAAAACAATGAATCGCATTTCACCATTACCGATGTGAACGCTTTTGAGCAAACGAACTATGATCTAAATATCGTTATCGCGCCAGGTGATAGCATCTGCATTCAATTTGATTTCAACAGCAGGGTATACAGCAGTGAAAGTATAGGGGTACTTGCTAAGCAATATGAATGTGTGCTGGATCATATTTCGAAAAATGCCCAGCTTCCGATTAAGGGAATTGACCTGTTAACTGAGGACGAAAGAACGCGTATTATAGACGAGTTTAATCATACAAGTGCATCGTATCCTGACGATCAAACGATACACGGTTTATTTGAACAACAAGTTGAAAAAATCCCTCATCATACGGCCTGTATAGATGGTGAGCGGACATGGAGCTATAGAGAACTGAATCAAAGAGCTAATCGATTAGCAAGGACGTTGCAAGCCCGCGGCGTACAGCCAGAAACGGTTATTGCTCTTATGGTAGAACGTTCGGTGGAGATGTTTGTGGGGATCTTGGCGATTTTGAAAGCAGGGGCAGCTTATCTGCCGCTTGATGCACGTCTTCCACAGGAGCGGGTTGCCTATATGCTTGCAGATGGTGATGCGCAGTGGGCGATTACGGATTCTGGATCACATGGATTGGCGGCGGAGTTTGGTATTGAATCCATTGATATTTATGCCATCGAGGAACATGAAGTTGCTAGCGATAATCTGCACCTAGAATGCTCTTCAAATCAGTTAGCCTATGTTATTTATACATCTGGTTCAACTGGCAAGCCAAAAGGAGTGATGGTAGAACATCGTTCTGTAATCAACCGGTTGAATTGGATGCAGTCGGCTTATCCACTGCGGGCGGAAGATACACTTCTCCAAAAAACACCGATTACGTTTGATGTTTCCGTCTGGGAGCTGTTTTGGTGGTTTTTGGCTGGTGCAAAAGTATGCATGCTTCCCCCGGGAGCAGAACGTAATCCAGTTCAAATCGTCGATGTCGTTCAACGTGAAAAGGTCACGGTGATGCACTTTGTACCGTCTATGCTGCTCGCCTTTCTTCATTATGTTGAGGATGCGAATGCAGTGGAAAAGCTGGCTTCCTTGAATAGGGTTATCGTCAGTGGAGAAGCCTTAACTGCGGCGCATGTTCATAAGTGTAATGATACACTGTATACGGTTAACGGCACAGTACTGACTAATTTATACGGTCCAACAGAAGCGACTGTAGATGTATCTTATTTTGATTGTCCTCCTGGAGAGAACATCGATACGGTTCCTATCGGCAGGCCGATCGATAATACGGAACTTTACATTGTTCATCAAAATAAACTGCAGCCAATCGGCGTTCCCGGTGAATTATATATCGCAGGAGACAATTTGGCACGGGGATATCGAAATAAGTCAGAGTTGACTGCAGAGAAGTTCGTACATGGCATTTCGGGTATCGAGAAGCGCATGTATCGGACAGGGGACTTAGCAAGATGGCTGCCTGATGGAAATATCGAATATTTGGGACGAATCGATCAACAAGTGAAAGTTCGAGGCTTCCGTATCGAGCTGGAAGAGATCGAGTCTGTCCTTCATAGCCATGACAAGCTGCGTGGAGCGGTTGTGGCAGTGAGCGGAAGTGATGGCGATAAGAAATTAATCGCTTATATCGTCGCAGTGAGCTATGTATCCGCAGCGGAGTTAAGGGACTATGTAAGTGATAAATTGCCTGATTACATGGTACCTGTGGAGTACATTCAGATTGATGACATCCCACTCAATGCAAGCGGCAAGGCTGATCGCAAGCGATTGCTGGACATCGAAGGGACGAGATTACGTGTTCAAACGTCATTTTTGGGACCTTCTACAGAGACGGAGAAAATAATAGCAGAAGTGTGGAAGGAAGTATTGAAGGTAGAGGAAGTTGGAATACATGATAACTTTTTTGATCTAAATGGTACTTCGCTTGATGTGATTAGAGTGACGAGTAAATTAAGCAAAGCTTTACAGACTCCTTTTGAAGTGGTCACCATGTTTACGTATCCAACGATCGCTTTATTTAGCAAGCATCTCATGCAGGAGCAAGCTGCGGAGAAGTCTGATCAAGATAGAGAAGCAGTGCTGCAGGCTGGAAACTCCAGAATGATGTCTAATGTATCTAGATTTAAACAGCAATCTGGCAGGACTCGCTAAATCTACGGAAACACATCGAGCACACAATGAAAGAGTGGAAGGACAATAACAAGGAAAGCGGGTTTGCGATGATGAATGACGAGCAGAGAACCGGCTTGGAAATTGCCGTCATCGGCATGGCGGGCAGATTTCCTGGAGCGAGCAATATCAATCACTTTTGGAACAACCTTGTACAAGGTGTCGAATCGATTGTGTTTCTAACGGACGAGGAACTCGAACGAGCAGGGGTTAGCAAAGATACCTATAACCGAAAAGATTATGTCAAATCATGTGGTGCTGTACTGGAAAACAGAGATGTATTCGATGCAGCCTTCTTTGGATATACGCCTGCTGAGGCGGAGATGATGGACCCGCAAACGAGAATATTTCATGAGTGTGCTTGGGAAGCGCTGGAGCATGCTGGTTATGATCCGGGGCGATACGGACAACGAATCGGTTTGTATGCCGCTGCTGGCTCCAGTTTCGACTGGGAAGTTACGACTCGTTTATCTGGAAAAAGAGAGCGTTTAGGCGACTATGCCTCATGGCTGCTAGACAGCAATGGTTTTTTGCCAACGAGGGTGTCTTATAAGTTGAATTTAACAGGACCGAGTGTACTACTGCATACCACGTGTTCTTCATCTCTTATTGCTATAGATATGGCTTGCCGCTCCTTATTGACGGGGCAGTGTGAAATCGCTCTTGCTGGAGGTGTTTCGGTCGGGACAGCACCAAGAGAGGGCTATCTTTATCAAGATGGCATGATTCTATCAGCGGATGGGCACTGCCGGGCATTTGATGCAGAGGCGAGTGGGACGGTTGGTGGTGAAGGTGCTGGTATTGTTGTACTGAAGCCACTAGAGGATGCCATTCGTGACAGCGACCATATTATGGCCGTTATAAAGGGATTTGCAGCTAATAATGACGGCAGTCGAAAAATAGGATATACGGCACCGAGCACTGTTGGTCAAAGTGAAGTCATTATGGCGGCAATGGACATGGCTGCTGTGGAAGCGGAGAGTATTACGTATGTAGAAACCCATGGGACAGGAACGGCTCTAGGTGATCCCGTGGAATTGAAGGCGTTAAGCACGGCCTTTGCTACCGACAAAAAGCAATTTTGCCGCATTGGTTCTGTGAAGACGAACATCGGACATCTGGATGAGGCTGCTGGTATGGCTGGGTTTATGAAGACAGTCTTGGCTTTGCAGCACCGAGTATTGCCGCCAAGCCTTCATTATAAGAAAGCGAACCCTAATATTGATTTTGAGAATACGCCATTTCAAGTTAATGCGGGGGCAACCGAATGGAAAGATGATGGTTACCCTTTGCGGGCAGGCGTGAGTTCTTTCGGCATCGGAGGCACGAATGCTCATCTCGTACTGGAGGAACCCCCTCAGGAAATGAGAAGGCAGGAAACGAAAGTTATTAATTATGCGGGGAAACAACAACAGTTATTATTGTTATCAGCCAAAACGGAAACCGCTCTTGCACAGGTTAGCGCTAATTTAGCACAGCATTTTAAGGATAATCCAGATCTCAATCTAGCAGACGCCGCTTATACACTGCAAGTAGGAAGATCCGTAATGGAACATAAGCAGGCATTGGTCGTTTCCTCGGCTGATGAGGCGATTGCTATGCTGTCGGACAAAAAGGCTGATACCAGCATTCGATATGCATCCAAAGATGTCGATGTACCTATTGTTTTTATGTTTCCGGGTCAAGGCTCTCAGTATGTCGATATGGGGAAAGTACTTTACGAGACGGAACCTGTGTTTCGCGAGAAGCTTGACTACTGTGTGCACATTTTGGAAAAAGAAACAGGTCGTGATTACCGAGAAGTTTTATATCCATCTATTATTACGGAGCAGACCAAACAAGCTATTAACGAAACGGAGTTCGCACAGCCACTGTTGTTTAGCATTGAGTACGCACTGGCATCGGTACTTATCAAGTGGGGAATAAAGCCTTCTGCCATGATTGGTCATAGCTTAGGAGAGTACGTTGCTGCTTGCTTGGCTGGTGTTCTTTCACTCGAAGAAGCTTTAAAGCTGGTCGCTCTCCGTGGAAGACTGATGCAAAGCATGCCACCAGGCGGGATGTTAAGCGTACAGATGCCGCAACAAGATTTGTACAAGCTCCTTCGTGCTGAGCAAGGGCTCTCTGATCTATCGATTGCTGTTATAAATACACCGATGAACTGCGTCGTATCGGGGCCGGACGCGCAAATAAGTTTATTGGAAGATAGACTTCTGGAGGAAGGTTGCCTCAGTTTCCGAGTTCATACTTCGCATGCGTTTCACTCGGATATGATGACACCTATGCTGCCGGAGTTCAGATCAGCAATAGAACGATTAAACGTGCAAGCGCCTAGCATTCCGTATGTGTCCAATGTAAGCGGGAATTGGATGGAAGCAGATCAGGTGTTGGATCGTGAATATTGGCCTAATCATTTACTATCTGCTGTTCGCTTCTCAGACGGTATTCAGAAGCTGCTTGAGTACGAATCATGCCTGCTAATAGAGGTAGGACCTGGACGTACGCTAAGCAGTTTCGTGGCTAAACATGATGTTCCAAAGGATAAATATAAGGTGCTTAACTTGATCAAGCATCCTAATGAAACCGTGTCTGATGATGTTCACTTCACAGCACAGCTTGGGAAGCTATGGAGTTGGGGTGTGAATATAAATTGGAAATCGTATCATCTACCAGCCTCTCGCTCTCGTACTCCACTGCCAGCCTATCCTTTCGAGGGTCAGCGTTACTGGCTAGATATCGACATGGATCAGATTACGATGAAGGAGCAGCTAGTACCAATAGATAAGAAAGAACAACTTGCTGACTGGTTCTATGCGCCTATTTGGAAACAAAGTAGAAATCATGTAAGTAGGGTGACTTCTTCTCGTTCACGTGTGTTATTGCTTGCGGATTCAGGCGAGTTCGGTTCCCGACTTAAGCATGCATGGGCGGAGAATGGAAAGGAAGTCATTCTTGTGCATTCGGGAGATTCTTATAGGAAGGAACTTGATGGTACCTATACCGTTTGTTCCGAGCAAAGCAGTGACTATGATCAATTGTTTAGCGATTTGGAAGCATGCAAAATCATACCGGACGTAATTGCTTTTGCCTGGGAGATTGAGAGAATAGGGCATATAGCAGTAGAAGAAGTAGAGGCAGAGATGATTGCTAGAGAATCTTCCTCGGCTATGGCTTGTCTCATTCGGATTGCACAATCGTTAGGAAGACGGTCTATTCATACACCAATGGAGATCGTCGTATTGAGCAATAGCATACATCAAATAACAGGTGAAGAACAGCTGCAGCCTGAACAGGCGGTAGTGTTGGGACCGATCCGAGTCATTCCACTGGAATATGCCAACTTAACCTGTCGAAGCGTGGATATCGCTCTCCCGTTGTCTCAGGCATGGAATCGTAAGTTTTTTGAAACGATCACTGCCGAAATAACCAGTCGAATGCCTGAGCAAGTTGTTGCCTACCGAGGCGGTAATCGTTGGGTTCAAGATTATGAACAGGTATTGCTGCCAAGTAGTGAAGGAACTCCAGCGCTGTTAAAACAACAAGGTGTATATGTCATTACTGGGGGACTTGGAGGAATGGGGCTTGCCATAGCTCGATACTTAATATCGGAGCTACAGGCAAAGGTCATTATGTTTGCTCGCCATCTCGATCCTGCTAAGTTAGAGCAAGCGAATAGCCTAGCGGCAGGCGGCGGTGAGTTGCTTGTCCTCCAGGCGGACGTGACTAATAAAGATCAACTTTATCGTGCAGTAGTGGAAGCAGAAGTCCAGTTTGGCGTCATTAACGGTGTTTTTCATACGGCTGGAGTGCCGGACGGTGGGATTATGCAGTTCCGGTCAGAGAAAGATACCGAGCAGGTACTTGCTCCAAAGACGGAAGGGGCATTACATCTGTATCAAATTTTTAAAGATCGAGGACTCGATTTCTTGTTCCTATGTTCCTCTATCAGTTCAATGCTAGCTCCTGCAGGTCAGGTTGCTTATTGTGCTGCTAACAATTTCCTTGATCATTTTGCTCTAGCAACATCTTCTACGGGGCATATGCATGTGGTAGCAGTCAACTGGGATACTTGGCGAGATACGGGGATGGCACTTGATGCTGAGAAACGTGCACGCTCCTCACACCAAATAAGCGAGAACTTCATACTGGAGGATGGAATACTAGCTGCAGAAGGAATCGAGGTGCTTAAGCGAATTCTCAATGTAAGGCTGCCGCAAGTTGTAGTGTCGGTAAGCGAGCTGAGCAGCAAGCTGACAGCCAACCAGCAAAAGGCTCAATTAGCGGAATTATTGAAAACATCCAATCCATTAGATGAGTCTTTTGCGAACAACGATGAGCAGAAGACGAGCAACAAAGGGATGGAAGCCGATAGAGAACAAACGATTACAATGATTTGGAAGGAGCATCTCGGCGTTCAGCACATTGGCCTTGAGGACAATTTCTTTGATTTGGGGGCTAGCTCACTCGATCTTATTCAGGTAAGACTCAAGATCATGGAGAAGCTGAAAGTTGAACTCAGCATTATTGATATGTACACCTATTCGACGATCGCTGCGTTAAGCAACTATTTAGGCCAGCCATTCAAAGCTTCCGAACATTCAGCAGAGCAGGAAACGGTCGAAGAAGTTCTTGTTCCTACAGCGTCAGGGTATGAACGTGGACAGAACCGCCTTCAACAACGGAAACGCAAACTTAGAGGAGGGGATTGAATGAATACGCAAGCTCATGATGATCGCAATGGGCTGGAAGTTGCTGTTATCGGCATGTCATGCCGTTTCCCCGGGGCAAGAGACATTCATCAATTTTGGGAAAATGTAAAAAACGGACTCGATACGATTTCTGATTTTACGGATGAGCAATTGGAACAGGCTGGAGTTGAACGGGAATGGATAGCCGATCCCAATTACGTCAAAGCCAAGGGGATCATTGGTGATGCAGAAATGTTCGACCCTTCCTTTTTTGGATATACACCTACAGAAGCTGCGTTGATGGACCCTCAAATTCGCATTTTTCATGAATGTGCTTGGACGGCACTTGAAGATGCCGGATACGATCCTAAATCGTATAAGAGGCCGATTGGATTATATGCAGGAGCTTCCAGTAACCTAGATTGGAAGGCTAAAACGATTTTATCCGATCAGCAGGATATGGATGATTTCTCGAAATCGATATTGAGTGATAAAGATCTGCTTGCACAGTTAGTTGCATACAAACTTCATTTGACGGGACCTGTCAATACGGTGCATGCAGCTTGCGCAACTTCTCTCGTCTCGATTCATCTCGCTTGCCAAGCTTTGATTGGGGGAGAATGCGATATTGCCCTTGCTGGCGGTGTATCGATTACGACACCGGAAACGCAAGGGTATTTTTATTATGAACATATGCATGAATCGCCAGACGGACGCAATCGCGCATTTGATACGCAAGCCCAGGGAACGATTTTTAGTAACGGAGCGGGTATCGTTGTATTGAAAATGCTGGAGGATGCACTTGCGGATGGAGATCACATTTATGCTGTCGTTAAAGGAAGCGCCCTAAATAATGACGGCAGCCGTAAAACAGGGTTTACAGCTCCGAGTCCGAAAGGTCAGGCAGAAGTCATTAAGGCTGCCCTTAAAGTGGCTGAAGTTTCTTCAGAAACGATCAGCTACGTGGAGGCTCATGGTACAGCAACACCAGTAGGAGATCCGATTGAGATTGAAGCGCTAAAATTGGCTTACGACAGTAATAAAACAGGGTTTTGTAAAATTGGCTCTGTCAAAAGTAATTTTGGTCATTTAGATGCAGCAGCAGGAATAGCTGGATTTATTAAGACGGCTCTTTCTCTCAAAAATAAGCAAATTCCACCGAGTTTGCATTATACAGCCTCTAATCCGCGTATTGACTTTGTCCATAGTCCTTTTCAAGTAAATACAGAACTGCAGCCGTGGAAGCAGGAAAATGGACCACTGCGGGCAGGGGTGAGCTCCTTTGGAATAGGGGGCACGAATGCTCATGTCATTTTAGAAGAGGCGCCTATAGAAAGCGAAGAGCATGAGGAAGTAGAGACGAACGCTGCGCACGAAACGAGTAAGGAGCATCTCATCGTACTTTCTGCTAGAACGGAATCGTCGCTGCAGCAAATCGAAGCCAGATTAGCTGAATATCTCAATGAGAATCCAGACGTCGATGTCGCAAATGCTGCATTTACGCTGCAAATGGGCCGTAGGGGCTTCGCATATAGAAGCTATGTTATTGGTTCACGTGCAGGAGACATTGCTAACACGCTTCGATCCGGTGGTTCCATTCGGTCGGATGATTCGTGTAAGGATAAGCGCTCAATCATGTATATACTGCCTCGATTCGACCCATCCATATCGTACTTGAACATGGGATACGATTTTTACGAGAACGAAGCGACATTTCGTACCAATATGGATGAATGTTTCGGCATCTTGCAAAGTCTGTATGGCCGAGATGTGAAAACGCTGCTATATCCTGAGTCGAGTGGGCGGCAGTGGACACCGGTGGAACAGGAAGCGGGCATTCTGCTCTATGCAGCAGCGTTTCGGGCAAGTATTGCCTATTCTTTTGCTGCTCTTCTAAAGGATTGGGGAATCCATCCGCAGATAATGATTGGCGACGAGCATGGCAAAGCCGTTTGGGCTTGCCTCTCCGGAAAAATGTCTCTGTTGGAGACGTTGCAGTCAGTGAAGGAAGCAGAAGAACCCTCAACGGCCGTATCTGTTGTTGATCGAGAATTCTCTTTTTATGCGATCTCGGATAATGGGCGTTTTGAAGAGAACCCTCAATTTAGTGAAGCCATTGTGATTCATCTTGATTTCTCCGATCGTTATCCGGTTGGGGATGAGATGAGAACATGGAGTGATATTTCCTTATACACGATGAGAATTGTGGGCGAGTGCTGGCGTCATGGTATTGAGCCTAATTGGGCAAACATGCACCGAAATAAGCATCTCAAGCGTGTATCTTTACCGGGTTATTGCTTCGACCGCCAACTGTATACGATTAAAGATCAATCCTATCAAGCCTTCGCGCAATCTTATTTCCGCACAACATTAAGTAAACAAGCCAATATTGCTCAATGGCTGTACGCGCCAGCTTGGGAATCGTCCCTGCTCTTTTCTTCTTCGGCGGTTGGTACGGACAAAGGGATTTGGCTAATTTTCAGTGATGAAGCAGGATTTGGCATGGAAGTAGCCGAGCAAATGAAACAAGCGGGGTATGAAGTAGTTACGGTTCAACAAGGGGAGAGCTATAGCCAGATTAAAGAGAGTCGTTACTGCATTCGACCAGATATGTACATGGATTATGTAAAGCTGCTGGAGTCCATTGTTTCTGGCGGGAAGCAAGTGTATAAAGTGGTACATATGTGGAGTGTCTCGGCCGTACATCAGTTCCCATTGCATGTGGACGCCGTTCAACGTGCTCAAATATCTGGGTTCTATAGCCTCGTTCATTTGGCTAATGCGCTGCGTGAGCAGCTATTAGGCGAGATCACGGTGGATGTTGTTACTAACAATACGATGCAAATTACTAGCGACGAGAGGTTGCATCCGGAAAAAGCACTTATTTTAGGCCCATGTAAAGTTATTCCGCAAGAATATCCAAATGTAAACTGTCGATACATTGATATGGAACTCGATGGACATGAGGAAATTGCTTTCCGACATGCTAAATTTACTAGACAGCTATGCCGTGAAATTACAGCTAACAGTGATGATACCGTTGTTGCTTATCGCGGTAATACGCGTTGGTTGCAGTCGTACAAGCCAATTGTTTCTGATGAGCCGAAGCAGGAGCAAATACCGCTTAGACAGGGTGGTGTCTATTTGATCACCGGTGGTCTGGGTCGTGTCGGTTATGTGCTTGCCAAGTATCTCGCGACAGCATGGAATGCAAAGCTAGTGTTGACGGGTAGCACGCCTATTCCAGATAAACAAAATTGGGAGCAGTGGCTGCAAGCTCATGATGAACAAGATCCGATCAGCTGCAAAATTCGCCTCATACAAGAACTGGAACGAGCCGGTGCAGTCGTGTGGGCTTGTCAGGCTGAAGCTGGAAATCAGGAACAGATGTTAGTCGTTGTACAAGAAATGGAGAACAGGTTTGGGACTATCCATGGAGTCATACATGCTGCGGGAGCGAGGGATGATGACAGCTCGGGGCTGCTTGAACAGCAAAACAAACCATTTTGTGAAAGACAGTTCTCTCCGAAAGTATATGGATTACTCGTGCTTGAACAGGTACTGCGCGGGAAAGAATTGGATTTCTGCCTGCTAACTTCATCCCTATCTTCCATACTAGGTGGACTTGGGCATTCATCCTATTCGGCTGCGAACATCTTTATGGATGTGTTTGCACAACAAATGAATAGATTAATCGATGTTCCATGGATAAGCGTAAACTGGGATTCTTGGGCCATTTTTGAACAGGGGCATGAGACAGGGATCGGCAAGGAAGTTATGCAGCTGGCGATGACTCCAGAAGAAGGAATTCACGTATTTAAGCGTGCACTGTATAGGAAAGAAGCGTGCCAAATTATTGTCTCAACCGCTGATCTGAAGGCTAGAATGGAACGCTGGATTCAGCGGAGCGCTCTACGTACGGACGAGGATAATCAGGGAACTTTTGTATCTTTAACGGGACACATGGACAATGATGAGATCTTTGTTTCCATTGAACAAGTGGAACATACGCTTGCTCAAATTTGGAAAAATGTGCTTGGTGTTGCAGCTGTCTCTCCTACTGATAACTTTTTTGACCTAGGAGGGGACTCGTTAAAGGCAGTTACGATCTTGTCTCTTATCTTTAAAAAGCTTCGCTTAAAAGTTCCGCTCGCAGCATTTTTTAATGCCGCAACGATTCGTCAGCTAAGTCAATATGTGATAGGGCTAAAGACGGCATCTACGGAAGAACGAATTCAACCAGCAGATAGAAGGGATGCGTATCCATTGTCTGCTGCCCAGCGGCGCTTATTCGCTTTGGAGGAAGTAAGGGATACAGGTACAAGCTACAACATTCCGTATGCTTTTATATTAGAAGGTCTGCTTGATATATCGAGATTCGAGCAAGCTTTGACAGATCTTGTAATGAGGCATGAGCCGCTGCGGACTTCATTTGAGTACCGAAATGGTGAGCCGGTTCAAGTTGTGCATGAATACGTAAGCTTTGATATTCAATACGTGGATTGGAAGAACGAGGAAGTAGATTTGAAGCGGATGTCAGAACAACGGATACAGCAATTTGTGTACCCTTTTGAGCTAAATACTGCTCCTCTGTTCCGGGTTGTGTTGGCACATCTGAGCCCTACTAAATATGTATTGTTTATTGATATGCACCATCTTATTACGGACGGAATTTCGATAGGTTTAATGACTAAAGAGTTCATGGCTTTGTATCAGGGCGTCGATCTGCCTGTGTTAAGCATACAGTACAAAGATTATGCCGTCTGGCAGAGTCATCATTTGCGTTCTGAGTGGAATCATAAACAACGAGCGTATTGGATGGAATCGTTTAAAGGGGATATACCGGTACTGCAAGTTCCAACCGATTACGAGCGATCTGCTGTTCAAAGCCCAGAAGGAAACAGTCTTCAATTTTCTATTGATGCGGAGACTACAGCACGATTGAGAATGTTGGCGAAGGATACAGATGCTTCTATGTTTATGATCATGATTACTATTTTCTACGTACTGCTACACAAAGTAAGTGGGCAGGAGGATGTTGTGGTTGGAACGGTGGCTTCTGGACGTTCCCATGAGGATATGGAGCAGATGCTGGGCGTATTTATCAATACGTTAGCGTTGCGTACTTTCCCTAAAGGCCACAAATCTTTTATAGAGTATGTGCAGGAAGTGAGAAAGACGGTTCTAACTTGTTTTGAAAATCAAGATTATCAGTTTGATCAACTTGTTGAAGACGTATGCACGCAAGCAGATGCGGGGCGAAATCTATTGTTTGATATGATGTTTGATTGGCAAAACGTACCTGCTAAAGAATTGGAAATGGACGGTATTCACATTACGCCATACCCGTTTGAGCATCGTATATCTCAATTTGATGTGGCATTCATCGGCTGGGAAACTTCGGATCAGGTGGCGTTCGAGGTTGTTTATCGTACACACTTGTTCCGCGAAGGGACTATTCGCAAATTTGTTGCGTATTTCGAAGAGATAGCTATGCAAGTTGTACGGAATCGAGGTATTGCGTTATCTGATATCGTCATTTCTCATCAGTTCGTTGCGGCACAGGCTAACCGTGTAGATATTGAGTTTGATTTCTGAATTGATGTTTGAAAATGAATACGTTAGTTTCTTGATACAGGAGGCTGTCCATGAAACCGAAGCAACTTTCGATGAATCAAATGATTATTGCCCATCAGCATGCACGGGAGAAAGAATACTGGCAGCAGCAGTTGGATGGTGAGATTGGGTTGGAAGGATTCCCTAATCATAATAGCCTTGCTCAAGTTACGGGGACAGAAAAGGTGATGGAAGCTTTTCCTTTTATGTTGCCAGAAGCAATCGCCGCTCAATTGATTAAACGGGGAAATCAATCGGATTATGCTGTTCATGTTATTTTGCTATCTGGAATTGCTGCCCTACTGCACAAATATACTGGGAGCAGCGACATGATTATTGGCGCTCCTATTTATAAGCAGGTGCAGGAGACTGGCAATTTTATTAATACGATGCTTCCTCTGCGAGCCCAGGTGGATAGAGGGACAAGCTTCAAGGAACTGCTCATGCAAGTAAAACAGACGTTGGCAGCAGCGATAGAGCATCAAAACTATCCGGTCGAGGCGCTGTTTGAGCAGCTCCATTTCGAAGATGGAGAGTCAGGACTATCCATGTATCGGACGGTCGTTATGCTGGAGAACATTCATCCGCGGCATTATTTGGGCGATGCGGACTGCAAGCTGTTATTCCGCTTTGTACGAGAAGAGGATCGAATTCGTGGAACGGTGGAGTATGATGCAAGTGTGTATGCTCAAGCAGGTTTAGAGCGTTTGCTAGCTCATTATTATACCTTTATGGAGCAGGCCTTGCTGCAAGTGGGAGCAAGTATCGGTGAACTTACGATGCTCCCAGAGGAGGAACGTGCTCAGATTCTATTTACGTTTAACGGTAAGAAAGGCTTTTGTCCAGACACGACGATGAGCCAATTGTTTGAGGAACAGGTTACGAAGGCGCCAGATGCTATAGCTGCCACGTGTGTGGGAATAAGTCTGACGTATACGGAATTGAATGAGCAAGCAAATCAACTGGCATGGCTGCTCAAAGAGAAAGGGATCGGTCGGGACAGATTGGTAGCGGTACTGTTCGAACGTTCGATTGAGATGTTGGTTGGCACATTAGCCATCTTTAAGGCTGGAGGCGCTTATGTACCGATCGATGTGAATTATCCAATGGAGCGGATTCACACGGTGCTAGCGGATTCGAGAGCAAGTGTCGTTCTGACAATGGCTACTGCTTATCCAGATCCAGCGGAACTGTGCCAGAGTATTGTCCGCGGTACATCTGTAGAGCATTTGGTGTATTTGGACAAGTTGGCTCAACCAGAATTCGGAGCATCAGCCTTCCGTGCAGAGCGTCTTGCATGGCTACTGGAGCAAAGAAAGCCGTTTGACCTTGACCTGAAGATGCAAGATGACGTGCAGGTTGATGCTGCTCAACTTGATGCTGCTCAACTTGATGCTGCTCAACTTGATGTTGGTGAAAGTCAGTTGAGTCATGCGATGTGTTACAGACGCTCCGAACAACTGGCTCGCTTCTTCGAGCATCGCTTGGGAAGCGAGCCAAAGCGCTATCCTGTAGGTGTATTGGCAGAGGATCCAATGGATCGTATCACAGCGTTGTCAGCGCTGCAGCGTCTAGGGGTAGATTATGCGGTTGTTAGAAACATGAAGGAAGCGGCGCAATGGATCCAAGAAGGCAAAGTAGGCTTCTTTGTAACAACGAGTCAGCATGTGGATCAGGTGGACCGTCTATTTTGGGAACAAGAAACGCTGCATGGCTATGTGTTGTTAGATGAATATGACTCTCTCGGCAGCGTGAAACAGTCGCAGGTGCAGGATATTTGGGAAGTAGTAGCTGGGCAGTCCGGTGAGGCGATCAACGACTATGGTTGGAGCAGCAGCTTTGGTGGTAACGCATTTCGTCTAGAAGAAATGCAAGAATATATCGACAACTTTCAAGCGAAGCTAACGCCATATTTGACCAAAGAGTCGAAGGTGTTTGAGATCGGCTGCGGTCATGGTATCGTGCTATTCCAGCTTGCACCGAGCGTGAAGTCTTACGTTGCTACCGATCTGTCTGGTACTATCATCGAGCGCAACCGGGAACGAGCAATACGGGAATCACTGCACCATGTTGAACTGAAACAGGCTGCCGCAGCTGAAATCGGTTGCCTAGATGTGTCTGATGTAGATGCAGTGGTCGTCAGTAGCGTTGTTCATTATTTCCCGAACACGTTGTACTTGGAGGAGGTCATCCGGAGTGCAATTGGACTGCTGAAAGAGGAAGGCATCATCTATTTGGACGACCTGCTGGATGCTGGTCGCAAGCAGGAGTTGGTAGCTTCAACAGCGGCTTATAAACAGGCGAATCCTACTGCACTGGTGAAGACAGGATGGGATGAGGATTTGTTCGTAGATGAGCGATTCTTTGCAGAACTGCAGCGATCCTATCCAGAAATTATAAGCTGGGAAAGCAGTCGCAAGCGAGGAATGATCGACAACGAGTTGACGAGATTCCGCTATGACGTGTTGTTGAAGATCGACAAGAAGCAGAATCGTCGAGAAGAGGTTGTGAATTCGGATCAATTGCTTGGAGACAGCAAGGGTCGATATACATGGAAAGAAGTACACCAGTTGGCAGTAGGTACAGGAGAAGTGGATACACGTAATGATACACACGAGGGAATAGAGCCATATACGTCCAATACTTCAAAGAATCACAGCGGAGCGCTGTTAGTCGAAGCAGCTGCATGGGGAACTGTGACGGATGTATCAACGATGACAGCGATGCCGAAGCACAATCCGCCTTCGATTAACAAGCCAGACGATTTAAGCTATGTCATTTATACATCAGGTTCAACGGGCCGCCCGAAAGGCGCAATGGTGGAACATCGGGGTATGATCAACCATCTTTATGCGAAACAAAACGATTTTGCAGTCAGTGATACCAGCATCATTGCTCAAAATGCATCCCATTGCTTTGACATTTCAGTATGGCAGATGTTTTTAGGCTTAGTGCTAGGTGGTAGTGTCGTCATCTATCCGAATGAAGTGACGCTTGATGCGGATACTTTTATCCATCAAATTGAACAGGATGGCATTACGATACTGGAGGTCGTGCCCTCCTATTTGAGCGTGCTGCTGGATCAATTAGAGCCGGAACGTAACAGCTTGGCTAATCTGAAATTATTAGTGGTGACAGGAGAGGCGTTAAAACCTGCGCTGGTAGATCGATGGTTTACAAAGTATCCAGGAATCCAGTTGGCGAATGCATATGGTCCGACAGAAGCGTCGGATGATATTACCCATTATATGATGGACCGAGATCCATTACTTGCTTCAATTCCTGTTGGGTATCCCATTCAAAATATGACCATTTATATCGTGGATCAAGGTGGGCAGTTAAGCCCAATTGGGATTAAGGGAGAAATTTGGGTTTCGGGTATCGGCGTAGGCCGAGGATATGTAAACCAACCGGAGAAGACGAAAGAAGCTTTCGGAGAAGATCCATTTTCAACAGAGCCAGGAATGCGTCTGTACAAAACAGGTGACATCGGCAGGTGGATGGAAGATGGAAGCATCGATTTCTTGGGTCGCAAGGATCATCAGGTCAAAATTAGAGGCCACCGAATCGAGCTGGGAGAAGTGGAAAATCGGCTGGCAGAGCTACCTGGTGTGAAGGAGAGTGTCGTAACGGTCAGCAGTAGGGCTGGTGAAGAAAGCTTCTTGTGCGCGTATGTAACAGGTACGACAACGGATATTTCGGTATTGAAAAAGCAACTAACTGAGCGATTGCCAGACTACATGGTACCAGAATACGTGGTTCTGTTGGAGCGGCTGCCGTTAACTCCGAATGGAAAGGTAGACCGTAAGGCTTTGCTTGAGCCAGATGGCGAAACAGTTGGCGGAATGACGAGCTACAAAGAACCGAGTACAGATATCGAACGTAAACTGGCCGTCATTTGGAGTGAAGTCCTTGGAATTGAGCAAGTAGGGGTGAATGACAGCTTCTTCGATTTAGGTGGACATTCACTGAAAATGATGTCGATTTCCGGAAAAATTCAAAAGGAATACGGATATAAGATTACGATGAATCAAATTTTCGAGTATCCAACTATAAAAGCGCTGAGCAACTTTATTGAGCAGCATGTTAATAAGGAGAACTCGCTTCATCAGCTAGAATTTATTCCCATTCAATCGATAGCTGCTCTTCCATTTTATGAGGTTTCCTCTGCACAGAAGCGTATTTATTTGCTTAATCGGATTGATAACGTAGGCCTAAGCTATAACATCTCAGCAGCCTTTATCATTAAAGGTTTGTTGGATCGAACTGCTGTGGAGCGTTGTTTCCATCAACTGCTAGTAAGGCATGAAGCGCTGCGAACTTCTTTTGTGTTTCATAACAATGAGCTTGTTCAACGAATAGCCGAGAATGTTCCGTTTGAACTGGTACATTACCGTGCAAGCGAAGAACAGGTGGGTGCACGGATTGGTGAATTTGTAAAACGTTTTGATTTAGCGAAAGCACCACTCTTTCGAGCAGGATTGGTTGAAATTGCTGTAGACAAGCATATTCTTCTATTTGACCAACATCATATTATTTCAGACGGTATATCTCAGGAGTTATTAATTGAAGAGTTTATTCGTTTGTATAATGGTGAGACGCTTGCAAGTTTGCCGATACAATATAAAGATTTTGCGGTATGGCAAAATCAAATCATGAAGACAGAGAAGTATCGAAGTCAAGAGAGTTACTGGCTGAATGTATTTGATCAGGAGCTAGCGAACTTGAATCTTCCATTGGATTATGTGCGCCCGAAGCAGCAAAGCTATGAGGGAAATATCATCGATTTTGCGCTTGATCCTGCTACTACTGGACGCTTACATGAGTTGGCAAGAAATCAAGGTTTGACACTCTATATGGTTTTATTGACTGCCTTTCATATTTTACTCTCTAAATATGCTGCCCAAGAGGATATTGTCATAGGGTCCCCGATTGCGGGTAGGCAACATCCTGATGTAGAGCGAATGGTTGGCGTATTTATCAATATATTGTGCATGCGTAATAAGTGGAGTGCAGAGCAAACCATTGGTGATTTCCTGCAGCAAGTAAAAATAAATACATTGAATGCTTATGAACATCAAGATTATCCATATGAGGAGCTAGTCGCACAACTGAATTTACCTCGAGATGCAAGTCGCAACCCACTTTTTGATGTCATGTTTGTGCTGCAAAATATGTCTGTCTCTAAAATGGAGATGAACGGTCTTGATGTCGGACCATATGAATATAACCACACTACGACACAATTTGATCTCAAGCTGGATGTAACGGAAACGGAAGAACAGGGATTGTTATGTACTTTTGAATACAGTACGCAACTGTTCAAACCTACAACGATTCAGCATATGGCTGAACGATTTGAACTGCTTGTGAATCAAATGATCGACGGCATTCATCGGAAAGTGGTTGATATCTGTCTAGTCACAGAGAAAGAACGAGCTCAAATTCACGCTTGGAACGATACAGCAGTGGACTTCACTAAGGGAACGATTCATTCCTTATTTGAGAAGCGTGTGCAGCAAACACCTAATGAAATTGCCATTGTACATGGCGAACAAACGATTACCTATAAAGAACTCAATGAAAGAGCCAATCAATTAGCTCGATTGCTGCAGCAGATAGGTATTCAAAGTAATGAACGTGTTGGATTATGTGCGGTTCGAAACCCAAATATGATCATTGGCATACTAGGAATCTTAAAGGCAGGAGCTTGCTATGTGCCCCTCGACCCAGATTATCCGCTGCAGCGCAAGCAATATATTCTAAACCATTGCGGAGCACGAAAGCTTATTGTCGAGGGAGTTAAGGAAGCAAACGAGCTGCTGCATAAGGAATCTGACCTTGAGGTTGTGATTTCGTTAGAAGATGGTGATAGCTCAGGTCAATGGAAAGAAATGAGACATGAGCTAAAGCTTTATACGATTGATGACATTCAGCATCATTTGTCGGTTAATCTCGATCTTAATCATGACGTGGAGAGTCTCATGTATGTCATGTATACATCGGGTTCGACTGGTGTTCCCAAAGGGGTCATGGTTACACATGCAAATGTAAGCAATTATGTGCAGTGGAGCATCAGCCATTTCGGATTAAGCGCTGATGACAATATGATGTTGGTTACATCAATGTGCTTTGACATATCTGTATTTGAAATGTTTGGAGCGCTATTGAGCACGGCTACCCTTCACATTTTAGATATACGGACCCTTCATGATCCGAAGCGGCTGTTAGCGTATATTTGCGAGCATCAGATTCATGTATGGCATTCTGTACCGACGCTAATTACACAAGCCTTGTTGATGCTGGATCACTATGAAGATGAAAAACGTTTTGATCTGAGACATGTTCGTCTTATTATGCTGGGTGGAGAAGCTTGGAGTACCACTCTTGCCGAGCAAATCCGTACAAAATTTTTAGGTGCACAACTTTATAATATGTACGGGCCAACGGAAGCAACGATCTGGGTAACTAGCTTTCAAGTACCTGCCGCAACAAGTGGATTGAAAGCTATCTCGATTGGTACCCCAATTGCTAACAATCAAATATGGATCATGGATGATGCAGGGCAACTATGCGGCGTCGGCATTCCAGGGCATATTTATGTCAGCGGTACGAATGTAACACCTGGTTACTACAATAACGCAGCAGAAACAGCCAGTAAGTTTGTGTTTGAGGAAGCTATGGGCATGGTTCTATATCGAACAGGCGATATCGGCCGATATTTGGCTGATGGCAACATTGAGTTTTATGGTAGAAATGACAATATGGTCAAAGTAAGAGGCTATCGAATTGAGACAGGCGAGATAGAGCAGGCACTATTACGAAAGCAAGAGATTAGTGAGACGGTTGTAGTCGTCCGTCAATACCAAGGATCAGCAAGCTTAGTCTGCTATTATGTTGCACAAACGGATTGCAAATCTGCTCAATTGACAGCACATTTGGAGGGCTTGCTGCCCACCTATATGATTCCATCGCAATTTGTATCTATGGATCAATTGCCGCTTACCCCTAATGGAAAAGTAGATCGCAATGCATTGCCAGACCCAGCTTCACGCTCAGATGAAGCTGACGTATATAGCACTCCAGCCAATGAACTGGAAGAGAGAATTGCATCGGTATGGCGAACCGTGCTTTCCGTGAAAAACATTGGTGTTCATGATGACTTCTACCAGCTTGGCGGTAATTCACTGCTTATCATTAAATTAGAGGTAGAGCTTGAAAAGCAAGGATTGTTTAGTAAAGGCATTTATTTAACGGAGTGCAATACCATTCGTAAATTAGCTGATCGCTTGGAACTGAGCGAACAAGGACAAAGCGAGCAAGCTGCTGCTGTAACTGGGAACAGCTTGGTTTATGAGCTAGATTGTGCTAGACAAGTGGATGAGAATAAGAATACGTATTTACTGCCTAACATCGAACCATTTAACGATATTTTCTATAAAAACTGCTTCTACAGTTCAGCCTTTTCCATGTTAAAGTACTTCGAGTGTGATGCTGTTGATCTAATTACAGATGAACGTTGCGTCTATGAATATGATAGGTTACAAAATAGATTTCGTGTGGAGTACGTGTCGCTTCAGTCACTAGATGATACCTTAGCCGAAAAATGGGTTAGTATGGATACGAAAATGATTAGTCAGCACATTATTGCAGATATGCAGAAGGCTATATCGAATGGACGCCCGGTTATTATTTGGATCGATTGCTATTACGCGTCCATACGAGCAGACAAATATCAACATGAGCATTTTCCACATACTTGGCTTATTTATGGATATGATGAAACGAAGCAAATCGCATACATCATCGAACAACTTCATAGTGAGCATTCGGTTTATGAGAAACGGACGGTCGCTTTTGAAGAAGTGGTTGCCGCTTATAACGGATATTTGCAGCACCTAGCCCATATGTATACCGACATACCATCTTACTATGAATTCTTTTCATCTAAGGAAAAAGAGTCTGATATGGAAGAAAAAAATGAAATATATAGAAACCGCTCTACCCGCTACCTTACACTAATTCGGGAGAGTGAGCTTTGTCGTAGTGCGGACAAAGATTCACTACAGAATTTAGCCCAGTTTATTGTTGATTTTGAAGCAATGGTATCCAATCTGGAGTTACTGCGTGATAAAGCAGCCCAGCTCATAGACAATTTAAACGATGTTATTAATGGAAAGCGAGTTGAGAAATATACGCTTCGTACCTTGTTTGGCGAGGAGTGGGTAGGAACAAGGGTTATTTCTGAAATTGTTGATGGGTGGGAGGCAGTTCGAGTCATCATTGCTAGAGCTCATTTCTCAGCTAGTTATACTCACCATTCGTTAGCAAAAGCAGTGACGATGCTGAAATCCATTGAACGGCTTGAGCACGAATATGTGTCTTGTGCCTTCAAGTAGATGGGGGTATAACAATGGATAGGCAATTTCAATTCGAGTCTTGGTACTTTGATTGTCGAAAGTTAAACTATTTGATGGAATTGCGCAAGCATCAGTTTCCAACATCGAGCTTATGTTTTAACGTTTATGAATACATCGGGGATATTGCGGAGCATGTTATCGATGCTGAAAAGCAGATATGGTCCTATGAAAGTAAGGGATTGCAAGGCGATTTCTCATGGGTTCCTCTCCAAATCGACAGTATTGATTTCAGTGCCCCCAATCATTTGCTGCCAGTTCTACAAGAGATACAGCTATCTCAATCGGCAGTGATATGGGTATACCGAGACAAACTGGATTATGTAGTCCCAGAAGGGGCACCGGCAACCGATGTACTTCATTCCTTATATGTCGATGGCGTAAGAATGGTTGGGGACGAGTGCCAATTGCATATTCATGATATGTTTCCAGAGTATAAAGGATGGGTGAGGGCGGATTGTATCGTCGCCTCTATCGAAGGTATGTCAAAGGACTATTATTATGCTGAGTTACTAAAATACGAGAAGAACCATTCTCTACACATTGAGCGCCTGCCTTTATGGCAGGCTTTTTCGGCTGATATTTTACAACTGAACAATGATTTCTCTGCTTATGAAAAATTTCTCGACATTCAAGCAGATTGGAATGAACGGTATGGTAGTCACGAAGAGGCATGTCATTTTCTCGGTGATACGTGGTCTTTTCTAGCAGGCTCTCGATATCTCACGCAACAGTTTCTACAGTGGATTGGCTATGAAGGTCCTGTGCTTGATCGGCTGAACGAGTATGTGAGGAAGGCCTTGATTATTCGCAATTTTTACCTCAAATCGCTGTATAGTGGCAAAAAAACGTCTGATTCGATCGAAGCTATTATTCGAGAAATAGCTCTAGTCGATGAACAGGCACTCACATTATTGAAACAGCTTCCGACAGATTGGAGGGGACCCAATTGAATATTCATGTAAAAGTAGAGATTCTATTGAAGCGACTGTTCGTTATCATGCTCTTCATCCACTTGCTATTTCCATACAATAGTGTTCAAGCAAATGGATCATCTTCATCAGCGATTCCCTTCTCAGAGATCGAGCAATGGATTGAAGAGCAGATGAAATCTGGCGATATTCCAGGCTTAGCCGTTATCATGGCGGATCGAGAACAAGTTATTTATCAAAAAGGATTTGGATATGCTGATGTGGAAAGTCAGCGTCTAGTTACTAGCAAAACCCTTTTTGAGCTTGGTTCGACTAGTAAAGCATATACGGGTCTGGCATTGCTCCATCTGCAAGAGCAGGGGAATATCCGCTTGCAAGATCCAGTCTCTACTTATTTGCCATGGTTTCAAGTCCATTTTAAAGGTGAGCATAAAGGGCAAAAAATCGACGGTAACGTTGAAATTACGCTAGAGCAGCTGCTGCACCATACGAGTGGAATTCCTTTCAACACGATAAAAGATATACCGACTGGAAATGATGAGGAAGCTTTGCAGCGTACGGTTAAGCAGGTGTCAGGTACTGAGCTTGAGTTCTATCCTGGCGAGGAATATTTATATGCGACGATTAACTATGATGTGTTAGGGCTTGTCATTGAACAAGTATCGGGTGATACATTTGAGAATTATGTGCATGATCATATTTTGCAACCGAACGGCCTACATCAAACCGAACTTATTCGAGAAGAGGCCGCCAAACATGATTTAGCTACTGGTTACAAATATGGATTCCTGCAAGCAGAAGCTTACGATGCACCTATGTATCGTGGGAATACGCCAGCAGGTTATGTGATGACCAACGCGGAGGACATGGGGAAATGGCTTCAGCTTCAGCTTGGTGGAGCGGAACAAGAGACCATGAAGCAACTAATTGCACAATCTCACCAGCCGGATCGTTCGGTACTGCCTGCTGGAGACGGCTCATCTTATGCTGCGGGATGGAATGTAATTCCATCAGGTGATGGAATTCTTTCTCATGCGGGTAGCAATCCTAACTTTTCCTCTCATCTTGTGTTGTTGTTACGTGAACAGGTGGGCATCGCAGTCATGGCTAACTTGAACACGGATTATACGGCTGCAATAACTAGCGGAATAGCAGATATTATACAAGGGAAAAAGCCATCACCACCTACGGAAGATATGTTTCGAGATTTAGATAAGTTAAGTACGGTTATCCTCGCAGTGGCTTCGCTACTCATGGTAGTGTTTATTATATTAACGGTGCTTGTCTCAATCGATTTTGCTAGAGGCAGAAGAACCTGGTCCAGTTTTAAGGCTAAGCATATGGTTCATCTTGTGTTTACAGCTGCATTTGTTTCTTATATTGGTTATTGCTTGTATCGTATTCCAGAAGTGCTATTTTGGGATCTATCGTGGACGTTCTTACAGGTATGGGGACCTAATAGTTTGCTACCTGCGGTATATACGGTCATGGCGACTTCCATCTTCTTTTCCTTATACATGCTCGGCATTATGATTTTCCCTAAGAAAAAGGAGAAACCGTTATTTCCTTTACTTATTTTGAGCTTTGTCAGTGGCTTCGGCAATGCGATCATTATTTTTTCTGTTGTTGAAGCATTGAAACGAGTGGAACGTTTTGATGTGGGCTTGCTGCTGTATTACGCACTGGGAATCATCTTCTATGTAGCAGGACAAAAGCTGATACGCAACAAGATGATAGAGATGACCCATACGTTAGTGTATGAGAAGCGATCTGGACTCATTGATAATTTACTGCATACTCCATTTTACAAATTTGAAAAGATTGATCGTGGTGAAATCTACGCAGCGCTCAAAGGGGATACAGAATTAGTCAGCCAAGCGCCCGATGTAACGATAAGCGCATTGACAAATCTAGTGACACTTTTGTTTTGCTTTGGCTACTTAGGAGTTGTTAATTTTTACGGCCTACTTATATCAGTACTCATATTGGCTTTAGCTGCTGGTTTATATTTCATCATGGGACGTTCGGCTGATAAGTTATGGGAGCAGAGTCGGGACATTCAGAACCACTTTTTTAGTTTCATTAATGATTTGGTACAAGGTTTCAAAGAATTGAGTTTAAGCAAGCGTCGGAAAAAGGATTTTGCAGCTGATATGGATAACAGCAATCTGGATTTTCGCGCAAAAAATATGAAGGCTTCGATGAAGTTCGCCAATGCGTTTGTTGTCGGTGAGCTATTGTTTGTGCTTGTTATTGGCGCCGTTGCTTTTTTGTTTCCAGTCATATTTACTGACTTGCCAGTATCTACATTAACCACCTTTGTGTTCGTATTTTTGTATATGACAGGTCCAATCAATGCTTTATTGGATGTCATACCTGAACTAGTACAAATCCGTATTAGCTGGAACCGACTGAATCAGCTCATTAAGAAAACAAGTGAGTTGAAAATCAATTCTGTAGGAAACTCACATGTTATGCTACCTGCTCCTCGCAGACTATCATTACGAAATGTCGAGTACGACTATAAGCAAGAGGAGAGAAGCTTTACGGTTGGACCGATTAATATTGAGTTCTGTAGTGGAGAGATTACGTTCATTACAGGCGGAAATGGTAGCGGGAAAACATCACTTGCAAAATTATTTACAGGGCTCTACAAAGCAGATCGAGGAGCGATATTTATAGACGAGCAGGAGCTGGATCATTCCGAGATTGGTGAATACTTCGCACATATATTTAGCGATTTCTATTTATTCAAACGACTATATGGGATAGAAACGGAAGGAAAGGCAGAGCAGATAGATTCCTATTTGCATTTGCTTCAAATGAAAGAAAAAGTAGCGATAACAGATGGAGAATTCAGCAGTTTGGAACTATCCACCGGTCAAAGAAAGCGACTAGCCTTGCTTCTAAGTTATTTAGAGGACAAGCCCTTCTATTTGTTTGATGAATGGGCAGCCGATCAAGATCCACAGTTCCGCCAATTTTTCTATGATGAGTTACTCCCTGAATTGAAACATCAGGGCAAGTGTGTTATTGCAATTACCCATGATGATCGTTATTTCCATCTCGCAGATAAGGTTATCAAAATGAATCTAGGTCAAGTGGAAGCTAATTTGGTCAACCGAGATGTGTCTGAAACCGATATGGTTGATAGTGACGGTGATGTTTCAGCAAATAGGACAGGATAACAGAAACGGAGTGGTTAAGCTAATGGGAACTGCGCTAAAAATTGGTGTAATAGGAGCAGGTACGATGGGTACATGTATAACAGCCGATTTGTTATTTCACGAACTGCCATGCGTTCTTGTAGATATATCAGAAAAGGCTCTTGCAGATGCAAGAGCCGAAATAGAAAAGGTGCTTCGATTTGCTGTCGTTATTAATAAAGACTTGCCAAAGGTAAATGTAGCAGAAGTAATGGAAAAAGTTCGTTTCACAACGGATATACGAGATGTTTCCGACTGTAGTTATATGATTGAAAATGTTCCTGAGCATTGGGAGACGAAAGAGCAAGTTTACAAGCAAATGGATCATATTTTTGCAGGTGAAATGTACTATGCTGCGAATACATCGTGCTTGTCGATTACGAAGCTGGGAGGAGTAACTAGTAGGCCTGAAAATGTCATCGGTGTTCATTTTATGAATCCATCTTATTTGAAAAGTACGGTCGAAGTAATAAAAGGGCATCATACCTCAGATACGTGCATCGAACAAACGGTAAGTGTTTTAAAGAAGTTGAATAAAGAAACGATAATTGTCAATGATTATCCTGGCTTTGTGAGCAATCGGATTTCACATTTATTTATGAACGAGGCTGCGTTTGTTGTGCAAGATCAAGTAGCAGATGCTGCTCAAGTGGATGCCATATTTAAGAAGTGTTACGGGCATAAGATGGGGCCTTTGGAAACAGCCGATTTAATTGGATTGGATACGGTAGTCCATTCCTTGGACGTACTGTATCAGAGCTACCAAGACCCCAAATATAGATGCTGCCCTTTGCTACGCAAAATGGTAGATGCGAACCTGTTAGGTAAGAAATCGGGTAGAGGTTTCTTCACCTACAAAAAATAATAATTGATTATGAGGAGGACACAATGGCTGAACAAATGATGCAACGACTTGCAAAGGTGATTGCTACAAAAACGGAAAATGAAGAAGTACTAAGCAGAATTCGGATGGACAGCAGTTTTGATGAACTAGGTATTCACTCGGTTTCATTTATAAAAATTATGGTTGGTGTTGAAGAGGAATTTGGAATTGAAATCGAAAATGAAGAACTTTATATGGAAAATGAGTCGTTTAGCAACGTAGCCTCGCTAGTTCAGTTCGTACAGCTCAAATTGGATAGAGGGGAAAAATTACTCGGGTAGGCTCATCTGATTGATAAAATATGTATGCCTACGTCGATAAGACTTGTTTTATTAAGGAATGAAACTTCAATTTTGGCTCTTCGTTTTCTTTTGTCCACTTTTTTGATAAGTCCTTCTTTGCCTTTGAGTGGACCAGATACCACTTCGACTTTTTTGTTAATGATATTAATATTCGAATAATCAACAATGCCTTGCTTTCCTGTAAATTTATAAATCCAGTTCATTTCTTCTTCAGAAATAATGGAGTAATAGCCGCAACTTTTGTCCTTTTTATGTTCGCCGCAATTAACGAGGTAGTACAAGTCCGGAACTTGTTTTAAATTGTAATACAAATCGGCATTCATCTCTGTTCGTATAAATATGTAGCCTGGAAACAAGACGCAAACGGAATCGTGGATCGTTCCATCTCTATATTCAGGTACAATTTTTTTAGGAATAAAACATTGTAGCGGATATTCTTTCAGAAGCTTATTTAAGTTTTTACTTACAGCATCTTCTTTTCCGGTCTCAACATATAGGGCATACCATGGCATGAAATATCTCTCCTATTGTAAGTATGATAGAGGTGTGAATCTGGATATAGGCGAAGAGCAATTCTGAGGAAAAATTTCGAATATAAGGGTTAATTCTATATCATGGTAACCTTGCGTTTTACAATCGTCAAGATGGTCATATTCCAATCTGGATAGGAGGTATTCTCTCTGAACAGGTGTGATTTGTATCCGTTAACCCATTCACAAAGACGAATTTGGTATGTCGAGAATATGGTTCCAGGGAGCAGTATTCATAACATCGGCGGGCTTATTAAAATATATGGTCCAGTCGACTTTGTAAGGTTAGAACAAAGCATCCATCAATTTATTATGCAGAATGATGCTATCCGAATGCGGATGACTGAAAGTAATGGACGCATCGAACAATATATTGCAGAATACTGTCCGAGAACATTACCTTACATTGATTTTACAAATGAGGCATGTGAGATAGATGTAGATACGTGGGTTCGTGAAGAGTTTTCCAAGCCCCTCCCAATAGATGGGGAACTCCTCTTTGATTTCGCATTGGTTAAAATAAGTGAGATGGAGAGCGCTTACTTAACTAAAGTTCATCATATTATTTCAGACGGTTGGTCATTTCAATTAATGACCTCACAAATTAACGAAATTTATAAGAATCTTTCGAATGGCAAAGAGGTGGATTACCAGCGTCCAAGCTATATTGATTATATGGAGCAAGAACGCAAATATATAAATTCAGCTCGTTTTTTGAAAAACCAGCAGTTCTGGAAGCAGAAATTTTCAGATGTGAAAGATGTTGATCTGCATATGACGGCAAGTCGTACAACCGGTCAGAGGCGAAGCTTTTACCTAGATACGGAGGTATCAACTTCGTTGCAACGTTTTGCAAAAGAACAATCTATTTCTTTAAATACGTTGTTCATAGCTGCGATGCTATTATACCTTCATAAATCCAAACAGCAAGATCTGATTATTATTGGTACACCTGTACTGAATAGGACAGGTGTTAAAGAGAAAAATATGTTTGGTATGTTTACGAGTACGATGCCGCTTGTTGCTACGATTGAGGAGGAGTTATCGTTGTCCTCTTTTATCCACTATGTGAATCATGAGTTAATCCAATGTTATTTCCATCAAAAATATCCTTATAACTTGCTTGTGCAGGATCTTGAGCTTCATAAAAGGGGGATCGATCAGTTATTTCAAGTAAGTGTCAATTATTATAACACCAAGTTTGATCGGCAATTTGGACCTGGATGGGGGATGCGGCAGGTAGAAGTGCACAACGGAAACCAGTTGTATCCCTTGCAGCTTATTGTGACAGAATGGTCAGAGGATGGTGGGTTAGAACTTCATTTTGATTACAAGATTGGTGATTATAGCGATACGAAGATTGAAGATATTTATACACGGCTTCTCTATATTACAGAACAACTTGTTAGTCAAGCGGAGACGAAAATTTGTGATTTACAATTGTTTAGGTCAGAGGAGAGAATGTCCCTTCTTTATGAATGGAATCAAACAGCGCAACCTTATCCCCGGGAGCAAACGATTGTGCAATTATTTGAAGAGCAGGTAGAAAGGATGCCAGACCGTATTGCTTTATCGGACAAGGAGCGCACCCTATCTTACGCCCAACTGAACGCTCGTGCCAATCAACTGGCGCGCCATTTATTAAAGCGGAGATTGAAGCCTCAGGATATTGTTGTCGTAATGATGAAGCATTCCATAGAGATGGTAGTTTCCATTTGGGCGATCATCAAGGCAGGCGGAGTATACTTGCCAATTGATCCAGAGTATCCGCATGAAAGAATAGATTATATTTTTAAAAATAGTGGCGCTTTGATGCTTCTGACAGAAGGAGAGCAGTGGAGAAGTCTATCCTATCAAGGGACAACAATACTAGTCGATGCTGAGCATAACTGTACAGAAGTGACACATAACTTACGTGCAAGAAGTAAGGCGGATGACCTGGTTTATATTATTTATACGTCAGGCTCGACAGGAAATCCGAAAGGTACGATGATCGAGCACCGTGGGCTTACGAACTATGTATGGTGGGCAAATAAAACGTATATCAGAGATAGCGATGACGTGTTTGCCCTTTATTCCTCGATTGCCTTTGATTTGACGGTTACTTCTATTTTTACCCCACTTCTTAGCGGCAATCGCATCGAGATCTACGATGATAACGGCAGTGAATTTATTTTGGAGCGTATTATCCGAGAAAACAAAGTGACTGTGCTTAAATTAACTCCAGCGCATTTGACCTTAATGAAAGACATTGACACCAGCGGGAGTAAGTTACAGCGGTTTATCGTTGGCGGTGATGATTTGAAATCGATACTGGCTGCTGACATCGTTGAGCGCTTCCCTCAAGCTATTGAAATCTATAATGAGTACGGACCAACGGAGACCGTTGTGGGATGTATGATCTGTCAGTATGATCCCTGCATAGATAGGGGGACGTCTGTCCCTATCGGGCAACCAATCGACAATATGTATATCTATTTGCTGGATCGATATTTGGAGCCTGTTCCAACGGGCTCAGTTGGTGAAATTTATATTTCTGGGGATGGTGTAGCGCGGGGTTATTTACAGCGCCCTGATCTGACGAAAGCACGCTTTCTGGACAATCCGTTCATGCCAGGACAGCGAATGTATCGGACGGGAGACTTAGCCATGCGTCAGGATGATGGTCATATCGTCTACCTTGGTAGGGTGGATCATCAAGTGAAAATAAAAGGCTACCGAATTGAAATCGGAGAAATCGAGAACCAATTGCTTGCTATTGAGGAAATGGATGAAGTCATTGTCATTGATCGCTTAGATGAGGATGGTCATCCGTATTTGGTCGCCTATTACGTCGCCAAGGTTGAGATAACTTCGTTAACGATAAGGATGAAGCTAGCAAATGTGCTGCCCTCTTATATGCTGCCCTCTTATTT
Source organism: Paenibacillus arenosi (assembly GCF_014841135.1). GTDB lineage: Bacteria > Bacillota > Bacilli > Paenibacillales > Paenibacillaceae > Paenibacillus_B > Paenibacillus_B arenosi. Next base: position 329,729 of record NZ_JACYTN010000001.1, read on the forward strand.
TGTTCAACTTGATCAATTGCCGTTAACGCCAAATGGAAAAATAGATCGTAAGCTCCTGCCAGCCGTTGAATCTGGGAATACACCTCTTCATGATAGACAAATGACAGTAGTTGAAGAGTTGTTGTCGGACATATTTGCGGATGTGCTGCAAATCGAAAAGGTAGATATTTATCAAAACTTCTATCGGATGGGTGGGGATTCCATTAAGGCGATCCAGATTGCATCCAAAGTAAACGCCCACGGTTATAAAGTAAAAGTACAAGATATTTTAAGTTATCCTGTTATTCATGAACTAGCTACCTTGGTTGAAATTAATAAAACGAGCAGGGCAGATCAAGGAAAATGTGAAGGTGTCGTACAGCCTGTGCCAATATTCTCGTGGTTTACCAATAGGAACTGGAAGAATTCGCATTTCTTTGTTCAATCCGTGCTACTTCGCTTGAGTTACAAACTGACTAATGAACAAGTAGAGGAAGCGTTGTATCAACTAATTACACATCATGATACGTTGAGGCTCTATTATGATGCAGAATCAGCGTTGCTCACTTATCGTTCCATAGAGCGAGCAGAAATAACGGTCAACGATTGTGATCTTTCTGGTCTGATGCTGGAAGAGCGGGCTCGTACGCTAAAGCAAAGGGCTCAAGAAGTAAAAGAGAGTATTCGTATGGATCGTGGGCTGCTCATTAAAGCTACGTTATTCGACATGGGCGAACAAGGGCAGCGGCTGTTGCTCACCGCACATCATTTCATCGTCGATGGTGTATCTTGGCGCATTTTATTAGAAGATTTAGCTTTGCTCTTACAGTCCGTATGGAAAGAACAATCCGTAACGCTGCCACTTAAAACACATTCTTTGCAAAAATGGGCGCAAGCAATGACCATATACAGCTCTGAGCATGCACCTGAACAGCTTTCTTATTGGCAGTCTGTCTTAGATGAGACAGAAGCTACCCTGCCTGTTGATCAGGCAGTGGAAAGGGAACAACAGCCGAAAATAGAATTGATTGCGAGAGAGTTGATGATCGAAGATACACAAAAGCTTCTTGGTGCTGCAAATGATGCCTTTCATACACAGACAAATGATTTGCTACTAGCAGCGCTTGCAATGGCTGTACGGGATATAACAGGTCAACGATCCGTCAGCATTGAGTTGGAAGGCCATGGACGGGAAGATATTGATCCGGAAATGGATGTATCTAGAACAATCGGTTGGTTTACTTCGATGTACCCTGTGAATTTACAGATATGTGAGGACGAGATAGCTCGCATTATTAAAAGTGTAAAAGAACAACTGCGTGCCATTCCTCGTAAAGGGATAGATTACGGCATCTTGACCTATCTATCTCGCCAGCTTATCGGATGTACTCATGACCTCATAAGGTTTAATTATATGGGCGAGATGGATAATAGCCTTCCTAACTCGATTATCGAGATTTCCACAGAAGATACAGGGGTTGATGTATGCCCGAGTAACGAGCTAACTTGCTTAATGGATATCGTAGCGATCGTAATAGGGAAGCAGCTTCATCTCCGCATCACCTATGATTCTGCTCATTTCCAACCATCGGAGATCGAGAGATTTACGAAGGTATATATGGAACAGCTATCAGAAATGATTCGATTTTGTGTCGAGCAGAAAGAGAATGATTTTACTCCATCCGATTTTGATACGGTCCATGTGAGCCAGGATGAGTTAGATGTACTTTTCAGTTAATAGATGGTACTAATGGTACCGATATTTCACTACCCGATATAGATAGTCAAGGAGTTGAGTGAGATGAAATACAAATTATTTTGTCTTCCCTACGCTGGAGGCTCGGCGATGATTTATACACCGTGGAAGCGTATGCTGAATTCTTATATTGAATTGCATCCGCTTGAAATGGCCGGACGGGGTCGTAGAATCATGGATCAACCACTTGATTGTATGGAGGATGTTATAGAAGATTTATGGTCAAGTGTGCAAGGTGAATTAGATGAGTCTGAATTTGCATTGTTTGGTCATAGTATGGGTGCGCATGTTGCCTACGAACTAGCACTATCGATTAAGCATCATACAGGTAGGGAGCCTGTTCATTTGTTTGTTTCCGGAACATATCCTCCTCATATGAATACAGACAAATTGCATCCTGCATCGTCAGATAAGCAGCTAATAAAAGAAATAAAAGAGTTGGGTGGATTGCCTGAGGAGGCTCTTCAATGTGAAGAGCTAATGCAGTTATTTTTACCTGTAATAAGGAAAGATTTGCAAGTGATGAATAGGTATCAGCCTCAGGTTGGTTCTCCAATAAATTGTGATATGTCTGTTCTATACGCTGAAGACGATGTCATGACAGAAACATGTCATATAGCTGAATGGTCTGCATATGTGAGTCAGCGCTTTAAAAGCTACAGGTTTACAGGAGGTCACTTTTTTATTATGGAGCATGCGACAGACGTAACCGCCATCATAAACGAAACAATGCGCATGCCGGCAAACCTTCACTATAACAGAGGCTAAAAGGAGAGGTGACATGGAGAAGAATGAAGATAAAAGGAAGGAAATTAAGTGTGTTGTATGGGATTTGGACCATACCATCTGGAACGGGGTACTGCTGGAATCGGATGAAGTTGAATTAAAGGCAGGCATTCGTGAGATTATTGCGGAACTGGACGCGCGTGGAATTCTACATTCGATTGCAAGTAAAAATGATGCTGAGACAGCTATGGATAAGTTGCGTGAACTCGGGATCGACCATTACTTTTTATATCCAGAAATCAACTGGAGCGCTAAATCACTTTCTATTTCCTGCATCAGCACAAATCTAAACATAGGGCGGGATACCATTTTATTTATCGATGATCAAATATTTGAGCGAGATGAAGTCAAGAGTGAACATCCGGATGTGACCTGTCTGGATGCAGCAGAGTATATGAGTTTGCTCGATAATCCACGGTTAAATCCAAGGTTTATTACTGAAGATTCGCTGCGCCGCCGTACTATGTATTTGGAAGACATTAAACGCAAAAAAGAAGAGGATTCGTATAAGGGGCCTAAAGAATCATTTCTTCGTTCCCTAGACATGAAATTTGTCATTAGCGAAGCGCGTGAAGAAGACTTGAAGCGGGCGGAGGAACTGACAATCCGCACGAATCAATTGAACGCGACGGGATACACATACAGCTATGAACAATTAGATCGCTTTAGACAGTCTTCTGATCATCTATTGCTTGTGTGTGAATTGACAGACAAATACGGCTCATATGGAAAAATTGGACTGGCCTTGCTTGAATTAAAGCCAACTCATTGGCATTTAAAATTGTTACTGATGTCTTGCAGAGTGATGTCGCGCGGAGTTGGCACGGTCATCTTAACGTATATTATGCAGCAGGCAAAAAACAAAGGAAAACGACTACAAGCTGATTTTAAGCAGACCGATCGTAATAAAATGATGTACGTTACTTATCGGTTTGCTAACTTTAAGGAAATTTCTAACGATGAACAAGGACAAATTTTGTTTGAAAATGAATTAGATCAAATTCAGCCGTTTCCACCTTATTTAGAGGTAAAAGTAGCGGTTGCAGGGAGGCAGGCGTAAATGATGGAAATTAAACAAAAAGTACGTCAATTTATCGAAAGCAATCTAATCGTATTTGAAGAAGAAGTAGTGTTTGCGGATGATGATCATATTTTTCAGATGGGCTTTGTCAATTCGCTGTTTGCCATGCAATTGCTTACTTATTTGGAGCAAGAATTCGAAATCACGATTGGAAATGAGGATATGGATATTGCCAACTTCAGCACAGTAAACAGCATCGTTCATTTAATCGATAAGCATTCACGGGTGGTGTAGAATATGGGCGTTCAAGTAAGTGATTTTACGGCGCAGATCATAGAGGATGCAATCGGTTTTGCTAACCGAGAAGTAAGGCCACTAGCAGCAGAGATTGATAGTTCAGGAGTGTTTCCTCGCAGTTTAATAAATAAAATGGCCCGGCAAGGCTACCTGGCTGCAAGCTGGCCGAAAGAGTATGGCGGATTGGGACTAAATCCTATGGCGTATGGATTACTGACCGAGCAGATTGGAAAAGCATGCAGTAATACGAGAGCGCTCCTTACGGTACAAACTTCGCTGTTGGGTGAAACCATGCTGCGATTTGGAACGGTTGCACAAAAGAAAACCTGGCTTAACCAGATGGCAAGTGGTGATCGGATTGGAGCGTTCGCCTTGTCCGAGCCCAATGTGGGGTCAGATGCAAAGCATGTGCAGACGACGTACCGCAAGGAGGGCGGCAAATATATATTGAATGGAATTAAAAAATGGATATCGTTTGCAGCTATTGCTGATTTCTTTGTTGTTGTCGCTGCTGATGAAAGTGGACGTGTAACCACATTCATTGTCGAGCGTGAAAGAGAAGGAGTAAGTACAATTCCTATGGCAGGTATGCTTGGCAACCGTGGTGTTCATATTGCAGAGATTAGGCTCCACGATGTAGAGATACCGGCTGAAAATGTACTTGGCAGTGAAGGATCCGGGTTTACTTATATTGTGTCTACTGCTCTAGATCATGGACGCTACAGTATTGCGTGGGCGGGGGTGGCGATCGCGACGGAAGCGCTCGAAGCCATGGTTGCATATTCGCGAACAAGGTCACAGTTTGGTGAGAAGTTGCATCATTTTCAGCTTATAAAGGGCATTATTGGCGATGCTGTAACGAAAGTCCATGCAGCACGAGCACTCTGCCTTTCCGCAGCTCAAATGCGTAAAGATGGAACTGGAGATTCGATACATGAAACGGCGATAGCCAAATATTTTGCGTCGAAAGTAGCAGTTGAAGTGACAAACGATACCGTTCAAGTTCACGGTGGGAATGGAGTTCGGGATGAATACCCTGCGGAGAGGCTTTTTCGCGAAGCGAAGGTGCTTGAAATTATTGAAGGCACTAGCCAAATCCAACAGCAGGTAATTTCTCAATTTGGATTGCGTAAATATATGGTGAAGAGATAGGTACTTCGAGAAATCCCCATAAGGTGATAAGTGAATGCGATCCTACTGAGGAACAGCAAACACGGACAGCCTTAGGGGATTTTTTTATGCGCTAAAGGCGTACGGGAATTGCTTCATAAAACCATGTGCAAACATATCTGCCATTGCTAGAGCTTGCTGTTCAATGCGGTCATAAGCAGCGATATCAGAAGCGTAGTCTTTGTGCAATCGATAGATAGCCTCTGCCTTTGTCATATCTAGATGTTCATACAGCATTTTTTTCATTTCGTTTTCTGGCCAGTATGGATTAATGCTGCTAAAAAATTTGGCAAGTTGATCGGCATTGGCATACCATTTTTTGTTCAGCTCGGCTACTTGTGCATTGTCTCCTGCTTTTGCTGCGTGTACAAGCTGTGCAGCTAACACAAGATGTTCTAGGAACAAGGTCTCAAATCGGGCAGCTACTTGATTTCCATAGAAAAGACGAAAGACAGCTGCCATATCTGGAACATTACGCAGAAGTCGTTTGGTCGTTTGTTCTTCATCAGCTAATCCTTCTGCAATACTAATAATCGTCATTCTTGTCCATGCTACATGCTGCTCCCAGAGCATGCGCATCACATTCATAAATTGCACAGCAGTACTGCTAATGCCCGTTCGAGACCATGAATGGAACAACAGATGGTTGTCAGGGTGGATAGGGTGTGGGTACACAGGAATCCCTGTTGGGTACATATACATTGTTTTGAGCTCCTTCACCTTTTTTCACAGCATATGTAAAGATATTTATTTGGGTGAATGTCACGAACGTATGATCAATAAAAGCTATTTAGTAGTAGAGTAATAGAATAAAATCGAAATAAGAGTGAATTTTTGGTAAAATAGTAGAGGTATGATAGCCAAAAGGGAATTGCTGAATGGATGCAGCAGATTTCAGATAGCAGATAGTCAATGAAAGGAAGAACGTAATGATAAGCCACCTATGAATGACATAAGATTGAAAGGATATGACGAGTGAATACACAAGCAGTAATAAAAATGATTATTGCAATGTCCATCTTCGGCTCCGTTGGCTTCTTTTCGGTGCAAACAGGGATACCTGCGTTGGAGCTCGTTTTTGTCAGATGTATATGTGCGACGATGTTTCTAAGTCTGGCCTGGTATGTAACAGGAAGCTACAAATCAGAGCAGTGGAAGTCAAAAGAAGTGCTGCAAATTTTGTTTTGTGGGTTGTTTTTAGTATTAAACTGGGTGTTCTTGTTCAAGTCGTTTGAATTAACGTCCATCACGATCGGGATTACAATTTATCATCTTGCGCCTGTCATTGTACTTATTGCGGGAAGTATCTTTTTTAAAGAGAAGCTAACGATGTTTGCGCTACTGTCCGTCGTCACTTGCTTTGTCGGTACCGTGCTTATTGTGGGTGTAGATGCATCGATATCGTGGACGGAACTTATGTCATCCGGATTACTATGGGCCTTTTTGGCGGCGGTTTGTTACGCATTCATGATGATGCTTGGTAAAGGTGTACAAGTGATGAGTTCATACACGGTGACCTTTTTGCAGACAGCACTCGGCATTGTCATCCTGCTGCCGTTCGTTAATTTCACGGAATTTGGGGCTGGAATCGTCCTTATTTTTGTAGGTATGGTGCTTGCTGTTAGAAAGCCAGCAACCGAGCATAGCTTACCGGAAAAGGTTTAGATACATAGCTAGTTTAAATGGAGCAGGAGGAAGTTACATGAACAGACAATATCCAATCGGGACATTTACTTGGGAAGGAACTATTACACCAGCACAGAGACAGCAGTGGATTGCAGAAATTGAGCATTTGCCAGCGAAGCTGCGTGCGCTCGTGGAAGGGCTTAACGAACAACAGCTAGAAACTCCCTATCGGGAGGGAGGATGGACGATTCGGCAGGTTGTGCATCATATTGCTGATAGCCATATGAATAGCATTACTCGCTTTAAGCTCGCATTGACGGAGGATGTGCCAACGATTAAACCTTATGATGAAGCGAAGTGGGTAGCACTTGGAGATTCGATCGATGTGGATGTTGAGGTGTCACTTGCTTTAATTGAAGCTCTGCATAGGAAATGGGTTATTTTATTACAATCGATGACGGAGCAAGACTTCCAGCGAACGTTCTACCATCCTGATTCGAAGCAGGAGATTCGACTCGACTATAATGTTGGCTTGTATGCATGGCATGGCAATCATCATGCCGCTCATATTGAGCTGGCGAAGCAGCTACTAAACTAGGAAGCGAGTGATGGAGATGGGAAAGAAAGTTGTCATAGCTGGCGGCACAGGGTTTATCGGAAAATACTTCGAGAAGCAATTTCGCAGCATGGGATACGACGTAATTATCATCTCTAGGCAACCGCATCATTTGGCATGGGACAACGAACAAGGGATTGTAGAGGCGGTAAATAACGCTGACATGCTTATTAATTTAGCAGGTAAGTCAGTGGACTGTCGTTACAATGAGAAAAACAAGTGCGAAATTATTCGTTCCAGAACGAGCACGACCAATCTGCTTGGTAGGGCAATTCTAGCGTGTTCCAATCCACCTTCCTTATGGATAAATTCCAGTACGGCAACGATTTATCGGCATGCAGAAGATCGACCTATGAGTGAGGAAGGTGGAGATATTGGAACGGGCTTCTCTGTTGATGTAGCGAAGCAGTGGGAAGAGGCGTTGTTCTCCTTTAATCTGCCTGCTACACGGCAAGTTGCTTTACGGATCGCCATTGTATTAGGAAAAGATGGCGGGGTGATGACGCCGTTTAAGAACTTAGTTCGTTTTGGGCTTGGTGGTGTGCAGGGCTCAGGTGATCAGCGCTTCAGCTGGATTCATATTGAGGATTTGTTCGGCATCGTTATGTTCCTGCGCGAGCACGAAGAGCTGAGTGGAGTGTTTAATTGCTCTGCTCCTTATCCGGTTACGAATCGCGAGTTGATGGAGCAACTGCGGAAGACGATGAATGTGAGGATCGGGCTGCCTTCGCCGCGCTGGCTGCTTGAGATCGGCGCCGTATTTATTAAGACGGAGACAGAGTTAGTGTTGAAAAGTCGCTGGGTCATTCCCGAACGGCTGGAGCGGGCGGGCTATGCGTTTACGTATGACAAGTTGGATAAGACGCTGGAACACCTTTTGAAATAGTGTTAATTGTAAGAAGTGTTGACAACTTAGAACAACCTTTATGCATGCGCATTACTATTATGAAGAGGTGAACCTAGTTGAAGCGGACGCTGCTGCAAGCCTTTCTATTTTCCATTGCTATCTGTCTCCTTTACTTCGTTATTCAAATCGCAATGGGTATGTATAACACCATTACTTATGTACCAGACATCGAGAAACATTATGAAACCGTTGAATATGTATCCCAAGAAGTAAGCATTGGTGCAACGGGAGGCGTAGTTGGAACGATTGTGCCAATTGGTATTATATTGGTTGTCGGGATGATTGGCTTTATTGCTGGTAAATTGGTGTGGAAGAAAGTAAGACGTATTACGTAATACGTAATTGGCAGGCTAGGGGGATTTTCTGTCGTAGGCCAATAGGTTCCTTTCCCCAAATTATATAGAAGCTTGTCATCTAATTCATAGCGAGGTATGTATGGAGAAAAAAATAGTTAAAGCGGGATTGTATGGCCTTATCGTTGGTATATTATTTTCCATTGTATATTATCCAGATGTAGTAACCGTACAGCAGTCGATAGGATATACAAGTTATCAAGTTCCACTTAGGGAGTATGTGTTCAAAGTGCTGCGCAACGGGATAAACATCTGTTTTTCAGCGATAATCGTGATGGGATTGTTCCAAGTTTATAAAAGGCTTCCCAAATCGGAGTATTCCAACAAGCAGTTTTTATGGGGCGTTATAAAATCGTTTCTCATTGGAATTGTAATCTTTTACGTTATTTATTCTTTGATTACGATGATGACGTAATGCGGTTCAAAAATGTAAATATTAATTTGGATAACACCCTTTTGCTTAAAGATGTTAGTGGAGCCTGTATGGTGAAGCTAATGCTTGCTAAAGGGTGTTTTTATTTAATATTAGTTCAGTTTTTCCTGCGAAATAGTAATCAATTTCATTAAAATAGCTATAATTCGACAAAAATTTCGGGAATCTCAATAAAATTAAGTAACAAAGTACTACGCAATTGATCGATAAGGATAATAGGTTTCATTCCTTTTTTTTCGTATAATTAAACTCTTGTTTGAGAGGAAGGAGTTGGGATGCAGCTTGTTTATATAATGAATAAATGATCAAACTATCATTTATTTGAATGTACATAGGGTGAGGAAAAGAAAGGGGTCATAGGTATGAAACGCAAGTTAGTGAGTGTATTCATAGTGGTTATTGCCGTAGCGAGCTTGTTTCAGTATACAGGCTTAGCGGCTTATATAACTCAGTATACGTATGATGCTGGGGATCGATTAATAACAGCATCTTCGAAAGAACATGGGGATACTTCCTATCAATATGATGCAGCAGGTAATATTTTGCGAGTAAGTACAGCGCAACATGCGGCTGGAAGCTTAGTTAATGGGAATTTTTCAGGCGAGGTGCTGCCTACTGGAATCGCACAAGGCTGGAACAGCTATGCCACAGAAGGGGTTACTGCGGCTTATCAGATCGTAACTGAGCCTGTTACAGTAGCTATGCCAGCGATTCCAAATGGCGTAACACCATCTGTATATGAAGCTGTCTATCAATCTACTAGCCCACACGTCCAGATGATTCAAGTCAGTTCGACGAAACCGGGTGGAGCGAACATTTATCAGGACATGTCCGTAATGGGTGGTGCGACATACAGCTTAAGCGGTTGGATGAAGGCAGAACTGCTCAATCATGCAGCAGCTCAAATGGTCGTGAATTACTATGACAAGGACAATACATATGTGAGCCATGCCATTGTGAGAAATGTGCTGACTGCTGAAGGCTGGGCACCTGTACAAACGGAACTAAAAGTTCCTGACCATGCAGTAAAAGCACGACTTCATCTGCAAGTATTACTTCTCAGTGACAGTGGATCTGCGGTTGCGAAATATGGCAATGTGGCAGTTCAACTGTTAGCGACACCATAATGGAGGCTTCTGCTATGAAATCTAGCTTAATTCGTTGGCTCGTGCTTAGTATGGGTATGCTATTTATTTTACTAAATGGCGTATTGCATACTACTTACGCGGTTGACTACACACACAAACTATCTCCCGGTGAATCCGCCGAGGTCAGCTCGAAAGACGGTAAATCGATAACGGCTAAAATGAAAGGGCCTACATACGATTATGCAGAAACGAGCGAAACAAAAGGAGTAATTGGATACGGTAGAAGTAAGAAATCCTCTTCTCGGATGGTGACGGGTGACGAACGGCTAACCATTACGAATACATCCAGTGATACCGTTACCGTAACGGTTGATGATAATAAAGCGAGCGTCTACTATTCATCGACTCCTGCACTTGTAACAAAGTGGTTACAGCCAGGTGATAGTGCAGAAATAACAAACGTAGGGATTTCAGATGAATATTTTCATGTAAAGGGTAAAAATGATCATGCAGACTACGATGAAAATAATACGTTAATTTCTTTTGATGAAAATCATTCAGGCGGTCAGATGAGTCTTAAAATGGGCCGTAAGATGGCGATCACGAATGTAGATAAAGAAGCGATTGAAATATACGGACCTTATATCCAGTATAAAATAGCGCCGAGATACAATCCTGCTGTATTCCATCGCTATGTGGGGACTGGACAGACACTAGAAATAAACAATGGAAACGAAAATATTTTTAGTGTTTATCTATCTGTTCCTAAAGGAATGAACAACTACGACTATGTTTTCTATTCCAATAATGAAATTGTGGGCTATGGCTATTCTTCAAATTCTTATAGAAGATTGGATAAAAATGAACGATTAGTTGTAACGAACAAGAATGAACAGACATTACATGTGTATGGTCCTTATGACGGTTTTTATCTCTATGACAGAGATGTCTATGCCATGGAATCAAGGATATTGAAAAAAGGGGAAAGTGTGCAGATTTCCAATAAGTCTGCTGAATCCCGTACGCTTACGCTTCGTGGAACGTATGATTTCGCTGAGTACGATAGCCTTGGTAAAGTCGTTGATTTTGAAAAAGGATCTTATTCTACCAGTAAATCTATCGGCGCCAATAACAAAATGGTGATCACGAATAATAGTGCATCGGATGTAGAGATTATTGCGCCAAAACAGGGATTTACCTATGCATCAAGTCCGAATCCTGCTCTAATGGTGAAACAAATCGCTCCAACTCAAAGCATTGCAGGGGCTAATGGAACAACCGGAAGAGCAGCGATAAAGCTAAACGGTCTATTCGACTATGCGACGTATGATACGTTAGGCATGATTCAAACTTATTATCAAAATAGAAGTATTGCTCAACTTCCAATTGATTCGATGGAGAGGTTTGCCTTAACGAACGTGGGCTCTGCGACAGCGGAGATGTACACGGCTTATGATGCTTTCGTCTTTACGAAGCGTGACAAGCCGGTCAGCTTCCGTAAGCAGCTTGCTGTTGGTGAAACGTTGAAAGCGATGAATAAAGCGACGAAGAGCTTCACGGTAACAGCCAGTAACCAACATCATTATGCAATCTATAGTGGACAAAATAATGTAGAGAAATTTGGTCGTCCATTAACAGGTGATACCTATAGTGTGGCAACAACGGAGCATATCGTGCTCACGAACAGTGGGGCTGCGAATCTGACCATATCAGGAGCTGAAGATGCGTTTATCCTTACGGAACAAGCGAATCCGGCTCTGTATAAAGGTTACTTGCCTGTTGGGGCAAGCTCCCGCATAACGAGCATCACGCCTGGGAACTTCAATCTGGATATCGAAGGAACCTATGATCAGGCAAGTTATAAACAAGATGGAGCATTGCGATCCTTTGATCGACTGCGTTCATCGAAATCTTTGCTGCTGTATGGTGGGGAAAGAATAACCATCACCGGAGCAGGTACGGCCATGCTGCAATGGTTTGCGCCTTATGAAGCAGTGAGCGCTCAAGCTAGTGAAACACCTGCACTTGCCCTACGCAAGTTGGCAGCAGAGCAAAGTGTTGAATTTACGAACCAAACGGCTCGATCTGCGAACATCAATCTCACAGGCAATTATGACATGATGGACTATGAGGTAGATGGGACACCAGGTACATATGCGCGGGATCGCAGTATCAGCTATCGTAGTGTAGAAGCTGGACAGCGTATTGCTGTCATGAGTCGACATGAAGAACCGATCGAAGTATATGGTGCGTATGAAGTCTTTACGATGAAAGACCGTAAGCATCCGGTTACGTTCAAGCACAAGCTGCCGGCAGCTGCAAGTTTAGACCTGACGAATACATCGAAAAAGGCGTATTCCATTTATAACGAAGGCAGTTATAACTTTGCCATGTATGATGTAAAAGGACATGTAGCTGACGTAGAACGTGGATATAAGAGCAAGTCCAAGCTTGTGGGCAGTGGCAATCGACTCGCACTGACGAATGCGTTAGCGACGACCACGATCATTGAAGGACCGTATGATGTGTTCCAAGTGAAGGAACGCAATTTGCCAGCCATATTCGAACATGAATTGAAGCCAGGAGCGAGCATGGAAGCAACGTTGATGAGTACACCGTCTGCTGAAGTGAAGATGACAGGCATTCATGATATGGCGAAATATGATCCACAAGGCAAACTTACGTACTATCAAAATAATCGCAGTACGATAACGACCGAGAAGCTTGTCCATGGCGAAAAAGCAGCGGTGCAAAATAGTGACGCGCAGCCGATTATCGTCTATGGGGCGTATGATCCGTTCCGTGTTCAAGTACGAGAGAATCCGGTAACGTTTAAACGTCATCTTCAAGCAGATGAAACGATCATGCTGCGTAATAAGCTGAATAAAATGATGTACGTCGATTTCGTAGGTACGTATGACTTTGCGCAGTACAATGCGGAAGGCGAAGTCTCTACTTACTATTCCAACCAGAGTGGCAGCACCAAGTCGATGTACAATCTATATAAAATGGTTGTGTCTCCGACAAGTGGACAATCTGTCACCGTATCAGGAGCATTTGATGCATTTGAGATTGTGAATCGTAAGGAACGAGCTGTAACGATCAAAACGATGCAGCCGATGGATACGATCTCGTTCTATAACATCTCAGCTGGTCCGTTTGCTCCTAGAGCTGACGCGCAGTATGAGTATCAAATTTATGATGCCGCTGGAACATTGCAGTCCTCAGGTAAAGCGGGCGGTGGTACGGCAAAATCATTTGATTCCACAGAACGTAAAGCAATCACGAATGCACAAGTGATTCCGATTACCGTGGAAGTGCCAACCGATGCGATTCGTTGGGCTGGGGATCAAAATCAATTTTTCCTTAAGCTTCTATCAGGAAACAGCATTGTAGCAACGAATGCAACAGGAGCTCCGCAGGAACTGATTGTGCGAGGGAAATATGATATAGCTGTCTATGATGGACAAGGAAAGGCTGTTCATTACAGTAAAGATGATTTGCAACAATCCGTTAACGTATTGCCAGGTCAGCGAGTTGTGTTAACGAGTGCGAAAGTTAACGGAACAGTGGTGACAGGTAATAAGAACGAGCTGCAAGTAGTTCCAACGGATAAGTCCGCTCTTATTCATGCACAATTGGGCAGCGGCAAAGTGCTGGAAGCTACGAATATGAGCAATGCACAGAGTGCTATAACGGTTGTTGGTGACTTCAAATACCGTATACTTCAGCAGCCGGAACAAGTCGGCTACAGTCCGATGACGATTCCTGCGGGCCAGACAGTATCGATTCGAGGTGCAGACACGAGCTCGATCAGCGCGTTCGCACCGTATGATTTGTTCCAATTTGCAGAAAAAGATGCACCGCCAGCTCCGATCTCAGGTGCTGCTGCGGCGGATGAAATCGCGAAGTTAGAAGCGTCTGACTATGATCCACAGTCGTTCCATGCCGATCCGATTGATACGTCGACAGGTGCACAAATTATTAACCGAACGCTGCTAACTGCGCATGGCGCAGTGCCGATTCCTTTCCAAGCACAATATCATTCTTTGCTAAAAGGTGATGCAGCGTTAGGTAAAGTGTGGGGCCATAACTATGAGCTTCGACTAGAGGTAAGTGAAACGGGAGAAGCGATAAAGGTTTATCGCAATGCTTTCCATAGCAATACCTTTAAGCAACAGGCAGATGGAAGCTATAGATCGGAAGATAAAGCAGTCAAGCTGGACAAAGTCGTGAAACAAGCTGATGGCGGCTATGTGTGGTCACGGAATAAAGGCACTAGCTACCACTTTGATTCCGTTGGTCGTCTCACGGAGATGAAAGATAAGACAGGTCAGACTTTGCAGTTCCAATATGATGCAAACGGTTTGCAAGCTGTCATTGATCCGCTCACAGGAGCAGCATTAACAATTAGCTACAATGCAAATGGTGATGTGTCTGCTGTAAAAGATCATGCCAATCGCGCAGTGACATTTGGCTATGATGATGCACGACGATTGACTAAGATTACCGATGCAATGGGCAGAGTGACGAACTACGCCTATGATGAGCAAGATCGCATTGTGTCAGCGGAAAGCGAAGGTACGAAGCTATTCGTGAACGAATACGATAGCGAGGGCCGTGTCGTGAAACAGCAGGATGCGCTTGCAGGCAGCAAACCGACGTTGTTTGCTTACCAAGAAGCAGATGGGAAGCTAATCACGACGATAACAGACCGCAACGGAGATGTAATTAAACGCACACATAATCGCAACTATCAATTGCTTGCCGTTGAAGATGCGTTGGGTCGTACGACTTCGTATACGTATGATGAAGCGGGCAATCGTGCAAGTATGACGAATGCGCTGAAGCAAACGGCACGTTACTCGTATGATGAGCGCGGGAACGTAATCAGTGCTGTCGATCATATGAACCAAGCGATGACGATGACGTACGATCAAGCAAACAATTTGCTAACCGCAACTGGGCCCGATAAGAAAACGATTGTGAATACGTACGATCAGCATAATCGTCTGATTACCGTTACGGACCCTGATCAAGGAAAAACAACGTATGCCTATGATGCAAATGGATTGCTTCAGTCGGTAACTGATGCGCAAGGCGCTCAATCGCTGTACAAATATACGGGCAATCGTGTAAGTACGGTACAGAATGGCGAAGGGGAAACCCTTCATCTCGGTTATGATGAAGCAGGTCGCCTTGTTAATGAGCGGGATGAAGCAGGCAATACGACGAAGGTAGTTTATTTGGCAGACGATCAGTTATCTACAGAGACCGATGCATTAGGGAACATTGTACGTTATGCGTATGATAACCAAGGATTTTTGGCTAGCACGACAGATGGGCGAGGTAATAAAACTTCATTCGTCTATGATGGCAATGGCAAGCTTACACAAGTTACGAATGCTAAGAAGGAAACAAGTACGTTTGGATATGATGGCGAAGGTCGCTTGAACCGAATCACGAATCCGCTTGGTAATTATACGGCATATCAGCATGATGCGATAGGCAATGTTATTGCTGCTGCGAATGCAGAAGGTGAAACGTTCAAGTATGAGTATGATGCTTTGAATCGCCTTACAGCAGTGGAAGATGCAGCAGGTGTCAAAGTGTATCGCGTAACGTATGATGCGGCTGGAAATATGAAATCCCAGTCCAACGCATTGAACGAAACATGGACGTATATGTTCGATGAGAACAATCGCCTTACGCAATCCATTGATCCATTGCAGCGCCAAACGGCATACACTTACGACGGCATGAACCGTCTGAATGCAGTAACCGATCCGCTGCAAGGACAAACGACTCAACAATTTGATGCGCTTGGCCGATTACAAGGATTAACGGATCCCAATGGCAATGCTGCTGGATATACGTATGATCGGATCGGCAGATTGACAGGTCAGTCCAACGCTTCTGGTGGTAATGAAGCTTATGCTTACAACCCATTAGGACAGCTGGACAAGTCAACGAATGCGCGTGCACAAGTGACGACGTACAAATACGATCCAGCAGGACATTTGGCTTCTTTCACAGACCCAACTGGAGAAGTGACGTACACGCGTGATGCTAATGGAAATGTAGTGGAGCAGAAAGAAAACGGTGATGTTATCACACGTACTTTCGATGAGCTCGATCGTGTGACACAATACGTAGATCAAGATGGTCAGCGCATGCAGTATGTGTACGATGCGGCTGGACGTTTAACGACACTCATTTATCCTGACGGCAAAGCAGTGAAATACACGTATGATCGTGCAGGACGAATGAAGACGGTAACGGATTGGACGAATCGCGTGACGACGTACAGCTATGATGCGAATGGCCGTCTTGTTACAACAGAGCGTCCTAACGGTACACTCGAAAAACGTGAATACAATCCAGCAGGTCGCTTAATCAAGCTTACAGATACATGTGGAGATGGGGCGATGCTGCATGGTTACACGTACACGTATGATGCTGTAGGCAACGTATTGACGGAGCAAGAGTTGGCTGGCACTTCTGTTACAGCCAATGTGTACGGTACTGGCGCTACTAGCGCTATTGGTGCCAGCACGTCTGGACAACCCGTTATGGATATCAATGGGCCAGGTCTTTCTCCAATGACGCAAACCGTGCCAGATGCTGAAATGACCTACACAACGGACAACCGAATGGCAACGTTTAATGGTCAAGCTGTAACGTACGATGCAGATGGAAATCTCATCAATGGACCGCTTGGCGGCAGTATGCAGCCGTATACGTATGATGCACGCAACAGGTTGATCGAAGCTGGCGGTGTAAAATATGGCTACAACAGCGATAATATCCGTACTTCGGTCACGGTTAATGGAGTCACGACCAAGTATGTCGTCAATCCAGAAGCGATGCTGTCGCAAGTGCTTATGGAGACGAATGAGCAAGGCCAAGCACAAGCGTACTATGTTTACGGTCTTGGATTAATTGGACGTGAAGATGCATCAGGTGCATATGCTACGTATCACTATGACCGTCGTGGAAGCACGAAGGCATTGACGAATCCAGCTGGAGAAGTCACAGATACGTACACCTATGGTTACTATGGCGAAGCACTAGGACATGAAGGCGTCACAGAGCAACCGTTCCGCTACAATGGTCGAGATGGTGTTATGACGGACTCGAATGGCTTGTACCAAATGAGAGCTCGTTACTATCATCCAGATCTGAAGCGTTTTGTAAATCGGGATATTGTAAGAGGCTCGATCGATCAGTCGCAGACGTTGAACCGTTTCGCCTACGTAAACGGCAACCCGATCTCTTATATCGATCCATTTGGACTTAGTAGAGATGGAGATTCCCCGTGGATTCAAGGCGGAGATTTCCTCGTAGATACGATGCCGGGGCTCGGTACAGCGAAGGGCTTCCAGCAAGCCTTTAGCGGCTACAACCATATTACGGGCGAAAGATTATCGACAGCAGAGCGCTGGGCAGAAGGCGTAGGTGCGACAGCGAGCTTTATTCCGATTCCTGGTATGAAGCATGCAGGTAAGTATGCAACCGAAGGTGTCTTCTGGGCAGGAAGTAAGATTAAGAACTTCTTCGGCTGGGGCAGTAAGAAGGCTGATGACGTAGCGTGTAACTGCTTCACCGCAGGCACGAAGGTGCAGACGGATGAAGGGGAGAAACCTATCGAAGACATTCAGGTCGGAGATATGGTTCTTGCTAAGTCCGATGAAACGGGAGAAGTAGCTTACAAAGAAGTAGTGGGTCTGTTCCAAAAACAGTCTGACGAAATCTATTATGTTCACGTCGGAAACGAAGTAATAGAAGCTACGGCGGAGCATCCTTTCTGGCTGGATGGCAAGGGATGGACAGAGGTCAAAGACTTGAAGGTCGGGGACTTGCTTGTTACGAGTGACGGTTCTAAACTATCTATAGATAAGATAAAAAAGGAACCACGAGTAACAACGGTTTATAACTTTGAGGTTGCGGACTTCCAGTCTTACTTTGTATCCAACCTTGGGGTTTGGGTTCATAATTGTGCTGTAATACCATGGATTACAAATCTTCCGGAAGAGGAGTTAGCGGCTGTTATTAATACTCTAAATTATATTACTTCTGGTACCGAACCAACCGATCGGAAATTAAAGAGGAACTGGGGAGCTGATTTTAAGAACAGAGAGGGTCACTTGCCCGATGATGGTAGCTACAAAGAGTACACTGTTAGCCCACCTAGAGGTACGACTAACCGAGGTGTAAGAAGAATTGTAATAAATGAGAATACAAATATAATATACTATACATGGACGCATTATGGACAAGCAGGAGATCCGCCATTTGTGAGAATCAGATAGCACAGGAGATGATGAATATAAGCTACTTATCAATTTCCCAATTTGATGAAACAGAATTTAGTGTTGTGCTAAAGGAAATTAATAAGAATACTTCAGAAGTTTTTCTTCTGAATGGTTCAAATATTTCAAACAAATATTCTTTTTTTAAAAAGGTTAGTAGTATACTTCCACAAGATCCACCTTTAATAGGTGATAATTTAGATGCTTTTATTGATTCAATATCTGGTGGTTTTTTAGAATGTGAGTCCCAGAAGCTATATATTTTATGGACTCACGTTGATATCATGGCAAAAAATGATCCTGAAAACTATAAACTGATAATTGAATGCTTTAATGATGTTGTAATGAGAACGGCAAAAGAGGAGAAGGAATTATCAGTGTTTCTCTTTGGAAGTGAGGCTAGTTTGTAGTAGCAAAATTAAAGGTGTATAGTATAATATTTCTGGACCTTGAGGTGATATTACTCTCAAGGTCCTTTTATTAATGGGCAGTAAAAAGGTTGATGACGTAGCATGTAACTGCTTCACCGCAGGCACGAAGGTGCAGACGGATGAAGGGGAGAAACCAATCGAAGACATTCAGGTTGGAGACTTGCTTGTTACTAGTGATGGTTCTAAACTATCTATAGATAAGATAGAAAAGGAACCACGAGTAACAACGGTTTATAACTTTGAGGTTAAGGATTTTAATTCGTACTTCGTTTCAAATCTTGGTGTTTGGGTTCATAATTGTGAAATAATTGCAGGTAAGAATTTCAAAGCTCATTTTCTAAAGCATAAGACATTACTAGAAAAAACACTTGGTACAAAGTATTCTAAACTTGAAGCAGACGGACCAAGATTTCTTGAGGATATTGGGAAAATGATAGATGATGGGACAGTAAGTTTCATAGGTCAAGGGACGATAAATAAAAATTCAGGCTTGATGAATATTTATCGTGGGAACGGGCTGACTGTAGTAACTAAACCTGATGGAGAACAGGTTACATTATTAGAATCTGGCAAAGGGATGGATCTTAATATAGTTTTCAAATAATGCTTCCGAATGGAGTTTCCGAATGTTAAAAGAAATTACAGAGGTAATAAGTAAGTTTTGTTTAGATGAAATATATTTAACGGGTTTTGTAGATTTCGAAGAAGGTGAGTTGTCTGAGTTTGTTGCCAATACGGATTACCTCATTTTTGAATTTGGAGAACAATTGATTAAACTTCAATCCATTGAGCAATACTCCAAGATTTCTATCTCCAAAGTTGATACTATTCAAATTGATATCGATTTGGAAGATGTGATACCTGCAAAATCGAGAATCAGTGGGGTTATCTTTAATAATCCAATGCTAGACAACAAGATTGTAAATATCGAGTTTTTCAATTTAGAGGTAAATAATTGTGAGCTAATATGCGATGCTTTTAAATTAATTTTATTTAACAAGCAAGAAATTTTTATAGATCCTTCATTTTTAGGTATCAATATTGGTGGATATGAAGTTGAGGAATTATGGAAATACAATCTCCCGGTAGGGTATAAAATAAAATCAACGAGTATTAAATTCTAATATTATAATGTTTATTTCATTAGACCTTGAGGGTGTAGAACCTCAAGGTCTTTCTTTTTTTGTTCTAAGTAGCAGATACTTACTATCATCCAGAACTGAAACGATTTATGAATCGAGACATTCTAAGAGGCTCGATCGATCAGTCGCAGACGCTGAACCGTTTCGCCTATGTAAACGGCAACCCGATCTCTTATATCGATCCATTTGGACTTAGTAGAGATGGAGATTCCCCGTGGATACAAGGAGGAGATTTCCTCGTAGATACGATGCCAGGGCTCGGTACAGCGAAGGGCTTCCAGCAAGCCTTTAGCGGCTACAACCATATTACTGGCGAAAGATTATCGACCGCAGAGCGTTGGGCAGAAGGCGTAGGTGCGACAGCGAGCTTTATTCCGATTCCTGGTATGAAGCATGCAGGTAAGTATGTAACCGAAGGCGTTTTCTGGGCAGGAAGCAAGATTAAGAACTTCTTCGGCTGGGGCAGTAAGAAGGCTGATGACGTAGCGTGTAACTGTTTCACCGCAGGCACGAAAGTGCAGACGGATTAAGGGGAGAAACCTATTGAAGACATTCAGGTCGGAGATATGGTTCTTGCGAAGTCAGATGAGACGGGAGAAGTAGCGTACAAAGAAGTAGTGGCTCTGTTCCAAAAACAGTCTGACGAAATCTATTATGTCCACGTCGGAGTATCCTTTCTGGCTGGATGGCAAGGGATGGACTGAGGTCAAAGACTTGAAGGTCGGGGACTTGCTTGTTACGAGTGACGGTTCTAAACTATCGATAGATAAGATAGAAAAGGAACCACGAGTAACGACTGTTTATAACTTTGAGGTTGCGGATTTCCAGTCTTACTTTGTATCTAACCTTGGAATTTGGGTTCATAATTGTGCTGTTAATAGTGTTACTAGACTTTTAAACAATATGCCTGAATTTACTGGTTCTAATAGAGAAAAATTGTTATCTACTGTTCAAAGTGTAAATCTCAGAGGATTCATAAATGAACTTTATAGACCTGGTGCAAAAGTTGGAGATGGCGGAACTGCTGCTATACTTACAAAGGAGTTTTACGAGGGTTCTTCAACTCATCTACAAAAAGCTCAGGACCAGTTAAGGGGGTTAAATAAGCTAGCGAAATCCGGGAAACTTAGCCTTAATGACTCAGATATAGTTGATGCTATAAGAAATGATCTAGAGAAAGCAATAAGACTGTTTGATTAGAGGAGTTGGTGGTTGTGAATAAAAAAACGGAAGAATTCTTTAGAATAATGTTAGATTTCTTACCGTCGGCTGAAGATGAGTATAGAGAATCAATCGAGTATTACGGTGAGGTGCTAGAAACTATCATAATTGAGAGAGTATTCATGCCGAAAATAATTAAATTATTGAGCGAGGAAAGAAACATTAATTTGCTAGAAAGTATCTTTAAATATTTTGAAGAAGTATCTGCTGATAAAGATGTTCACTTAAAGAGCATTTTTGCAACTACGGTGTTGGAAGTACTCGGAAATGACAGAATGATTCTGAAGACTGCACAGAAATACATGGGATCTAAAACGATAGAACTTCAAATAGAAGCTGATAGAGCATTAGGTAGAATATAGTCAGCACAGACTCGTAAAATATTGACGGTTATCCATAATGGATAACCGTCTTCCTTTATTATGGGCGGAGGGGGAGAGAAAAGGAGGCTATATGACTTATAAATATGCTTTAATAGATACTGAAAATGGTATGGTCGTAGGAAGATGTACCGAGTTAAAAGGATTAACAGGGGCTAAGACAGAGCAAATAGATGGTGAAGAATTTAATAAAATAACGTTTATAGATTTTAGTTTTACAGATCATTTTATAGAGATTTGTAATAATACAAAAATGTATATCAACAATCTAGATCTCACTATCATTAATAATGAGGGTAATCCAATAGGGGTCTATTATTTTTATTTGAGAGAACCATTTTATTTTCATAAGTCAGGATTTAGTGGTAGTGTGCGGGAGTTTGATATGGTTGGTACGTTACCTATGTAGCCACAAAGGAAGCGTTAGAAATCTGGGAGATGTGGAGGGCAGAACTTTCCCAAAAAAACTTATGGACAGAACTATCGGACAAGCAACGAGTAGGATGGTTAGAAGTTACTCGATTAAATTACAATACAATTAATCGCAATCACACTCAAGACCAGGAGAATGGTGAGTACGAGTTGAATGGAAAGCATGTAGACGATGCGACTTCATTCTTTTGTGCTCTAGGAGAAGCTATTAATGGTCCGGGTGGCTATTATGGTTATGATTTATTGAGTATGACAGATTGTCTTTGTGGAAGTTTCGGTGCAGTTCCGCCATTTAATATCAATTTGCAGGGGGCCAATGGGAAGCTAAAGCAGGAACAGAAATTTCTTCAAGAATTGAAAGAGGTATTTTTAAACCGTAGAGTTGCTTTACATTGGAACTGATTTTTTGTTAGCCCTGAGGATATTTGTCCTCAGGGTCTTTTTACAGACAAACATAATTTTTTCATCTCGATAGAAAAAGGATTGTGGTTATGCAGGATAAATATATTTATAAAGTAGATTGGTGTAACGGTTGTAATCAGGGCTGGATTGAAATAAAAAAAAGATAAAAGGGATGGTGAATTATTCTATAAATGCTCAGAGTGTCTTGCGGAATTTTCAAAATATACTGATATAAATCTGAAACCACGGGATAGAGAATATGTCGAAAAGTATACGCAACTACCATTGGAGGACGAAATTTCTAACAGCCCATTAGGTGGATATATCTTAGAAGAATGGGAAGATTCATTTATTAGAATGGATGGCAAGGTAATCAGAGTTTGGGATGAAAAACTCAATGAATATGTGAAAAAAGAAAGTTGAATATTTATGCTACAAAAAACCACGAGAATTTTCTTAAGGTTTTTTGTTTATTATCAACTTATAGAACTCTAATGCAATGGTAGTAGCTCAAATAGTTGCGAATTTCTTTCTTCCCTGAATCAAGTTCTGAACTAACGAAGGGGAGAAAACCATTGAAGATATTCAAGTCGGGGATGTGCTTCTTGCTGAGGAAGATAATGAGCGATTAGATCATGTTATTTTCCTTGAAAAGAATAATGGTGATGTAACAGGTATATTTATTAGAGGCATGAATCCGTTACTTTCACCAAATAGAATTTTTGATTTGGATGATTTCAATTTACTTGCTAGTTACGATGGATTGATTGAACGCAAAGATAATATACTATTCAAAGTAGAGCATTTATGTTTGTTTTTTAGTACGGAATACAATGAGCTTTTAGGTGCATATTTATCGAATGCCAATGATTCAACTTCCCTATTTATTTTATTTCTACATGATTAGATTGATGTAAAAAAGGGATATAATAAGTCAGATATAACTGAGATAATTACAGATAAATATTCGAATGATGGTTATATGACATATGAAAAGAATAGTGGGGGAGGCTGGGAAGAAATAAAATTGGAAGACGGGTAACGTATTCCATAATATGTATACTGTGTATTGATTTTATTAAAGAAAGACCTTGAGGACGCAGAAGCCTTCAAGGTCTTTCTTTATCCAACATAGTTTATATAGGCTCAAGAAAATTAGGCGAACACTTCCCAATTGAATGAAAGGAAGCATTCGCCGCTATATAGCTCTTATCCGATTATCTGCTTGAGATGACCATGTGTTTCATCATCAATGTTCTGTATCTTCCACTGGCTCATTTTTTTAAATTTTACTAGTTAGAAAAATGCTTGTTTAAAACCTCGCTAAACTATATGAGCTTAATAACCGTAACGCCTGGTGCCGCTATCGTTGTAGCCGCGGCGAAGACATTCCGTAAAGTCAAAATGTTTGGCGCAGCCCCTGTGTTAAACACAGCCCCTCCAGTAATGGTAGGTTGGATAGCGCTATTGGCTCCAGTATTCGCAACGGATTGAATCGTCCCTGGTATTTGTACGCCATTCAGGAACAAGGCGAACGCTCGAAGCTGGCCAGCTGCTAACGTGTTAGCATTTGCGTTCCAAGTCGCGTAGTAAGTCTGGTTCGGATCTAGAAGTATATCCGTTGATCCTGCAACGTGTGATATTGCGGTTCCATTAATTGTCCCGTTGTCACTAAACGGCACGCTACCGTTAGCTCCTACGGCTACGTTAATTGGATTAAATACGGTGGCGTTGTTCGCGGTTACTAATGGTCCTGTTGGACCTGTAGGACCCGTCACTCCAACGCCGGTCGCTCCTGTTGCTCCCGCTGGCCCGGTCGCTCCTGTTGCTCCCGCTGGCCCGGTCGCTCCTGTTGCTCCCGCTGGCCCGGTCGCTCCCGTAGCGCCAGTTGCTCCAGCGGCGCCCGCAGCCCCGGTCGCTCCCGCAGGTCCAGTAGGGCCAGTAGGTCCTGGGTCTCCCGTGGCACCCGTAGCGCCTGCCGTTCCTGCAGCGCCAGTTGCTCCTGTGGCACCTGTTGAACCGGTCGCGCCCGTAGCGCCAGTCGCTCCTGTCGGGCCTGGAGGCCCACCAGATGGACCCGTTGGTCCAGGAGGCCCTGTAGGGCCAATCGAAATTGGCGTGTTCAAAATACTGTTTAGCTTGCTGTCCAATAAATATTCCTTTTTCGTTAACTCACGTATCGTATTTCGCACACTTTCATTCATTGTGAGCACGTCACTAATGGTTGCTGGCGGTGATGTCACTCCAGGCAGTGTACCAAGTACGTATTGAAGCTTTTCCCCCTCAGCATTCAAAATGTGACTTAGACCAAGTTCCTCCAAAGCGATCGATGATAAGAGTAAGGTAATGGCATCATCGCGTGTCACAGAGATGATCGGCGTAATATTAGGAATGTTTGATTGTGACATTAGCTAACCTCCCGTACTACTAAACTATTCAATTATTATAGAGTCAGCATATTAATCTATCGTGCATCTGGCATCCAACATTTGCTGATAATCTCTTATCCGTACATAAAATAGATAATAGTTTACGGGATATATGCGGGAAGATCGAAACCAATAGATAGCATCTTAAATGACTATGGAAGGATGCAGCTATTGAGCAATTACCGGATAGTAGTGAAGACTAGATTGGTGAATGCTAATAATTTCAGAAGTTTTTGTGAAAAATAGGTCTTCAGTATCATGTAGAGCGGATTCTGTTCACTTTAAATCATAAATATTTACATATGTTCAAGAAAACATAATTAAAGCAAGTAATAAAGTACTATGCAATTGGTCTGATAGGTTAATATTCAGACACATTCTTATTTTAGTATAATCGTAATATTGTATATGCACGTGAGGAAGAATGATTGAATGTATTCCAAGCACATAATTGAGAACAAATTATACATATATATTTTAAGATAGAGATACTATTATGGGGGCAACTGCTATGAAGTCTAGTTTGAAACGCTGGCTTGTGCTTAGCGTGAGTATGCTGTTCGTGATTCTGCTTGGTATATCGCAAACCGCTTATGCTACTGAATATACATATCACTTGGCTCCAGGTGAATCCGCTCGGGTCAGTTCAAAAGACGGTAAAACGATAACGGCTAATCTGAAAGGAGATACATTTGATTTCGCAGAGACAAGTCAATCGAAAGGGGCAAATGCATACGGGAAAGGGACAACGTCTTCTTCTTATGCTGTCACGGGAGATGAACGATTAGTCATTACAAATACGTCAAATGATATCGTCACGATAGCGGTTGCTCAAAACAAAGCTGATATTGTTCGGTCGGAATCTCCTGCACTTGTAAGCAGATGGTTACAGCCGGGTAAGAGCGTGGAAATAACGAATATCGGAATTACTGATGAATATTTTTATGTGAATGGAAAAAATGATCAAGCGAATTACGATGAATATAATATGCTGCAATCGTATGAGGCTGATCATAAAGGTGGGCGAATGCTCCTTGAAATCGCTAGAAAGATAGCGATAACCAATCGAGAACAAGAGGCAATCGAAGTGTATGCGCCGCATTCGTATTTTAGCATGGAAACAAGAAAGCATCCTGCTGTATTTCATCGATACATAGACACGAATAAAACATTGGAAATGAATAATGTAAGCGATAACATCTATTATGTTTATTTTAATGTTGATAGCGGAAAGATGCAGTATGATTATGTTTCTTATTTAAATAACGAGCTTGATCGTTATGGCAACAGTTCAGCTTCCGCTCGACAACTTGGTAAGATTAAATATGTTGTGACGAACAAAAGCGACGAACCATTGCATGTATATGGTCCTTATGAGGCTTTTTCTTTGTTTGAGCGAGAGGATTTTGCTTTGGAGAGAAAGACCTTGAAAAAAGGAGAAAGTATGCAGATTGTAAATAGCTCTGCCAGCTCTCAATTACTTAGCTTCAAAGGAACGTATGAATTTGCTGAGTACGATAGCTATGGAGAGGTTGTTGATTTGGATAAAGGTGTGCTTTCCAGCAGTAAATTAATCCATGCGGGAAGCAAAATCATAATTAGCAATAACAGTGCGAGTAATGTAGAGATCATCGGTCCGAAGGATGGGGTTCTGTATGATACAGTCGTATATCCTCCACTATTAATGAACAAACGTGAGCAGTCTATCAGCTATAACGAGAGTTTGTCTATTGAATATTTTGCAAAAGACATCTACACCACATCGGTTAGTGATAGAGGTGGTGAGTTTACTAAGCAGATCGTTCGAACGGAGGACGATTCTTTAGGTAACACTGACAGGAATTATACGGAAAGAAATGGGCCACTGGATGGATATACTCATGATAGGACCAGTAAAGATCGTAGTGGGGATGATGGGCGGCGTATTGCTGTTATGAACGACAGCTAAAAATGTTCGAAATCATGCCTTTTATTTGATGAACGTAATTATTTTCGAAGCTACAATGGGCTTGCCCTCGAATTGAATGTGTCATAACAAAAAGCTAACTATCTCTTGAAAATTTGGATATATGGTTACATTCCATGATTTAAATCCAGAGCAAGGAGATGGTTATTTGTGTTGGTTGAAAAGTACGGAACTCATTTGAGCAAGCCTACCGAGAAAAGGGTAGATGAAGAGGACTTCGTTGACAGTAGGAAACTGCTTTTGAACCTTATTACGAAGTAGGTATTCAAATATACAACGCTAAATATGGTACACTATAAGCTATGCAGTAAAAAGTGATAGCAAGGAGATAGAGGTAACGATGAAGCTTATTTCATGGAATGTAAACGGCTTGCGGGCTTGTGTAAATAAAGGATTTATGGACTATTTTCAGGAAATGGATGCAGATATCTTTTGCGTACAGGAAACGAAGCTGCAGGAGGGACAGATTGATCTGGACCTTGGCGAACACTATTCGCAATATTGGAATTATGCGTTGAAGAAAGGTTACTCTGGTACTGCGGTATTTACGAAGCATAAGCCATTAACCGTACGTTATGGAATTGAGGAAAATGAAGAGCCAGAAGGTCGGATTCTTACCCTTGAATTCGAAACCTTTTATTTGGTGAATGTATATACGCCGAACGCGAAGCGGGATTTGTCACGTCTAGAAGAGCGTTTGGTATGGGAAGATCGCTTCCGTACTTATTTGCAGCAGTTGGATGCGAGTAAGCCAGTCATTGTATGTGGTGACTTAAATGTAGCGCATCAAGAAATAGACTTGAAAAATCCAAAGTCGAATCATGGTAATTCAGGATTTACAGCAGAAGAGCGGGAGAAGATGACGATTCTTCAAGAGGCTGGATTTACGGATACATTCCGCTATTTCTATCCAGAGCAGACGGATGCTTATTCGTGGTGGTCTTATATGGCGAAAGTGAGAGAGCGGAACATCGGCTGGCGCATTGACTACTTCCTTGTTTCTTCTAGATTGCATGGTTCCTTAGTTGACGCACGCATTGATTCTACAATCATGGGCAGTGATCATTGCCCTGTACATCTGATTGTAGATGATACGTTACTAGAGCAAAGCAAGTAATTTCGTATAAACAGACGTTTATTCTATCAACATTGACAGAGTAGAAGCATAAACTAGAGTAGTGGACCGAGCAGATCGGTCCACTTACTTTGTTTATGGAGGAGATACGTCTATGACAGAAAGATTTCAGGAAGATAACGTACCCTTTGCAGCGCAGTTACTAGTGACGGCTGTAACTAGTAATAGAGAAGGAGCGGTTACGGATATTATTATTTCTTATCGGCCAGACGCGATTTTGGCGCTTGGTGCTGTTGTATTTACACTACCTGCAGGATTTACGGCGACCACAAGCGACACACTTAATGGCACGACTTTACTTGCCAGTCAAATATCCAATAACGGGGGGAGAGTAACCCTTGGATTAACCCTAGATTTATTGGGGCTTGCCCAATTCGAATTAGTACTCAAAGCAAAATCGCTGCCGAGTGCTGGGACTTACCGATTTAAGGCTGAAAATACATTGTTGTTTCTGGGCTCACAAGGAGTAGCAGAAACGGAGTTCACGGTTGTGTCTGATTCGCTTGCCTATGTCACGAATAATACAGATAGTACGGTATCTGTGATCCGACTAATGAGTGCCACCACCGTACAAACGATTACGGGCATTACGTTTCCCGCGGGTCTAATTGATTCCCCTAATGGCAGCTATGTGTATGTTACGAATCTACTAACCAATCTAGTATCCGTTATTGATACGGTGACGAATACAATCGTACAATCGATATCAGTTGGGGTATCTCCAATTCGGTTGGCTGTTTCACCGAACGGGGCCTTTGTATATGTGGTCAACCGAGATAGTGGAACGGTGTCGGTGATCGATACCCCAACGAATACGGTAACCGCTACAATTGCAGTTGGAAATAGTATTAATGGAGCAGCAATAACGCCTAGTGGAACTCTATTGTATGTAACGGATTCGGTTGATAATAAGGTGTATGTAATTAGCACGGTGACGAACACGGTTGTCCAAACGATCCAAGTAGGTTTTTCCCCGATTGCTTTAGCCATTACGCCAAATGGCCAAAGAGTATATGTTGTTAACTCTGGAGACAGCACAATAACTGTAATCAGTGCTCCTACGAACACGATTGTACAAACTATAGTGGGGATTGGGGCTTCTCCGCAAGGAATAGCGATTACCGCGTCAGGAAACAATGCATATATTACTAGTTTGAATACGAATGAAGTTTTCGTACTAGACATTGCTACGAATACAATAAGCACTTCTTTTCCAGTAGGAAATGGCCCAATTGGAATAGCGTTGTCATCGGATGGTACGAAAGGTGCGGTTACGAATTATTATGACGGTACAGTGTCGGTCATTGATTTACTAACGAATACAGTGCTTCATGCCGTCACAGTTGGTGCGGGACCTTTTGATATTGCGGTAAAGTAAATTTTATCACTTGTTTAAAATAAATGCTGTTGAGAGTTAGCCATTTTACATGACCTTAAGCAAGTTAGGCGGTGTAAAGGGCTTTTTGTGTTGTTATGAATATGAATAAGCCGGTATAGCTGTAACAAAATAAAAGAAGAGGGCTAGGCCCCCTCCTTCTTGAATGTTGATGAAACGATATAATGGTTTGATCATTTCTAGGATCGTGTTAAGTCATTTGCTGGGTCAAGTAGCTTACCTTTTATTAAAGCAGTGAAATGTTAGCTGCTATACAATTTGATAACAAGACCATATGATACCTTGGTTGGAGTCGCCACCCAAATCAAGTCCGATCGTTAATCCATTGGCAACATATTGCAAGGCTATCGTGTCGCCAGCATTCAGTTCTACGTCACCAGCTAATACAACCTCACCACTACCTAGTATAGCTCTTAATGTGAGGATTAGTATTACGTTCACATCTAAGATAGGGAACAGGCCGTTTATAAGATCGGTTACAGTTGGGGTTAATCGTTGTATGGTGAAGGCGGGTTCTATACCTGCGCCTAGTGAAATGGATACAGTCGCCGTTGTTCGATAGTTTATGGTAGCTTTCATCGCATATCTTCCTGTAACAGGAACGGTAAAGATTCCAGTCGTGGCATTGAAGTTAGGACTGCTGAAGTAAGGGCTTGCTGTGGACCAGTTTGTTAATGTAGAACTAGCTGATAATGATACTGCATTAATACGAGCAGAAAATCCATTGGCGCCAAATGCAGGTCCAGTCGCACCGGTGGCTCCTGTAGAACCCGTCGCTCCAGTGACACCAGTAACGCCAGTGGCTCCAGTAGCGCCGGTATCCCCAGTCGGCCCCGTGACGCCCGTTGCTCCAGTAGCGCCGGTATCGCCAGTCGGCCCTGTGACGCCAGTGGCCCCAGTAGCGCCGGTATCGCCAGTCGGCCCTGTGACGCCAGTGGCCCCAGTAGCGCCGGTATCCCCAGTCGGCCCTGTGACGCCAGTGGCTCCAGTAGCGCCGGTGTCGCCAGTCGGCCCCGTGACGCCCGTTGCTCCAGTAGCGCCGGTATCCCCAGTCGGCCCCGTGACGCCCGTTGCTCCAGTAGCGCCGGTATCCCCAGTCGGCCCCGTGACGCCCGTTGCTCCAGTAGCGCCGGTGTCGCCAGTCGGCCCCGTGACACCCGTGGCCCCAGTAGCGCCGGTATCCCCAGTCGGCCCCGTGACGCCTGTGGCTCCAGTAGCGCCTCCGGCTGGCCCAGTTTCGCCCGTGGCACCTGTCAAACCAGTAGCGCCGGTGACCCCAGTGTCGCCAGTAGGCCCAGTCGGCCCAGTAACGCCCGTGTCGCCAGTGTCGCCAGTAGGTCCAGTCGGTCCAGTAACGCCCGTCGCGCCAGTGTCGCCAGTAGGCCCAGTCGGTCCAGTAATGCCCGTCGCGCCAGTGTCGCCAGTAGGCCCAGTAACGCCCGTGTCGCCAGTAGGTCCAGTCGGTCCAGTAACGCCCGTCACGCCAGTGTCGCCAGTAGGCCCAGTCGGACCAGTAATGCCCGTGGCGCCAGTGTCGCCAGTAGGCCCAGTCGGACCAGTAATGCCCGTCGCGCCAGTGTCCCCAGTAGGTCCCGTCGGACCGGTATCGCCCGTGGCCCCCCCAGCTGGCCCTGTCGCGCCCGTCGCACCAGTATCCCCGGTCGGCCCAGAAGGTCCAGTCGAGCCAGTCGCGCCAGTATCCCCTGTCGGTCCAGAAAGTCCAGTCGAGCCAGTCGCGCCAG
The DNA here is from genome assembly GCF_014841135.1 of Paenibacillus arenosi. Lineage (GTDB taxonomy): Bacteria > Bacillota > Bacilli > Paenibacillales > Paenibacillaceae > Paenibacillus_B > Paenibacillus_B arenosi. Next base: position 360,749 of record NZ_JACYTN010000001.1, read on the forward strand.
TATCCCCGGTCGGCCCAGAAGGTCCAGTAACGCCCGTCGCGCCAGTATCCCCTGTCGGTCCAGAAGGTCCAGTAACGCCCGTGGCGCCAGTATCTCCAGTCGGCCCCGATGGCCCGGTCGCGCCCGTGGCACCGGAATCCCCGGTCGGCCCAGAAGGCCCAGTAGCACCCGTAGCTCCAGTCGGACCTGTAACTCCAGTTGGTCCAGTAGGTGTACTTAATAAATCGATCCTCACATTCGCAGAACCAGGTGTGACTTCAATCTCTAATGTACTGGAATTAAAAGCGACAAAATCTCCGACCCCTACTGGAGCGGAGCCTGAAGTTCCACTGACAGAGAAAAGAACGGCTGGCAGTACTCCTGTTGGCCCCGTAACACCCGTCGCCCCAGTCGGCCCCACCGAGATAGGGGTAGACAAGATAGCATCTAGCTTATTACCAAGGATGTATTCTTTTTTCGTCAATGCGCTAAGGGTGTCACGTACGCTGGCATTCATTTGAAGAATATCGCTTATCGTCACAACCGGTGGTGTAACTCCTGGTAAAGTCCCCAGTACGTACTGCAGCTTTTCGCCTTCTGCATTTAGGATATGACTAAGTCCCAATTCTTCAAGTGCGATGGAAGATAGCAACAGGTTAATCGCATCATCCCTAGTTACGTTAATGATCGGAGTAATATTGGGGATGTTAGATTGCGACATAGGAACACTCCTTTCTCTTATGATGAGCACTCTACTAGACGCCATCGTTGCATACATTTCCATAGATGTTGGAGGAACTAATTTGGCAAATGACCTGCTTAATGTACATAAGCGTCTATAGTCGTTTGATTGCTAACATAGGATATTCACGGATATAGCTAATGCTTGGGTGATAAGGCAAATTAGGTGGTATCCCAACATGGCTGGCAAGCAACGACGATAGGGAACTAGGTAGTTCACCATACGTATAATCACCGAACGGCTTCATCTAACATACTCATGGTTTATAGCCTATACATAGGCCACATTGAAAAGAGGGAAGGGCATGTTACAGTCATGGTTGGGAGTGCTCGTGTTTCTTCAACAGGGGAAGCGAAAAATGGAGGAACAGCATATTTACGAAAAAATGACCATAGCTGGTCAACAGATAGGGTTGAATGTATGTGTAATTCATCCCGCAGACGTTAATTATGCTACCAATAAAGTCAATGCGCTCATCTATTTGCCATCCTCTCAAAAATGGACACGAAAATGGATGAATATCCCTCCATATATTTTTGATCGATGTCGGAGTTCTAACAGGGGCAAATATCATATCGTTAGGAAATTTCGGATGAGGTACAGCCATTTGACTTATCTTAATTCCCCGCTTCGCAATAAATGGCTTATATATAATGTGCTGCGTGAACAGCCGGCTTTTCAAGCCTTTTTACCGAACACGATTCTATTCAATAGAGCGTCGGATATCAAACATATGATGAACAAGTACGGTATGGTCTATGTGAAACCTGCCAGTGGAACTGGAGGACGTGGAATTCTTCGCATTGAACATCATAGCAGACATCCTAGACATTTGTTTGTAGAAGGTAGGGATCGCTATCGCCATATTATTAAGCCCCAATATGTCAATTTCGATCGGTTGGGAAGGTATATGTATACCTGGGTGAAACAGGAGCGTTATATTGTCCAGCAAGGTATTGAGGTAAAGCTTCCTAACGGACGAGTTCATGATGTAAGAATGCTGGTTCAAAAAAACGAGGTTGGAATGTGGACATTAACAGGAACAGTCGGCAGGGTGGGCGCACGACAAAGTGTAACCTCCAATCTCCATGGCGGAGGTCGTGCGGTTCCTATGAGGGCCTTGCTTGAACGATGGATCGGTGACAATCCATCGATTTACGAGATAGAATCCCAGTTAGAGCGAGCGGGAATACAGATAGCTAAATATTTGGAAATGAAATACGGTTCATTATGCGAATTGGCTCTGGATTGGGCCATAGATAAAAATGGGCGACATTGGCTGCTAGAAGTGAATCCGAAGCCTTCTCGTGAAGCTTTTCAAAATGTTGGGGATGAAGCAGCTTACCATAAGGCAATTACCAAGCCGATTCACTATGCGAAGTGGATCATGACCAATAAGCATGTTAGATAGCATGAAACAGTGCTCCTCCTCATAGACTCATACAAGCAGCGTATGCCTGTCACTCTGGTATACGCTGTTGTCATGGTTAGAGGGGAAATATAATGGCAAGTAACTCTTGTTCACTTGTAATCATAATAAAAGCATTGTCCTCATAGAATTAGGATAAGCATAGCAAGCCTGCTACGTTAATGCTGGGGTTTGTGATAAAAAGGGATGAGCTTAATGAAAAGGGAGATGAAAAGGTAATGTCAATGCCAACTGTTCCAGATATAAAACCAGAAATCGTCTTAAGACGCCACGAGGTAATCAACTTGCTGCTAACTTCAATCGCCCTTGAAGAAATTGGTTTGTCACACATCATCAATGCAGAAGGTGAGAAGATACAAGCACTTCTTAAAGATTCATGTGTCAGCTTAGATGATGCGTTAAAAATAAATCACAGCGTAGAACGAATGATGCGGAGTGTAATTAAAAATCAAATGCTGCTCCAATTCAAGCTGGAGGACATTATGGCATTGGAAGATCGTGAAGAATATTTTGAGGAATAACGGATAACAGAAAGAATTGGATGGGAAAGGAGGAACATCGTGAGAAAAAAGAATGAACTCATTTATGAAGATCCGATTTCCAAAGAAGAAGCAGCTGCACACTTAATTAAGGCAATTGCGCTGGAAGAAGAGGCGTTGTCTAATCTTATTAATATGGAAACAGACAAAGCCGCAGCCTTTGTTGGTAAAAATCTTGATTTTCCTACAGGACCTTCTAATTCAGAAATTATCCAGTTTAATCACACGGTCGTTCAGTTTTTAGATACGCTGCTAATGGCTGAATGGCTGCTGTTGAAAAAAATTGATACGGTCACAAGTATGCGGGACTTTGATTGTGAAGACAGCTTAGAAGATAGGGATTTCAGGAGATTCAATAAACGAGAAACTTATAATGACGATGTATTTGACTATTAAAAACAATGAATAAATGAGGCGTTATATATGCTGCTCTCTAACATTGGAAATTATGATACCCCTTACTATCGTATGGAACGTGCCATTTTACGCTTAGTGCGTGGAAGCTTGTATAGACGCTTATCTGCAAACGAACGGGAAGCAGCTGCTATAGAAGCCGAAGTGTATTCTTTAGTCCATTCGATTATCGATCTTCATCGGTTTCGAGATCGAAGGCTACTGACTATCCGTTATAAAGCCAAACGATCTATCGAGTCAATAGCTGCACATGAACATATCATCACCGATATCGTAGAGAACATTCAAATTGTTAAAGAAGAAATCCTATATCATCCATTCGAATGTGACATACATATGGATTTTATTTTAACGAGTTTGGACAAGATTGTAGACCAATATACAGAAAGTAAAGGTCAAATCCATGCAAAACCTAGTTCTTTAGTCGAAACGGAATCTGTTGAAAATACGGCTGAAGATATGGAACTGGAGATTCTCGGTGTGACGGATGAACTGCCTACATTGGCAAAGCCAGAAATACTGGAGAAGCCAGAAATACTGGGAAAACAAAAACCGAGAACGATAAAGGCAAGGAAAAATGATAGTCCAGTTGTACCAACTCAGCTGGAATCAAAGAAGCCCTCCGTTCCATCTCTACCCAAAATAACTACATTTCTCACGGCAAATGTAGGAAATATTTTATATGAACAAGGCGAATATATGGATATAGGAACCTTGAACAAAGGGGAATCTATACATGAAAGAAAAGAGTCTAGAGCTAATTAACGGTAATAGTTATTTATTCGAAGAGGATTTAACGGTAGGGGTGTATGTTAATAAATCCAATCAATCTGCCGTTCTCATTGATAGCGGTGCTAACAAAGAGGTCGCGAAGCGGATTGATCAAGCCTTGAAGCAAAGTGGTTGCCAAGTAGTAGCCATCATTCTCACCCATGGTCATAAGGCGCAGTTGGGTGGGGTCAGTTACTTTAAGCAAAAGTATAAACAAGTAAAAGTGTATGCTACATCATGGACTGCACAATTTATGGAGAAGCGTGCTCTGGAAAATTGGCTGTCTGGGCATATTCCCTGTGTGACAAAGGAACACGAGCAATCTGAAGCTGCGGATATGATTACGGATATTATCCCTTATCGTGATCGTCATCTGGTCATCGATCAGGTATCTTTTTCTATCGTTACGTTGCCTGGACATTTCCCAGGCATGATTGGCGTGATAACTCCTGATCAAGTCTTTTATTGCGGGGATGCTGTCTTTGGAAATAAGACCTTGATGAAACAGAAGTTGTTGTATTATACCGATGTGAAAGGCGCTAGAGCAAGCCTTCGTAAGATCGCTCAAAGTAAGCGGTATGCCTATGTAGTGTCTCATGGTGGGAAATGCAAAGATATTGCATCGCTCGTACAGCAGCATCAGCAGCTTATTGATGAAACGTCTCATTTTATTCTTGGACTTATACGTGAACAGCCAATGACATTGGAAAATATCGTTCAAAAAGTAATGAATGAATATCAGCTGCAAAATAAATCAGCTCACTTCGCATTAGCTAATTCCATCGTCAGGTCTTATTTGACGGAGCTAAGCGATAGTTCAAAAGTACGCGCCACCGTAAATGATGGGATATTGCAATACTATGCGCGTACATCGGCGGCGTTGCTATAGTGGAGAATCATTATCGCCATAACGTTTTCACATTTGAACCTGTATGGTATTAGCCGTACTGGTATGTGGAGACGTTATTTTTTATGTCTTTTTAGATTAAAACGGAAGCAGCTCGTATGTTGTACATATTGTCCCTAAATTCGACGAGATCGAAAGTTTTTTTACGTACAGGCAAATTGCTTAACAAGTGCTCATATATTCTAACTGCACCGTAAAAGTGCCTATTTTCCCTTAGATTACTGCCGATAGAGCGATGGATGGACTACTTATATCGACACTTGCTTAGCGAAGGATAGCGATAGTTCCACAACAACAGATAGGGAAGGAGGCTGTTACATTCGTTTAAGTAACAAAAAATGCATCCTAGAGGAGAGATCGACATGTCACAAGCTAATATTCCAAATATTACACCCTCGATAACGCTGACACGAGATGATGCTATTAACTTGCTGTTGTCTTCCATTGCTTTGGAAGAATTGGGATTAGCTCATATCATTAATGCCGAAGCAGAAAAAATTCAGTACGCTGTCGGTACCATACCAGGTTTATCTGTACCGGCAACATTAAGTGACTTATTACTTATTGATGACAGTGTGAAAAGTATGTTGCAAGAGGCAATGAAGAAAGAAATTTTGCTTTCAAACAAATTGGACACCGTCGTTTCGGTTATTCCAGGTAGCACGGGTACGGGAAGTGTAGGTCCGACAGGTCCAACAGGTCCACCGGGGACTGGAGCAACGGGGGCAACCGGTCCAACAGGACCTGGAGGGGCTGGAGCAACGGGGGCAACCGGTCCAACAGGACCTGGAGGGGCTGGAGCAACAGGAGCAACAGGAGCGACCGGTCCGACGGGACCTGCGGGTACAGGAGCAACAGGAGTGACCGGACCGACGGGATCTGGAGGTACAGGCGCCACAGGAGCTACAGGGGCTACCGGTGTAACTGGAGCCACAGGTGTCGGTCTATCGGTAACGTCCAGCAATGCGAAAGTAGTTAGCTTTATTCAGCAAACAGTGGCCCCAGGTCAACCTTATGTATTTGAAGTCAATCTAGCTATTAACGGTACAGATATTTCTCATGTTGCAGGTACTCCTAATGTTCAACTCTCGCCGAATCAAACGTATTTGATCATTAGTTATTTGGAAGGGTTTCAGATGCCTTCCGAAGGGATTGGATATGCACTTCGTTTGGATGGTATTCCGTTGGTGGGCAGTCATGTTGGCAATGGTGGGGCAGTTGGCGTGGAGGAGCAGTTGTCAGGCAGTTATATTTTGACGACAGGTGTAGGTTTAAATGTGCTGCAAATGTACAATGACCGTGCTTCTGATACGACTACAGCCTCAGATGGTGTACCAGGTCCATCCTTAACGATCGTTAGGCTTGCTTAGGTAATGGAAGGAAGGTTAGAAAGAACAGTTAGAGTGAGAAAAAAATTACTCGCTGATGGTTCAGTTTTATAGCCCAATGCGCATAGACATAGAAGGAGCGAGTTGAGATGAGGCTATACGGCTAGTTATACAGAGAGGGATGGAGATACGGTTAAGTGTAAGCTCCAGCAGCAATAAATAATAGTAATTAGCCACACAATGCCATAAGAGAGAAAATGAAATACATTTTACTACAGAGGTGATTTGAGTATGTCACAAGCTAATATACCAAATATTACACCTACGATTTCCATCACAATTGGTGATTCGGTTAACCTGCTATTAGCGTCCATTGCACTGGAAGAGCTGGCTTTGGCGCACATTATTAATGCTGAGGCTGAAAAAATTCAATATGTACTTGGCACTTTGCCAGGAAGCGATGGATTATCTCCACCTGCTACACTTTCTAACTTGCTTGCTATTGACCGTAGTGTTGAAAGAACGTTGCAAGAAGTGATTAAGAAAGAAATCTTGCTTCAAATTAAGCTAGATAACATTGTGAATGGTTTACCTATTTCACCACCACCAAATCCATAAGCGATTATTGACTAGCTTACTATCAATCAGGCTAGTGTACATTCATTCATGCTTGATAACGTTGGAAGTGCCCGTATATTCATAGATCTTGTATGCAGGCCAGACTCTACCTCACCTTGCTCGTTAAAGATTCATATTGGAAGCCAGCGAGATCCTCGAAACGATATAGAATAGGTTGCCGTAGTGGCAGGCAGCCTATTTGCTTTGTTCGTCTTCGTTGCAGGATAAGATACTTATGCGGCTCACCTATCATTTGCAAATAGAAGCAGCGAATCAATTATCCGAAGCGTCGAGATCGGGAGGAAATAATAGTGGACACCGTAAAAATATCGTTATGCATGATCGTGAAAAATGAAGAAGATTGCATCGCTCGTTGTTTGAGCAGTGTGCAAGATGCAGTTGATGAAATCATCGTTGTAGATACCGGCTCTTCGGATCGAACCGTTGAAATATGTCTGTCTTACGGTGCTCAGGTGCTTACGTATGAATGGAACGATCATTTTGCAGAGGCACGTAATTGCGGTTTGCAGGCGGCCACAGGAAATTGGATATTGTGGATGGATGCCGATGAAGAATTAGATAGGCAGGACGCCAGCCAACTGAAGCAACTACTAGCAGAGCAAGAAGAACCCATTTGCTGGGTACACCTGGTCAACTTTATTGGAGATTCGCCCAATGAGAATGATGCATTCCATATTGCTCATTCTCGTATTTTCCGCAATCATATCGGATTTAAGTTTAAAAATGCCATTCATGAGATGCTGAATCTTGACGAGGTATTGCCTCATTTTACAGATACTCGCCAGCAAACGCTGCCGATTAAAATGTATCACTATGGCTATATGAATGAATGCGTTGAAGTGAAGAAGAAATCAGAACGAAATATTCGCTTGCTCGAAATCGAAATGCAAAAAGAAGACCATCACCCATGGATTAAATATCATATGGCAACTGAATATTATCGCATGAAAGATTATGTGAGGGCATTTGAATATTTAAATTTAGCCATTGTTCATTTTTTACAAAGAGAGACTGCGCCTCCATCACTGCTCTACAAGTTAAAGTACTCTATTCTTATTAGTTTAGGAAGCGTAGAAGGGGCTTGGCAAGGGATTGATCGGGCTATTCAAATGTACCCGGACTATGTAGATTTGCATTTTTACAAAGGTGTCATTTACTTTCTAAAAGAGTGGTATGTCGAAGCCCTTCCTATATTTGAACATTGTATAGAGCTTGGGGAGGAGAACATTAAGCATCTTACTTTGAAGGGAGTAGGGAGCTTCCACCCTTGGTATTATATTGGCCTGTGTCAGGAGAAGTTAGGCCAACATGAACTAGCAGTTCGAGCATTTGAACAAGCGATTCAACGATTCCCAGATTACACACCGGCTCTGGAGCGTCTCGAAGGAAAAGTTGGCTTACATCACGCTGTAGAGTAGTAAGGTTCTTACCAATCATGTGAATCCCTTGCACACAACAAATGTTCCATCCTTACACTCAGGCATGCAGTGGAAAGGATTAGAGACACGATGGGATTACAGCGAATTTTGTTTGTTATGTGTGTAAATGATGAAGCGTTATTCCAGCAGGCAAAAAGACAGATTGCGAATTTAGTAGTTCCATCAGGATTTACGGTAGAGCTATACGATGTTCGTGGTGCGAAAAGTATGGCCAGCGGCTATAACTGCGCCTATCATCTGGAGGCTGCTTATCGAATCTATATTCATCAAGATACGTTTCTCATTCATAAAGGCATGCTCTACGATCTCATTCGCTTGTTTGAGCTGAATCCGCAATTAGGTATGATTGGGCTTGCCGGATGTGTAGAGCTTCCTACCAACGGAATATGGTGGGAAGGAAGTGAACTAGTAGGCCAAGTAATCGAGCATCGACATGACGTATATCAGCTGCTTCGATTTGGTCATGGAGCTCTTGAATCTACGGATTATGTAGAAGTACAGGCGGTTGATGGTCTATTTATGGCGACAAGTATTAATCTTCCATGGCGGGATGAACAATTCGACGGCTTTCACTTTTATGATTCTGCTCATTCCAAAGAAATCGCGCTAGCAGGATATAAAGTAGGTGTTCCCGTACTTCAAAGTCCATGGTGTATTCATTACAACGGCGATGAGTTCGATCACGTTTCCTATGAACGGTACCGACAGCTGTTTGTCCAGCAGTACATGTAATCATCAATATAAGGAAACAAACTGATTACGAGTGAGCTTAATGAATGTGTATTTTCTTAGGAAGGATGAGAAGTATGCATCAGACTGACAACCGTGTCACCGAAACTCGCATATCTTTATGCATGATCGTCAAGAACGAAGCATTCCTGATTGGCAAGTGCTTGGAAAGTGTTAAGCATGTCGTGGATGAGATTATTGTGGTAGATACAGGATCGACAGATGAAACAGTATCCATATGCGAATCCCATGGTGCAAAGGTGTTTCCATTTGAATGGCAGGACAATTTCGCTGAGGCGCGCAATTATAGTCTACAGCAAGCTGCGGGGGATTGGATTCTTTGGTTGGATGCAGACGAGCAGTTGGACGAAGACACCTCTCAAACTTTGCGCGAAATATTGAATGTGCAGGAGGCAGACATTGCCCTTATCGAGCTGATCAATTATATTGGTGCCGCTGATAATCCCGAAGAAGCCTTTTTGCTGCATCATCATCGTCTGTTCCGTAATCATAAAGGCTTCCAATTTAATGGACGCATACACGAACAACTTAACGTACAGGAAATACTAGGTTCGAACTTCCCTGTCCACAAGCTGCCTGTCAAAGTCCATCACTTTGGTTATATAAATGCTGTAGTTGAAGTCAAAGGCAAATCTGAGCGTAACAAACAGCTACTTCTGAAAGAGAAGCAAAACGAAGCGTATAGTCCTTGGATAGACTATCATTTAGCAAGCGAATATTACCGACTTGGGCAGTATGAAGAAGCTTATGATACTGTGAATTCGGCGATCAAATCATTTATTGAAAATCAACAGCTTCCCCCCTCACTTTGCTACAAACTAAAATATGACACACTTCTCTCAAACGGCTCCTATGAAGGTGCGTGGCCTTCTATTGAGCGGGCTATTCTCCTGTACCCCGACTACGTCGATCTTCATTTTTATAAAGGACTCATCCTCGATCATAAAAAGAAGCCGGAATTAGCATTGGAAGTCTTCAAGCACTGCATTGAGTTAGGCGAAGAGAATTTGCAGCATCTCACCTTGCGTGGAATGGGAAGTTTTCATGCATGGTATCAGATTGGCCTCTGCTATGAGAAATTAGAACGCCGCAAAGACGCCATACATGCTTATGAACAAACGCTTGTGAGCAATGCTAAGCATGAACTGGCGCAGCAAGCCCTTGAACGGTTGCAGGAGCAGGAACAACTGGATTCGTTAGCGATTAAGATCAGCCTCTGTATGATCGTGAAGAACGAAGAAGAGAGCTTGCAGCGCTGTCTCGACAGTGTGAGCGGGATAGTAGACGAAATCATTATCATCGATACAGGCTCTACGGATAATACGAAGCTGATAGCGAGTGAGAATGCGGCTAACGTATATGATTTTGAATGGATCGACGATTTTGGCGCAGCACGAAACTTTGCGTTCAGTAAGGCAACACAGGAATACATTTTGTGGCTGGATGCGGACGATGTAATCGAGAGTAAGGATCGCACAGCATTAAAAGAGCTAAAACGTGAACTGTCACGTGATATTAACAGTGTAAGCATGCCATATGTGTTGACGACAAACGAGTCGGGAGAACCTCTATTTTCATTGCGGAGAAATCGGCTAGTGCGAAGAGATGCGAACTTTAAATGGATTGGTCCCGTTCATGAATATTTAGAGGTGTACGGACCTATTTTCCACAGCGAAATATGCATCTACCATAAAAAAGATAAGCAATATACCGATCGGAACTTGCGAATCTATGAAAACAGGCTGGCTGCGGGCGAAACGTTTACAGCAAGGGACTTGTACTATTATGCAAACGAGTTAAAAGATCATGCGCGATATCAGGATGCCTTGGACTATTACGAAAAGTTTCTGCAAACGAAGCAAGGGTGGTATGAGGATTGTATTCAGGCTTGCTTGAAAATGGAGTCCTGTCACGAGAAGCTCAATCAGGAGTCTGAGCGGCTGCCGGCATTGTTCCGGTCGTTCGAATTTGATAAGCCTCATTCGGATATTTGCTGCCAAATTGGAGAGTGGATGCTTAACCATAATCGCCATCAGCAAGCCGTTTATTGGTTTGAGCAGGCAACGCAGCTCGCGATCCCTGCGGGTCAGTTAACGATGACACAGGAATCGACGTGGACTTGGATTCCTCATCTGAAACTTTGTGTGTGCTACGATCAAAGTGGTCAGCCCGAGAAGGCTTGTTATCATAATGAGATTGCGTTAAGTTACCTCCCTGATCATCCAAGCATGTTGTACAATCAGACCTACTTCAAACGCATCTTGGGAGAAAAATATGAATTGGCATCCGTTAGTTCTGTTCGTTCAGACCATAGTGATGGGGGGAGCGAAGTGTGAGAACAGGCAAGACGAGTATTATTATCCTTACGCTTAATCAATTTCATCATACGGTGCTTTGCTTGGAAAGCATTCGGAAATATACATCTGAGCCCTACGAATTAATCGTAGTGGATAATGGCTCGACGGATTTGACGGTCTTGTATTTGAAGCAGCAGCCAGATGTAACTCTGATTTGCAACGGTCATAATAAAGGATTTGCTGCGGGGTGCAATCAAGGTTTGGCTATTGCAACAGGGGACAACATCTTATTTTTAAATAATGATACGGTTGTAACGCCTAATTGGCTGACCCACCTGTTGGATGCTTTGCATGCAAGCCCTGATATTGGAATGACTGGGCCACTCACCAACTATTCAAGCGGTCATCAGATCATACCTGTGGCGTATAAGGATTTGCTAGATCTTAATGCGTTTGCTCATGAACATCAAATACGCAATGCGGGGAAAATGACAGAGGTTAGACGGCTGATCGGTTTTTGCCTGCTAGTGAAGCGTGCTGTTCTGGATGAGGTCGGAGGTTTTGACGAGCGATACGATATAGGCAACTTTGAGGATGATGACCTTTGCTTACGGGCGGCACAAGCGGGATACAGGCTCTACATTGCCAATGCCTGCTTCATCCATCATGTGGGGCATGTGACGATGAACGACATTCAGACGGATGAACAGAGGAACAATGTTCAATATTTAATGGGAATAAACCGCCAGAAGGCAAGAGAGAAGTGGGGCGAAGATATTTTTGATTTGATTTATAAAGAAGATGCCAAGTTGAGCTGCTGTGTGATTGCAGCCACTGCTGCTGCGTTGATTAGAACATTAGATTCCATTAAAGAGATTGCAGATGAAATCATCGTTGTGGATAAGACAGGAACATGCGATGAGGTTGCGAGTAATTATAATGCTAGATATATATCTGGGCATTCAGGTGAAAATAAAATGATGCAGTGGGAACGAGCCGTGGAAAAAGCAGAGAGTCCTTATGTGCTGCTGCTTGATGTTGGGGAATATGTATCCGACCGTATGAGGAGAAAGATTCGGATATTGAAACGCTCCATTACGGGAGATACGGTTGGTGTTAAGGTGCTGGTTGAGCATGCAGACACGGAGCAGAATAACTCACAAGTACGATTCATCCAAAAATCATTCCCATTGCGTTATCTAGATAATCCGACGGGTTATAACGAAAATGTGCTAATTAGTGATATCGAAATAGTTGGTGAGTCTATTATTCAAGAAAAGGATGCGATTCATTAGTGCAATATAGTTGGCCTAGACGTTATTGCAAGGTTATTGCAGCGTTCACATACAAGCACAACAAAAGCGCAACTGCCTGTTAGGGTAGGTTGCGCTTCTTTGTATAGAAATTTGTAAAAAAGTTTGTGTTAGGTTTGGTATGCTTGCTTATGCTCTAACCAGTGCTGCTCCAGTGCGTGATAATGCTGATTGATCCCTTTAGGAAATAAAATGCCTAACCCACCAGAGTGTTCAAATTGAAGATGCGGATGCTCTTCCTTCAGCTCTTGCCATAGCTTCCATACGCCGAACCCATATGCATGAATCGAAATATCATGGAACCATACGACGCCGTGTGGGGCAAGCTTGGGCAGCCAAGATTCGTAATCATGCTTTACCGCTTCATACTGATGAAATCCATCGATATGAAGCAGATCAATCGATCCATTGGCAAATTGGCTTCGTGCATCGTCAAAGGTGGTGCGCAGTAGATGGCTAAAGTTAGGATACAAAGTGGATGCAATCGTTGAAACTTGTTCGTACACTTCATTTCCATATTGGCCAGAGTGTGCGTCTCCTACCCAAGTGTCAACGGCATAGCATGAAGTAGGTAATGCAGCATCCTTCACCGCTTGACACATGCTAAAAAAGGAAGCTCCCCAATGTGTACCCAATTCCACAGCTAAATTCGGTTCATGCAACCGAATGAAGTCATAGCAGAAATGGCGATGTCCTACCCAAGCAGAGTGTTGCAAAATACGAGGTTCAAGCTCCTCATATTCAAAAGTAGGGTTATGTTTATGCCAATTGGTCATAGGTCACCTTCTTTTTTCATAATCCAGCTTAACCATTCAAACAGAGGGAATGCATGATAGCAGGCTATAGGTTTATGTATATGAAGCCATTTGTCATTTCGTTCATTGTTACAGTAAAAGTAAGCCGAATGGCCTTATTTGTGCGGTTGGCTCATTCCCTCCGGTTGGCACAACGGGTACAAATTTCAGCACAGTTAATATTCGCGTAACGGATATAACAGATTACGGCAGTGTGTCGTTGACTGGAAATAATGCGGCGATCTACGGTTATGGCTATGTCGATGTTGCTTACAATGAAGCGGTCCCCTTTTTGGAAGCGGAAGTTGTAAATGGAACGGGCATTTCATTTTCTGCTGCGGCTCCAACCATAATTGCATTGGCACCTAACTCCACTTATTTTGCAGCCTATAACTTTATTGAATGCCCGCTGCTCGCAGGTCTTCCTGTAAGAGTCCAATTTACATTGAATGATCTGCCCTTGTTCCAGAGCTTATCCGTAGCCCCGCCATTAGTGGATGGTAACTCGCGTTCAGGAGGAGCAGGCTCTGCGGTGTTTAACACGGGCGCGGGCGTAAACCAACTGAAGCTTATAAATACAAACCTAGAGACGATAAAGTTTGTTGCAGCAAACGTAAACATTTTGCAGATTGGTTGAGTAGAACGGATTGCTATCATTGTACATTCTACAATTCAAGTGGCTTTCAATATTGTAACTAGCAAAGAAAACACCTTCTTAAATTGAGGGTGTTTCTTGTTTTTTAAGTTATTGTTTCAATATTTTAGAAAGATTTAATTAATTGACAACATGTAAAAATATGCTATAATCGTTTTCCAGAGATAGGTTTCCCCGGACCCCATAAAGAAAATTACCTCGAAACATCTTTTCTGAGATTTATCGTTTACTAACCTTCTTAGATACTCATAGTTCTCAACTCTTTGAATTTGTTTCAAAATAATAAAGGATGTGAAAGTGAGATGATTGATACTTTTGCAGACATAATTAGACACCGAAGGTCGAATTTAAAGTTGACAATGGACAAGTTAGCAGAGAAGGCGCGTGTGAATAAAAGTATTATCTCCAGAATTGAAAATGGAGAAGTCAAAAAACCTGAAATTACTACAATAAAATCGCTTGCTGAGGCACTAGAAATAACTTATGATGAGTACATAAGGATATACATCTCATTAGAGCGTAATGCAGAGGTTATTCTAAAAATACTTCAAGAAGCTATATCAATTTCATGTCCTGCACCCCTCATCACAGAAATCGCCACAAGGTACTTGGAACTTCCTCTCGTAGATAGCTATGACGCTATTGAGCAAATTTTTACCACAGCAAACGATGTTAATGATACCGCCATTAAACTGGAATTATTTAAGAAAGTAGTAAGTTATTCACGTGAACATGGTGTGATGACTTATATTGCGAAAGGCATGTATCAGGTTTACATGATCGAAAGAAATGATTTTAGCAAGTTAAATAGTTTGTACCATTATGGGAAAAATATTTTGAATTATGCTAATTTTCTTAATGATAACGACAGAATAGTTTTACATTATTGCCTTGCTGTTCACGCCTACAGCTTAATGTTGTATGAAGATTCTCTACAATTTAGTGAGTACGTAATTAATCATACAAATAAAGATGAATATAAGGCGGCAACAATAAATAACATTATTTTTTGCTTATATAATCTTAAGAGATTTGAAGAAAGCAGAATTTATCTGGAAGATTATAAGAAGATTGATCTTCCATATGTTAATGGGAATTCCAAGATGTTTGAAGGTTTTTTGACCTTAAATACAGGTAATGTGGAGCTTGCTTTGTTACAGTTAGAGTCATATTTAAAACTTTCATCGGAATACAATTTGGTTTACGTTGTCTCGGAATTAATGAATATCTATTTAACAAAAAGTGATTTTGATTCCGCTCTTACTCTACTTGTACATGAATCACAAATGAAAATATCCCTAAATGATTTGCGTACAACACCTGACAAATGGGCTAGGTTAGCTTTTTTTTATCAATTAGTGGGTAAACTGTTTCTGTTGCAAGATGTTAACAAAGCTTTTGAATACTATCTTAAAAGTGCAAAAGAATATTTGAACATAGGCCTTATTAATAATGCACTTGAGAGTTTGGCATTCATTAATATGGCTATTATTGAAGATAGCTCACGTTTTGATGTGAACATTGCAATTCGAACGAATGAAATGTATTTCACTATCATTAATAAAAAATAAAATATTAGAAAGGATTGGTTGGCATGAAAAAATTAATGTCTAAATTACCGATTCTTTTTGTCACAGCGCTATCAGTTGGAATTGCTCATGATATTATTTCCTTCACTGCTCCTTGGGTACTACCTAAATAAGGTATTCATATTTAATTTATTATCTAAGTAGACACTGAGTTTGGTGTCTACTTTTTTTGTTTTTGTTGCTAGTGATTTGCATTTAGTGAAATATCTAACAACAAAAGATATATTCTGTTTAGGGGAACTTGATTTATGGTGGACGGGAAATAGGGGAACCTCGTCCACCGTTATTACTCTGCAAGGACTGATGAGAATGCTTGAAGAGATCGAATTCTTACGGTTCCGAATGAACGAAGCCTATAAAAAAGGCTTAGAATTGACCGATGGTAGGATGGTTGAAATGAGTCAAGACTTAGATAAGTTATTGCTAAAGTATCAAAGGGAGAGTCTTCATAATGAAGTTAAGTATGAAGTATTTACGTAAAGATGCATTCGCAGAAGAAAATAAACTTCTTGTACGTAAGTTGGTGGGAGAAGAGATTAATGACGTAGACACAACTAATAAAGCGCACTATTACACTAGGTGCGGCTGCATGTACAAAAAGTCTTATTACAGGCGTTTTGAATTTGAAAGAACATTTATTGATGTATTTGCTTGTTCGTGCGGAGTATGGACAGTCAATCAAATGAAATGTTGGTGAAGTTAAAAGTATTTCTTGTTTATGTAAAAATATTCGTAACCAGCAGTGAAAATGGTACTGAAATTGTTATTCCTCTTTATGTAACTTACGATGAAGATCTGCAACAGGGGTTTCAGCTTACCGAAAGCGAGTATGAGCAACGTAAATCTTCTTTTTCTCCACTAAGAACTTCTACAATCAAATACGATGTTATTGTATTTGCACATAATGGCACTGTTTCTTACGGGTATCGTATTAGATCAATTTCAGGCTCTAAGCCGAAACCAATTGCAGCTAAAATAACTGTATCTTCATTAGTTTCATCAACTACACGCTTTGGAAGTTATAGCCAATGGGGTTCGGGAGACTTTAATTTGAGTGCTATTAACTTTGTACCAGGTACTGGTCAAGTTAAGCAGGATAACATGTACAATACGTATTACTGGAAGTTTAGAATTAACTCATCGACAACTTGGGATAGTGGAATGGTGACTGCTGATGAAGAAACTAGTGACGCTTTCCTTTATAATAAAAAAGGTGTTTTGTATCCTAAGTACTCCGATCCTCAATCTGGAATAGCACTAATTGAACCTCGCGCAGATATGGTGCCAAATCCCAGAACACCATCATCTACTTATCGTACTAATTTTATGAAGCATTATAACACTAGTTTTGGAAACCCCACATACTTCATTTGGGATGACGTACAAGTTCATCATATGATTCCAGTAAGATTTAATGGGAGTGACGCTATATCCAATTTAATTCCTCTCTGGAAGCCTGGTGTTCAACCGCAGAACGGAATATTGAGTCATAGTGTTTTGAATAGTTGGTGGGCTAACTATTATTAAGTAAGGAAGTGTTTGCGTTTGTCAGAAAAAACTAGATTAACATCAATTATAAAATCTCTTCAAGAGTTGCTTAATTCCTCTTCTGATAGAATGGTTACTACAATTACTCAAGAGGGAAATATCGGAAAAGCAACTTGTTTATTTAATGAACCTATCAGCAGAAAAGAATTTGAAGATATTATAATCACAAATAATTGGAATTTTCCACCTGACGTAATAGAGTTTTATTTAACTCATAATGGGGCAAGAATGTATACGGTTCCAAATTACGGTGGGGGTACAGATTTATTAAGTCTAGACAGGATTTTACGAATAAAACAGGAGCAAATTAACATACCTGATCGATGGGTACCTATTGCATGGACTGATCACACAATAGGAGGCATTTACGTTGATTGTGATCGAGTAGTCGAAAATAGATTCCCGTACCTATATTTTTTAGACGCAATTGCTCCTATAAATGAAGCAATACCAATACATTCAGATTTTACAACATGGCTTGAAAGGTTAATTATATGCCAGGGTGTTGAATATTGGATGTGGGATTTTTACAATTCAATTGAGTTCAAGAATAAATAGAATTTGACATTAGTTACAGCGGGTTACTCAAATAAATAAGGGTGAGTATCTATGTTTATTAAAAAAACTCTACAAGAACTTTATGACGTATATAAAGATGGTTCTAGGGTTGTTATTAGAGAAGAAGGTTATAATTTTGAGAGCATATGTGTATTTCATGCCCCTGCTACTTCTCATGATATTTCTCGTTTAGTAGAAAAGTATCCTGATATGCCTAAAGATTATCTTGAGTTCTTGTCGGTAACGAACGGACTTGCTCCTTTCACTGAGACTGATTTTTTTGGCGGAGGAGATATATATCGAATAGATTCAGTCATTGAGATTAATGCTGCAATCAAACATCCAGCGGCCCAAGGAAATAAATATTGGACGTGGCGTGTAGAAGATCGAAAGTTTTAAACGGGTTAGAAATAAAGCCTGTTTTTAATCGACTAAAATATTTCCTGTCGAGTGGACAGAATAAAACATAAAAAATCGTTTATTTTCCTCAGTTCTGTTCCGAGCTGAGGTTTTTCCATTATACAGATCACATGGTTTTGTAATCCGGTATATAGAAGCGTCCTCGTTGTTATCGAATTGATAATACGGGTCGCTTTTTTATGTTTGTGCTTTATTGAAAGAGAGTAGCATGCTATTTCAAAATCTCTTTATTATGGGCAAACGCCCAGACCAAATCTAGGCATCAGCATAGAATGACGGTATGAATGCATCAAAGACAATTGCCCAGGAGGAAAATAAATGTCTCAATCTAACATACCGAATATTACCCCGCAAATTACGTTAACTCGTGAAGATGCGGTTAACTTATTGCTCTCATCCATAGCCCTTGAAGAACTTGGACTCAGTCATATTATTAATGCTGAGGGAGAGAAGCTTCAATATATTCTCGGTACACTACCAGGAGTCACTGCACCTATTACAACAATCAGTGATATTCTTAATGTGAATGACAGTGTGAGGGAGACACTCCGTGAAGTGTCGAAGAAAAACTTTTTATTGGACAGTAAGCTAAGTAGTGTGTTAAATACACCAATTTCGGTTGGTCCAACAGGCCCTCCGGGACCGACAGGTCCGTCAGGTGGTCCTCCGGGACCAACGGGCCCGGCAGGAGCAACCGGTCCAGCCGGTGCAACAGGTGCTCAAGGGGTGGCAGGCCCAGCAGGGGCACAAGGTCCAACTGGCTCGCAAGGTCCAGCAGGCCCTGCAGGTGCAGTGGGCCCTCAAGGTCCAGCCGGGCCAGCGGGAGCACAAGGCCCAGCAGGTCCAGCAGGCCCGCAGGGTGACCCGGGTCCAGCAGGTCCGCAAGGGGTAGCGGGCCCAGCCGGTCCGCAAGGGGTAGCAGGCCCGGCAGGACCGCAGGGTGATCCAGGCCCAGCCGGTCCGCAAGGTGCCCCAGGCCCAGCGGGAGCACAAGGTGCGCCAGGCGTGGCAGGAGCAACCGGCCCAGCGGGTCCAGCAGGAGCGCAAGGCCCCGCAGGTCCAGCAGGACCGACTGGCCCAGCAGGCCCAGCGGGAGCGACCGGCCCGGCAGGCCCAGCAGGAGCGACCGGCCCAGCGGGTCCAGCGGGAGCGCAAGGCCCGGCAGGCCCAGCAGGAGCAACTGGCCCGGCAGGCCCAGCGGGAGCAACTGGCCCAGCAGGCCCAGCGGGAGCAACTGGCCCAGCAGGTCCAGCAGGAGCAACTGGCCCAGCAGGCCCAGCAGGAGCAACTGGTCCGGCAGGTTCAACAGGAGCGACGGGTGTTGGTGTGACCGGTCCTACAGGACCGACAGGGCCACTCGTAACGGCTAATAATGGAACGTTTACTACGCCTGGGGATGTCACGGTAGCAAATAACGTTGGTTTGCCTTTAAGTCAGAATGGAGTAGTCAATGGTACGGCCATTACTCATATTCCTGGATCGGCAGATATTTTGCTGGATCCTAACCAATCCTATTTAGTAAATTGGTCAGCTTCGGCACCTGGGGTGGCATCTGGGGAACTTAGTGCGCTTTCGTTAACGCTGAACGGTGTTACAGTCGTAGGAAGTATTAATTCAGTAACGAATACAGGTGCTAATAGCAATATTCAACCTGCATATAGTGCTTCCGCAATTGTCAACACTGGTGCAGCGCCCAATATACTTCAATTGGTTAACAGTTCTGGGGTAGCCCAAACATTTACGTTCCCTACAGTAACCATAGTTAAATTGATTTAAAAATATAGTCACAAATATAATAGTTCCACGAAAAAAGATGAGGCGAAAGGATGCCTCATCTTCTTTTCTTTTGTTATAAGTAACGGTAAATATCATCCTTATGGGCAAACACTCAATCAATGAGCTATTGATACCAATACAATACTGTTAGAAATACACAATAGACGAATGGCACGGGAGGTTATCCAATGTCTCAATCGAATATTCCCAATATTACGCCGCAAATAACGGTCACGCGGGAAGACGCGGTTACATTATTGCTCTCCTCCATAGCGATGGAGGAATTAGGGCTAAGTCATATCATAAACGCAGAAGGTGAGAAGCTCCAGTACATCTTAGGTACATTACCTGGTGTATCTGCGCCAACGGTATCTCTAACGGACATACTTGATGTAAATGAGAGTGTGCGCGATACGTTACGTGAAATTACGAAGAAAAACTTTATTCTCGACAGCAAACTAAACAACATACTCAGCACACCTATTGCGATTGGTCCAACTGGTCCTCCCGGACCGACAGGTCCATCTGGTGGTCCTCCAGGGCCGACAGGGGCAACCGGCCCAGCAGGTCCGGCGGGTCCAACAGGAGCGCAAGGTGTAGCAGGTCCAGCCGGTGCTCAAGGCCCAATCGGACCACAAGGCCCAGCGGGCCCGGCAGGTCCAGCAGGCACACAAGGTCCAGCAGGTCCAGCGGGAGCACAGGGCCCAGCAGGTCCGGCAGGACCGCAAGGCGTAGCAGGTCCAGCAGGACCGCAAGGTGAGCCTGGTGTGCAAGGTGCGCAAGGCCCAGCGGGTCCAGCAGGTCCGGCAGGCCCAGCAGGCGCAGTCGGTCCACAAGGTCCAGCAGGCCCAGCAGGTCCACAAGGTGTGGCTGGTCCAGCGGGAGCAACCGGCGCACAAGGTCCAGCAGGAGCAGCGGGCCCAGATGGTCCGATCGGTCCAACAGGTGCGACGGGCGCGACGGGCGCCACTGGTCCATCAGGCCCAACAGGTGCGACGGGTCCAACAGGAACCATTGGATCGGTACCATTTATAGATCTTCAAAATGCTGCACCACAAAATGTGGGAGCTGCTGCGGAATTAATAACTTTTACAACCTCTCTCACCAACAACCCGGCTGTTTTTGGATTTGTCGGTCCTAGTACGAACTGGACAATTAACCAAACGGGTAATTATTACATCAACTTCGAATTGGTAGCCGATAGTCTTGTAGCAACAACAGAACGAGTTACGGCGACTATACTAGGAGATGGTAACCCAATTGCTGGATTATTTATCGATGTTCCATCAGGTTTAGCACTAGAGCTTACTCGAACGATAATCGTGCCTGTAACAATCGTTCCTGCCACGATCCAACTGCAAGTGCAGGGAAGTGCAGGTTCTAGCTTCAATATTACTGCCGCAATGGTATCTTATAGAATTGGCGATCTTTAATGTAAATAGGGGTTCTTCCCTTAAAGTAGAATGTCACAACTGTATACGGAACCTACTATAAGAAAATAAGGAAACGATGAGCGAAGGTTAACGCCGTTACTCTACCGTTTCCTTATTTTTATTTATATGATGCAAGTTGTGATCAGCCTTTAGCTTTAACATTTTTCAAGTTTATTCCTTAAAAGGTGTAGGTTGAAGTAGTTGTGTTTGTTATGGTAATATACTCCACAATTCAAATGTTTATAAATATTGGTAAAGAGGAGTGTCTTTAACGATGACAAACACTAAGCGTTAACGTGTAGCTGTTAGGGTCGAATATCGAGCCCGATCACCTCCATATTTTAGTAGTTGAATCTCATATGTATTCAAAATAACGATGAAACTAATGGAGGAATGGAAGATGAGTAAACCTGTTATGAGTGTTGCGTTAGTATGCGGGCCGGACAGTGATATGGAGGCAAACGCCATCCGAACAACGTTGGAATCATTCGATGCTCGTGTCATTACGTATTGGATTGGCAGACCATCTGACTTGATGGATATTTTGTCAGGTAAGGATTTGTATCCAGATACGGATGTCATTATTTTTAGCTTTCATGGGGATGAAGGAAGCTTTGTCATGCCTGAACTGGATGAATCTGTGTATGAAGAGCATGAGCCAAGAGATGACTTTGGCCCTGAGGAAGTAGCACGATTCGTTAACCTGCCAGGCAAAGTTATACTTGCAAACGGCTGTTCATTAGGCGATCCGAAGCTGGCACAGGCTTTTTTGAACGGTGGTTGCCAAACATATATCGGACCGGATGATTATCCATATGGAAGTTCTGCGCTTATGTTCGTTGTACGATACTTCTACGAGGTTTTGCATAACAAGAAAAGTGTGCAAGAAGCTTTTGCTGTAGCAAAGGCTATGGACGAAGAGTTGGAGATGTATCGCCTTTATGAGCGAGAGCCTGTAGCTCGATAACACCGTTTTTCCTGGAGATGTGGTTGATTCACGTAATAAGAAGGATAGAAAGGCAAGCTAATTTTATCCAAATTTTTATGCAGTATTTTCTAATAAGATGATATGATGTAAGAAGATACATAACCCGTTCGGATATCCGAGCGGGTTATTGTATACGTAATCATCGGAGGAGGAGACAGCAAGTGGGGAAACGTAAAATAACTTCTGAGGATTTGTATCAATTCAAATGGGTGAGCAGCCCTGCCGTCTGTCCAGTCAGCAATCGTATTGCGTATGTATCGAAACAAGTGAACGATGACAAAAGTGGATATGATACCTCCATTCGAATCGTATCGAGTAACGGAGAACAGGATCGTGCTTGGACCCAAGGCCCAAAAGATACATTTCCTGCATGGTCGCAGGATGGAACATCATTGGCTTTTATCCGCAAAGATGGCGATCATAATCAAGTATGGGTGATGGATAGTTCTGGCGGTGAAGCCTATGTGGTTACGAAGGCTGAAGCGGGTGTGACAAGCTTTGCCGTGTCACCTGACGGGCAGTACATCCTTTATTTGTCCAAAGTAAGTGCTGTTGCATTACCTGTAGAAGAAGAGACAGAGAATCGCAAGCCCAGCAAGCAAGTGATCGTTGTGAATCGACTTATGTACAAGTCGGATGGATCGGGGCTATGGGATGGGAAGCGAACACATCTGTTTGTACACGACTGTGCAACTGGTGAAGCCAAGGCGTTAACGAATGGGAATCTTGATGTCACAAGCTTCGCGTGGGCTCCAGATAGTGTAACCATTGCGTACACGGCAAAGAACTTGCAAGATGAGACTGCTGATCCTGATTTAGTACGGACGAATGACTTGTTCGTTGTTGAACGTACGAATGCGGAATCTCGCAGATTAACGGATTCTAGCCTTTCGATTAGCCAACCGGTCTTTTCACATGATGGTCGGACCATCGCCTTCCAAGCATCTGATTTCTCCCATGGATTTGCGTCGCTTCAGCGCTTATATACAGTAACTTATCCAGAAGGCGTACTTGTTTGTCACTCTAAGCACGTAGATTGGCAGCTTGGCAACTATGCAATTACAGATATGAAGGCTGGCGAGTTTGAGGGCCCGATATTCAGTAAAGATGGTCAATTTATGTATACGCTTGCGACGATCGAAGGAAGTGTACATATCATTAAGGTTGGTTTGGATGGTACGTATGAGTTATTAACAGAAGGACCTCAAGAGGTTATGCAATTTGCATGGAATAAGGATGAGACAAGCATCATTATGGTGAAGGCTGATATGATGCAGCCTGGTGCATTGTTCTCTTTTAACGTAGATACAAGAAAGACTATTCAATTAACACATCATAATGATTCATTTTTAGATGAGCTGGAATTAAGTAAGCCAGAAATATTCTGGTTCGAGACATCTGACGGTTGGAAGGTTCAAGGCTGGATGGTTCCACCTGTAGGGATGGAAAAAGGACGAAAGTACCCAACCATTTTAGAAATTCACGGCGGTCCACATGGCATGTACGCAAGCTCCTTTATGCATGAGTTCCAACTGCTAGCTGCACAAGGCTATGCTGTTATATATACGAATCCACGTGGTGGGCATGGCTATGGGCAGAAGTTTGTAAATGCATGCCGTGGCGATTACGGTGGACGAGACTACCAAGATCTAATGGAAGCTGTCGATTATGCTATTGCGAACTTTGATTATATTGATGAACAACGGTTGGGTGTGACGGGCGGAAGCTATGGCGGATTTATGACGAACTGGATTGTCGGTCATACGGATCGTTTCGTAGCAGCTGTAACTCAGCGTTCCATAAGCAATTGGATTTCATTTTATGGTGTAAGTGATATTGGGTATTACTTTACAGAAGATCAAATCGATGGCAACGCATGGGCGGATATGGAGAAGCTGTGGAAGCACTCCCCGCTTGCTTATGTGGAACAGATCAACACGCCTCTATTAATATTGCACGGAGAACAGGATTTACGCTGTCCAATTGAACAAGCGGAGCAATTGTTTATTGCATTGAAACGTCAAGGCAAAGAAACACAGTTCGTCCGTTTCCCAGATGCCAATCATAACTTGTCTCGCAGCGGACATCCAGAACTACGTGTAGAACGGTTAGATCGCATCGTCGGCTGGATGAATCAATTTATTCCTGGCGGGGCTGTGTAAATTCGAGTGTATCTACGAGGTGGGAGAAGATGAGCGTATTGAATAATAAGAGTCAGCAGAATTCTAGTGCTAACCCTGTACCTACAAAGAACGATATGTACAATAGCTTCGCTCATAAACGGGGTATTATTTTCGACATGGACAATACACTGCTGCAATCGAAGATTAATTTCCAAGCTATGAAAGAAGAGACGTATGCGTTCCTTGTGGAACAATGCGTGCTACCTGAAGGACTTCCTTTGCCGCAATACACGACTTCTACCATTATAGAAGAAGCAATAGCAACCAATCGGATGACAGCAGAGCTGCTGCAAGCGATGTGGGAAATACCTGTTAAGCATGAGGTAGAAGGGATGCAGGGAGCAGCGCTGGAGCCAGGGGTAACAGAGCTGCTAGACAAATTACATGGAAGCTATCACTTAGCTGTAGTTACTAACAATTCAGAGAAAGCTGCGCATGCAGCTTTGCGAGATAACGGTATCATTCACTATTTTGATTATGTAGCTGGAAGAGAACACATGCAATCCCTAAAGCCTGCTCCAGACGGATTTATATATATTCTTGATCGATATCCAGCTACTTCTGCTCGTGATTGGCTATCCATAGGGGACTCTTGGATTGATGGGAAAGCGTCCGAAAGAGCAGGGATCGAATTCATTGCTTACCAAGCAGACATCGAAAAGATGAAAAATGCAGAAGTATTTCCGAGGAAATATTTTAGCCATATGAATGAGTTGATGGAGTTGCTGATCTAAGTATTTATATTAGGAGGATTATTATGAGTCATCAAGATCAAGATCAAGATCAAGTGTATACAGAAAGCGGTCAACCGATATATCGTCATACGGAACGAAAACATGACTTTCAACTTGCTGAAGGAAATGAACAATCAATAGAGAAGATTCGTAATCATATTGAGAAATATATAGGAAAAGTAGACAATGTATTTCACGAATTGATTTCTGATCTCGTTCATATTGATATTTTCATGGTTGCTCCAACTCCAGAAAGAAATTACTATACATTAATTACATCAGGAATGAGCGAATTGCCAATGACGGTACCAGAAGGAGCAGAATCGTATTCGTATGCAGAATTGATGCTCTGCTTACCGCCGACATGGGACGTATCGCAAGAAGGGTTTCAGAAGGAAGAAAACTATTGGCCAGTGCGCTGGCTAAAAACGATGGCGAGACTTCCGCATGAATACGATACATGGTTGTATGTTGGCCACACGATTCCAAATGGTGATCCGGCTGAACCATACGCGAGTAACACCAAACTGTCAGGCATGATACTGGCTATTCCAACATTAGTAAATGATGTAGAAGGATTTTTCAGTATGCCGTGCTCTGATGATAAAGTGGTGCATTTCTTTAGTTTACTGCCTTTGTATAAGGAAGAAATGGATTTTAAGTTGAAAAAGGATGTTGAGGATTTATTCGAGAAGCTTGAGCAAACGGGTGTAAATGAACTCGTAGATATCAAGAGAAAAAATGTGTGCAAAAAGTCATTCTGGATTTTTTAAACAATTTGAAGCGCAATAATAGTGTGTTGATGTTTACTATACATAAAATGCCCCTAACAAGCTAACTGGTTAGGGGCATTACTTCTATTAAGCAGGCGGTGAGGGGTCATTCTTTACAAGTGTTTGGTTATGCTAATGTACCTGAAGGACCAAAGAACTCATAATGGATTCGTTCAGTTGTAACACCAAGCTGCTGTAATTGCGCGTGTATCGATTTCATAAATGGAACAGGTCCACAGAAGTAGAAGTCTGCTTCTGCAAGCTGGTCTGTGGATAGTACGGTCTTGAGCCAATCGGCAGTAATGTAGCCTTCATGATCACAGTCTGTACCAACCGTTCCTTCTTCGTAACATGTTAAAGCGTTAACGTGAGCGTTTTCTTTAGATAATTTGTCCACTTCACTTCGTAAAGCGTGCTGATCTCGGTTCTTCGCTGCATGGATATAAATAGTTTCGCGAGCGGGCTCTTGCGCAGCAAGTGCATGTAGCATACTTACCATTGGTGTTAATCCTACACCGCCGCTGATAAGAACAACAGGATTATCCTTATCTTGATTCAAAATGAAATCACCAGCAGGTGGGGTAAGCTCCAATGTATCCCCGACATGGACCGCATCATGCAAGTAACAGGAAACAATTCCGCCAGGATGATTGTCCCCAGCTCCCTCGCGTTTGACCGTAATTCGATATAAATCTTCACCTGGTGCTAAGGACAAGCTGTAATGGCGATGATGTGTATTTGCTGATCCTTCTGGTTGTACACGAACCGTAATATATTGCCCTGGCACAAAATGGGCGATTGGTCCGTTGTCATGTGGCTTTAAGTAAAAGGAAGTAATGAGCTCCGTTTCTTGCACTTTGCGCATGACAATGAATGGTCGATAGTCGCTCCAACCGCCTGGCTGCTGCTCTGCTTCTTTATACATATCATCTTCGACTTGAATGAATACATTGGCGATAACTCCATAAGCTTCTCCCCAGGCTGAAATGATTTCGTCAGTAGCTGCGTCTCCGAGCACGTCTTTAATGGCCATCAGCAAGTATTTCCCTACGATAGGATAGTGCTCTGGCTTCACATTGAGTGCCCGATGCTTATGTCCAATTTGCTTCACGACTGGCAGAAGGGTTTCAAGTTTATCGATATTTGCAGCGGCTGCGTAAACTACATTAGCAAGTGCAGTTGGCTGACGGTGCTGCGTTTGGTTGGCATGATTAAAAATATTAAGCAGTTCAGGATGATTCTCGAACATGATGGTGTAAAAACGCTTCGTTATGGCAGTACCGTGTTCACCAAGAACTGGGACTGTAGATTTAACAATTTCAATTGTACGGGAAGATAACATAGTGGTGTCCTCCATCCATTTTCAATAATAATTGCATTTCTAGTTTAGATGTCGATCATTAATGGTAAGTACTTAATAAGCTGGTAGTGACAATTTCTTTCACAATTTGATTTTAAATTTTTCTAATCTGTCACAGTGTGATTGAACGCACAAGGAATGTGATAGGTTGATGAACTTCTTGTGGACAAGTCGTTCCATTGATTGAAATTTAAGTCAATAGTGTCCCTTTAGTAGCATTTAAGAGCAAAACCAAGAGGAAGCAGAACTTGCGTGGTGATCTTCTTCATTTCTAACGGTTCATTCCGTTATACAGCGAACGGCGCCGATATTTAAGGAATGAGGGTGCTTTGGAGTGTCTGAATTATATGGTATAATATACGTAAGTGAGAGAACAATCTCTAACTCAAACCAAACAAAAGAAAGGATCAGGATACCAATGCGTCCCCGAAGGATGATGCCCCAAAGGACAATCTGGAAACGTTATGATCTTTCCTACATCTAGCTTCCCTTCGCAGAGTAAAGTTGCCACGATGGTATGACAGACTGCGAAAAGGAAGCGAGAACTATGATGATTCGAAGGATGAAGTCCTCATCTCTTGCCCTCGCTGTCTGTCGAAGGACAATGACAACAGAAGCGAGAGGGTACAATGATGAGGAGAAATGAACAATTACGTAAGATTGCATGGATGTTGCTAGGATCCGTATTACTAGCATTTAGTTATTATCACATTAACTTTCAGAACAATTTGGCTGAAGGTGGATTTGTAGGGTTGGCGTTACTAGGCAAATATGCGTTTGACTGGTCACCAGCGGTTACAGTACTTGTATTAGATATTCCTGTTTTTATCGCGGCATGGTTTTTGAAAGGCCGTACCTTTATTATGAACACAGCGATTGCTGCAGGAGCGTTTTCGCTCACGTACTATTTGTGCGAGCAGTTCTCCACGCTCGTGCTTGACTTCGGCCCTAATTTGTTCTGGGCGGCTGTCGTATCTGGTATATTAACTGGATTCGGAGCAGGATTGGTGCTGCGCTTTGGCGGAGCTACTGGCGGTGACGACATTATGGCTTTATTCGTAAGTCGTGTCACTAAGTTAAGTGTAGGTACTGTATTTATTATATTTGACGTAGTTGTATTGCTAATATCTATGATGTATTTGCCACTAATGGATGTGTTGTACACGATTCTTGCGGTCGGCATTGCTGGTCAAGTCATTACATGGACGGTACAAGGTGGAATTACCGTACATCGTCCAGTAGTAGAGAAAGTTCAGTCTAAGGCTGCAGCTGTATCGGCTTCACCTACAGCAATACGCTCGTGATGAATAACATAAAGATCAGTACGAATATGAAGAAGAACCGTCTAGTTTTTTTCAATATCTTATTGAAGGAAGCTGGGCGGTTTTTGTGCATACATACATGAATATATGAACAGTAGGAGCTGAATTACATATGAGACGCATTCTAGTTATGGGTGGGACAAGATTTTTTGGTAAAAGGCTTGTACAGCGTTTACTGGAAAATGGAGATCAGGTTACAATTGCTACGCGTGGAACAACTACGGATTCATTCGGAAATCAGGTTCAGCGTATGATCTTGGATCGCGCAGATCGTCGATCTGTCCAAGCTGTAGCTCATGCAGGTGAATGGGACATCGTTTATGATAACATCTGTTATTCCCCTGAGACGGCGCAGTATGCAGTTGAGGCATTTGATGGGCGTGTTGGTCACTATGTATTTACTTCAACTTTATCGGTATACAATCCATCCGGCAAGCTGCATGTCGAGGCTGATTTCGATCCATACGGTGTAGATTTACATGAACCGATAGTTGAGGAACAGCTATCTTATCAAAAAGGGAAGCAGTTATGTGAAGCCGTGTTTCATCAAAAAGCTGCATTTCCTGTTGCTTCTGTACGGTTTCCAATCGTGCTTGGTCCGGATGATTATACGAAACGTCTGGAATTTCATCTGGAGCGTGTGCACAACGAAACGCCTATCTACATACCAAATATGAATGCTCATATGAACTATATTCAATCCAGTGAAGCTGCATCATTTTTAGAATGGGCGGGCACTCAGTTATGGAAAGGTCCGATTAATGCTTGTTCCGATGGAACGATACAGCTAGCAGAGGTTATGAGTATTGTGGAGCAGGCAGTTGGGAGAAAAGCAATTATGATGAGCGCTGGGTCTGACGAGGAACGTTCTCCATTTGGGGTGCCAGACAGCTGGTTAATGGATAATAGTGCTGCACGTCAAGCTGGATTTGTGTTTGATGAATTGCAGAATTGGCTGCCACCGTTGGCGAAGGAGCTTGCTGCAAGGTTGTAGGTATTGGATACAGCTAACTGAATTTAGGAAGTAACTGAATTAGAAAGTAAATTTCTTTATAGAGAAAGTCGAGGCGTAGGGATAGCGTTGGTTCCTGAGCTCGGCTTTTTTAGTTTTATTCAGCATAGCAAGCACAGAGTATGCAGCGAGAGTACATTAAATTTTTAGCAACGTGTCTAAGATAGGACAAATATGCAGTTAATTTTTCTATAAATACGCAAATTAGAGGAAAGATCCGCATAAGTGCATTTATTTTTGCATTTATAGCTTCTTTAAGGGCATTTCCGTTTACATGAACTGCACATTTGTCCATATTGGCTACTTAATTGAGAATTTCACTAAAAATAGATGCATTTTTGTCCAGCACACCTTTTCACATTGTTTAAAGTAGAGTATTGCTGGGGCTGCTGCCGTTGTTCGGTAGTCGTCATTATTAATCAGCCTGGTAGTACATCTGATTTTTGTTTTTGATAACAAGCAAGCTTATTTTCGGAAAAGATGTGAATAATGTGTGAAAAAAGTATGGATTATTTGTGAATGATTGCGTTATACTATACATATACAGTTCCAACACGCACTCGGCAACATCATTCCTTTTCCTCATCTACAGGCCGCTGCTGCTCTTACCTCATGTCAGTCGAACGATCATACTTGCAATAATGCGTGGATGATTACGGAACTGAGTATCCCTCTAATTACAGGTTCACATGTCTATTCTATATGTTCGCTTCTTTTATTAATGGTGAAATGTAAATAAGCGTCCAACCAAGTTGTAAGCGTTGCCAGAGCATGTCCTGTTCTGGTGTATGGTCAATTCAGAATAAATCTGATTGGCTCCTTATAGTTGATATGGATGAATCGTATGTATGGTGGATGGACAGAAGGCTGGGATAAAGAGAAGACCATAATTATAAATATGGATACCGGGAGGTAATGATGATGAAACGAAAAGTGTTATGGCTGTTTGTCATTATGTTTATAGCTGCTGGAGGATTTTTTCAGTATTTTATGTGGACCGATCAGTTACAAGCTGCGGCACAGCAAACGGTTGAAGTCGCTCAAGCGACACAGCTGCAAGCTGTTGCCAATGGACCTGATTTCTCATGGCAGGATGGAACAACGATCACGTTAGGCAGAAAAATTCAATTTTTGATGTATTCAACTGGTTACGTATTTGCCTGTGGCATTTTGCTCGTGATGATGCGGAGAATGCCTCGTTCCTGATGGGCATCCGAAGGTGAAGAGCTTAACTTAATACGTTGATTTTAATCATACGTAATTTATCGGAGCTATATTACATCGCAACCTATTCCGACAGCAACTAGCAGTAAGTTGGATGTAATTTAACAATTATTCCTTATTTTTTGTTCAAGAATGCATGTTCGCTTCACTTGCTGCATATGTTTGTACCATTACATGGTCGAGCGTTCGCGCAAGGAGGGGTGAAGATGGAAGCGGTTATCAAAGTATTATTGGATAAATTGCCGCCTTGGGGTTATCATTTATTTGCTGTCGTATTGGCAGTGGGATTGTTGTTTTATTTTGTCCGTACCATGTACATCAATAAGAAATTTAGTGAAATGATTACGGATGTATTGAAGCGGGATGAACGATTGCAAGGCTATCAAGAGAAGATGGAACAAGTTCAAACGGATAAGCTGCACAGCGAGCAGGCTGCACAGCAGACGATTTCCGCTTTACGTAATATGAAGCCTTTTCTTGAGACGTTGAATGATCTGCGCTCGACGCAAGATGCCTATAACGTGCTGACAGATACTTCGTTTTTAATGCAAAGGATGCTCGATATGATTGCAATTGACATGAAGCGCAAGCCCGGAGGACATCATCGATGTGGCATATGGCTATATGCGGATCAGAAGCTGACACTTCGGTTTGCCTCAGCTGGATTCCCGAAACATTACGTTGGTGAACGACAGCTGCATGTTGATCGCTCGGTTGCTGGTCGCAGCTATCGCAAGCAGTCTATCATCCAATGTGCTGATGTTACGAGGGACGAGGACTGGGAGCGTAATACCGACTCCAAAAGTCCATACCAAACCTTGCTCTGCCTTCCGCTTGGTTCATACGGCGTAATGACAGTGGATGGGATAGAACCATTCAGTGAGGCTAGTCGATTGATTGGCGAACTTTATGCTGAGATTGCTACCGGTGTACTCGCAGAACATGTGCAGGCCTATCAACGCTGGTCGGAGCAGATGAATCGGAGCATCCATGATGGAATGTCCTTGTCGGAAGAAGAAGTGGGGCAGAATTTAGGTATCTGAATTTATGTCGCAGTAGTTTACTTTCCCTGACGCTCTAATGATAATGTCTTATCCATATTTCATTCAAATACCGTTCTTTCTAGCAGGTCTTGGTGTTGAGCCACAGACCTGCTTTTATGTATTTTTTGAAAGCGAACAGTTGTTTGTTTGATGGACTGCTGGTATGATAGGAACATTAAAAAATGAGGAAAATTATACATATGAAATGAGGTGGATAGTAAGTGTGGAGAAACCGCAATGTATGGATTGTACTGGCAGGGGAATTTATTGCGAGTTTAGGCTTGTGGATGTCGATTATCGCCAACTTGGAATTTATGCAGAAGCATGTCCCTTCTGACTTTATGAAGTCGTTGATTCTGTTTACAGGCTTATTAGCAGGTGTATTGGTCGGTCCACTGGCAGGAAGAGTTATCGATGCGAATAAGAAGAAGACGATACTCATTTATTCAGGTATTGGACGATTAATTAGTGTGTGCTTCATGTTTGTCGCGCTCGCTTTTGACTCTGTACTATGGATGGTGATGTTCGCTGTCTTTTTACAAATTTCAGCTGCATTTACACTGCCTGCATTACAAGCATTAATCCCGCAAATTGTTGCAGAGAAAGATCTCATTACATTGAATGGGGTCAATATGAACGCTTCTACCGTGGCGAGAATATTAGGTACGGCAGCAGCGGGAAGCTTGTTAATGGTCGTTGACTTGTACACGTTGTATATGGCTTCATTTGTTGCTTATGTACTGCTGTTATTATCGACGATGCTGCTGCGTGTAGATGAAACGAAGAAAGAAGGCGGCAAGCGTCATGGATCGAAAGGCAGCTTTAAAGAAGTAATTCCAATGCTGAAAAGTATGCCGGTAGCAACGATGGCACTTATTATTTCTATTGTTCCCTTGTTATTCATTGGTGCATTCAACCTTATGGTTATTAATATTAGTGAAATGCACCAGAGCTCTGAAATTAAAGGTGCCCTGTATGCCGTAGAAGGCGTATGCTTTATCGTAGCAGCTTTTCTTGTGCGTTACCTTTCAGGAAACGGGAATTTGCTGAATCGGTTATATTTGTTCTCCGTAATGATAGCCATATCTCAATTCATGTTGTTGTTTGCAGACTATGCATGGGTTGCGCTCGCTTCATTCGGATTGTTTGGCTTTGCGGCAGGTTGTTATTTCCCGCTGCTCTCTACTTACTTTCAGACGACAATTCCTAAAGAATATCATGGTCGTTTCTTCTCCTTCCGCAGCATGATCGATCGGGTCATGTTCCAAGTCGTACTTCTAACGGTAGGTTTGCTGCTGGATACGATCGGGCTGCAGTATATGGCCGGCATCTTCGGGGCATTGTCTCTCGTGTTAATTTTAATATCGATGCTGCGCTTTACACAGGAGAAGCAAGTGCAGACAGCTTCATCCACGGAGCAAGCGCAATAAAGTGTAACAAGTTCATGAATGATTCAAACATTTAGCTTAAACAGATAGCTTGAATAAGAATAATGAAAATGCCGCATTTCGCTGTACGCTAACTAAGCGTGGCGAATGCGGCATTTTCATGTAGGTTTATTATAAAAGCAATGTGATGACAAGTAATTCATACAAGACTAGCGGTAAAATAACGTTGCTATAGCTTCTGTAATCGGGATCAGGTGACGTAGGTTGGTATCCTCTAGAGGTGGTAGCTTGGGGAGCTTGAACAGCTGCGGCAGGCATCATAACTTCGAGTAATAGAAAACTCCCATCGACACCAACAATCTTACCTTCATACATATTTCCATTATCAAGAGTAATCCGAACGGTCTTATGAAGATGAGGCTGAAGCACCTCTTGCATCGTGTCACGATACGTCTTCCATTGGGCTAATACATTTGGGTGGCCCTGATATAAAATGCCGGGTTTAGGTTGCTGGCAGGAGCAAGGCATGCTGTATTACCTCCATCTCACGATACATTTGTCATTAATCATTAATGTATGTATGCGCCTAGGCAGCGGTTCCTCTTTACACGTTAATGTATTCCTGATTTAATGAATGGAAAGAGATGTAAATGAGGTGAAAGGATACAACATGGATGATACAGTGAATAGCATACCATTACATGATGCTATAGCAGTAGCAGCATTGGTTTATGGCGTAGATCCAAGTGAGATGATCGAAATTGGCGGATTTGAAAGCTATGTCTATGAATATATAAAAGATAATCAATCCTTCATCCTTAAAATCATTCACCGAGAACGTCGTACCAAATTGATGCTGCTGGCAGAAGTAGAATATATCAATTATTTAGCTGAACACGGGATACCTGTATCTCGTTGTATTCCATCAATAGATGGGCAGTATGTTTATAAGGTAGCACAGTTTTACTTTGTCAGCTATGAAAAAGCAAAGGGTGAAAAAGTATCGGAAAAAGATTGGGTACCTTCTTTATTTGTTCAGCTAGGTGACATTGTAGGTCGAATGCATCAGCTAGCAGAGGTATTTACATCGTCAGATCCTTCATTTGTTCGTATTCAATGGCATGAGGAACCGCGCTTACAGCATTTTTCGAAATTGTTGCAGGGGCAACCCGCTGTCATTAAATACGGACAAGGAGTGCTGAAACAGCTGCATGCTTATCCTGTGACGTCTCAGAACTATGGGCTTATCCATTATGACTGTCATCGCGGCAATTATTTTGTTGTAGATGGGCAAATTACGTTATTTGATTTTGATGATATGCAGTACAACTGGTATGTGAACGACATTGCTGTCATTTTATATTATGTGATAACGGGTAATCAGGCTGGTCAAAACAATCAGCATATTCGGGAGTTCTTCTCCTACTTCTTAGCGGGATATACACGGCATCGTACGTTGGAGCGTGAAGAGCTGGAGCGAATACCGACCTTTTTGAAGCTTCGTCAATTCCTATTGTATATTGCGATTAGTGAAAAGCAAGCGGAAGGGAAGCTTACGGAAAGAATGAAATTAACGCTCGATCGTATTCGTGGCGAAATTGAACGTAATGAAGAAATCATAGATATAAATCTCCTTTTTTGAATCGAATAAGCAACTGTCTGCAACAATATAAGTTGGAGGGTCGTCTAATGAACATAATGATGAGAAAGGAGCAAGGCTATGAAGAAAAAGATAGCTGTCGTTATGTTGGTTGTATTTGGCGTACTTGGATCGTCTGTCTATGCCGCTCCGCCTATGCCTGAGTTTAAGAAGCCTGCTAAGTTAATTCATGATCGGTTGGATGAGAATTTGACACGTGCAGAATTGGCAACGGTTCTTGCTCGTTTATTTGAACTTCGTTCAACCAATATATCTTCAACCTTCGAGGATACGAAAGCGCACTGGGCTGTTAACAATGGGGCTATACCTGCTGTGATCGAGGCAAAGCTAATGAGCGGAGTTTCAAATCAACAATTCAAGCCAAATGATAAGGTTACATTGGAACAACTGCTAGTTGCTTTGATGAAAGGTTTTAAGATTCCGCTAGATGATAAAGTCACGTTGGAAACGGGAGCAAAGAATTTATTGGATAGCTCCGCATGGGCAGCGCCCTACGTATTTACAGCATTGAATAAAGGAATATTGACGGATGCGACGTCATTCCGTACGGAAGTAAAGCGAAAAGATGTAACTACATTGGTTAGAATTTTGGCAAATATAGATACAGCACAGCGGACAGAAGAGGCGTTAAAGACGGATGTCCAGATTAGTACGGATGCGACAACAGGAAAGACCAATTTCCTATTTACCGTACGTAATACAGGATCTGAGACGCTATTGTTAGAGTACAATACATCGCAAAGATTTGACTTGATAATTAAGGATGCAACAGGGGCTGTTGTTGAGCATTTATCTGCGGACCAAATGTTTATGCAGGTACTTGGAGAGGACTCCTTATCCCCAAATGAGACGGTGACGTATGATCATCAAGCGAAATTGGAGCGGGGCAAGTCGTACTCGGTAGAATTTTGGATTACGGCTAAAGATAATGGTGCTCGTATCGTTAAGCAATTTACGGTTCAATAATAGAACAACTATATAATCAACAGATGCGAAAAGATGATTCCTGTACGAGCATTGCAGGGTCATCTTTTTTTGCTGCGGTGCTATTGCCTCTGAGACAGAAGGATGGGCATATACTATAGGCGGCTGGAAAGCAGCATTGTTGATTGGGATAACTTTACCTGTCATTGCTTTCACTTATTATATGACAGAGAAAAAGGAGTAGATTTGAGTACACTTAGAAGGCTTGTTCCACCATTTGAAGATGGAGTGAGCCTTTCTTTTGCATGCAGAAAATCTAAAAAGAGGAATAGACAATGGAAGACGCAAACAGGAGTAATAAAAAAAGTAGTTGAAAACGCTAACATGCAAGATTATAATATGACCATCGAAACGTTTCGAATTATTGTACATCTATTTTTATAAACAAAGTGTCTTTTACTCGTAAACAGCTGTTTCCTTATGATATAAGTTGTTTACATAAACAATAAGGAATGTATGGAAGTACTTAGCCGAAATAGTTAGTAAGTATTTTTGTGCGAATAGTGGTCATAATTTCGACAATTATCGAAACGTTTCGAATTTATAAGTATTCATCATTAAGGTTCAAAGAGCACGTACATTACAGACGAGGTGAATGGAAATGAAGAGAAAATCGTTGTTGTTAGCGTTGACGGTATTACTCATGTTTTCGGTAGCTTTAGTTGGTTGTTCAGGTGGGTCTAAAGAAACAGCAGATGGAGAAAAGGTGTTAAAAGTTTGGGCCATGGGTGGAGAAGGTCAGAAGCTGCCTGAACTGGTAAAACAGTATGAACAGCAAAATCCAGGCGTGAAAATCGATGTGCAAGCGATCCCTTGGGGAAATGCTCATGACAAGCTCATGACGGCAGTAGCTTCAAAAAGCGGCCCTGACGTCATCCAGATGGGAACTTCTTGGATACCGGAATTCGCGAATGCAAACGCACTGCTGGATTTGACTTCTTACATGGAGAAGCATCCGAACTTAAAAGAAGAGAACTTCTTCGATGGAGCCGTTCAAACGATGAAACATGACGGTAAAGTGGTAGGTATTCCATGGTACGTAGAGACACGTGTGCTTTATTATCGCACAGACTTGCTAGCAGAAGCCGGCTATCCCGAAGGCCCAAAGACATGGGATGACTTGAAGGATGCTTCGAAGAAGCTGACAGCACGAGGGGAAGGCAAGTACGGTATTACAATCGATGGACGTGACCAAATTACGACAGCATTGTTCGGCTGGCAGAACGGAAGCGACTTAATTAATGATCAGCGTGAGCCATTATTCAATCAGCCAGAATATGTGGAATCGATTGAATATTTGAAGAGCTTCTGGGATGAAGGTTTGGTGCCGCAAGGTCTAGACTTGGATCTTACTGCAGCGTTCAAAGATGGAACAATTCCTATGTTCATTAGTGGACCTTGGATGATTGGTACGGTTAAAGAAAAAGCACCTGAGATTGATGGGAAATGGGCAACAGTAGTGATGCCTACGAAGAAAACGAACACATCTTCCATCGGCGGATCGAATCTTTCTGTGTTCAGTCATACGAAAATGGCGGATGAAGCGGTGAAATTCATTTCCTACATGTCAGAGAAAGAAACGCAGCTGAAATGGTATGAGATGGCTAACACGCTTCCATCTGTAAAAGAAGCTTGGAATGATGAAAAGTTGAAAGAGCCGCTTGTCGCTTCCTTCGGCAAACAGTTGGAACATTCTCGTCCTGCACCATTCATTAAAGAATGGGAAACGATTGCTCAAGCGATTATTGCTAGTTTCGAGCAGATTACAGTCGGTGATGCAGATGTGAAGACAGAGCTGGATGCTTTGAACGAGAAGGCAAAA
The DNA here is from genome assembly GCF_014841135.1 of Paenibacillus arenosi. Classification (GTDB taxonomy): domain Bacteria; phylum Bacillota; class Bacilli; order Paenibacillales; family Paenibacillaceae; genus Paenibacillus_B; species Paenibacillus_B arenosi. The sequence goes on from NZ_JACYTN010000001.1 coordinate 398,562, forward strand.
GGAATTTTAAGCAAGTAAAGGCTATGTGTCCAGTTTAGTTCTACTAAATTAAAGTAAGTCATCATGTTGAATGTTCGATGCGGCTTGCTCCATCGGGGCAGGCTGCAGCTATAATCCGAGGGGGTGAAAGACGATGCAGCATATTTGGAAGCAGTGGACTAAATATAGAGTCCCATACTTATTTATCGCACCTACGCTTCTGTTGCTAATCGTATTTTCCATCATTCCAATCCTTATTGCATTGGTCATTAGCTTTACAGACATCGATCTAGCAGGGCTTGCTGATTATTCCAACATTAGCGCAGTTGGTTTCGATAATTTTGTACAGTTGTTTAAAGACCCGGTATTTTTGAAATCGATCTATAACACGGCATTCTATGTCGTTGTTGGGGTTCCGCTCGTGATTATACTTTCTATGAGTGCTGCCCTGCTGCTTAATTACGGAACAGGACGGCTGTTTAAGACGTTCCGAGTTATCTATTATATGCCTTCTATCACGAACATTGTAGCTGTCGCTGTCGTATGGGGCTATTTGTATAATAGTCAGTACGGATTGTTTAATCATATGTTGTCTTGGTTTGATATTCCCGCACAGAAATGGCTTCAGGACCCGGTGTTGGCGAAACTGTCATTAATTTTAATGGCACTGTGGAAGTCGATGGGCGTGAATATGATCATTTTCCTAGCTGCCCTTCAGGGCATTCCGCGTACGTATTATGAGGCTGCTGAAATCGATGGAGCGAACAAACGGCAAAGGCTGTTCTACATTACCGTTCCGCTGCTTGGCTTCGCTACTTTCTTTGTCACGATTACGACGCTAATCGGCTGGATTCAGTTCTTCGAGGAACCGCTCGTTATGACAAAGGGTGGACCGCTTAATGAAACGATGTCTATGGCGCTCTTTATTTACAACAACGGATTCCAGCTTAGTAATTTCGGTTATGCGGCTGCAGGTTCCTTTGTACTCTTCCTATTTATTATTGCAGCGACCATCATTCAGTTTATCGTAAGGAAAAAAGATGTGGAATATTAAGAAGCAGCTTTCTGAACTGTATGGAATGGGAAGGAGGAATATAGGATGACCGCTAGACGACTTGAAAAGGTATTTATGACAACACTGCTCGTTGCGGGAGGCCTTATCATGATGATTCCGTTCATTTGGATGATCGGTTCATCATTCAAGCCAGCGAATGAATTTACAGCTGTACCGCCAACGATTTTCCCTGATCAGCCGACGCTTGATAATTATAAACGGTTATTTCTAGAAATGGACTTTCTCGTCTATTTCCAAAACACGATGACAATTGTATTTTGGTCCTTTATTGGGCTACTCCTTAATGCGATGGCAGGATATGCGTTTGCCAAGTTCGAATTTCCTGGACGGAACAAAATGTTTTACTTGGTGTTGGCAACGATGATGATCCCGGGGCAAGTTACGATGATTCCAGTGTACTTGATCATTAATGCGATGGGGTTAACGAATACGATGACGGGGATTGTGCTGCCAGGGCTCGTTGGCGCTTTCGGTATTTTCTTGTTCCGTCAGTTTATGACGACGATACCGATGGATTTGCTAGAGGCTGCACGGCTTGATGGGGCAGGGGAAATTAAAATATTTTTCCGACTGATCCTACCTATTGCTAAGCCCGTGTTTGCGGTTCAAGGCATACTTACCTTTATCGGTGCATGGAATAGCTTCCTTTGGCCGCTCATTATGGCTAATGATGATTCGCTCTATACGTTGTCGGTAGGATTGTCATTGTTAAAAGGCGAGCATGGTACGGACTTCGGCCTGCAAATGGCAGGGGCTGCGTTCATGGTTGTTCCGATTATTATCATTTTCTCATTTTTCCAAAAACATATTATTGAAGGTTACACGATCTCTGGGATGAAGTAATATAAACAGTATTAAGGAAAGAAAGGACGACGTTTAATGGCAACGATTAAAGATGTGGCAAAGCTGGCGGGGGTCGCGCTTTCAACGGCGTCATACGCGCTTAATGGAGACAGCAAGGTGAGCGCAAAGACGAGAACGAAAGTGTTGGAAGCCGCTAGTCAATTAAACTACCGCAAAAACGGCTTCGCCATGGATTTGAAAAGGAGCCGTACGAAGACGATCGCCCTTATATTGACTGATTTGTCTGGGCCGTACTACTCCGAACTGATTCAGAGCATTCAAGATGTCGCGCTGGCGCGAGGCTATGACTTGATTGCATGCAGCTCTATGGGCGGTCGAGATTCTACGGCTGTGAAATTTTTGCGCGAGAATAGAGCGGATGGAGCTATCGTGCTGGCGTATAACATTAGTAATGAGACGTTGCAGGAATGTGCAAGTGAACGTTTTCCAATTGTCGTTATGGATCGAGAAATATCGAGTAATTGTTTGATTAATGTACTTGTTGATAGTGAGTTAGGAGGATATACAGCAACTCGCTACTTAATTGAAAAGGGTCACAAGACGATCGCTTATATTAGCGGTCCTACCAGTTCCTATGACAACCAGCGCCGTTATGAAGGTTATCTCCGGGCTTTGCAGGAGGCAGGTCTTGAAGAAAAGACGAAATGGCGGTTAAGCGGTAATTTCGTACGCGAAGGCGGCTACCGTGCTACGAAAATGATGATTATGCAGGGAGAACTGCCTTCGGCTGTTTTTTACGGCAACGATGAAATGGCGATCGGTGGATTGAAGGCTTTTGAAGAAAGCCAGATTTCCGTTCCTAATCATATATCTGTAATTGGCTACGATGACATCCAGCTTGCTGAATATGTGAATCCAGCGCTCACAACAATTCGTCAGCCGAAGCGTGAAGCCGGTTCATTGGCGGGGCATCTATTGTTCCAAATGCTAGATGGAGATGAAGTCAATCCTGCCTACAAGTTAGGGATCGAACTTATGGAGCGTAAGTCGGTAATTGCTGCAAAGAACTAAAGGAATGCGGGCAGGAGATGGTAGCGTTGGCGAATATTCAATGTCAATTTTATTCAGAGACGTTAGGCATGTCCACGAATATTCAGGTTATGTTGCCCCAACATTCTGCCTTGCGTGCGAGTCGTGATGGCAAGCTGCCTGTACTATATTTGCTGCATGGACTTGGTGCAGATCATACGGAATGGGGACGTCACTCGTCTATAGAAAGGCTAGCAGAGGAAAAAGGGATTGCCCTCGTTATGCCTAGCGTAGGCCGCAGCTACTATACCGACATGAAGAAAGGCGCTCCATACTTTACGTACTTGAGTGAAGAGCTTCCTGCTGTAGCCCGTTCTTTATTTCCTTTATCTGAACGCAGGGAAGATAACTTTGTAGCTGGTATATCGATGGGAGGCTATGGGGCTTTCAAGTTAGGTCTGAGCTTTCCTGAACGGTATGCGGCAGCTGCTAGTTTATCAGGGGGCTTGGATATTGTCAGTCGGGTAAATGGCCCCAATAGCTTCTTACCATTTGAAGTAGAATGTATTTTCGGAAATATAGCGGAGTTAAAAGGCAGCGAGAATGATTTATTTGTATTAGCTTCTCGACTTGCTGCTAGTCAACAGCAACCGCCGCATTTGTATCAATGCTGCGGCACGGGAGATTTTTTGTACCAAGACAATCTAATTTTTCGTAATCATGCGATAGCTGTAGGGCTAACGATAACGTATGAAGAAGAGCCTGGTGAACATGAATGGGGCTATTGGGAACGAAAAATAAAGCGAGTCTTGGATTGGCTTCCTCTATGAGGGTACGAGGTTTTATTTCGTATGTCTGTTTGGTGAAACGTTTCGATAAAGTGCAGCATGCTCAGTAAGGCATGTATGAACGGGAGGAAACAATGATGGTTAATCGACAGAAAATGGTGGATTTACTAAAGCAAATGACGTTAGAAGAAAAAATCGCACAGTTGCTCCAACTAGCGGCTCCCTTCTATGACGGAGCGGACAGCGATGGCGTTATTACCGGCCCGATGAAAGAGTTGGGAATTACCGAGGATACAGTTCGCCAAGCTGGTTCCGCCTTAGGGCTTGCTGGTGCGGAAAAGATTAAGCATATTCAGCAAACGCATTTGAAGAACAATCGATTGGGCATCCCGCTCCTTTTTATGGCGGACATCATTCATGGCTTTAAGACGATATTTCCAATTCCGCTTGCTATCGGTTGCTCATGGGATTTGGAGCTGGCAGAGAAAAGTGCGGAAGTTGCGGCTAAGGAAGCTGCGGTGTCTGGTGTGCATGTAACGTTTGCACCGATGGTAGACCTTGTCCGTGATCCTCGCTGGGGACGAGTGATGGAGTCTACGGGTGAAGATCCGTATTTGAACAGTATGTTTGCACGGGCATTTGTCCGAGGATTTCAGGGAGACGACCTTACGAATGATGTGCATCGTGTAGCTGCATGTGTGAAGCACTTTGCTGCGTACGGACTTGCTGAAGGTGGAAGAGATTACAACACTGTGGATTTGTCAGAACGCCAACTCCGTGAATACTATTTGCCCGCTTACAAAGCAGCATTGGACGAAGGCTGTGAAATGGTGATGACCTCTTTCAATACGGTAGATAGTATTCCGGCGACTGCCAACAGAAAGCTGATGCGTAACTTGCTGCGGGATGAATGGGGATTTGACGGTGTGCTCATTTCCGACTGGGCGGCTATTAAGGAACTTATTCCTCATGGAGTTGCGGCAAACGAAGAAGAGGCGGCTTACAAAGCCATTCAGGCGGGCGTTGATATTGAAATGATGACGTCGACGTATGTTCATCATATGCCTGATCTCATCGCTAGCGGTAAAGTGGATGAAGCGCTTATTGATGAAGCTGTACTGCGCGTCCTGCTATTGAAGGAAAAGCTCGGCTTGTTTGATAACCCGCTCCGTGGTGCTGATCCTGAAGTTGAGCGTGAGGTTGTATTTAGTCAGGAGCATCGCAGCATATCACGGGAAATGGCTGCTAAATCCTGTGTACTGTTGAAAAATGAAGGAGGCGTGCTTCCGCTGCAACGGAGCAGCCGTATTGCCTTGATCGGACCATTTGCGAAGAACAATGATATTTTGGGCAACTGGTCGTGGACTGGGGTGAAAGATGACGCAGTACGTCTGGATCAGGCGTTGTCTGCAAAAATTTCAGATTCACTCGTAGCGATCGCCGAAGGCTCCAGCATTGAGCTGATGACAGAGGAGCAGTACAGTGAAGCGCTATCTGCGGCTGAACAAGCAGATGTCATCGTGCTCGCATTAGGAGAACATTCAGACATGAGCGGTGAAGGCGGCTGTCGTGCTGATATTAAGCTGCCGCAAGCACAACTGGAGCTTATAGCAAGGTTGAAGCAGTTGGATAAGCCGATTGTTGCAGTACTGTTTAACGGACGACCGCTTGATTTGCATGGTGTTTATGATCAAGTCGATGGGTTACTTGAAGCGTGGTACCCAGGAAGCGAAGGTGGAGCTGCGATTGCAGAACTTTTATATGGCGATGTGAATCCATCGGGACGACTAACAATGTCCTTCCCTTATTCCGTAGGACAAGTGCCGGTTTATTATAATCAATTCAATACAGGGCGTCCGCATGATCCGAAGGATGTAGATGCGCGATATGTATCCAGATACTTAGATGCTCCGAATGCACCGCTGCTTCCGTTCGGTTACGGTTTGAGCTATACCTCGTTCGTTTATGGAGAACTTGTTCTATCAGAAGATATTATGACGGTGGAGCGACCGCTTCATGTTGAAGTCATGGTAACGAATACAGGCGAGCGGTCAGGTGAGGAAGTTGTCCAATTGTATGTGCGTGATATCGCAGGTGATGTTGTAAGGCCGCTTAAGGAGCTTAAGCATTTTGCGAAAATATCACTTGAGCCGGGAGAAAGTCGCAGGGTGACATTTACAATTACAGAAGAGGATCTTCGTTATCATCATGCCGATTTGCAGTTTACAAGCGATCCAGGGGAATTTGCTGTATTTGTAGGATCGAACAGTCGAGATGTAATGGAGCGTAGATTTCACTTTGTACAGTAATGCATAGAGACGATAAGGATTGGGAGTGAGGAGATGACAACGTTGACGAAAACACAAGTCCGTCTTGAAGCGGGACCTCTAGCTTTTACGTTCTTACCTAGTGGCGATCTATATCAGGCAACTTATCAGGGCGTAATGATTAACCAATGGTTGGCTAACTCCATCGATGGTTCGATGAACAATGTGTACTTGCGCTTGCACGAACCAGATGGCATTAAAGCCTATCCACTCTTAGGTGTTCGTTCCACGAGTCGTGTATGGACAAAAGGAACCACGATGATGTGGGAAGGCGAGCTGCCTAGAGAGGGAGTGTCGGTAAGTTATCGTGTCGTACTGACTTTGACGGAACAGGGGATTTGGTTCTGGGATGTAGCCGTAGAAGGGCAAGATACAGACGTGGATGTAGATGTCATCTATGGGCAAGACGTTGGTATCGCTGATCCACGCGCTGTCCGCAGTAATGAAGCGTATTTGTCGCATTACATTGATCATGCTGTATTTGAAGATGACAACCGTGGCTATGTGATTTGTTCTCGTCAGAACTTGCCGCAAGGCGGACAATTTCCATATATCCAGCAAGGCGCGCTGACAAAAGCGAGCGGATATTCAACAGATGGTTTTCAATTTTTCGGCTTGTCCTATAAAGAGACGAACGAACCTGAGAGACTAAAGCAAGCGACACTAGCCAATGAAATCTACCAATATGAATTTGCGTATACGGCCATTCAGTCAGAGAGAGTTCCGTTACGGGGAGAAGCTCGATTCGTATTTTATGGTCTATTTAAAGACAATCATCCTGAAGCTATTTCTTCCCTTGAATTTGATAATGAGGTACAGATGGCGTGGGAAGCTATCGAAAATGGTAAAGCGAAAGCACAAGCGCTTGGTGAAGGTGGAACATGGCTTGAGCCTATTCAGTTATCCACGCATTTCGGTGCTCATCTGGAAACACTGCCGATAACGAACAAAGAACTGGAACAGCTCTTTCCACAGCGTTATCAGGAGGAACGAGAGGACGGCCAGCTTCTGTCCTTCTTCACGGAACGATATGAGCATGTTGTATTGAAAGAGAAAGAGCTGCGGGTAGAACGTCCTCATGGGCATATTCTGATGAGCGGCGATAATGCGCGTATGAAAGATAATGTAATGACGACGACTTCGTACATGTATGGCATTTTCAATTCACAGCTTGTTGTCGGCAACACAAGCTTCAATAAAATGATGACGAATGCTCGCAATGCGCTAAATATACCAAAAACGTCTGGCCAGCGCATTTATGTAGAGTTGGATGGCATGTATCGTTTGCTTGCTATGCCGTCCTTGTTCGAAATGGGGTTCAATTACGCACGCTGGTACTACAAAACAGAACATGATTGGTTGATCATCACGAATGTTACGACTGTCGATACTCCAGAAGTGAGATTGAATGTCCGTTCGATGAATGGCTGCAGCTATCGTTTCGTCGTAACCAGTCAAATATCGATGAATGTCGATGAGTATGAGCTTCCGTACCATGCGAGCCAAGAGGGGAATATGCTGGTGTTCCAAGCAGATGCGGCTTCGCTTAGTGCAGAGGTGCATCCGAATTTAGCATACCGAATGCAAATAGATGGAGCTCATATGTCTATATTGGATGAACGGATGCTGGCTCCAAAGATACAACAAGGCAATGCGTCTTTATCTGTAATAGAGTTAAGTGCGAGCAGTGATTGGACATTGGGTGTGCAAGGGCTCATTGATGGTGAAATGCTGCCTTTGCAGCAGATCGATATGTCATCGGAAATCGAACAGTACCGAGCGTTTTTTGCTGATGTGATGAATGGGTTCCGTTTATCGCACCAAAATGGGCAGGAAGGTGACTTGTTCAAAGTAAATGCATTAGCTTGGTGGTATACACACAACATGCTTGTGCATTATTCCGTGCCACATGGCTTGGAGCAATATGGTGGTGCCGCTTGGGGAACACGTGACGTCTGCCAAGGCCCTGTGGAATACTTTATGGCGACGCATAAATATGAGCAGGTTCGCGAAATATTGCTGACGGTGTTCGCGCATCAATACGAAGATGATGGAAATTGGCCGCAATGGTTTATGTTTGATCAATATACGAAGATTCAACAAGAAGACAGTCACGGCGATATTATCGTATGGCCTTTAAAAATACTTGGCGATTACTTGGCTGTCACGCGCGATTTTAGCATTTTGGAGGAAGTGGTGCCGTACACTCGCAAGCACAGCTTCGACTTTACGGAAGAACGTGCAACAGTGCTGGCACACGCGCAAAAGGAAATATCCTATATTCGAGATCATTTCCTGCATGATACGTATTTATCTTCTTACGGGGATGGCGATTGGGATGATACGCTGCAGCCTGCGAATACACAGTTAAAGCAATATTTAATAAGCAGTTGGACCGTTGCGTTAACGTATCAGACGATTCGTCAGTTCTCACAAGTCATTTGTGAGTATGATAAGGAATTGGCTGCTGATCTCTGTGGAATGGCAGAGGGAATCGAACGCGACTTCAACCGATATATGATGCAGACGGATGTAATACCAGGATTCGTCTATATGGAGCAGCCAGATCAGGCGAAGCTTATGCTCCACCCAACAGATGAAGAAACTGGAATCCAGTATCGATTGCTGCCAATGACGCGCAGTATGATTAGCGAATTGTTGTCTCCAGAACAAGCGGAATCCCATTACCGCATTATTCGTGAGCAATTGTACTGCCCAGACGGGGTAAGGTTAATGAACCGGCCAGCCCAATACGCAGGTGGCGTAAGCACACATTTCAAGCGTGCAGAGCAAGCGGCGAATTTCGGTAGAGAGATCGGACTGCAATATGTGCATGCTCACATTCGCTATGTAGAAGCGATGGCGAAGCTCGGTAAGGCAAGTGAAGTATGGAGCGGGCTTGCAATGATTAATCCGATTGGGCTTCGTGATGTAGTCGGGAATGCAGATCTTCGACAAAGCAATGCATACTTCAGTAGCTCAGATGGCAAATTTAATACCCGCTACGAGGCGCAGGAGGGTTTTGATAAGCTTCGAGCTGGTGAGGTAGCTGTAAAAGGAGGCTGGAGAATTTACTCCAGCGGACCGGGCATTTATATGAACCAGCTTATATCTAACGCACTTGGTATTCGATTGGAAAATGGGGATCTTATTATCGATCCTGTGCTGCCGCAGTCGCTGGATGGCATGCGATTCGAGTTCGAGTATTCAGGAGTGGCTGTCACGTTTGTGTATCATATTACTGGAACGGCGGTTCATAAGGTAATTGTGAACGGAGAAGAGGTAGCTGCAATTGAAATAGAGAATCGCTATCGTAATGGTGGTGTACGTATCAGTCATCATATGTTTGACAATCTTCGTACAGATGCAGGAACGATCGTCGATATTTATATGTAAGAGAAATAGCCCGAGTGTATATGAAATAACCCTGGTCTTCGTGAGAAAAGATCAGGGTTATTTTCTATTTTTTCTAGGGAGCTTTTTCACAGTAAGGGCGGCCCTCACTCAAAATGAACTACGGTCTGATCGTAACACGAGTACCAATAGGTACAAGAGAAGCTAGTGTTAACACATCTTCATTGTACATGCGAATACAGCCATGGGAGACTTGACGACCGATGGAAGAAGGGTCATTTGTACCATGAATGCCATAATGCGGCTTGGAAAGTCCCATCCAAAAGGCTCCGAAAGGACCTCCAGGATTAGGCTCTTTATTTATAATCGTATACTCTCCAGTAGGAGTCTGCGTTAACATTTTCCCAATACCGACTGGAAATCCGCGCACGACAATATCACCATCTAATAAATATAAGGTCCGATCCGACAGATCGACAATAATACGGTATTTGGGCATGCCTTTGTTCTCCTTCAGCTAGCCGTTTATCTTTCATACATAATGAGCGATAGAGTGCTCATCATGTTTATGTAACATATGCCCTTCGATAAGAAGGAGTGTGTTTACATGGATAACAGGTATCAAAGACATGCATGTAAAGCTAAAAACAGCCCCCAGACCGAGAGTCTATTGGGTTCAAATATTGAAAGAAACCGATGCGATTACCCCAAGGATCAGTGAGAGTGCCCCATTTTACGGGTACTTCTTCTCTGGTATGGATGTCAAATCGTTCGATTTGCAACTGTTTCATCAGCCTATCCCGCTCGGCCTCAATATTTATTACCCCTAGACGGATAGGTCCGCTCCCTTCGGCAGGTTGCCCTTCAGCAACTTGCAGCCAGCAGCCAGGTATAAGCTCCCATTCTGCAAATCCTTCGTGCGGCACGTAATCGGGCTGTTTATTAAGTAACGTTTGATACCATTGTTGTCCTGCTGTGAAATTTGTGACTCGAATCTGAATCGTCATTTCAACTATCATCTGTTGAATCCTTTCGTTGGTAGCCACCATATAGAGCGTTGGTGTTAGATGTGCATTCTCATGAACCTTAACCGTAGCATGCTGCGGTTAGCAGCATCCTGTGCTAGATTCTGTTGGCTTGCTGCTCTCAGGTTGTAAATAAGATTTCAAGCTGGCAAGCATATTTGCCCATGCTTCCTTATGCCACTCGATAGCCTGTTGTGTTTCCTTAGTCTCATGGTTATACCAGCCGGTGTGCACAACAATGACGTTCGTTCCATTAGCAACAGGCTGTAGCGTGACCTTCACTTCGGTTAAGCGCTCTTCCTGATTCATCACTTCTGCGAAAGGATCAGGACCTTTCCACTGGAAGGTAAAAGATTCGAAAGGTTCGAGCTGGGCAATTTTACAACCCTTCGTACTCATTTTATTTTTATTGGATGGGTTAAAATACAGTTCAAATTTGCCTCCGACTTTAGCTTCAATCTCAGCTTCAGGGGAGAACCACTTTACAAGATGATCTGCTTCAAGCCACGCTTGCCATATTTGTTCTTGCTCTCTCTGGATAACCAGTTGTTGAGTAATTGTCATGGGCAGCCCTCCGAGTTGGTGTTAGATCGTAATGTAACGCAACAATCACTTATGAAACTCAAGCAATTCTATCGCGTTACCAAATGGATCGAGAAATGCATTAAAGTATCCTGGTGGGCAAGGTTGAGGCTCATCATAGATCATAGCGACTCCCTTGTCAGTCAGTTGGTTCATTTTAGTGAGTAGATTCTCCGTCTCAAATCCAAGCACAACCTGAGCTGTGTCGGGATAGCTTGATGCTGCTGGTCGTTCTGTTTTACAGAGCACAATTGTGATCCCATCATGCTTTAAGCCAACTGTTGCTGCATCGTATTCCTCTGCAATTTCAAATCCTAGTTTCTCGCAGTAAAATTTCTTAGCTGCGTCCATATCGCTCACATAAATGGAAATGACACATAGACCATTCATAAAAAAAGCCCCCTTCAGTAGTGTGATGATCACATTATAGAAGGGGACGGAGATTATAAATTCTTCTACTTTGCTCGGTTGGAAGCAGTTTGTTCGAATAGCAGCTGCGGCAAATTTACGATAATCGGTGGATCGGTCTCCTGCCGCTCTCTTAATGCAATGTGTATCGTTTGATCACTTTGATCTGTCACATGAATTACTTCCTCGTACATCCCGCGCAAACAATGATCGAGCACAAAATAGTCCTTTGGGTTTAAGCTCCATGGTATCGATACAGCCATCGCATAATAACGGCCAGCTGGCACTTCAGTGAAGGTATGCGTACGACGACCGCGGTTCAACGCAGTCCCAGCAATCGGTCTTTGATCCGGGATCGGTCGCGGAAAAAGGCCGACAAAAATGATTCCACGAAATGCAGCGGGTGCATCGATATGGCAAGTTATAGCTGCAGTCAATTCCGAACAAGTTGGGGATTGGGTCGGCACTTGAATTTTATCTAGAACGCTATCAATAGCAAGATCTTGGTCAATACCAACATCTTGATCTTTATATTGATTCATATAAGCAAGCAGTGAACGAGCCGATCTGTGAAACCGTTTCGGCGATACACCGACATGCTCTTTGAATCTAGTATGAAAGGAGCCTGCACTGCGAAAGCCAATTTTCAAAATGACTTTCATCATAAGCGAAGGCTCTTTGAGAAGCAGCTTCTTGCCAGACTCCATGCGCAACGCCGTCAAATAATGACGGGGCGAAATGCCGGTTGCTCGCTTGAATACCCTCGTAAAATGATAGGAACTGTAGCCAACATGAGCAGCTAATTGTTCAGACGTAATCTCTTCATCAAGATGTTCTTTCATATATTGAATCGCTCGCAGAGCTGCCTTGTGCCCTTCCGACTCCACATGTTGATTCGACTCATGATGCTGTTCATTCTCAATTTGCGAAGACATGACAATCCTCCTGTCTATGGCTTGGGTGCAACCTATATTTTACCACGTAAAAGCGAAATAAAGGTATAAATAGGAAAACTGTTTGTGGCTTTACTGCATCTTACAGACGAAACATCAATTGAAAATAAGTTAAAACTAGATAACACTGACTTCACGTTCCAAGGCTGTCTTCATTCGGTTATCGGATGTATAATAATGTAATTCAGATACATACATTTTTATAGTTTCATACAATTGGAGGAGTGAGTGTAAGGTGAATAAGATCACTTCTTGTTCCTATTATTATTTTTGACGCCTGCTTGAACAGTAAGTTGATAGGGGGCGTTTCAATGAACAAAAGAAGAACAAACCATCCTATCAAGCAAAGAAACAAGATCTAGATGAGAAGCCTATAGCAACGCTCTGTGGGAGGATTTATCATTTATGACGCTGTCCATTTCTATATTAGTATTGTTGTTAGCGGTTATAAACATTATTTTAGAAAAATATATACTTAAGAGTCCGTCACCTAAAATTTCTGATACGACTGGAAAAAATATAAACAGATGGGGAAAAGGATGTCTTGCAGTTCTTGCAATATGTTTCTACCTCTTTGTATTAGATATGACGGATGAATATATGATGAAATGGTTTTTCTTAATCGCTTTTGTCGTTAGTGCAGTATTTCACGCTATTGTAGAATGGTGGTATCTGAGAGGAAGCAAACAATACTTTATTTCAATTCTTTTATTAATGGTTGGTTTGGTCTATTTTCGAATCGTAATATTTTAGAGGAATAAGAAATGTAAGTGACACAGTGGATTCTAACGAACGCTATTAACGCTATTTTAGTAAATTCGTGCGTTCTCTGATTTTAACGGTCATGGGAGCGCTTATTTTTACGATTTTGGTGATTTTAATTGATTTTCTGATTAATAAGCTCTCTGGCAATCGTTACATTTTAAATGAAGGAAATTCAAGCTGATTAGCCTCTGTGGCAACCGTTACGGTCATTTCATACAGTTAGCCTTTACGACGATCGACAGTTTGATTGATATCACTAATAAAATGAAGCGGGAGTGCTACGGAATGGATGTTATTGAAATCGGTATGCTCGTAATTGTAGGGAGTGTAATCTCCTTACTCTTTTTTAGAATCATTTTTAGAATGATATGTGTTAGAAGTGAACATAGAGACGGGCAATATATATTAACGAGTTACCTATCTAATTTTTACGGTGTATCCTCCAAGGGTATGAAGCAGGTAAGAGGAAATGGCTTGCTATATTTAGCAAGGACGGCCATTTGTTACGAGATGTACGTTCCCAAAAAACGTTTAGAAATACCGCTTAATAAAATCGTCCATATCGGTACTACCAATCGTCATTTAGGCAAAATTGGATGTAAACTTTTGAAAGTTACATTTAAGACAGAACAGGGTGAGGAGACAGCTGCTTGGTCAGTAAATGATGCAGAGCATTGGATTCAAGAAATTAACATGTTGAGGCAGCAACTTAGTTCAAAATAAAAGCGCAGATGTTCGCTGTTGGCGGGACTCTCTGTACAATATGAGTTTACGCTCATAAAATGACTCAGCTTTATTTCAACGTTTAACTGTAGCGCCGTCACTTGTGAATAGGAACTCGCGTACATGTCTCAACTAGCACGCAGTCTCCTATGCGTCAGCATATTTAGGACAATGAGGTCTAGCAGATTGCTAGACCTTTTTCTTCGTTGAAGTGCACTCTGTTAGGGCCAGCCCTACATGGAATAAGGGGCGAATTACTTAAAAGAGAAAGCTTTTTACAACAGTAAATGCTCTAATAGATTGAATATAAAAAAACTAGGAGGGAAATGCATATGAAAACAGGAAAATGGTTGTTGGCAGTAGTAGTAGCGACAGGGGTGTTACTTAGTCCTTATTCCGAGGTAACAGCCGCGCAGGGTGTATCCATACAAGGTGTTGCGATTAAGAAGAGTGAGACGAAAAAGCTAGCTGATCTGGATGCAAAAATCGTAGAGGCAGCGAAGAAGAGCTTGCGACAATTGGCGGGCAAAGATGTGGAATTAATTGATTCCGTATCGATTTATGATAATAAAATTTTTATTCGTACTAAGGAAAAAGAAGACAAAGGTAATGTTGTTTTAGACCAAAAAACAGGTAAAGTATTATCAGCGTCTATCTATATAAGTAAAGATAAAGCAGATCCAAAGCTCATTGAGTTGGCGCTGAACAGTTTGAAGGAAGTAGACCCTGCACAAACGTTTGAGATTGAGAAAGTAATGAAAATGACAAGCTATGATGACAAATCTAGCGAGGTCGTATCTTCATCCGTACAAGGAAAAAACTTTGGGGTAACGATTTCTGGGGGAGAAGTAGAGTTTGCATCAGTAAGTTATCAAAAGTCCGAGTGGAATGCTGACATAAAGAAAAAAGGAGAGCGTGAATTTACAGCAGCGACAGGTCGAACAATGGAAGTATCAAGTATGGGGAGATATAAAGATAAGGGCAGGGACATGTGGTACGTTGTTGGTAAAAATGGTCAAAGCTCGATTGATATAGGTTTCAAAACAGGTAAAGTATGGAGTGTTTCTGATTATCAAGCAACTGGAAAAACAGACAAGGTGGCGTTAACAGAGAAGAACGCGGTATCCTATGCATCAGCTTTTGCAAAGAAAGTGTTTAACATTGACCTAAAAGGGTACAAGGCCAAAAAAGTGCCGGACTTTCCAGTATACGAAATGACGAAAAAAGGTGCTCCGACGGTAGTGATTGATTTTAACTCCAATAAAATAGTTACATCAATGTCCATCAAGCCTGTAAATGGCATTCGAAATTAGGTACTAAGGACATGCATGGAGGTCTGGCACTTTGCCAGGCCTTTTCATAAAAAACTAGGAGGGAAATACATATGAAAACAGGACAATGGTTGTTGGCAGTAGTAATAGCGACAGGGGTGTTACTTACTCCTTATTCCGAGGTAACAGCCGCGCCGGGTGCAGCCATACAAGGTGTTGCGATGATGAAGTCGATAAAGCTAGCTGAAGTGGACAAAAAAATCGTAGAAGCAGCAAAAAAGAGCTTGAGCCAACTCGCAGGCAAAGATGTGGAACTTATTGATTCAGCATCTATTTATGATACTAGAGTATTTATTCGAACAAAGGAAAAAGAAGACGATGGTTATGCTGTGGTGGATAAAAAAACAGGAAAAGTATTATTTGTGTCTATTACTGTAAGTAAAGATAAAGCAGATCCTAAACAAGTTGAATTGGCGCTGAACACTTTAAAGGAAGTAGACCCTGCACAAACGTTTGAGGCTGAGAAAGTAATGAAAATGATAAGTTATGAGGACAAAGCTGGTGAGATCGCATCTGCATCCATACAAGGAAAACACTTCAACGTATTGCTTCATGGTGACAAAGTAGAATTTGCATCGGTAAGTTATCCCAAGTCTGAGTGGAATGCTGACATAAAGAAAAAAGCAGAGCATGAGTTTAAAGCTGCTATGGGTCGAACAAAGGAAGTGGCAAGTATGACGAGATATAAAGGTAAAGGTAAGGATGTATGGTCCGTTTTAGGTAAAAATGGTCAAACCTCTGTAGATATAGGTGCGGAAACGGGGAAAGTATGGAGAGTTTCTGATTATCAAGCAACTGGAAAAACAGACAAGAAGGCGTTAACAGAGAAGAACGCAGTATCCTATGCGTCAGCTTTTGCGAAGAAAGTGTTTAATCTCGATCTTAAAGGATATACGGCTAAAAAAGTACCTGATTTTCCAGTATACGAAATGACGAAAAAAGGTTCTCCCATGGTAGAGGTTGATTTCAATTCCAATAAAATAGTTACATCGATGTCCATCAAGCCTGTAAATGGAATTCAAAATTAGGCACTAAGGTAGTAGCATTGTTAGGCCGACCAAGAAAGGCATACGATTTAGAGGTATCGCTAGCAGAATACCTCTAGTTCGTATGCCCAATCCTATGTGTGTTGCTATGGAGCGCTACATGTTAGGTGTTAGCCTCAGCAGCCTCTGCGTAGCGACTAGCTTATTACATTTACTCATATAAACGAATTTCCGCAAGCTGGAGTATTCCGCCACTGTTGTTGACTAGAGAAAATTTATAATATCGATAGGCAGTTGTATTGTTGATGTTATACGTCTTTGTCTGGAGTCGACTAGTGAAGACTTCATTTGATCTCGTATCAAGGGCAGTCCAAGTTGTTCCGTCGTTTGAACCGGATAGGGTCCAGTTACGTGGGTCTCTTTCCGGTACATCTTCGGCAGACGTGATCGCATACGATTGTACTGCATGTGCGTTAGACCCCTGGAATTGATATTGTATGGACGCTGTACTGTCAAATACCAACCACTTCGACGCTTCATTATGATCAAAGGCATTTTCTTTGCTCTCACCTACAGGGCTATTCGTATTGCTGACCGTAACCGTTCCACCAACAGCAATGCCTCTAGGTTGCTGGCTTGCTTTGAAAAAAGCACTGTTGCTTAATGTAATTGCACTGATAGGATCCCATTCTGGAAGTTCATTATCTTTAAAAATATAACCGTCCCCATCTTTTAATACAAAGAATCGATGCAGCCAATCGTATCCGCGCCACATAATGGAGTTCGGTCCTCCCTCGTGCGGCAGACTGAAGGCATGTCCAAGTTCATGCAATGCAGCTCCATAACCAATTGAAATTGCTTTCTGCACCGTATTTGCAGGTTCTCCTACGAAGGCAGGATCGACTGCGCTCAAGTCTGCAAATTTGCTCTGTATCTCGGTTTCGTCATTTGGGAATAACCATGCAGTAGAACCGCCGAATACGCCGTAATTTCCTCCACCGAGTGCAGTGTGGGCATACATGTAATTCGCGGTAGCGTCATACTTTGTAAAGCCGATAAAGGCAAGATTTTTAGTGCCAGATTGCGGATGTTGCTGAGGAATGAGACTAGCCACTTCATGATAGAGATCGTCTTTCTTGTATGTCGTGTTGTAATAGTAGGAGGTTGGATGATTGCTCTTTAGTACATGTACATTGACCTTGCCAGTGGTATTATTCAACTCCACATTGAACGTTTTGCGGCCGTAGCCATTATTGTTCATCGACTCTGCTGTGAAGGATTGGATTACTTTCATATAAGTGCTGAGTTTTGCTGCATAGTTCTGAGGATCGTTAGCTAATTTTGTTTGGTAATGCGTATTTCCGTCACTTGGGACATACCAGAAAATGCGGACAACTGCGTTGTTGGTTTGTGGTACATAGCTCAATTTTATAGCGGTCTGTTTTGTACCATTTTGGATAATTAAATTGTTTTCACCAGGAACCAGATCTACAAATACTTTGAACTTTCCTTGATGGACCTGCCCTTGCATCACTTTCGTGTTCCGATTGGAAGATGTGTTTGTTACTGTGATGGATGTTGCATTCGTATCGCTTACTAAACCTTGGAGCAAGGGCAAAGGATAGTCAATTGTCTCATTGTCGGCAAAGTTAGTCACTTCAATATCTGGTGCAGCGGCTGGATACAACTGTGTATGTGGGATGATGCTCTTCGGGGTAGATGGGCTGCTCCAAAATAACTTAGCTACAGCATTAGCGGAACGCTCATAATATTCCAGTTTGATCGCGTATTTTTGTCCTGCGCTGAGTGCTATCGTACCACTATGTTCTGTCGTATCGTGATCATTCCACTGATCGATAAGTAATTGATTATTAACCCATAATCGCACACCGTCGTTCGACGCGGTCGTAAACGTATACGTTTCGCTAAATTGGGCTTGAACTTCGCCTGTCCAGCGAACCGAGAACGTATCAACATCGATTAATGGACTAGGGGAATTTGCGCCCCAATCAAAATTAATTGAAGAATCAAAGCGCTTAAACTTTAAGTTAGAAAAATCAATGTTGTTGTAATAATACCCTGTAAGCCCGCTACCATTTCCAATTGGTGCAGGTGCCGTACTGCTGTTCGTGACAGCTACCGTAATCGATTGGCTTGATGCCTGTCCATGGTTGTTATTAAGCTTGGCGGTATACTTATATGAGCCATTTGCCTTGCCACTGAAGATTTTCGTCGCTGTCTGATGGTTGGGACTGTTGTCTATCAATGTTTGTGTGTCGATTAGAACATCATTTTCGTACCATTCCAATGCTGTTCCGTTATGTCCCCAATGCATGTTCATCGTAATTGAATAGTTTCCATCACCATCCCAGTTGTCATGCGCTAGGGTTGGTGTTCCTGGCACCCCGTTGGCTGCAGATGTAGCGGTTAGCGGCATTAAGGTGAGGAGTAGCACGATTACGATACTTGCGGTTGTCCATTTTGTAGTCTTCATTTTGCGTCCCTCTCTCTATTTATCTTTTGTGAGATCCTAACAGAACGTATTCCGCTTTTAACACTGACCTTAGCAAGATTTGTGGAGGATGGCTAGCACATGTCTTCACAAATGCTTGTCTGATCAAGTGAATGGAAGTTTGTTCCTGTAAAGTCTAGTCTTAATTTTATGGTTATGCAATAGAATGTAGGGGTAATTATTTCGTCCTTCTGCGGTAATATATTCGTTGATTTGCATGGTGATCCGGCTTCAGCGAGCTTACAAAACTTTTGTTGTGTGAGAACTAGGAAGAAAGGAAAATTTTACTTATTCCTACATGAATAGAAAATCAATTTGTACTTGTACGTATAATTTTGAGCGAATCGGCAATCCTTAAATTATCGACATCATCGAATGTCGTAGACAACCGCGGAGAAGACTTACGTTTCCCCATAAGCTCTTCGTCCGGTTTCTCCTCTCCCATGAAAAGGGGCTCTCGAAAGAGGGCCCCGATTTATTTTTTAAGCCCTACCTAGCGATAGTAATGTTCGTTAGCGGGGATGTCTAAGATATCCTCGTTCTCACAAGTCACGAGTCCAATAGTAAACCCATTTGATTCATACCATGTACCTATAAATTTTAAAGAGCGCGGAACTGTTTGGGACTTTCTTGAATGGATCTTCCTTCATCGAAGCATCTTAATACGTAGGGAACTGACTAAGAAGGAGGTCGCACACATGACAAATGTGTTAGTCATTAGCGCACACCCCAATTCTGACAGCTTCAATCACGGTGTTTTGGATGAAGCAGTATCTGAATTGCAATCACTCGGACATGAAATTCAGATCCGTGATCTATATAGTTTGCAGTTTGATCCAGTCATGACAGTTGAGGATTTGGCCAATTCGAAAGAAGGAACGGCACGAGGGGATGTACTGGCGGAACAAGAGTTGGTGCAATGGGCAGACATGTTAATTGTAATTTATCCTTTATGGTGGGCAGGTCTTCCTGCGCTGTTAAAAGGATATATTGATCGTGTATTTGCTTATGGATTTGCATATGCGATGAATGACAATGGGTTGCAGAAGCTGTTAACAGGCAAGAAGGCGCTGTTGATTACGACGATGGGCAATAGTGAAGCACATTACCGCCAAGTAGGCATGTTTGAAGCTTTGCAAAAGACGATTGATGAAGGAATATTTGACTTCGTGGGCATTCAGGTGCTTGAACATCGTTATTTTGAATCTGTACCAACTGTAGATGATACCACGAGAGCAAATATGTTGGAACATGTGAAGGAATTGATTAGAACCCATTTATTCAAGAGCTGATTCAAGTGGTTGTATATGAAGTGAATGCTGAAGTTTAACAAAGTACCTTTTCCTCAGGAGAAGGTACTTTATTGCATGAAAGGGGAAGGTTGAACAAGCTGCACTTCTTTCACTCTATCATTGAATATGTTACGATTAACGTCGAATACTGGAGGATAAACTCCTATTCTTTTGCGATGCAACGAAGTGATACATGATAAACGTACAGGCAAGGTGATAAGATGAGAGTCATTTCAGGAACGGCAAGAGGTCGTTCATTGAAAGCGGTGCCGGGCATGAACACACGCCCGACGACGGATAAAGTGAAAGAAGCATTATTTAGTATGATAGGTCCATATTTTGATGGCGGTATAGCGCTTGACTTGTTTGCAGGCACAGGTGGACTCGGCATTGAGGCGCTTAGTCGAGGTGTAGACCATGCTGTATTTATTGATATGGATCCAAAAGCGATCGAGACGATCAAACATAATGTAAACGTTGCACGAGTAGCTGAGAAAGCAGAAATTTTCCGCAATGATGCGAAACGTGCTCTTAAAGCGATGTCGAAGCGGGATATGAAGTTTGATCTCGTATTTATGGATCCTCCTTATCGGATGACCGATGCAGACATGCTGCTGACAACGATACTGGAGCAAGAGATGCTGAGTGAGCACGCGATCGTTGTGATCGAGCATGATTCCAACTACACATATCCTGAACACATTGGAAGTATGACGTGCTTCAGAAATGCAAAGTATGGTGAAATCGCTTTATCATTATATAAAAAGAAGCAGGATGAGCTAGAGGATCGAGGAGAGGAGTTACCATCATGACGAACAATTGCAAACCACGAATAGCTGTTTATCCAGGCAGCTTTGATCCTGTCACTTTAGGACATATTGATATTATTCGCCGTTCGGCGAAACAATTTGATAAAGTAATCGTTGCCGTACTCAACAATTTGAGCAAAAATCCACTTTTTACAGTAGAAGAGAAAAAAGAACTCTTGCGAACAGCAACCGCTGACATTCCAAACGTAGAAGTAGATGGTTTCCGAGATTTGCTCGTTAATTATATGGACAAAAAAGAAGCGCACGTTATTGTGCGCGGTATTCGTACAGTTACCGATTTTGAGTATGAAATGCAATTGGCGAGTACGAACCAGAAGCTGAATGATCGCATCGAAACGATATTTATGATGACCAATCCTAAATATTCGTATTTGAGCTCCAGCATGGTCAAAGAGATTGCACGATTTGGTGGTGCGGTAGGGGAGTTCGTGACACCAGAAGTGGAACAAGCTCTTCGTCGCAAATACAGTGACATGAACTAATTTATCATTTTGAATTTTAAGTAATTTACCCGAATTTTATTGTTTCTTTGGTACAGTTATATATATCCAGCAGCTGAGAACGGTCAGTATAAGTAAGCCCGCACCTGCGAAGATTAGCAGTACAAATGGCTGAAGCCATACATAAAGGAATGACAGGTATTGTTCTGCTCCGTGTATTCCGTTTATATTGTTCCAAATCATGATCCAAAGAGATTCGATATTTCCTTCAAATAAGGATTGAAATAAAGTCATGGATGATTGATGACTGTGTGCTGTGATACCGATTCCAGATGGCAGAACAGATGCAGCATCTGCCCATACTGGAGCAACGGCAGCTGTGCTTCGAAACAGTGCGAGCAGCGGTTTCCAGCATACATAAGTAAAGATGAATGCGAGCGCGGCGTGAAGCAGTCTAGCAGCAAAGAAGCGCCAGTAACGCAAGTCCGTCTGCTTGATTAAGCTGTGTACTTGCAGATGTGAACTAATACCGCTCCATGCTAAGACAGCGCTGACAAGGGCGGCTTGGAACTCTGGGGAGCTAAAAGAAGTTGAGCTAATCGTGAATGCTCCCAGATTGACTTCTAGTAGCCCATTCATAAGCAAATTGCCCAGTGTAGATGGGAGTGCAAGACGGGCGACTTGAATAAGGACAGAGAACATCATCATATAGCCGCCAATCATCATTAATGTCTGGACAGCTGATGAGACAGCTTCGCCAAGCAGCCTGCCAATGGGCCTGCCATCCATTTGGCGGGCTTGTTCCATACTATTGAGTATTCGTTGTGGAAAAGATTGTTTAGGTGATTGAGCAACCACACGTTCAGTAAGATGAAGGTTTGATGTAGGATGTTGATCCGCTTCTACTGTTGTTGAACGAGATACATATTTGAAACTAGTTTTGGTGGGAACTTTTTTTCGACCATCAATGATGCGAAGGAAGACAGCTGTTAGCAATGCAGTTATCCAATGTATGCAAGCGAGTAATAGTCCAACATCGGCTTGCTTCATAAAGCCTACACCTACGACAGCGACGAGAAAGACAGGATTACTTACATGGGCAAGGGCGAGCAGTCGCTCGCCTTCCATGCGGCTAACACTCTGTTGTTGACGCAGGTTGGCAATGACTTCAGCTCCAGCTGGATATCCTGCTGTCCATCCTAGAGCCCATGCCCATCCACCGACCCCAGGAACGCGAATCAACAGCCGCATAATGGGTTCGAGCACAACACCTAACGCATGAACCCAGCCTAATGCTGATAGTAGATGAGACAAGACGAGAAATGGAAGTAGGGCTGGAAATATAATGCTCCACCATACTTGTAGACCTTGCAGTGAAGCTTGAAAAGCTGCTGTTGGGTACAGCATGATACTAACGACAAGCAGTACGACCGAGGCTCCGACAAAGAGCGTGTACAACGGGTGTTGAAAAGGAGAAGAGCGGAGTAAACGGACGGACCGCATTGAATTCACCTCTTTGTTAAAGATTAAGGGCAAGACGTAAGTCTGTACGCAGCTGCATATATTTTCATATGTACGTGAAATGGACGGGCTTTAGACCATACAGAAGGAAGGTGAGTCTAATGAATGAGAATGATGAGCAGTTTACGAAGCAGCAGCGCTATGGTGGATGGTATTTTTCCTGGCGGTGGCTAATCGCTATAGTAGCACTGGTGTACTTTTTAGTGTATATGCCTACTCCTTATGTGATTTATACACCGGGAAGCGCAGAATCGATCAAGCCGCTCGTTGAAGTAAAAGGCGGGGATGATACAGAGCAAGGTGCATTCATGCTGACTACCGTGCGCAGAACGTATGCCAATATGGGACTCATTGTCTGGCACTCCTTCAATTCAGATGCCCAATTTGGGAAGAAGCAGGATGCGCTGCAGGGACGTTCAGAAGCAGAATATGAAACCGAGCTTGTATTTAGTATGAGCGGTTCTCAGAGCAATGCGATATTAGCTGCCTATAATGCGGCAAATGTTCCGTACGATAAGGTCAATACAGGTCTGTATGTGATCTACAATTTGCCTAATGTGTCGAGTAATGAATTTAAGACGCAAGATCGCCTACTGAGTATAGAAGGGCAGAAGGTTAATACCGTTAAAGAAGTAAAAGCGATTATTGCGAAGTATAAGGAAGGTCAGACGCTTACGGTTCAAATTGAACGCGAAGGCAAGAAACAAGACGTTAAAGCTAAGCTAGTGCGCTACAAGCCATATAAGCAAGCGGAGAATACAGTAGTTGGTTTTGGCACGACGTTTGGTGAAAAGGTAGACATTGTACCTCGTAATCCAAAGGATAAGATTACGTTCCATGAAAGTGATATCGGTGGGCCTTCAGCGGGTCTTATGTTCACCTTGGAGTTAATTAACCGCTTGACGCCAGGAGACCTATCACGTGGCCATTTGATTGCCGGTACAGGTGAAATTACACCAGAGGGCAAGGTAGGTATGATCGGCGGTGTGCAGCATAAAGTGGTGGCTGCCCATCAAGAAGGAGCCAGTTTGTTCCTTGTACCGGAAGGGAATTATGACGAAGCCAAGGCGAAAGTGAATACGATGGACACGAAGATGCAGCTAGTGTCTGTACGTACGCTGCAAGATGCATTAACAGCGATTGAACAGTTGGAAGTAAAGGCTGCTAAGGCTGATATACCTAAATAAATCGTGTTCTATTATAAATCATAAAAAAACAAGCATCTGGGGTCAGTCCCCATGCCATGTGGGCAACTAGATGCTTGTTTTTTTGTAAAGATGAAAGGAAAGCTTGATGTGACTGATGCGCTAAATAAATGGATGTTGCAGTTAGATCGGTCTTAATTGTTACTATTTCTGATTCCATTCAGTCTGGTGTTAATTGCTCGGATGGGAGCGTCTTGGCGGTTCGTAAAAGTCGCGATAGGCAGTTCGTCCGTGAACTCGGGATATGCCAGCTGCATAGACAGCGGTAGCACGAATATCTGCGGTTAGGCCAGCAGTTCCTCCGAGCCTGCTATTCTCTCTCGTTACGGTTTGTACAATAGGTAAAGAAGCTGATTTTTTCATTTTTTTAAGCAGTGCCTGCCCTTTTTGACTGAATCCAAGGACACGAATGTAGTGTGGGCCTCGCTGCAATGATTCAGGACCAAAGTCATCTTTCGTATGGTCGAGCAAAATATGTGTAAGCATGCGCTGGAGCTTCGTAAGTGTATAGCGTTTGGTTTTTAATGCTTCAAGCAATGGTTGAACACGCCATTCTGTTAGTTGTGGCAGTGTGTGTAACAGTCGATGTTCCAAGCCTTCCGTAACTTCGAGTATGTTATGCAGCGCTTCTGGAGAAGCAGTAGATAGACGATAGAACAAAGCCGCGGCATATGACTCCCAATGGCCAAAATGTTTGCCTGCTGCTGCCCATTGGTTGATTATATTTTGTGATGCAGATGGCAGATATGGCTCAGCTGCCTGCGCGGACTCGTGATGAATGAGGCGTCTTACCGCTGTGGCGCTTGCAATCGTGTCTGAATGGGCGATCGTGTCGTGATAACCTGCTGAGACCCGTCGAATCGTGTAAGGCTTCATCGCGGACGTAAGCCGCTCTGAAGCCATCATATAATGGAGGCCGAGCGAATTGTTCGGCTCAGCCAGCCAACTTGCGTCGGCAGCAGCATCGCCACCTTCGGCAGCCGTCTCTGCTGCTGCCGCCTGAGCATATGCAGCAGGGTAGCTGACGCCCTGCTTCAATGCAGAGCGCAGCCTTGCAGCGAACGCGGAATCTTCCCGCGTCAGTCGCTGCGCGGCACGAGCAAGCGGCTCTAGCTCGCCCAGCTCGCTGCCGAAGCAAAAGGCGTCCACGACACCGGTAGCGGCAAGCGTCGCCACCGCCCCGTGGGCGAACCATTCTGCTGGCTGCACCGCATAAGCGGTCGGCAGCTCCAGCACAACATCAACCCCGTTCGCGAGTGCCATATCGGCTCGCGCCCATTTATCTAAAAGAGCAGGCTCGCCACGCTGAAGGAAGTGGCCGCTCATAACAGCAACAACTGCATCGGCATTGGCTATTTGTTTCGATTGTTGGAGATGATACAAATGTCCATTGTGCATCGGATTGTATTCAACGATGAGGCCAACCGTGTGCATATTTTTAATATTCCTTTCCATCCGATAAGGATGTATAATTTTCTCATTATCGTTCCTAAGCAAGTGATGGCATAATCATAACATGGACAAGCATCGATGTCCTAGTCGCTCACAACGAGAGGAACGGTGCAATCGACTAGATAGCTGCCGGCAGGGAGACGAAGGAAGTCACCGCACGCAATCTCGTAAACTGTCAAACATAATTGGTTGACAAAGCATGAGAAAAATCGCTATAATTAATTTTGTTTGTTTGGGGTGATAACATGAAATTTTCTTTACGGGACGCGATCAATGGTCAACAGGCGCACATACGAGAAACGTTTGAGATAGAAGATCCTATGTTCAACCGTAGCGATATTCGCCGTATTGCACCCGTTAACGTCGACTTAACAGCGGCTGCGGAAGACGACGACCTAGTTGGCGTTACAGGGAAATTGACAACAACGTTGGACGTTAACTGTTCACGTTGCTTAACGCCTCACACTGAGACAGTCGTCATTCCGTTTCATGAGCATTTTAAGCTGACGGACTCTACTACTGATCTTCCAGCAGATGACGAAGATGATGTCATATACGTGACGGATGAACGCGTTAATCTGATTCCATATGTGGAGGAAGCGGTGTTTGTTCATTTACCATTTACAACCTTATGCCGTGAAGACTGCGAGGGGCTTTGCTCGACTTGTGGTACGAATCGCAATGATAAGGACTGTGGATGTTCCAATGAACGAATTGATCCGAGACTAGCAGGGTTGAAAGATTTCTTTAAGAACTAAAGAACTAACAACCGAGTTTTGCAAGATGTAATTTGGGTAAGGAGGTGTAAACATGGCAGTACCTCAGAGAAGAACTTCTAAAACACGTCGTGATAAGCGCCGTACGCACTTCAAACTGTCCGTACCGGGCATGGTTAAGTGTGATCAATGTGGTGAGTTGAAATTGGGCCACCATGTATGTAAAGTGTGCGGAACATACAAAACAAGAGAGATCATCAAACAATAATCGTATAACTAGCGACTGATGTTTACATTCGTGAATGAAGTCTCTAAATACGGGAAATGTAGCATTTCATCATTTGGTGGAATGCTACTTTTTTTATGCATCATCGGTTCCATTTTAATCCAAATGAGAACTTGTGCTTTTCAGAACTGAAAATATTATATATACTACAATTAGTACCTGGTTCTAATACGAGCCTAAACCTCATTAGAGCAGGTTAACAAGAACGGATAAGCAGCATGTTACTCATAGTGATTAAAGGTGGTGTAACACATCGAAAAGCTACCTAAGCGCGAGAGACAACGGCAATTGGCCGGTATTATAGAAGAAAACCCATTCGTTACAGATCAGGAGCTAACGCGCAAGCTGCGAGTCAGCATCCAGACGATACGACTTGATCGAATGGAATTAGGCATACCAGAACTAAGAGAACGATTGAAAGTGATGGCAGAACAAACGTATGATCAGGTTCGATCACTTCCAATTGACGAGGTTATCGGGGAAGTTATTGATTTGCAGCTTGATCGCAGTGGTATTTCTATTTTTGAGATCAAGCAAGAGCATGTATTTTCTCGGAATCATGTTGCACGTGGACATCATTTGTTCGCGCAGGCGAACTCATTAGCTATTGCGGTCATCAACGAAGAAGTCGCCTTGACGGCAACAGCAGACATACGCTTTGTTCGGCAAGTGCATCTTGGTGAGAAGGTAGTGGCAAAAGCATATGTGCGCTCTGTTTCAGGTGAGCGGAACAAAGCCAAAGTTGAAGTGTTTAGTTATGTCGGAGATGATTTGGTTGTCCATGGACACTTTATTATTTTCCGTTCTACATCAGAGGGTACAGTCAGCGAAGGAGGACATGAAGATGAGAATCGCCATTGATGCAATGGGGGGAGATCGTGCACCAGCCAGTATCGTAGAAGGTGCATTGGAAGCGGCAAAAAATTGGAGTGAACTAGAAATCATTCTTGTTGGAGATGAACAAGCTATTAAGCCGCATTTATCCAACCAGCCTTCCAATATCCGTGTTGTTCATACAGAAGAACGTATTGAAGCTGACGATGAGCCTGTGCGCGCAGTGCGTCGCAAGAAGGGTGCTTCGATGGTCATGGCAGGACGAATGGTGCGTGAAGGTGAAGCGGACTGCATGATATCAGCGGGCAATACAGGCGCTTTAATGACAACAGGGCTATTGGTAGTCGGAAGGATGGAAGGGGTGGAGCGTCCAGCTCTTGCACCTATGATACCAACGATGGATGGCAAAGGAATGTTGGCGCTTGACCTTGGTGCCAATATGGATGCCAAGCCTGAGCATCTCGTACAATACGCAATAATGGGCAGTATATATAGGGAAAAAGTACACAGCATTAAGAAGCCGCGCGTAGGATTGTTGAACGTTGGCAGCGAGGCGCAAAAGGGAAATGAATTAACGAAAGCCGTTTTCCCTTTGTTAGAAGAAGCGCCTATTCATTTTATCGGGAATGTAGAATCACGAGATGTGCTGGAAGGCGCATGTGATGTTCTCGTATGCGACGGGTTCGCTGGTAACGTTATGTTGAAGACTTTAGAAGGCACGGCTGGTTCTTTATTTAATGTCTTGAAGCAGGAATTTACACGTTCTTGGCTTACGAAGCTGGGAGCAGCATTAGTCATGCCGGGATTGAAACGCCTCAAGCAAACGATGGATTACAAGGAACATGGCGGGGCTCCTTTACTTGGATTGAATGGGCTCGTCATCAAAGCCCACGGCTCTTCTGATGGGCGTGCGGTATTTAACGCAATTAGACAAGCGCGTACAGCACTACAGCATAATTTAACGGAGACAATCTCCGCTGAAATTGTTCGTCAACCTAGCGGAAAGTGAGTGTGAGAGTTATGAATTTGCGTCCGGTTGGTATTATCGGAACGGGTAAATATGTACCTGAACGTATTCTTTCCAATGCAGACTTGGAAAAAATGGTAGATACGACTGACGAATGGATTGTAACACGCACAGGGATGAAAGAGCGTCGTATCGCTGCTGATGATCAGAACACTTCTGACTTGGCATATGAGGCTTCTATTCAAGCGCTCGCTGCAGCAGGAATTACGGCGGAGCAGCTAGATTTAATCGTAGTAACGACAGTAACACCTGATATGCCTTTCCCATCAACCGCATGTATCGTACAAGAGCGGCTTGGAGCTAAGCATGCAGCTGCATTTGACCTATCTGCAGCATGTGCAGGATTTATTTATGGACTGGCTACTGCGTCAAATTATATTGCTACGGGCATGTACAAATATGTATTGGTAATTGGTGCAGAAACTCTTTCACGCATTACGGACTATACGGATCGCAACACTTGTATTTTGTTTGGTGATGGAGCAGGTGCTGCAGTCTTGGGGCCAGTAGAAGAAGGGTATGGCATTCAGTCGTTCGAGCTAGGCGCGGATGGAACAGGTGCTGATTTGCTTAAAATAGAAGGTGGCGGAGCACGCTGTCTAACAGCAGCAGATTCCGGGGAAGAGAAGCGTCCTTTCATTTATATGAATGGTCGTGAAGTGTTCAAGTTTGCCGTTCGTATTATGGGCAGCGCTGCAGAGCAAGCGTTGGCTAAGGCAGGCAAGACGAAGGAAGATATTGACTTGTTCATTCCTCATCAAGCCAATATGCGTATTATTCAATCTGCAATTGAACGCCTTAAGCTGCCAGAAGAGAAGTGTGTCGTTAATCTTCCGAATTATGCAAATACGTCTGCGGCCTCTATTCCACTTGCGTTAGCAGAAGCTGTTGAGCAAGGGCGCTTAAAGCGCGGCGATACCGTTGTGCTCGTTGGCTTCGGTGGTGGTTTGACTTGGGGGTCAACCGTTTTAACTTGGTCATAAACAAAGAAATAATAGATTTCATTGGATGCAAGGAGTGGAATTGATGGGTAAGATAGCGTTTGTGTTTCCTGGACAAGGAGCCCAGTCTATAGGAATGGGCAAAGATGTCTATGAAGCCAATCCAGCTTCGCGTGAAATTTTTGAACGTGCCAACCATGTGCTTGGATATAACCTTACTGATATTATTTTTAATGGACCAGAAGAAGTGTTGAAGCAAACGATCCATACACAGCCTGCCCTTGTGACGGTTAGTTATGCACTATATACTGCATTTGCTGAACGTGGGATTCGTCCCGATTATTTAGCGGGGCACAGTCTTGGGGAGTATAGTGCATTAGCTGTGGCTGGTGTAATGAGCTTCGAAGATGCGGTTGCTACTGTACGCAAACGAGGCGAATACATGGAAGCGGCTGTTCCGAAGGGGCAGGGCGCCATGGCAGCTGTACTTGGAGCGGGACGTGAGCAGCTCGGTGCACTTTGTGATGATATTTCTGCATTCAGAGCACCCGTTGAAATGGCAAATATCAATTGCCCGGGGCAAATCGTAATCTCTGGTTCAGCCGATGGTGTTCAGGCGGTAGTCGAGCGCGGGAAAGAAGCTGGAGCTAAACGTGTCATTCCACTTGAGGTGAGTGGTCCATTCCACTCCTCTCTTATGCAACCTGCTGCTGATCAGCTAAGCGATGCTTTTGAGCAGGTCAGTATGCAAAATACGCAAATTCCGATTGTATCGAATGTTTCCGCTCAGGCGGAGCTAGAAGCAGGACGTATTCGTCAGCTGCTAGTGGAACAAGTTTGCTCTCCTGTATTATGGGAAGACAGTATACGGTATATGATTGGACAAGGCGTCGATACATTTATCGAACTTGGTTCCGGTACAGTACTAGCTGGACTTATTAAGAAAATTGATCGTTCGGTAAAGGTTGTTTCCATCAACAGTTTAGAATCGCTTGAGGCATTCCAATTACAGGCGTAAGTGAACGTAGGTCGTAAGGGAATGCTGCTGTTTGAATCTTATAGAAACGGCAGTACCAGCTCGAGTCGGTGTTGACTTGAACCTTGACAATGTATGAAGTTGTGTTGGATCTGTCATCGTTTATCTTTTGTTGTATGTAGATGGGAGCATTCTCTCGGTCTAATAGACCTAATCATCGTCATCTTAAATGGCGATGCAGGGCATACCCCGATGCGGCGTATGCCCTAATAAAGGACAAGGAGGGTATTGGGATGTCCAAATTGGAAGGTAAAGTTGCGCTTGTTACTGGAGCTTCTAGGGGGATAGGCCGTTCTGTTGCGCTTAAGCTTGCATCTGAGGGTGCAGATGTTGTCGTTAATTACGCAGGTAGTGAAGCGGCTGCTGCTGAAACCGTTGCTGCGATTGAAGCTTTGGGACGCCGTGCTATTGCGATACGTGCGAACGTTGGCAAAACACAAGAGGCAGATCAGCTTATCCAATCCACCATGGAACAGTTTGGCCGTATTGACATTCTCGTGAATAATGCAGGCATTACAAGAGATAATTTAATTATGCGCATGAAGGAAGAAGAGTTTGATCAAGTCATTGAAACGAACCTTAAAGGTGTGTTCAATTGCTTGAAAGCTGTAACTCGTCCGATGATGAAGCAGCGCTCTGGCCGCATTATTAACATCTCGTCTGTTGTAGGTGTGCTTGGCAATCCAGGTCAGGCGAACTATGTTGCAGCTAAAGCTGGCGTTATCGGCTTGACGAAAGCTTCTGCACGTGAGCTCGCTTCACGTAACATTACGGTGAACTGTGTCGCACCTGGCTTTATCGAGACAGATATGACAGATGCATTGTCTTCCGAAATGCGTGAACAACTGCTCCATGGCATTCCGCTTGCTCGACTTGGCCAGCCAGAGGATATTGCGAATGCCGTATTATTCTTGGCCTCTAACGACTCGTCTTATATGACGGGACAAACGATTCATGTCGATGGCGGCATGTATATGTAAGGCTTTTCCGTCTACTATAATAGTAGATGTTGAGCATTTTTTTGTTAGTTGATTGATATGGCAATTTACAAGGAATTCTCGTATAATACCAAAGAGGAGGTGAACCGGATGTCTGCAGAAGTATTTGAGCGTGTTAAACGTATTATCGTTGAACGCTTAGGCGTAGACGAAGCGGAAGTAACACTCGAAGCATCTTTCAAAGATGATCTTGGTGCTGATTCCCTCGACGTTGTGGAATTAGTAATGGAACTAGAAGATGAGTTTGATATGGAAATCTCTGACGAAGACGCAGAGAAGATTACGAGTGTAGGTGAAGTAGTCAGCTACATACAATCTCATACCTAAGGTTGTTCAAGTCCCGTTCATAACTGACGGGACTTCTCCACATTCAGTACATGTTTTAATGGTGAAGTCAACGGTACACAAATAGATGGTGTTGAAGTATAGAGCCGAAAGTGAATATAATTGAGGTGATCTTGTTTGAAGCATAGGGTTGTCGTTACCGGAATGGGTGTCATTACCGCTCTTGGTTCAGATATACCGACGTTCTGGAATCATTTGACGGAAGGGAAATCAGGAGTATCCAAGATTGAATCGTTCGATGTATCTGAATACTCTACTCAGATTGCGGCTTCGGTTAAAGATTTCAATCCAGAAGCGTATGTGGATAAGAAAGAAGTACGTCGCATGGATCGGTTTGTTCAATTTGCAGTAGCTGCTAGTAAAATGGCTGTTGAAGATGCTAAGTTGGACATGGAATCTGAGGATCCCGAACGTGTCGGTGTTATCGTTGGCTCAGGCATCGGTGGACTTGGAACTTGGGAAGAGCAGCATACGACATTGATGCAAAAAGGTGTAAAGCGCGTAAGTCCATTTTTTATTCCGATGATGATTGCGAACATGGCTTCGGGTCAAGTGTCGATGACAATTGGGGCTAAAGGACCTAACACAGCATCTGTATCGGCTTGTGCAACAGGTACTCACTCGATTGGTGACGCGTTCAAAATTATTCAACGCGGAGACGCTGATACGATGGTTTGCGGTGGTGCAGAAGCAACGATTCGTCCTCTTGGTGTTGCAGGTTTCTGTGCGATGCGTGCAATGTCCAATCGCAATGACGAGCCAGAAAAGGCAAGTCGTCCTTTCGATGTAGATCGTGATGGTTTCGTTATGGGTGAAGGATCGGGTGTACTCGTGCTTGAATCATTGGAACATGCGCTTGCACGTGGAGCACATATTTATGCTGAAGTCGTTGGCTACGGCATGAGCGCGGATGCGCATCATATTACAGAGCCAGATCCTAAAGGAGCTGCCAGCTGCATGCAGCGAGCGCTGAAGGATGCTGGTCTTGAGACTACTGATGTTGATTATATTAACGCTCATGGTACGTCTACGCCAGCCGGAGACAAATCCGAGACAAATGCGATCAAGATCGCTTTTGGTGATCATGCCTACAAATTAGCTGTTAGTTCAACGAAGTCGATGACCGGACATATGTTAGGTGCTGCAGGCGGTGTTGAAGCAATTGTATGTGCAATGACATTGAAGGAAGGCGTTATAGCGCCAACGATTAATTTGGACAATCCAGATCCAGATTGTGATTTGGACTACGTACCTAACGTTGCGCGTCAAGCAGACGTGAAGGTGGCTATGTCGAATTCATTTGGCTTCGGGGGCCATAACGCAACAATTATTTTGAAGAAATTCGAAGCATAAGGGGTCAGGCAGTTGAGTGCAGATCTGAAGCAGTTGCAGCAGAAACTCAACATTACATTTCGTAATCGTCAGCTGTTGAAGCAGGCGTTCACTCATGCATCCTATGTGAATGAACACCGCTTCGGACAGCATCAAGATAACGAAAGATTGGAGTTTCTAGGTGATGCCGTGTTGGAACTGACCGTCTCGGAGTTTTTGTTCGAGCGGTGCCCGACACGGCCTGAAGGAGAATTAACGAAGATGCGAGCATCGATTGTCTGTGAGCCTTCACTGGTCAAATTTGCGAATCAACTGCAATTCGGTCAGTACGTTCTACTAGGTAAAGGTGAAGAGCTGACAGGTGGTCGTACGCGACCGGCATTGCTTGCCGATGTATTCGAATCTTTCATCGGTGCGTTGTATCTTGACCAAGGGCTTGAAGCGGTTTGTGACTTTTTGCGGCGCTTTATTTTCCCTCATCTTACACTGGATGGGAAGCTGCAAACGAATGATTACAAAACACAGCTTCAAGAGCTTACTCAGCATCACAACTTAGGGGTGCTGGAATATCGAATCGTGGAAGAGCGCGGACCTGCGCATGAGCGTGAATTCGTATCCGAGGTTTACATGGGCGATCAATGTCTAGGCAGCGGCACAGGCCGTTCTAAGAAAGAAGCGGAACAGCAGGCGGCAGCCAAAGCATTGGAGCATGCAGTCATACCGAAATCATAACGTACTGTAAGCCGGCGCGTCGCTGCCGGCTTGTTTCGCAGAAAGAGCAAAGGGCAGCGTGCGAGACGGACGGAAGGATACCGTCAGCGGCTGGTTTTTGCTCTTTCTTTGTCCAGAAAGCAGTAGACGGATGCATAGGTACGAGGTGCATCGTATGAGTGGATAGCGATGTAGTACTAAGAAACGTTGAGGTGAATGGAGAACAATGTTCTTAAAGCGGTTGGAACTTGCAGGCTTCAAATCATTCGCCGATCGAACTGAATTGGAGTTTGTGCAAGGGATTACAGGTGTCGTTGGTCCGAACGGCAGTGGAAAGAGTAATATTTCGGACTCCATCCGCTGGGTACTCGGTGAGCAGAGTGCCAAGTCGCTGCGAGGCGGCAAGATGGAAGACATTATATTTGCAGGTAGTGACGCCCGTAAGGCAGTAAATTTTGGTGAAGTGTCGTTAACACTGGATAACAGTGATAGCGCGCTTTCTTTGGATTTTAATGAAGTTACCGTCACACGTCGTGTTCATCGCAGCGGTGAAAGTGAATATTTTATCAATAAACAGTCGTGTCGTCTTCGTGATATTACCGAGTTGTTTATGGATACAGGTATTGGTAAGGAAGCATATTCGATTATTGGACAAGGCCGGATCGAAGAAATCTTAAGTACTCGCTCAGAAGATCGTCGAGGTATTTTTGAAGAGGCATCGGGTATTGTCAAATACAAGTCGAGAAAGAAAGATGCAACGAAGAAGTTGGATGACACCGAACAGAACTTGCTCCGAATTCATGACTTGGTTACCGAATTGGAAGATCAGATTGGTCCATTACGGGAGCAGTCGGAGAAAGCTCGTCATTATAAACAGCTGCGTGATTGGCTGAAGACAAAAGAAATTGCTGTGTATGTCCATCAGATTCAACAGCTTCATGATCAGTGGCAGGCTGCAAATGAAAAGTTACAGACTCTGAAACATCGGGAACTGGAACTTGCGACAGTTGTAAGCGAGCATGATGCACAGTTGGAAGTGCATCGAATTGAGCTTCGTAAATTGGAAGAAGAGTTGGAAAAGTTCCAAGCTTCGCTTCTTCACTATAGTGAAGAATATGAAAAATGCGAGGGACAAGGGGAAGTGCTGCGAGAACGTAGACGCAACCTTGAAACGAATGAAGCCCAGTTGAAGCAGTCGATCGCTATGACATCTGAGCGAATGCAGGCTAAGGAGATGGAAGTGCAGGGTGTTCGTGATAAGTTGCGAGCACTTGAAGTAGAGCGGAGTGAAGTTCAGCGTCTTATACAGGACGAGCAGTCTAAGCTTGTTGGTGTTGCTGGCAGTGCGAATTCAAATGCTGAGGAATCGTTAAAAGGCCAATTGCTCGATATTATGAACCAAATGGCGCAGCAGCGAAATGATATTCGGTACTATGACCAGCAGCAAGAGACGCTGCAAAAACGGATGGACAAGATGTCTGCCAATCGCAGTAAGCGGGAGGCGGAACGTGCGGAGCTTCTTCATAAAATTGAAGAGACAAAGGGACGTACGGAAACACTCGCAGAAGACCTGCTATATATTCGCAATCGATATATGCAGGAGAATGAGCAGCTTAAGCAAGATGACAAGCTGCTAGAGGAAAGTGAGCAAGCGCTGCGCAAATGGCAGCAGAAGTATGATTCTCTCATTTCTCGACGAGATACAATGAAAGAGCTTCAAGATGATTTCGATGGCTTTATGCTAGGTGTCCGTGAAGTGTTGAAGGCTGCACGTCGACCGAATGGCTTATCTGGTGTTCATGGCGCTGTTGCAGAGCTTATACGTGTTCCTGAATATTTAGAAACAGCTGTCGAAACCGCACTTGGTGCGGCTTTACAGCATGTTGTCATGGAGAACGAAGCGGTTTCCCGTCAAGCGATTTCATTCTTGAAGCAGCGTCAATTGGGACGAGCTACCTTCTTGCCATTGGATGTTATACGCAGCCGGACGATGCACGATACGGATCGTAGAATTGTTGATGGTCTTGATGGCTTTGTAGGTATTGCTGCGGATCTTGTTCAGACGGATCGTGCATATAGTCAAGTTGTAGGTAGCTTGCTAGGTAATGTTGTTATTGCTGAAACATTGGAAGATGCGAACCGGATTGCAGCGAAGCTGAACTATCGTTATCGTGTAGTTACTCGTGAGGGTGATGTCGTTAATGCCGGCGGTTCCATGACCGGGGGAAGTTTAAACAAGAAAAGTGCGAACTTGCTCGGACGTCAACGCCAACTTGAGCAGTTGGATGAAGAGATTCGTGGAGTTGATACTCAGCTTGAGAAACTTTCCGTATCTGTGAAGGAACTGAAGCAGCGTACAACGACATCCATTAAACGGATCGAGGACCTACGTGAGCAAGGCGAAGCGAAGCGTATGAATGAGCAGCAGCTTGTTCATGAGATTGCTCAGCTGGAGAAAGAGGAACGTCAGCATGATACGTATGTAGAGGCTGAAGATCAAGAGCTATCGCTTGCAAATGAGGAAATGTCTACGCTCCAAGCGGGGCGTTTAACAGCTGAACAGCGTCTTGCTGAGCTTAAGGTTGAGGAAGATCGTTTGAATGTGGCGATCCAGTCGGCTGAACAGTCCCGCCGCGCGAGCGAAACGGCCAAGGAGGAGCTCCAAGGTCAATTAACGGACTTGAAAGTATCGCAAGGAAAGCTAGATCAAGAGCTCTTCTCGCTTAGTGAGCAGTTGAAGCGTTCTGAGCAGGAAGCGCATACGTACGAACAGGAATATTCACATCAGACTCAATTGCTTATTCAAGTTCAGATTGATCTGGAAACGGTTGAACGAGAGTCTGGCAAGCAGACAGAAGACTTGAACCATTTCCATGTGAAGAAGCAAGAGGCGTCGAAGCAAATCGAGTTCAAGCGTGCAGATCGTGCAGCACTTGTACAGCAACTTGATTTAGCTGAAAGTGAGACACGTGAGCAGCGTACAGAGCTGAAACAAACCGAAGAGGCAATGAGACAGACGGAAATTCAATCGAATCGAATGGATGTCGAGTTGGAAAATCTGCTGCGTAAGCTGAGTGAAGAATATGAACTAAGTTATGAAATGGCGAAATTCCGCTATCCTGTCCCAGAAGACATCCAAGCTGCGCAGCTCGAAGTGAAGGATTTGAAGCGTCAAATTCAAGCGCTTGGGGAAGTGAATCTGGGCGCGGTTGAGGAATTTGAACGTGTCAATGAGCGCTACCAGTTCTTAAGTGAGCAGAAGAATGACCTTATTGAGGCAAAGACTACGCTGTATCAAGTTATTAAGGAAATGGACGATGAAATGTCCAAACGTTTCAAGTCTACCTTTGATGAGATTCGCAAACAATTCGTAGTCGTATTTGCGAAATTGTTCGGCGGTGGCAGAGCTGATCTCGTTTTGCTGGAGCCTGATCGAATTTTGGAGACGGGTATTGATATTGTGGC
Source organism: Paenibacillus arenosi (assembly GCF_014841135.1). GTDB lineage: Bacteria > Bacillota > Bacilli > Paenibacillales > Paenibacillaceae > Paenibacillus_B > Paenibacillus_B arenosi. Next base: position 435,634 of record NZ_JACYTN010000001.1, read on the forward strand.
ACAGCCACCAGGGAAGAAACTGCAAAACCTTCAACTGTTGTCCGGGGGAGAACGAGCATTGACGGCGATGGCATTATTGTTTGCTATTTTACACGTGAAGCCAGTGCCGTTCTGCGTACTTGACGAAGTTGAGGCTGCTTTGGATGAAGCGAACGTGACTCGATTTGCACAATATTTACGTGAATTCTCGGAAGAAACGCAATTTATTATCGTTACTCATCGTAAAGGTACAATGGAAGAAGCAGACGTACTATATGGCGTGACGATGGAAGAAGGCGGCGTATCGAAGCTAGTATCCGTGAAGCTGGAAGATGATGAAGCGCATATTGCATAGAGCGGAGGAGAACGATGAGTTTTTTTAAGAAGCTAAAAGAAAGTATCGCGAAAAAGACAGAAGCGGTAACATCGGTCTTTAAAGAAGGTTTGGAAAAAACACGTAAAGGATTGGTTGAAAAAGTAACTGATCTTATTACACGTCGCAAAAAAATTGACGAAGAGTTCTATGAAGAGCTTGAAGAGATTCTCATTGGAGCGGACGTTGGCGTCACTACGGTAATGAATCTTATCGAAGATCTACGTGCTGAAGTGCGTAAGCGCAAAATTGAGGAAGCAGCTGAGCTTCAGCCTGTGTTGTCTGAGAAGCTAATTGAATTACTTCGCGGCGATCAAAATAACGAGCTTCGTATGAGCCCGAACGGATTGACGGTTATCTTATTTGTTGGTGTTAATGGCGTAGGTAAGACAACGACGATCGGTAAGCTTGCACATCGTTTCAAGCAAGAGGGTAAAAGCGTACTTATGGCAGCGGGGGATACATTCCGTGCTGGAGCGATCGAGCAGTTGGAAGTTTGGGGACAGCGTGTCGGCGTTGAGGTAATCAAGCAGCAAGCTGGTTCTGATCCGGCCGCTGTTATGTTCGATGCAGTACAAGCCGCGAAACAGCGCGGTGTCGATGTTCTTTTGTGCGATACAGCAGGCCGCCTACAGAATAAATCGAACTTAATGGAAGAGCTGAACAAAATCTTCCGTGTTATCCAACGTGAAGTTCCTGATGCTCCGCATGAAGTGTTGATGGTATTGGATGCGACAACAGGTCAAAATGCGCTTTCACAAGCAAAATTGTTTGGTGAGAAGAGTGGTGTGACAGGGCTCGTATTGACGAAGCTAGATGGAACAGCAAAGGGTGGTATCGTTGTTGCCATTCGTCAAGAGCTGAACTTGCCAGTTAAGTTTGTTGGCCTTGGTGAGAAAATGGATGATCTGCAGCAATTTGACTCAGAGCAGTTTGTTCATGCGTTGTTTGCTGGTATCATTCAAGATCAAGAGAAGCAAGAAGAGCCAACAGAGCAGGTATAAAAATATAGAGCCTTACAGGGCTAGAACAATAAAAGAAGCTAAACGCTCCTATGGGACAGTACCCATGTTAGACAGGGAGGTTTAGCTTCTTTTTTTATATGATAGAACGGGTAATGTTGTCGAGTAATTCTTACTTCACTTCATGCTGTAAAGCTGCTGTGTGATGTTTTTTTAAGGAAAACAAGAAGAACCCAATAAGGGATGAAATGGAATACATGACGCCAGCAAGAATATAGACCATTTGCGCGCCCCACAAATCAGCAATTAACCCGGTAAATGCGATCGATAGGCCGAAGAGAAGTGTCCCTAATGCACTTTTAGCTGCGTATAAGTTGGGCTGCTGATCAAGATCAACGTTTAGTTGGGTGTAAGTAAGTTGTGATACATCTCGCATTTGTGTGGCTGGGCCCATGATGAATACGATAACAAGTGCTATCCAAGGAGTGGTTGTAAACGCGTAGGCGAACAACATGAGACAAAACATTACTGATCCTATAATCATAGATGGCAGCAATTGATTCTGCAGTTGTTTGGCTCTTTTCATAATAAGATAGGCTCCAAAAATAGAACCTGCATAATAAGCGGCATTAATATAGCCCCACCATGCTTCCGATTCGTTCAATACTTGTTGAACAAATAGCAGTGTGACGCCTCCTATCCAAATTCCGTTTGCTAGCCCCTCGATAATATCCATCGTTGTAATAATACGTATGCGCGAATCGCGGAACAAAATTCCCCAGCCTGACCACATTGACTGTTTCTTAGCCGCTATGTCATTGACAGTAGAAGGAAGTGGGATGAACGCTAATAGTAATGCTGCTAATGATAGGATAACCGCACTTAACAACAGCACGTTGAAGGAGCCGAGCTGCTGAATCAATATTCCACCAACCGTCCATCCGAACATGGAAACGAACTGTGTACCCATATTGACGATACTGTTTGATTTCGCCCGCTGCTCTTCTTTCACAAGTCTTGGATATAGAGCGGTTGTGGCCGCGTTCGCACAGCCTCGTGAGTAACCAGAGATTACATTGCTTATGTATGCAAAAAAAACAATGAGAGGTACCGAGTCGATATCTGCAAGCTGTAGCAGAACGACAAAGAAGAGTGAGACGATAATGTTTATAAATTGAAACCGTCGTAATACTGTTTCTACGGACCATCGCTTATACCATAGTGGCAGCGTAAGACCACTGCATAGGGCGGATAATGAGCGAACAAGCGATATTCCCCCAGCTAATGCAGCTGAACCTGATAGTTGATATACGGCAGCAATCCAAGTCATCAGCCAAAGTGATGAAGCGAGTTCGGCAGCAGAGTGGTTAAACCACAATGCTTTGAATGACTTTCCCATCCTATCTCCTCCAATATGTAAGTACTTTCTAAACAAAAATGTTTCATAACTATATCATGGAAAAAGATTCCTGTCCATGTAGGTAATCTTATCGATAACAAATAAAAAGCACTTTCCATCCGAATCGGATAAAAGTGCTCTTTCTCATTACTCGTTTATTGGTGGCTGCTTATGGCAGCGACGACATACAGGGTAATAGCTGTCATTACCGCCAATTTGAATTTGTTCACCTGTATAAATAGGACGACCAGCCTCGTCTACTCTTAGATTCATTATAGCTTTACGTTCGCAGAACCAGCAGATAGTCTTCATTTCTTCGATTTTGTCTGCGTAGAGGAGCATGTAACGACTTCCTTCAAACAGCTCATTTTGAAAGTCATTCTTCAGCCCGAAGCCCATTACAGGAATGTGAAGCTCATCTACAATCTGGGTAAGTTGCATCACATGTTCATGCCCTAGAAATTGTACTTCATCAACTAAAATGCACGAAAGTGAATCGGCATGAGTGCGAACAATTTCCAATAGATTCGTATCTGGATGGATAGGTATCGCTTTGCGTCTTAAACCAATGCGAGACGATACAAATCCTACCTCATCTCGATTGTCGACTGCTGAGGTGAAAATGAGTACTGATTTGTTCTGCTCCTCATAGTTGTGTGCAACTTTTAAAATTTCGATGGATTTTCCACTGTTCATGGCACCGTAGCGAAAAAATAATTGAGCCAAACTAGCCACTCCCGTTCTTTCTAAATATCGAATCACATCATAACATATCTGAAGTCAGACGTATAGGAAGAGGAAAAAGACACCTGTCTTTGCAAGTGTCTACCTAAAAGAGAATGCTATGGAATTAAATCAGCTTACATCATCAAATGTTCTGTTGGTGCTGTGTTATAAAAATAAGCATTGCTTGACGTAGAAAGTGGGCTAGCTGTGGATGGATAAGATCGTAATAGGAACGAAATTGTTCCTCGTTCACGTACAGATCGGCAAGCTTGGCATATCCCTCCGGTGTAGTAAGGTACATGTGACTTACCCATGCGTAGTGGTGTCCAATCAGCCGCTGCACTTGTTCATCTTCGGGCTGAATACCAGCTTCAAGTAGTTGTGCGATGAGGCAGGCTAGCCTTTCATCATGCAGACCATTATCTTGTATCGATATTGAATCAGTTGAAGCATGCATGGTAAGTTGTCCTGCTTTGTCATACCGTTCTTTTAATTCCTTCACATAGCGATTCTGCTTCCCGTTGTCGAAGCCAGCGAAGCGCTGCTGCTCAGTCAAATCACATTCCCCACGTAAGTTGGCGATGGTACGATCCAACGTCTTGATTAGTGTATGAAGTCTATTTACTTTGCTTAATAGTAATTGGCGATGGTGCTGTAATGCTTCTGCTTGATTAAAAGTATCTCGCTTTATCATTTCATGAATATCAGCAAGTGGCAGATCAAGTTCACGGAAGAACAGTATATGCTGAAGCTTAATAAGCTGCTCTTGTTCGTAGTAGCGGTATCCGTTATCCCCATAGTATGCAGGCTTGAGGAGGTCGATTTGATCGTAATACCTGAGTGTGCGAACACTCACGCCTGAAATTTCTGCTACGTCTTGAACTGTATAGGGCACAGTGGCACCGATGTCAAAAGGATTGTAAGAGGTGTTCGTATTGTGGCTCTATATAGCCTTGTGAATCTATGACTGTCATTTGATTGTTATCATTCTATGATGTAGTCCGTTATACCTAGATAGTGTTGTCTGAGCTATATAGGATTGTATTAGAAAACGAGCCAATCAATTGACGTTCTCACCTCTACAATGTTGCATGCTTTGACAAAGCGGCTTCCCTCCTTATTCATGTCGTATTTCTGAGATAGTCTGCGCTGCAATCTGCGCAATTGGTTCTCAGCTTGCCTTGGTGCTCAATTGGCAACCATTCTAGATGTAGTGGCCTGGTGGTTTCTTGGGGTGCCTGCTCCTTTTCTTGCATTTGTCGCTCCTCCTTCTACTACCACTGTAAGGGATGACGTGGCGTCACAGTCAAGCATTATTTCTTAGAATTTACAATTGCCTCTATTACACGTTGAACATCTAAAAAATATCCAGAATCAAGAAGAAAAACGACACTTTTATCACTTATTTATAGGTATTTATACCTATAGTTACTACCTATTAGCTCTACTATAATAGAGTAGTGTTACCATAATTCCATAAAAAGGAGGATTTATCATGAAACAGAAGTATCCGTTCTCACGTTCCTTCCTACTTCGCACGCTGACTGCTGCAATAAGCGTATCTATGCTTGCATCGGGCACTGCTGCATTTGCTGCAACCGCGCCTTTGGCACAATCTGCATCTGCTCAAATAGCAAATGCACCTGCACCATGGTCAGCGACTCAAGCTTATACGGCTGGTTCGCGAGTCAGCTACAACGGCCAAGTATTCGAAGCCAAATGGTGGACACAAGGCGAGACACCAAATGCTTCGAATCAATGGGGCGCATGGAAAGTTGTTAGTGGAGGCGGCCAAAATGACACAATTGCTCCTACTGCACCAACGAATGTCGCTTCACCTTCTCAATCTGCCACTTCTATTACTCTCAATTGGAATGCTTCCACTGATAATGTAGGCGTAACAGCGTATGATATCTACCGCAACAATGTTAAGGCCGGAACAGCGACTACAACTACTTTTACAGACACTGGTTTGCAAGCGTTAACATCTTACTCCTATAAGGTTAGAGCCCTTGATGCAGCAGGTAATTTCGCTGATTCTACTGCTTTAACGGTGAGCACATCAAATGTTCCTATTCCTGGTGACGATCTCACAGTTGGTCAAAGTCGCGTATTGACTGATGCACAAGTTCAAAGCACTTGGGGCGGCATTGATCCTCAGTATGGACCTGATTTGGCTGTACAAGCAGTACAATCGATATTGCCCAAAGCAGAGTTTGAACTTTTGTTCCCAATGCGTATCGGTACAGCTGAATGGCACAACTTCGCAAAAACAAAAGATTACTATAAACCGAACCAAGCAGATTACTACTCCTATGACAACCTCATCGCTGCTGTGCGTGACGTAGCTAATATCAAGTACAAGATTGTATACCGCGAAGGCAGCACTTGGACACATCAAATATTCCGCTTAGATAAAGCCGCTAAGAAAGAGACACTTCTCTATGAAGAGAAAGACTTCAATTCAGAATGGAACCGTAATAAGGCCAAAATTCCTTATATAACTGATTTCGGTACATTCTTAAAGGAAGGCACGGAAAATAACAAGAAGCGTGAGCTAGCAGCATTCTTGGCTAACATTTCGCATGAAACAGGAGGAGGATGGGCGACAGCACCAGGCGGAGAACTTCGCTGGGCACTGTTCTGGAATGAAGAAATGGCTTATATCAATCAACCAGGGAGGGTCGGTTACGTAGCTGCAAGTACAGATTACCCGGCTGTAGCAGGGAAATCTTATCATGGACGTGGTCCAATGCAATTGAGCTGGAACTATAACTATGGTCTTATCGGATCTATTATTTTTGGTGACAAAAATGTCCTACTTCAAAATCCTGAAATGATAACAAATGAAGGCAAGCTTGGCTTCATGACAGCTATTTTGTTCTGGATGACGCCACAAAGTCCTAAGCCGTCTAACCATGACATTATTGTTGGTAACTATGTACCTACAGCTGCACAGTTGGCTAAAGGCTTAGTTCCTGGCTTTGGCGCTACAATTATGGTAATTAACGGTGGATTGGAAGGCAATAAAGACGAGACTGACTATCGTGTTAAGCGTCGTGTTGCTCATTACCGTGACATTACGACTAGAGTTGGTGCAAACATACAAGGTGAGAAGTTAGATACTCTTGGCATGCAGCCGTTCTAATAATCGAAGTGCGTCTGTGTTTATTGTAATAGATATAGTTAAGTAACTCTGAAAATGAGTATGGATAGGAATGGAGATAGAAATGTTGGTTTGAAGTGATAGTAGGCATGAAGACACGCATAATCATATACAGTCGTATTCGTTCACGAAACTGCAAGGTTGTAAATTAGTATGTACGTTTTGGGGGAGGTATATTAATGAATTTGAAGTATCCATTCTCGCGTTCTTTTTTACTTCGTACGTTGAGTGCTGTTGTAGGGGTCACGCTGCTAGCTTCTAGTGGACATGCGTTTGCTGCTAGCGGCAAACACGTCCATGAATCCGTTCAAACTGCGGCCTCATGGCAAGCGCAGAAGGTGTACAATGCTGGTGATATTGTGGTATACAAGGGGAAAGTATATCAGGCTAAGCGTACAACTTCAGGAGATCAACCATCTGGTTCATCGAAAGAATCGCCATGGAAGCTGATTGATAAAGACGATGACGACGATGATGACGACGATGATGATGACGATGACGACGATGATGACGACGATGACGATGACGATGACGATGATGACGATGATGATGGCAACAATGGCCCTGATCATCAGGCGCCTACAGCACCAGGGAAGCTCACATCTCCTGTGCAGACCTCGGGTCTAGTGAAACTCATATGGAAAGCATCAAAAGACAATGTTGGTGTTAAGAAATATGAGGTATATCGTGATAACGTAAAAGTAGGCGAGACGAATCGACTTGCGTTCACGGACACAGGCTTACAGGCGTCAACATCGTACACGTATTATGTGAAGGCCTATGATAAAGCGGGGAACTCTTCACAATCAGCTACAATTACGGTGAAGACGAAGGCTGTTATTATTGCGCCAGGTGATGGATTGGAAGTTGGACAAAGTCGAGCGCTATCGGACAAACAAGTTGTTCAGTTGTGGGGGGGCATTGATGCAAAATATGCTCCTGACAAAGCTATAGAAGCAGTTCAATCCGCACTGCCGCGAGCTGATTTTGAAGCGTTATTCCCATTGCGCTTCGGATCGACAGAATGGCATCAGAGAGCGAAGAGTCAACCTTTCTATAGTCCAGATTTGAAAGAATACTACTCATATGACAATCTAATTGCAGCCGTTAGAGATATTGCGAACATTAAATACAAAGTTGTATCACGAGTAGGCGTTGCGAATGCATACCAAATTGTCAGACTGGATAAAGCAGCTAAGACAGAAATGTTAATTTATCAAAGTCCTGATTTTAACGCTTCTGTGAATGTTGGTAAGTCTAAGTCAGTGGAAGTATCAGACTTCGGAACGTTCCTAAAAGAAGGTACGGAGAATCATCGTAAACGTGAGCTAGCTGCTTTCTTAGCTAACATTGCTCATGAAACCGGAGGAGGATGGCCGACAGCACCAGGTGGTGAGCTTCGTTGGGCGTTGTTCTTTAATGAAGAAGTAGCATATGCAAACGATCGGACGAAGATCGGTTATATTGATACTGAGAATAAGGATTATCCTGCTGTAGCAGGTAAGTCTTATCATGGTCGCGGACCCATTCAGTTAAGCTGGAATTACAACTACGGCTTAATTAGTTCCATTATATATGGGGACAAAAATGTTCTGCTTCAAAACCCTGAAATTATTACGCAAGACGGCAAGATGGGCTTCTTGACAGGTATTTTGTTCTGGATGACACCTCAGGCACCTAAACCATCAAGCCACGATATTATCGTTGGAAACTGGATACCAACAGCAGAACAGCTTGCTAAAGGACTTGTTCCAGGCTTCGGCGCTACTATTATGGTCATTAATGGTGCCCAAGAGGGTAATAAGGGAGAAGACGACAATCGTATTAGACGTCGTGCGGCTCATTATCGTGACATAACAGGTAGAATTGGTGCGAACATTCAAGGTGAGAAACTTGATACGCTTGGTATGCAGCCTTTCTAAGTAAACAGATTAGTAATGATTGTAGTTCGGTATTTGTAATTTTTCATCCTCTAATAGCTTCTGTTGGGCCCTTCGCTGAGCGATCTGCGAAGGGTTTTTTTATGTTGTTAAGGTATATTGCTTGACAATTGAATGGGTTTCAGATAAGATAAAAAACGTCGATGGGCTGTAAAGTGTTTTTCCTTGACGAAAGGAGTGGCCCGTATGAACGAAGAACAGATGTTAGCGAAGACGAATCGAATTAACATGCTGTTTGATTTCTACGAACCGTTACTAACAGAAAAACAGCAAACCTTTTTGAAATGTTATTTTCATGATGATTTCTCCTTAGGTGAGATTGCAGCGGAATTTGGGATTAGCCGTCAAGCGGTATATGAACATATTAAGCGTGCCGAACAAACCCTTGATACTTATGAAAGTAAGCTTAAGCTTCTTGCTAAGTTCGAAGAGCGTTCGAAACTGCTAGCCTCCCTGCAAGATACCTTGATAGAACATATGCAAATACCCGACCCGCAGCGTGCGGAACTGCAGGAGATTGTCCGTGAACTGCAGGCGTTGGATTAAGGGAACGGGGTGACTAACCATGGCATTTGAAGGATTAACGAATCGCTTGCAATCAGTATTCAGCAAGTTGAAGGGTAAAGGAAAAGTTACCGAAGATGATGTAAATGAAGCAATGCGCGAGGTGCGTCTAGCGCTTCTCGAAGCTGATGTCAACTTCAAAGTAGTAAAAGAATTTATCGCAAAAGTTAAGGAAAAAGCTATCGGCCAAGATGTCATGAAGAGCTTTACGCCAGGCATGGTCATCATCGATATCGTCAATAAAGAATTGACAGATTTGATGGGTGGCTCTGCTGCTAAGTTGGCGAAAGCTAATAAACCGCCTACTGTCATTATGATGGCTGGTTTGCAAGGTGCTGGTAAGACAACGACATCTGCAAAGTTAGCTAAGCTTCTTCAGAAGCAGAATCATAAACCATTGCTTGTAGCGGCGGATATTTACCGTCCTGCTGCGATTAAGCAGCTTCAAGTACTGGGTGAACAGATTAAGGTGCCGGTATTTACACTTGGAGATCAAGCGAATCCAGTTGATATCGCGCGTCAAGCGATGGATCATGCACGTGAACAACATTTGGATTATGTCATTATTGATACGGCTGGTCGTTTGCACATCGACGAAGCGTTGATGGACGAGCTAAAGCAAATTCATGAGACGGTTAAGCCAGATGAAGTATTGCTAGTCGTTGATGCAATGACAGGTCAAGACGCTGTTAACGTCGCTGAAAGCTTTAATCAGCAGCTGACACTGACAGGGGTTGTATTAACGAAGCTTGATGGAGATACGCGTGGTGGTGCTGCGCTATCTGTTAAGGCAGTTACTGGTTGCCCGATCAAGTTTGCAGCGCTAGGTGAGAAGATTGATGCATTGGAGTCGTTCCATCCAGAACGTATGGCTTCTCGTATTCTGGGTATGGGTGATATGCTCTCCCTAATCGAGAAGGCACAAGCGAATATTGATGCTGATCAAGCTAAGGAAATGGAGCGCAAGATGCGTAACGCCGAATTTACGTTCGACGATTTCCTAGAGCAAATGCAGCAAGTGAAAAAGCTTGGACCTTTGGATCAAATTCTTGATATGATACCTGGCATGGGTAAAATGAAACAGCAGGCGAATATGCAAGTTGATGAACGTCAGATGGATCGTATCGAAGCGATTGTCCGTTCCATGACTAGCAAAGAACGCCAAGATCCAGATTTGATCAATCATAGCCGTCGTAAACGTATTGCTACTGGTAGTGGTACTCAGCTCGCTGATGTGAATCGCTTGATCAAGCAATTCGATGAAATGCGTCGTGTTATGAAGCAATTCTCGGATATGATGGGACCTAAAGGCCCGAAAATGATGAAAAATTTAAAGAGCAAAGTCGGTAAAGGAATGCGTTTCCCGTTCCGCTAAGCTCCAATATAATGAGATTTTATTAAGGAGGTGAATTTCGTGGCAGTACGTATCCGTCTTAAACGTATGGGTGCTCATAAGGCGCCTTTCTACCGTGTAGTTGTATCTGACTCCCGTTCCCCGCGTGACGGTCGTTTCATCGAGGAGATCGGTCATTACAACCCAGTTGCTCAACCAGCTGTAGTAAGCATCGACGAAGAAAAAGCGTTGAAATGGCTTCAAACTGGTGCTCAAGCTTCTGATACAGTGCGCAACTTGCTTAGCAAAGCTGGCGTTATGAAGAAGTTCCATGAGTCTAAACTTCAGAAGTAATTCATTCGTTCGGAGGGTCGGAGATGAAAGAGTTGGTGTCAGTAATTGCACGCGCTTTGGTCGATCATCCGGATGATGTCCGTGTTGAGGTTGTGGAAAAGGAGCATGTGCTCGTTTATGAACTTCATGTTCATCCCGAAGATGTCGGTAAAGTTATCGGCAAACAGGGCCGCATTGCGAAAGCACTTCGCACGGTCGTTACATCAGCAGCCGTGAAGGTTCCTAAGCGGGTAGCTGTGGACATTATTTCTTAATAAGTCGAAACGGGTTAGGATACGTTCCTAACCCGTTTTCGTATATTTTTATTATGTTTTGTTGGAAACTGTTATAAGAACTAACTATCTTCTTATTGAAGTGATGTGCTTGATTGGCGCAGGAGGTTGAATGATGAACGAGAAGTTGATTACAGTTGGAGAGATTGTAAATACACAAGGTATTCGCGGAGAATTAAAAATTGTTTCTCATACGGATTTTTCAGAAGTCCGCTTTGCAAAAAATAGTCAGCTGTTTATCGTTGATGAAGCAAAGAAGTTGCACTTGCCTGTAACGGTCGAGAAAGCTCGTGAGCATAAAAAATTATACATTATAAAGCTGAAAGAATACGACAACATTAATGATGTCGAAAAATATAAAGGCTGCTTGCTTAAAGTATCCGAAGACCAACAAGTGAAGCTCGAAGAAAATGAGTTCTACTATCGTGACATAATTGGCTGCCGTGTCATCAGTGATGCAGTTGAAGAACTTGGTGTTATCAAGGAAATTCTATCTCCAGGAGCAAATGATGTGTGGGTTGTAAAGCGTCCAAAAGGTTCGGATTTGCTATTGCCGTACATTGAAGATGTTGTACTTGAGATTAATGTGCAGGACAAGCTTATAAAGGTTCACTTAATGGAGGGTCTGCTCTAATGCGCATTGATGTTCTAACGCTTTTCCCTGAAATGTGTGAGGGTGTATTTGGCGCAAGTATTTTGGGGAAAGCGCGTGAAAAAGGGCTTGTATCTTTAAATACGGTCAATTTCCGCGAATACGCTACGAACAAACACAATACCGTCGATGATTATCCATACGGAGGCGGCGGTGGAATGGTGCTCAAACCAGATCCAATATTCGGAGCAGTTGAGGATGTTATTCAAAAGGCATCTATTGAACATACTGAAGGTGAGGACGGAGCTGAGAAGCTTACATTACGCCGTCCTCGTGTTATTTTAATGTGTCCGCAAGGTGAGACATTTACACAGTCTAAGGCGGAAGAGCTATCACAAGAAGATCATTTGATCTTTATTTGCGGACATTATGAAGGATATGATGAACGTATTCGCGAGCATCTTGTTACGGATGAGCTTTCCATTGGTGACTATGTGTTGACAGGGGGGGAACTGCCTGCAATGGTCGTGGTGGATTCTGTAGTAAGGCTGTTGCCAGGCGTTCTTGGTAATGAATCTTCTGCGATAACGGATTCATTCAGTACTGGTTTGTTGGAATATCCTCATTACACGCGTCCAGCAGATTTCCGTGGCTTGAAAGTGCCAGATGTACTGTTAAGTGGACATCATGCGAATGTTGAAGCGTGGCGTCGAGAACAGTCACTTCGTCGAACAATAGAGCGCAGACCAGATCTGCTGGATAAAGTCGAACTGAGTGACAAAGATCGAGCTATTTTGCAACGACTGAAATCAAACCATTCGAAATGATTGATAACGATAGAAAAGCGGCTGTTTCTATGGGTAACGACATCCATGAAACAGCCGCTTGTTGTTCCTTCTATAAGAATAAAATGCGGTGATCATATTAGGTTATCTGAAACGACAAAAGCCCTACCTCTCTTTCGTCCTTGCGGCTCCGATGACCGCGCCAGTGTGAATCAAGTCTACCATCGTCAATTCTTTAGGGTTAGTTGGGAATTAGACAAGATATGAGGAGTTTAATTATTCTTGTTTGAGGAACTCATATGGGTGAGGGTTATACATGCAACTTTTATAGTATAGCACATCTGAATGAATAAGTATAGCTGTTCGTATATTGTTCGTATATAATAGAACGATACGCGGTATATATACGAGCGATGGGCAGTTAGTAAGGTACTTCTTATTCTTGAATGGAGAGATGTGTCATGAAATTACACACAGCAGACTATCGCTGTGCGGAAGTAGTTGCAAGATTTTTCGCCAAGCATATTCAGGCATCGCATGATGGAATAAGTAATCTTGAGTTTTTGTGTCCAGATGGAGCAAAAGCTGCATGTCGCAGGCAACAAGTTATAATAGCGGCAGAAGAAAGCAAGTTGGTGGGCGCACTTCGATTTTATCGCAGAAAGACCAGTAACTCTGCTTCACTGTATCAATTTGCTCTTAATGAACGTTTTCGAGGCAATGGGGTAATAGCGAAAATGCTGCGAAAAATAGATGTGGAATATATTGAGGCTAGCTGTTCTACAATGTCTACCTTTAATGTTTATTACGAAAAGACAGGGTGGCAGTGTGTGCAAGAAAGTCGTGGGATGTACATATGGAAGTATCAGCTTTAAATCTTAATGGCTAGGAGCATAGATAATAATGACTAATATACAAGATTATCGCCAACGTGCAGATGTAGTTAAATTGACCGCAGACGAACAGGCGTGCCAACTACTTGAAGAACTGCTTCAAGAGCTAGAGTCTTTGCACGATGCAAATGAAAGACTGCGTAAATCCCTCTTAGCGTCAAGAGCCTCAAGTGGGATGTCTAGCAAGTTAAGGGATGCACTATATGAATAGTCGGGTCATTTAAATGAAGTTTACAAATGAAAGAGCAGTTGTTGTTATCTGGTATGGATTGTTATCATCCCTTTATATGGATAGGTATGCTAGAAGTGCGCCAGAAGCTCACCATTGTCACATTTCGTGTATGTATGAACAGCACAAAGATTAGATATTTATTTTGCAGTTAATTATCTTGTGCAAGAGGTAGTCGTATGCTATAATGAATTTTGTTGTTTCAATACGGCGGTCCTCTACAGATGATGACGAGCATGCAAATAGAGCATCTCCGAGATGTAAGAACGCCTGTGTGGAAGGAGGGAGTCATAGATGAATATCGTACAAGCGATTACTCAAGAACAACTTCGTAAAGATGTACCAAGCTTCCGTCCTGGTGATACTTTGAAAGTACATGTCAAAGTTATCGAGGGAACTCGTGAGCGTATCCAACTTTTCGAAGGTGTTGTAATTAAACGTCGCGGTGGCGGAATCAGTGAAACGTTTACTGTTCGTAAAATTTCCTACGGTGTAGGAGTTGAGCGTACATTCCCGATTCACTCGCCAAAAATCGATAGAATCGAAGTGGCTCGCCGTGGTAAAGTCCGTCGTGCGAAGCTTTATTATCTTCGTAACCTACGCGGTAAAGCAGCGAGAATCAAAGAGATTCGATAATGAAAGACCGGGGGCTTGCAATCTCGCAAGCCCCTTTTGCTATTCTTTAAACAATTTGGTACGCTAATGATATGTAAGTTACATTGGATAAGCATCCTAGGAAGAAAGCGGGGCACGGCCTATGGAGCAAGATCAAGTATCGAATCAAACATCTGTGGCGGAACAATCGACGCAGCCGCGACGAAAAAACGAGCTGGTAGAATGGATTAAGGCGATTGCTGTCGCTGTCACGCTCGTTGTGTTAGTGCGTTGGTTATTATTCGCACCATTTATTGTCGATGGCCCATCAATGGAGCCGAATTTCTACACGGGTGAGCGTCTTATTGTTAATAAGGTTTTGTATGATTTCCGTGAACCGAAGCATGGAGAAGTTGTTGTATTCCACGTGCCAGCAGAGGATCGCGATCTCATCAAGCGTGTAATTGGTGTAGCCGGTGATACGATCGAGTATCGTGGAGACGACTTGTTTGTGAATGGTAAGAAAGTAGAGGAGCCATACATACAAGAAGCAATTGCGGAAGCGCAAAAGCAAGGTGGAACTTATAACAACAGTGATTTCCCGAATGAAATGAGATCAGAAAATAAAGTTCCAGAAGGTCATATTTTTGTTATGGGTGACCATCGCGACAATAGTACAGACAGCCGTGTATTAGGCTTTATTCCATTGAGTGAAGTAATTGGACGTGCTGATGTCATTTTCTGGCCATTGAATCAGATGAAGTTTATAAATCATTATTAAAAAATACAGCATAGATAAGGGAGGTGGAACGCGATGTCGATACAATGGTTTCCTGGGCATATGACAAGAGCACGTAGGCAGATTCAAGATAAGCTGAAGCTTATTGATGTAGTCATTGAGCTATTGGACGCGCGCTTGCCGCTTTCCAGCCGAAATCCAATGATCCATGAGATTCTTGGTGATAAACCAAGATTGATCATTATGAACAAGTGCGATTTGGCTGATCCAGAAGTGACTGCAAAATGGTTGGAAGTCTTTCGTAAAGAAGGGCATGCAGCGATTCCAGTGGACGCTTCGTCTGGATATAATATTCAGAACATCCAAGTGGAAGCACGTAAGCTGCTGGAAGCGAAGTTTGAGCGCCTAATAGCTAAAGGATTGAAGCCACGACCTATTCGTGCTCTTATCGTAGGTATTCCGAACGTTGGTAAATCCACATTGATCAATAAGCTGGCGGGTAGACAAGTTGCTGCTACGGGCGATCGTCCAGGTGTAACGAAAGGCCAACAATGGATTCGGGTAGGTTCTGAAATGGAGCTGCTTGATACGCCGGGTATTTTGTGGCCTAAATTCGAGGACCAGATGGTTGGTTATCGTTTGGCGGCTACCGGGGCAATTAAAGATCAAGTGTTGAATGTGGAAGATATTGCCTTCTATGCACTGGAGTTTATGTCTGCTCATTATTTGGAACGCCTTAAAGAGCGTTTCGAATTGGAAACGCCACTTCATGATATTGAGGATCCGAACGAGATTGTCTCTATTATGGAGGAAATCGGACGTAAGCGTGGTTGCTTGGTCAGTGGTGGGCGCGTCGATCTTGAGAAGGTTTCAGGCATTATTTTGCGTGAGCTTCGAGCAGGCAAGATGGGGCAAGTTACGTTGGAACATCCTTGATGTACGATTGCAATAAAATATGCTTTTCAGTAAGCTGCTTCGCCATTGGGTGGGCAGCTTTTTGTGTTGGTCTGGGGCACCTAGAGAGTACTGCGGATTGATGTTGAATCATTTTCATGTAGCATTTGTGAACAACCCTTGTTACTATCAATTGGGAATGGTTCGAATGAATGTTCATTTGTTTATCTAACAATAGGAACTCGTTATAGACATAGATGGTTAGGGGGAAGTTGGGTGAAGAAAGTGCTCATCTATATGCTCTGGCTGATAGGAGCTATCGTATTTATTTATTTTGGACATAAAGGTGTACGGATCATGACTCAATGGGCACAAAAGGGTGATTTTGTTGAGTTGACAATCGTAGCAAAAGTACTATTTTCAGCTTTAGGTGGAGCTTTGCTCGTCTGGATAGGAGGAGCAAGACGTAAAAAGCCAACAAACTGGAAGTTATTTTATGTGATTACGATGCCATGCTTACTTATTGCTTTAGTGCCAATTATGTGGATGCATATACCGTTGAATTGGTCATGGTTGTATCCTTTGTATCATGATGTATATGTATACTACTTTGGGCTAGTTGCTGGTTATTCTTATTGCAAAGCATTATTTCGTTCTCAGGATCACTAAGCCCCAGCATGTGGAATGTTTGTAAGGGTTGAGTGAACACGGGATTACATATACAATATAAGTCTGTAAATCGAGCGTTTTGTAGACTCCGTAAGTTGGTGTTTTGTTCGTAAGGTACAAATGGCAGGGGGAAACGATTGTGGGTGCGAAACGATCGTCTGCGTCTGAAGCAGAGGTTATCGATCTGTTGGCTTTGGAGCGTGAAGCTTGGTCAGCAGGCTATGAAGCGATAGCAGGTATTGATGAGGTGGGGCGTGGCTGTTTATTTGGTGATGTGGTAGCAGCTGCCGTCATTTTGCCTCGTGATTGGCAGTTAGAGGGGATAAATGATTCGAAGAAATTGTCAGAGAAGAAGCGGGAAGCGCTCTATGAGGACATTATTGCAAATGCTGTTGCGTGGTCAGTCGCGCATATGGATGCGAAAGCAATCGATGAGCTGAATATAAAGCAAGCAACCCGTTTGGCGATGAAAACAGCTGTTGAACAATTGAAAATTGCACCAGACATGCTATTTATCGATGCTGAAAAAATACAAGTAGATGTACCACAAAAATCTCTTATTAAAGGTGACGCGACGAGCCAATCCATCGCCGCAGCATCCATTATTGCGAAGGTGACAAGAGATCGATTGTGCAGCAAGGAATGGAATGAGTTGTACCCTGAGTATGGAATAGCCGTACATAAGGGTTATGGAACAAAAGCGCACTATGCAGCGTTGGATGAGTATGGGCCGACAAAGATGCATCGCAGAACGTTTTTGAAGAAGTGGGAAGAGACGAAGACGCAGCTGACGTTGTTTTAAACAGGCTGCGTCTTTTGTATGTTCATTTATTATTTATGATATATCTGCCGATATATAGGATAGTGATGCTGCAAGTATCGGAGGGTTATGGTTGAATATATCACATTTGGTGCGAGGGATGACTGGGGAGGCGAAACCCGGAGACTCGCGAGCGTTAGAGCTTCGTTCTGGACAAGTTGTACGCGGTGTAGTAATGAGTGTATCGGAAAATGGACAAGAAGCAGTTGTTCAAATAAATGGTGTGCCAGTCAAAGCGGTGCTTGAAACACCTATGCGCCCAGGTCAGACGACTTGGATGCAAGTGCAAGGCCAACAAGAAGACGGGCTTATTATGTTAAAGCAATCAGAAGCTCATTCTTCACAGCCGCTGCCAACGATAGGGGATGCACTTAAGCAAGCTGGGCTTCCAGATGAGCCTTGGGCACGTACGATACTGCGCGATTTGCAGAAGAGTGGAATCCCGTTGACGAGAGAAACGATGGCGCAGTTGTCAAAGGTAATGGCAATGAAGCCTGACGGTGTGGCAATGGATGAGTGGGTGCAAACGGCTGCGCTGGCTCTGAAGCGTAATTTGCCGTTGACTGCAGAGACGATGCGAGGTTTGCAAACGGTTCTATTTGGCAGACCGATGCATGATATGCTGACGCAGCTGACACGCAGCAGCGAAGCTTGGCTTCAATCATCGGCTTCTTCTGGAACGTCTGCGATGACAGGTGCAGTGAAAGATGCGCTTGCACTTGTTCGTACGCTGGTAGCAATGATGCCGAATCCTACAAATAGTGGGGATTTGATGGACAATGGCGGTAGTTCGGCACGTGGTGGACACTCTTCGGTCGCTGCTGGAACAACAGGGCCTCTTACTACGTCATCGAATGGTAATACGGGCAGTGGTACACAGACTGGGGCACAGTCCGCTGGTATTTCACAATCTTCGAGTGCGGCGCAGACAGGAGCGGGAGCAGGTGCTGCAACAAATAGTGGTGCCCAAAATACGGCTCAAGGTACGGCAAATGGTTCGGCAGCTGGGGGAGTAGCTCAAGCAGGAGCGGGAGCCAATGCTGCAAGTGGTACCGCTACGCCTGCCACTGGTGGCGCGGCGGGAAGTACAGCTCCTGCGATGCCAACTGGCGCAGGAGCTGCTGGCAACGCCCAGCCAGCTGAAGCTGGGCTGGCTGGGCGTCAAGCTGCGGGATCCACACCTACTGGTGATGGTGCGGATCCCGCAGCACAGCGCCCGATAAGCGCTCCATCCAATGGAGGCGCGCTTATCGGGCGTATGTTGACGCTGCTCGGCGTATCGCATGAGCAGCAAGTGCAGCGCGCGCTGCTGCACAGCGCAGCAGGCGCTGCACAGGCGGCGCCGCAGGCAGATGCGCCGCCTGCGAGCGCGAGCAGCACAGCCGCACCACAGCAGCAGGCTGCGCCTGCAGGTGCGGACAGCGCTCGCGCTGGCGTGCCTATGGCACGCCTAGGGGCGGAGGCCGCGCAAGCAGCAGCTGCCCCATTGCCAGCGGCAGCCGCGCAGAGCGCCGCTCCGGCTGTCGCTACAGAGTCGCTGAAGAGCGCGCTGCTTCAGCTTCTCCAACACGAGCAGCTGCCGCCAGCTGTACGCGATGCGGCCCAGCAGCTCGTGCAAAATATAACGGGACAGCAACTGCTCTTAACGAGCGATCGGTCATTGCCATTTGCACATGTCACCTTGCACGTCCCGTTTGTAACGCCTGATGGGCGTCAAACAGCAGCTGTGCATATCCAAGCTCGCCAAGGTCGCAAGGGCGAGCTTGATGCAGACAACTGCCGTTTGTGGTTTGACTTGGATCTGAAAGCACTCGGACATACGGTTGTTGATGTTAATGTGGTTGACAAGCTCGTTGCTTTGAATATTCATCATCCGAGCGAGCAGGTGCAAGAAGCACTGCAAGGCTACCGTGAAGAAATTGATCAAGCGCTGGTAAGCATCGGGTATCAATTGTCGGCATTCCGAGTGCAGGCGCCTCCTGAGAAGCATGCGGATACAGCGGAAGTAAATCGTACGCTCGATTCGTATTCACCGACTCCGTACAAAGGGGTGGATCTGCGCATATGAGTCGCAAGTCATCAACATCAACCCCGCAGAAACGGGGCAAGGCGGTTGCGCTTTCCTATGAGCCTGGGCAAGCTACAGCACCTGTTGTCGTTGCCAAAGGGCAAGGGCTATTAGCAGAGCGCATCGTAGCTACGGCTGTCGAAAATGGTGTCCCGATTCAAGAGGATGCCTCTCTCGTGGAAGTTCTTTCTAAGCTTGATCTGGATCAGCAGATTCCTGCTGAGTTGTATCAACTTGTAGCAGAAGTACTCACATTTGTTTATCGTTCTGATCAACGTGCAGCGAAGGGATGGGTGCGAGCGGATGACTGAACGGAGGCAACCGTCGACTAGAGGTGTCCAAAGAAACCGTCGTGAAATAGGAAAACATGCGGAGCAGCAAGCAGAGCAGCATATCACGCAAATGGGTTGGACGGTAGTCGAGCGCAATTGGCGCTGTCGTCAGGGAGAGTTGGATTTGATTGCTCGAGATGGCGAGTGGTGGGTGTTCATTGAAGTTCGGAGCCGTACGGAAGGTGGTTCGTTCGGCACGGCTCGGGAAGCGATAGATGTTCGCAAACAGCAGCAAGTGAGAGCTATAGTCGAACAGTATATTCATCGGACTCGTCTATATGAAGCGAAGATTCGATGTGATGCCATTATCATTACGTATCCGAAGCAAGGGGATGGAGATACAGTACTGGAACTAGAGCATATTGAACATGCATTTTAAATATAGTTCTAGTTCTGACACTTATCAGAGATTCTATGGATAGAGATATGAAGTATGAACTGTGAAGCATGAACGTCAACGTATGCACTATGATGTATTTATGAACTGTAAAGAGTGAATTACAATACATTAGGCGGCAAGGATCTTATCTTTTGTTCGGTCTATTCTATGTGAAAAGTAGCAGGAGGCGGCCGTGTGCTTCTGTCAACATACACTCATTTGAATTAGGAATACGCCGCTATTGACAGCATGGATGGTTACTGTCAATAGCGGCGTATTTTAAAATTAGCTCGGTTTGATATGAAGCAGTATATTGAATCGCAAAATAACAGCAGCTTGGATGTTGCATCAACATATTGGTAATATTGTTCTAGTTGTTTAATCTATTCTTCGTGATCTCAATGTAAGTTTGAGCTTCGTGTTCATCTATAATCCGCAATTTATTTTTCAAATAGGTAGACTACCTCTAATGGGTGCTGTTGACGTTACTTGCGCTGTATCGCCCATTTTAAAAAGATAACGGGTGTAGATGAGCTTAATTTAGCCAAACTGAAGCATATACTTACTCTTTCTGACGAAAAGCGCTGTGACACCCGTTACTATTCAAAACTCGTCCATTTTAACACAATAGGCTCTACTGCACTCGTTAGAGTGATTACGATAGCCGTAGTATTCAGGTTGTCTATAATACAAACCCGCTGGCTCTATTACAACACCAGAATTACTCTTACATACATGAACGTTTGAAATACATTATGCAGGTCTATCCAGCTTGCGATAGCTGATCGCTTCTGCTAAATGTCCGATTTCGATCTGTTCGCAATCTTCTAAATCTGCAATTGTTCGTGCGAGCTTGAGAATACGATCGTGAGCACGAATGCTTAGCCCAAGTTCATCATACACCTGTTGAAGCATAGTAGATGACGCTGTAGAAAGGGCGCAATACTGCTGGAGCCAAGAACCTCTTAATTCGCTGTTGAAGCGTAATGGCAAATGACGATAGCGGTGCAACTGCCTTTCGTGAGCTAGCATGACCTGTTCCCGCAATTGAGCGGAATCGATCACTTTGTTATTGGTGGCGTGCAATGAGATGCGAGGTACTTCTAGCTGCATGTCAATTCGATCTAATAAGGGCCCTGATAGGCGCGAGCGATAATGATGCAGGCGTGCGGGTGTACAAGTGCATATAGAGTGTTCAGTAGCTTGAAAATGGCCGCAAGGACAAGGATTCATACTAGCAGCCAGCATAAAGTGCGCAGGGAAGCGATAAACGGCTCGTGTGCGGCTAATCGTGACATGCCGATCCTCGAGAGGCTGTCGCAATACTTCTAACGTCTGACGCGGAAATTCGGGTAGTTCGTCTAAAAACAATACACCTCGATGAGCGAGACTAATCTCCCCGGGCTTAGGAAAGCTTCCTCCGCCAATTAACCCAGCAGGAGAAATGGAATGGTGGGGAGAACGGAAAGGTCTCATCTGAATCAATCCTGTTGATGATTGCTCCCATTTTCCAGAAACACTGTACAGCTTGGAAACTTCTAATGCTTCATCGTCAGTTAATAGGGGCAATATCGTAGGGAGACGGCGAATAAGCATTGTCTTCCCCGTTCCAGGTGGACCGCTAAGTAAGATGTTGTGCATCCCTGCAGCGGCAACGGTCATCGCACGTTTGGCATGTTCTTGACCTCGAACCTCCGCATAGTCTTCATGTCCGTCGTCCAGGTATCCGACTTTGGTCATGGATGGTAAATAGGAGGAATGAGGGGAGAACAACAGACTGGACAAGCTGCCGGCACTGTCCGTCACCTGGCGTAATTGTGCTAATGTAGACAGGCTATAAACTTCTATTCCACTTACCAATACAGCTTCAGGTGCGTTGGCACTTGGAACGAGTACTTGTGTAATGCCTTGTCTTCTCGCCTCATCAACTATTGACAATATTCCTGGGATGGGACGTGTCGTTCCGTCTAAGGCTAATTCACCTGCGACTAGCATATTGCGAAAAAGCGATAAATCCAGTTGTCCACTAGTACCAAGGATGCCAATTGCCATAGCCAAGTCGTAAGACGTTCCTTCTTTACGTAGATCAGCGGGGGCTAAATTGATCGTTATGCGCTCTAAAGGAAATTTCCAGCCGCAATTGCGTACTGAACTGCGGACTCGATCGATAGACTCCCTCACTGCTGCATCAGGTAAGCCTACTACTGCGACATGTGGTAGTCCAGAAGAAATATCAAATTCCATTTGAATCATGCGACCTTCGACCCCATATACAGCTGCACTCCATATACTTCCATACATAATAAAAAACACCTCTTCTTTCACATTCCAAATTGTAGTAAGGGAATGCGCAAGAAAGGTGCTTCCTTATCCAAGCGCGAATAATCTCAATTTGTGATATATTATATGGAAGAAACGCATTTTTCGTCAACTAGCTGATAGATTTTTACTAGTTTTAGGGTAAATATCTGCTGTAAACGTATGCTAAATGAACTAAAAATAGTGATCTATCTCATTGAGAGATGAATTTGATATCAAACAAATGTGTATTTTGTAATAATTATGGTAGGAAAGCGCTTTAAAAACATGTTACAATGTGTTCGGATTGGTTGGAATTACCGTCCATTCCTTGACATGCACTAGTATTATTATTGCAGCAGACCTTAGTATTAACCGTTCCTCTGTTAACGACACAGTTGTCGAAATATGCAAGGAGCATTTGCTTGGCTGCATAAGCATTATCATTCTAACCCATACGATTCGGATAGGGGGATGCACAATGAATATCCATGAATATCAAGGCAAAGAAGTATTAAAACAATACGGCGTTGCTGTACCGAATGGTAAAGTTGCGTTCAGCGTGGATGAGGCCGTGCAAGCTGCAGAACAATTAGGTACATCAGTAGTTGTCGTTAAGGCTCAGATCCATGCAGGTGGCCGTGGTAAAGCAGGCGGTGTTAAAGTTGCGAAGAGCCTAGATGAAGTTCGTGCCTATGCAAGTGAAATACTAGGTAAAGTGCTTGTTACACACCAAACTGGCCCTGAAGGTAAAGAGGTTAAGCGTCTCTTAATCGAAGAAGGGTGCGACATCAAGAAAGAATACTATGTAGGTATCGTAGTAGACCGTGCGACAGGCCGCGTCGTTATGATGGGTTCTGAAGAAGGCGGTATGGATATTGAAGAGGTAGCTGAAAATACACCTGAAAAAATCATTAAAGTCGTAGTTGACCCAGCTGTAGGACTTCAAATGTTCCAAGCACGTAAGTTGGCTTATGACATTAATATCCCAGGAGAGCTTGTGAACAAAGCAGTTAAGTTCATGTTGGCTCTATACCAAGCTTTCGTAGATAAAGATTGCTCTATCGCAGAGATCAATCCTCTAGTTGTTACTGGCGATGGACAAGTTATGGCATTGGATGCGAAGTTGAACTTCGATTCCAACGCATTGTATCGCCATAAAGATATTTTAGAGTATCGTGATCTTGATGAAGAAGATGAGAAAGAAATCGAAGCTTCCAAATTTGATTTGAGCTACATTGCACTAGACGGCAACATTGGCTGTATGGTTAATGGTGCAGGACTTGCAATGTCAACAATGGATATTATTAAATATTATGGCGGCGAACCGGCTAACTTCCTTGATGTTGGGGGCGGCGCGACGACTGAGAAAGTAACAGAAGCGTTCAAGATCATTTTGTCTGATCCGAATGTTAAAGGTATTTTCGTTAATATCTTCGGCGGCATTATGCGTTGTGATGTTATTGCGAACGGTGTTGTTGAAGCGGCGAAGCAAGTTGGCTTGAGTCGTCCACTAGTCGTACGCTTGGAAGGTACGAACGTTGAGATTGGTAAACGCATCTTGAACGAATCCGGCCTGAACATTGTAGCAGCGGATTCCATGGCTGACGGAGCGCAAAAAATTGTCGCTTTGGTTCAATAATCTGGCGAACGAGAGGTGGATGTGCGATGAGTATCTTAATTAACAAAGAAACCAAAGTCATTACACAAGGAATTACGGGCGCTACAGGACTATTCCATGCGAAGGGCGCCCTTGAATATGGTACACAAATGGTCGGCGGTGTAACACCAGGTAAAGGTGGTACAACGGTGGACATTACTCTTGAAAACGGTACGGAAATTAAACTTCCTGTCTACAATACAGTTGTAGAAGCTAAGCAACAGACAGGCGCTACAGCTAGCGTTATTTACGTAGCTCCTCCATTCGCAGCAGATGCAATTATGGAAGCAGTAGATGCGGACCTGGATCTCGTTATTTGTATCACAGAAGGAATTCCTGTTCTTGATATGGTAAAAGTGAAGCGCTATATGGAAGGCAAACGTACGGTTCTTATTGGACCTAACTGTCCAGGCGTAATCACACCAGGAGAGTGCAAAATTGGCATCATGCCTGGATACATCCATGCACCAGGTCATGTCGGTGTTGTATCCCGTAGTGGAACATTGACTTATGAGGCTGTTCATCAGTTGACAACACGTGGTATCGGGCAGTCTTCTGCTGTAGGTATCGGTGGTGACCCAGTTAAAGGCTCTGAGTTCATCGATATTTTGAGCCGTTTCAATGATGACCCGGACACATATGCGGTTATTATGATCGGTGAAATCGGCGGTACAGCTGAAGAGGAAGCAGCAGAATGGGTTAAGGCTAACATGAAGAAACCTGTAGTTGGCTTCATCGGTGGTGCAACAGCGCCTCCAGGAAAGCGTATGGGTCATGCGGGCGCTATCATTTCCGGAGGCAAAGGTACAGCTGCTGAAAAAATCGCGGTTCTTGAAGCTTGCGGTATTCAAGTAGCACCGACTCCTTCTGAAATGGGTTCTACGTTGGTTCGTGTTCTTGAAGAGAAGGGCATGTTGAAAGACTGCATTACGCATCAACACGCATAATCAAATATCGTAGTTAAACAAGGTAAGCAACCTTTTGCACATTCGTGTGGGAGGTTGCTTTTTTTATTTTCATTACGTCAATTGAGCGGATAAACATGTAATTCCTGAAATTTTATTTTACAAATGGAAAGAAGAGAAGTGCTGACAGGCACTCAAATTTGTAGCTGTCGTATAAAGGATTTGTAGAAATATTACAAAGTTGAGATATACGTATGTAAACGTATACTTGCATTCTGTCTTAAGGTAAAGCAAAATAAGGGGAGCGGTTGACGAGCTTCCTTCATCTGTAAGAGGAGGAAAGAAGATGAGTCGAATGTGGAGAATCCAAGATTGTTTGTTTGCCCTGCATCAAATTAAGGGTATAGGGTGGCATACGATCGATACCTGCATCAAACTGCTTGGTTGCGAGCAACTGTCTGCATGGCTTGACCGACCAGGCGCAGAATGGGTAGATGCAGGATTTAAACCTGCTTATGCACAACGCCTTGCAGGAGGGTACACAACAAGTCATTTACAAAAAAGGTTAGAGTTGACGTATAAATCGGGTATAGATTGGATTACGATGTATGATGAAAGCTACCCTGAATGCTTGAAAGAAATTCATGAGCCGCCTTGGGTGTTGTATGGCCGTGGAGTATGGTCGGTGGCAGAACAATATTCCATTGCTATGGTCGGCACACGAAACCCGACTGTCTATGGTAAGACAGTGGCCAAGTCTTTATCTTCACAATTGACGGAGCAAGGATTAGTCGTTGTGAGCGGGCTCGCACGTGGCATTGATGCAGCGAGTCATGAAGGAGCGCTCAATAAAGGACAAACGATAGCCGTACTTGGTACGAGCTGTGACGCGATTTATCCGGCTCAGCACAATCATTTAGCAGATACGATAGCAGCATCTGGCTTGGTCCTATCTGAATACCCGTTAGGAACTCCAGGGCATCCTGGTATGTTTCCGAGACGCAACCGTATTATTGCTGGACTTAGTTTAGGAACAGTCGTTGTCGAAGCTGCCGTTAGAAGCGGAGCACTAATTACTGCGCAGTTTGCGTTAGAAGCATCTCGGGATATATTCGCAGTTCCCGGCCCTGTTACTTCACCTAAATCAGCAGGTACATTTGAATTGTTAAAGCAAGGGGCTAAACCAGTTGCAACAGCAGGGGATATTGTGGAAGAATACGTTCACCTGTTGACAAGCCTGCCTCAGTCATACAATAATGAAACGGTCGTAGATGTGAAAGCTAATGAATGGCTGAATGACATGGAGCATTTACTATTTGATATCATTAGTGGGCAAGACTGTTCACTTGATGACTTATTTCAGAAGAGTGGTATGCCATTTGCGGATTTGCATCAGCATTTGTTATCCTTGCAAATAAAGAAACGTATTTATGAACATCAGCCTGGAGTGTATCGTTCGATATGAATGATTATTCTCTAGGAATTATAGGATAGTATTGATTGGTTGTCGGAGAGGAGGATGCGCCTATGGCAGATTCACTAGTTATTGTAGAATCACCAACTAAGGCCAAATCCATTGGCAAGTACTTAGGTAGTAAATATATTGTTAAAGCATCAATGGGCCATGTGCGTGATTTGCCGAAGAGTCAGATTGGAGTAGAAGTGGATAACAACTTCAATCCTAAATATATTACGATCCGTGGCAAAGGCTCTGTTCTTAAGGAATTAAGAGATGCACGCAAAAAAGTAAAAAAAGTTTATCTCGCGGCTGACCCCGATCGCGAAGGAGAAGCAATCGCATGGCATCTTGCTCATGTATTGGAATTGGATGAAGCAGAGCCATGTCGAGTTGTCTTCAATGAGATAACGAAGCAAGCGGTGAAGGATGCGTTTAAGACACCGCGTCAAATTAATATGGACCTCGTGCATGCACAGCAAGCGAGACGTATCCTTGACCGTTTGGTCGGTTACAAAATTAGTCCATTGCTTTGGAAAAAGGTGAAAAAGGGGTTGTCTGCTGGACGTGTCCAATCCGTAGCAGTCAAACTCATAATGGACCGCGAGAATGAAATTAACCTGTTTGTTCCAGAGGAATACTGGACCATAACAGCGATGCTGAAGAGTGACAAATCTCCGATTGAAGCGAAGTTCCATAGCATGAACGGAGAGAAGAAGGAACTGGGCTCTCAAGCCGATGTATCAGCAATTATGGATGCTATCGGGAAGCAGGCTTTTGAAGTAAAAGAAGTGAAGGAGAAAGAGCGTCTACGTCATCCTTCGCCACCATTTACAACGAGTTCCTTGCAACAAGAGGCAGCCCGCAAATTGAATTTCCGTGCTGGTAAGACGATGTCTGTGGCACAGCAATTATATGAAGGGGTTGACTTAGGTAAAGAGGGTACCGTTGGTCTTATTACGTATATGCGTACAGATTCGACGCGTGTTTCTCCAGTTGCCCAAGAAGAAGCGGGTACTTACTTAAGTGAAAAATTCGGAGCAGATTACGTACCAGAAACACCACGTCAATATGCTAAGAAAGCTGCAAATGCACAAGATGCGCATGAGGCGATTCGACCTACTTCTGTTCTTCGTGATCCTGAAACGTTGAAGCCTTTCTTGTCTCGTGACCAGCTCCGCTTGTATAAGCTTATCTGGGAGCGGTTCGTAGCGAGCCAAATGACATCTGCTGTTATGGATACAATGACAGTTGATTTGCTGGCTGGAGGAGCTTTGTTCCGCGCAAATGGTTCCAAGGTACGCTTCCCGGGCTTTATGAAGGTTTACGTAGAAGGAAACGATGATGGTACGGTAGAAACAGATAAGCTACTTCCACCATTAACGGTTGGAGACAAATTGCAACAGGAAGCTATCGAGCCTAAGCAGCACTTTACACAGCCTCCACCGCGATATACAGAAGCGCGTATGATTAAGACGCTTGAAGAGCTCGGTATAGGACGGCCTAGTAC
Organism: Paenibacillus arenosi; assembly: GCF_014841135.1. Taxonomy (GTDB): domain Bacteria; phylum Bacillota; class Bacilli; order Paenibacillales; family Paenibacillaceae; genus Paenibacillus_B; species Paenibacillus_B arenosi. Next base: position 463,525 of record NZ_JACYTN010000001.1, read on the forward strand.
GTATTCTCCTACATTGGAGACGATACAGAAGCGTGGCTATGTGGCAATTGAAGAGAAGAAGTTTGTTCCGACAGAGCTTGGTGAGCTGGTTATTCAACAAATGGAAGAATTCTTCCCAGAAATTCTTGATGCAGAATTTACAGCACATATGGAAGAAGATCTCGACCAAGTAGAAGATGGCCAGCAGCAGTGGGATAAAGTACTAAGCAATTTCTATGAATCATTCGAGAAGCGACTGGAAGTTGCTGAAGAAGAAATGAAAGAAATAGAAATTGAAGATGAAGTATCTGATGAAATATGCGAAAAATGTGGTAGACATTTCGTGTATAAGATCGGAAGATTCGGCAAGTTTCTTGCTTGTTCAGGTTTCCCTGATTGCCGCAATGCGAAGCCGATCGTTAAAGATACAGGAGTAGCGTGTCCAACTTGCCACGAAGGTAAGCTTGTAGAGCGTCGAAGCAAAAAAGGGCGCGTATTCTACGGTTGCGATCGTTATCCAGAATGTGACCACGTAATGTGGGATAAACCATCTTCGAAGCCATGTCCAAGCTGTGGTAAGTTAATGGTAGAGAAACGTTCCAAGCAAGGGACGAAGCTGCAATGTACACAGTGTGAACATAACGAAGTGTTACAAGAATCAGAAGAAGAATAGTTGAATCGTTACAGGTACAGTTTGTAACAATGGAGAGGGGTACATCATAGATGGATAAGCCGAGAGTAACCGTCATTGGTGCCGGCTTAGCGGGCAGTGAAGCGGCATGGCAAATAGCACAGCAGGGGGTCCCTGTTACTTTATATGAGATGAGACCGGTACGTAAGACACCAGCTCATCACACCGATCAATTTGCAGAGCTTGTATGCTCTAATAGCTTGCGGGCAAATGGCTTGACGAATGCAGTAGGTGTTATTAAAGAAGAAATGCGCATGATGAATTCTCTAGTACTTCAAGCTGCTGATAAGCATGCTGTTCCAGCTGGTGGAGCCTTAGCGGTAGACCGTGACGGCTTCTCTGGTGAAATTACAGAGACACTTAAAAATCACCCTTTAATTGAAGTTCGTAATGAAGAGATGGAGTCTATTCCATTGGATGGGATTACTGTCATTGCTACAGGTCCTTTGACTTCACCGGCTTTGTCCCAGCAAATTAAAGATTTGATGGGTGAGGAATATTTCTATTTCTATGATGCAGCTGCACCGATTATTGACAAAGACAGTATCGATATGGATAAAGTATATCTTGCATCACGCTATGATAAGGGTGAGGCAGCCTATTTGAACTGTCCGATGACAGAAGAGGAATTCAATGCATTCTATGAGGCCTTGATTACGGCTGAGAAGGCAGAGCTGAAAGAGTTCGAAAAGGAAATTTACTTCGAAGGCTGCATGCCGATTGAAGTTATGATGAAACGAGGCAAACAAACGGCTCTGTTCGGTCCTATGAAGCCAGTAGGGCTTCCTGATCCGAAGACGGGCAAAATTCCATTTGCAGTTATTCAACTTCGTCAAGATAATGCAGCAGGCACGCTATACAATATGGTTGGCTTCCAGACTCATTTGAAATGGGGAGAGCAGAAGCGGGTATTCCGTATGATTCCAGGTCTTGAGAACGCTGAAATTGTACGCTACGGTGTTATGCACCGTAACACGTTCATTAACTCTCCAAAATTGTTGGAGCCAACTTATCAGTTCAAGGGACGTCCGTCGTTGTTCTTTGCTGGACAGATGACAGGTGTTGAAGGTTATGTAGAGTCCGCAGCATCTGGTATGATTGCAGGCTTGAATGCTGCTCGATTAGCTCTTGGAAAAGAGTGTGTCACACTACCAAAAGAATCTGCTTTAGGTAGTATGGCACAATATATTACAACTGCAGATTCGAAGCATTTCCAGCCAATGAATGCGAACTTTGGTTTGTTCCCTGCGCTTGAAACACGTATTCGTAATAAAAAAGATAAAAATGACGCGCTTGCACAACGAGCGTTGGAATCGATTCGTAACTTTAAAGAAGAGCTTGAAACGATTCATTCATCATAACGTATTATAGAAACAGCAGGATATCCTGCTGTTTCTTTTCGATATTCCTATACGAAAGGTGGTTCCTCCGATGGAAATGCAGTTTCATGCGACAACAATATGTGCTGTAAGGCATAATGGGCAAGGCGCCATTGCAGGTGATGGACAGGTAACATTCGGCAATAGTATGGTCATGAAGCAGCATGCTCGAAAAGTGCGCCGACTATATCGAGGTCAAGTAGTGGCAGGTTTCGCCGGTTCGGTTGCGGACGCAATCACTTTGTTCGAGAAGTTCGAAGGGAAGCTGGAAGAACATCATGGTCATTTGCAGCGTGCCGCTGTTGAGCTTGCTAAAGATTGGAGACAAGATCGAGTTCTTCGTAAGCTGGAGGCGCTCATGATCGTTATGGATAAACAACATATGCTGCTCATTTCTGGCGGTGGAGAAATTATAGAGCCCGATGATGGTATTGTGGCCATTGGTTCTGGAGGTAGCTTCGCATTATCAGCAGCGCGTGCTTTGAAACGGCATGCTGTTGATATGACAGCAAAAGAAATGGCCGAGGCGGCTCTTCATATTGCAAGTGAAATATGCGTATATACAAATGATAACCTTGTTGTGGAAGAATGCTAAAACAGCAATAGCAGAAATGGAGGATAAATGATGAGTGAGCAAGCGTGGACACCCAGACAGATTGTGAACGAACTTGATAAATATATTGTTGGTCAAAAAAAAGCAAAGCGCTCCGTGGCTATTGCACTGCGCAATCGTTATCGTAGAAGCTTGCTGGATGAAACTATTCAAGATGAAATCGTTCCAAAAAATATTTTGATGATCGGACCTACCGGAGTAGGTAAGACTGAGATAGCACGCCGTCTAGCTAAGCTTGTAAAGGCTCCTTTTGTCAAAGTGGAAGCTACGAAGTTTACTGAGGTAGGATACGTTGGTCGTGATGTGGAGTCAATGGTTCGTGATTTGATTGAAACGGCTATACGTATGGTCAAAAATGAACGGACAGAGAAGGTAAAAGAGAAAGCAGAAGAGCAGGCGAATGAACGCTTAGTTGAAATTCTCGTTCCTTCTGCAGCTCAATCTTCTCAACAGCGAAATCCGTTCGAAATGTTATTTGGACAAAATAATGGATCGGCTAACAAGTCGGAACCGGAAACGGACCCAACGCTGGATGAGAGACGTCGTAAAACACGCTTTGAATTATTGTCGGGCAAATTGGAGCAAGATGTTGTAGAAATTGATGTGGAAGAAGCAGCACCTAACATGTTGGATATGTTCTCTGGCCCAGGACAGGAACAAATGGGTATGAACATGCAGGAGATGCTAGGGAGCCTGCTGCCGAAGCGGACGAAAAAACGGAAGTTAGCAATTAAAGAAGCTCGTAAAGTCCTTACGCAAGAGGAAGCGGCTAAATTAATCGATATGGATGATGTGATTCAAGAGTCGATTCGTCGTGCAGAACAATCGGGCATTATTTTCATCGATGAAATTGACAAAATTGCATCCAGCAGTCGCGGAAACGGGCCTGATGTATCACGCGAAGGGGTGCAGCGAGATATTTTGCCAATCGTTGAAGGCTCAACGATCATGACCAAGTACGGCTCTGTAAAAACAGATTATATTTTGTTTATGGCTGCAGGAGCGTTTCATATTGCGAAGCCATCTGATTTGATCCCTGAATTGCAGGGCCGTTTTCCGATTCGGGTGGAGTTAACGAGCTTATCCACCGACGATTTTGTGTCTATTCTTACAGAGCCGAAGAATGCATTGACAAAGCAGTATGTGGAGCTGCTGAGAACGGAGCGGCTTGACCTTGAATTTTCTTCAGACGCAATTCGTGAAATAGCTAATATTGCCTATTCCGTTAATCAGAACATGGAGAATATCGGAGCTAGAAGATTGCATACAATTATGGAAAAATTACTGGAAGATTTGTCCTTTGAAGCTCCGGAATTAAATTTAGGACAATTTGTAATTACTCCAGAATATGTACGGGAAAAGCTTACTGATATTTCAAAAGATCGAGATTTAAGCCAATACATTCTTTAGTAGTGAAAAATTGTATTCAAATAATGATAATTTCCCAAAAATTGTCCTATCTTTCGTGCGAAAGATAGGGCTTTTTTCATATTGTCATTTTCGACAAATTTTAAGATGATTAAGATGTTTCGATATACGAACGAATGTAATATTATGAAAAACATGCTCGAATGATGAAAGATATTAAAATGTTACAGGTAACACTGTCTCATTTTTTTATTTTTTTGTCGAAACTTTGCAGGATAATAGCAAGACATGTAGAACTACGATACAAAGGAAAATGTGTAGAATGCGAGGTTAAGTGCATGAATTTAATGGGAGGTTCACACGTTCAGCGCTTAGAAGGTGCTATACAGGCCTCAGTATTGAGACAAAACGTTATAGCGAACAACGTTGCGAATGCTGATACCCCTCACTTTAAGCGCTCTGAGGTTCAATTTGAATCATTGCTTCGTGATCAGCTTAGCAACAACAAGCTTAGAGGTAGACGAACTCATGAGAAGCATATGTACATTGGTCCTAGATCTGGGGTACCTCAAGCATCGCTCATCCAGGACAAGCATAGTGTGATGGGGAACAACAAGAACAATGTGGATATGGAACATGAGATGACATTACAGGCTGAAAATCAGCTTCGTTATTATACTTATGTTCAGCAGTTGAATCATCATATCAACATGATGAAAACGGCTATTGATGCAAGGAGGTAATAAATAATGATAGGCAGTAGTTTTCAAATCAGTGCTTCAGGCCTAACTGCCCAACGACTGCGTATGGATGTTATTTCCGCAAACATTGCCAACGCTGAATCGACTCGTGCTCAATATGTGAACGGGCAGTTCGTGCCATACCGCCGTAAGATGGTTGCAATGTCACCAACAGAACCTACTTTTCAACAATCATTGAACGCAGCTATGAATGGACAATCTATTCCTCGTGGCGTAAAAGTCACTCAAATTAAAGCAGATGAAACTCCATTTAAGCGAGTCTATCAGCCAACACATCCTGATGCAGATGCACAAGGCTATGTATCTTTACCAAATGTGGATATTGCGAAAGAAATGGTAGATATGATCTCTGCTACACGCTCCTATGAGGCTAATGTCACGGCCCTGAATGCTTCCAAGTCAATGATAATGAAAGCACTAGAGATCGGTAGAGGCTAATATGCAACAAGCGATAATTGACTAGGAGGTCCACCATGATTCATAATTCGATTTCACCTGTGCAAACAGGCTCAATCTCAGGTATGAGCAATGTGATTAAACCAACATCTCCAGCTGAAGTAACAGAATCCTTCAACTCATTCCTAACAGACGCAATTGCAAATTTAGAGCAACAAGAACAACAAGTACATAATGTAAATGACAAGTTCCTAATAGGTGAGGCCAGTGTCGATCAGGTCATGATTACCTCGGAACGTGCGCTTCTCAACTTGCAACTAACAACTCAAGTCCGCAACAAGGTGATCGAAGCGTATCAAGAGATCATGCGCATACAATTATAATGTCGTGATGTCTTACACAGTATTGGTGGGGTGACGAGGTGTGAATGAAAAAATTGGCCAGTACAGGGAGCGAGCTACCCAGTATTGGAATCAGTACAGCAAGAAGCAGAAGTTGCTTCTAGGATCAACATTTATCATTTTACTTTTAGCTATTGGAATCGTTACATATCAGTTATCTAAGACAGAATACTCACTAGCTTTTAAAGATTTGAATTCTAGTGATGCTGCAGGAATTATTGAATACTTAAATACGAACAGCATTCCCTATCAACTAAGCCCTGATGGTGCATCTATTTCTGTTCCAGCAGCTATGGCAGCAAAAGCAAAGGTTGATGTAGGCGCACAAGGTATCGTCCAGAATGGTTCTCTCGGCTTTGACTCCTTCTCTCCAGACGGAATGATGGGCGGAATGACCGATAACGTGTTCGATGTTCGTTACAAAGATGCGCTAAACGGTGAAGTAGAGCGCTTGTTAAGACAGATGGAAGGCATCCAGGATGCACAAGTTCTTATTAATTTGCCGCAAGAAACCGTATTTATGGAAGCAGAGAAGCCACAAGCTTCTGCATCAATTGTATTGAAGTTCAAACCAGGCTATGTGCCGGATCAAAAAGTGATAGACGGATACTTCAATCTAGTAAGTACAGCCGTGCCTAACTTAGAGATCGACAATATAAGCATGATGACAGGGAATAGCCCACTGTATGCATCAAGCTCAAGTAATGGCGTAAATGGTTCATTCCTTGGCACAGTTGATGATCAACTGGCCGTACAACGCAGATACGAACGTGAACTAAGTGATAAGGTTCGCATGTTCTTATCCAGCTTTGTAGGTCCTGACAAGGTTAATGTATTAATCTCTTCTAATCTCAACTTCGATATTCAAACAGAAGAACATAACGAAGTTAAGCCAGTTGACGAAGAGAATATGAAAGGTATCGAGATTAGCGTCGAAGAACTTCAAGAATCGTTTAATGGCAGTGGTGCTGGAGAAGGTGGAGTTGCAGGTGTTGGCGATGGTGAAGTTCCAAATTATCCAGGCGACACTAACAGTGGTCAAACACAATCCGAAAAATCACAGCGTACAGTCAACTATGAAGTAACGCGTATTAAAAAAGCGATACAATCTAGTCCATATGCTGTAACAGATTTAACCATTCATGCAGCAGTTGAATCACAGCTTACTGATGCACAGCGAGATTCTATTGAAAAAGTTCTTAAGTCTATCGTTGCTGCTCAGCTTCAGACAACAGCTACGAAAAATAACGTTACTATTACAGACGATGTATTGAAGCAAAAAGTTTCTGTCATTGCACAAAATGAGACTAATGTAGCGGTAACAGCTGAGTCTGGAATCCCGACATGGGTATGGTATGGGGCTGGAGTCCTCTTATTATTACTTGTGGGCGGTGGAATCGCATTTGCTGTAATGCGCAAACGGAAGCGCCAAGAAGAAGAATATGAACTCGATGATGTGCAATTTATTCCGACAAATATCGAGCTTCCTTCCATCGATTTGGAACATGTTACAAGTGAGCACCAAGTGCGTAAGCAGTTGGAAGCTCTAGCTAAGAAAAAGCCAGAAGAGTTTGTGAACTTGCTACGAACTTGGCTACTAGATGATTCGAGGTGAGCAGATAATGGCTAGAGGTTCAGTGAGTTTGACAGGTAAACAAAAAGCAGCGATTCTGCTCATATCATTAGGGCCGGAAGTGTCAGCACAAATTTTTAAGCATCTACGTGACGACGAGATCGAGCAATTAACATTGGAAATTGCGAACGTTCGTAAAGTAGATACACCTGAGAAAGAGCAAGTTTTAAGCGAGTTTCATCAGATTTGCTTAGCTCAAGAGTACATTTCTCAAGGCGGTATTAATTATGCGAAAGAGATTTTAGAGAAAGCATTAGGCTCCTCTAAGGCTATCGATATTATTAATCGCTTGACAGCAACACTACAGGTGAGACCATTTGATTTTGCTCGCAAAGCAGACGCGCTACAAATTTTGAACTTTATTCAAAATGAAAGTGCTCAAACGATTGCATTGGTATTGTCTTATTTGCAAACGGAGCAGTCTTCGCAGATCCTGTCTTCGTTGGCTCCAGAAAAACAGGCGGATGTAGCACGCCGTATTGCCTTAATGGACAGCACTACACCTGAAGTAATCAGCCAAGTAGAGTCTGTTTTGGAACAGAAGTTGTCAGCGACAGTCACACAGGATTACACAAGCGCGGGCGGCATCGAGTCGATCGTAAACATTTTGAATGGTGTAGACCGTGGTACAGAACGTACCATCTTGGATTCACTTGAAATTCAAGATCCTGAACTTGCAGAAGAAATTAAGAAACGCATGTTCGTGTTCGAAGATATTGTTAATATCGATAATCGTTCGATTCAACGTATTATCCGTGATCTCGATAACGGTGATCTACAACTTGCACTTAAAGTGGCAAGCGAAGATGTGCGCAATGCTGTATTCCGTAACATGTCGAAGCGTATGGCGGATACATTCAGAGAAGAAATGGAGTTTATGGGCCCAGTGCGGCTGCGTGACGTGGAGGAAGCACAGACTCGTATCGTGGCAATCATTCGTCGTCTAGAAGAGTCTGGAGAGATCATTATTGCACGTGGCGGAGGAGACGATATCATTGTCTAATGTGCTCAAACCTTCTCACTATGTTCCAGTAGAACAACTTCGCCTGCTTGAGGCAGTGCGTAAACATCAGCAGCTGCAGGAAGAAGAAACTGCAGCTGCTAAAACGGAAGAAGAATGGAATGCAGAGCGATTATTGGCTCGTGATGAGCAGTTGGCTCATTTGCGCCGTACTATATTGGAAGATGCACAAACGTTGGCAGAGGATCAGGTTCGGCATGCGACAGCTGAGGCAGAGCAATTAATTGAACAGACTCAAGCGCAGATTGAAGCATGGTGGAATGAGCGTCGGAGTGAGGATGATGCTTTGCGTGATGAGATTAGAATGCAAGCACTATCAACCGGATATGCAGAGGGATACGAGAAAGCGGAGACAGCTGTGCAAGAAGTTTACGCCAGCAAAGTAGTAGAATCAGCAACGATCCTTGAACAAGCTTATCAGCTCAAAGAACAGATCATTCAAGAAGCCGAGCCATTTGTTGTGTCACTCAGTTGTATGATTGCTGAAAAAATAATGAATGAGCAGATTGCAGTTGACCCAGAACGGATTGTGGATATGATTCGTACACAACTATCTCGCAAGCGTGAATCTGGAACGATTACATTATGTGTTTCAGCGGAGCATTTCAACATGCTTCATGCAGCTAGAGAAGAATTGAGTCTATCGATAGACTCTCAGGCAGAACTGCAAATTATACCAGACGCAACGGTTAAAGATCACGGATGCGTGATACGCTCAGCACTTGGTAGCATTGATGCGAGAATTGATACGCAGCTAGCAGAGATAAAGAAAGCACTCTTGCAAGTGGCGCATCAACAAGAGGAGAGAAGCGATAATGACATCTAATACCCATTATCGTTGGAATCTGGAGAAGTATAAGGAACGCTTAGAGCATGTTGATTCCGTTCGTGTAAACGGAAAAGTTACTCAAGTAATTGGTTTGACCGTTGAATCGGAGGGGCCAGATGCAAGTATCGGAGAGGTATGTTACATCTATCCGAGCAAAGGTCGAACTCCTTTAAAGGCTGAAGTTGTTGGGTTTCGTGACAATAAAGTTCTCTTAATGCCATTAGGAGAATTGGACGATATTGGTCCTGGTTGTGACGTTGTAGGTACGGGGAAGCCACTTACGGTGCAAGTAGGCTCTGAGTTACTTGGAAAAGTGCTTAATGGACTAGGAGAACCTTTGGATGGCTCCTACTTACCAACGAGAATGAAGCCCTATTCTACTTCTAATAGTCCAGCTAATCCATTGAAGCGATTGCGCGTGGAAGAACCAATTGGTGTAGGCGTAAGAGCGATTGATGGCTTGCTCACAATAGGTAACGGTCAGCGTGTCGGTATATTTGCCGGATCAGGTGTCGGGAAAAGTACGCTATTAGGGATGATTGCTCGTAATACAGCAGCGGATGTAAACGTAATTGCCTTAATTGGTGAACGTGGTCGAGAAGTGTTGGAGTTCATTGAACGTGATCTTGGTCCAGAAGGGCTCGCGCGCTCAGTTGTTATTGTCGCTACCTCAGATCAACCAGCATTAGTACGGATTAAAGGAGCAGTTATTGCTACGACAATCGCGGAGTATTTCAGAGATAGAGGCATGAACGTCATGCTGATGATGGACTCTGTAACTCGATATGCGATGGCTATGCGTGAAGTTGGGCTCGCAATTGGTGAGCCACCAGCAACACGAGGCTACACACCATCTGTGTTCGCCAATTTGCCGAAGCTATTGGAACGAAGTGGTACAGGAACACATGGGTCCATAACGGCCTTTTATACCGTTCTCGTCGATGGTGATGATATGAACGAACCAATAGCCGATGCTGTACGAGGCATACTAGACGGTCATATTGTACTAAATCGGAGCATAGCTCATAAAGGACATTTTCCTGCAATTGATGTGCTTGCAAGCGTAAGTCGAGTAATGAAGGATATCGTGAGCGAAGAACATCAACTGGCAGCAGAACAGCTGAAGCGTCTGTTGGCCGTATATCGCGAATCAGAAGATTTGATTAATATAGGGGCTTATCAACATGGTTCAAATCCAGCTATTGATGAAGCCATTGCTTCTATTGAAGCGATAAATGATTTTACGAAGCAGCGTATACACGAGCACCCTGATTATCAGGAAACGATTGAACGATTGAAGATGCAATTCACAAGGAGTGAGTAATAGGTGAAGGGTTTCCAGTATCCTTTTCAAAAGGTACTCGATCTAAAGACAAACACGAAGAAGCAGGCAGAATGGATGTTGTCGCAAGCAATTGGTGAGCTTCAGGCAGAAGAAGATTCATTGTCTCGTGTTAAGAAAGAACGTCATGACGCGACTATTACTTTGCAGGAGCTGGTAAACACCTGTGCACCTGTTCATGAGCTTCAAATGTGGCAGCATCACATCTTACATTTGGATGAGAAGCTAATCGTTCATTATCAACGTGTCAAGCAGGCGGAAGGTGTCGTATCGACAAAACAAAGTGCCCTGCACCAGTGTATGTCCGATGAGAAACTATGGGTTAAAGCTCGTGAAAAAGCAGAACAGCAATTTAAGCTTCAGGTTTCATTGATGGAGCAAAATGAACTCGACGAAATGGCTACAGTACGATATTTTATGGCTTCTCGTTAATGTAAAGATTACATAACATCTATACCCGCCGCACAAGCAGGAGGGATAACAATGGCGCAAGAGATGTACGAAGAAAAAACGTCTTATTCAGGATTTGAACGCTTTTTGTTTATCATTACACCGATCGTATTCACGGTCATTCTATTAGGTGTATTGTTGACACTGTTCAATGTAGATTGGCGCAATAATATTTTAAATTGGGCAGAGGACATACCTGTTATCAATAAGCTTTTGCCTGAATCGGACAAGAAGGAATCAGCTGGAGGAGCAGACAGTAAGAAGGATGAAGAGAAAAATTCTTCTCCATCAGATCCTTCAGCAGAAGAGCAAATAGCTGATTTGAAGGAGCTGCTTGCTTCTAAGGATAAGGATTTGCGAGTTTTGGCTGACAAGCGCCAAGCACTTGAATCAGAAGTTAAGGATTTGAAGAAACAAGTAGATGAGTTCAAACAACAGAATGAGAACTCTGACAAAGACAGTTATACAAAGCAAATTAAAGAGCTTGCCTCTATGTATGGCAAAATGATGCCGAGCAAAGCAGCTCCAATTATGGAAAATTGGGCGCCTGAAGAAGTGAGTCTCATTATGAATGAGATGAAAGAAGAACAGCGCGTGAAAATTTTGGAAAAAATGAATCCCAAAGTAGCTGCTGATGTGAGCATGATTCTTAAGGACAGCAAGTCTTCTGAAAATCAACAAATTGCAGCTTTACAAGCAAGATTGAAGAAGCAGCAAGTGCAAGAAAAGTCTCACACAGGTTTGGATAAAGCAGAGTTATCTAAGACATTTGCTAGCATGACTCCACAGAGTGGTGCTGAAGTGCTGTTAGAAACAGCGAAGGTTAGCCCAACCAAGGCATTAGCAGTATTGAATACAGTGGATAACAACGTACGTTCTAAACTGCTAGATGCGATGACAAAGATTGATAAAGAAGCGACTGCTAAGCTTGTTGCTAAGCTTCTTCCTAATCAGTAGAAGTAAGCTGATAGTACGCAAATAGTAAACGGTAAGATGAGCTTTAAAGTAATTTAAGAAAGGAGGTGAACAATAATGACAATGAACGTATCAAGTGTTTCTGCAACAAGTGCAGCTTCCTCAGTGGCTGGAAATGGTGCTGCTACTACGAGTGGTGTGTCACCAGTTGATGGAGCGGCATTTAGCAGCTCGCTAGCGCAATTGATGAATGGTTCTTCGACAGCTACTTCTCAAACAGGGCTTGCATATCCTCTGCCATTACTGGCGGATGCTTCTCTAGTAGAAGGTAACGAGCAACTAGCACTTATCGAGCAATTACTCGTTCAACTAGAAGCTGCTCTTAAAGAAGCGGAACAACAGATCGAGCAGGATTCGGGATTGTTTAATGCATTACATCAGTGGATCGTACAAGCTCAAAACTTATTAACTCAACAAGAAGGGCAGTCCTTATCTGCTGAACAGCAAGCAGCAATTCAAGCATTAATGAACCAACCGCAAACGATTAGTATTGTTGCACTTGATCAGTTCGAACAATTTGCACAGTACGCGCGCGTGATGACGAACCAAGCAACTGGTGAAATGGCTGCTGTAAAGGTAGACGATATGCTGCAGCATCTGAAACAACTCGGTGAAGTGCTTATGAAGCATCAGCAAGCGAATCCGAATCAGACAGTACTTGCGAATGTACTGGCTCAAGTAACGGATACGAATACGGTTGCGGCAGAAACATTGCGTCAATCGCTTTCTGCTACGGCCCACCAAGAGCAGGGCGCTGGCAAGAGCGGTGAAATGATGGCGACAGCAATGAGCGGTGATGGGTCAGAAGTCCCAACTCAACAAATGACAGTCAGTCAGTTTGCTCTTCGATCAGAGGGAATGACATCTGCCAAACCGATACCGCAAGTGCCGATTCAGCAATTTGCACATAACATGGGCGAGATGTTGATCAAACAAATGTCGATCCGTCATTTTAACGGTACTTCGGAGGCGAAAATTCGACTATATCCTGAGCATTTGGGACAAGTAGATATCAAGATTACGATGCAGAATGGGCAATTAATAGCTCAGTTCTTTACCGAACATGCTGGGGCGAAAGAGATGATTGACCAACAGCTTGCTTCTTTACGTGGTGCACTGCAAGCTTCAGGTATCCAAGTAGACAAGCTAGAAGTAAGCCAGCACTCAACTGCTGAAGCTTCTGCAATGGCATCTTCGATGTTCCAAGGAGACCGCCAATCTCATTCCAGTAAAGAGCAGCATTCATCTTCTAACCGCTCTTCATCTAAGGTGGATACGGTAGAGTTGGATGGTAATGAGATCGAAGGATTGGATTCGGAAGAACAAGTGAACCATGCATCTTCTAGCTTAACGGGTTCTTCTTTTGATGCTAGTGCCTAAGTACGGCTTTCGGGGACTACAAGCGGTAAGGAGGTGTACAAATGGCGAGTGTCAATGCAGGTGTAAACAATCATTTAATGTGGCCTAACTACCATCAAGATAATCTGAAGCTTGCTAAGCCCTATGACGGCAATCAATTGGGTAAAGATGACTTCTTGAAAATTTTGATGACGCAATTACAGAATCAAGATCCGACGCAGCCGCTGCAAGATAAAGAGTTTATCGCGCAAATGGCGCAATTCACGTCGGTAGAGCAGTTAACATCGATCAATCAACAATTGAGTACGTTGCAGCAAGCGTTCGGCATGTCTTCTAATCTAATCGGCAAGCAAATTTCTTGGACATCCAGTGGAGAAATGGGCACAGATGGTAAACCAGGTGAAACGACGCTGAAATCAGGAGTTGTTGATTCTATCATCGTTCGTAATGGCTTGACTTATGCGAAGGTTGGAGACGTAGAAGTTGATATGACGCTTATTACGGAGATTCGAAATGCGAATGATGGAAATGCTAGTAATCCGTCAACATCCAATGCCGATAAGGAAACGGATGTGAGCGCATGAGAATGAATATTCCAATTGGGGTGATTGGACAATCACCGCCCATACATCAAACAGCTAAAACGTCGACAAAGGCAGCATCCTTACAGGGGAATGCAACCTTTCAACAAATGCTGGACCGCGAAATTTCACGTACGGATGAGCTTCGTTTTAGTCATCATGCAGAGCAGCGCATGAAAGAGCGTGGGTTGAAATTGACGCCTGAATTGATGGACAAGCTGAACAAAGCCATTGTTGAAGTAGAGGCTAAAGGATCAAGACAATCTCTGCTCCTTGCTGATAACGCGGCTTATATTGTTAATGTACCTTCTCGAACGGTAATTACAGCTTTAGCGGACCCTCACAAACAAGGGCATGTATTTACTGCGATAGATAGTACTGTATTTATTTAATTACGTTATGTTAGGCCGGACCATTTGGAGGCCTTTTATCCACTGACCGACTGAAGTGGACACAAATGCAAGTTCAATTAAGGAGGATACAACGATGATTCGTTCTATGTATTCAGGTGTTTCGGGTATGCGGGGCTTCCAAACGAAACTTGATGTCATTGGTAACAATATTTCCAATGTAAATACAGCTGGTTTCAAAAAAGGTCGCGTTATGTTTAAAGATATTATGAGTCAAACGATGTCTGGTGTTACGGCTCCAGGAGACGGCCGAGGCGGCGTAAACGCGATGCAGGTAGGTCTTGGTGTTTCAATCTCTGCTATTGATACAGTTCACACTGGTGGTAGTGCACAAACAACGAACCGCCCACTAGATCTTCGTATTGATGGTGATGGATTTTTTGCAGTTAAATTGAATGAAGAGCAAGAAGTTCCATTTTTGACACGTGCTGGAGATTTCCATATGGATGCGGACCGTCAATTGGTTACAGCTGACGGACTACTCGTATCCAGTTTGGATGGTGGACCGATTGTGCTGGATGAAGAGGTTACACAATTCACCATTTCACAAACAGGTCAAATTATTGCGAAGATGGCAGATGGTACTACAGAGGCGCTTGATGTGCAAATTGGTATGGTAAAAGTGATTAACCCAGAAGGATTGGAGAAGCTCGGTGGCAACTTGTATCGCACAACACCAAATGCTGCACCTGATGGTGAGATTGAGATCGTAGCTGCTGGTGATCCTGTTGCCGGAACTGGCGCAATCATTTCTGGTCAGTTGGAAATGTCTAACGTTGATCTAACAGAAGAGTTTACAGAAATGATCGTTGCTCAGCGTGGTTTCCAAGCAAATTCTCGTATCATTACAACTTCTGATGAAGTTCTTCAAGAAGTAGTTAACCTCAAACGTTAATCATTAATGGTTTAGTAATGATATAAGCTTTATCTCGGTCGCCCATTATGGGTGACCGAGCCAACAGAGGCGAAAAGGAGGGATTCGGACATGATTAAAGTAACCAAGTTAAACGGTTCAACGGTATGGATTAATGCGGTACATATCGAATCAGTTGAAGAAACACCGGATACGTACATAACCCTTTTTAACGGCAAGAAAATTATTGTCTTAGAAAAAGCTCCTGAAGTAATTCGTCTTATCTCTGAGTATGTTCAAACAGTCGGCGCTATTTCCGCCACGATCAAGCTGCAGTCAACGGAGGGACAGTCATGAAACGAATGTTGCCATGGATGATTACCATGCTGCTAGCGATTACGTTGGTAGCTCTGGTAATAATAATGGTCATGAACTCTATGAATGGGAATTCTGAAGGAAATGGTGAGTCATCAGCGGTAGTGCGGTTGTCAGCAGATGAAATTGTTGAGATGACATCTGAACTTAAAGACATTAAGACAAACTTAGCTGGTCGCGATACGATTGTTGCGATAGACTTTGCTTTCCAGTTGGATTCTAAGAAGACAAAAGAAGAGTTTGAGAAAATTAAAGAGCTTATTATTAAGCCAGAAGTATTGAAAACATTAGCTGATACGAAGCCAGAGGATTTAGAAGGTACAAAGGGTAAAGACCAATTGTCTGCTAAATTGCTGGATTTAATCAACAAAAAGATTCCTGAAGGAAAAGTAATTCAAGTAGACATTACGAATTTCATCATGCAACGTATTTAGCACTAGCATCAAGCATCAATAATAGATTGATGCGGCTGATTCCTGTAAGGGGGTGAAACGATTGGTTGACGTTTTATCGCAGAATGAGATCGACGCTCTTCTAGCGGCACTATCTTCCGGAGAAATGGATGCGGAAGAACTTAAAAAAGAAGAAACGCAACGCAAGATCCGTTCTTACGATTTCAAGCGGGCCGTTCGTTTTTCAAAAGATCACATAAGGACGTTAACACGTATTCACGAAAATTTTGCAAGGTATTTGACAACGTATTTCTCAGCACAGCTGCGTACATTTGTTCAAATCAATGTCGTGCAGGTTGAGCAGCTTCCTTATGATGAGTTTATCCGCTCCATACCGAAAATGACAATTTTGAACACCTTTGAGGCTGAGCCTCTCAAAGGAAGAATGGTGCTTGAAGTGAATCCGAATGTCGCTTTGGCGATGTTGGATCGTCTATTAGGCGGCGCTGGTATTGCTCCAAGTAAAATCCAAGGTTTGACTGAGATCGAGACTACAGTTTTGGAGCGGGTGTTCAGTCGAGCTTTTGATAGTCTTCATGAGGCATGGAAGACCGTGTTGGATATTCGGCCGCGTTTGGAAAGCTTGGAGACAAATCCGCAGTTTATGCAGATTGTTTCGCCGAATGAAACGATCGCATTGATATCTTTAAGCACCAAAATCGGTGATACGACAGGTATGATTAATCTATGTATTCCACATGTGGTCATTGAACCAATTATGCCTAAACTATCTGTCCATCACTGGTTCGTATCTGAGAAAAAGATGAGCGAACCCATCGAAGTTGAGAAGCTTCGTCAGCGTGTTACCAAAGCAGAGCTGCCAATTGTTACTGAACTAGGGCAATCTCATATTACGGTTAATGAGCTGATGCAGCTGACTATAGGTGATGTCCTGCCACTTCAGAAAAAAGTCAATGAAGGGCTGGGAGTGTTCGTTGGGGAGCGCCTGAAATATATCGCTACACCAGGCAACGTAAAGGACCGTTTGGCGGTTCAAATCGTTGATGTAATAGAGGGGGAAGTGGAAGAGGATGACGAGTAAAGAATATTTGTCACAGGAAGAAATCGACGCTCTATTGAACAAGAGTGATGACCAGTCGTCGTCGAATCCGGATTCTTTAGTTAATCAATATTTAACGGAATTGGAAATTGACGCACTAGGTGAAATTGGAAACATCACGTTCGGCAGTGCTGCCACTGCCCTATCAACCTTGCTTGGTCGTAAAGTTGATATTACAACCCCTCGCTTGAAGCTGATAGAGAAAGAGAATTTGGAACAAGAGTTTCCAAGGCCGCACGTAGCTGTACATGTACACTATGTGGATGGATTCGAAGGCATCAATTCACTCGTCATTAAGACGTCCGATGCGCAGGTAATTGCTGATCTCATGCTTGGTGGTGACGGCAAAAATGTTGCTGATGAATTGAATGAAATTCATATAAGTGCGGTGCAAGAAGCGATGAATCAAATGATGGGTTCTTCCGCTACATCGATGTCAACTATTTTTAATCGACTTGTTAATATTTCTCCTCCAGGAATAGGCATTTTGAATGCTGAGAGTGGAGAAGGTATTGACATCTTGCCACCTGAGAACATGTTGATTAAAGTGTCATTCCGACTTATGATCGGTGACTTGATTGACTCTACCATCATGCAAATATTAACAATTCCATTTGCTAAAGAAATGGTAGCACGCTTATTGAATACATCCGAGGTGGATGTACCACAGGTGGAGGAGCAACCAGTTCCACAAACAAACAATCATTCAACGTCTGCACCTTCGGCAGATTTTGGTATGGGCTCTGCGATGACGCCGCCAATGCAGCCGGATGGAGGAGGATATGCTATGAATCAAATGCCTTATCCAACAGCTCCAAATCAGCAAATGCATATGCAGCAGCCAATGAATATGCCTATGGGACAAGCACCACAAGGTAACCCATACGGAGCACCAGGGTCGTTTGGAATGGCTCCGAATCGTCAAGTAAATGTACAGCCTGTGCAATTCGCGAATCTGCAAGCAGCACCCTATCAAATGGGTGATGATTCCAACTTGAATTTATTGTTGGACATCCCCTTGCGAGTCACAGTAGAATTAGGTAGGACACACAAACAAATCAAAGATATTTTAGAGCTCTCTCAAGGTTCGATTATTGAACTGGACAAGTTGGCAGGGGAGCCTGTTGACATTTTGGTCAACAACAAATTAATTGCCAAAGGGGAAGTCGTAGTAATCGACGAGAACTTTGGTGTGCGGGTAACAGATATTATTAATCAATGGGACCGCATTCAGAAACTTCAATAATAAAGATAAGTTAGGGAGGAAACCCAACGATGGCTAACCGTATTTTAATCGTGGACGACGCTGCTTTTATGAGAATGATGATTCGAGACATTTTAACCAAGAATGGTTATGATGTCGTAGGAGAAGCCGCGGATGGTGCTCAAGCGATTGAAAAATATAAAGAGCATAAGCCAGATCTCATCACTATGGACATTACGATGCCAGAGATGGACGGTATTACAGCACTAAAAGAAATTCGCAAAATGGATCCAAGTGCAAAAGTTATTATGTGTTCTGCTATGGGACAACAAGCAATGGTTATCGATGCAATTCAAGCTGGAGCTAAAGATTTCATCGTGAAACCGTTCCAAGCAGACCGTGTAATTGAAGCTATTAAGAAAACGTTAAGCTAAACCTATGTTTCTACAAGCGCAACCACCTGTTACACCCGATTTCGGAACTCATACGTCTAGTGTATTGACTGTACTGATGTCATTAGGATTGATCATTGTACTTATCGTTCTATTTATCAAAATACTTAGTCGAAAAAGCCGGATGTGGCAGATGAATCAGAACATTCGCACACTAGGCGGAACGGGTTTGGGACAGAACAAATCGTTGCAAATCGTAGAAGTTGGAGGCGTCATTTATGTGCTTGGCGTTGGGGATGACATCACCGTTATTGACAAGATCAGCGATGAGGAGCAAGTAGCAGTTTGGCTTGCTTCCTTCCAACAACAACAAGCACCGTCAGGAGTAAGCTTGCCTCCTACCCTTGTGGAGTGGTGGAATAAACGACGTGGTAACACATCGGCATCTCATTCAAATGCTTCGAACATGGAAAATGAGTCGACCACCACTTTTCATGAGATGTTTCAATCGAAACTGGAGCAGCTTCCTGACCGTGATGCTCGTATGAAACGATTGTTGCAAGACGATACCAATGAAGAACGGCAGATGGACCCATGAAAAAGAAATACATGTTGGCTTTGATGGCAGCAGCAGCATTATTCGCTCTATCAGCTTCCGTGGGCTCCGCGGCTCCTATATTGCCGGATATTGATATCAAGGTTGGAGGCGGAGAAGGACAACCGGGTGTAACCTCACTGTCTCTCGTTCTGCTGATTACGATATTGAGCTTGGCTCCTGCCATTTTGATTCTGATGACTTCGTTTACTCGAATTGTCATCGTGCTAGGATTTGTGAGAACGTCTCTTGGAACCCAACAGATGCCTCCGAACCAAGTGCTGATCGGACTGGCTCTATTTATGACTTTGTTTGTGATGTCTCCCACACTTGGTGAAATAAACCAAGCTGCTCTTCAGCCATACTTGAAGGGCGAGTTGAATCAGAATCAAGCCTTGACCAAAGCGGCTGAACCAATGAAGAAATTTATGTTCAAGCAAACGCGTGAGAAGGACTTACTCTTATTCATGAAATATACGAAAACGGAGAAGCCGAAGACTTATAAAGAAATTCCGCTCTCTGTACTTGTACCAGCTTATGCAATAAGTGAATTAAAGACCGCATTTCAAATGGGCTTCATGATATTTATTCCGTTTCTCGTCATTGACATGATTGTGGCTAGTACGTTGATGGCGATGGGAATGATGATGTTGCCGCCAGTAATGATATCTTTACCTTTCAAAATACTGTTGTTCATACTTGTTGATGGCTGGCACTTAGTTGTGAAGTCGCTACTTATTAGCTTTAATACGTGACGATCTGTCACGTATTTACAAGCGGAGTATAGGACGAACGTATGGGAATAAGAAAAGGAAAGGGAGAGTATCATGAATGCAGAATTTATAATCGGTCTAGCGGGGCAATCGGTGCTGGCTGTACTACAGGTCAGTGCTCCGATGCTCATCGTAGCGCTCGTCGTAGGATTAATCATTAGTATTTTCCAAGCGACAACACAAATTCAAGAACAGACGCTTGCATTTGTACCAAAGATTGTTGCTGTATTTATTGTTATCCTCATTTTTGGGCCGTGGCTATTAACGACAATGGTTGATTTTACGTATTCTATTTTAAATAATTTGCATCAATATATTGGTTAGGCTGTGGAACCATGGACATGTTAGCTCAGGCGTTCCCTGTTTTTTTGCTCATACTGTGTCGAATTACAGCTTTCTTTGTCGCTGCACCTGTCTTTTCTTCCCGAGGTGTGCCGAATCATTTTAAAGTCGGACTCGCTTTTAGTATAAGCCTAATTGCCTATCTACTATTCGGGTTAGGAATATCAGTGCCGATGGACGGAATATATGTTACCTACATTATTCGTGAAATTATGATAGGTTTGCTGATTGGATTCGTTGCGCAGCTGTTTTTTACAATCGTTCAAATTACTGGTTCCTTCGTGGATATGCAAATTGGATTCGGTATCGCGAATGTCGTTGACCCACTTACGGGGATGAGTTCCCCTGTCACTGGTAACTTCAAATACATATTTATGATTTTGTTGTTCTTGGGAATGAATGGTCATCACTATTTGATAGATGCAATTATGAAAAGTTATCAGTGGCTTCCTATCGATAGCAACTCTTTTTTCGGCCAAATTCAAAATGGGAACATTATGAATTTCGTCGTTACTACATTTGTTCAGGCATTTATTATCGCGTTACAAATTGCTGCACCATTGATTGTTTCCATGTTTCTCGCGGATGTAGCCCTCGGCTTTCTTGCAAAAACTGCACCACAATTTAATATTTTCGTCATCGGCATACCTCTAAAAATTATTTTAGGTCTTGTCGTACTGCTGCTCACGATGCCAAGCATGGTATACGTGATGGAGCATTTATTCAGTAAAATGTTCCAAGCATTGGACGAGTTACTACGATTATTTGCTAAGGGGGGAGCTTCGTAGTGGACACGATACCATATCGTTATTCACTCAAGCTGGACCTCCAGCTATTCTCGCAAGAGAAAACGGAGAAGGCAACACCGAAGAAACGTCAAGAATCACGTGAAAAAGGACAAGTAGCTAAAAGTATGGATTTGTCCGGTTCCGTCATATTATTGGCGACCTTTTTCTGCCTGCTGATGTTGGGCGGGTTTATGCAGGAACGTATTATCAGTCTATTTGGGGATACGTTTCAACATCGATTAAATATGGAGTTAAGCGTTGCAAATGTATTAGATTATTTCAATAATTTATTTATTCAATTCCTTATCGTAATGGCGCCGATATTTTTAGTCGTTGTTGTTGTGGGATTGTTAATCAATTACATGCAGATTGGCTTCTTATTAACAGGTGAGCCTCTTAAAATGCAATTCAGCAAGATTGATCCGATTAAAGGGTTCAAAAATATTTTCGCGATACGAGCATTAGTTGAGTTTCTTAAATCTATTATTAAATTGGTTGTTATCGGAGTTATTGTTTATATGTCTTTATGGGAAGAGCGAGATCGTATTTTAGAGCTTAATCATATGCCTGTAGAGAATATGTTGACATATACAGCACAATTGACGGTTGATTTAGGAATACAGATTGGGATCGCCCTATGTATACTATCTGTTTTCGATTATATGTATCAGCGATATGAATTCGAGAAAAGCATCCGAATGTCCAAGCAGGATATCAAGGATGAGTTCAAAAAGATGGAAGGCGACCCGCAAATTAAAGGCAAGATCAAAGAGCGCCAGCGTCGTATGGCACTTATGCGAATGATGCAGGAAGTGCCGAATGCAGATGTCGTGATCACGAACCCTACGCACTTTGCTATTGCGCTTAAGTATGAAGGAGGTTCCATGGAAGCTCCTCAAGTTATAGCAAAGGGTCAAGATTATGTCGCTCTTCGCATAAAAGATATTGCCAAAGAACATGGTGTTGCCATGATCGAGAACAGACCATTGGCACGTGCATTACATGAACGAACCGAAATTGGTGATGCCGTTCCAGCAGACTTGTTCCAAGCGGTCGCAGAAGTATTAGCCTATGTATATAAGCTCAAAGGTACATCTAAATGAGCAGGCATGGATGGAGGTAACAATTCGTGAAAGCGAGAGACTTAACCGTCTTACTTGGTGTTATTGGCATCGTGCTGATGATGGTTCTCCCTATACCAACGCTATTATTGGACATTTTACTTGTCATTAACATAGCGATAGCGCTCATGATTCTGCTCATAGCTATGAATACGAAGGAAGCATTAGAATTTTCTATATTCCCAGCGTTGCTCTTGATTACGACGTTGTTTCGCCTGGCATTGAACATTTCCACTACCAAGCAAATCCTTGGCACGGGACATGCCGGTGAAGTCGTACAAACATTTGGTCAGTGGATTACACAAGGTCAAGTAGCTGTTGGACTTATTGTGTTCCTCATTCTGGTCGTAGTTCAGTTCATCGTTATCACAAAAGGTTCTGAGCGCGTAGCGGAGGTTGCTGCACGCTTCACCCTCGATGCGATGCCTGGTAAGCAGATGGCAATTGATGCCGATCTCAATGCAGGACTGATTAACGAGCAGCAGGCGAAAGAGCGGCGTCAGAAAATTGAACGCGAAGCGGATTTTTATGGTGCAATGGATGGTGCCAGTAAATTCGTAAAAGGAGATGCGATCGCAGGTATCGTCATTCTCATTATTAATCTCGTAGGTGGATTTATTATCGGTATGGCTTCGATGGGGATGAGTTTCTCTGAAGCAGCCGAGAAATTCTCTACGTTATCAATCGGTGATGGCTTAGTCAGCCAAATCCCTGCACTTCTTATTTCAACGGCAGCAGGTCTTATCGTTACAAGATCTGCATCCAAAGGAAACTTGGCGGAAGAACTAAGTACTCAGATGTTCGCCTATCCAAAGTTGTTATACATTGTTGCAGGTACAATTGCTATGCTCGGAGCGTTCACACCGATTCCGATCATGTCGACATGGCCGTTTGCTATTTTACTAGCCTATGCAGGTTATCGAATGCAGCAGATGCTTGATCAAAAAGCAATTGAGCATGAGCAGCTCGAAGAAGAGCAGGAGATCGAAGAGGTGCGTAGCCCAGAGAGTGTTATTAATCTACTTCAAGTCGATCCAATTGAATTCGAATTTGGATATGGTCTGATCCCACTAGCTGATACACAACAGGGCGGAGATTTGCTGGATCGTATCATTATGATACGTAGACAGTGTGCCTTGGAACTAGGACTTGTAGTACCTGTAATCCGTATTCGAGACAATATTCAACTTAAGCCAAATGAGTATGTCATCAAAATCAAAGGTAATGTTGTTGCTCGTGGTGAGTTGTTGTTAAATCATTATTTGGCGATGAGCCCTGGTTATGACGATGAGACAATTACTGGTATTGACACGGTGGAGCCTGCGTTTGGACTTCCGGCATTGTGGGTGGATGAAACGATGAAGGAACGAGCAGAAATGTCAGGTTATACAGTTGTTGATCCACCTTCAGTGGTAGCGACGCATTTGACAGAGATGGTTAAGAAGCATGCACATGAATTGCTAGGACGTCAAGAGACGAAGTCATTGATCGAAACGGTGAAAGAACAATATCCTGCAATTGTGGATGAACTGATTCCGAACGTGCTTGGTGTTGGAGACATTCAAAAGGTGCTTGCTAAATTGTTGCGTGAAAAAATATCAATACGTGACCTGGTCACTATTTTTGAAGCGTTGGCTGACTATGGTACCTATACAAAAGATGCTGATGTTTTGACTGAATATGTAAGACAGGCACTAGCTCGGCAAATTACACAGCAGTATTCAATTCAAGGAGAGACTCTCCATGTTATAACGGTTGGGCCAGCGCTTGAACGTAAAATAGCTGAGAGTGTGCAGCAAAACGAAAATGGCACTTATCTTGCAATGGACCCTGGAACAACACAACAATTGTACCAGCGTTTCAATGAGCAAGTTGGCCGACTTGTGCAATCTGGTCATCAGCCAATTGTACTGGCTTCTCCATCTATTCGTATGTATCTCAGACAGCTCATGGAGAGAACGATGCAGGACATTCCAGTGTTGTCGTATAACGAGTTGGAGCCAAGCATCGAAATTCAAAGTGTCGGAGTGGTTAACGTATGAGGGTAAAGAAGTATATCGTCGAAACGATGCCCGAGGCAATGAGCCAAATTCGTCAAGAATTGGGGAAGGACGCAGTCATCGTCAGCACGAAAGAAATAAAGAGCGGAGGATTCCTTGGATTCTTTGCTAAACAAAAAATTGAAGTGACAGCAGCTGTTGATGAGCAACCTGCATCAGTGCCTGCTAAGGAGATGGCGTCAGCAAGGCCTTCCGTACCATCTTCGGTAGCTCGCAATGCCTATGTGGGTCGGAATCAGGCGACTTCTTATCCATCAGAACGTGTCCAACAGAAACCTGCTCGACAAGATGAGCTTCCAGTGAAAGAAGTGCAGAGCACTTCTTTCACACCTTCGGATCGTATAGGTCAACAGGAGGTAGCAGCTTCTTCTACTGTTTCAAAACCTTCCGTTTCTGCTGTTGCGAATGAAGCTTCAGAAGCCTCATTACAGCACGAGCTGCAGGAAATGAAAGCTATGGTCAAGTCTATGCTTCGTCACACGGAGCATGAACGTTGGCCCGATACGGTAAAGCAATTAGAGAAGTATTTGCTCGAACAAGGCGTTTTCTCAGAGTACGCTTATGACTTGGCGAAGCAGTCGATGGATCGCTGCATCCAGCTTGGAATAAACGAACCAGATGCAGAAATGGTGAAGCGTGAAGCATGTTCTATATTGTCGGAATTGTTTATGCGAAACGTAAAAGAAGGAATTGCAGCTAATACGCGGATCATTTACTTTGTGGGTCCTACTGGGGTAGGTAAGACAACGACGATTGCGAAGTTAGCTGCGGACCAAATGTTCCATCATAACCGTAAGGTTGGATTTGTAACTTCGGATACGTATCGAATTGCAGCAGTTGAGCAATTGAGAACATATGCATCGATTCTAAACTCACCATTAGAGGTTGTTACATCTCCAAACGATTTGCAGCGTGCTTTACTAGCGTTAGAAGATTGCAATTTAATATTGATGGATACGGCTGGACGCAATTATCGTAACGATATGTTTGTTAATGAGATGCGGTCATTATTGAAGCCCCTTGAAGGTTCTGAGTCTGTGCTTGTTCTGAGCCTCACATCGAAATCAGATGACATGATGGCTATCGTGAAACAGTTCCAGGCTAACAAGCTTGATCGCATCATCTTTACAAAGGCTGACGAAACCGTTACTTACGGTGCTTATGTTAATGTAGCGATGCGTACGAAAGTACCATTTAGCTATATAACATATGGACAAAATGTCCCTGATGATATTCGTGCTTTCTTGCCTAGTGAAGCAGCAGAACAATTGTTAGGAGAGTTCTAATGATGAAAGATCAAGCGCAAGCTCTTCGACATCTAGTGGCTCGTGCCTCTCAACTATCTGCTGAGCGAGAAGAGCAAGCAGTTGTATCACATCGACAAGCAAGAATAATTGCCGTTACAAGTGGAAAAGGTGGGGTTGGGAAATCTAACTTTTCGTTAAATTTTTCAATAGCTTTGCAAGAAGCTGGCTACCGGACATTACTATTCGATGCAGATATCGGTATGGCCAATATCGATGTACTTATAGGTAATCCTGCTTCTGCCAACTTATTTCATGTCATTAACGGCACAAAAAGCCTAGAAGACATTGTACAGATTGGTCCGAAAGGGATGCATTACATTTCTGGTGGTTCTGGCCTGCATGAATTGTTTAACTTACCAGATAACAGCTTAGAGTCGTTCTTGGCTGAATTGGAAAGCTGGAATGAGCGCTATGATGTTATTTTGTTTGATACGGGTGCAGGATTGAGCAAAGAAAGTTTGAGATTCATTGCAGCAGCGGATGAAACGTTTGTTGTAACAACGCCAGAGCCTACTGCGATTGCGGATGCTTACGCGCTTATCAAAGTGGTACATCGTATTGCTGAGCACACCACATTCCGGCTTATTGTAAACCGTGCATCGGATTGGGCTGAAGGAAGACAAACAGCAGATCGTATATTAACGGTTGCTCGTCGATTTTTGTCGTTAGATATTGCGATTCTTGGTTATATTTTCGATGATATCCATGTCATGAAAGCAGTAAAGAAGCAAATACCGTACAGTGTGCTATTTCAAGATAGTTTAGCATCACAGCAGATTAGGCAGCTTGCAAAGGCTTATATGAATAATAGTCAACAGCAGCAAGACAGTATGGTGAAACAAAAAGTAAGCAGTTGGTTAAAGAGATTTACAAGTTTTAAGTAGTCGAAATGGCTCGATACATATTAAGATAATGATAGAACGAGCTTGATTTAATGAGGCTCGCTCAATCATACCATGACGGAGGAGAGTGGGAATGATGGCAACGAAGAAAATTCTTGTCGTGGACGATTCGCCCTTTATGCGAACAATCATTTCCGATCTTATCTTAGAAGATTCCACTTTTGTAGTAGTTGGAACAGCCAGCAACGGTGTCGAGGCTGTAGAGCAAGTGAAGCAGCTGAATCCTGATGCTGTGACGATGGATGTTGAAATGCCAATTCGTAATGGAATTGATGCACTGAGGCAGATCATGTCTGAATGTCCAGCCCCGACGATTATGCTGTCTGGCTTAACGGAGGAAGGGCGTCAAGAAACGTTAGCAGCCTTAGAGTATGGTGCTTTTGACTTTGTATGCAAGCCAAGCCCATCAGGTGGACAGCAAGATATTCACAAAGTAGGTATGATGCTGCGTGAAAAGCTTCATGCGGCGATCGTATCAGATGTTAGACGCAAGCAATTAAACAGCATGGCTGAAGAGAGACGCATTTCCGAGCAACAGCGTTCAGAAAAGCCAAGTACTCCGCCATCCATTGGACAAGATGCTCGTCTGTTAAAGATGACAAGAAGCGAAGCTAACGTTGGCAACAACGTATCTGAGCGTCTAGATAGCAAACGATTGCGTCCGCATACTTCTAGTGAACTGGTCGATAAGCAGAAGAAAGAAGTACAATCCACCTCTAAGGATGATACTTCAATTCTAAGAAAGCAAACATCGTCTATTAGCAAACCATTGGATGAAACGGTTTCTATTCGAAAATTGCCTGATAAGAAGCGCTATGCGGTGGATCAGCACCGAGCACCTTCTGAACATCAAAGTTCCCGCTTCAACATGTCTAAGCGGATGTCTAACAACACGAATTATAGTCAACTTGTTGCCGTGGGGACATCAACCGGGGGACCAAGAGCTCTTAAGGAATTGTTGTCAAATCTGCCAGGGGACTTGCCTGCTCCTGTATTGATTGTCCAACATATGCCGCCTAATTTTACGCATTCTTTGGCTCAGCGACTCAATACTTACTCTGAATTGCATGTGAAAGAAGCTGAACATGGAGATGTTCTACAGTCGGGTTGGGCGTATTTGGCACCAGGTGGACAACATATGACCGTTGTTGCTCGACCGGATGGTACTCATGTAATTGAATTAAGTGTAACGGCGCCTCGTTCAGGGCATCGTCCTTCTGTTGATGTGTTGTTCGAATCTTTGCTTCCATTCGATGGATTTGAACGTCATATCCTCCTGCTTACAGGAATGGGGAGTGACGGCGCTAGGTCGATGAATACGTTATACCAGAATGGTGTAACATCGACGTTTGCTGAAAGTGAGCAAAGTTGTATTGTATACGGAATGCCGCGTTCTGCAATTGAGTTGAACTGTGTGACCCATGTGGTTCCTATACAAGATATGGCAAGACAACTCGTAAAAGCGATGAAATAGCGATTAATTCGCTATGGAGACGAGGAAAGGGGTGTTTTAGCATGGATTTGAATCAATATTTATCCATGTTCTTGGATGAAGCGAACGACCATTTGCAAGCACTTAACGAACATATGCTGGAGCTTGAAAACTCTCCAGATGATGTAGGGATTGTACAAGTTATTTTCCGTTCGGCTCATACACTTAAAGGTATGTCCGCTACGATGGGATACGAAGACTTAGCATCACTAACGCATGAGATGGAGAATGTATTGGATCTTGTTCGAAATCATCAGCTAAAGATGGACGAAATGATTTTTGATACTTTATTCAAAAGTTTAGATGCGCTTGAGACGATGGTTGCCGATATAGCAAATGGAGGAACAGGTAAATCTGATGTTTCTTCTATTGTAGCTTCGCTCAAGTCGATTGTAAGCGGAGATTATAAAAAAGAGCAATCAGGCGTAGCTGTTGAAGCTAGTGAGAATGAAGACAAGCATGCCGAAGATCAAATTGATGAGTTCCAACGTTCCATTTTAGAGCAGTCAATAGAAGCGGGGATGCACGTTTTATACATAAAAGTTACACTGCAACAAACTTGTGTGCTGAAAGCTGCTCGTGCGTATATGATTTTCCAAGCGTTAGGTAGCCATGGTGAAGTTGTGAAGACGACACCTCCTGCTCATGAGATTGAACAGGAAAATTTCGATACTGGCTTCTCTATTTTCTTCGTGTCAGGCTCTGGAGTCGAACAAGTAAAGAAAGATATTGCTGATATTTCCGAGGTAGAATCGGTTGAAATCCAGATGCTTACGATTGAAGATGTGAAGAACTGGAATGATATGAAAGATGCTGAGTCGCAAGCGAAGCAAGAAGCAGTTGCAGCGTCGGCTGAAGTTGCGGCAAGCAGTGCCGTAGCAGAAAGCCCTGCTGACAAGTCCGCAGACGAACAGAAAGCTAATCGTTCTGTTCAGTCGGGCAGCAGTGGGAACAAAGCTGTACAAAATCGTACCATTCGTGTCGATATTGAGCGTTTAGATGTGTTGATGAACTTGCTGAGTGAAATGCTAATCGATCGTGCGCGTTTGGAGGATCTTGCATTAGATATTAAACGTACGGATCTAACAGAGACCGTAGAACATCTTGCTCGCATAAGCACAGACTTGCAAAGTATCGTATTGAAGCTGCGTATGGTTCCGATTGATGTTGTATTTAATCGCTTCCCACGTATGATTCGTGACTTAGCACGTTCATTGAACAAAAAGGTAGACTTTGTCATTACAGGAGCGGATACAGAACTGGATCGTACAGTCATTGATGAGATAGGAGATCCACTTGTTCACTTGCTTCGTAATGCAATCGACCATGGTATCGAATCCATTCAAGATCGTGTGGCAGCTGGAAAGCCAGAAACAGGAACCTTGAATTTACGTGCCTATCATAGTGGCAATCACGTATTTATTGAGATTCAAGAAGATGGTAAAGGCATTCAGCGTGAAGCTGTCCTGAAGAAAGCAATCAAAAATGGACTTGTTGATGCAGATAAAGCAGCGAACATGACAGATGAACAGGTGTACCAGTTTCTGTTTGCATCTGGATTTAGTACAGCAGAGCAAGTTTCGGATATTTCAGGACGTGGTGTAGGACTAGATGTTGTCAAAACCAAAATTACTTCACTCGGGGGACATGTTGTTGTGCAGTCCAAGCCGGGTCAAGGAACAACGTTTATTGTTCAGCTTCCATTGACGTTGTCTATCTTGTCTGCAATGTTGTTCCGTCTAGGCGATGAGAAGTATGCGATTCCGCTAACTTCTATTGTTGAGACAGGATTAGTTCGTAAAGAAGAGATAAGACGCGTGCATGGCGGAATGCGTATGATCGATTATCGTCAGGGTGTCATTCCTCTACTATCTTTGAGCTCTATGTTTGGCTGTTCTGGGTATTCTGACTTTGAGGAAGATGAAGTGGAAATTATCATTATCCGTAAAGGAGATAGTGTGGCAGCTCTTGCTGTGGATGACTTTATTGGACAAAGTGAGATTGTACTTAAACCACTTGGAAACTATTTAAAATCTGTGCAGGGCATTTCTGGTGCAACGATATTAGGAGACGGCCAAGTCGCACTTATCGTAGATCCTAACGCACTACTCAAATAAGCAAGGAGGAATCATGATGGCAGAAGAGATTAAAGTAGTCGTCTTTAAGCTAGCACACGAAGAGTATGGTATAGAGGTAGAGAAAGTAAAAACAATTGAGCGGATGATGCCAATTACACGTGTGCCGAAAACATTCACCTTTATCAAGGGTGTTGTTAACTTGCGAGGTGTAGTTGTTCCAGTTATGGATTTGCGTGGTCGTTTCGGTCTTCCCGAAGCAGAGTATGATGATCAGACTCGTATCATTATTGTGAACTCACATGAAATGGAAGTCGGATTCATTGTAGACGGTGCAAGTGATGTCATCGATATGAATGCAGAGCAGATTGAGGCTCCTCCAGAAGTAGTTGGCGGGGTAAAGGCGAAATATTTGCGCGGCGTAGCCAAAATTAACGATCAACGTTTGCTCATCATGCTGAATTTGGCTGAAGTGTTGAATCGAGATGAAATTATTAAGTTAGAAGAGCTAGAGGCTTAATTACGTGCAACTTTACGAGAGCCTAGGCGAATTTAAGCTGGATGTATTGAAAGAAATCGGGAATATTGGTGCCGGGAACGCCGCCACGGCCCTTTCCCGACTTCTGAATCGTCCAGTAGATATGCAAGTTCCAAAAGTAAGAGTGCTGCCTTTCGAATGCATTGCAGATGAAGTAGGCGGTCCTGAGCAAGTCGTAATTGCCATTTATTTTCGCGTCGAGGGAGAGGTTCCTGGACATCTCTTCTTTATTTTTGAGCAAGAGCCTGCAAAAAGATTGCTTTCTTATCTAGTGAATATGAACGACAACAAGGATTTGGACTTCTGTGATATGGAGATCTCAGCTCTTTCCGAAATCGGAAACATTTTAGCTGGGTCGTATCTATCATCGTTAGCTGACTTTACGAAATTAGCCATGAGTCCGACAGTTCCTCAACTGGCGATTGACATGGCAGGTGCTGTTCTTAACTATGGGCTGATTCAATATGGTGAAATGGGAGATAGCGCATTGCTGATCGATACAAAGTTTCTTGAAGGTTGCGAAGAGATACAAGGAACGTTCTTCCTGATCCCAGATCCAGACTCCTTTTCTAAAATATTTACAGCATTGGGAGTGCCGATCGAATGATAGAAGAGTCCACCGTAGTAAAAGTCGGAATGGCTGATCTTAATGTTTGTCGAGAAGGTTCTTTGCGCACCACGGGACTTGGCTCATGTGTTGGGTTGACCTTGTACGATTCCATTAGCAAAGTAACCGGAATGGCCCATGTTATGCTGCCTTCATCTGAAATTGCTAGAGAAGGCAAGCTGAATATGGCCAAATATGCAGATACAGCGATTCCAGAATTAATTCGCCTTATGCAGGAGCAAGGTGCGATCGTCAATAGATTAAAAGCTAAAATGGCTGGTGGGGCTCAAATGTTTGCTTTTTCATCCAATAACGATATGATGCGGATTGGTCCGAGAAATGTGGAATCCTGCAAGCAAGTTCTCGATCATTTCTCTATCCCCATCATTGGCGAGGATACAGGCGGCAATTATGGCCGTACCATTGAAATTCGCTGTGAGGATGGTATTTTGAATATTCGCAGTGTACAAAAAGGAACGAAGGAAATTTAATATGGCTGGATCATTACGTTGGAATATTGTTGGCGGAATAATAGGCTTCCTTATAACAACCTTTGCTGCTTCGATGACAAATCCTTTGTCAACGAGCATCGTTCGTGGAGTAATCGGTGGTGTAATATGGTTTGGACTAGTCTTCGGGTTTCGCTGGATTGCTCAAATGCTGCTGCAGGGAAGTGGTCAAGGTGATCATAATGTTCAGGCGATGGAACCTTCATCAGTTACGGTACGTGGACAAAATATCGATTACACAACACCAGATGAGCAAGACATACATGCAATTTTAACATCATCACCAGTTGAAAGCAGTTCTTCGACGGCACATTCAGACCAAGCTGTGGAGTTTACACCGATGAACCCACCTAAGCTAGTCACTAAGCCGCCGCTTAATGACGAACAATTGGCTCAAGCCGTTCGTCACCTGACACAAAAGTAAGGAGGCTGAATGTCGGTGAGCGTGCAAAAAATAACCCAATGTTCGCATTATGAGTTATGGCAAGCGTGGAAAGAGCGCGATAATGTAGATGCAAAAAAACAGCTCATAGAGTTGTATTTGCCTATTGTGGATTTTGTATCTAATCGAATGGCTGCAGGATTGCCGCGAAGTGTATCTAAAGACGATCTTGCCAGCAATGGGGTAATGGGCTTAATAGATGCTATTGAGAAGTTTGATTACAGCCGCGGGCTTCAGTTTGAAACATATGCATCTTGGAGGGTACGTGGAGCAATCTTGGATGGCCTACGCTCAGGAGATTGGGTTCCCCGCTCTGTTAGAGAGAAGGCTAAAAAGATTGAGGAAGCTTATCAACACCTTGAACAAAAATATTTACGTACGGTAACAGAAGAAGAAGTGAGCGATTATTTAAACATATCTGGACAGGATTTTCATACGATGCTTCAGGATGTTTCTGTCATGTCTCTTTGTTCATTGGAGGACCCGATCCGCGAGGAAGATTCAGAAATGAGAATCTCTTTGTTGGTTGATGAAAAGGCTAAAAATCCTGAGTTCAAAGTGAATGAACATTATTTGCATCAATGCCTTGTTGAAGGGATTGATAGATTGACAGAAAAAGAGCGTACGGTTGTGTCTCTCTTTTATTATGAAGACTTATCTCTAAGTGAAATTGCAGAGGTTATGAGCCTATCTCCTTCGCGAATCTCACAATTACACTCGAAAGCTATCATGCGCTTGCGTTCGGTACTTGATAAGCATAAGACTATGCTGCTAGAATCGTAGCGTACGTATGTCATTTGGAATATATGTATTGATAAGTTTACATAGGATATACAATTAGTTCGCTAAATATATGGAAAGGGGAACGACTATGAGCACCGTGGATATGTTGGCGCAATATATGGACGTGACTTTGTCTGAAGATAAAATGAGCGCATATGTGCATGTTTTGAAGCAGGATGACCCTCTTGAATGTACGGCAGATGATGTAATTCTTTATCTCCGGATTCATCAGGTGAAATACGGCATCAATATGGAAGTGCTTCGCGAGATCGTTTCCCAGCCTGAACTGTATGCAAAAACGTCAACATTGGTTGCGAGCGGAAAATTGCCGGTTCCAGGAAAAGACGGCAGTATCAGAGTTCTTATTAATGTTGAGGAAGGGGACTCGCGTCCCCTGGAGCAAGAAGACGGTTCAGTAAATCTTAAAGAACTCAAACAGCTGCAAAATGTAGCGAAAGGTCAAAGGATAGCCGAGTTGGTCCCACCACTTGCCGGGATTCCAGGAATGGATGTTACAGGTGACGTTGTAGATGGAAAAATGGGTAAAGAGGCTCGATTCAAGATTGGTAAAAACGTTGTTGTCGTTGAAGAGGATAGTGCTATGTATGCCGCAATTGACGGTCTCATAAGCAAAACAGAAGGCGACAAAATGAATGTGTTTCCTGTATATGAGGTCAATGGAGACGTTGATTATCGGACAGGAAACATTGACTTTATTGGAACGGTTGTCATTCGTGGGAACGTGTTGACTGGTTTCAAAGTTAAAGCAGCAGGTGATATTCGTGTCTATGGTGGCGTGGAAGGAGCTGTGCTGGAGTCGCAAGGATCTGTTGAGGTATCAGGCGGTATTATTGCAGGAAATAAGGGTAGTGTTAATGCAAATCACACGATTAAATGCTCTTTCATTCAGGAAGCGAACGTAACTGCTGGATTGGACGTAATAGTATCTCAAAGCATCATGCATGCTCAAGTTAGAGCAGGGCGTGGTGTCTTCTGCAAAGGGATGAAAGGTCTTATCGTTGGCGGACTGATTCAAGCTGGTGAACGGGTGGAAGCTCGCACGATAGGCAATACGATGTCTACAGTAACGACGATCGAAGTTGGAGTACTGCCTGATTTGCGAAACGAGCTGAACCAGTTGCGTGCGAATCTGAAAGTATGCTCAGACAATCTTGAGAAAACAGAGAAAGCATTGCGTATACTTGATCAGCTTGCATCAGTCGGACAGCTAACAGATGAAAAGCTTGTTATGCGCATCAAGCTTAATGCAACAAGGAAGCAAGCTACACAAGAAAAATTAAATATTCGGGACCGAATACTTGAGATTGAAAGAAAGCTTGAGGAAACAAATGTGTCTCTCGTACATGTCACACAAACGATCTATGGAGGAGCCAAAATCGTTATTGGACGTTATACACGATACGTCAAAGATGCTTGTAAGCGCGCTACATTCCAAATTGTGGATGGAGAAGTTGGCATGTCCTCCATGTAGCAGCAAACAATTGAGGTGAGGTTATGAATCTGAAGCCCGTTGAATTGCAGGTAGCAATACCTCGTACACAAGAAGCATCAACGATTCAGAACCAGATGCAGCATCGTCCTGGTGCTGAGCAATCCATGCTCAATCATCATGCAGCTAAGCAGATTGAAATATCTCGCCAGCGAGGGGAAGAAGTCGATGCAACGGCGGATGGTCGTATTCGTGATGACGGACAAAATGGAGGACATAAAGGGGACGATAAGTCAAGGCAGCAGCGTTCCGAGAGCCAAGGCGAGAACCAGGCTGAAACGATTGCAGCTGAGCACCCTTACAAAGGGAAACATATTGATTTTTCGGTTTGAACACAACGCCGCTGCTCTATGATGAGTTTGCGGCGTTATAGTTATAATAAAGGTATTTTCGTCGGATTTAGAGGAGGACACTAATGGAACAGCCATGGATTTATCTCGTACTATTAGGGGCAGTTATTATGCTCGTTGGCTGGAAAAAACCTGCTCGCAGCAGCGATGAAGCACAATTTTCTAAAAATGTGGAAGCAACATTGGAACATTTTATTCACGAAGTTGGTGAAGAGAATGAAAAAGTGCTTGCTGTAGTTGAACAGTTGAAAAAAGAAAATGATCTGCGATTTAACGCTGTTCGTCATCGTATGGATGCACTAGAAGCTTCCTTGTCACAGGCTGAAGAGCGTGCATGGCATGCTGAGCAAACACTTGCACAGATTCGTCGTGAACAATCTATGCAGCAACCTGTTGGTGTGAATACGTATACAATTGCAGCTGATAGCGGACACACGATTTCAGCACTAGATCATGATATTGTAAGTGAAAGTTCGTCTGATCAACCAAATACAGTGCCGCAATCGATTCGCAGCCGCTATGAACAATTGTTTGCTCTAGTAGACGAGGGTAAGTCCAATCAACAGATTGCTGATGAGTTACACATGAATCGCGGTGAAGTTGAGCTTATCCGCCAGCTGAGTCAACAGGAGAGTGAGCGGCGTGTTTAAGGATCGTACATTTTTAATCGGTCTAGGAGCAGGAGTCATCATCGGTACGCTAATGCTCCAAATCATGTTGATTGGACAGACAGTGAGTACAGAATTGACAGAACAGCAGCTTGTACGAGAAGCAGATCGTCAAGGATATGATCTTGTCCCAAAAGATTCAGTGCTTCCATCAAAAAAGGATGGGAACAATTCGGATAAAAGCAAAGCTGAAGGAGTGAAACAAAATGACTCCACAGATTCCAATCAGGTCAAGTCTACTTCTGGGACTGAGAAGTCAGAGCTTCCTACTGCAAAAAACAAGGTAGCAGATAATAATGCTGGTAAAAACAAACCAGACAGTAATATGGTAAGTGTGTTTATACCAGCAAAGTCTACTTCGGATGATATCTCCAAGTTGTTGGAGGCAGCTGGTGTCGTGAAGGATGCTGACAAGTTCCAACAATTTTTGCAACAGGAGAAAAAGGCTCGAAGTTTGCGCACTGGCAAGTTTCAATTTACACTTCCTATGACAGAGCAAGACGTACTGAAAACATTATTGAAAGCTCCGAATGGTTAGTTGAAATAGAAGATAGATGTAAAGTGAAAATAGTTGCAACGTTATACACAATATGATATATTAATTGACGGTGTTAAAACACACGCTGATTAATTTTGGCAAGGGTGCTTTCTGTCGTGGGAAACTGTGCGGGAAGTCTTGTCGGAAGATGACATTGGCGGAGGAAAACGAACCAATTAGGAGGTGTAGTGAAGATGGCAGTTATCTCCATGAAACAGCTTTTGGAAGCTGGCGTACATTTCGGTCACCAGACTCGTCGCTGGAACCCAAAGATGGACAGATATATCTTCACAGAACGTAACGGTATTTACATCATTGACTTGCAAAAGACAGTGAAAAAAGTCGAGGAAGCTTACAACTTTGTAAAATCCCTTGCAGCTGACGGCGGCACAGTGTTGTTCGTTGGTACTAAAAAACAAGCACAAGATTCCGTTAAAGAAGAAGCGGCTCGTGCTGGTCAATACTTCATCAACCAACGTTGGTTGGGTGGTACATTGACTAACTTCCAAACTATTCAAAAACGTGTTGATCGTTTGAAGAAACTTGAGGCTATGGAAGAGGACGGTACTTTCGCAGTACTTCCTAAGAAAGAAGTTATCTTGCTCCGTAAGGAGAAAGATCGTCTTGAGAAATTCTTGGGCGGTATCAAGCACATGAAACAATTGCCTAGCGCATTGTTCGTAATCGACCCACGTAAAGAGCGCATTGCTGTTGCAGAAGCTCGCAAATTGGGTATCCCAATCGTAGGTATCGTTGATACTAACTGCGATCCGGATGAAATCGACTATGTTATCCCTGGTAACGACGATGCAATCCGTGCTGTTAAATTGTTGACTGCTAAAATGGCTGATGCAATTATCGAAGCTAACCAAGGCGAAGAGACAACAGCTTAAGCATAAGAATTGGATGAACAAAGGGTGGTTGAAAGGTGATTCGCCTCTCGCCGCCCTTTTTTTAAAGTGAATTGAACTTTA
This sequence comes from Paenibacillus arenosi, assembly GCF_014841135.1. GTDB lineage: Bacteria > Bacillota > Bacilli > Paenibacillales > Paenibacillaceae > Paenibacillus_B > Paenibacillus_B arenosi. The sequence goes on from NZ_JACYTN010000001.1 coordinate 500,423, forward strand.
CGTCTTCGTTACATAACGAAGCTAATATTGTGTTGGAGGGAACTATCATGGCAGTAAATGCGAGTGCAGTAAAAGAATTGCGTGAAAAAACAGGCGCTGGTATGCTTGATTGCAAAAAAGCGTTGGAAGAAGCTAACGGTGATATCGCAAGAGCAAGCGAAATCCTTCGTGAAAAAGGATTGGCTGCTGCAGCTAAAAAAGGCGACCGTATCGCTACAGAGGGTGTAGTACAATCCTACATCCACGCTAACGGACGTATTGGCGTATTGGTTGAAATCAACTGCGAAACTGACTTCGTAGCAATGACAGATCAATTCCAAGCTTTCGCGAAAGACATCGCAATGCATATCGCAGCTTCTGCTCCGAAGTTCGTTCGTCGTGATGAAGTATCTGCTGATGAGATTGAGAAAGAAAAAGAAATTTTGAAAGCTCAAGCTCTTAACGAAGGCAAGCCTGAAAAAATCGTTGAAAAAATGGTTGAAGGCCGCATCAGCAAATACTACGAAGAGTTCTGCTTGTTGGAGCAATCTTTCGTTAAAGATCCGGACAAAACAATCGAAGAACTTCTTAAAGAAAAAATCGCTACAATCGGCGAAAACATTTCTATCCGTCGCTTCGTTCGTTACGAACTTGGTGAAGGTTTGGAGAAAAAACAAGATAACTTTGTTGAAGAGGTTATGGCACAAGCTAAAATGTAATTTTCATTCGGAAATACATTGCAAGCAAGCCTTAAGGCTATCAACAGGCACGCTGAAAAGTTGGGACACATTGTGTTCCTTCTTTTTTAGCGGTCGTTATGGAAAGTGGAGGGTATACATTGAAGCAACCGGTTTATAAACGCATCGTATTGAAAGTTAGCGGTGAGTCGTTGGCAGGTCAAGCTGGATATGGCATCGAGTCAGATATGATCAATTCTATCGCAGAGCAAGTGAAAGAGGTCGTTGAGCTTGGCATAGAAGTGGCTATCGTCTGTGGTGGCGGAAATATTTGGCGTGGAATTGCAGGAAGCGAGAAAGGCATTGATCGTGGCACAGCAGACTACATGGGTATGCTTGCAACTGTAATGAATTCTCTAGCTTTGCAGGATGCACTAGAGCAAATTGGCGTGCCTACACGTGTTCAAACATCGATTGCTATGCAGCAAATTGCTGAGCCGTATATTCGTCGTCGTGCCATTCGTCACTTGGAGAAGGGTCGAGTGGTTATTTTTGCGTCAGGTACAGGAAACCCGTTCTTCTCGACGGATACGACTGCAGCTCTACGTGCTGCGGAGATCGAAGCAGATGTCATCCTAATGGCTAAAAACAAAGTGGATGGCGTATACTCTGCGGATCCATTCAAGGATGCAACGGCAGAAAAATTCGATCAGTTGACTTACTTGGAAGTGTTAAACCGAAATCTTGGTGTTATGGACTCAACAGCTACTTCTCTGTGTATGGACAATGATCTGCAACTTGTTGTGTTTAATATCACAGAAAATGGTAACATTAAGCGAGTCGTGCTCGGTGAGAAGATCGGTACTATTGTAAAAGGGAGTGTAGACTAATGCCGCAAGCAGTTAAGAAAAATGCAGAAGAGCGTATGGAAAAAGCGATTGGTGCACTCAAACGTGAATTGACGTCACTTCGTGCAGGTCGCGCTACTCCGGCTTTGCTTGATCGTATCCAAGTTGAATACTATGGTGCAATGACACCTGTGAATCAGCTTGCTAACCTCAATACGCCAGATGCTCGTACTTTGATGATTCAGCCATGGGATAAATCTTCTATTGGCGCGATTGAGAAAGCAATTTTGAAGTCTGATCTTGGATTAACTCCGGCAAATGATGGACAAATGATTCGTATTACGATTCCTGCTCTAACAGAAGAGCGCCGTTTGGAGCTTGTAAAGCAAACGAAGAAATATGGTGAAGAGGCTAAAGTAGCTGTTCGCAATATTCGTCGTGATGCGAATGATGATATCAAGAAGATGGAGAAGACAGATATTTCTGAAGATGAGTCTCGTCGCCATCAAGATGATGTTCAAAAGCTTACAGATAAGTACATAGTCGAAGTTGACAAAGTACTTGCTGCAAAAGAAAAAGAAATTCTGGAAGTGTAACGTTCTAGACAACAGTGACTTGATACCCCTCCACACGGTGGGGTTTATTGTCTTTTTATTCGAACCCAACAGTCATAAGGGCTTCGACGTCAGTATGTTATCACCGGGTTGGAGGAGACGGAATGATTAAGCGATTCCAAGCGTGGTTGAAGCAACGCGAAACTAGCCATAAGCCTTTGTACGTTTCTAAAGACAATGTCCCAGAACATGTAGCCATTATCATGGATGGCAATGGACGCTGGGCGAAGCGCCGTGGATTGCCTCGTGTTGCTGGCCATCATACCGGCATGAAGGCTGTCAAACATGTTACGATAGCTGCAAATGAGTTGGGTATCAAAGTACTTACGATGTATGCATTTTCAACAGAGAATTGGAAAAGGCCGAAGGATGAAGTTGAGTTTCTAATGAAACTGCCTCAAGAATTTTTGGCTGTTGAATTAGATGAGCTAATCAAAGAAAACGTTCAAGTTCGGATGATGGGACATCGGGAACAGTTACCTGAACATACACGCAAACCCTTAGAAGAAGCAATTGAACGGACGAAACACAACACCGGTCTTATTCTTAATTTCGCCTTAAATTATGGCGGACAGCGTGAGTTGGTTGAAGGTGTTCGTGAAATCGCAGCTGATGTATTAGCAGGACGAGTACAAGTGGACCAGATCGATGAGCAGATGATTTCTGCGCATCTTTTAACCAATAATTTGCCTAATCCTGATTTGCTTATTAGGACGAGCGGAGAAATGCGTCTAAGTAACTTTATGTTGTGGCAGTTGGCATATAGTGAATTTTGGTTTACTGATGTGCTATGGCCAGACTTTACTGGGGAACACTTGAAGGAAGCCGTAGCCGAGTACCAAAATCGTCATAGGCGGTATGGCGGACTACAATAAGTTGGAGGACGAGTCTATATGAAACAGCGCATCATGACGGGAGTTATCGCCGGATCGTTCTTTGCAGTGCTGGTTTACATTGGTAACTTACCTTATGAAGGATTGCTTATCGCCCTGGCGTTAATTGGATTTTACGAATATGCTCGAATGCTTCATAAGCAGCCGTTTGATTTGATATCACTCTTAGGATATGGATTAGTTTTATTGCTAACCGTCCCATGGTCACGCTGGGGGATCGAAATCAGCTGGTCTCCGGATATGATTCTGTGGTTGTTTATGTTTATCGCATTATCCATCACGGTCATTAGTAAAAATCGCATTACGATCCAAAATGCTGCTGTCTTATGGTTCGGAGCATTTTATGTAGGTTTTGGATTTAAATATATGATCGTGATTCGAAATGAAATAGAGCACGGATTGTTCTGGACGATACTGCTGTTTGCTGCAGTTTGGTCTTCTGATATTGGTGCCTATTTTGTAGGTAAAGCGATAGGCAAGCATAAATTATGGCCGGCGATTAGCCCTAACAAAACAATTGAAGGTGCTCTTGGAGGCGTGCTTGTATCTATAATTGTATGCTTGATTGGTGCTTTCGTGAATCCAGACATGATGTCGATTACGCAAGCAGTAATGGTTGGCTTAACCGTTTCTCTTGCGGGCCAAATGGGTGATTTGATCCAGTCAGCGTACAAGCGAGTACAGGGGGTTAAAGATTCTGGAAATTTACTTCCAGGACATGGCGGTGTACTTGATCGTTGTGACAGTTGGTTAATTGTATTCCCATTTGCGTACTTCATAGGTGTTGTTTATTAGTAAATAAAACAACATCATAACGCGGCAACATAATGAATAGAGGTGTTTCATGAAACGGATCGCTCTACTAGGTTCCACAGGTTCGGTTGGAACTCAGACGTTAGATGTGGTAGCACAGCACCCTGAGCAATTTCAAATCGAAGCAATGGCTGCTGGGCGGAACATTGATTTGCTATTGCAGCAAGTGAAGCAATTTCGTCCAAAGCTAGTATCGGTACAGGACAAGGCAACTGCTGATGCGATTCGGATTCATCTGCCAGAAGGAACGGCACTGACACATGGTGATGAAGGTCTAATCGAGGTAGCTTCTGTTGCTGAAGCGGACACGGTTGTTACCGCAGTGGTAGGAAGTATCGGATTGAAGTCTACGTTAGCTGCTATTGAACAAGGCAAACAGATCGGTTTGGCTAACAAGGAAACGCTTGTCACAGCTGGACATCTTGTCACAGCGGCGGCTCGCAAGCATAATGTAGCTTTGTTACCGATTGACAGTGAACATTCAGCTATATTCCAATGCTTAAACGGAGAATCTATGCGTCATTTGCGCTCGATTACGTTGACAGCATCGGGAGGTAGCTTCCGAGATAAAGGTAGAGAAGAACTTAAAGATGTAACCGTAGAGCAAGCGTTGAACCACCCTAACTGGTCTATGGGTGCCAAAATTACAATAGATTCCGCTACAATGGCGAATAAAGGTTTAGAAGTTATTGAGGCACACTGGTTATTCGACATTCCTTATGAGCAAATACAAGTGCTCATTCATCCCGAAAGCATTATTCATTCTTTCGTCGAATATGTCGACGGTTCCGTTATTGCGCAGCTTGGGCTGCCTGACATGCGCGTACCTATCCAATATGCATTGACATATCCTGAACGGCTTGAGATGAAGGGGCCGTCACTAAGCTTGGCTGAGATTGGGAAGCTTCATTTCCGTGAAATGGACATGGGCCGTTATCCGATGGTTCGTTATGCGTATGAGAGTGGACAAGCAGGCGGTACGGCAACCACCGTGTTTAATGCTGCTAATGAAGTTGCGGTAAGTCGCTTCCTCAAAGGGGAGATTGGTTTTCTGGATATTGAACGCATTGTAGAGAAAGTACTGTCCAATCATCAAGTTCATGCCGAACCTTCTTTAGCTGAAATTGAAGATGCTGATGGAAGAGCAAGAGCAATTGCGGCTAGCTTGCCTCCAGTCGAATAACTTGCATACAATTCTAGGACAATGGATTCTCTTGTGCGATGATGGAGAATAATGATAATGTATAGGTTATACGCGTCCCGCAACGCTAAAGGAGGATGTTACGCTTGCAAATGGTGCAGATAGTACTGTCTTCAGTACTCGTTTTTTTCATTATCGTTACGATACATGAGTGGGGTCATTTCATATTTGCGAAGCGTGCTGGCATTCTTGTGCGGGAGTTTGCAATTGGTTTTGGACCCAAAATTTTTGCATACAAGAAGGGTGAAACTCGCTATACGCTAAGGCTGCTTCCAATTGGGGGCTATGTCAGAATGGCTGGCGAAGATCCTGAAGTTGTAGAAATTCAGCCAGGACAAACGATTGCGATTCGCATCAGCGATGGACAAGTGAAGAAGCTGTATGCTGATCAACTCGATATGAGGAAAAATGTCATTCGAGGTGAGATTGTTAGTATTGATTTAGAGCACAATCTAAATCTTACGCTAGCGGTTGATGGCGAACAGCAGACGTATCAGGTTCATCCGCAAGCACTTATCGTAGCACGTAATCAGGACACTCAAATTGCTCCCCGCAATCGCCAGTTTGGCGGCAAGACCGTAGGTCAGCGTGCGTTAGCCATTTTTGGTGGACCATTAATGAACTTCATTCTTGCGTTTTTCTTGTTTGCTGCCCATATTTTGATGGTAGGCATTCCATTGGAAAACCCGACTTACGTCAAAGTAGGCAATATCAAAGAAGATATGCCTGCTTCTAAAGCTAATATCCAAGAAGGCGATATCATTGAGAAAATTAATGGGGTCGCAATTGGTGGAAATGCTGAGAAGCTTGTGAAAATGACAGCTGAATCAGAAGGTAAGCCGATGACGTGGAGCGTATTACGAGGAACTGAGCGTTTTGAAGTGACATTGACTCCTGTAAAATTAGAGGGGCATGAGGGTGGAAAAGTCGGTATTTCACCTATTCTTCCGACTCGTTCGCCTTCGTTTACAGAGACGTTCCAGCATGCTGGAACTTCAATGGTTAACATGACGAAGCTAATATTCGATGGTTTCAAACAGTTAGTGTTCGGGCAATTCAAGCTCGATGACTTAGGTGGACCTGTACGAACATTCGAAATAACAGGTCAAGTGGCCAAACAAGGAATTGAACAACTAACATTATGGACAGCCATACTAAGTTTGTACTTGGGTATATTCAATCTTCTTCCAATTCCTGCATTGGACGGAAGTCGTCTAGTGTTCATTGGAGTTGAGGCATTGAGAGGCAAGCCAATCGATCCGAACCGTGAAAGTATGGTTCACTTTGTCGGCTTTGCTATGCTTATGATGCTTATACTGGTTGTTACTTATAATGATATATTACGTCTATTTAAAAGCTAATATTTGTGACGTCATTGGCGGGACTGCATCGGTTCACTAATTTATTATTTTATTTTCAGATAATAGTACATGATGTACCTCGCTAATGCACAGATTCAGGAGGAACTTATCCGTTATGTCTAAGGAGAAGCAGTTCGTATCGGAAATTACACCACAGCAAGAAGATTTCTCTCGCTGGTATATTGATGTTATTAAAAAAGCAGAGCTGATGGACTACTCCCCAGTTCGCGGCTGTATCGTATTTCGTCCAGATGGATTCGAGATTTGGGAACATATTCGTGAGGAATTGGATCGTCGTTTTAAGGAAACAGGTCACCGCAATGCTTACTTCCCAATGTTTATTCCTGAAAGCTTCTTCCAAAAAGAGAAGGAGCACGTAGAAGGATTTAACCCAGAGTTGCCATGGGTTACGGAAGCAGGCGGAGAGAAGCTTGAAGAGCGTCTTGCCATTCGTCCTACATCTGAAACAATGATTGGTCATATGTACTCCAAGTGGATTCAATCTTATCGTGATCTACCAGTACTTATTAACCAATGGGCGAATGTCGTTCGTTGGGAGAAGCGTACATTACCGTTCCTTCGGACAAGTGAATTCTTGTGGCAGGAAGGCCATACGGCACATGAAACGGAAGAAGAAGCACGTCATGAGACGATGCAAATGCTTCAAATTTATAAAGAATTTGTTGAAGACTACTTAGCGATTCCAGTAATCGTTGGTCAAAAAACACCTTCTGAGAAATTTGCGGGTGCTGTAGATACGTATTCGATTGAAGCAATGATGAAAGACGGACGTGCTGTACAAGCGGGTACTTCTCATTACTTGGGAACAAACTTTGCGGTAGCATTTGATATCCAATACCTTGGCCGTGAAAATTCGATGGAATATGTGCACACTACATCTTGGGGAGTAAGTACACGTCTTATTGGCTCTATGATTATGGTGCACGGTGATGATCGTGGATTGGTACTTCCTCCTAAGGTTGCACCTACACAAGTCGTTATTATTCCAATCGGTCCAGCGAAGTTGCGTGATCAAGTAGTAAGTCGTGCAGATGAGTTGTTTGCTGAATTGAAGACAGCAGGCGTTCGCGTGCGTATGGATGATCGCTCTGATGTATCGCCGGGCTGGAAATTCAACGAATACGAAATGCGTGGTGTCCCAGTTCGCCTTGAAATCGGTCCTCGTGATATGGAAAACGGTGTTTGCGTGCTTGTTTCCCGTGTTACAGGCGAGAAGCGAATTGTTGAGCAAGCGAAGTTAACAGAAGAAGTACAAAAAATGTTGAACGATGTACATGCTGAAATGTTCAATCGTGCGCAAGAATTCCGCCAAGAGAACTTCTATTCCGTGAATACAATTGACGAAATGAAAGCATCTATGGAAGAGAAGCGTGGCTTCACATTGGCTGGATGGTGTGGTTCTGATGCTTGTGAGAATCAAGTGAAGGAAGAAACAGGTGCTACTAGCCGTAACATTCCATTTACAGTAGATGAACACAAGTCTTCCTGCCTAGTTTGTGGTGAGAAGGCTAAACATACCGTTGTATTTGCACGTGCATATTAATTACAATACTAATAGTTGATAAAGATGAAATGGCTTTCGATGCGGGAGCATCCCTCGGCAATCCGAATGATGACTCCTAGCGAAAGCCATTTCTGTTCTATAGATTAGACAGGAGGTGGACTTCATGACGGATCGTAGACAACGTTTTGAGCTGCTAATGAAGCAAGCCGAACTGCCGCCCGAACTTATTCAAACCTTTTTTCAAGATGGACACATAGATCGTGTCGAAACTAGCCGTTCGAATCGAGAATGGACGATCCACATCGAAAAATCAACGGTCGTACCACCGGAAGCGTACCGAACATTTTGTTTGAAAATCCAAGACAAAATGTCGCATATCGCGAAGATAAAAATCATTTTTCATTATGAAGAAGTGGTTTCTTATCAAGAAGTCGTTGAAGCCTATTGGCAGCTATTCATGGAATGGGTGAAGCGTGAGGTTGCTTCTGTGAACGGATGGCTGCATAGGGCACGGATCGAAGTTGAGTCTGATCTTGTTCGAATATTATTAGCTGAAGAAACTTCATTGGAATTGGCTAAGAAGAAGCAAATTGATGAATACGTCAAGCGCTTCTACGATACGTATTTCTCACGCCAATTGCGTGTACAGCTTCAGATTGGACAGCAGGATCAAGAAGTGGTTCAAGAATTCCAAGCGAAGCTGGTTGAGGAAGAACGTAAAGCTGTTCAGCGTATGATGGAAGAAGCAGCGTTGGAGTCTGTCGATCAAGCAGCTGAACCGGGAGTCGTTCCAGATCGTCTGCAATTCGGCTATGAAGTTAAAGATCAGCCCATGCCCATCATGGACGTACAGGATGAAGAGAAGCGTGTCACCCTTCAAGGTATGGTATTTGGTTTGGAAACGAAGGAACTGCGGAATGGTAATACGTTATTCACGTACAATGTAACTGATTTTTCTGATTCCATGCTTATTAAGATGTTTGCTAAGTCAAAAGAAGATGTGCTTAAACTCAGTCTTTTATCGAACGGAAAATGGGTTAAAGTTCGTGGTCGTGTCGAGTACGACCGTTTTATGATGACTCCAGAGCTCGTTATGTTAGCGTCTGATTTGCAAGAAGTAACTGCTCCTCCAGAACGTCAAGATAATGCAGAGGAGAAGCGGGTAGAGTTCCATTTGCACACAACGATGAGTACGATGGATGCTGTTACTTCGATAGATAGCTATGTGAAGCAAGCTGCTAAGTGGGGACATAAGGCAATTGCTGTAACGGATCATGGCAATGTTCAATGTTATCCAGAAGCCGCTAAGGCTGCGAAGAAGCATGGCGTCAAAGTGATTTACGGTCTAGAAGCGAATGTGGTTAATGATAATACAGAAGTCGTTATGAATGCAGGACCTCGCAATTTGAAAGAGGCAACATATGTTGTATTTGATATTGAGACAACGGGGCTTTCTGTAACGAATAACAAAATAATCGAGATCGCGGCAGTAAAAATGCAGGACGGTAAAGAAATCGATCGCTATGCTTCCTTCGTTAATCCGCACGAACGTATTCCATACAACATCCAGCAATTGACGAATATTACGGATGATATGGTACAGGATGCTCCCGAAGTGGATGAAGTACTGAAGCAATTCGTGGCGTTTGTGGAAGACGACATCCTTGTTGCTCATAATGCTCGATTTGATATGGGCTTCGTACAGAATAATTTGAAACAGCTAGGAATGTCGGAACTGTCTAATCCAGTATTAGATACACTTGAGCTAGCAAGATTGATTCACCCAACACTCAAAAATCATCGTCTAAATACGTTAGCAGACAAGTATAAAGTATCGCTTGAAAATCATCACCGTGCGATCGATGATACGATTGCATTGTCAGGTGTATTAGTCGGATTGTTACATGATGCGCATTCGATTCGCGGAATTGAGATGTTGGATCGTCTTAATGATTATGTTGGGCAAAATTTAAAAAATACACGTCCATTCCACTGCAGTATTTATGCATTGAATGATGTGGGCAGAAAAAATTTATATAAGCTTATTTCGTCATCACATACGGAGTACTTCCATCGTGTAGCATGTATTCCAAAGCGTAAGCTCATTGAACATCGTGAAGGGCTGCTTATTATTTCTGGCTGCGAGAAAGGCGAGTTCTTTGAGGCTGTATTGAACAAGTCACGAGAAGAAGCTGAAGAAATCGCACAATTTTATGATGTGTTGGAAATTCAACCGCTCACGATGTACATGCATCTCGTTGATAAAGGTCTTGTAGGTGCACCGTCTGATATTGAGCAGGCGATACGTAAAGTATGCGATATTGGAGATAAGTTCGGTAAGCCAGTTATAGCGACTGGTAACGTTCATTATTTGAACCCACGGGATAAAATGTTCCGTGATATTACGATTCATGGTATTACTGGCTTTAGTCCGCTCAAAGATCAAAAGAAACCGGACGCACACTTCCGTACGACGACAGAAATGCTGAAGGAATTTGAGTTCCTCGGTGCTGATGTTGCAAAGCGAGTTGTGATAACGAATCCGAATGATTTGGCAGATCGATTTGAAGCGTTAAAGCTGTTCCCAGATGAGTTGTTTACGCCGATTATTGATGGCGCAGATGAAGAAATGCGCAATACTTGCTATGAGACAGCAAAAAGTATATATGGTGAGCCTGTACCGGAAATTGTCGTTGCACGACTAGAGAAGGAACTTGAACCGATTATTAAATTCGGTTTCTCCGCCAACTATTTGATCTCGGAGCGACTTGTAAAAAAATCAAATGCAGATGGTTACTTGGTTGGTTCCCGTGGTTCCGTAGGTTCATCAGTAGTTGCGACATTCCTGGGTATCTCTGAAGTTAACCCATTGCCACCACATTATGTATGCCCTAATGCTGAATGCAAGCATAGCGAATGGATTACAGATGGCAGCGTGCCAAGTGGCTTTGATTTGCCTGATAAAGAATGCCCGAACTGTAGTACTCGTATGAAAGGTGAAGGCCAAGATATTCCGTTCGAAACGTTCCTTGGATTTAAGGGAGATAAAGTTCCCGATATCGATTTGAACTTCTCTGGTGAGTACCAACCGATTGCTCATAATTACACGAAAGAGTTGTTTGGTGAGAAAAGTGTATTCCGAGCAGGGACGATCGGTACGGTAGCAGAGAAAACGGCATTTGGTTTTACGAAAAAATACGAAGAGGACTACCATAAAAAATGGCGCGGTGCAGAGCTATCTCGGCTTGCCTTAGGCTGTACAGGTGTAAAACGCAGTACAGGACAGCATCCAGGTGGTATCGTTGTCGTGCCAGATTACATGGAAGTTGAAGATATTACGCCTGTTCAATTTCCAGCAGATGATCAAAATGCGGAATGGAAGACAACGCATTTCGACTATCACGCTTTCGATGCCAACTTGCTGAAGCTTGATATTCTCGGACATGATGATCCGACCATGATGCGGATGCTGCAAGATTTGACTGGATTTGATCCGACGAAAATCCCGATGAATGATCCGAAAGTAATGAGCATGTTCAACTCAACGAAAGCGCTTGGTGTTGAGCCTGATCAAATACGTACACCGGTTGCGACATATGGTATACCCGAGATGGGGACGCGATTTGTTCGCCAAATGCTTGTCGAATGTCAACCGAGTTCTTTTGCCGATTTACTGCAAATATCAGGTTTATCCCATGGTACAGGGGTATGGTTAGGAAATGCTCAGGAACTTATTAAAAGCGGTATTTGTACGATCAAGACCGTTATCGGTTGTCGTGACGAAATTATGTTGTTCCTTATTTACAAAGCCGGTATGGATGCAAGTCTAGCCTTTAAGATTACGGAAAATGTGCGTAAAGGTAAGGGACTTTCGGAAGATTGGATCAACGAGATGAAGCGTTGCAACGTACCACAGTGGTATATTGATTCTTGTTTAAAAATCCAGTACATGTTCCCGAAAGCCCATGCGGCTGCCTATGTTATTTCAGCAGTGCGCTGTGCTTACTACAAGCTGTATCATCCAATTGAGTTCTACGCCACGTATTTCACAGTTCGTGCGGAAGACTTTGATATCGAGCTACTTTGCCAAGGCTACGAGGCCATCAACCGTAAAATTGATGAAATCGAAGCGAAAGGCTTCCAAGCACTTCCGAAAGAGAAGAACATGCTTCCTGTTTTGGAAATGGCATTGGAGATGACAGCTCGTGGTTTGAGCTTTAAGTCCCTTGATCTTTATCGATCAGATGCAACGATGTTCTTAGTGGATGGGGATTCACTAATTCCTCCGTTCTCTGCGATGCAGGGTATCGGTGAGAACGCGGCACGCAACATTGCGGCATCGCGTGAAGGTGATGAGTTCTTGTCCATCGAAGATTTCCAACAGCGGTCGAAAGCGTCAAAAACGATTATTGAGCTGTTAACACAGATGGGCTGCTTCCGTGGATTGCCTGAGACGAACCAGCTGTCGCTGTTCTGATACATTGCTTTTTCGTAATTGTTTATGCTATAATTCTTTTGGTAATCATGTGGATACAGCCGTTGAGAAGAGTGGGGAAACCCACTCTTTCATATTTACATCCGGTCTTTTTTTGATGATATGCCAATTTGTGTTAACAATTGGATAGGTATTGTGATGTGAATGAAACGGAGTTAACCATATATTTGAAAAAGACATACCTAGTGTAACGGAGGTACAAAGCTTGAGCACACCGAACATCAAATCGGTAGTAGAAAACATGTTGCAACCTTATTTGGATGAGCATCAGTTCGAGTTAGTTGACATTGAATATGTCAAAGAAGGAAGCAGTTGGTTCCTGCGAGTGTTTGTGGACAAGGATGGCGGGATCGATATTGAGGACTGCGGTCGCATTAGTGAATATTTGAGTCTGCAATTGGATGATAATGACCCAATTACAGATGCTTACTTCCTAGAAGTATCTTCTCCTGGCGCAGAACGCCCGTTGAAGAAGCCGAAGGACTATGAGAAATCGATTGGCAAGCATGTCTTCGTGACTACATATGAGCCTGTTCAAGGCCTTAAAGAGTTTGAAGGTACGCTTGTATCCTATGATGGAGAAACAGTCGTCGTACGAGTTGGCAAGAAAGAATATGAATTGTCTGCATCCAAAGTAGCCAGCGCTCGTTTGGCTATTGTGTTCTAAGATTAATATGTAATTTTCTTTACGTACATGAGTACATGATGAAGCCGTTTCGCGGCTGAAAGGGGGAGCTTACCGCATGAGTATTGATTTTATTGAAGCGTTGGCAGAGATTGAGCACGAAAAAGGAATTGCCAAAGAAATATTAATTGATGCGATTGAAGCTGCTTTGATCTCCAGCTACAAGCGCAATTTTAATGCAGCACAAAATGTTCGTGTGGATATTAATCGTACAACGGGTGTAATCAAAGTATATGCCCGTAAGACGGTCGTAGATGAGGTTATGGATCCTCGACACGAAATTTCGCTGCATGCATCCCGTGAAGTGAATCCGAACTACCAGATTGATGACGTCTGTGAGATTGAAGTGACCCCACGCGAGTTCGGTCGTATTGCAGCACAGACGGCTAAGCAAGTTGTAACACAGCGTATTCGTGAAGCAGAGCGCGGACTCATTTATCATGCGTTCGTTGATCGTGCTGAAGATATCGTAACAGGTATCGTGCAGCGTCAAGATACGCGCAACGTATTTATTGATTTGGGCAAGGTGGAAGCTGTTCTTCCTTTGAACGAAATGATGCCGAACGAGAAGTTCAAACACGGTGATCGTGTTAAAGCATACATTACGAAAGTAGAGAACACTACAAAAGGTCCTCAAATTATTTTGTCCCGAACGCATCCAGGATTGCTCAAGCGTCTGTTTGAGTTAGAAGTTCCTGAAATCTTCGAAGGTGTGGTAGAGATTAAGTCTGTTGCGCGCGAAGCGGGTCAACGTTCTAAGATTGCGGTTTATTCTCGTAATCCTGAAGTAGATCCTGTAGGCTCCTGTGTTGGTCCTAAAGGTACACGCGTACAAACGATCGTGAACGAACTTCGCGGTGAAAAAATCGATATCGTGCGCTGGTCTGAGGATGTAGAGGAGTACGTAGCGAACTCACTTAGCCCATCTAAGGTAGTAGAAGTTGATGTTCGAGAAGTTGAGAAGATGGCACGTGTAATCGTTCCTGATTATCAATTGTCTCTTGCAATCGGCATCAAGGGTCAAAATGCTCGTCTTGCAGCTAAGCTAACAGGCTGGAAGATCGACATTAAGAGCGAGTCCCAGATTGGCGAAGTTATTGCTGCTGAGTTGGAAGCCGAAGACCTTGCGAATGAGCAAGAGCGTTTGGTTGCTGAACAAGGCTTCGAGCCTACGGAGTCGTTTGAACAAGAGGAAGCTCTAAATGAGAGCGATGAAGAGATTACAGAAACTCAGCAGACACAAGAGTAATTCGTGTAAACAAGTTCTCGTTGTACGCTGGAGGGCAAGGGGGTTCAGTCATGAAACCGAGAAAAGTACCGCTGCGCAAATGCGTTGCTTGTCAGCAAATGATGCCCAAAAAGGAGCTTATCCGCGTTGTCAAGACTCCCCAAGATGAGGTTCAAATCGACTTGACAGGCAAGAAGTCAGGTCGGGGTGCTTACTTATGTGGGAAACTAGCTTGCTTCAAGCTGGCACATAAGTCAAAAGCTCTTGACCGTGCGCTTAAGCAAGCCGTGCACGCTGATATATATCAACAGTTGGCGCAGGATTTCATCCGCGTCGAAGATGATTTTCTCGCTAACAAGGAGCGAGATGAAGATGAAGAATAAAGTCCTGTCTCAACTTGGCTTGGCGCAACGTGCTGGCAAGCTAGTATCCGGAGACGACATTGTGTTTAAAGCAATACGAAATAGTCAGGCTCGATTAGTAATCGTTGCAGGTGATGCATCTGAGAACACAAAGAAAAAGTTCAAAGATAAATGCAATACCTACAATGTTCCACTTGTTATTGGATTTACCCGAGATGAGCTTGGAGAAAGTATTGGTAAGCTAGACCGAGTGATATTGGGGGTAACCGACAAGGGCTTCGCGAGCTTGATGCATAACGGGCTGATAACTATGTCGGAGGTGGAGTATATTGGTGAAACAAGGGAAGGACAATAAGGAAAAGTTAAGAGTTTACGAATATGCAAAATCAATCAACATGAGTAGTAAAGAAATTATTACGATTCTTAAACGACTTAATTATCCTGTAAACAATCATATGAGTGTAATGGAGACTGATGCTGTGGGTAAAGTAGAGCAACATTTCAAAGACGTAAAGGCAAATGCACAAGCTAAGAACGAAGGAACGCCGGCTAAGCCTCAAGCAGAAGCGCAAGTTAGCCAATCTGCTGGAGCGGCTTCTGAGGCGCCACGTGGTGGCGAACAACAGCGTGAACGCACTGGTGGACAACGCAGTGAAGGTTCGCGTTCTCAAGAAGGCCGTCCAGCGCGTGATGGTCAACAAGGAGGACGCCCGTTCAATCGTGAAGGTGGCGACCGTCCTCGTGGGGACCGTCCACAAGGTCAAGGACGCCCGCAAGGTCAAGGCGGATATAACAGCGGTGGTCAAGGACGCCCGCAAGGTCAAGGCGGATATAACAGCGGTGGTCAAGGTCGTCCGCAAGGTCAAGGACGCCCGCAAGGCCAAGGTGGATATAACAGCGGTGGTCAAGGCCGTCCGCAAGGTCAAGGACGGCCGCAAGGCCAAGGTGGATATAACAGCGGTGGTCAAGGCCGTCCGCAAGGTCAAGGACGCCCGCAAGGCCAAGGTGGATATAACAGCGGTGGTCAAGGCCGTCCGCAAGGTCAAGGACGCCCGCAAGGCCAAGGTGGATATAACAGTGGCGGTCAAGGTCGTCCGCAAGGCGGTGGCCAAGGTGGTCAAGGAGGATTCCGTGGTGGTCAACAAGACCGTCGTCCAGGTGGTGCACCAGGTGGTAACCGTGGTCCAGCAACACCTGCTCCAGCTCGTTCAACAGTGGATAAGCCGCAACCGGCTCGCATGAACCAAAATCCAAAAGGCAATCGTTTCAACGAGCAAGATGATCGTCGTGGCGGTGCTGGCAAGAAGACTCAAGGATTTAATCGCTTCGATGACAATCGCAATCGCGGTCCTAGAGGTAAAGGCAGAGGCAAAGGCCGTAATGATAGAAAAGTGGAAGTGCGCGAGAAGATCGATAACACACCTAAGAAAATTATTGTGCGCGGCACAATGACGGTTGGCGATCTAGCTAAACTTCTTCACAAGGATGCTTCTGAAGTTATTAAGAAGTTACTACTCATGGGCGTTATGGCAACGATTAACCAAGAGGTTGATTTGGATACAATCCAGCTTATCGCTGAAGAGTTCAAAGTTGAAGTTGAATTGAAACTTCCTGTACAGGAAGATCCATTTGAAGAGCAAGAAGAAGCAGACGAGGAAGCGAAGCTTCAATCTCGTCCACCAGTTGTAACGATTATGGGTCACGTTGACCATGGTAAAACGACTCTTCTTGATGCAATCCGCAAAACGAACGTAACAGGCGGCGAGGCTGGCGGTATTACGCAGCATATCGGTGCTTATCAAGTAGAGATTAACAACAAAAAAATTACGTTCCTTGATACTCCAGGTCACGAAGCGTTTACGCTTATGCGTGCACGTGGTGCGCAAGTTACGGATATTACGATTATCGTTGTTGCAGCTGATGACGGTGTAATGCCTCAGACAGTAGAAGCAATCAGCCACGCGAAGGCTGCTGGTGTGCCAATTATCGTAGCGGTTAACAAAATCGATAAGCCGGCTGCTGACGTAGATCGCGTAAAAACAGAATTGATGGCATATGAACTTGTAGCGGAAGAGTTCGGTGGAGATACTATCTTCGTTAATGTATCTGCTAAGCAACGTACTGGCCTAGAAGATTTGCTTGAGATGATTCTTCTTGTATCTGAAGTAAATGATTTCAAAGCTAACCCAGACAAATTGGCTCGTGGTACAGTTATCGAAGCAGAGCTTGATAAAGGTCGCGGTTCTGTAGCGCGTATTCTTGTACAAAGCGGTACACTTAAAGTCGGTGATGCATTCGTTGCAGGCACATGCTTCGGACGCGTTCGTGCAATGGTTAATGACCGTGGTCGTCGACTCAAAGAAGCAGGTCCTTCCACGCCTGTAGAAATTACAGGTTTGACGGAAGTTCCACAAGCTGGCGATGTATTCATCGGATTTGAAGATGAGCGTAAAGCTCGTTCGATTGCAGAGAAGCGTTCCACTACACTTCGTGAGAGCCAATTGGGTGCAAACACTCGTGTTACGTTGGATGACTTGTTCAAGCATATCAAAGACGGTGAAATGAAAGAGCTTAACGTGATTATTAAAGCTGACGTTCAAGGTTCTGTTGAGGCACTTCGTGGTTCCTTGCAGAAGATTGAAGTTGAAGGCGTACGCGTTAAAATCATTCACTCCGGCGCAGGTGCAATTACAGAATCTGACGTTATCTTGGCAACAGCATCTAATGCAATTGTCATCGGATTTAACGTCCGTCCTGACGCTCAAGCTCAATTGACTGCTGACCAAGAAAAAGTTGACGTTCGTATGCACCGCGTTATCTACACGATCGTGGAAGAAATTGAACAAGCGATGAAAGGTATGTTGGATCCTGAGTACAAAGAAGTTGTACTTGGTCATGCTGAAGTCCGTAATATGTTCAAGATTGGTAAAGTTGGTACGATCGCTGGTTGTATGGTAACTTCCGGTAAAATGGTTCGTAACGCAGAAGTGCGCGTCATTCGTGAAGGCATTGTTGTCTTCGAAGGTAAGTTGGACTCTTTGAAACGCTTCAAAGACGACGCGAAAGAAGTCGCACAAGGTTACGAATGTGGTATTATGTTCGATAAGTTCAATGACCTCAAAGAAGGCGACATTATCGAGAACTTCCAAATGGAAGCAGTTGAACGTAAGTAGGTATTAAATAAGCCCTCACAGAGAAAAAGAGGTGAAGTAAGATGGCAAAAGTTCGTACTGGTCGTGCGGGAGAGCAGATCAAGAAAGAATTGAGCATGCTTATCCAAACGGAATTGAAAGATCCACGTATTGGATTTCTAACAGTGACAGGTGTTGAGGTTACGAGTGATCTATCGTTAGCTAAAGTATATTTGAGTGTACTTGGTGATGATGAGGCACGTGACAACTCACTTAAAGCATTGGAGAAGGCTAATGGGTTCCTTCGTACTGAACTAGGCAAGCGAATTCGTTTCCGCCATACGCCTGAGCTTGTATTCAAGCTTGATTCTTCGATTGCATACGGCAGCAACATCGAGCGTCTCTTATCAGAGATTAAAGATGGAGATAAACCTGATGAGCAATAAGAAAGCTGGTTTCACTCAGGAACAATCACAATATAACGGCAAAGTTCTGTCTTCTGCGAATAACCATTCGCAGCTAGACGGGGCTCTGCCGTCTTCCTATGCGCACGATCTTGATCGTGCGCTAACGTTTATTCAGGAACATGATCAATTTCTAGTCGTTGCGCATGTAAACCCAGATGGCGATGCGATAAGTTCTACGGTCGCAATTGGATGGTTGTTATCACAATGGAATAAATCTTATACAATGGTCAACGCGAATGAAGTACCGAGTAAGCTGACGTTCTTGTCTAGAGCAGATGAGATACAAATAGCCGAGCAAGGTCATCTGGAGCAAACAGAACCATTTCAGGCGGTCATTTGTGTAGATTGTGCTGACTATGCAAGAATAGGGAGCATATCGAATTGGGTATCGCCGAATGCTAACATTTTGAATATTGATCATCATCCTACAAATGATCGTTATGGTGATGTCGCGCTTATTCGAGAAGACGCGGCAGCTACAGCAGAAATTTTATTTGATTTGTTCGAACGGGGCTCAGTTCCATTGTCAACTGAAATCGCAACCATTTTGTATACGGGGCTTTTGACCGATACAGGAGGTTTCCGTTATAGCAATACGACACCACATGTGATGGAAATCGCATCTAAGCTGCTTGCTTTCGGTGTGAAAGGTAACGTGATTGCTGAACGTTTGCTAGAAGCGATTTCGAAGCCGCAGATGGATTTGATACAACGTGGTTTGAGCAGATTGAGCTATGCAGCCGATGAGCAAATTGCTTGGCTGTATATTACTCCTGAAGATATGCAGCAAACAGGTGCTTCTAACGAGGATCTTGAAGGATTGGTCAACTATCCGCGAAATATCGAAGGAGTAGAGGTTGGCTTATTGTTTAAAGAAGTCGTGCCTGGAAGAGTCAAAGTGAGCATGCGCTCAGCAGGTGATGTAAATGTAGCTGCGATTGCCCAAATATTCGATGGCGGCGGGCATGTTAAGGCTGCGGGGTGCACTGTGCACTTGCCGTTGGAAGAAGCAATTCAAGCAGTAGTAGAGCAGGTGAAACAAACGTTATGACACAATGGAACGGCGTGTTGTCAGTGTGGAAGCCAGAAGGATGGACTTCGCACGATGTAGTTGCAAAAGTACGAGGGATCTTAAAGGAAAAACGTATTGGGCATACAGGTACGCTTGATCCACAAGTAACAGGAGTTCTTCCTCTTTGTTTAGGCAGAGCAACGCGTATTGTAGAATATTTACAAGAACAGCCAAAGCAATATGAAGCAGTTATTTGTTTTGGTAAAGCAACGGATACAGAAGATAGCACGGGTGAGATCAAGGACACTGCTGATTGTTCTCATTTGACGGAATCTCAAATTCGTGAATCCATTCTTTCTTTTGTAGGTGAGATTGAGCAAACGCCTCCTATGTATTCTGCCGTTAAGGTGAATGGAAAGCGATTGTATGAACTCGCTAGAGAAGGAAAGGTCGTTGAGCGTAAGTCGAGAAAAGCTACGATACATGATATTTCTATCCTTGAATGTCTAGGGATTGGAACAAGTGAACCTACTGTTCGATTCCGTGTAACTTGTTCAAAAGGAACGTATATCCGTACGTTGTGTGTAGATATTGGGCGTTCGCTGCAAGTACCTTCTACGATGGGGAAGCTTGTACGTACATTATCTGCAGGACTTGAAGAGAATGACAGCTTGACGATTGAACAAATTCAACAAGCTGTAAGTGACGGTTCTTTAGAAGAGCATTTGATTTCTATTGAAAAGGCAGTCTCTTTTATCCCTTCAATCCAAATCCAAAATGAGTATGCGACTTATGCGACGCAGGGCAAGGGAATTCCTTTCCGTGCATGTTCGTTTACACCTTTAACGCAGCAGTTGTATCGACTGCATGATGAAGAAGGAACGTTCTACGGATTATTTCAAGTTCCAGAAGGACAGTTTGCTTTACGGGCAGTAAAAGCATTTCTTCCATCCTAATAGGGTTGTAGTCTGCTGGTCATCAGATGTATAATGAGTACGGTTGGCTGATGTTTAACATAGCCCTTAATTGCTCGTATGCGTCCTGATGACGCTGAACTTGTGAATAGAGGAACAACCCCTAGAACTGGATGTAGGAGCTCGATGACATATGGAAACGATAGCTTTACAACATATATTGAATGGTTCGGCTTGGCAGCTGCATTCACAGCCACAAGTTGTTGTGCTAGGACACTTCGATGGACTTCATACCGGGCATATTCATGTAATAGAGCGTGGTCTTGCATATAGTCAAGAGCATAATATACCACTTGGAGTTATGACGTTTCATCCTCATCCCAAATACGTATTTGGAAGACAAGGCTATGAACGATACTTAACCCCGCTTGCCGAGAAAGAGCGTCAGTTAGCGAAGCTTGGAGTCGATTTTATGTATGTCGTTAATTTCGATCTTGAATTCGCGCGTATTTCACCTCAACAGTTTGTTGAAGCATTGTGCAAGCTGAAGGCTCAGCATGTCGTATGTGGATTTGACTATCGTTTTGGCTTCCAAGGAGTAGGTACGGCTGAATCGCTGCGTGAAATAGGAAAAGATTGTTTCACAGTCGATATCGTCGAGCCGTTCGATGATAAAGGGCAAAAGGTTAGTAGTACCCGTATTCGTGCGTGTCTAGATGATGGAGATATGGTTCAAGCCAATCACTTGCTTGGCCGTCCATATACGATTACAGGTACGGTGGTGCACGGTGAGAAGCGTGGACGCACGATTGGATTTCCTACTGCTAACGTAGATCCGGCAGAACCGTATTATATTCCGCGTTTAGGCGTATATGCAGTACGTGTTCAAGTGCGTGGCGAGATGTATGATGGTGTGCTTAGCATAGGTTTGAAGCCTACTTTCCACAGTCATATATTAGCACCGATTGTTGAAGCGCATTTGTTTGACTTTGATGCGGATATTTATGATGAAACGTTGACCGTATCGCTGATTGCGTATTTGCGTTCAGAGAAGAAATTTAATGGCATACAGGAATTAATTGAGCAGATCACACGAGATGCTGAGGATGCACGTGCAGTGTTGCGAGGCTAATTGGCATGAAGCAGGTGCTCTGATTAGGTGTCCTGAAATTGTTGAGTTTACTTTCTCTTATAATGATGCTATACTAATATCGTTGTCTACGGACAACACTTGTCCATTGCTTGGTTACTTGATCTCACCATCGGTAACGAGGCTGTTGGAATACACTATGAATAATGAAATTGGAGGTGAATAGGATGGCATTGTCTCAAGAACGTAAGCAACAGCTTATCGAAGAGCACAAGACTCACGCTTCTGACACGGGTTCCCCGGAAGTTCAGATCGCTATCCTTACGCAAAACATCGTTAATTTGACTGATCACTTGCGTACGCACAAGAAAGATCATCATTCCCGTCGTGGTTTGTTGAAAATGGTTGGTCAACGCCGTAAGTTGTTGGCTTACTTGAAAAACAAAGATGTTAAGCGTTACAGCGCATTGATCGAGAAACTCGGTTTGCGTCGTTAATAGCTCTAACCCAAGCAGCCTGGTTGTATATCGCCGCCGTGAGCGGCATGCAACTGGGTTGCTTTTTATCGTATAGTCAAATTTATTTACATACCTATTTTTAGTTCTGACTGAATGAATGCTAGACAAGCTGATATTTATCGTGTCTCTGCATGAGAGACGGTTTTTGCAGCGTAAAGCAGGAAATAATGGTACACGTACAGAATTGGAGTATGGTTATACATTAAGGAGGGATTCCATGCATCGCATCGAGATGGACCTCGGCGGAAGACCGCTTGTACTGGAGACAGGACAGTTGGCTAAGCAAGCTAACGCGGCGGTAACTGTTCGTTATGGCGACACAGTTGTATTGTGTACCGTCACAGCGTCCAAAGAACCGAAAGACCTAGATTTCTTCCCGCTAACGGTCAACTATGAAGAACGTTTATATTCAGTAGGTAAAATTCCTGGCGGATTTATTAAGCGTGAGGGAAGACCAAGTGAGAAAGCTATTTTGGCAAGCCGCCTCATTGATCGTCCGATTCGTCCATTGTTCCCGGAAGGATTCCGTAACGATGTTCAAATCGTCGATCTTGTGATGAGTGTGGATCAAGATTGCCCGCCTGAGATTGCAGCAATGATCGGTACTTCTGCTTCCTTGGCGATTTCTGATGTTCCGTTCAATGGTCCAATTGGAGGCGTTATCGTTGGTCGTATTGACGGTCAATTCATCATCAACCCTACAGTTGAGCAAGAAGAGAAGACTGATCTTCATCTCGTTGTAGCGGGTACGAAAGACGCTATCATGATGGTAGAAGCTGAAGCAAATGAAGTACCTGAAGAAGTAATGCTTGAGGCTATTCTATTCGGTCACGATGAAATCAAGAACATTGTTGCTAAGATTGAAGAATTTGCAGCAATTTCAGGAAAAGAAAAGATCGAAGCGAAGCTTCATGCGGTTGATGAGGAAGTGAGCGCGGCAGTACGTGCATTCGCTCAATCTCGTCTAGTTGAAGCTATTCGCATTCAAGAGAAGCATGCTCGTCAAGATGCTATTGATGCTATTAACCAAGAAGCAGCTGAGCACTTTGAGCAGCTCTATATAGAGCAACCTGAAAAGATGGATGATGTTAAAGAGACATTGTACGATATCGTTAAAGAAGAAGTACGTCGTCTTATTACCCATGATAAAGTACGTCCTGATGGTCGCCAATTGAGCGAGATTCGCCCAATTGAGAGCCAAGTAGGCTTGCTTCCTCGTACACACGGTTCAGGTCTGTTCACACGTGGTCAAACCCAAGCACTTAGCATTTGTACGCTCGGTGCTCTTGGCGATGTACAGATTCTTGATGGTGTAGGTACGGAAGAGTCCAAGCGATTCATGCACCACTATAACTTCCCGCCGTTCTCTGTTGGTGAAGCAAGACCGCTTCGCGCTCCAGGCCGTCGTGAAATTGGACATGGTGCTTTGGGTGAGCGTGCATTGAGCAAAGTAATCCCGAACGAAGTTGATTTCCCATATACAATCCGTCTCGTTTCTGAGTGCTTAGAGTCTAACGGTTCCACATCCCAAGCTAGTATCTGCGCAAGTACATTGGCAATGATGGATGCTGGCGTACCGATCAAAGCTCCAGTTGCAGGTATTGCAATGGGTCTTATTAAAGACGGAGATCATTTCTCTATCTTGTCTGATATTCAAGGTATGGAAGATCACCTTGGCGATATGGACTTCAAAGTTGCGGGTACGGCTGAAGGTGTAACAGCGATTCAAATGGATATTAAGATTGACGGTATTAACCGCGATATCTTGTCTCAAGCGCTTGCACAAGCGAATGAAGGACGTATGCATATCCTTGGAAAAATGCTAGAAGCTATTCAACAACCACGCGAAACATTGTCTCAGTATGCGCCTAAAATTTTGACGATGCAAATTAACCCAGATAAAATTCGTGATGTTATTGGCGCAGGTGGTAAAGTCGTTAATAAGATTATCGATGAAACTGGCGTTAAGATTGATATCGAACAAGATGGCCGTATTTTCATTGCGTCTCCTAGCCAAGAGGCTAACGAACGTGCCCGTGATATTATTGAGGGCATCGTACGTGAAGTCGAGATCGGTGAAGTGTACACAGGTACGGTTAAGCGCGTAGAGAAATTCGGTGCTTTCGTTGAAGTACTTCCTAATAAAGAAGGTCTTGTTCACATTTCTCAACTTTCTACAGAACGTGTAGCAAAAGTAGAAGATGTCGTGAACATCGGCGACAAGATCGAAGTCAAAGTTGTTGAAATTGATCAACAAGGACGTATTAACTTGTCCCACAAAGTATTGTTGGAACCAGCTAGTGAAGCAGGAACAGCAGTTGTTTCAAGCTCCAGCTCCTCGACTGCTCGTCCTCCTCGCTCTGAAGGCGGTCGTAGACCGAATGGACAAGG
This sequence comes from Paenibacillus arenosi, assembly GCF_014841135.1. Lineage (GTDB taxonomy): Bacteria > Bacillota > Bacilli > Paenibacillales > Paenibacillaceae > Paenibacillus_B > Paenibacillus_B arenosi. Next base: position 524,627 of record NZ_JACYTN010000001.1, read on the forward strand.
CCCTCGTGGACCACGTCCAAACCAAGGCGACAATCGTTCAGATCGTTCGTAATATCATTTGCTTGTCAAATGATTTACTTAGTAAGAGCCAGATGAATCTGGCTCTTTTTTGTTTTCAGTAAAGTTTACGGGAGGAAAAGTAGTAAAAACGATACATTTCGTTCACCCTATATAGGATAGTTGCTTTGCTATATTGAATAGAACGTTCCAAAGATGCATAGAATGGAACGGATCAATATGGACAACCATCAAAGGGGTGACCGAGTTGAACGCAACGAAACAAAAGTGGATTGTTATCGGATTTACTTGTATGATCGCGTGGATTATCGTAGATTCGACCGGTGCAAGTAAATATGTGACAGAGCATAAAGCTCGTCTGGTTAATAGCGATGCGTTTCAGATGAGCAGTAATTTAGATAAAATAGACGGAGACGAATTGCGTCAACGAATTAGAAAAGCGGCCGAAGAGATGCGGGAAGCACCTATAAATGCCCGTGTAGACCGCGTATGGAAAGCAGTACCTGGTTATAACGGACTTGAAGTAGATGTGGAGGCATCTTACGAACATAATCTGAAGTTACCGAAAGGTTCTTCGTTGAAGCTTGTACATCGAGAAATGAAGCCAGAAGTGACTTTGGCGGATTTACCTGTGGAGCCTATCTATAGAGGTAATGAAAATAAACCGATGGTTGCGTTTATGATTAACGTAGCTTGGGGGAATGAACACATTGAGCCCATATTGAAGACGTTGAAAGAACACAAAGTGAAGACAACTTTCTTTTTAGATGGCTCGTGGGTTCGACGTAACCCTGAACTGGCGAAGCGTCTAACGGAAGAAGGACATGAGATTGGCAATCATGCCTATACACATCCCAATATGGCGCAGCTTAGTGAAGGTCGGCAGTATGTTGAAATGGAAAAGACAGAACGTGAAATAGAAAAGCAGCTCGGGAAGCGCAGCAGTTGGTTTGCACCGCCTTCAGGCTCGTTTAACAGCCTTACCGTAAAGACGGCACAACAATTGAAGATGCGTACGGTGTTATGGAGTGCGGATACGATTGACTGGAGTACCCCAAATGAACCGGGTACAATTATTCAACGTGTAAGGCCTAAATTGAAGCCTGGAGTGCTCGTGTTGATGCATCCGACAGCTGCGACAAGCCAAGCGCTGCCTACATTTATTCGCATGGCAAGAGAACAGAAGCTTGAGCCAGGTACCGTTAGTGAAGTGCTGTCTGAGAAACGGGTTATTTCAAAGGCGAATCGGGAATAAGTTGAGGTGATAGCACTTTTTTGATAGGATAAAGAGTGCATTGAATTGAGTTAAGGAGGAGCTCCTGTTGGAAAAAGTGCAGCTGCGAAACGGCCTGCGTGTCGTTTTAGAGAAAATTCCGACCTGCCGTTCAGTTTCGTTCGGCATCTGGGTGAAGACTGGATCGCGCAATGAGGATGAGACGACGAACGGTGTTTCTCATTTTATAGAGCATATGTTATTTAAAGGTACAGAGCGATATGATGCAAAGTCTATTGCTGAAGCATTCGATGGAATAGGTGGACATGTAAATGCATTTACTTCCAAAGAATATACCTGTTACTACACGAAAGTGCTTGATGAGCACTTGCCAATTGCTGTAGACGTGCTTTCCGATATGTTTTTCCGGTCACAAATGGCTGAAGAGGAATTACATAAGGAAAGAAACGTGATTCTAGAGGAAATATCGATGTATGAAGACACGCCTGATGATCTTGTTCATGATTTATTAACTCGTGCAGCATACGGTTCGCATTCATTGGCGTATCCGATATTAGGTACGAGAGAACGATTAGACGCAATGACTTCTGCTGATCTGAAACACTATATGAATCAGCACTATACGATCGATAATACGGTTATAGCCGTTGCGGGAAATATTGATGATTCCATTGTCGAATTACTCGAGCGTCATTTTGGTGATTTCCAAATTAAAGGGCAGTCTTTGGCAGTGGAAGCACCAACGTTCAAGAGTGATCTGTTGTTCCACCAGAAGCAAACGGAACAAAATCATATTTGCATGAGCTTGCCAGGTTGCTCGATGAACGATCCGAACTTGTACGCGATGGTGTTGCTGAATAACATTATCGGTGGGGGAATGAGTTCACGTTTGTTCCAAGAAATCCGTGAGAAGCGCGGTCTAGCTTATTCGGTTTATTCCTATCATTCTTCGCATATTGACAGTGGATTGTTTACGGTTTACGCCGGAACAGCGCCGAAGCAGACTACTGATGTGTTGGAACTTACGCTAGAAGTACTGCAAGATGTTACGGTTAAAGGTTTATCGGACGAAGAATTGCGTAAAGGCAAAGAACAGTTAAAAGGCAGTCTTATTTTAAGCTTAGAAAGCACGAGCAGCCGGATGACACGTCTAGGCAAAAATGAACTGATGCTAGGAAGACATTACACATTAGATGAGATTATTGCTCGCATAGAGGCAGTGACACAAGATGATGTGCGTGAGATTGTTAAGAACATGACATCACAGCCATTTGCAGTGTCCATGGTAGGCAATAATGACGCAGCGATTGCAGCATTCAGGAGGGACAGTCTTGTCAAATAACAGTTACGAAGTTCAAATTAAAAAATTACCAGGCAATGAGGATATTCCTCTTCCACAGCAAATGTCAGAGCTTGCAGCGGGTTTTGACCTGCATGCAGCTGTAGAGGAATCAGTTATATTAGCACCAGGTGAACGTATGCTTGTGCCAACAGGATTTGCGATGGCTCTTCCGCCGCAATTGGAAGCACAAATTCGTCCGCGTAGCGGATTAGCATATAAAAATGGAATTACATGCCTGAATTCGCCTGGTACGATTGATGCGGACTATCGCGGTGAAGTAAAGGTGCTCATTATTAATCATGGTAAACAAGCGTTCAAGATTGAGCGTAACGAACGTATTGCTCAAATGGTTATTCAAGAAGTACCTCGCATAAAGCTTGTGGCCGTAGAGGAATTGTCCGATACAATCCGCGGTGAAGGCGGTTTTGGTCATACTGGCACGAAATAATGTGGCTATGCCCTCGTATACTTTTATAACATGAATAGGACGACTGCTTCTTTGCGAAGCAGTCGTTTTTTTGCATTTTGGAGTTGTTTGCTTCTAAGCACCCTTTCTGGGCGCTAGCATATGATGTTTTAGATGTGCAAGCGGCAAGTTAGAAAGGAGTGATTCGCAACCATGTTGACCGGCGTTCATGTCGTGTTCTTAGGTGGCGATGCCAGACAGATCGAAGTCTTTCAGAAGCTGTCGGAGCTGGATGCAAGTGTGACACTAGTAGGATTTGACCAACTGTCAAATCCGTACCATGGCATTCAGCGCAAATCGCTATCTCTTGAGTTGTTGAGGGATACAGATGCATTGGTGCTGCCTGCGGTTGGTACCGATGAAGATGGCCGAGTGCACGCTATATTTACATCTGAAGAATTAACATTAACCGAAGAAGATATCGCTGCGCTCCCTAAACATGCAGTTATATTTACAGGTATGGCTAAGCCATATTTAAGTAAACTGTGTGCGAAATATCGCATTACATTGTTAGAATTATTCGAACGCGATGATGTCGCTATATACAATTCGATACCGACTGCTGAAGGTGCTGTTATGATGGCGATCCAGCATACTGACATTACGATTCATGGTGCAGAAATAGTCGTTCTTGGGTTGGGTAGAACAGGATTTACACTGGCACGTACGCTGCTTGGACTTGGTGCACGAGTAAAATTAGGAGTGCGCAGGCCAGAGCATTTCGCGAGAGGGGTAGAGATGGGATGCGAGCCGTTTTATTTGACTAATCTTGCGCAGCATGTGTCTCAAATCGACTTGCTTTTTAATACGATACCGACTATGATAGTCACAGCACAGGTCATATCTCAAATGCCAAACCGTGCTGTACTTATTGATTTGGCGTCGAAGCCAGGCGGCATTGATTTCCGATTCGCGGAAAAGCGCGGCATTAAGGCAATGCTTGCTCCAGGACTTCCCGGTATCGTTGCTCCTAAAACAGCTGGTCGTATTTTGGCGAACAGTATCAGCGAATTGCTGAATGAAGTGACGCGAAGTCGGGGGGATGGCCAATGAGTTTGGATTTTACTGGAATTACCGTAGGCTATGCTTTGACGGGTTCACATTGTACTTTTGATGAAGTGATGCCCCAAATTCAACGATTTGTTGATCTTGGCGCACGAGTTATTCCGATTGTTTCGACTACTATATTAACGACAGATACACGATTTGGTACATCTAATCATTGGCAGAAACAGTTGAAAGATATTACTGGCAATGATATGATCACTACAATTGTTGAAGCGGAACCGCTTGGGCCATCCAAGCTGCTTGATGTGCTTGTGATTGCACCTTGTACAGGTAATACGACTAGTCGATTGGCAAATGCTATCACGGATAGCCCTGTCCTTATGGCGGCTAAGGCGCAAATGCGCAATCAGAGGCCTTTAGTATTAGCGATATCGACGAATGATGGCTTGGGCTTGAATGCGGCGAACATTGCAAAGTTGTTAGTAGCCAAACATATATATTTTGTACCTTATGGTCAAGACAATCCTGTTCAGAAGCCAAATTCTTTAGTAGCGCGGATGGAATTGATTCCTGAGGCGTGTGCAGCAGCACTGGAAGGTAAGCAACTGCAGCCGCTCATTATTGAGCGCTTTCAGTATACATGATAAGTCGCAAGGAGCGTGAAGACCCCGGTCCTCACGCTCCTTTGTGCTCCATATACGGAACAGAGGGGAGAAACAACAGATGTCGAATCAGAAGCAATTTAACGTTGCAGTAGTGGGTGCTACTGGAGCAGTAGGGGAACAGATCTTAAAGCTATTAGAACAACGCAAATTCCCGATCCGTAACTTGAAGCTGTTATCTTCGGCTCGTTCTGCAGGCAAAACCGTTATTTTTAACGGAGTAGAACACACGATTGAGGAAGCAAAGCCTGAGAGTTTTGAAGGTGTTGATTTTGCCTTGTTCAGTGCAGGAGGAGATGTAAGTCGTGCGCTGGCTCCGGCAGCTGTTGAGCGCGGTGCAGTGTGCATCGATAACACAAGCGCATATCGTATGGACCCAAATACACCGCTAGTCGTTCCAGAAGTGAACGCGGATGTTATTAAGGACCATAACGGAATAATTGCCAATCCGAACTGTTCGACAATTCAAATGGTAGCGGCACTTAAACCTCTCTATGATCGTTATGGTATTTCCCGCATTATCGTATCTACGTATCAGGCTGTTTCTGGCGCAGGTAGTCATGCGATTAATGAGATGCTTCGCCAAACGAAAGAAGTATTGGAGGGACGTGAAGTAGAGGCAGATATTTTGCCAGTATCTTCACTGCCTGTTAAGCATCAAATAGCATTCAATGCAGTACCGCAAATTGATAAGTTTCAAGATAACGGCTTTACGTATGAAGAAATCAAGATGATTCAAGAAACGAAAAAAATTATGGGCGATGACGATATCCAAGTAACAGCAACGTGCGTACGCATTCCTGTTGTCTATGGTCATTCGGAATCGGTATATGTGGAACTGAAGCAAGAGTTCGATATAAACGAAGTACGGCAACTGTTAAGTGATGCACCTGGAGTTACCCTCCAAGATGATATCGGAACGCAGACGTACCCGCTTGCTACAGATGCTGCTGGCAAGCTTGATGTGTTTGTAGGCCGTGTACGCCGTGATTTGTATCATCCATTAGCGTTAAATATGTGGATCGTATCTGATAACTTACTCAAAGGCGCTGCTTGGAATGCGGTTCAAATTGCAGAGCATTTGGCATCGGAGCGGCAGGAATAGGCAGGTTGCTCCTGCCTTTTTTGCGTGTTCTAATACGGTCAGTCATCTAGTTGGAGGAATGTTACATGCGTATTTTAGTTCAAAAATTCGGGGGAACCTCATTATCTACCCCTGAAGCAAGACAACGCGTTATTCATCATATACGGCGAGAACTGGAACAAGGCTATCGCCTTGCAATTGTCGTGTCTGCGATGGGGCGTCGTGGTGAGCCATATGCAACGGATACCCTGCTTGAATGGACTGCGAACAACGGTAACGCATTGCCATCACGAGAGCAGGATTTATTGTTGTGCTGTGGTGAAATTATTTCAGCAACTACGTTGTGCAGTTTACTTCAGGCAGAAGGAATTGCATCCACTGTATTTACTGGTGCCCAAGCGGGCTTCAAGACTGACGGTCATCATGGTAATGCTCGTATTTTAGATGTAAAACCTGATCGGGTTCGTGAGGCGCTAGAGAACAATCAGGTTGCTATCGTTACGGGGTTCCAAGGACAAAGCGAGAACGGTGATTTTACAACATTAGGCCGCGGAGGTAGTGATACATCTGCTACTGCGCTTGGAACGGCATTACGTGCTGAAATGGTTGATATTTATACAGATGTTAATGGAATTTTAACAGCAGATCCAAGAGTCGTTGAAGACGCGAAACCATTATCGGTAGTTAGTTATGCTGAAATATGCAACATGGCTCATCATGGCGCGAAAGTTATACATCCGCGAGCGGTTGAAATTGCTATGCAAGCGCGTGTTCCTGTACGTGTGCGCAGTACATTCTCCGATGAGGAAGGTACGCTTGTTACCCACCCTGAATGTTTTAATCAAGTACAGGATGGTATTGTTGATCGTTATGTAACCGGTATTGCATATGTAAGCAACGTCACTCAAATTACAGTCGAGGCTCAAGAAGGTGCGGTTGACCTTCAGCTTCATGTATTTAAGGCGATGGCACACAATCAGATCAGTGTTGATTTTATTAATGTTACCCCTTCTGGGGCGGTATATACAGTATTTGATACAGACGCACCAAAAGCACTTGAAGTGCTGCATGAAATGGGATATGCGCCAAAGTCCTTGTCTGAATGTGCGAAAGTTTCCGTTATTGGCGGAGGTATAAATGGTGTGCCTGGTATTATGGCTCACATCGTTGAAGCGTTGACGAAACAAGAGATTCAAATTCTTCAATCTGCGGATTCGAATACGACGATTTGGGTATTGGTTCGTAAAGAGGATATGGTTCGTGCTTTACGAGCATTGCATGCTAAGTTTGAACTTCATCGATAGGCAGATTTCATGTGCGCGATGACATAGATATAGAAAATGAGAGGCTGAGGCTTTTTTATAAGGAGGTGTTCATTATGGATTTTGGCAGATTAATTACGGCTATGGTAACGCCATTCCATAATGATTTAACAATTGATTGGGAACAAACAGGTAAGCTTATAGATTATTTGATTGAGGAGCAGAAGTCAGATAGCCTAGTGGTAAGCGGTACAACAGGTGAATCCCCAACGTTAACCGAGGGGGAAAAAGTACAATTGTTCCAATTTGCTGTGAAGCATGCACGTGGACGCGCACGCATTATAGCAGGAACGGGATCCAACAATACAGCGCATTCTATACATTTGACACAGCAAGCAGAGGCAGCGGGAGTAGACGGGGTTCTGCTTGTCGTGCCTTATTATAATAAACCAAGTCAAGAAGGTATGTATCAGCATTTCAAAGCTATTGCGAGCGCAACAAAGCTTCCAGTTATGCTTTACAATGTACCTTCACGTACAGTTGCTAGCATGAGCGTAGATACGACATTGCGTTTGGCTAATGATGTCCCGAATATTATAGCTACTAAAGAATGTGTATCTATTGACCAAATGGGTGAAATTGCTGCTAAGGCACCGGAGCAATTTAAGGTGTACAGCGGTGATGATATTGCGACATTACCAGGACTTAGTGTTGGTATTTACGGTATTGTAAGTGTAGCGAGCCATGTTATTGGTTCTGAAATGAAGCAGATGATAGAAGCATTTATTCAAGGTCATAATCAAGAAGCACTCGAACTGAACAATAAGCTTACGCCTGTTTTCAAAGGGTTATTTAGCTGTCCACATCCAGTTCCTAATCCAGTGGCAGTTAAATACGCATTGAATTTGCAAGGTATAGAAGTAGGTGGCGTGCGTTTACCGCTTGTGCAAGCAACGGAGCAGGAACAACAATTTATTAAGCAATTGCTGGATTCCAATCGCTCGTAAAATATATAAAATAAAAGAAAGCGGCCTTGGCCGCTTTCTTTTATTTTTCCAAACAGCAAATTACATAAAAATTTTGCCGTCAATTTTCGATATAAGGAACGCGAAGATGGGCATTACTTGAGAGGATTTAGGGGATTCTATGGGCCAATAAAAACGCTTGCTTGTGTTTTTCTCACACGTTCATGTATAATGAGTTACAAGTGACTGGGTGCGGTATATTTTACAAAAGAAAGAAGTTCATTGGTGCGACGGCCAACTGAATATAGGAGGTTAAGATTGACATTGTCGAAGAAGAACAACTCGGATAAACTATTAATTTTTGCATTGGGCGGCGTAGGTGAAATCGGTAAGAACATGTACGCAGTTCAATATGGCAATGACATCGTCGTTATCGACGCAGGGCTGAAGTTCCCTGAAGAAGATATGCTTGGAATTGATATTGTAATTCCAGACATTTCATATTTAACAGAGAATCGTGATAAAGTAAGAGCAATATTGATTACGCACGGACACGAAGACCATATTGGCGGATTGCCATATGTATTGCGTCATTTGAATGTTCCTGTGTATGGTACTCGTCTAACACTTGGTCTTATTGAGAGCAAGCTTAGAGAAGCTAACCTTCTTGGAGAAACGAAACGCATCTTGATTACAGCTGATTCTGAAGTTCAGCTAGGCTGTATGCGTGCGAGCTTCTTTAAAACGAATCACTCAATCCCAGACTCAGTTGGAGTATGTTTAGATACTCCTGAAGGGGCTATTGTACATACGGGTGACTTCAAGTTTGATCATACACCTGTTAATGAGCAATACGCTGATCTTCATCGTATGGCTGAAATCGGTAAAAAGGGTGTACTAGCCCTATTGTCAGACAGTACAAATGCTGAACGTCCAGGCTTTACGCCTTCAGAAAGCAGCGTTGGTGTTGAACTAGAAAATATCTTTAGCAAAGCTCAGCAGCGCGTCGTTGTTGCTACATTTGCTTCTAACATTCATCGTGTTCAACAAGTTATTGATGCTGCATATGCAACAAACCGCAAGTTGACTGTAGTAGGAAGAAGTATGGTGAACGTCGTCTCCATCGCTTCAGAGCTAGGATATTTGCACATTCCTGACGGAATGCTCATTGAACCTGAAGAAGTAAACAAGATGTCTGCTGATCGTGTGGCCATTTTGTCAACAGGAAGCCAAGGAGAGCCGATGTCTGCATTGACTCGTATGGCGCGTTCTACGCATCGTAAAGTAGACATCCTTCCAGGTGACACAGTTGTAATCGCAGCAACGCCAATCCCAGGTAACGAGAAATATGTAGGTCGTACAGTTGATGAACTGTTCCGACTAGGCGCAAATGTAATTTATGGCGGATCGATGTCTGGTGTTCACGTTTCTGGACACGGTAGCCAAGAAGAACTAAAGCTAATGATCAATTTGATGAAACCAAAGTACTTCATCCCAGTTCACGGTGAATATCGGATGCTTCGTCATCATGCTAAATTAGCAGAATCAGTTGGCATTGAACCAGAAAACATCTTTATTACAGATATTGGTGAAACAATTGAGATACAGAATGGAGTTGCTCGTCGCGGCTCTAAAGTACCATCTGGCTATGTACTCATAGATGGTCTTGGAGTTGGAGATGTGGGTAATATTGTTCTGCGCGACCGCAAGCTGTTGTCACAAGACGGTATTCTCGTCGTCGTCGTTACATTAAGCAAGCAGGACGGTACAATAATGTCTGGTCCAGATATTATTTCTCGTGGATTTGTTTACGTTCGTGAATCTGAGGGTCTTCTCGATGAAGCGAATCGTATTGTTACTTCCACGTTGCACCGTCTTATGAATGAGAACGTCAATGAGTGGGCTTCACTCAAGACACATGTGAAAGATGCTCTTGGTCGTTTCTTATACGAACAAACACGGCGCCGTCCAATGATACTTCCAATTATTATGGAAGTATAATAATTGCTACAACTATTATATCGTGTGACCTTAGGTCGCGCTCACGTCACTGAATTCAGTCCTTTGCCTACCCGGCAAAGGACTTTTTTAGTTTGGTTCGCTGATAATTTCTATCTATATCGATCTTCATGGGTAATTGCCATGCTCTAAGTACATGATTTCAACAAAACAATTATAAATATGCTGCATAACGATAAAGTGCTCTACGCAAGCTAAACGTGTATTCCCAGATTGGAGGGAGAAGCTTGACAAAAGCACAAGATTTTTCAAATGATAGCGAAAATGAAACGCAAGCAAGTTTACATTTTCCATCTATGCATAGATGGGATTTGGATGCATTAGAAGGATGGCTACGTCAGGATGAGCCGCCACAAGGTCCACCACCAGAAGCTCCTTTGAATAAAGAAGCTCCACCAGCTATCCAAACGATACAGCAGCTGGGAACCGCGTCGATTCCGAATCCGGGCGAATCCAATATATATTGTCTGAACATTATTGGTCAGATTGAAGGACACATTGTACTTCCTCCTCAAAACAAAACGACTAAGTATGAACATATTATTCCACAGCTTGTCGCAGCAGAACAAAATCCTAAAATTGAAGGAATTTTGATCATGTTGAATACCGTTGGAGGAGATGTTGAGGCAGGATTAGCTATCGCAGAGATGATCTCGTCATTGACGAAGCCGACGGTTACGCTTGTCCTTGGCGGTGGACACAGTATTGGTGTTCCTATTGCAACGTCAGGACAAGCATCCTTTATCGCAGAAACGGCGACAATGACCATACATCCGATTCGTTTGACAGGTCTAGTTATCGGCGTACCGCAAACATTTGAATATTTGGATAAAATGCAAGAGCGGGTCGTTCGATTTGTTGTTGCACATTCAAACATTTCAGATCAAACATTTAAAGAATTAATGTTTAAAACAGGAGAACTGACTCGCGATATTGGAACAACGATTATTGGTCCAGAGGCGGTAAAGCATGGGCTTATTGATGAGATTGGCGGGCTTGGACAAGCGCTAAAGCGGTTGAATGAACTAATCGAAATGCGGAGGGTCCCTTTAGGTGAACAAACTGCAGCTGTACAGACATTGGGAAATGACACGATGCCGCCAGTTCCTCCAACATTTAGATAGGGGGAACGTTAATGACTCTATATACTGTAATACCTGAAGAAGAAATATTTAAAAACGAGTTTCAGGAGCAAACACAGCGAATATATGAATTTCATGAAATGGTGTGGGAAGGGCGATTACTGCTTGTCCAACGTCTTAATGATGATTATGTTCGCGTAGAAAGAATTTTGCAGCCATGTGGGATACAAGACTTTTTACATCCTGCCTTTCAACCAGGAACTGTTCTACAAATAAATAATATGTAAAACTTCATTATAAAATAGCGTAGGTTGAAAGAACAATTTGGCTCTTGTTCATGATAACTACGCTATTTTTCATGTCTCCATATGACTATGAAGCAGATAACGGCAGAACATAGTAAGAACGGCTGTTCTGTGATATAATGGCATGTGGAGGTGACAACAATTGGCCCGAAGAAAACGTAAGAAGCAGTCTTTAAGCAAGAGCCTGAAATTTGAAATATACGGTATATTGCTCATAACGAGCTCTGTCATTGCGCTTTCCGGCGGAGCAGCCTTCGGACGAGCGTTGTCCAAGCTGTTCGGACTACTGCTTGGAAAGTTTTATTTTGTAATACCGCTTGTCCTTATTTATGTAGGCTTAGCTGTGATGATTAAACGGCATTGGCCTGCTGGTTGGAGCGCAAGAAAAACAGGATTGTTAATCATCCTTATCGGATTTACGATGATGAGTACGATGAGTGCAGTGGAAATGCGACTGCTTCCTGTTGCAGACGACATTAGCGCGGGAAGTATATTTCAAGCAATACATAACACAATGAAGGAAGAACTAATTACAGCTGCCGAAACAGGAACGGCAAGTGATATGTGGAACAAAGACATAAGTGGCGGGTATATAGGGGCAGCACTGTATTGCCTCGTTTTTGCCTTATTTGGTGCGTTAGGGACGAAGTTGCTAATCATAGTACTATTTATAATCGGCTTTATGCTGGCCACCCAATTATCGTATGTGGAGCTCGCTCAACTGATGCGCACGCAAATTAAAAAACTAATGAAGACGATACATAAGCAGCGCAAAGCACGCATCAATGAGCGAAAAGTTCGTGAAGCGGAAGAGAAGAAACGAGAAAGTTCTAAGAACGATAACATCCCTGATTTCTCTGATGATGAAGATATCGAAGAATATGGTTCTCCACGTAAAGCCTCTAAAACACCCGTGTTCTTTCAATTATTTGGCGATAGACGTAATGTCTCTAATGAGGAAGAGCTGATTGATGCGGATGATGAATGGTTAGAGCGTTCAATGAAACGAAAAGGTAAGCGTACGAAGGCCGAAACTACGGTTGAAGCAGAATGGACGGATGTATCCAACTTCGATGCGGACGCAGATGCACGTACTGTGTCGCAAGGGCAGCATACAAGTACATCTGATAGTATGAGCACCGGCAATAACTCCATATTGGAAAATGAATCGGAAGATCGTAACGGGCCATTGTTCCGGGACTTTATGTCTCCTGATTATGACGGTTGGAGCCCCGCTTCTGCTGACGAATATATCGGTACGCAAGATGATGTAGATGAAGATTGGAATATTGACCTAGATGCTGTGTCTGACGAGAAACAACATACAACTGTTGTGGTAGCTTCTTCATCACCTTCATTGCCGCAGCTCCCAGCAGCAGGAGATGAAGGTTCTGCAGCATTAGATGTAGGGAATGGAATGCCGCTAAATAGTACTCTAACTGAAGAAGAGATTGTAGTTCCAGTTAAACCACCCGTTAAGCCGTACAAATTGCCTAACTTCTCTTTACTGGCCAAACCACAAGGTGGCGGTAAAGGAGGAGAACAAGCGGACTTCATGCAAACTGCTCGTAAGCTTGAAGCTACATTGGAAAGTTTCAGCGTTCGAGCTAAGGTATTGGAAGTAGTTCGGGGGCCTGCTGTTACTCGCTATGAAATTCAGCCAGACATCGGGGTTAAAGTAAGCCGTATTGTTAGCTTATCTGACGATATTGCACTGGCGCTAGCCGCTAAAGATATTCGGATGGAAGCGCCTATCCCTGGTAAGTCTGCGATCGGTATTGAGGTGCCTAACAATGAAGTGTCTATCGTCACCATGCGCGAAGTTATGGAAACACCGACATTTGTAGATGCAAATTCGAATATAACGATTGCACTAGGGCGCGATATTTCAGGTGCTCCTATTATAGGAAATTTAGCACGAATGCCTCACTTGCTTGTTGCAGGCGCTACTGGGTCAGGTAAGTCGGTTTGTATTAACGGGATTATCACAAGTATTTTGTACAAAGCAAAGCCTGACGAAGTTAAGTTTCTAATGATTGATCCAAAGATGGTTGAGTTAAATGTGTATAACGGCATCCCGCATTTGTTGGCTCCCGTCGTAACGGATCCTCGTCGAGCATCATTGGCGTTGAAGAAGATTGTAGTGGAAATGGAAAAGCGATATGAGCTATTTTCCAAATCTGGTACACGAAATATTGAAGGTTACAACAATTTGGTTGGGGATGACAAAGAGAAATTCCTGCCTTACATCGTTGTTATTGTCGACGAGTTGGCTGACTTAATGATGGTTGCCGCAAATGATGTTGAAGATGCAATCTGTCGCTTGGCCCAAATGGCACGTGCAGCAGGTATTCATCTTATTATTGCGACGCAAAGACCGTCTGTTGACGTTATTACAGGCGTTATCAAAGCCAATATCCCGTCTCGTATTGCATTTGGTGTATCTTCACAAGTGGATTCACGTACTATTCTTGATATGGCTGGTGCGGAGAAGCTTTTAGGTCGAGGGGATATGCTGTACCTTCCTATGGGCTCTTCCAAGCCACAACGGGTACAGGGCGCATTTTTATCTGATCAAGAAGTAGAATCTGTCGTGTCATTCTGCCGAGATCAAGGAACAGCGGAATACAATGATGATTTGGTGCCGGAAATTGATGACCTTGCCTCATTTGATGGGGAACCGGTTGATGAATTGTTTGAGCAGGCTGTTACGATCGTGCTTGAAGGGCAGCAAGCGTCTGCTTCGCTATTGCAGCGCAGATTACGTGTTGGATACAACCGTGCCAGCCGACTTATTGAATCGATGCAGATGCAAGGTATTATTGGGCCTCCTGATGGAAGTCGTCCACGAGAAGTATTGATGACCTTGGAACAATATCAACAGACAAAGATGTCTTCCTAAAAGACGTGTATAGAACATAATCCGTTATCTCATAATAAAGTTGCCAATACTGTCAAACCAAGAGCGAAAGAGGTAACGATGATGAGAAAACGGATAATCTGGATTACCGTCTGTATGGTATGCATCCTGTTCGGGGCTTATCAGTATACACATTTGTCAGATAGTACGGCTGCATTTAGTGGAGCCCAATTGCAATCTGGCTCTAGAGGACAAGACGTAACGGAGTTACAAGGACGACTTGCCTTTTTAGGATACTATTATGGCAAAGTAGACGGTGTGTTTGGAAGCAAGACACAAGGTTCTGTAAAATGGTTTCAATCACAGTTCGGACTGAAAGTTGATGGAATTGTAGGTTCGAAGACACGTGCCAAATTAGTTAAGGCAACGAAAAATTGGAGTCCATCATCTAATACTGTAAAGCCGCCACAATCATCAACAGGAAAGCCTAAGTCCAAGCCAAGCGGTTCTAATAACTTGGGTTTAACCGAAAACGATTTGAAGTTGATGGCAAATGCGGTCTATGGAGAAGCACGCGGTGAGCCATATGAGGGGCAAGTAGCTGTAGCAGCAGTTATTATAAACCGCATCAAATCACCGAGTTTTCCAAATACAGCATCAGGTGTCATATTCCAGCCGCGTGCCTTTACGGCAGTTGCCGATGGTCAAATATATTTGACGCCTAATGAAAAGGCGCGACAAGCTGTACAAGATGCAGTGGATGGATGGGATCCTTCTGGCGGCTGTCTGTACTATTTTAATCCAGTAACAGCAACATCCAAATGGATATGGACACGTCCCCAAGTGAAGACAATTGGCAAGCATATTTTTTGCATGTAGAATCGTGTCAAAGATGTCTATGAGATGAGATATCGACAGAGCGTGGTTACATTCATAAACATGTGAGCGCAGCAAGTGCTGCATGATAACGAAATAAACACATATTTCACGAGCGAAGAAGCGGTTGGCCTAACGGCACTGCTTCTTCCTTTTGTATAATTCGTTATTTAGAAGTAAGATATTGATAAGTTAACAACATGCATATACTGAGAGTAAGGAAATATGGTAAAGCTAACATCTTGATGTAAGGACAATTAACTGACAGAGAAAAGGAGATTGCCTATCGTGAAGGTTCGCCAACAAGCATTTGAACGAGGTGTTGTGAACGGTATTCGTATCCATGTAATGCCGAGTAAGCGATTCAAGACATTTGCCATCGGTGCCTATATCGGTGTTCCCTTAAAGGAGGAAACGGTTACAGCTGTTGGCTTGACGCCATTCGTATTGAGACGTGGCACAACTTCTTTACCTGAAACCATCCAATTCCGTGAACGTCTAGATGAGCTATATGGAGCGGGATTTGGCTTTGATGTGTATAAGCGTGGAGATTATCAAATTGTACAGTTTCGCATGGACATCATAAATGATGCTTTTGTTAATACGACAAAACCGTTATTGGAGCAAGGGTTTCAATTTTTAGGTGAAGCCATTACAGCTCCTGTCGTGGAGCAAGACAAGTTTCGGGATAAATATGTTCAAGAGGAAAAAGAGACGGTGCGCAAGCGTTTGGAGGCGATCGTAAACGATAAGATTCGTTATGCCCAAGAACGATGTGTAGAAGAGATGTGCAAGGATGAGCCTTATCGTCTACATCCACTAGGCAGCCGTGATGAAGTGAAGAAGGTAGAGTCGAAGAGCTTATATGATACGTATAAATGGTGGCTTGAGCAAGCCAGCATCGATATTTATGTAATTGGTGACACGGATCTCCCCACTGTACAATCGTACGTAGAAAAGTATTTTCAAGTGCAGCGTACACAAGATGTAGCTTATATTCGATCATTGTCAGTTCCGCAGACAGGTGAGCCTCGTTATGTTACTGACAGATTGGATGTTACACAAGGCAAGCTTAATATGGGGCTTCGTACTACAATTACGTACCATGATGATAAATATCCTGCTGCTCTTTTATACAATGGAGTACTAGGCAGCTACCCACATTCCAAATTATTTATCAATGTGCGTGAGAAGAACAGCCTTGCTTATTATGCTTCATCCCGCTTCGATGGACACAAAGGCATTTGCACGATTCAGTCGGGCGTAGAATTTGACAAGATTGAAAAAGCTTCAACGATTATCCAAGAGCAGTTAGAAGTCATGCGTCAGGGACGTATTGAGTCATTGGAGCTAAGTCAAACGAAAGCGATGATTGCCAATCAATTAAGAGAAATTGATGATTCTGCTTTTGAGATGATAAGCTTTGATTTCAATCGCGTGCTTTCTGGACGAGAAAGAACAACATCTAGCTTAATTGAGGAGCTGGGTGATGTTACTGCTGATGAGATACAGACCGCGGCAGCAACGTTTCATCTCGATACGATTTATGTCTTACGCAATCGGGAGGAAAAGAAGTGATGAATAAGCGGGAGTACAATCGTATCCAAGAGACACTTTACTATGAGCGTATGGACAATGGCTTAGATGTTTATGTTTTACCAAAGCCAGGATTCCAGAAGACATATGCGACTTTTTCTACTCGATATGGTTCCATCGATAATCATTTTAAGGTAGAAGGTGAAGAACCTGTTCAAGTGCCAGATGGAATCGCACATTTTTTAGAACATAAAATGTTTGAGGAGCCTGAAGGAGATGTGTTCACTTCCTTCGCCCAGCAAGGTGCTTCTGCAAACGCCTTTACCACATTTGATCGTACGGTTTATTTATTTTCAGCCACGGATCAAATTGAGAAGAACATAACGACTTTGATTGATTTCGTTCAAAATCCTTATTTTAGCGTGGAAAGTGTAGAAAAGGAAAAAGGAATCATTGAACAAGAGATCAATATGTACCGTGATAATGCGGATTGGAGGACATACTTCGGACTTATAGAAGCGATGTACCAACGCTATCCGATCTACATTGACATCGCAGGCACGGTTGAATCTATTCAGGAAATAACGAGAGATACACTTCTACAGTGTTACCATACCTTCTATCACCCTTCCAATATGATGCTGTTTATTGTAGGTGGTGTAGAGCCAGAGCAGATATTTGAGTTAGTGCGCAGCAATCAGGCGGCCAAGTCTTTCCCGAAACAAGGGGAAATCGAACGTTACTTTGATGAGGAGCCCCTCCAAGTGCGAACAGCTCGCAAAGTAACAACCTTGCCTGTATCGATGCCGAAATGTTTGTTTGGCTGTAAAGAAGATCGTCCAGGCTTGGAAGGGAAGGCGCTGCTAGAGCATGAACTGGCAACACGCATTATGCTGGATCTTATGCTGGGCAGCAGCACAAAGCTTTCCCAGACGCTATATGAAGAAGGGTTAACTTCAGATAATATAGGCTACGAATATAACTGTGATACAAATGCTGCTTTTACGATCATTGGAGGAGAGACCAAAGACCCCGATGAGCTCATAAAGCGAGTTAAGGAAGCCATTGAAGTACAGAAAAAAGAAGGATTTTCTCATGAAGCATTCGAACGAACACGAAATAAGCGCATTGGAACGTATATGCGTTTGCTAAATTCACCGGAATCGATTGCAAATGATTTCACAAAGCATACGTTTCGTGGGACAGATTTGTTTGATATACTGGATGTATATGAGCATTTAACGTTAGAGCAAATCAATCAACGTTTACAAGATCATTTCAAATGGGAACAGTTAGCTGTCTCTATTGTGGAACAAAAGACAGAACAATGATTCGGCAACAGCGACATAACATCTGGGCGTACTTCACCTATGCGGAAGTACGCCTTATGTATGTGCATATAGGGAGAAGGAGAACTGGATGATGAAGGCTTTATCAGAGACGACCGTTCTAATAACTGGTGGGAGTCGAGGAATAGGGGCTGCTACTGCTGAACGTTTCGCGGCAGAGGGCGTACGTATCGCGATACACTATCATCAGGCCCATGAAGCTGCAAATGAAGTGGCACGCCGTTGTATGGCAAGAGGCAGTGAAGTTTTGACAATTGCTGCAGATATTCGCAGCAGAGAACAGCTGATGCGGATGAAAGAGCAGCTAGATATACATGGTTTCGCACCGGATATACTTGTTAATAATGCGGGCAGTTCCACATATGGTCTTTTTACGGATGTGACGGATGAGGACTGGGAGGACTGCATGTCCGTAAATCTCAAAGGTCCGTTCCGATGTGCACAGCTTTTTGTGCCACATATGATTCGTCAGCAGTATGGACGTATTATAAACGTGTCTTCGATATGGGGAGTGACAGGTGCGTCTTGTGAGGTGCTGTACTCGACAGCGAAGGGTGGTATAAACGCTTTTACAAAAGGACTTGCTAAGGAGCTTGCCCCGTCGGGTATTACAGTCAATGCGGTTGCTCCTGGTGCGGTTCAGACAGACATGCTGTCTCACTTAGCGACGGAGGATAAGGCTGCGCTTGAGACCGAGATCCCTGCTGGTCGTTTAGGTACGCCACAGGAAATTGCTTCGTTGATTTATTTTCTTTCTCTACCTGAGTCTGCCTATATTAATGGACAAATTATTAGTCCGAACGGTGGCTGGCTTACGTAATATGTTTATGAACCTCCTATATCCATGCTCGCTGGACAGTGGTGATGTGTATCACATGCATAAGTTTTTAACGTTCGCACATATTACAAATGCGTGATATTTCACCCATTGAGCTAGCAACTGGTTAGGAGGTATGGAGTATGTCATCTGTATTAGAAAACTTTGATTCTTGGAAAAAATTCCTTGGTGAGCGTGTTCAGCAAGCGAAAAAAGTAGGTCTCAGTGAAGAAACCATTGCTAAGCTTGCTTATGAGATCGGTTCATTTTTAGATGAAAAGGTATCGCCTCAAAATGAGCAAGAACATGCAATCAAAGAGCTGTGGGACGTTGGAGATGAGCAAGATAGGAAGACGATTGCTCGTCTAATGGTGAAGCTTGCGGAACAAAAAGGCTGACACAACTGAGCGGACAGAAGCAGGATAAGCTTTCTGGCCGCTCTTTTTCCACTGCCCCATGAATACGTGCTCACAATCTGTTATAATAAGGTCATTCTACCTTGAAGAGTAATATTTCATCTATAAATTATAATTTTCGTTAATTTTCGACAAGGTCTGTGGTATTTATGTCTCAATTATTGTAGAATGGAAGCGGATAACGCAGAATGGGGTTGTGTTGTGGAATATAAGCAGTGGTATATGGAGTATAAAATACATAAAAATCGTCCCGGCTTGTTAGGTGATATAGCCTCCTTGCTGGGGATGTTGGAAGTCAATATATTGACGATAAATGGCGTTGAAGGCAAGACAAGAGGAATGCTGCTCCAGACGGATGATGATGAGAAGATTCAGCTTATGGGACAAATGATGAAGAAAGTTGACAATATCACGATTACTGCACTTCGTCAGCCTAAGTTAGTTGATATTTTGGCTGTTCGTCATGGCCGCTATATTGAACGGGATTGTGATGATCGCAAGACATTTCGATTTACGCGTGATGAGCTCGGATTGCTCGTCGATTTTCTTGGTGAAATCTTCAAACGAGATGGTCATCAGGTTATAGGATTGCGTGGAATGCCGCGTGTTGGTAAGACGGAATCCATCATAGCTGGCAGTGTATGTGCGATGAAGCGTTGGACATTTGTGTCGTCTACACTGCTTAGACAAACTGTGCGCAGTCAAATGTCTGAAGAGGAAAGTCAGCCGAATAATATATTCATTATCGACGGAATCGTGTCTACGATTCGCTCCAATGAGAAGCATGAATTACTTTTGCAAGAAGTTATGAATATGCCGTCGACGAAAGTAATCGAACATCCCGATATATTTGTTCGGGAGACGCATTATGATTATGATCTTTTTGATTATATTATTGAGCTACGCAACACACCTGAAGAAGAAATTACGTATGAAACGTTTACGCTGAATTATAACGATTTATAATATATAAATAGGAATTATAACAAGCTCGGATATTATTAGATGTAGGAGGTGAGAATGTGTCAGAACTTGGGCAAATGCTGAAAAAAGCTCGACTCGAAAAAGGATTATCGTTAGATGACGTACAAGAAGCAACAAAGATTCGCAGAAGATATTTGGAAGCGATCGAAGAGGGAGACTATAAGGTTCTTCCAGGTTCGTTTTATGTACGGGCGTTTGTAAAGACTTATGCAGAAACGGTCGGATTGAACCCGGATGAAATTTTACAATATTATCGAAATACAATGCCGGTGGAAGAGCAGGAGCAACCTGTCGAGCCAATGATTCGGAATAAGCGAAAAGTACAACATAGTGAAGGTTTTGGAAAATGGGCAACAACACTATTAATGTGGTCATTTGTCATATTAATACTGGTAATTCTCTATATTGTTGCGAATCAGGCTTCCAAAGGCGATGAATCGAAAAACATCGATAATACCAATGTTACCGAGGAGGTTCAGAAGCCTGCTGAAAATACAGGGAATGGAGGCGGTGGCACTACAGAGCCAACACCACCTACTGAACAAGAACCTGTAACTGAACCAGAACAGACGCAAGAACCGCTAATTGTTCAGGAAAGTTCAACTTCACGTATGAATACGTACGTCGTAGCAGCAACTAGTGATCAGCCTTTGAAGGTTGAAATTAAGGGTGTGGGCGGTGATAGTTGGCTTGGCGTCACTGAACGAGATGAGAACGGTAAGAAATTATTCTGGAATACGCTTGAAAATGGTAAGTCACAAGTTGTTGATATGACAGAGCAAGGTGTCAATATTCGTACGGGTCGGGCTGACCTTATTGAGATTACTGTGAACGGTCAAGTTCTTGATGACGGTGATAAAACAAGTTCGAAGACGATACGGGTTAGAGCGGTGTCTGAGGAGGAAGCTAAGCAACTTCAAGAACAGGCAGGGACGAACAATACAGGGACAGCTAACGAGACACGATAGCTTTAAGACGGACTGCTGATTTCTTGCTGAATAGATGAACCGGCATTTTATGTTCTATTTTGAAGCATATTTGATTTGGCTTCGGAGAGAATAGGACTGCGCGAGTATTCTCATGAACAGTGAGGTGTCGATTATGGCGGTTAGTTGGGTTGTAGCAGCTATTGGTGTTGTCGTCAGCTTGTTAGGTTATTATTTGACGCCTAGTGCATGGGGGTTTGGGATTATGGGGTTCGGTCTAGCGCATGTTCTTCTAGGAATATTGGACATGTTCCGAGCACCTTCTCGTGCCCGATATTAACGCCGTACAATCGGATGAAAGCACCGGGGCATTCCTAACACGCAATTGTGCGAAGAGGGATGCCCTTGTGTTGTTATAGATAATGAAAGTTAAGGAGGCATACATATGGCTGAATATTCATTTGATATTATAAGTAAGACCGATTTGCAAGAAGTAAACAACGCTATTACGCAGGCTGAACGAGAAATAGCTACTCGCTTTGATTTTAAAGGCAGTAAAAGTGCGATGTCTTTAGAAAAAGAGGAACTCGTACTTGTATCTGATGATGATTATAAGTTAAAAAGTTTGATTGATATTTTAGAATCCAAGCTAATTAAGCGTGGAGTATCTATTAAAAACATGGATTTCGGCAAAATTGAACCAGCTTCAGGTGGTACAGTACGTCAGCGTGTTCGTCTAAAACAAGGAATTGAACAAGATGTATCTAAAAAGATTAACGTACTAATCCGTGATTCGAAGCTTAAGGTAAAAAGTCAGATTCAAGGTGATCAATTACGGGTAACAGGAAAAAATAAGGATGATCTTCAAGCTGTGATGAAATTGCTGCGTGAGGCAAATTTGCCATTGGATTTGCAATTTACTAACTATCGCTAGTACTCCATTGATTTATTTCTTAAGTATATTTATTATATCATTTTTGAAATAGTGGCCATGAAGAGGGAGCATGCTTGTTTTGCATTTTGACTATATCATTTGCTCTGTATTATACTTATTAAGAAAACTTAATAATTACAGAGGTATATTACGATTCGAATAGAGGTATGTTTGAATTGTATTACCATAGTGGGAGATGCATTTATGTCAGACAAGCATACAATCATGGCATTGAAACAATCGGTCATTACACATGCACATGAGCTTTACTTGGCCGGGGAGGGTGTTTAGTTGAATCTGGCTAACAAGATTACATTGGCGCGTATTTTTCTCGTTCCAATCATGATGTTCTTTTTACTGGTGAACGTTGATTATTTCCCGCCGATCCGCATAAACGAATTCTATATTACGTATAACCAAATAATTGCGGCGCTCATTTTCATTATTGCTGCGAGCACGGATGGTTTGGATGGATACATAGCGCGCAAACGCAAAATGGTAACCAATCTAGGCAAGCTGCTTGATCCGCTGGCTGATAAGCTGCTCGTTGCAGCTGTACTAATTTCACTTGTGGAAATGGGCAAATGTGATGCGTGGATAGCTGTTGTTATCATTAGCCGGGAATTTGCTGTAACAGGCTTGCGTCAAGTTGCTTTGCTTGAAGGCAGTGTAGTTGCTGCGAGCACGTGGGGCAAATGGAAGACTGCTATCCAAATTACAGCTATTATTGCGATGTTGTTGAACAACTTCCCGTTTGCGTTTATTGGCTTCCCATTTGATGTCGTTGCAACATGGGCAGCGGCGCTGATTACGGTTTATTCAGGAATTGACTATTTTGTAAAGAATAAAAAAGTGCTGCGTCTCTCTTAGCACTGAAAGATTGGCAGCAGGCATAAGCTCAGTATATTTTGGGCAGCCTGCTGCCTTTGATATTTGTATGATAATTACAAGGTTCGTACCTATAAAATGATGGTGGTGGGCGTAAGATGAAAGCGGAGATGATTGCCGTTGGAACTGAATTGCTGCTCGGTCAGATCGTAAATACGAATGCACAGTTTTTATCGCAGCAGCTTGCCCTGTTGGGTATAGATGTATATTACCAGACGGTTGTGGGAGATAATCCACATCGCATGAAAGAAGTCGTTGATACGGCACGAAAACGGGCAGATATCGTCATTTTAACAGGTGGGCTTGGGCCGACAATGGATGATATAACGAAGGAAGTTGTAGCGGAGCTGCTAGGACGAAACATAAGCACTCATAGACCGGGTTTAGAAAAAATCGAGAATATGTTCCGTGAGCGCGGTATTCATATGGTCGAGAGCAACAAGCGTCAGGCAGATACGATTGAAGGCGCATTCCCCTTGGACAATGAAGCAGGTCTTGCGATCGGCAATGCAGTTATTACTGATGGTACCACCTATTTGCTTCTGCCTGGGCCACCCAAAGAGATGAAGCCTATGTTTCTAAATGTCGCGGTTCCGTGGCTAAAGCAGCATGTGCTTCAAGATGAGCAAGCCTTGTACACGCGTATGTTGAAATTTGCTGGTATTGGGGAATCGAATTTAGAAGAGCAACTGAAAGATTTGATAGCTGAACAGACAGATCCAACGATTGCTCCTTACGCTAAGGAAGGCGAAGTGTTGATCCGTTTAGCGACGAAAAGTGCTTCGCAAGATGAGGCTAATCATAAACTGGAGCAATTAGAGTTGCTTATACGATCACGTCTGGAATCCTATATTTATGCAACAGCGGATTTGCCGCTTGAAAGTATTGTTGTTGACTTGATGACTGCGCGTGGATTAACGTTGGCATCGGCTGAGAGCTGTACAGGTGGATTGTTTGCTGAAACGATTACATCTGTTTCTGGGGTAAGCGCGATGTACCTCGGTGGAGTTGTCACCTATACGAATGAGATGAAGCATCAGCTGTTAGGTATTCCAATGAACGTATTGGAAGGTGAGGGTGCTCCAGGTGCCATCAGTGAACAAACGGCAACGTTGATGGCAGAGGGTGTGATGGAGCGTACGAACGCGGACATAGCCATCTCGATCACAGGCGTTGCAGGGCCGACTGAATCAGAGGGAAAGCCTGTGGGCCTCGTATATATAGGGATTGCTGAACGTGATAAGCATACGGTAGTTGAACCTTTAAAAATAAATGGTAATCGAGAGATGGTTCGGGTCCGTGCTGTCAAAACGGTATTGCATCGACTGTGGAAAATGTTAAAGCAGTAGGATACTGATTAAAAGCCGTCTATCTCGCTGCTAGGCGTGTGTTGGATGCGTCTGGTATTGGGGCGATGTACCGCTTGTTATTGGCTCTAAGTGATCATATAATAGCTATACGTTCAAAAAGCGGAGGAACCGCAATGTGCCAGGTTTGTTGGTGCGTTGCGGTTTTTTGTATATTGACGCTTTCGCGCAATTTTAATAGTCTAATTGACTGTAGTTTATATGGTTGATGCTGGAAGGGGTGGGTGGAAAAAAACGAATGTATGTTCGAAAAAATGCTTGTGCATCGTCTCGAAAAAAGGTATGATAAGAGTACAAAATGAATGAAGGATGTGAGTGTGTGTCAGATCGCAAAGCAGCATTAGAGATGGCATTACGTCAAATAGAAAAGCAATTCGGTAAAGGTTCCATCATGAAGTTGGGCGAATCCAACCATATGCAGGTTGAGATTGTACCAAGTGGATCTTTAGCGTTGGATATAGCGCTCGGCACAGGTGGACTTCCTCGTGGGCGCATTGTTGAAGTATACGGACCGGAATCTTCAGGTAAGACGACTGTTGCATTGCACGCGATTGCTGAAGTGCAGAAGACTGGTGGACAAGCTGCGTTTATCGATGCGGAGCATGCGCTTGATCCATTATACGCACGCAAGCTTGGTGTTAACATTGATGAACTGCTTCTGTCCCAGCCGGATACAGGTGAGCAGGGGTTAGAGATCGCTGAGGCGCTTGTTCGCAGTGGTGCTGTTGATATTATCGTTATTGACTCTGTTGCAGCGCTCGTTCCAAAGGCTGAGATTGAGGGTGACATGGGTGATTCCCACGTTGGTCTTCAAGCCCGTCTTATGTCCCAAGCCCTTCGTAAGCTCTCTGGTGCGATTAGCAAGTCGAAGACGATTACAATCTTCATTAACCAGTTGCGTGAAAAGGTTGGGGTTATGTTTGGTAACCCTGAGACAACTCCGGGAGGTCGCGCATTGAAGTTCTATTCTTCTGTGCGTCTAGATGTTCGTCGCGTTGAGACGATTAAGCAAGGAAACGATATGGTTGGTAACCGTACTCGAATTAAAGTTGTGAAGAACAAAGTAGCTCCTCCATTCAAGCAAGCAGATATCGATATTATGTACGGTGAAGGAATTTCCAAAGAAGGTAGCATCGTCGATATTGGAACGGAGCTAGACATCATTCAGAAGAGTGGTGCTTGGTATTCCTATGAAGGCGAACGTTTGGGTCAAGGCCGTGAAAATGCGAAGCAGTTCTTGAAAGAGAATGTGGAAATGTCATTGAAGATCGAGAACTTAATTCGTGATGCTAGTAACTTGACCACTGTTATTCCTGCATCTTCTCAGGACGAAAGTGATGAGGACGAGGAAGAATTGTTGGCGCTTGATGCTGAATAATGGGATGATGGACAAGCACCTTGCCAGATGGTAGAGGTGCTTGTCTTTGTTGTAGTTATCACGTTACGTGTATGAAAAAGCGCCTTCCTTATTGCGACAGGTCACACAATAGCCAATGAGGGGGATATAGATGCAGCAAGATGAGACGATAATAGTAAAAGTCCAGCTAGATGAGAAACAGCGAAATCGATACATTGTTTTTTTTGAGAATGCTGAGTCCATTAATGTACATGAAGATACGATAGTAAAGTATCGCCTTACGAAAGGCTCAGAGGTGTCCATTTCCTTTTTAGAGGAAATAATACGAGCGGATGAACAGCACAAAGGCTATATACAGGCGTTGACCTATTTGCAGCGCAAGCCTCGTACACGGATGGAAATGGCCAAGTATTTGCAGCAGAAGGAGTATGACGACGAGACGATACCTATCGTACTGGATCGATTGGAGCGTGAATGGCTTGTAGATGATGCTGCGTATGCAGAGCAATGGGCAGAGCAGCGAATTACTCGACATAGCAAAGGCAGTCGCTGGATTCGACAGGAGCTAAAGCAAAAAGGCGTGCATGAGAATCACATTCGCACAGCCATCGAGTCTATTGATCCTGAGCAGGAATGGGAAAGTGCAGTCGGAGCCGCTGCGAAGAAGTGGCGTCAAACGCGTGGTGAAACGTATATTCGAAAGAATAAAGTTGCAGCCTACTTAGCAAGAAGAGGTTTTTCAAGTGAAATGTCGCGTAAGGCAGCTCAACAGGTGGCTGATGAGTCAGTCAGAAACGATCAAGGGGAAGAGACTTGGTAAAAGAGAAGTTGAGCTTTGCTTGACAATATCTTTTCCTGAATAATAAAATGAACATGTATCTTTATTTTCACGAAATCAATTTCCCCTTCCAGAAGTTGATTTTAGCTGATTCATTTCGCCAATGTCATAGTTCCGATTGTCACTATGTAGGGGTGATGATCGTGTGTGCGAATGCATGCAATTTTACCGACATCTTAGGGGTGCCGGTCGATCCATGAGTATGAATCAATTGAAACTGTAACAAAAACAAATGAAACCTGTCCCAAGCAGTGCTTGGAGTAACCAACGGGGAGGTGAGGCAATGAACGTCAACATTTGGCTCGCAATCGTTCTCGTTGTGGCTGCATTGTTCTTGGGGTTTGGAATCGGTTATCTGATTCGCAAATCGCTGGCGGAAGCGAAAATAACGAGTGCTGAGCATGCTGCGGAACAAATCGTGGATAACGCGCGTAAGGAAGCGGAGGCACTAAAGAAAGAAACAGTGCTCGAAGCAAAAGACGATGTCCACAAAGTTCGCACCGAAGCGGAGAAAGATATCCGTGAACGCCGGAACGAAATTCAACGTCAAGAAAGACGAATCGTACAAAAAGAAGAGTCGTTGGATAAAAAGTTAGATTCGCTCGAACGTAAAGAGGAACAACTAGCTAACAAAGAGAAGCAGATTGAAGAGACACAAGAACAAGTTGAGCGCATCCATCAACAACAACTTTCGGAATTGGAGCGCATATCGAATCTGTCCATGGAAGACGCTAGACAGATTATTTTGACGAATGTCGAGCAAGAAGTTCGTCATGAGACAGCACAAATGATTAAAGAAATCGAGCAGCAAGCTCGAGAAGAGGCGGACAAGCGCTCACGTAATATTATTACGCTAGCAATCCAGCGCTGTGCGGCTGACCATGTGGCTGAAACTACGGTATCTGTCGTTGCTTTGCCGAACGAAGAGATGAAAGGCCGTATTATCGGTCGTGAAGGACGTAACATTCGCGCATTGGAGACGCTTACGGGTATTGATCTTATTATCGACGATACTCCAGAAGCGGTTATCTTGTCTGGATTCGATCCAATTCGTCGTGAGATTGCTCGAACATCACTTGAGAAGCTGGTTGCAGACGGACGTATTCACCCAGCGCGTATCGAAGAGATGGTTGACAAATCACGTAAAGAAGTGGATGAACGTATTCGTGAATATGGTGAACAAGCTACATTTGAAGTGGGCGTGCATGGTTTGCATCCTGACTTAATTAAAATTCTTGGTCGCCTCAAATTCCGTACAAGCTATGGACAGAATGTACTTAAGCATTCCATGGAAGTTGCGTATCTGGCAGGGTTGATGGCTGGAGAGCTTGGTGAAGACGTAACTCTTGCTAAGCGTGCAGGCTTACTACACGATATCGGAAAAGCGTTAGATCACGAAGTAGAAGGATCTCACGTAGAGATCGGTGTAGAGCTGGCGAAGAAGTACAAAGAACATCCTGTCGTTATTAACAGTATTGCATCCCACCATGGTGATTGCGAAGCAACATCGATTATCGCAATGCTCGTTGCTGCTGCAGATGCACTGTCTGCTGCGAGACCGGGAGCTCGTCGCGAAACGCTTGAAACATACATCAAACGACTGGAGAAGCTTGAAGATATCTCTGAATCGTTCGAAGGTGTTGATAAATCGTACGCGATTCAAGCTGGACGCGAAGTTCGTGTCATGGTACAGCCTGAGAAGATTGATGATACGGAAGCGTATCGTCTGGCTCGCGAGATTACGAAAAAAATCGAGAGTGAACTGGATTATCCGGGGCACATTAAGGTTACAGTTATCCGCGAGACTCGAGCGGTGGAATACGCCAAATAATAATAGACGTATTGGACTTGGAGAAGTGGCCGCGTCGGCCACTTCTCCGTTTGTTAAGGAGGACTTATTTCCGATGAAAGTATTGTTTATCGGTGATATCGTGGGCAACACAGGGCGCAAAGCAGTGAAGACGCTTCTTCCCGAGTTGAAGAGCAAACATAACCCACATATTATCATTGCGAATGCGGAAAATGCAGCGGGTGGACGTGGTGTGACTGCTGCAATTATTAAAGAATTCGCGGATCTCGGTGTACATGGTTTTACAATGGGGAATCATACTTGGGATAACCGTGATATATTTGAATGGATTGATGAAGAGAAGCGTGTCGTTCGTCCGGCTAACTTCCCTCCAGGAACACCTGGAAGAGGAATGACGACGATTAAGGCGAATGGAAAAGAATTAGTCATTCTTAATCTTCAAGGGCGGACGTTCCTGCCTGCAATCGACTGCCCTTTCCGTACGGCTGACGAGTTGTTAGAGCGTGCAGGTAAGCAGTCCAAAGCGATTCTAGTCGATTTCCATGCTGAAGCGACATCTGAGAAGATCGCAATGGGTTGGCATTTGGATGGCAGAGCATCTTTCGTTGTTGGTACACATACCCATGTGCAAACGAATGATGATACGATTTTGCCAAATGGAACAGGATATTTGACAGACTGCGGAATGGTAGGTTCCAAAGAAGGCGTCCTTGGCATGGAGCGAGATGCGGTGCTTCGCAAGTTCAAGACCCAACTACCTGTTCGTTTCACAGTATGTGAAGGAAAATGGCATTTCCATGCTGTCCTTGTTGATATTGATGATTCAACAGGAAAAGCGGTACGTATTGAAAAAATTCGTATCCGCGAAGATGAGTGGATTATGAGCTAGTATTATGAATATTTCGAGAACCTTGGCTGTATACATGCTATATGCAGCTAAGGTTCTTTTTTTTGCTTGCCCAAGTTAGACGGAGGTTCTGCTTCGGTCAATTGGGGTATAGGGATATATTGGTGGTATTTTTAGCCTGTTTACGAATATGTTGTAATAGTGGAATCAACCATTATTCCCGAGGAGGTACTTTCATGGAAGTATTAAAAGTTTCAGCAAAATCCAATCCAAATTCGGTAGCTGGTGCGTTAGCAGGGGTTTTGCGTGAAAGGGGAGCGGCCGAACTGCAGGCGATTGGTGCAGGTGCTTTGAACCAAGCAATTAAGGCGGTCGCCATTGCACGGGGATTTGTGGCGCCTAGCGGTGTAGATTTGATATGCATACCGGCATTCACCGATATTGTCATTGATGGTGAGGATCGTACGGCAATCAAATTAATTGTAGAGCCAAGATAAGAGAGGATGTAGGCAACTAAGATGAAACTGCTAAGAGAACGTACTAACCTGTTTACGCTGTAAGCAGGTTTTTTGCTGTATATTTTTGTAGAGAGTGACCTAGTGTATACATAGTTAGGCATATCGTATATAGACGAAGATGCCTAGATTGCTGGAATAGGCTATAATGAAAGGCAGCGATGGGAGACAGATGGGTAGAGACAGAAGGGATGAGAATCGCATGAAAAACACAAAAATTATTGATTTCCATTGTGATGTACTTTATAAAATGCTTTATGAGAATAAGGTTAACTTTGAAGCTGCAGAATTGATGGATATTACACTGCCGCGATTGAAGCAAGGCCAAGTTGGCATGCAAGTATTTGCGCTTTATTTAGAAGCAGCCCCATTAATAGGACCTCCGCGGTTTGCCCAAGTGCTGCGTGCGATCGATCTGTTCCGTGAGCAGATTGCTGTATTACCAGAAATGCATTGGGTGAAATGGAAGGAAGATTTGGAGACGCTAGAACATGATCGTTCATTGATCGGTTCTATTCTCTCTTTAGAGGGAGTAGATGCATTAGAAGGGGACATGGTATATGTTCGTACGTTGTTTGAACTAGGTGTACGGTTTATCGGTTTATCCTGGAATCATGCTAATTGGGCTGTAGATGGTGCTGGAGAACCTCGCTCTGGTGGGTTTACGAGAGAAGGATGGCAGCTAATTGATGAATGTGATCGATTAGGAATTGTGCTCGATGTGTCACATTTAAATGAACGTGCATTCTGGGAGTTGATGGACGGAACAACACGACCAGTGATTGCTTCGCATTCCAACTGTGCGTCTTTGCAGCCGCATCCTCGCAATCTGACAGATGATCAGATTCGTGCCATCATTTCACGGGACGGAAGAATAGGTGTGACTTATGTGCCGCTATTCGTCGCAGAAAAAGAACTTGTCACGATAGAGGACTTGCTGGGGCATATCGATCATATTATTCAATTAGGTGGAGAGAATCATCTGATGCTTGGCTCAGACTTTGATGGTATTGATGACAAAATTCAAAACTTAGAGCATGCTGAGCATCATCCAAACTTACTTGCGATGATTGAGCAGCGCTATGGCAGCGCAGTCATGCACAAAATTGCATACGAGAACGCAAATAGGTTCCTTAGAACTTATTTGCCGAAGCGGGCATAGTAAATTAATATTTTTTACCTATCACAACTTTGCATCGTACTTATCTCAAGGTGCTATGAGCGAAGATGGGAAAACGCTTGCCTTTTACTAAGACTGGACATAGAATGATTATGACTCAGGCCAATAAGCCATTACCAACTATTTAATAGTTACAAGATGCGAAATGATGTGTAACATGGATAGGCAGTATTTTCGAGTCACCTTAAAGGAGTGGGCGAGCTTGATTAGTCAATTGTCGTGGAAAATCGGGGGTCAGCAGGGTGAAGGTGTGGAAAGTACAGACCGGATCTTCTCTACTGCATTGAATCGTCTAGGTTATTACTTATACGGTTACCGACACTTTTCATCGCGTATTAAAGGCGGACATACCAACAATAAGATTCGTATTAGCACGAAGCCTATTCGTGCCATTTCAGATGATTTAGATATTCTCGTTGCTTTTGATCAAGAGTCCATTGATCTGAACGGACATGAACTGCATGATAACGGCGTTATCGTTGCAGATGCGAAGTTTAATCCAGTGGTGCCTGAAGGTGTAACTGCAAGATTGTTTGCAGTACCAATTACAGCTATCGCTGAAGAACTTGGAACTTCTCTTATGAAGAACATGGTGGCGTCTGGCGCTTCATGGGCTTTATTAGGCCTGCCTTTAGAAGTGTTTAATAAAGCGGTTGAAGAAGAGTTCGGGCGTAAAGGCGCAGCTGTTGTAGAGAAAAACATTGATGCAGTTCGTCGTGGGGCTGAGTTTGTATTAGAACAAGCGGGCGGTCCTTTGGATGAGTTCCAATTGGAGCCTGCTGATGGTAAACAGAAGCTATTTATGATCGGTAACGATGCGATGGCACTTGGGTCATTGGCAGCAGGCTGCAGAATCATGTCTGCGTATCCAATTACACCGGCTTCTGAAGTTATGGAATATTTAATTAAAAAACTGCCAAAATTCGGTGGGACGGTTGTGCAGACAGAAGACGAAATTGCAGCAGCAACGATGGCTATCGGAGCTAACTATGCAGGTGTTCGTACGATGACGGCTTCTGCTGGACCTGGTCTTTCCCTGATGATGGAAGCTATCGGTTTAGCAGGTATGACAGAGACGCCGCTTGTCATTATAGACACACAGCGTGGGGGTCCAAGTACAGGTTTGCCGACGAAGCAGGAGCAAAGTGACGTAAATGCGATGATCTACGGCACACATGGAGAGATTCCAAAGATTATTATTTCTCCAAGTTCTATTGAAGAGTGTTTCTATGACATGATCGAGGCATTTAACTTATCGGAGCAATATCAATGTCCAGTTATCGTGTTAACTGACTTGCAGCTCTCCTTGGGTAAGCAATCTTGTGAAATGCTGGACTACGATCGTATTGTCATCAATCGTGGCAAGCTAGTATCGGATGTACCGCTCTTGGAGACGCATGCGCAGTTCAAACGTTATGAGTTTACGGAGGATGGTGTTTCACCTCGTGTTATTCCAGGTGAAAAAGGCGGCCTTCATCATGTGACAGGTGTAGAGCATGATGAGATTGGACGTCCATCTGAGAGCTCCATTAATCGCAAGAAGATGATGGATAAACGTCTTTCCAAGTTAGACAACTTGCAGATTACGAATGCGATTCATGTAGATGCGTCTTACGAAGAGCCAGAACTTCTTATCGTGGGGATGGGATCTACTGGCGGTACAATTGATGAGGCTCGTGCTCGACTTGAGCAAGAGGGCATCAAAACGAACCATATTACGGTTCGTCAAATCTATCCGTTCCCAACAGAGCTGTTCAAGCCTTATGCGGATCGAGCAAGCCAAATTGTTGTTGTGGAAAATAACGCAACAGGACAATTGGCGGATCAAATTAAGCTTAATGTAGGATGTGCGGAGAAGGTTCGTAATATGCTCAAGTACGACGGAACGCCGTTCCTACCAAGCGAAATCTATTCTCGAAGCAAGGAGTTGGTGTAAGATGGCAACGTTCAAAGAGTTTCGCAACAATGTGAAGCCGAACTGGTGCCCAGGCTGCGGTGACTTCTCGATTCAAGCAGCGATTCAACGCGCAGCGGCCAACGTAGGCTTGGAGCCTGAACAACTAGCTGTTATTTCAGGTATCGGCTGTTCAGGTCGTATTTCAGGATATGTGAATGCATATGGATTCCATGGCATACACGGACGTGCATTGCCAATTGCACAAGGGGTAAAACTTGCAAATCGTGATTTGACGGTTATTGCCTCTGGTGGCGATGGCGATGGATTTGCAATCGGTATGGGACATACCGTGCACGCGATTCGTCGTAATGTGAATATAACTTATATCGTTATGGATAATCAGATCTACGGACTTACAAAGGGGCAAACTTCTCCGCGTAGTGCTGTAGGTTTTAAGACGAAGAGTACACCGGAAGGCTCGGTTGAGACAACGTTAGCACCGTTGGAGATTGCATTGGCGGCTGGAGCGACATTCGTGGCTCAATCGTTCTCTAGCGATCTGAAGCAGCTGACATCTTTGATCGAGCAAGGCATCAATCACGAAGGTTTCTCTTTAATTAACGTGTTCAGTCCGTGTGTCACATTTAACAAAATTAACACGTATGACTGGTTTAAAGAGAATATCGTTAACTTGGCAACGGTAGAAGGCTACGATCCAACGAACCGAGTGATGGCTATGACGAAGCTGATGGAGACGAACGGAATGATTACAGGACTTATTTATCAAGATACTTCCCGTCGCTCCTATGAGAACTTGGTACCAGGATTCTCTCAAGAGTCTTTGGCGCATCACGATCTGACTTTGTCTCAAGATGATTTCAATGGATTGCTTAAAGAGTTTAAGTAATAATAAATGAATTCAATTAATTGTTAAAAAGGCATATGTCGAAAGATGTATGCTTTTTTTATTTTCATAGTATAATAAAAGTTGGTATATGAACTAGAGAGACAAGCGAGAGGTGGAAGAAACATGAAAACTGTACCAGTAGGCGTTTCCGGTCGTCATATTCATCTAACACAAGAGCACATTGAGGCACTATTTGGACCAGGTGCTCAACTAACAGAATTCAAAGCATTGTCCCAGCCAGGACAATTCGCAGCAGTAGAAACAGTAGAAGTTATCGGACCTAAAGGTTCCTTCAATACAGTTCGTATTTTGGGACCAGCTCGTCCAGCATCCCAATTGGAAGTTTCTCGTACGGATTCCTTCGCTTTGGGCATTAAAGCTCCTGTGCGTGAATCTGGCGCTATTGCTGATACACCTGGTGTTACTCTTAAAGGGCCGCATGGTGAAGTCGTATTGGACAAAGGGGTTATCGTTGCTGCTCGCCACATTCACTTCCATACATCTGATGCAGAGAAGTGGGGCATTCAAGATAAGCAGACATTGCGTGTTCGCGTAGGCGGAGAGCGTGGCGTTGTATTCGAAAATGTACTTGCTCGTGTGCATCCAACATTTGCATTGGACATGCATATCGATACAGATGAAGCGAATGCTGCTGGTGTTAAGAACGGCGATACAGCTGAAATTATCGACTAATAATGCATTTTAAACGGTCCCGAAGGGGCCGTTTTTTAATTTCCTGCATCGTCCTATCTTGGAATCGAATAGAAATCAATGGTATAATATTCTGGATTGTGTTTCGAACTCACTTTGAGATCAAATGAATGATGATTGTAGACAAAATTATAAATAAAAAAGGAGTGACCAAGAGGATGAGCAAGGGGAAGGATTACGCTAAGTATTTTGACTTTTCTCAGGCCAAAGTCATTTCAGAGGATGAGAACGGCAAGAAGATTCGTCTTAATGGCCGTGAAATTTATATTATGTCAGAACCTAATCAGCGTCAAGAAAAGCAGCGTGGCAAACAGGACATTCAGGTGCATTATGAAGATGCGGTTCCTGAAACGCTGCGTGAGATTGGTAATGGTAAGCGCTACATCATTTATACGTTTGGCTGTCAGATGAATGAGCATGATTCAGAGACGATGAGTGGATTGCTCGAACAGATGGGCTATGAGAAGACAGAGGATCGCAAGGAAGCGGACATCATTTTATTAAATACATGTGCGATCCGTGAAAATGCAGAAGACAAAGTGTTTGGAGAATTAGGGCATCTCAAAACATTGAAGCTTGAGCGGCCTGGACTTATACTTGGGGTGTGCGGCTGCATGTCTCAAGAGGAAAATGTCGTG
Organism: Paenibacillus arenosi; assembly: GCF_014841135.1. GTDB lineage: Bacteria > Bacillota > Bacilli > Paenibacillales > Paenibacillaceae > Paenibacillus_B > Paenibacillus_B arenosi. Next base: position 559,727 of record NZ_JACYTN010000001.1, read on the forward strand.
AATCGCATCATGAGTAAGCATCAATTTGTTGATATTATTTTTGGAACTCATAATATACATCGTCTGCCGTTCCTCGTTCGTGATGCGCTGTTCAATAAAGAAATGGTTGTTGATGTGTGGTCTAAGGAAGGCGACATTATCGAAAACCTACCTAAGAAGCGTGCAGGCATGCGAGGATGGGTCAATATTATGTACGGCTGTGATAAGTTCTGTACCTATTGTATCGTACCGTATACGCGAGGTAAGGAACGGAGCCGTCTGCCAGAGGATGTTATTGCAGAAGTTCGAGAGCTTGCACGTCAAGGCTATAAGGAAATTACATTGCTTGGTCAAAATGTAAATGCGTACGGGAAAGACTTCACTGATAGAACGTATACGTTTGGGCATCTTATGGATGAGATTCGTACGATTGATCTTCCACGTATTCGCTTTACAACCTCCCACCCTCGTGACTTCGACGACCATCTCATCGAAGTGCTGGCTAAGCAGGGGAATCTAGTAGAGCATATTCATCTTCCTGTTCAGTCGGGCAGCAGTGCAGTGCTGAAGAAGATGAGCCGTAAGTATACACGAGAGCATTATTTACAGCTGGTACATAAAATTAAGGCCGCCATTCCGAACGTATCGTTAACGACAGATATTATTGTAGGCTTTCCAGGCGAAACCGACGAGCATTTTGAAGAGACAATGTCGTTAATGAGGGAAGTGGAGTTTGAACAGGCGTTTACGTTTATATATTCGCCGCGTGAAGGAACACCAGCAGCTCAGATGGAAGACAATGTACCTATGGAAGTGAAGAAGGAACGATTGCAACGTCTAAATGATTTGATGAAGGGCTATAGCCGCAAGGGCAATGAGAAATTGCTCGGTGAGACGGTAGAGGTGCTCGTTGAAAGTGAAAGTAAAAATAATGAACTAATCTTATCAGGCCGTACTCGTACGAATAGGCTCGTTCATTTTACAGGTTCAAAAGAGTTGATTGGTCAGTTTGTACACGTGCAAGTGACAGATATTAAATCTTTCTATATAAAAGGCGAGCTTGTCACAGAAAAGATGCAGATGAGTTCTTAAAAATGATAAGAGTATCAGGTACAATGAAAAAGGAAGATTGTACCTGTAGATGGGGGAGATTGAGGTGTCACAGCAATCCAAAGAGAAACAGAGCCAGCCTGCAGCAAAATCAGCATGTGGTGTACCTAAGTTTGAAGCGGCTGAAGTGCTTGTGCGTGAAGATATTATGCAGAAGGCGAAGCATTTGGCAGAGCTAATTTGCACGACAGAGGAAGTTAAACAGTACCAAGAAGCGGAGAAGTTGATTCAGAAGCATGAGCACGTACAAAAAACAATCGCAATGCTCAAGAAGAAGCAGAAAGAGATTGTTGCATTTGAATCCTTCAACAATACGGCTATGGTCGAAAAGATTGAAGCTGAACTAGAAGCGTTACAAGATGAGATTGATAACGTCCCACTTGTGGTGCAGTTCCAGCAAAGTCAAACGGATGTAAACTATTTGTTGCAGTTAATCATGAGTGTTATTCGTGACTCCGTTTCGGAAAAAATCAATGTAGAAGCGGGTCGTGCTGATGATCCTGAAACCTGCAGTGACTAAGAAAGGGGTTTGCTGCGTATTGTGCGGTTGAATGGTTGCACGTGCGTAGTAAGGCACATCTTTTAAAATAAGACGAACGAAGAAGCATGCCATCTCACCTTTTCGTAGTGAGCGGGATGCTTTTTTTGTATATGCACAGAAATAAATCTTTCATAGGCGACAAATTTATAAATATCCGCATAACATAAAAAGATAAAGGTCATCATCTGAGTTGAGATACCGTATACGGCAAGCTGCTCCAGCACGTCTTCTACAGGCGAATTCATTCAATCTGTCCCTCTATCCAATCGTAAAGATGATGGCATGCTTGTCTCTATTTAGATGTGAGAGGGAGGGACGAAGATGGATGTTTCAAGGCCTTGGCTGCAGCATTACCCAAGTGAAGTAGCACCCTCGTATGAATATCCTCAAATAAATGCAGGACATATGCTTGTCCATGCGACAGAAACACATCCTGACCAGTATGCATGTTCATTTATGGGCTACAATCTGACCTATAAGAAACTGCTTAGTTCGGCGTATCAATTTGCAAATGGGCTGGAACAGCTGGGTGTGAGCAAGGGAGAACGTATAGCTATCATGCTTCCGAATTGTCCGCAGATGATGATTGCTTACTTCGGTACGCTCCTTTACGGGGCAATTGCGGTCATGACGAATCCGCTTTATAAGGAAGGGGAGCTTACCCATCAGCTGAATGATGCAGAAGCATCTGTACTTGTTACGTTAGATTTATTTATGGAGCGGGTATCAAGAGTAAGAGAAAAAACGTCCTTAAGAACGATAATCGTTGCTTCGATTGCCGAGTATTTGCCATTCCCCAAAAATGTATTGTACCCATTAAAAATGAAGAAAGATGGTCAGTCTACTGTTGTGCCGGCTGGTGATGACATCTTTCGCTTTAAGCGTTGGCTGCGTACATGCAGTTCTACGCCTGTCCTTGCTGAAGTAAAGGCGCAGGAAGATGTAGCGATACTCCAGTATACAGGAGGCACGACAGGGGTTGCTAAAGGCGTTATGCTGACACACTATAACCTGGTAGCCAATACGGTGCAAAGTTCGCAGTGGTTCTATCGTGCTAAACGAGGCGAAGAAGTATTTTTGGCAGCGCTTCCTTGTTTCCATGTGTTCGGTTTAACCGTGCTGCTACATCAATCGGTTTATAACGCAGGTAGGCTTATTTTATTGCCTAGGTTCGAAGTGAAACAAGTGCTTCAGCAAATTGAGAAATATAAGGTGACGATTTTTCCGGGTGCGCCGGCAATGTATAATGCCATAATTCACGACGCTAATCATTCATCGTATCAATTACACACGATTCGTGCTTGTGTTAGTGGTGCATCTCCATTACCACATGAGGTGCAGGAAAAGTTTGAACGCATTACAGGTGGACGGCTTATCGAAGGGTATGGATCAACCGAGACATCGCCTGTTAGCCATGCCAATAATATATGGGGGTATCGCAAATTAGGCTCAATTGGCATACCTTATCCGAATACAGATGCGATGATTGTAAATTCAGAGACAGGCGAACAAGTTGAAATCGGGGAAATTGGGGAGGTTGTTGTCCGCGGCCCACAAGTGATGAAAGGGTATTGGAAACGGCCAGAAGATACAGCATCTGTCTTAAAAGAAGGATGGTTCTACACCGGAGACTTAGGTAAAATGGATGAAGAGGGATTTTTCTATATCGTAGATCGTAAAAAAGATATGATTAATGCTAGTGGATTTAAAGTGTACCCTCGTGAAGTTGAAGAAGTGTTATACGAACACCCATCGATTAAGGAAGCAGTTGTTATCGGTGTACCGGACGCCTATCGCGGAGAAACGGTAAAGGCATTTGTCATCTTGGATGACAAGGCGACGGGTGTAGATGAAGACGCTATTAAACAATGGTGTCGGGAGCGGATTGCTGTTTTTAAAGTTCCAAGGATTGTGGAGTTTCGAACGCAGCTTCCAAAAACGATGATCGGGAAAGTACTGCGGCGTCAGTTAGTAGCAGAAGAGGCGGCTAGGAAGCAGCCTGAGGGCCATTCTGAACCACCAAAGGACGAATAGACATTACGGTCATCTACATGCTTACAGAAGCTACGGGAGCTCTTTAAACTTGGTTAGATGCTATGTGCAGTGGGAGTGGACATTCAGGTTGATTGCAAGGGACTCCATAGGGTAATGTTAACTTACAAGCACACAAAAATTTGTAGAAGTGTTTGCAGTCAATCGTTCATTGAATTGTAGTTACGGTTAGTAATGCGCGATTGACTGTAAACGAACTATCATCATAGGTTGGTAGCTCGTCATCTTGGCAAGGGGGATAATAGAATGGAACACCTAGACTATACGAATGAGAATGATAACAATAGCATTTTGGAGGGAAACAAAGAAGCAGAGATGTTCATATCTCATGAAGACTGGGCTGCACTTGAAGAGAAGGCAGAGTCAACCTTTTGGGGGTTTCTTGGTTGTAAAGTTGTTTCGATAACAGCAGAAGAGACGGTTATTGGCTTGGAAGTAGGACCACACCATATGAATATGCTGGGTATTGTAAATGGTGGGGTGTCTTCTTCACTGTTGGACAACTCGATGGGAATGATGGCTGGTGCTTTGCGACCGGACTATAATATGGTTACGAGCAATTTGAATATTCACTTTGTTGCTCCTTTGAAAGGTCCAGTCATTACGACACATGCAAAAGTTCTGCACAGCAGTAAGAGAACGCTAACTTGTTATGCAGAAGTGCGCGAAGCAGATGGGACAGTAGGTGCGATAGGCACGGCAACGTTCCGAGGTATAAAGAAATAGCATTGACTTTTTAATCATATTTGTCATAATGGCTGTACAAGTTGGAAGCCTATGTAGAAATGGGGAGAAGAAACATGACAAAAGCGTTGATTGTCATTGATTATACAGTAGATTTCGTAGATGGTAAGCTGCCTTGTGGAGAACCGGCTATTGCGATTGAAAAGCCGATTACAGAGCTTGTAGAGCAATTTGTAGCCCAAGGGGATGAAGTGGTCATGGCAGTTGATATCCATGATGAGCAGGACCCTTATCACCCTGAGACCAAGTTATTTCCTCCTCATAACATTAGAGGGACAAGCGGTCGAGACTTATATGGCAGCCTTATGGATGTGTATGAGCAGCATAAAGACCGCATTTATTGGATGGATAAAACTCGTTATAGTGCTTTTTGTGGGACAGACTTGGACATGAGATTAAGAGCTAGAGGCATTCAGGAAGTTCATTTAGCAGGGGTGTGTACGGATATTTGTGTCCTTCATACAGCAATTGAAGCTTATAACTTAGGTTATAAGATCGTTATTCATGAACGTGCAGTTGCTACCTTCAATGGACAAGCCCATGTATGGGCGTTAGAGCATTTCCGCAATTCGCTAGGTGCTACTACCATCAGCTAGCTTCGACGATAGACACAAAAGGATAGGAGTAGTGGTGCGCAATGAATCACTCAATGGCTTTACATACAGATAAATATCAAATCAATATGATGTATGCGCATTGGAAAAACGATACCCATAACCAGCACACGGTATTCGAAGCGTTCTTTCGCAAAATGCCATTTGGTAATGGCTATGCTGTATTTGCTGGCTTAGAGCGCATTATTGAATACATGGAGCAGCTTCGTTTTACAGATGACGATATTGCCTATTTGGGTGAACAGGAAGAGCAATATGATGCAGCATTCTTGGAGGAATTAAGAAATTTCCGCTTTAATGGTCATATCGATGCTGTAAAAGAAGGGACGCTGGTATTTGCTAACGAGCCGCTTGTACGTGTGGAAGGCCGTGTGTTTGAGACACAGTTGATTGAGACGGCATTGCTTAACTTTATGAATTTCCAAACGTTAATTGCTACAAAAGCTTCACGGATTAAGCGAGTGGCTAAACATGATATTTTAATGGAATTCGGAACCCGTCGTGCACAAGAGGCAGATGCGTCGTTATGGGGAGCTAGAGCGGCTTATATAGCGGGTTTTCATGCGACATCCAACATGTTGGCAGGCAAGCGTTTCTCGATTCCTACGAAAGGTACGCATGCTCATGCTTGGGTCCAAAGCTTTACAAGTGAGCAGCAAGCTTTCGAATCATTTGCGAACGCCCTTCCTGATCAAGTTACACTGCTTGTGGATACGTATGACACGCTTCACAGTGGTATCCCAAATGCGATCCAAATCGCGAAGCAATTGAGTGAAAAAGGTAAAAAGCTGCAAGGAATTCGATTAGATAGTGGAGATTTGGCATATTTGTCGGTCGAAGCACGTAAAATGTTAGACGAGGCTGGCTTGTACGAAGTACGTATTGTCGCCTCGAATGATTTGGATGAGTATACGATCGCAGACTTGAAGGAGCAAGGGGCTCGGGTAGATAGCTGGGGCGTAGGTACACAGTTGATTACAGCAGCCGATCAGCCTTCTTTAGGTGGCGTGTACAAGCTTGTGGCGCGTGAGATTAATGGGCGACTAGAGCCGACAATCAAAATTTCTGCTAATCCTGAAAAGGTTACTGCGCCGGGGAAAAAGGATGTATACCGTATTATTCATCCGAAGAAGCAAAAAGCGATTGCAGATTACGTGTGTTTGGCATCAGAGTCAGACGTAGAGCGTAAGCAGAAGCTGAAGTTGTTTGATCCGCTTCATCCATATATTCATAAATATGTGGATCAATATGAGGCGGAAAAGCTGCTGAAGCCGATTTATCGCTCGGGACAACTTGTGTATGAACGTCCACTGCTAGAGGAGATTCGTGCCTATCATGAGCAGCAGATCAATCTGTTCTGGCCGGAGCATTTGCGCAAAAAGAATCCTGAGCCATTTCATGTTGACTACAGCACGAAGGCTTGGCAGCTGAAACGAGATATGATAGAAATGTATGTGCAGGAAAAGGAAAAACTTCGATTGATGCGACAAGAAGAATAGCTAATTGGAGAGAGGATGGGAAGGATGAGCGGAAACGAAGCGTCAGTAACGACACGTAAGAGTGAAGTGTGGACTCCAGCACATGGGTTCACAGGTGGTATTGAGGGGCCTGCTTGTGATAGACAAGGCAATCTATACGCGGTTAATTATGCTCGTGAAGGGACGATTGGGCGTGTTACGCCCGACGGCTCAAGTTCTATCTTCCTAGAATTGCCGAATGGGAGTATCGCGAACGGTATTCGTTTCACCCGAGATGGACGGATGCTGATGGCGGACTACACGAAGCACAACATACTTCTTTATGATTTTGCATTTCAAAAACTATCTGTGTTTGCGAATGAACCACGGATGAATCAACCGAATGATATTTGTATTACCGCTCACGATATTATCTTTGCAAGTGACCCGAAATGGGCGGATAACACTGGTCAGTTGTGGCGTATTATGCCGCATGGACAGGTTACCTTGCTGGAAGCGGGCATGGGGACGACGAATGGAATTGAAGTTAGTCCGCAAGAAAATGTGCTGTACGTAAATGAATCTGTTCAACGCTGTATTTGGGCCTATGACTTAGCGGCAGATGGTTCGATTTCTAACAAGCGGTTGTTTGCTCAATTCAGTGATTTTGGACTAGATGGTATGCGCTGCGACATCGATGGAAACTTGTACGTTGCACGCTATGGTAAAGGTACAATTGCCATCCTCAATCCATCCGGTGTGTTGATTGAAGAAATTCAGCTGCATGGCAAAAATCCAACGAATGTAACGTTCGGTGGAGAAGATGGTCGTACTGTATATGTTACTGTGCAGGATCAAGGCAATGTAGAGCGATTCCGTGCAGATCGCCCAGGTCGCTGTCGTCGCTTGTTTGGACTTGTATAAGGATAAAACATAGTACCTGATAAGCAAAGAGCAGAGAGCCTCGTTAGAATGGCTCTCTGCTCTTATTATTTCTCGGGAAAGCGCAGAAATAGTCATAAAGCGCGCTTCATCGCAAAAATAGACATGCAATGGGCATGTTTATGCATGATGAAGTTGAATGATGTCGAAAGAGACGAGGTTCATTATATGCTCAGCCCTGTTTAATTAGGGGAAAACCGTATGAATCGCTTTTTTCAAAACATCTGCCGAGTGATGGAACTTGTCTAGTTCTTCTTGGTCCAATTTCAGCTCTACGACTTGTTTAATACCATCGCGTGAGATGACAGCTGGAACACCAATGTATACATCATTCAGTCCATATTGACCTTCTAGCAATGCAGATATCGACAAGATGCTGTTCTCATTGCGCAGGACAGCTGTCGTTAGACGGGCAAGTCCCATTGCGATACCATAGTAAGTAGCACCTTTACGTTCTATAATGTGATAAGCAGCATCTCGTACATTTGTAAAAATTGTATTCAATGTCTCTTGACTTGGCTTGCCATGAGCGTGTATATAATCTTTTAGGGGCTGACCGCCAATATTGACATGGCTCCAAACAGGCAGCTCTGTGTCACCATGCTCACCCATAATATATGCATGGACGTTGCGAGGATCAACATTCAGTTCAGAACCAAGCTCAAACCGTAAGCGGGCACTGTCTAAGATCGTACCTGAGCCAATTACACGATGTGCAGGTAATCCTGAATATTTCCATGTTGCGTACGTAAGTACGTCAACGGGATTGGTAGCTACGATGAAAATACCATCAAATCCACTTTGCATGACAGCGGTTACGATTGACTTGAATATGGCCGCATTTTTCTCAATGAGATCAAGTCGGGTTTCCCCTGGGCCTTGATTAGCACCTGCGGTAATGACTACGATATCGGCATCTTTGCAATCGGAATAATCACCAGCCCAAATGCGCATATTGCTCGAAAAGGACAAACCATGATTCAAGTCCATGGCGTCGCCTTCAGCCTTTTTATGATTAACATCAATAATGACCAGTTCAGAAGCAGCTCCTTGGTTGAGCATGGCAAATGCATAGCTAGCGCCAACAAAACCAGAACCTATAAGAGCGACTTTAGCAACTTTACTTGTTGGATTCATCGGGTACACTCCTTTTATGTAATAGATTCAAACGATAATGCTCTTACATTAACAAGTATAGCAGGGTTTTATTTGCGACCCAATTATACAATAACCACTCCACAGGAAATTGATTCATTTTAGATGTTGAATAGGGGTGGGGGGTATGATATAATCCGAGTAAAGGTGGTGAATAGGAAGGCTATGACAGAAAAAGACCTAGAGCAAACAGCAGAAGATCAAACATCGTGTTGTTCATCTGATACGGTGTGTGCTGGCCACCAAGAAGATGGAGTGCGCAAGAGCCATCATTCTGCAGAAACAAAACAGAAACTTGTCCATCGCCTTAATCGAATTGAAGGTCAAGTGCGCGGCGTTAAGTCTATGATTGAGCGTGACGTGTATTGCGATCAGGTGCTGCATCAGATTGCCTCGATTCAATCAGCGCTTAATTCCGTAGGTAAATTATTACTAGATGGTCACATCCGGTCTTGTGTCGTCGAACGACTTCAAGCTGGGGAAGAAGAAGTGATAACTGAGCTCCTCACGACCATGAATAAATTGATGAAGTAGACGACAATCATTATTTTGAGGAGGACAATAGAATGAGTCAAGTAACTTGGAACGTAGAAGGAATGTCTTGTGGTCATTGCAAGGCTGCCATCGAGAAAGCAGTAGCGAATGAAAAGGCGACAGCTGAAGTTTCTTTGGCAGATAAGCAAGTAACGATTACGTATGATGAATCAGTTGTTTCATTGGATAAAGTTCGTGAAGCAATTGAAGATCAAGGATACGACGTTGTTTAATTTCCATGTACCGGATAGGATCAAGGAAGCATCGTATTTGATGATTGTATATGTAGATTGATGCTTGATTATAGTAACGGATGACTCTGTACTCTGCTTTTCAGTGGGATGGGGCTCCATGCGGCTTGTTCTCGCTACAGCTTATTTTGCTGCGGAGACAAGCCTTTTTTAGTGCAGGTGGGCGCAGGTAGGAATCATGTTATTACCTTAAGGAGACAGTCATTCATAACGCTTGCACTTGTTAACTTGTTTGCCTTATCTATAATAAATGGTATGATAGTAAACCCGTCTGATAGCTGTAGGCGGGTTTATTGCGGTCCAGAGGGCTATAAACGATAGTGCTGCATTACTTTGAGATTCATACTGCACAGTTGCGCTGATTCAGTGAAATGCTTATCTAGTATGATTGATCTTGATCTGAATCATATAATAAAAGACATACAGATTGACTACTTGCTTGCAGAGCGGAGGGCGTATACAATAAGGTACGGTTCCATCATTTTCGAGCTAGACAACAAATCAGGCAACGAGTGAATATCTATTATCAAATGAAACGTTTAAAAAGGAGGTAGCTGTGAATTTGGGAGCACGCGTACTTAAGACAGGAATAGCAGTTACCTTAGCACTGTATATTAGTCAGTTATTGCATTTCCAATCTCCGGTCATAGCTGCTGTGGCGGCTATTTTTGCCATTCAGCCATCCATTTATCGCTCTTGGCGACATTTCCGTGAGCAGTTGCAAGCGAATACGCTTGGGGCGATTCTAGCGTTGTCAGCGGGAATGATCGTTTCTAATGAGCCATTTGCCATAGGAGTCGTTTGCATCGTTGTTATTGTCATTTGTCTGAAGATGAAGATGGAAGACACGATAGGTTTGACACTAGTTACGGTTATTGCCGTGATGGAAGCATCGAGTGAGTGGCAGTTCGCTCTAGATCGATTCTCACAAGTGTTAATTGGTATTGCTTGCGCTTGCCTAATCAACATTATTGTGATGCCTCCACGTCCAAAAGAGCAGTTTAACAATCAGATTCAATCTGTATTTAATCGTCTATCGCTGCTGCTTCGTACCGTCATTTCCGACGAGATGAAGGAGCAAGCGTTCAAGGCGGAAAAGGATGAACTGGAGAAAGCTGTATCGACTTTGACTGATAAATATAAGCTCTTTGAGGAAGAGACGAAGAAGCTTCATAAGCCTAAATATCGATATACGCGTCAACTGGTTGTATATAAGCAGCTCGTGCACACGCTTCGAACGGGCTTGGATGTGTTGGAATCGATCGATGAGCATTATTTTCAATCACCACGGACAGAGGCAATCGATAAGCTTTTTGATGAGCATGTGGAAGCGTTAATGAAGGGACATGAATTTGTTCTTCTCAAGCTGCAGGACAAGGTAAAGCCAGAAAGTACCGAAATCGAAGATATGCAGCTTAAGATGGATGTGTTTCTAAATGATATGATCAAGCATAGTTCGGACGAAGAGGCTGGTATGCAGCGTTTAGCACTAGTAGCATCATCGATGTATCGGTATGGATTCCAAATTAGTCGTTTGGATCGACTCGTGGGGCATGTGGAGCCGACTCAGGCGAGTAAGCCAATTCCTTCTTGGTGGAAAACTTGGTTCAAAAGTAAGGATAGTTAAATGGGTGTGCACTTCATCGTCAGGATATTATGATGATTCTTTGATTCATTTTGTATGGCATGTAAGAGTTAACCGAATCGTATTACTGGCAAGGGTCTCTGCTGTCCGTTGAACAGTTCAGAGATCCTTTTTTATTTTGCGTCGTGGATGATTGTAACTAAAATAAGGCAACATAGCGATGACATCATCTTGGAAGGAAGAGGGCTATGCAGACGGAGCGCTTTTACCAGCAGCGTCTAGATGAATGGGTGGAGGAAAGTCGGAAAGAAGCCTACAAAGGACGAGTTGCTGAATATATACCTGGCTTGGCCGCAGCTCCTCAGCATGCGCTAGGCATTTCACTATGGGGAACAGACGGGCAGTTTTTTCAATCTGGTGATACGGATTTACACTTTACGATGCAAAGCATATCGAAAGTATTTTCATTGCTGCTTGCATTGATGGATAGTGGAGAGAAAGAGGTATTTCAGAAGGTAGGTATGGAGCCTACAGGAGACGATTTTAACTCCATTTTGAAGCTGGAGCTTGTTGATCCTGGTAAACCGTTTAATCCATTTATTAATGCAGGAGCGATTGTAATTGCTTCACTTATTCAAGGAGAGGGGCCAGATGAAAAGAGTGAACGATTGCTGCAATTTATTCGACATTTGGCTCACGATAATCGGTTAGATTATAACGAGGCTGTATATGAATCTGAACGAGAAACGGCCCATCGCAATCGTTCTATCGCATATTATTTGAAGGATAACGGTGTACTGGAAGATGACGTAGAAGAGACGTTGGAAGTGTACTTCCGCCAATGTTCGATCGTTGTAAATTGCAAGCAGCTAGCTCATATGGCGCTTGTGCTTGCTTCTGATGGCGTTGATCCGGTAACGAAGCAGCAAGTGATTCCACGTCGCTACATACAAATAGCTAAGTCATTTATGGTTACTTGCGGCATGTATAATGCGTCTGGGGAGTTTGCGATTGAGGTAGGACTCCCAGCCAAAAGTGGCGTGTCAGGAGGTATCTTGTCTGTTGTTCCTGGAAAATGGGGTATCGGTATCATAGGGCCTGCATTGAACAGTAAAGGGAACAGTGTGGCCGGCGTACAATTGCTGCGCAGCTTATCCAAGGATTGGGACTGGAGTATTTTCTGAAAATAGAATAGAAAACAACTACATTTCATCAATATGTATACTGCTTCTGCAAAAATAATAGCGGTAGTCCAAGTTAGTTGGCACTACCGCTATTCTATTATCATTTTATTTCTTTTCACTTAACCATGCAGCCAGTTGAGCAATCTCTTCATCTTTCAATTGCCCCTCAAAAGCAGGCATGCTGCCTTTACCGGCATGTATAAGCTTGTAAATAGCTTCCGTATCCATCTTGCTGCCTACTTTATTAAGAGGTAGACCAATTCCACCTTCCAAATTACCACCATGACAAGACAAGCAGCTTTGCTTGTACAACGCTTCTGCTTGAGTAGCATCTAAAGTGACCGCTGGCATCTCTGGTCCTTTTGGACCGCCTTTAGCCAATGGCTCATCTGGATTGACAACCTTCTCCATCATAATGAAGACAGCGGTTGCAACAGCTGCTAGCAAAAGATAAGCCATAATCCATTTCTTAAGATGATTAACCATGAACATTCTCCTCCTGATATGCTTGTATAGGCTTACTTCAAAAGTCTCGCAATGAAATGCTTTGTCATCTAAGGTGTATGGTTTCATGCTGGATAAGTATGTAATCGAATCTCCTAATTCACAAATTAAGGATTCGCGGTACAAGATGATGTAACGTACTAGTGCTAAGTAATAGGTGTCAGTTTTAGTTAGAGTGTTGCTGTATGGCTTGTGCACATTATATTTTAATGCGAATAGAAGTCAAATCTAGTTGTGTAGGAGCGAGGCACCTGTCTGCGTTGGCGTCTAGGAGGCGTTGATGTACCAAACCACTGTATCGTATACTTGCAGCATACTAGAGTCTACCGAGTGTGATATGTATAGAAATGCAAGTGAATCGCTACATCAATAATATGGAAAAAGTAAGCCAACGAATATATAGTATCACAGCTTTATGAATAGTGACAAAGATTATATTATACAAGCAAGAAATTAAGGGAGGAACAGCAATGATCCAAGTTGGGTTGGCAGGATGGGGCGATCATGATGAGTTGTACCCAATAGGGATGAATAGTTCTAATAAGCTAGGTCGGTATCATGAACATTTTGCAACAGTAGAGTGTGATAGCACCTTCTATGCCGTACCTTCGCAACAAGTTGTTCACAAATGGGTAGACCAGACTCCGTCTAATTTCCACTTTATAGTGAAAGCTTACCAAGGGATGACGGGTCATCGCAAGATGGATTCCACATTTACATCGAATATTCACATGTTTGACACATTTAAGCAGGCAATTGCACCGATGATCGAGACGAATAAGCTGGCTTGTGTCTTATTTCAATATCCTCCATGGTTTAAATGCGAACGTAAACATGTAGATATTTTACGGCGAACTCGTGCTTGGATGGGGGAAATACCAATAGCTTTGGAATTCCGCCATCAAAGTTGGTTTCGAGGTGATATGCGTGAGAAGACGCTTGAGTTCATGCGTGAAGAGAATTGGATTCACAGCGTATGTGACGAACCCCAAGCAGGAGAAGGTTCCATTCCTGCGGTTATTGAGGGGACGCACGCTGAGATGACGATGGTACGTATGCATGGGCGGCATATAGCGGGATGGGTAAATGAGGCTAGCAGCGATAATTGGCGAGAAGTGCGGTACTTATACAATTATAATGTGGATGAGCTGCAAGAGTGGGTGGGGCATGTTAGACAGCTTGAGCAGCATTCTAAGCACGTCATTGTCATTTTTAATAACAATTCAGGTGGACATGCTGCGGGTAATGCTAAACAGTTTATGCAGCTGCTAGGGCAGCAGACTGCGCCGATGGCTCCACGGCAAATATCGTTATTTGATTAGTTCATGAAACAAAAAGACAACCCTCTGCACGGAAGGAGTGGGGGCATCCCATGCAGAGGGTTGTTGATTAACTACATTTGCTCCGAATATTTGACGAGTTCGTCAACGAGCAAATTAGCGGAAATAATATTACCGGAAAGATTCCAAATCACTTCATCAACTTTGAATGTTTTCTTGTTCTTCGCAACTTCTAGTTGTTGGAAGAGTGGGTCTTTCATCCATTCTTCTTGTTGTTTTGTTCCAAGCTTCTCTTCTGTGAAGTCAGCGTTGAAGTAGAACATGATGTCTCCATCCATGTCAGCCATACGCTCTTTCGTTACAACTTCCATGAACTCATCTTTATCTTGTGCTGCTGGACGAGCGAAGCCTAAGTCTTTCAAAATAACGCCAGAGAATGTATCGTTCATGTAAATACGAACTTTTTCAGGTACGAAGCGTACCATGGATACTTTTGTGGACAATTTGTCGCCGATTTTTGTTTTTGCTTCAGCAACTTTATCATCGTATTTCTTCATTTCCTCTGCGCCTTTATCTTTCAAGTTCAAAGCTTCAGCATACAGAGTGAAGTTTTGCTTCCAGTCACCTGCAAGATCCTCGGATACTACTGTAGGAGCCATACCTTGTAGTTGAGAATAAATTTTCTCATGACGAACTTTGTTCGCAATGATTAGGTCTGGTTTCAAGCTTGCGATTAATTCCAAGTTAGGCTCGGATTCTTCACCAAGCTCAGTTACACCTTGCAATTGATCCTTCAAGTGAGGGAACCATGTATCACCTAAACCTGATTTAACTGCACCGACAGGTTTTACACCAAGTGCCAATACAGCTTCAGTTGCTTCATTTGTAAGAACAACAACGTTTTTCGGTGTGCCTTTAATTTCAGCTTCACCCATAGAGTGTTTCACTTTACGTACTTCATCTGTTTTAGGCGTTTCTGTAGCTGCAGGAGCTTCTGTGCTCGTTTTAGGTGCAGCTGGAGTAGTTGTTCCACTGTCTTTTGCGCCGCAACCTGCTGCGATCAATGCAATCACGCAAGCTAACATGATAGGCAGAAGACGAAGTTTGAACGTAGATCTTTTTGACTGATTTGAAGACATGTTAATAACCCCTCCGATTGATGTATGTAGTCCCTCTTCTAACTGATAATGATTATCATTATCTTGTTACTTATTATCAGTGAAGTTGGGGAAGTTTGTCAATCATTTTTTATAAACTTTTTATAATTGCTTTCGATTTTGAAGCAGCAAATAGATAAAGAATGGTGCTCCAAGTACTGCTGTAAATACGCCTGCTGGGATTTCTGTAGGCTGAAACATCAGGCGGCCGATGTAATCTGCACCGACTAATAGCATGGCGCCAATGCTAGCTGAGAGCGGAATTAACCAACCATGCATGGGCCCAATTAAGCTCCTTGCAATATGAGGTGCGATTAAGCCTACAAAAGCAATTGGCCCAGACATACCGACTGCGGAACCAGCTAGTGCGACACTGATGAAGAGTATAAGCAGGCGATAGCGCTCAACGGATTGACCCACGCTGCTAGCTGTCGCATCACCAAGCACTTGTGTATTTAGATGACGGGTCATAAAAAATGACAAGCTCATAAATACGACAAACCAGGGCAGCAGTGTCCATACATAATCCATCGAGAGACCATATACACTGCCTGTCATCCAAGTAATGATTTGCGTAGCTAAAAAGGATGGACCTGCTACAAGCATATACAACGTAATGGAACCAGCAGCTGTAGAAATACCTAATCCGATCAAGATGAGTCGATAAGGTGATATGCCATCTTTCCAAGCGAACAAATAAATGAGTATCGCAGTAACCAGTGCCCCTGATATCGCTACAAGTGGCAGCCAATGAATGCTTAACGAACCGCTTGTTAAGGTTATAAAGGTAACAGCAGCAGCAGAACCGCCGCCATTAACGCCCAATAATTCGGGTGAAGCAAGTGGATTGCGAATAACCGCTTGCAGCATGAGACCGGCAACGCCTAAGGATGCACCAATCATGAGAGCCATTAGCAGTCTTGGGAGACGCAGGTTCATAACGACCATTTCATAGGTAGGATTATCCACGCCTAATATAAGTACAGCAAATACATCTTTCATAGGAATGTACATGCTGCCAAAAGAGATGCTAGCTATTGAAAGCACAAACAAAGCGAGCATTGCGATAATCGTAATCATTAACCCGCGAGCATGAATTTGGAATGAGAAGCGGGATGACTTTCCACGCAGTGTAATATACTTCATCGCAGTATTTTCCTCCTCGCAATTACAATTAGGAACGGCACGCCAAGGAATGCGGTAATAACTCCTACAGGTACATATTCACCGCCAAGTATGAAGCGGGATACGGTATCTGCTCCTACTAATAGAATAGCGCCAGCGATTGCGCAATAAGGGAATAACCAAGCATGATCTTGACCTACTAAAGAACGGCACATATGCGGAATCATCAAACCGATGAAAGCGATAGGGCCGGCCAAAGCAACTGAGCCGCCTGCAAGTAGAATGACCGTAAATAAACAGCAGAACTTGACGAACAACGTACGCTGTCCGAGTCCTTTAGCAACGTCATTGCCCATCGCCATAACATTAATGGCCCGAGCCAGCACCAAAGCTAGAATGAGACCGATAGCAATATAGGGGGCAATCGACATCCAATGTGCCATCGTGCGCCCTGATACGGAACCAGTTAGCCAAAATAAAGCTTGATCCATCGTAAAATTGTCATATACCATAACGCCAGAAGTAACCGAAGAAGCAAGGGCAGTTACAGCTGAGCCTGCCAGCGTAATGCGGATAGGCATATTGCCCTCTGACCCTATTGAACCGATAGCCATTATAAATATAGCAATGACGGTAGCACCTATAAATGATACCCAAATCACTTCTTGTGTGCCCATATCGATCCGTAACAAGCTTATGGCTAGGACGATAAACATCGCCGAACCAGAGTTGATCCCGAGGAGTGAGGAATCAGCTAATGGATTCCGTGTCATCGCTTGCAAAATAGCCCCAGCTATTGCAGAAGAAGCGCCTACCGTGATCGCAATGAGCGTTGCGGGCAATCGTACGGTTTGGATGAGCAAATGCTCTCTTGAGTTATCAAATGCTGTAAAGGAATTCCACATCGTTGCTAGTGTAAATCGCTCCAGGCCAAACAGTAGGCTACATAGAGATGTTGCGCCGAGCAGGGCAATACCTAGCAGGAGGACGATCCATTTGGAGCGTGTGCTTGCCAAAATACTCATTATGAAATTCTCCTTTATAAAGTTAAAAAATTAGCAAAATTTATGTATAACATTCTAATTGTAAAAAGTCGGATCATTGCTGTCAATGAAATTGATTCTCAATATTTCAAATGGAGTTCCAAGATCAGGGGCTAGTTGAAGGGACTAGAATGTGGGCTAAATAAATAGTTGACGCTAGTAATATATCCTGATATTCTATAAAAATATATTTTAATAGTCCCTTGTATAAGTTCGCGAATAAGGCGCGGACGTTTCTACAATGCTACCGTAAAAAGCTTGGCTACAAGGAGATATCGATAAACCGTATTTATCTCGATCGTTGTACGACCGTTTGGCTGTATGGCAGCGTGTATATTGTTGTATTGAATCTCTTAGTGATCAAGCTTTGACCTAATTTCCGTCTTAGGATGGACAGGTCAGAGCTTTTTTTGTGCCGTTTTTTTAGAATAGCAATGGGTGCGAGGGGCATGATCGTAGAATAGCAATCATCAGGAGGCGCAGCATGAAATCATTTTTTGAGTTCGAGCAACGAGGGACGACGTATCGAAAGGAGATTATGGCAGGTGTAACAACCTTTTTGGCCATGGCCTACATTTTGGTTGTCAATCCACTCATTTTAAGTGATGCGGGAATGGATAGGGATGCTGTATTCACAGCAACTGCATTGACTGCCATTTTCGGCTCACTGCTCATGGGGGTGTTGTCAAATTATCCGATCGGCGTTGCTTCCAGCATGGGATTGAACTCGTTCTTTACGTATTCTGTCGTTATTGGCATGGGTATTCCATGGCAAACGGCATTAACAGGTGTACTCGTATCGAGTGTGCTATTTATTATTTTAAGTGTCATCAAAATTCGTGAAAAAATTATTAACGTCATTCCTGAAGATTTGAAATATGCCATTGCGAGTGGAATTGGATTTTTTGTTGCATTTATGGGCTTGAAAAATGCGGGCATCATCGTAAGTAGTAAGGATACTTATGTTAAGCTTGGTGATTTAGGTTCGCCGCCCACCTTGTTGGCTTTGTTCGGCTTTGTCATAATGGTAGTTCTGCTTGTCCGTAACGTGCATGGAGGCATTTTCTACGGCATGGTCATTGCGACCGTTGTAGGGATGATGTTCGGCATTATTGATATGCCTCAGCAAATTGTAGGTTCTATTCCGAGCTTGGCTCCGACATTTGGTGTGGCATTCAATCAGTTATCAGCTACCTTTACTCCTGAGCTGTTAGTTGTTATCTTTACATTCTTATTTGTAGGTTTCTTTGACACCGCGGGAACGTTGATTGCCATTTCGACGCAAGCAGGGTTTATGAAAAACAACCAAATTCCGAAAGCGGGTCATGCGCTTGTTGCGGATTCTACAGCTTCGTTATTTGGTGCTGTAGTAGGAACAACGACGACGGCTTCATGTATTGAATCGTCAGCAGGTATTGCAGCGGGAGGACGTACCGGATTTACTTCGGTTGTTGTTGCAGGATTGTTCACCTTGGCGCTATTTTTCTCACCGCTATTGTCCATTGTTACAACAGAAGTTACAGCACCAGCACTTATCCTCGTAGGCGCGATGATGGCATCACAAGCTCGCTTTATTGAATGGGAGAAGCTCGATGTTGTGATTCCAGCATTCATTACGATTGTGGCCATGCCTCTCACATTTGGAGTGGCGACGGGTATCGCACTTGGTTTCATTTTATATACGGTTATTAAAGTAGCTAAAGGTGAGTATCGCGCAGTTCATCCGATTATGTACGTACTGACGGTTATGTTTATCGCTTATATTGGTTATGTAGCTTAATAAAGAAATAAGAATTCTAGAATCTAGGAATTGTGTATGTGTAAAAAGCTGCTTCATTCATCAGGAAAAGATGAGTGGAGCAGCTTTTTGTTTACTCTTCATGATCGATGCGAGAGATGGGCGATGAGTGAGGATTGAAAGAGAAAGTTTCCAAGTTTATACTTAAAAAAGAAGTTGGTAGAATATTCTTTTAAAAGGTTGCAATCGTTTGACGGAGTTTTGGTATGGAAAGGGAGAGCGTTATGAATTTATCAAGTGGTCCAGATCCTCAAGAGCGGGTTAAGGCTCTACGCATCAAAAACAATGTTAGATTGAGTATTTTCTTCTTCATTATGTTTCTTGTATTCTCAATACTCATTGTTCGACTTGCTGTCGTACAGTTTATAGAAGGCCCTGAATTAAGCAAAGCCGCTGTTCAGATCGGTACAAAGTCGCTCGATCTCGTCTCGATACGAGGAACGATCTATGATGCTGCTGAAAAAGAGATTGCTTATTCGCTGCCAACGCAGTCCTTGTATTTTCGAATGGAGAAAACTTATAAATCGGAACAAGATGAAGAAGTCATGAAGTTAGCTCAAAAAATCAAGACTGCATTCGACAAGAGCGGCATTCAACAAAGCAAACCAATGACCTTGGAGCAAATTATTTATGCGATGGATGTAAAGGGGAAGCGAACATTAGGTATTTACCCGCGGCAATTAAAAACCAATTTAACTAAGCAAGAAACGGCCTATTTTATGGAGCATAGAAATGAATTCCCCATGCTTGAAGTAGTAGAGGAAAACATAAGACAGTATGATACGACTCCAATCGCTCCTCAAGTTGTCGGTCATATGAAGAAATATAAAGGTATTACCAATAACCTGGCACGCTATCCCTATTTTGAAAAGTTGGCTGTAGCAGAAGAAACGAAAAATAGTTATTTAGCTAGCGAAGAAGTTGGGGTTGCTGGACTAGAGTATATGTATGAATGGGCATTGAAAGGAAAGAATGGGGCACGAGAATATCCGGTAGATGCTCAAAATCGGATTATCGGTGCGGGGAAAATAACGAAGCCTGAACGTGGACATAACATTCATATGACGATTCATCCTGAAATTCAGAAGCGTACGCAGCAAGTGATGATTGATCATTTGAAAAAAATACGAAATTCATCTAATAAATACGAGTATGCACCGAATGCGATTACCGCTTATGCCGTAGCCATGGAAGTGGAAACGGGCAATATTGTTGCGATGGCGAACCATCCTCAGTATGATCCGAATATTTATCAGGATGGGTTAAGTGAAGAAGAGTTTAAGCAGTTGGGATCAAATAATTTAAATGGCACAGTACGTGAAGTTGCTCAAGATTATGGGGATAAGAAGGAGAATTGGCGTCATCCTTCCTCTCTATTATATTTGGGATCGACGATGAAGCCGCTTACGATTCTTATTGGTCTCAAGGAAGGGCTTATTTACCCAAATACTACTTATCCTGATACAGGAGTAACTTATATTGGACGTCAAGGCAGGCAAACCCCAATTCATAATGCAAGTAGAAAAGCGAATGGTGTCGTAGATACGCGAGAAGCTTTAACGAAATCCTCCAATACATTCATGATAGAGAAGGTTGGAAATCCACTGTATAAGACATATGGCAAGGAAAAAGGTCTTAAAATATGGGATGATTATATGAAGGCGTTTGGACTAGGTCAGACAACAGGGAGTGGTTTCCCTGGAGAATCACCGGGTATTAGCGACTATATGCAGGAAGGACAGTCTGGTCAATCATCATTGGCGTACGCTTCCTTTGGCCAGCAAGGTAAATATACAGCATTGCAGCTCGCTCAATATACAGCTACGTTGGCGAATCGAGGCAAGCGAGTGAAGCCGCAGTTCGTATCTCATATTACGGATGCTAATAAAAAAGTAGTTAAGCGTTATGGTAGGGAAGTGTTGAGCACGATTGAATTTGACGAAGCGCATTGGGACGTTATTGAAGATGCCATGTTGGCTGTAAGTGCACAGGGATTCCAAGATGCTCCTTATACGGTAGCGAGAAAGACGGGGACGTCTGAGCAGGACGTATATGGCGGCAAGCGTGTAGAAAATGCTGTGTTTATTGCGTATGCACCTGTAGACAAACCGAAGCTCGCAGTAGCTGTCGTCGTTCCAGAGGGTGGGTACGGTAGTTATGGCGCTGCTCCGATAGCAAGACAAATTTTTGATTCGTATCATAGCGTATATGGATTGACTAAATAAAATAGGATAATAGATGAAGAGAAGCCACAGGGGCAGGAGAATCCTGCTCTGCTGTGGCTTACAGAGAGTGAGTATTGTTGGTAATTCACTTAACGCTTATCCACTTGAGGCTATTATCTGCGTTTGCGTCTGAAGCCACAACATGGATTTGGATTGCAACCATTTCCGATACCGCCCACGCCAGGGCCTGGGTATCCGCCATTTCCAGGGAATCCAGGTCCTGGTGGCAATGTTGCGCCGCCTACAGTTGTTTCGTTGTACGTCCAGATGTGTTTAGGAATTGGTACAGTGTGCACCTTATTAATAATTTCTACTGGATGGATAACAGGTACAACTTGTGGCTGGTAACAGTTATTAATTTGTTTGATAGGTGGACATACGATAGGCTTTACTTGCGGGTAACAATCATGGCGAGAAGACATACCAACAACTCCTTTTCAGTGATGATACAATATATGATGATGCTTGTGGAAGGGTTGTTCGTTTGCCCCGATAGTTTCATCGGATTTGAAAAATAGGGAATACACCCTCTTATAGTGAAAAAAATCACTAGACACTTGATTATCGTTTGCAGATTCAGTATGATGGTGAATAATATTTTCTGGCAAAAGGTGGGATTATCTTGTTCTCCATTAGACAAGGGTCAGACACGTTAGTCATTGTTCTCCATGAAATATATGGCCTTAATCGGCATATGGAGCATGTATGCAAACAATGGCATGATTCAGGGGCAGATGTGATTTGTCTTGATATTTTGAATCGTGAACCATTTGAAGCAGATCAAGAACAAGAAGCTTATCAATACTTTATGCAGCATGTCGGCTTTGAACGTCCAGTAGAAGAAGTGCTTAAAGTAATCTCGAGTCTGCGACATGAATACAGTCAAATATGTTTGGTCGGGTATAGTGTAGGGGCAACGATTGCATGGCGATGCAGTGCTAAAGGCAACATGAATCGTGTCATCGCGTATTATGGCTCGCGCATTCGAGATTACGTGGATAGTGTTCCTTTATGTCCCTCTTTACTTATATACGGTCAGGAAGAACCTTCATTTGATGTGGCAACGTTGGTATCTCAAGTGCAGCAGCATCCGACAGTGCAAGTATATGTCTCTGAAGGCAGCCATGGATTTGCGAATCCATATGCAGTAACCTATAACCGAAGATCGGCAGAATTAGCTTGGGAACAAACAGAACGCTTCATGAATCAAGGACAGATTGGATAGACGGGCTAGCCAAAACGATGCAAATCAGTGTATATTGTGCATGTACGCCTGTCGTAGAGGCTGGAGATAGTGTGGTTCAACTGGAGGGATTCGACATGCAGCGATGGAAAAGCGATTGGACAAACGATGATTCTATATATCATTTTACTGGCTGGGATTTCGGCACATTAGCAAAATACGGAGGAATGCAGGAATTTCCTCTGCCTTGGAATTACGCTCATATCGTGATGCCCTTATTGCGTCAAGCAGACAGTTTGCTGGATATGGGGACAGGAGGCGGAGAGTTCCTTAGCAAATGCACACCGCTGCCAGCATGTACATATGCAACTGAAGGATATGAACCAAATGTTGAGGTGGCCAGAACGTTGCTGGGGCCGCTTGGGGTAAATGTTGTTCCGTTTAGTGACGATGAGCATATTCCAATTCCTTCTGAGCACTTTCAGATGATTATAAACCGTCATGATTCATTCAACGCTTCTGAAGTTGCTCGTATGCTTAAGAAGGGTGGAACATTTGTCACACAGCAGGCTGGTGGGCACAATGATTTGGAATTTAATGATTGGCTTGGAGCTCCATATCCAGATTTTATCGATTGGAACCTAGATACAGCTGTGAACAATTTGAAGCAAGTAGGGTTAATCATTGAAGAAGCAATGGAAGTTGAGGTCAAGACGAGATTTTATGATATTCGAACAATTATTGCTTATCTTCAAGTTGTATCGGGTTGGCAAATCCCTGACTTCTCCGTCATAACGTATGAAAGAGAGCTTCGTAAACTGGATGAGCGCCTAGTCAATGAACGATATGTAGATACAACTTGCCATCGATTCCTAGTAATTGCCCGCAAACCTTAATTCATCGTGAGTTAGCATAGGTATAATCCTACCTTGACGTATACGTATTTACATCGTGTAAGTAAAAAGATCGAGTGAGGGGCTAGTTGTTCCTCTATTCGGTCTTTTTGTTGTTTTACAAAGGTTCGAGTTACTTGATAAGTTTATTGGAAGAATTTATAATATAAATATGGTACTAAAAAAACCATTTTAGTTTCCTTATTTATATTAAGTGGTGATAAGGAGGGGTTTGATGCGTAAGAGAGTTCTGGCATGTTGTATGGAACTGCTAGCAGTGCGAGGACTGAAGTTTACAACAGCTGAATTAGCAAATTCATTAGGCATAAGCAAGCGAACGTTATATGAGCAGTTTGAGTCGAAAGAAGCGATTATAGCTTGCTTAGTGGATGATGCGATCGAAGAAATTCGGAAGCATGAACGCGAAATATATGCACGTGAAGATTGGAATGCTGCGCAGAAACTGTATGCGCTTCTGTCCTTTGTTCCTAGTGGGCTTCTTATTGGGAATCCTCATTTGCTCGAAGATTTAAAGCGCTATGCGCCTATGCAGTGGAGTAAGGTTGATCAATTGCTGCTTCATGAATGGTCAACGATTACAAAAGTGCTCGAGGATGGAATAGCATCAGGAGAGTTTCGCAGCGTCCATGTACCTGCTGTAGTACAGGCAATGCGGGGAGCATCTGCAGCGATATTTGATCCGAGGGAAGCACAGCATGTTGCTTTTTCATTGCATCAGGCCGTTAAGACAATGACAGATGTGTTTGTACAAGGATTAATACATAAGGGGGATTAGAAATGACCAGCTCATCAGTTGTTTCACTAAAGATAATGTGGATCTTATTTTGGATGACCGATGTAGGTTTCATTTTATATTGGACGAGCACAGCGTTTGGACTTATACCGCCTGAATATGCATATAACGACTATACAAATCCAATCCTCGTCGCGTGGAATTGGTCGTTTGCTCCTATTGATATTGTTATTTCGGTAACAGGATTTATTAGCATTTATTTATGGAGAACGAAACGTCTGCAGTGGAGCATTTGGGCTCTCATATCGCTGGTCTTAACGAGCGCATCTGGGTTGATGGCCATTTCTTATTGGGCGATTCGCGGAGAATTTGATTTGTTATGGTGGTTGCCAAATCTCTTCCTGCTGCTCTACCCGTTGCTTTTTGTGAGAAGTGTTGCCTTATCAGTGTCTGGAAATAAAACCCTTGTGCGGCTATAATAGTAATACATGGTCTTAAGGAGGAAGAATCGGTGAAGAAATGGTTGTTCATATTTGTTGTAGCTTTGGCATTAGTAGGATGCACAGGGGATACAGATGATGTGCAAACGTCGCCATTAACATTCAGCATTTCTGACACGACTTTAGAGACAGGAAATAATAAAGTAGGCTGGTTTTTTAATAAGCCAGTGGAGTATTTTTATAACAAAGTAATGAAGGTAGTCGCTACACATGAACGAACGGATCATTCCGTTGTCCTACTGGATGGCCATGGAATGGTGTACCATAGTCCTGATAATACGGCTGACAAAACGCTCGTGCCTTCGATGTTAAACTTGCCGGATACAGGCCGATGGAAACTCGATCTGTATGTGAATGATATTTCGTATGGTCAAATTATGATTGATGTGGAGCAGCATGAGGGAAGAACTCTTCCAGTTGCTCAACGTATTTGGGCCAATCCATATAAATGATAGGCTTGTTCATATAAGGGGAGTGCTGTTCTTGTTGGGGAATGCAGCAGGAATGGTTATTTTCCATGTCATGCTAAGAAACTTTTGTGTGTGATGTGCGTAGTGATTGACAGTGCACGGGCCATTCTTATAAGCTCTTATTCGTCGGGTATGACAATAGCTTTTGAAATTCGACAACATTTGTATAATAATAGAGGGTAAGCAGCTAACTACCTAGTTGACCATGAACGAATAGAGACAACCTTCCCGATACGATAATGATATAGAAAGTAGAGGAGAACGATGCAGAATCAATGGATAGCCGATCGTTATGAAATAAATGGAGAAATTATGCAATCTGATGATGGGGTCTGGTACCGTGCGTTAGATACTTCTCTCAACCGTGAAGTGTTTATTTTGCTAATTCGCCCTGAGGCTAGATCTTATTCAGAGGCATTTCCGCAATTATTTAGCGAAGTGGGGCATGTAAGCAATGAGTCATTTCTTCAAATATTAAATGCAGGTACGAATGAAGAGCAGCGTTATGTCGTATTCCATGCTCGTAAAGGAATGCCGATGTACCAATACGCAGAACGCCATGCAGTTAAGCTGCAAACGACGCTGCGCTGGGTGCAAACAGCTGGTGAGCTGTTGCTTCAAGGTGAGCGTTCCGGGTTGCCTTCTTTCTCTGTAAGCTTCGATAATCTTTGGATTACCGAGAACGATGAGATACTTGTTATGAATTATTGGAAAGAGGCTGTAGGCAGTCGCACTGGTACAATTGGTCTCTCCCAGCTGTTGTATCAACTTTCTACTCTACATGCATTAGCACCACGTCAGTATGATATTTACGCGAGTCGCGTTCAATCCATATTGAAACATGATTTACCAGCTCAACGTGACGCTGTGTTGGCACTAACGAAGCGTGTATATGAAAGTGATGTTGCAGTAAGTGAGTATGTACACACGCTCGAAGAGATACGTGAGCGTCCACATTCGTTTGTGAAGACAGCAGCTCCCATTGCTCCAATCATGGAAGAGCATGAAGAGGTGAAGGAGGAGCGTCAGGCGTATACAGAACCGACTGCTGCACCTTTAGTAGCTTCTGAACCACCTGTGCCACTGAGTCGTACGAAGACTAATCATGAACCAAAAGCGGATCAACGCAGCAATCATTCGGCAACTGAGTCGGGTAATAAAGTGAAAGCAGAAGAGTCTGCGTTGTCACCTGAAGAACGCTCCGCATTTGAACATAAGGAATCTCGCAGTGACCGCTTTAAGGTTGGTATTATGATAGCAGGAATTGCACTGTTCTTTACTTTACTTGCAGGAGCAGTTATATGGGCGAACTCACTAACGAGTGACGAGACGGTGGCAACTACGCCGACTAACGAACAGCAGCAAGAAACTACTGAACCAGGTAGTGAAGAAACCGCGCAGCCAGACAATTCTACTAATATGAATGAAACGAATGAGACAACAGATACACAAAAGCAAGATACGAATACATCGGATGCAAATAATGGTGGCACGACTGTACCGTCGGAGGAGACGGAAACGGTTCCTACTCCTAATACCAATAATCAGGAGGAACAGCCTGTAGTGCCTGATGTGAATCAGAATGAGCAACCGACTACAGAAACAGATAATGGTGTTCAGCAGCCAGATCCTACAGTGCCTACAGATCCGAATAATCCGGATAGCACTATCGTACCTCCTACAGGTGAGAATGTTACTCCTTTGGATCCGAATCGTCCACAGCCAGAAATACCAGCTGAGGGTACCGCACCGAATCTAGTCGGATTGACACTGGAAGAGGCTGAAAAGCTTACTAAAGATGCAGGTCTCAAATATTCCTTCTTTAAAGAGAATCATGAAGGCGGTGAACCAAACACCATCTTCAAGCAGGAGCCAGAAGCGGGTGCTGCAGTGAAAAAAGGGGACCGCATTACGTTCTATGTTGTCCGCAAGGCTAATTAGTCTTTTATGCTAGATGGACTTAACCTTGATGCGTTTACCGCATGGCTGCAGTCACTAGGTACATGGGCGATTGCAGCCAGCTTATTATTAAATATTGTGATCAGTGTGGCTGGGGTAATCCCTAGCATTTGGCTAACAGGAGCCAATGTGATTGCTTTTGGCCCTGAGCTTGGATTTGCGGTCTCTTTGCTAGGGGAGACATTAGGTGCTGTTTCAGCACTCATGTTGTATCGTCGCGGATTATCCAGTATTCCTGCGATACAACAACAGCGCTGGGCGTGGTTGCAGCGGCTTCATCAATATGGGAGGGTGAAGAGGGCTTGTCTTGTACTCGTTGCTCGATTCATTCCATTGGTACCATCAGGTGTGGTCAATGCAATTGCGGCACTGTCAACGATGAGTATGTTAGACTTTACGTTAATGACGATTATAGGTAAAGCACCTTCGATATGGCTAGAAGGCGTATTAGGCAAGGCGATGTACTCCAATAGCACAATATTTCATATTGCGCTAATTATTGTTGTTATTGCCTTGATCGTTGGATTGGTACGACGTAAACCATCTTAGTTCGAATATATGAGATAGCACCGTTACGATCCAATGATTTGGGTACGAACGGTGCTATTTTAGTTTGGAAATGAAAAAGCCAACAATGACGATCGCTAGCCCTGCCCATGTTTTCCATGTCGGCACCTCATGCATAAACCAGTATCCTAGTGCAACGCAGACGATGATTTCAATACCTTTTGATGCAGTTAAAACGAACGTTAATTGGCCAATCGCTTTGTAGCCGAACTTGATCCCATAACCGATCGCCAAACTTGCTAGCCAGAACAAGGGGAGGACAGCAAGCTGAAATTTTACAGTGGGCCATAAGGCAGGATCAATATGTTTCGTTTGATAAGCAAATATCGCATTTACGATAAATAGCCCTGCCAATAAGCTGCTTAGGCTGTAAATATAAAGCACAGAGACAACACTTCCTTTAATGTTGCAGATTTATGGTCTGCATAGTTTCCCTAAGGAAACAAAGTGTTATACAAGCAACTTGACTATACCAGCCTACAGGTTAGGTAAGAAGGCGGGGAAATGTAATCGTACATGTTGTACCTATGCTCTCTTGACTCTGAACGTCAATAGTGCCTTGATGCATATCAACGAGTTTAGCTACGATAGCTAATCCTAAGCCGCTGCCACCGTATTGCCTAGAACGGGACTTCTCAACTCGATAGAAGCGCTCAAAGACGTTAGAGAGTTCGTCTGGTGGTATGCCTTGACCTGTATCGATGATTGATATACGAATTTGCTCCGTTCCTGTTGTAACACGGATCGATACATCCCCTGCCTTTGTATATCGAATGGCGTTATCCAATAGATTCAACATGATTTGTTCCAAGCGTACGGGATCTCCCCATATGTATGGATGAGACTCGGCAGCAGATATCTGCAATTGAAGCCCTTTTTGCTCCGCCTTATGCTGAACTTTTAACAAGGAACTTTGGCAAATGGTGTTCATGTCAACTTGCTCAGGCAATAAGCTGAGCTGACCTTCTTCCATTTTCGTAAGATCAAATAAATCTTGAATGATACGATTAAGCCGCTTGGCTTCATCTGCAATGATCCCGATGTATTGCTGCTTTTCTTCCTCTGTCTCGTACCACTCTTGCTGAATCACTTGTGCATAGCCTTCCAAATAAGTTACAGGTGTCTTCAACTCATGAGAGATGTTAGCGATGAATTCGTTGCGCGAATCTCGATATCGTTTGAGCTCTTCTGCCATGTGATTGATTGCATATGCCAAGCTGCCAACTTCATCGTCAGAGAGAACCTCTACACGCGTCTCTAGCTGTCCTTCAGCGATTGCACGAGTAGCATCAGCCATTTGACGCATCGGCCTAGATATACGTCTAGAAAGCCAATAGATGATGCCTGCTGCGGCAGACATAATTGCAATGACGGCAAGATATAAGATTTGTCGATGACTTTGAAGCATTTCTTCTGTATCTGTAAGTGAGTTCAATATAACGATACTACCTTGCAGGCTACCATTCGTGATCATAGGCACGCCAGTTAGTGTGTAGCTCACGTTATCGATGGTAATATTTTTTTCTAGTTGGTTTCCTGCTTGTAGTGTTCGTACATACTCTTCTGTCAAAAAGACAGGATCGATCTCATGATGATGTTTTGATGTAGCTGTAACCTTACCTTGGCTATCGAGCACGAACAACGTAACACGAGTGAAATCTGCCATCGTTTCGAGGGCATCCATTTTTAATAATGTATCGTTATGAATCATGCTAACGAAGTGGAGCGCAAGCTCATTCATTTCTTTATGTTTCTGTTGATAGGTATGTGATACGACTAAGCGATCCATCAGCCAAGCTGTAGGCAGGAAGAGCAATAAAAAAACAGACATTATCGATATTCCTATTTTCAAATCAATTCTATTTCTCATCAGTAGTACCTTTGGCATTGAAGCGATATCCAATACCCCATACTGTTTGAATGGGATTGTACCCTAACTGAGCCTGCTCCATTTTCATTCTTACATTTTTCACATGGGTATCTACAGAACGAGAATCTCCGTCATAGTCTAATCCCCACAAATGTTCGATCATTGTCTCCCGATCGTAGACTCGCTGTGGGTGAGTTGCTAGAAGATGCAAGACATCATATTCTTTTGGTGTAAGTTCTATGGGCAGTCCATTTGCCATCACTTCACGGCTCTCTTCGTAAATGATGAGTTGGGGAAAATGCAATGCTTTATGCTGAACTTCTTGAGCTGCTAATTGGAACTGTGAGCGCCGGAGCAGAGCTGTTATTCTGGCGATGAGTTCATCGGGCTCAAAAGGCTTGGCTAAATAATCGTCGGCGCCTATGGATAGTCCGTTGATCATATCTTTCTTGTCTGAACGAGCAGTGAGCATGATGATAGGGATGCTCATCGTCTGCCGTATACGTTGAACGACTTCCCACCCATCTGTACCAGGCATCATAATATCAACGATGACGAGATCGAATGGTTGCTCTTTAAGCCTGTTAAGCGCATGTTCACCATCAGGACTTTCCTCAACGAGATAGCCGTTTCTTTTCAAGTGAATCCGTACTAAATTGCGCATATTTGCTTCATCATCGACGATGAGGATTCGATATGTTTGTAAAGAGGGGATCATCATTATTAGTTATTTCCTCCTAAATATCAGCAAAAGCATTATTCTCATTCATTATATAATTGTGCAAGTTGAAAACCAATCGAAATGATATAAAGCATTTTTTATAATGGGTGTGCTATCTGAGTTATGATAAAATAGGGAAATATGTGCAGGGAAAGGAGGAGAGGGAAATAGCGGTGCTTGAATTTTTACTGTTAATGCTTGAATTTCTAACGTTGATGTTAACATGGGAATTCTGGGTTGTTCTAGGTATTTTAGGATTGATCCTGGGAAGCATTCTATTTCCGCCTATTGGTGGTATCGTTATCCTAGTGGTTTGTTTAGTGATTGCCTTTATTGTGTACCTGTTGGGAGAATTTTTAAATGGGCAAATTGCTAAGCTGGAGGCAAAGAGAAGTGAACGACGGAATCAAAAAAGAATGAGGAAACAAAAAAGAAAAGAACAACGTGCACACTGGCGTAAAGAGCTTTGGATAAAAATGAAACATAAAATTGGTTTGTGATTACTTATTCTAGAAAAGAATTGCGAAATCATACATATTTGGTTATACCTCTATAACATAAAAGAAACCCATCAAGGGAGCATGAATGCGTCCACTTGATGGGTTGTTTCATTGTGACTACCAGTCCCAGACCAACGTCCACAGGGAACCGAAGATCGTGATAAGACTAACAACCACTGCATAAATGATATTGATGTAAAGGGTGTTCTTATCTTCTTTTGATTCGTTAACGTGCATGAACATGAATAACTGCACGGTAGCTTGAATGACAGCCGTAGAAACTAGAATGACCATGCCCATTGTATAGGACATATCTGTATACACAACTAGCAATGCGACTAACGTCAAGACGAGGGAGAAGATGAATCCCATCACGTGACCGATAGGGAACAGTTGTTTCATCATGATCACATCAGTCCTTTCAGATAGACGAAGCTGAAGATGAAGATCCAGACAACGTCCAAGAAGTGCCAGTAAAGCGAGAAGATGAATGATTTATTTGCAGTTGTCTCATTCAAACCTTCACGTTTCAACTGGATCATGATCGCGATTCCCCATAGGAGACCAAACGTTACGTGAGCACCGTGCGTACCAAGCAATACGAACAAGCTAGAAGCAAAAGCACTCGTTTGAAGTGTCAAGCCCTCATGAACATAAGTGTAGAATTCATAAATCTCGATACCCAAGAACGCTGCACCAAGCAAAAGAGTAATACCCATGAACCACATCGTTGGCTTTATCAAACCTTGACGCATGGCGTGAATCGCTAGACCACAAGTGAAGCTACTTGTTAGTAGAATGAACGTTTCTGCCAAAACTGGTTCGAGTACGAAGACATCTGCAGCTGTAAGGCCAGATCCTGTACGCGTCCAGAGTGTGAAATACGTTAAGAACAAGGTAGCGAAAAGTACAATTTCCGCGCCTAAGAAAATCCAAAAGCCTATTATACGGAAGCGGTTTTCTTCGTTCCGGTATTCAAGAGGCAATGAGTTGTCTATTTTCATACCGAATCACCTCCATAGGATTGTTCCGTTTTCTTCACTTCATCAACTGGAATATAGAAGCCATGATCACGTTCAAACGTACGCATTGCAAGCAAGATAAGAACCCCAATACCTGCTACAATGGCAGACTTCCACATGCTGAATACCATGAAGAATCCCCAGAAGAAGAAGATTGCGCCAAGAATAAACGGTTGACCGTTGTTGCTCGGCATATGAATTTTTTCAATCTTATCTTTGAAGAGAGAGCGTTTCTCTTTCTTCGCAAAGTAGAATGCATCAAGACGATCAACTTCAGGAACGACAGCAAAGTTGTAAACTGGCACTGGAATATGTGTTGCCCATTCCAATGTACGTCCAGCTCCATCCCAAACATCGCCTTTTGTCTCGCGTGGTGCGTGACGGAAGCTCCAAATGATGTTGTAAACAATTAGAGCAAAACCAATCATAAGACCGACGGAACCAATTGTTGCAATCAAGTTCAGCGGGCCGAAGCCGGTTTCAGCTGAGTACGTGTATTGACGACGTGTCATACCATCCAGACCCAAGAAGAAGAGTGGAAGGAACGTCACGTTGAATGAAATAGCAATTGTCCAGAATGCAGCTTTACCTTGGCGTTCATTAAGCTTGAACCCAGCGATAAGCGGGAACCAGTAGTACATACCAGCGATAACCGCGAATACGGTACCTGGAATCAAGACGTAATGGAAGTGAGCTACCAAGAACATCGTATTGTGGTACTGATAGTCGGCACTTGCCATTGCAAGCATGACACCTGTTACGCCACCCAAAGTAAAGATAGGGATAAACGCTAGTGAATACAACATTGGCGTAGTAAACACAATCTTACCTTTGCGCAATGTGAACAACCAGTTAAATATTTTAACACCTGTCGGAACAGCGATAAGCATCGTCGTAATCGAGAAGAAGCTATTTACTGCTGCGCCTTGGCCCATCGTGTAGAAGTGGTGGACCCATACCAAGAATGACAAGAGAGAGATTATAGCCATACTAGCTACCATTGATTTGTAGCCATATAGGTTCTTTCTAGAGAACGTAGAAATAATCTCACTGTAAATACCGAAAGCAGGAAGTATAACGATATATACTTCAGGATGTCCCCATACCCAGAACAAGTTAGCCCATAGCATATCCATACCGCCATTGGTCATCGTGAAGAACTGACTGCCGAATAGGCGATCGAACATCATCAACGCAAGAGCTACTGTTAATACAGGGAATGCGAATACGATGATGATACATGTAATAAGTGTAGACCAAGTAAACATTGGCATACGCATAAGCGTCATACCAGGTGCACGCATCTTCAAAATCGTTACGATGAAGTTGACACCTGTCATCAACGTACCAAGACCAGCAATCTGAAGTGCGATTGCGTAATAGTTATTACCTACCCCTGGACTAAATTCTGTACTTGCTAGTGGGAAGTATGATGTCCAACCAGCATCAGGTGCTCCACCAACAACGAACGCGATATTATAAAGCATTGCGCCGAAGAAGAACAACCAGAAGCTGACTGCGTTCAGACGCGGGAATGCAACGTCGCGTGCACCAATTTGTAGTGGAATAACGACGTTCATAATACCGATAATGAATGGCATCGCCATGAATAGAATCATGATAATACCGTGGGCAGAGAATATTTCATTATAGTGCTGAGCGGTCAAGAACTTCATCTCTGGTGCTGTCAGCTGCATACGAAGCATTAGACCGTCAGCGCCACCGCGGAATAGCATGACAAGAGCGGAAATAATATACATAACGCCGATTTTTTTATGATCGACAGTAGTTAACCATTCTCTCCATAGATAGCCCCACTTCTTAAAGTAGGTCAAGCCAGCAACGATGGCGATGGAGACTAAGACGATACTTACAACAGCGCCGATAATTAATGGATCGCCGTGCTTGAGTCCGTCAACGATAAACTTATCCCAATTCATTCCTGTTAACTCCTTTCGTGAAGTGATGGCTCTTAATGGTTCGAATGATCCTCAACTTCGCTTTCTTGTTTATGCTGCTCACCATGCTCTCCATGGTTTTCATGATTGCTATCTTGCTCCTCGTCTTTTTGACCAGGTTTCTTGAAGTGACTGGAATGATCCTCTGGCGCTGGTCTAAATTCAAGATGCGTGTTAGAGAAGGATTCACGTCCAACGAATTCGGTTGTGAGCAATTGATCGTACTTTTCCTCTGTTAGAGGAGGAGCCGTCTTCTTCACATCATTAACCCATTCATCGAATTGTCCTTGGGTCATAGCTAGAACTTCAAATTCCATTTTAGCGAACCCTTTACCACTAAAGTTACTGTTCTTACCCATCATAGAACCAGGCGTATCAGCAACTAGATTAAGCTTCGTTACCATGTCTGACATGGCATACTTTTGTCCACCCAACTGAGGGATCCAGAAGCTTGTAATTGGACCATAAGAATAAAGTCTGAACTCAACATTTTGTCCCGTAGGAATGTTCAAATAGTTAACAGTCTCGATCCCTTGTTCCGGATAGCTGAAGTGCCATTTGTAATTAGATGAAGCTGCGTAAATAATTAGCGGCTTTTGATTCTCGTAACCCGCTGGAGGTTTTTCAACAGCAATCGTAGATTTGACAGTTACGACCGACAAAATGGAAACGATAATAATCGGAATAAGTGTCCAAGTAATTTCAAGCTTTAAGCTACCTTCATCATGTGGTGGCTCATAGTCTGGGCTGCTGTTACTGGCACGATATTTAACCAATATGATGGTGAACAGTGTAAAGACTACGACTAGAACTCCAGCCATCATGAGCACGGAGAAAATAATCGTCTCCGACAACAACGCCGCTGCTGGTCCTTTCGGATTCAGTACAAGTAGTTCACTCGTACAGCCGCTTAGAAGGAATGTTAACAGCGTCAAGATGACTAATAACGATCCTTTCTTTTTCATTACGGTACCCCTTTCTGTTTGATGCATTTTGTTGATGCATGTTTGTCAATTTTGATGTGTAGCCACATCTTCAATGAGAGAACGTTAACATTATCCATCCCGAATAATGTTGACGATTGCCATGTGATAGTTGAGATAGACATCAATAACGTGGCGATTGTTCATGGGTTGTACGACTCTCATCAATATCTTCATCACTGATAATACATTCTAAAAGGTAAGTTGACGATGTTTTTACAGGAAAGACACCTAATTGTCACAATTTTTATTCAAAAAAACTCCATATTTCCGACAAATTCCTTATTTTAGATGTAAAATCTGTTAATTAGTATAAATAATGCACTTTCAAGAAATCCTCATACAGATTTAAGAAGTGGATTTATATAAAAAGGAACAATTGTGTGATTTATTTTCCTACACGGAATCTACACAAATTAAGGATATCGTAAGCAGCATAGTCTTGTTAGGAGGTAATGTTATGAAAGTACATCGTTCAACGAAAGCTGTAGCAATGCTTTTGTTCACTATTTTGTTTCTAAGTGCTTGTACATCCCAAAAAGAAGCACAGCCAACAAGTGAAGCAGGGAAGAGCGTGACTGATGTCATAGCACCTTGGATTGCTACAAAAAATACAACGCGGATCAATGCTTCAAATCCAGTGGAGTCCGCCGTACTCGTGTCTAAAACATTGTGGCCTGCCACTGCAGACGATAATCGACCTGGCGCTGTCATCCTAGCTCCAATAGAACGGTGGGGGTCCGCGTTGGCTAGTTTGGATTTGGTTCATCATCCGAATAATGGACCACTGTTATATATGGATAACAATGGTGTTCCTCAAGCTACCATTAATGAAATAAAGCGATTGAACCCAATTGGTATTGGACAAGCTAAGGAGCAAATCATTGTTATTGGAGAGAATTCAAAAAAAGTAAAAGATCAATTGAGTACAGCAGGGTTTGAAGCTTCATTTGTGTCAGGAAATGATGATGCTGAAATTGCGGAACAAATTGATTCACTATATACGAAAGCTTCAGGATCACAGCCCAATAGTGTTATTGTAGGCTCACTAGATAGTCCAGCGTACACCATTCCAGCGGGTAACTGGATAGCGCATATGCCTGAGCCGCTGTTGTATGTAACAAAGAAAGAAATACCAACAGCAACAGTAAAAGCATTGGAGAAGCGTAATGGCAAGGCAAATATATACATTATCGGACCTGAGTCTGTTGTATCTGCTGACTTAGAGAAGAAGTTGAAGCAGTATGGAACCGTAAAGCGAATCGCTGGTAATAACCCTATAGAAAATTCAATTGCCTTTGCTAAATATAAAGATGAAACAACGGGCTTTGGCTGGGGAATTACGACGCCAGGACACAACTTATCTTTTGTTCCTGCTGGCAATGACTTGTTGGCGATATCAGCAGCACCATTTTCTCATCTCGGGAAACATGCGCCGCTTATATGGACAGAGAAAGATAAGATGCCTAACTCGGTGATGGATTATGTAATGACGTTACAGCCTAAATATAAAGAGACACCTACGGAAGGACCATTTAATCATGCTTGGATGGTAGGGAATGAGCAGGATCTTAGCGCTCAAGCGCAAGGAGAAATAGACAGTATGTTGGAGATTGTATCTGCAAGTGGTAAAGGACATGCTGACCATGGCAGCGCAGGATCAGAGAATACGACTTCAAATAATGATGAAAATGAGACTCCATCTGAAAATGACCATGGAGGTGCTCATCACTAATAATAGGATTAGAGAGATTGGACAGGCTTTAAGCTCACCTGACGTTGTTTAGGTGGGCTTTTTATTATGCCATATGTAACACTCCAAATTGAGGTGAAGAAACTAGCTTTATTATGGTGTTCCATAAATTGACTTGGGTTAGTAACCAGATTATGATATATTTTATAAGTTCTATTTCTGGATATAGATGGGAGAAGGTTGTGTGAATGAGGTAATAGGATGGTAAATGAATCGAAATCTTGGTCAACGGTTCCAGGATATGCAAAGCGGTTCGTGTGGGTTGTTACACTTGTTGTCGGACTTTTGTCTTCACTCATCGTACTTGGATACGGTGATTATTTTTATTTAGGCAATCCTGAACATCCAGATAACGATGACGTGAAGTATTTGCATACTGCTAGAGTACTAATTAATGAAGGTGTGCTTTCCTACAACACGAGTGATCAACCTAGTACCTACATTATGCCCGGCATGCCTTTTGTCATTGCTGCTTTTATGCTTGTTTTTGGTCAAGGGGATGAAGCTGTCATTGCGCTGCGACTTTTTCAATGCCTATTGCAAGCCTTATGTATTCCGTTCATATTTTGGCTGGCTTATCGTGTATTTACCGTGCGCACAGCGTTAATTGCTATTGGAATTAGTGCTATTTATTTGCCGGATTACTTCTCATCAGGTGTTATTTTATCGGAGAGTGTCTTCCGTACCATCTTCCTTCTACTAATTATCGTCATGATGGTTGCGCTAGAGAAACGTCGTACAAGCTGGTATTTGCTCGTTGGCTTACTTGTAGCGACTGCTGCCTATTTTAAACCACATTCAACGCTGTTGCCCGTTCTCTTTTTGTTGTTCTGGTGGAAACAGCGTTATACGTGGAAGGAAATGATGAAGTATACGGCAGCAATAGGGCTAGTGTTCGTCATTTTATTGTCACCGTGGTGGATTCGCAACGTTGTTACGTTCGATAAATTCGTAGTATTTACGGAATCATCAGGGAATCCTTTTTTATTAGGAACATTTATTAATTTCCAAGAGCCTGATGCTGGCTTTTACGAAGAGTACCCTGAACATAAAGATGTGCTTATGCTTGGATCTGATAATCAGTTGAAAGAAAGAGGATATGATATGCTTGCGTATCATTTGAAACATAATCCACTTCTTTTGCTCTACTGGTTCACTATTGGAAAAGTAGGGTCCCTGTATGTCTTGGCCTATTATTGGAAGCCACTTCTGGGTATAGAAATGATAGCGGCACATATATTCCAAGTTATTTTGCTCATCATCGGAGTTTGTGGTGTAGTTATGACGTTAAGGAAGCTAAGACAATGGCCTAATGCGGGGATTTTGCTCGCCTCTCTGGGCTATTTCAGCTTTATCTATATTCCGTTCGTAGCATTTTCACGTTATGGATATCCGAATATGTTCCTGCTCATTATTTTTGCTGCGTTCTTCATCGACAGAACTTGGGCAGCTCGATATGAGAAAAAGATGAATAAAAAGACACGATATCATTCTGTAAGTGGAGGTTCGTAGTATGAAAGTTCTCGTCATCATTCCTGCTTATAATGAAGAAGCAACGATATTTCATGTCATCGATGAGCTTCGAAACTATATGCCCGAAGTAGATGTAGTTGTTATTAACGATGGTTCTACTGATCGTACAGCAGAAATTGCTGAGCGAGCAGGGGCTAAAGTATTTACTGTTCCTTACAATGTAGGAATCGGGGGCGGCATGCAAATTGGCTATATGTATGCACATCGAATGAATTATGATTACGCCGTGCAGATGGATGCGGATGGTCAGCACTGTGCCTCAGATCTTCCCAAACTAATCGAGCATGCTAAGCAACATGATCTTGTTATTGGATCTCGATATGTGGAAACAACTTCGTATCAATCATCAAAAATGCGAAGAATCGGCATGATCTTCTTCTCAAACATCATCACTTGGATTACTAAGCAGCGCATCACGGATACAACTAGTGGCTATCGGGTAGCAAACCGACGTGTCATTGCTTTGTATTCCTCTTACTATCCGACGGATTATCCTGAAGTGGAATCCATCGTTTATTTAAAACGAAAAGGCTGTCGAATTTCAGAGGTGTCAACAGAAATGCGTGCTCGTTTGGGCGGTAATTCCTCGATAACTCCAATACGCTCGGTCTACTACATGACAAAAGTAACGTTGGCTGTACTGATGACTGCGTTACGATACGAGAGGTGATAGACCGATGAGTATTTATGTACTATCGATTATAGTTTCCGTACTGTTTCTGTTCGGAATATTGGAATTGGTGCGACGTCAGAAGTTAAAAGAACAATACTCATTACTGTGGATTGGGTTTAGTGTGTTTCTTATTATTGTATCCATCGATGTTCGTCTTATTGAGAACATATCGCTCTGGCTGGATGTAAAGTATGCGCCTGCTTTATTGTTTCTGTTTGGCTTGCTGTTCTGCTTTGCGCTTATTATTCATCTCACGGTTGTCATTACAAAGATGTCGAAGCAGTTACTTCGATTGACGCAAGAGATTACCATATTGCGAGAACGAGGTGTGACGGAGCGCGATCATGATTAATTATTTCATTTTATTTGCCAATATTATATTACTCGTTACAGGTCAAATTCTGTTCAAGCTGGGAATTGAAAAGGCTGGCGGGTTAGTTTGGAACAAAATTATAACTTCTTGGTACGTTATTGGCGGCTTGTCTCTGTACGGTATTGCTACAATTTTATGGTTCGTTGTGTTAAGTAGATTGCCGCTAAGTGTCGCATACCCGCTGCAAAGCATTTCTTATATACTCGGAATTGCAGCAGCGTTCTTTATTTTTAGTGAACCTGTATCACCAACAAAATGGGTTGGGGCAGTAGTTATTCTCATTGGCGTTTATTTGATAGCGAAGTAGGAGTGAACGTATGGCGTCTTTTTTTAGTATGGATTTTAAAACGAAACGAACATTATCGATTATGGCCTTATTTGTATTTCTTTTATCGTCTTTCTTTGTGCTGGCGCACCACAATTATTTCTTGCTAGGTGATTTGCACAACCCTAACAATGATGACGTAAAATACTTACATAGTGCAAGAGTATTATTAAATGAAGGAACACTCGCATATAACTCCGGAAATGAGCCATCTGCGTTTATTATGCCAGGAATTTCGATTATACTGGCGGGTTTTATGGCTGTATTCGGAGAAGGAGATGGGGCAATTATTGCCTTTCGTCTTTTTCAATGTATGCTGCAAGCGATTTCGATATTTCTTATCTTCTTTATTGCACGGTATACGTTTAATACACGTACCGCATATATTGTCTGTGGTATTAGCATGTTTTACATGCCGGATTATTT
Organism: Paenibacillus arenosi; assembly: GCF_014841135.1. Taxonomy (GTDB): domain Bacteria; phylum Bacillota; class Bacilli; order Paenibacillales; family Paenibacillaceae; genus Paenibacillus_B; species Paenibacillus_B arenosi. The sequence goes on from NZ_JACYTN010000001.1 coordinate 599,470, forward strand.
CTCTTCAGGTGTTGTTTTGTCCGAGACGATGTTCCGTACGGCATTGCTGCTGCTAGTGTGCATCATTATCGTGGCTGTAGAGTCAGGTAAAACATCTTGGTACATATGGATCGGAATTATCGTTGCATTTCTGGCTTATTTTAAGCCGCATGCTACGCTTTATCCAGCTATATTACTTATTCTATGGTGGAAGCACAAAGTGTCTTGGCGGGATATGGTACGATATACATTCATAATAGCAGGTACCTATATGGTATTATTGGCGCCATGGTGGATACGAAATATGATTACATTTGACCGTTTCATCTTGTTTACCAATTCAGCAGGCAGCCCATTTTTGCTAGGCACTAGAATTAACTATCAATTGCCGCCAGCGGGCTTCTTCGATGCTTATCCGCAATATGATCCGAAGACGATATTTGCAGGTTCAGACGGTTCAGCAGTAAGCAAAGGGTTGGACATTTTAAAATATGGATTTGTTTATGATACTTGGAATTATGTCCATTGGTATACGATTGGCAAGCTGCACAATTTGTACAATATCCCGTACTATTGGCGCCCAATATGGCCAATTAGCCGTTCATTTATGAATGTAACACAAGTGATATTGATGAGTATTAGTGTTATAGGTATGATGTGGGCATTTATTCGTGTACCTTTCACAAGAATGCTACCTGTACTGCTGACGTTCGCTTACTTTACTGCTATTTACATGCCGTTTGTGGCGTTCTCACGTTATGGATATCCTAATGTTATCTTCTTATTAATGTTTGCCGCTTTCTTTGTTGATCGACTCCTTGCAGTTGTGCGCAATAAGTAATGACAATACGAAGCAACATATATAATTAAAAGGGGAAGAACCTTCTCATTCACAAATGATTTTGTGATGGAAGGTTCTTTTTTTTGAAGGTATTCACGTTTTCGCGTTTTAAAGCAGGGGATCTTATAGGTGAGATATGATAGGTACCGTTAGCACATGGGGAGAGAAGCTAACAGCTAGAGGTGAATAAGTGTTAAATAAGATGACAAGCTGCATAGTGGCCGTTTCCGTGATGGCGGAGCAGTGGTGTTTCTTCCCGACATCTGGATTGTGCCAATGGACAGCGAGTATGGAACTTACAGCCTGAGGGCGGATTTACTGGGCTAGGTGGATCGCCCTGTAATACGATGCGTTCACGTTTCGCCCGTGGATCTGGAATAGGTACGGCAGATAGTAGTGCTTGGGTATAAGGGTGAAGAGGCCTAGTGAAGCATTCATCCCGTGGACCTAGCTCCACTAACGAGCCTAAATACATCACCCCGATACGGTTGCACAGATGTTGAACGACACTTAAATCATGAGAGATGAATAAATAAGTTAAGCTGCGCTGTTCTTGCAGCTTGCGGAATAAATTAATGATTTGAGCTTGTATGGAAACATCAAGCGCGGAGAGTGGTTCATCCGCAACGACAAAATCAGGATTTAAAATAATCGCCCGGGCGATTCCGATACGTTGCCGCTGACCACCGGAAAATTCATGTGGATAGCGGTCCATATGGTAGCTGGACATGCCGCATAATGCCAGCACCTCTGCTACCCGTTCATGAACCTCCTCCTGTGAACATAATCCATGCTGGATTAATGCTTCACCAATCGCGTCACCAATGCGAATCCGAGGATTCAAGGAGCTGTACGGATCTTGAAAAATAAATTGCAGCTTCGGTCTTAGCCGGCGCATTTCTGACTTAGATAGCTCATGTAGGTCTCGTCCTTGATATTGAACGGTACCATCGGTCTTATCACTTAGACGAAGCAGCGTTCTGCCCAGTGTACTTTTGCCGCTGCCTGATTCGCCAACTAATCCGAAAGTATCGCCTTTATTTATAACAAAGCTCACATCGTCCACGGCTTTGACATGGCCGCTTGTACGCTGAAGCAGCCCTGTTTTCACAGGGAAATACTTTTTGAGCCGATCAACGACGATTAGCTGCTGCTGTGTGCTTGGTATCATCATGAACCGCCTCCTTTTCAATCAACCAGCACGCTAATTTATGTCCTTCACCAATCGTTTGCAAATGTGGCCTGCTTGATCGGCACTTGCTAGTTGCATAATCGCATCGTTCATAAAAGGAGCAGTAATCTCCGATTTCCAGCGGATGAGGCACTTGACCAGGAATCGAATACAATGTCTCTTCGTGTCTGTGTAGAACGGGCTTAGAACGAAGCAAGCCTTGTGTATAAGGATGCTTCGGATTATCAAATAGTTCAATGACGGGTGCTTGCTCCACGATCTTACCGGCATACATGACGATGACATAGTCAGCCATCTCCGCGACCACGCCTAGATCATGAGTAATAAATATGATGGACGTACCATGCTCTTTTTTAATACGCCGCAGCAAATCAAGAATTTGGGCTTGAATCGTTACGTCTAGGGCAGTAGTAGGCTCATCTGCGATAAGCAGCTGAGGACGGCAGGCAATCGCCATCGCGATCATCATACGCTGGAGCATACCTCCACTTAATTCATGTGGATAGGCATCGAGCATCGATTCTGGACGTGCAATACCGACTGAACGAATCAGCTCAATGGCTTTTTTTATTGCTTCCTTTTTCTTCAAGCGTAAATGCTCCTGCAACGGTTCTATCAATTGTCTACCAATGGTCAAAACCGGGTTAAACGAACTCATCGGCTCTTGGAAGATCATGCTCAATTGATTGCCACGAAGCAGACGTAGTTGTTGCTTGGTCAATTTGTTCAAAGATTGATCGGCCAATCTGATATCACCTGTAACTTGACAACCCTCTGATTCTGCCAATAACCCCATTAGAGCAAGTGCCGTTACGCTTTTGCCGCAGCCTGATTCTCCGACGATACATACCGTCTCGCCAGCTTTCACTTGAAAGCTAATATCGTCGACTGCTTTCACCGTTCCGCCAGCTGTAGGGAAGTGAACTTGCAACTGATTAACTTGTAGCAGTGCTTCATTTGCTAGTGCATGCTGTAAAGGGAGATTCATATCGACTACCGCCTTTCCTGCTTCGGATCGAGTGCATCTCTTAATCCGTCACCAAATAAATTGATGGCAATGACGGTGGCGAAGATCGCTAATCCTGGCGGAATCCAGAGCCATGGACGTTTCTCAAAATCAATAAGTGTATTAGCTGCATCAATCATATTTCCCCAAGTAGGTGTGGGAGGCATAACCCCTAGCCCGAAATAGCTGAGTGTTGACTCGCTAAGAATGGCGCCACCTGTACTTAATGTAGCTACAACAATAAGAAGCGGGAAAATATTTGGCAGCAAATGCGTGAAAAGTTTGCGTCGATCGTTTAGACCAAGTGCATCTGCAGCTTGCATAAAGTCTCGCTCCCGCAGGCTTAGCAATTCTCCACGAACGAGGCGTGCTAAGCCTGGCCATCCGACAACACTTAGCATCAGCATAACAATATATAGCCGATAATCGGTAGGCACTTTCCATTCCGATAAGATGGCTCCAATAATAAATAGCAATGGCAAGTTTGGTATCGTCATCAGCAGATCGGCAATCCGCATAATGATTTGATCAACGATCCCCCGATAATAACTTGCGATGGCACCAAGTACAGTCCCAATGACTACGGAAAGAATCATCGAAACAAGTCCAACGGTGAGTGATATTCTTCCTGCTTGCAGCAATCTAGTTAATACGTCGCGGCCAAGATGATCGGTACCTAACCAATGTGCAGCACTTGGTGCCTGATTCATAACAGCCAAGTTTACTTTCCCTGATGCATAGGGAGAAAATAGGGGCGCAATAAAGCATGCGGCAAACATCACGATAATAAAGATGAATCCGAGCATAGCCGTTCGATTGCGGCGCAGTTTTTTTATCGACTGCCGCCATAACGATGATCGTTCGATAATGGCAGTAGGTTGTGTAGGGGATATCGTTTGCTCAGGAGCAAGCTGTTCAATGGCTGTAGACATCTCTCATACTCCTTTCTATAGTCGTACTCGTGGATCAGCCAGTCTGTACAACAGGTCAGAAATAAAGGTGCCAATAACGGTAAGTATTGCAATCAACATCGTAAAGCCCATTAGCAGCGGATAATCACGCATCGTAAATGACTGCATGTACAATTGCCCGATGCCAGGCCAGTTGAATATTTTCTCAATGACAATGGAACCACCGAACAGTGTTGGCAGTTCAAATCCGATTAAAGTGATAGCTGGCAGCATAGCATTGCGCAGGGCATGGCGATACAGTACGATTCGTTCTTTTAAGCCTTTTGCACGAGCTGTGCGCACATAGTCTTGTTTCATCGCCTCAAGCATATGAGAGCGGAAATAGCGGGTCAGTGACCCTGTTCCGAGCAAAGTAATAATTAAGACGGGCAGTATCATATGCTCCGCTACTTCTATGATATAATCCCAACCTTCTGCATTGCTTCCGGTCGTAATCATTCCTCCTGGAGGCAGAATGCCTGCATCAACGGCAAACAGCTTAATGAAAAAAAGTCCTATGAAGAACGAAGGAATCGACATGGCCGCAAATATAAAGATCGTGACGCTCTTGTCAAAAATAGAGTGGGACTTATAGGCACACAGCACGCCCGCTACAACCGCGATAAACCATGTAAGAAAGGTGGATACGGCTGCGAGTAGAAATGAATTCCAAATGTAATGGTTAAACAGCGTCATAATTGGCTTCTGATGCTGCAAGGAATACCCAAAGTCTCCTTCCAGTACGTTGCCAAGCCATGCTGTATATCGTTCAGCGAGCGGCTTGTTGAACCCATAAATTTCACGAAGCTCCGCCTTGCGTTGTTCGGTCATATTCATATTGTTGTCAACGTAGTCACCAGGTGTTAGTGCATATAGAAAAAAGATAAGCATGGACGCACCTAACAGCGTCAGCAGCATATAGATGATTCGGCGTATGACGTAAGTGCTCATGAAGATGCCTCCTGTTAGTAAGGTAGGGACGGCACCGCTTAGGTATCCGTCCCATTCCTTTCTTATTCAATGCTTGTCAGCGGTAGGCTCGTTGCGATTCCGCGGTATGGATTCGGATCTAACCCTTTAATGCGATAGTTGTAAGCGTATAGTAGCTTGGAATAGCTGTAGAAAATGTAAGGCGGGTCTTCATTCAGCTCTTGATACAGCTTCTTGTAAACTTCTTTTCGCTTTTCAATATCAAGTGTGCTGATACCTTCTTTAATCAACTGATCGACTTTTGGGTTAGAGTAGCCCTTAGCTTCTTCTGTCGTAAATCCAGATACGCCGCTATGTGGATCTAGAAGCATTGGTGTTGAGAAGGAAGCCAAGTCATAGTCGCCACCATCTACTTTTGCGAGCAATGCGTTAAAGTCGGCAAATTGTTCCGGTTCAAATTGAATGCCTATGGCTGAGTAGTTTTCTTTAGCAATGGCAATTAATGCATCAGATCCTTTGGATTTGGAAGAAAGATAGCGAATGACAAGCTTCTGACCATCTTTTTCGCGTATGCCGTCACTGCCTTCTTTCCAGCCTGCTTCATCGAGTAGCGTTTTTGCTTTTTCAGCATCGTAATGGTAAGGATTAATTCCTTCTTCCGTGTACGACCAAGAAGTAGGGGAAGTAGGAATGTTCGCAACTTGTGCAGAGCCTTGGGATACGCCTTCAACAATTGTTTTACGATCTAGTCCGTAGATGAGTGCTTGGCGAAGCTTTTTATCTTTGAAATACGGCTTCTTGTGGTTGATAGAGATGTAGCCATAGGCGCTTGATGTGTTTAACTTGAGGTTGAGGAAACCTAGTTTTTGCAGCTTATCTAAATTGTCTTGCGTAGCGGAAAACGCTGAATAATCTTGTTCTCCTGTTTCAATAAATTGGAATGCATCGCCTTCGGTTGTTTTGTAAATAAAGCGTTCGATCTTAGGCTTACCTTTGAAGAAGTGCTCATTGGCCGTGAAGCGAAGTTCTTGACCTGGTAAATGTTTATCCAGCTTGTATGGTCCGGCGCCTACTGGCTTCGCGTGAAGCTCTCGAATGTATTCGAGACTGCCGAACTTATAGTCTTTTCCGTAATAGGCTTTGGAAAGAACTTGGCCGCCTAATGTAAGCAGCGCAGTTGCATTGACTTCAACGGTTTCAATTTGAATCGTGTGCGGATCAATAACTTTGATGCCAGCAACGGACGTTGCTTTTCCTTCTTTGTACGCTAAGCCGCCTTTAACATGGCTTGCAAAAATGTCTGTTCCGCCATCATAGTTTTTGTCATGCAGGATAGTGAGTGTAAAGGCAACGTCTTCGGCAGTAAGTGGAGATCCGTCACTGAACTTCAAATCTTTATTTAAGTGGAATTTATACGTAAGTTGGTCTTTGGAAATCTCCCATTTTTCCGCAAGGTAAGGTATGATCTTACCTTTCTCGTCCACCGTCACGAGTGGAGCGAACAGCACGGAAGCAACGTTTCCGTCATATCCGCTTTGATGGAAATGCGGTGTAAAGGCACCGCTTGGTTCTGTCAGACCAGCGATAAAGGTGTCATTGCGCTGTTTTGCGGAATCCGGCAGCTTAGATGGGTCGGAGGCTTGTATAATGCCAGTCCCCAGATCAGTCACTTTTGTACTCACTGCTGCTGTTGTATTTGTTTGAGCAGTTGAGTTAGAAGTTCCGGCATTTGAATTGGCTGCCGAAGAAGGCGCTGAAGATGCGCTTGGCTTCGATTCATTAGATGTGCAAGCTGTAAACAGCATGGATGAAGCCAGCAGCACGATGAATAGGGATAGTACTTGTTTTTTCATAGGACATCCTCCTTTTGATGAACAACTCGTTCGTTGATGTTAGCAATATTATTTTATTCCGATTGGAAAAGTCAACAATAAGCAAACATGTTGTTGTTTTGCATAAAAGTAGCAACGTCAACTATTATGAAAGCGGATTCATAAATGAATGTGAACGATTTCCATCGGGTTGCTGAAGACGTCTTAGTTTCATTTCGGAAAGAACAATTGCAGCTATTATTCGGGGATATGCAAAAGAGGCTATCTCCAAAGCCAATGGACATGACTTTGGGACAGCCTCTTTCAAAGGAAGATGCTTGAGTGTAGCTAACAGTTATGTGCTACTAATCACAATTGCTCTACAGCTTACAGGAACACGAAGTAAATAACAGCTGCCAACACAATGCGATAAATCGCGAATGGCACGAGTTTAACGCGGTTGATAAGCTTCAAGAAGAAGCGAATCGAGATCAGAGCAAATATAAATGCGCTAATAAAGCCGACGATGAAAAATGGTAGAGCGTCAATCGTGAAGTACTTCCAGTTTTTCAATAAGGACAATCCACTCGCACCAAGCATAATCGGAATGGCCATAATAAAGGTGAAGTCTGAAGCAGCACGGTGGCTCATTCCTAGCAATACACCACCAGAAATTGTCGATCCAGAACGAGAGAAGCCAGGCCATAGGCCAAGACATTGGAACAATCCAGTTCCAAGTGCCTGCTTGTACGTGATCTGGTCAACTGTTTCAGCAGAAGGTCGCTTCGGACGAGCATAGTCTGCAATAATCATCAATACAGCACCAATTACAAGTCCAATGAGCACCGTCTCAATCGAGAATAAATACTCATCAATGTAATCCTCGAACAATACACCTAGCACACCAGCTGGAATTAAACCAACAAGTATTTGTGCAAGCGTTAGCTTAGGTCCACTTTCTGTACCCGGTATATTTTTCTTTAAGCCGAACAAATTCAAGATACGATCTTTAAATACGACAACGACGGCTAGAATCGAGCCGAGCTGAATGACGACTTTGAAGGTATTCGCCACAGGCGGAGAGAATAACTCTTTAGAATGAAGTAAAAAGTCATCTACTAGTATCATGTGACCTGTAGATGAGACTGGGGCGAATTCCGTCAAGCCCTCTACAATGCCCAGTATAAATGCCACAAATAATTCCCACAAATTCAACAATGTCACGCTCCTACATCACGAGATAAAAGTTCACATAGGCACTATTATACTGTTTTTTTTACAGAAACGGTAGTGATAGAAAGGATAGCTAACAATTGTATGAGATTGGTCATGCAAGAGGGGGATAATACGGACAATAGAGATTTTTTTCGGAATCTGAACAGAATTCGTGGACATTTGTCATTATAGCGCCTACAATGTTGCTAAAGAATGATCATGTCGCAGTATGTTCTCTACAAAGGGGATGTCCTATGGAACAGATTATTGAAGTAAAACAACTTACGAAAGCGTTTACTTACTACAAGAAAGATACTGGCATCATCCACTCGTTTAAAAATCTTATTCACCGTAATACACTCACTAAAATGGCTGTTGATAATGTAAGCTTCTCTATCCGTCAAGGAGAAATGGTAGGGTTTCTTGGTCCTAATGGGGCAGGGAAATCAACTACTTTGAAGATGCTTTCGGGTATTCTTCATCCAACTAGTGGCTCCGCAACGGTTATGGGTTATACTCCTTGGAAACGACATAAAGACTTCAAACAGCAATTCTCCATCGTCATGGGACAAAAAAGTCAACTTTGGCCAGACCTTCCTGCAGCAGATTCCATCTACTTAAACAAATGCATTTACCAAGTTGAGCAAGAGAGTTATCAACGAACACTAGACGAATTAACTGAAATGTTAGGTGTCAGAGATCTATTGCATATTCAAGTTAGAAGATTATCGTTAGGTGAACGGATGAAAATGGAGCTGATCGCCTCCTTAATTCATCGTCCGAAGCTGCTCTTTTTGGACGAGCCGACAATTGGTCTTGATCTACTTGCTCAAAAAGCAATCCGGCAATTTTTACGGCATTATAATGAACAAACGAATGCGACTATCATATTAACAAGCCACTATATGAAAGATATCGAAGATCTTTGTCCTAGAGTCATTCTGATTCAAGGTGGTCGTATCACATATGATGGAGAACTTCAGCAAGTTAATGCTGAATATGGTGATAAACGCATTATGAAACTACAATTTCATGAACATGTCGAGGGAACGAGACTGCTGCCATTTGGAAATGTGCTGCATCATGATGGTACAACCGCAGTCATTGAATTGGATTCTGCCAATATTGCAGATGCTTCGCGTCAGTTGTTGGAGCTGCTACCTGTCTCGGATGTGCTAATCGCTGAGATCGGCGCTGAAGAAGGCATTGAGGCTTTATTTCAGAGGCAGTCATGAACAATACCAACAAGTATGCTGTCACATTTCGCTTCGGTCTCCAACATGCGTTGGAATATCGCTCTAACTTTTTTCTATCTCTCATTAGTGCATTCGTTCCAGCGGCCGTACAATATTATATCTGGTCTACTGTCTATCGAAGTTATAGCGATTCCACTTTGTTTGGCTATTCTTATGAGCAGATGATCGCCTATACCATTCTAGCGGCAGTAGTATCCAAACTTGTCATGACAAATATGGAGCACGCGGTATCCAATGATATTAAGACAGGTGGTTTGAATCGCTATTTAATTCAGCCGATCAGCTATTTTGGCTTTCGCCTATGTCATTACTTCGGTCAGAAGTTGCTCTATATAATTGGCTTTATCGTCATTATTACGCTCATCCTCTTCGTTTCACCAGCATCCCGTCATCTAGAGCACGAGCCTGAACGAATCGTTTTTTTCATCTTATCGATTGTCATGGCAATGGTCATTAGCTTCCTTCTTTCTTTCGCTGTTTCTGCCATTGCATTTTGGCTAGCAGACATATCCTATTTCTTCGTTGTAACGTCTTTAGTTATTAATGTTGTCAGTGGGGGGATGTTTCCTCTTGAGTTATTTGGTGAAGGTTTCCGATCTGTTATATCCGTACTCCCGTTCTATTACATGATTTACTGGCCAGTAAATGTGTGGACAGGCATTATACCATCTTCAGAGTTATGGCTAGGTTTGCTGATACAGCTAGGCTGGAGTGTGGTGTTGGGTGGTATGGCTTATACAAGCTGGAAGCTGGGATTCAAGCGATATTTGGGTTTAGGAGGTTGAGCGATGATACATGGGTCAGAAGTGAAAAGGCATTTGCACATCCTCCGTCTTTTTGTCAAATACTCGCTAATGAGTCAAATGGAATATCGCTTCAACTTCATTACGGGCATCGTAGCTGAGGTCGCATTTCTTATTGCGAAGCTGTTATACGTATTACTCGTTTTCAAAACGAATCTTCATATTGATGGTTTGTCACCAGATGTGATATTGATGTTTTTGGGCGTGCATTTTGTATTTACAGGCATTTATATGGGGTTCTTTTTTCAAAACTTCTTAATACTAGGCCAAACGATACGCGGCGGCGCACTTGATATGATGATGACAAAACCTATATCGCTTCAGTTTCTAGTATCTTTACGACATATCGATTTAGGAATGGCATTTCCTAATGTAATAACAGGAATCGTGTTAATTACGAAAGGCTGGAATGCATCTTCCGTAATGTGGACGTGGGAAACAGTGGTTGGGTTTATTGCCTTTTTACTCGTCGGTGTTATATTGACCTATTGTCTTATGATCATTCCTTCGCTCTTGTCTTTTTGGTTACTAGACACAAGTGCAGCAGCCGAAATTTCGTATGCGTTATGGGATGCTAACAATATGCCAGCTAGTCTCTACCATCGCGCTATTCAGCATATTGGAACATTCATACTGCCGTTTTTCTTGATCACAAACTATGGTCCATTGTTTGTATTGGGGAAGCTTACGGCGATCCAGTTGATTTGGGCCTTGGTAGCACCAGTGTTGTTTTTCTTCCTCATTCGAACCGTTTGGAAATACGCACTTCGTCAATATAACAGTTCCAGCTTATAACTTATCTAGTTGAACGACTAACGAATATGCAACAGCAGCATTTCGATGGAGGTGTTTATAAGGATGACAAGCTACATTGCAGAAAGCCCCATTCAGTTGCTTAAGCCAGCTTCATCCATCGCTCTCTGGTATGCCAACATGAATGATGATCAGGCGTGGAATACGAGCAAATATTTCCCTGTGTTACATGATCCCGTGCAAGCCAAGCTAGTCATTCAGCAAGAGCAGCAGCTGCTCTGGATTGCTGAGAGCGAAGATACGGTGTTGTTCCATCATCAACCTGAAGATGAATTTTTAGCATATGTTGAAATGGTGCGAGGACAAGGTACGCTGCCACATATTCAGAGGTTGCATCACGGCGAATCAGATTCCGATGCTGACAAGCATAGTCAGGATAAGGAGCTTACACTTCTTCCTTTTCTATTAACGGAGCAGGTACGCCAATGGTCATATGAGAAAGGTTGGAAGTTGCGCTATGACGATGCTGATTATGTTCGAAGGCTAAATGATAAATATCAGGTTCGGAGATTTGTAGAAAAGAACGGTTTTGCTGTTACTAAGGGCTATTTCTGTCATACACCTGAACAATTAGAAGAAGCTTACCGTAGGATTCAAGTGCAAGGATTTACTCAAGCGGTACTCAAATCCCCGCATGGTTCATCTGGGAAAGGTTTATCTGTCATCGATAGTGAGGCGGCATTTCATAAGCTGCTTGCTTTTATTCGTAGGCGAGCTGCTACATTTGAGCTGTTGCTTGAAGCTTGGCACCCGATCAAACGTTCCTTGAATGCCCAAATTTCTATTCAGCCCAATGAAGTACATTTACTGGCGATTACAGAGCAGCGCATTCTGGAGCGCGGTATCTATGTAGGGACGGACTATGCACCACAAATTCCAGCAGCACTGCGAGAAACCTATGAGAACGAAATGCTTAGATTAGGCCATCTGCTTCAGCAGCAAGGATATACAGGGGTAATTGGCGTAGATTCGATTGTTGATGAATTAGAAGATTTGTATCCGATAATCGAGATTAATGGGCGTTTTACGCAAGTTACTTACTTGCTTCCATTTGTAGAGTCTCAACTTCATTCGCATACATTTGTAGAAAGCCGTTATATCCGGCTGGATGCCGAACGTAAGTATACATTTTCTGAAATGAAAGCAGCTCTTGATGAGGCACTTGAGCCAGATATTCATCAACGCTACGTTATCTATACGTATGCTGCTCAACAGCATGCTGAACGATGGCATTATAGAGTGTTTCTCCTGTTTTTGGGACAAGATGCTGATTCCTTTCATCACATGATTGATCGTTTTGAGCGATTTACACTTGCTTCTTTGGAGGGAGTGGAAGGAAAATGAGCGCATTTGTTACGGTGTTAAGCGCAGCGAATTCCTTAGGTATTTATGTTCCTGCCAAGCTGCTCCAACATCAGCTGCGAGCTAAAGGACTGCAAGTTCAGATAGAAATGTTGGAGCAGTTGTATCCAGCGGTGACACGTGACAGCATCCCTCGTTACCGTAAGGCTTTCCACCAAAGCTTTCGAGTCGCAAAGACAGGCTATCACTTGGCAAAAAATTTGGGTGATACGTTGGACCCAACTAAAGTTGAGGCGCTGCTGTCCAAATGGAAGGAAGAAGGCAGAAAGCATTTCATTGTGATGACAGGTTTCTGGATTCCTGTCATTGAGCGTTATAAGGAGATAATGAAGGAAACGTCGTCCCTTACGATCCAATTGATACGACTTGATGCAGGAGAATCTGCCTCTTATGCCGTGCATAGAGGACTCGGAGACGATTATCACAATGTATGGATGTTCGAAGTCGGAGGGAATGAGGAGCAGCAGTTGTGTCGGCAGCTAATTGTGAGCAGGGAAGCACCAGTGTCATTTGAGTCGCGTGCTGATCGCTATACGATCCATGGTGGCGGATGGGGAATTGGCACGTACCAAACGATAATCGATCCAGCGCGCCAACAACAGCTTGCATTAAATGTAATCGCCTACTATTTGGACGATATTCCGGATAATCGAGATTTTCATCGCTACTATATGATCGATCCGGAGTGGAATCCTTGGGACATCGACGAACAAGGTGATCATCGTTTTCCACCATTTGCGGAGGTTAACGAGCAAGGGAATGTTGAGTTTCTATCATGCAGCAGCCGCTCTTATCCCGAAGTATTCGATCTTATTCGTAACAGTCGTGCTGTTATTAGCAAGCCAGGCGGTGCCACTTTAGTAGACTCTTTATCTGCGGCAACTCCCGTTATCATGTTGGAGCCATTCGGCAGTCATGAGGAAGCGAATATGAAGCTATGGGAATCAGAAGGCTTTGGCATTCGTTACGAGCAGTGGAAGGAAGCTGGATTTTCAATCGATTTGTTAAGAGAGTTGCATGACAACTTATTACGAGCACGCGAAAAGGCGGTAGATGTTGTAGAAGAGCTTATTGTCAGTTTACACGTACCGAATAACTAAATAATCCCCTGTCAGCGGCGTAAGATGAAGCAGCCATGAAAGGAGGTGAGGATGAAAGAGACTGCAACTCGGATGTGACGTAGCGTCGTTCGTTGTCTTGTCAGTAAGATGTAGTTCAACCAACCTACTTTTATGATGAGGAGGAGATACGAGATGGCAATCCAGATAAATAAAGAAGGGATACCGTCTGTAATCAGCACGTCAACACCTCGATGGATATGGCTCCAATTGTTAGAAGCATGCAACTTACGCTGCAAAATGTGCTATGAATGGGGCGATAATGGCGCTTATAAAGAAAGGCCAGTACTTGCTCAATTAGACATCAATGTTGTAAAGCAAATTATCGAGGACTGCAGTCATGCGAAGCCGTACTATGATTTGTTCGGTGGCGAGCCTTTAATGTACAAGCACTTTGATGAGGTGCTTGAAACCCTCAAATATTATGGCAGTCAGGTGGCCTTTCCTACCAATGGCACCTTGCTGGAAAAGAAAGCGGAGATGATTATCGAGCATGGGGCGCATCGAGTATGGGTTTCTATGGACGGACCAGAAGAAATTAATGATGCGCAGCGGGGCCCAGGTGTATTTAAGAAGGCTAGACGGGGTATCGAGAAATTATTTGACTTGAGGGAAGCAAAAGGCTTGGAGTTTCCTAAAGTAGGGATTATTTTTATCATTACCCCATTAACTTATATGCACGTTGAGCGATTGTTCTTCGAACACATTGACATTAAGAAGCTGGATCATATTAGTCTTGAATTCCAGTCCTTTATTACTCCTGAAGATCATGTGGAATACCGCAATATTTTGAAAACCAACTTCAATCTAGACACGAACGCGCAAGTATCCAATGGATTCGTTCGTCCATTGTCTGAATTTAGTCAGATGGACAAGGCGGAGTTATCTCGCCAAGTACGAAATATCGAGCGCTACTGCCAAGAAAACGGTGTCTACTTCAATGCCTACCCTCAAAATATGACCGAGGATACCATCGACCTTTATTTCAGCGGCAACAGCCGTGAACTGTCGCATGCGAAGAAGCGGTGTGAGTTTCCTTGGCTCAGCACGGAAATTAATGCGCGCGGCGATGTTACCTCTTGCCATGCTTTCTACGACCTTACTTTAGGAAATGTAAATGAAGAGCGCCTGTTAGATATTTGGAAAGGGCCTCGCTACAAGGAGTATCGCAACTACTTGAAACGCAATTCGTTTCCAATTTGCCAAGCGTGCTGCTTGAATTTCAAAACGAAGACGGAGAAATAAGATGAGTAGTATACAGATGGATGGTGTGGGTGTTCTTCGTATTGGTGTGCTTGGATGTGCTCGTATCGTGGGGCGAGCGCTGATTCAACCTTTACGAAGTGTGCCTCATTTAACGGTTCATGGCATTGCTAGTCGTTCTCTTGAGCGTGCTCAGCAATTTGCTTCGAAGTATGCCATACCTCACGCGTACGGTAGTTATGAGCAGTTGTTAGCTTCACCAGATATCGATGTCGTCTATATTGCTTTGACCAATGAGCAGCATGTGGAGTGGGTAATACGTTCTTTGCAAGCAGGCAAGCATGTGTTGGTTGAGAAGCCAATGTGCTTGACGATGAAAGAGTATGATCGCATCGCAGCGGAGCAATTACGAAGCGGTCTTTACGTATTGGAAGGTGTTATGATTCAACATCATCCATGGCAATCGACGGTGAAAAGGTTCGTTGAGTCTGGTGAGTACGGTGAGCTGCATGCCGTGGGCATGAATCTCAGTGTTAGAGTGGAACGAGAAGGAATGGATGATTATCGCATGTATCCAGAGCAGGGCGGTGGAGCTTGGTATGATTTCGGTACGTACTGGCTTCAAACGCTTCAAGCTATTGTTGGATTGAACATGACACGAGTTGAAGCTAGTTCTGATTTTGACGGACCTAATCGTACAGATTGGACATTTCGAGCAGAGGCAGCGTATGAGAATGGTTTGAAGGCTACTTTTAAAGGCTCGTTTGAGGAGCAATATGAGGCAAGTGTTGTGTTCCAATTCGAACGCTGTAACGTTGTGCTGCAAGATATTTTCCGACCAGGTATTGCGCCTTGTAAGCTGGCGATACATGTAGAATGCATCGAAAGTGGAGAGGTTGAAAGCATAGGATTTGAGAAGCAGTCCTATTTTTCTAATCAATGGAACTATTTTGGTGATGTTATTATGAACGGAATTACTAGTGATGCTTTCAGTCAGACAGGTGAAAGAGTGAAGGTTCTCGAGCAGCTCTATAATCAAGCTCGAATGCTATCAACGACAATCGTTATCGATTAGGAGGAGTCAAGATGAATGACAAAATTATTGCTATCTTAAGTGAAGTAAAAGAAGATCCATCATTACTGCAAACGCTGCAGCCAACTTCAGATATTGTAAATGACGCGGGTCTTGACTCTTTGCAGATGATTAACTTTATGCTTGCAATAGAAGATGAGTTTGATATCCAAATTGACTTTGATACGTTCGACTATGATCATTTAGCGTCAATTGAAATTTTTTCAGCTTTTTTACGAGTATCAAAGGCGGCTCAACCACAGACCTAGAGAGCTGGGCTGCTTAAAATAATACGTAATGCTTGGGAGGAGGAAGACGGTGCAACCACGTACGCATGTCAAATTTGACCGAGACACGTTTCAAAATGTAAAACGAACGATTCGTAATATGTCCATGTCTAGCAGAGCACAGCGGCATGATCCTACCTTTGCATTGGATGTGCCTGATGATATCGGCATAAAGCTGAACAATGGCTGCAACTTACGCTGCAAGCATTGCTTTGAATGGAACAGTGATGGCTACCATCATGATATGTCACGCGAAGTGAAAAACGCAGAGATTGAGTTTGATCTGCTATGCCAATTGTTAAAAGATACGCAGCATCGGAGTTCACGCTTATTTCTATGGGGTGGTGAACCGCTGTTCTATACCAAATTTGAAGCACTGGCAGATTATTTAGCAGAAGATCCTCGTACGACTACGATTTGTACGAATGGATTGCTTATTAAGGACAAATTAGATTCGATCTTAAAAATATCAGAAGGTCTTACATTGCTAATAAGCCTTGAAGGATTTGAGGCGGAAAATGATGCGATTCGAGGCAGAGGAACGTTTCAAAAAGTTGTTGAGCAAATGAATATGCTGCTCGAATTGCAAAAAGCGGGCACGTATAAAGGCCGAATTTCGATCAGCTTGACGATTAACGATGCAATGATCGGGAAGTTGTATGATTTTATGGAATATTTTGAGTCATTAGGCATTGATACCGTATATTTTGTATTCCCGTGGTACATCCCGGAGGATGTTGCCAACAAAATGGATGATTACTATCGCGAGCGCTTCAACTGGCTTGAGGCGGCAAAAACGCAGCAGCGATATAGTTGGCATTCCTTCACATTCCGCGTGTCTGAAGCCAATATTGAGCCGCTGCAAGAAGAGATGAAGCGGATCAATGCGCGAGTGTGGGACAGTCGTATACGTTTCCAACCAGCGCTTGAACCAGCAGAAGTGAGAGATTTTGTGCTTGGCTCAGAAAAACCTGCCATGAAACGAACACAATGTTTGTCTATCTCTAATCGAATTGATATTATGCCGGATGGCAAGGTCAATCCATGTAAGTTCTTCCCTGAATTTACGCTCGGTGATTTGAGTAAGGATGATCTGCAAGATGTATTCCACAGTGATTCATTCCGACGTCATCGTGAAGTGCTGGGTGAAGGTCTAACTCCTGTTTGCTCCCGTTGCGTTCTACTGTATAATCATGGTAGATAAACGGTTTGTCCAAGAGGAGGAGTTAGAGGATGACAACCGAAACCGTTCATATTTCTGCGTGGTCCTTGTACCAACCTGATATTGTGCCCATCCGTAATGTGATACGGAAGGCTAGAAGAGAGGGGTACGTGTTCACAAGGGACGAGGCGGACTTCAACAAAGAGGGTATTTATACGGTTGCGATGGAGAAGCATTTGACTCATCTTCAAATGATTGAGCGAGTAGTAGATCCACTAATTGAAAGATGCAGACAAGAAGGCACTACGATAGCGGAAATATGGTTCGCGCAAACTTCCATGGTTGCGTGGCATGATCGAAACTTTTTTAAATCAGTATTGGCACGATGGGGGCTAGAGCATGTACCGATTTATGCATTAGAGGAGTATTCTTGCTCTAGCTTCCATTCGGTGCTCAAAAATGCAAAAATGATGCTTGAGCATGCTCCCAACCAAGCCATTCTATTTATAGGCTGCGATAAAGGCAGGCATCCACTTGATTACGTAACGGATTATGTGTTCGTTGGCGATAGTTCTTCAGCCTGTCTTCTTGAATACGGAAAAGGAACACATCAGCTTATTGCCGTAGATTCGAAGCACGATAAAGTCATCTATGATAATGATGAAGAGAAGATTAAGCAGGCCTATCAATTGTACTATTTGCATATTAGGCAATTTATAATCCGAATGATTAAGCAGAACGGATTAAAGATTGATGATATTAAACTCGTATTTTGCAACAACATGCCTAACTTCGTATGGGAGACTGTAGCACGGACTACAGGCATTCCACTCACTAAATTTTATAGACCTTCCTTGCATACTGGCTGCCACATGACGAATTCGGATGTTCTATTCAATTTGGAGCATGCTGTTACGCACGAAGCACTTGCTCCTGGAGACTATTATTTTTCTTTAACAACTGGGACGGGCGGAAGCTTCGGATGTGCGTTGCATCGGTATTGTCCACCCAATCATTCTGATGAGTGGCAGGAGGATTACTAATGGTGCAACAACTTTCCTCACGTTTATTTCTAAGCGATCTTTCCATAAAGAAACCTAATAGCTTTAAAACATTTGAGCAGTGCGACGAAGCGATGGAATACGAACTTGATAAGATGGCTAGTGAGAGGGAACATTTGTTTCAAGCATCAGGGGTTCCACCTTTGTGGCCTCCAGCTGCGGACAGCCGTACTCATGCGTATCATTCTAGCTCTAGCAATACAAACAGTTCTATGGTAGCAACGATAGCCGCCCCAGTTCTGGTACCAGCCTTTCATGAACAGCCTTACGATGCAATATGTGCAGAGGCAGTTCAAGCGGGGCGATATAACGACGCATCCTATTTGTGCTACTGTCATGAAACCGTTGTTCCAGCTATCATTTATATGCCTAGCTTTCAGCTTGCACAAGCGCTAGGTCATGCACGTACCGTTCCATTAGCGATTGGTCAGCATGGCAGTCTAGCATGTATTCTAGGTTTCCGATGGTTGGAACGTATGCTGCTGAATGATAACTCAAGTCATGCGGTGCTTACGATTATTGACCAGACGGTCTATCCTTTCAGCAGACGTCATTGGAATGGATATTTGAAAGCTGATATGGCTATGTGGTGTCGTGTATCCTCGCAGGATGGTGAATTTGAAGTATTATCCTATGAGAGCAAGCCTGCTTATCTAGCAACCGATATGTTTGATTGGACAAGCGAAGATTACGATCAAGCTATTTATGGCTTAGTACAACAATTGGAATTGTCGATGAATCAAGGAGCGTATATGCAGTCGGATCTCTTGATTGTACAGCATGTCTCTGCAAAATGGATGAGTCAGGTTGAACGTATAGCCGCACAAACAGGTATATCTCTCTATCAAAGATCGGAATGGACAGAAGTGAATGGCCTCGGAAGTGATCCCTTTTTGACGCTACAAGAAGCTGTTAAAACGGATGTGTTTGGACATGGTCAAACAGCTTTACTCGTCTTTGCTAGTGTTGATTATGGAATAGGGCTCGTACGCATAAAAAGGAATATGGAAGCAACTGGCAATGAATCGTAAGTGTGAAGGTTCCATTACTCCTTATAGAGGGGCATGTTAAATGAAACCTAATGGCAACCATGGAATTTGTAGTACAAGAGCTATAAAAACTTACTTAAACCACAATGCGGCTAACCGCTTGTGGTTTTTTGTTGCTCAATCATACAAAATTATCTAATACAAAAATTACAATTTACAAAACTTTTGGACGTTTCATGCATCTAACAGGTATACTCATATTTATGTGTAAACGTGGATTCTAGATAGCAAGTCGATGTTAGTTATGTTAGTAGAGAGATTTGAGTGTGTATCTATACTGACAAAATGAATCTCGAATTACATAACCGTGGAAAATAGATTATAAATTGGATGGTGGTAGCTGAGGACATGATTTATACAGACTGGCTATACTGGTTATTCGTACTTGCAACTTTACTTTTATTTTATGTTGTGCCTTATCGAGTGAGACCTTATATCTTATTCGCAGGTGGAGTTACATTTTATACGTATTACGCAGGCTCCTTTATATTTTTGCTTTTAAGTGAGGTCATTATTGCACTGCTGCTCATATATTGGGCGACTAAGAAGTCTAACAAATGGATATACCCAGCAGCTATTATAGGAGCTGTCTTTGTACTAGGTTATTTTAAATATAGTGGCATGCTGATTGAAACTTTGCAGGAATTATTTTCGTTTATTAATCAGCCGTTTCTACCATCGGTAGAACAATTAATTTTGCCATTAGGTATTTCTTATTTCACATTTGAGTTGATTCATTACTTGGTGGAGCGCAAGCGCGGCAATCTTCCCGAACATAAGCCGATAGGGCTGCTGGCGTTCATCTTCTTCTTCCCGACGATGGTTGCAGGTCCAATTAAACAGTTCCAAGTATTCTTTCCGCAGTTGCAGACTCGCTTCCAATGGGAGAATCTCCCGATTGGTATAGGGCGTATCGGAATTGGGTTATTCAAGAAGCTTGTTCTAGCAGAGAGTATTAAGGTAATAGCAGCACCTATTTATACGGAGGCTGGAATCGCACAGTCGGATTTATCTACACTGTGGATTGCACTGATTGCTTATACATTCGTCATTTATTTCGACTTCTCAGGGTATTCAGACATTGCAATCGGTACGGCTCGATTGTTCGGTATCGTGGTACCAGAGAACTTCCGAAATCCATATATGGCGCGCAGCATTGCAGAATTCTGGAATCGGTGGCATATCTCGCTTGGCGCATGGTTGACACGTTATGTGTATTTCCCGCTAGGAGGCAGTCGAGTATCGCAGCCGCGCGTGTACGTTAACTTGATGTGTACGATGACGGTTTCAGGATTATGGCATGGTGCAGCATGGAACTTTGTCGTCTGGGGAATGTTCCACGGGGTTATGCTTTGTATTCATCGTTTCTTTATCAAGCAAGTTAAACCAAAGTTCCCGCCTGTTCCAAAATGGTTAAAACCTGGGACTACCGTATTATCGATCGGGATTACGTTCTTTGGCGTCACGATTAGTAGGGTCTTTTTTGTTTTACCAATTTTAGCAGGATGGGATTTAACACTACGGTTGTTCGGCTTTAAATAATCATTCTACATTTCATTTGTTTGTTATGAAGTCTCATGCTGTATATACAAGTAGAACACGTAAAACAATGGACTAAAGGAGTGGATGTTAAGAAATGGGTAACTTTTTTCCCTGGAAGTCGCTGTCGGTGTTGATGGTATCCATCGCAACGTTAGGTGTTGTTGGCATTAATCAGTGGGCAACGCCAATCGTCGAGGATATGCAAAAGGAAGTTGTGAGCCATGCGAAAAAGGAGCTGCGTGTACCCGCGTATGATTCTATTGTCTATATGCCGCTCTGGATCGAGCATTTAAAGGAGCAGCCTGATAATGGTCGACAAAAAGTTGGTGTGTTTGGACCATCTACGGTATTTGGTACGACGGTTAAGGAAGGTAAAAATACGACTGCGGGTGTACTGCAGCTGCATATGAAAGACAAAACGGTTTATAATCTAGGACTTACAGGTGGCCGCTTCACGGAGACATACGCGATTCTTGCTTCGATGATCGATGAGATTGATTATGTCGTCTATGAAGTGAACTATGGTATAGCTGTCGTTACTGAAAATGAGCCTGATGTTATGGTTTATCCGACAATGGTTAGTAAACTTGGTCAAAGCATTCCTAAAGATTGGTTGGATAAATTCCCTGCTAAAAATAAAAGCTCGCTTCCGAGCGATGCGCATAATTGGATGACAGCAAATGTCCTGAATAACTGGACGCTGTTCCATGACCGTGATGCGCTCAGTTATAAGTTTTTAAAAACACGTACGCCGATGGAGAAGCTTCGTCGTGAAGTGAAGAAACAGCAGGATGCGAAGAAAGGGGTTAAGCCTGAACCTGCTGTATCTCCGTATCGTGCCTATGATTCATTTAGCAATACGTACAAGGCAAAAGTAGATAAACATTTCAAATCTCTCTATACCTGGAAAAAGCCATTTGACCCCAATAATAGCTTCGGCTTGTTCATGATGGAGAAGACGTTGGATTTGCTGAAAGAAAATAATAAGAAAGCCGTATTCTACTCGGCACCGCTGGACAAGTCGCTCATTACGAACCGTAAGCTGCTTGATTGGAAAGATTACAATAAAGTGATGGGTTCTTACAAAAAGCTAATTGAGTCTCGTGGATATCCGTATATTGAATTCAACGGTGGTACGAATGTTGTAGACCATAAATACTATCATGATCCTTCGCATATGACAGATGCAGGCAATAAGCTGTTTGGCGAAATTCTATACAAGAGGTTGAAAACATATGGAATTACCAACAAGTAGTAGGGTAGAAAAGCATAAGGCCAAATCATTGCCTTTAGGTCAACAAATAGCTCGTTATTTGCTACTAGGGCTTGTTACACTGGCTGGTGCTGCGATGATGATTATCGTCGTCTTAGGAGTCCTTTTCTTTTCGGGTGAAACGGCGGAATTTATTTATATGAACTTTTAGTAGATTGATCGATGAATTAGTTATCATTCAGAATGATTCAGAAAAGCTTGTGGCGTATAACGCTGCAAGCTTTTTTTGTTAACTAGTTATCGAGTCCATTCCATAATACTTGGTGTAACATATGCCTCAATGAAGCTCGCACCAATAAGCAGAATCGTCATAATAACTAATAGTAAGCCGATTCTGGTGCCTTCTCGTTTCCAGTCAACACGCTGCTTAAGTTTAATAAAGCGGGCTGCCCATACTAGTGGTTTCAATCCTATGGCACCGGCTATTAACAGTGCAGGAATTTCTAATATGCCGTGAGGAAGTAATCCTGCCAAAATGGTTTCGACGGAGCTAAAGGAAGTGGCCAAGACGGAAATAAACCCGATCATAATCCCGTTAAATAACAAAAACATAATGGTAGGAACGGATAGGAGAAGGCCGCTAGCAGCAATAATGAGTCCAGCCACGATATTGTTAAGCGCTAACGTATACCATTCAGGATACTGTGGATTATAGTACGTTTTTGGATCGATATCGACATAATTGCCCAACGTAATGCCGAGAAACAAACCTGCTACTAGAAACAAGCCAGCTAAAATAAATCGTTTCTTTTCTTCTTGCCATACTTGTTTAAGATTGATTTTCATGCTGTTGTTCACCTCATGCTGTTATTTGATCATTTCATTTACATCAATAAACATAAGTAAAAGTACACCTAAATCTATCAGGTGTACTTGTATAGAGAATTAAAGAGCGATAGCAGTGTCTATAAGGCCGAAATTGATAAGTGTTTCTAAAAGTCCTCTAACGAACTCAAGCTGCGGAGGAAGAGCTCCTGTATTGATAAGGTTCTCGATAATTTCTTTTGCTACAGAAAGGTCAACACCAAGTAAAGAAGAAACATCAATCATCATAATTTTGCACCTCCTTTTCTGTGGAACTAACACCAATCTATGAGGACTCTACTAGATTGGTTCCAAATATAAGCAGCTCGTCCTATATATTTGGATATGTTGTCCATGTCATATTGGACAAGTATCAGCAACAAAGATGACAAGTGAAAGAACGGTTTCTAATAGACTTGGTTCCCGTTTATTTTCATGTATCGAACATGAAGTAGTGGTGAAGTATGTATGAAATTGGCAGTGAAATTTCGGGGGATTTATGCTAATATCAATTTTGTTCTCCTAAGAAGAACAAGTGTATTCCCACAAGAGACAAATTAATGATTTTTCCATGAATAGAACATACTAAGGAGATACAGCTATGAAACGAATTGGACTTTTTATGCGCATTGTTATTGCTATAGCTCTCGGAATTGGACTTGGGCTAGTTGCACCGGACTGGTTTATTCGCATCTTTGCTACCTTTAACAAAGTGTTTGGCAACTTTTTGAACTTTATTATTCCACTTATTATTATTGGATTTATTATTCCTGGTATTGGGGAATTAGGGCGTGGAGCGGGTAAGTTGGTTGGGTTAACAGCGCTTGTTGTTTATATGTCAACCATTGTTGCAGGCTTCTTGGCTTATTTTGTTGCTGATGCAACGTTCCCTAAGTTGCTCAGTTCCTCGAATGCTGCACAAGCGAATCACAGTACGGGACAAGAGTTGTTGACAAGTTATTTTGATATAGGAATGCCTCCTGTATTTGATATTATGACTGCCTTGCTGCTTGCCTTCTTAATCGGGATTGGTATTACGGCCGTACAGGCAGATGGGTTGATGAAAATCTCGCTTGAGCTGAAAGAGATCGTCGGTAAAGTCATATCCGCGATAATTGTACCGCTCTTGCCGATCCATATTGCGGGTATTTTTATGAATATGACGCAGGCGGGCGAAGTGGCGATGATTTTACAAGTGTTTATTAAAGTGTTTGCCATCATTTTGGTGCTGCATCTGATTATTTTGATCTTGCAGTTCTCGGTTGCAGGGGCATTAAATAAACGCAATCCGTTTCGCATGCTGCGTACAATGGTACCGGCCTACTTTACTGCATTAGGTACGCAATCATCAGCAGCGACGATCCCGGTGACTTTAAAGCAGGTAAAAGAGCTAGGGACAGATGAAGAAGTAGCTGACTTTGTTGTTCCACTATGTGCAACGATTCATATTACAGGCTCGACGATCACGTTGACATCGGTGTCTGCTGCAATCTTGCTCTTGAATGGACATACTTTGTCGCTTGAGGTGATGCTGCCATTCATCATGATGCTTGGTATTACGATGATTGCTGCTCCAAGTGTACCTGGTGGTGGGGTCATGGCTGCACTAGGACTATTTACATCCATGCTCGGATTTGATGATGCGATGATTAGTTTGGCGATTGCGTTGTATATCGCACAGGACAGTTTCGGCACAGCAACGAATGTTACAGGTGATGGTGCAATTGCGCAAATTGTTCATTACTTTAAGAAAAAGAATAAGTTGACTACTAGTTCAAATTCATAAGGTATTTAAAATCTAGTTATCGTGCAGGTCTTGCATGATAACTAGATTTTTTTATGTGATTTTATAGATAGGAATGTGTGGATGGTGAAGAAAGGAAGGAAGGTTGCTTATCTTAGGAGTAGAGTTTAGTTCGTTTCCCTGATACTGGCGGTGGCTAGGGAAGGACCCTAGCTCGTAAACTCAAAAGTTTATCAGCACATCACTTTATAGCGCTTTTGATGTGGTAGCTTCTGCATCTGCATCCTGTTCATTTCTGGCTGTGCCTTTGTTTAGCATCATAATACCGATAACGACTAGCAGTAAGGCAACAATTTTCAACATACTAATTTCTTCTTGAAAGAAAATAATGCCTAGGATAACAGCAAGTGCAGTACCAATCCCTGACCATGTCGCATAGGCAGAAGATAGCGGTATCGTTTTTAACGAGAAGCTTAAGAAGGTGAACGCCGCAAAATAACATAGAGCAAATGCCAGTGTAGGATAGATGGCTGTAAATCCATTAGAGAGTTTTAGCATCACTGTGCCTACGGCTTCTGTAATAATGGACAAAGATAAGAAAAAGATACCTCTCATAACTCGAACTCCTTACGTAAATAGCATTATTTTGTCATATTCAATAGTACAAGACCCGTTATAAGCAGTACGATGCCGATAACACCTGTACGATTAATTCGCTCTTTAAAAAATAGGACGCCAACTAGTACAGTTAAAATGGTTCCAAGTCCGCTCCAAGTTGCATATACCGGGCCCAAAGGTAGAAACTGTAGTACGTTAGAAAGCAGGTAAAAGCAAAGTCCATAACCCACGATTACGCCAGTGACAGGCAGGGCCCGTGTAAATCCGTTGGATAGTTTCAGCATAAAGGAGCCGAATACTTCAAACACAATTGAAAAAAGCAATAATACATAAGGCATTACGATGATTCCTCCCACAGTAATTTCATCATATAATCGAACACGTTCTGCTGGTCCTCCTTGGTAACGGGACATAGTTGGAACATGGATGAGAACCACAATCCATCACATAAGGTACGGAGCACGACAGACTTTTGCTTAGATAAGCCTTCTTGTTCCCAAGCTTGCTGAAATCGCTCATATTCTTCAGCCCACACATTCAACAGATCGGAATGGTTCGCAATGGCCGCTAACAGGCTTGAGTTCACGAGCAGAAAGTCGGGATCAGCGGACGCTTTCATCGTTGCTTGTAAATAGGCTTGGCTATATGGCATGCCCGATTCCAGCTCCGACTCAATCATGTTGCGGAAGCAGGCGATAACATGGATGTTCAATCCTTTTATTA
Source organism: Paenibacillus arenosi (assembly GCF_014841135.1). Classification (GTDB taxonomy): domain Bacteria; phylum Bacillota; class Bacilli; order Paenibacillales; family Paenibacillaceae; genus Paenibacillus_B; species Paenibacillus_B arenosi. The sequence continues at coordinate 625,284 of NZ_JACYTN010000001.1, forward strand.
ATTCGTCTTTGCTAGGAAAATGATACAGCAGCCCACCTTTGCTAACGCCAGCTTCAACTGCTACAGCGTCAAGTGTTAGTTGGTTAGCTCCTTTGGAGGCGATCACTTGAGAAGCTGCATTCAATATCTGTTCACGTTTGGACATGTTTGCAACCACCTTACTATACCGTCTGGACGGTTTATTTATTATGATTATAGCTGGTTTGGCGTGAAAATTCAACTTACATACGTTGCTAGTGATGTTCTGAATGTGATCATTAGTTACTTGGTGTTAGTTGCTATCTTAATAATAGTATGATACTTTAGAGAAACAAGATGATAGGAGGGATCGAGATGAAAATTGAAATTTGGTCGGACTATATGTGCCCATTTTGTTATATTGGGAAGAAACGATTAGAAACAGCGCTGCAGCAATTTGAGCATCGAGATCAAGTGGAGCTAACGTATCGTAGTTTTGAGTTGGACCCACATGCACCCCGTGATTTGAATCAACGTGTTGTGGAAATGTTAGCGGCAAAATACGGTATGAGCTTAGAGCAAGCGAGTGCGATGCAAAATCAGGTTGCAGCGCAAGCTTTAACGGTCGGACTTACGTTTAACTTTGACACGATGATCCATACAAACACTCGTGATGCTCATCGACTTACTCGTTATGCTTCGGATAGAGGTAAAGGCGCTCAAATGACAGAACGATTATTTTATGCGGCATTTACGGAGTCTCAACATGTAGGTGACCGTAACGTCTTAACGAATTTGGCGGTTGAAATTGGACTGGATCGAGCAGAAGTCATACAGCTGTGGGAATCAGATGCTTATGTACAAGAAGTGCTAGCAGAAGAGCAGCGTGCACAAGCGATGGATGTCCGCGGTGTTCCCTATTTCTTAGTGGATGGGAAGCTTGCGGTTTCTGGTGCACAATCAAGTGAGCGTTTTGCAGAGGCGTTACAATATGCGTGGCAGCATCGTGAGCAATCTAATGAAGTCTCATCTAACGAGGAATCTTCTGGTTCCGGCTGTATTGATGGAACTTGCACGATATAGCGATTATAATAAAAAGTATCCTGTTACCGTTTTCGTGGGAGCAGGATACTTTTTGTGTATACTGTGTATTTTGTGTTTGTGATGATTAGGTAGTAGGCAAATGTTGTCTTTCTGTGAGAAGCTAGGGATACGTACAGAGCAATAGGAGTAAGCAAATGCGCCAATCAACAAATGTGCCTAGAGAAGTAGAGGCGCTGCTCTGTACATACCAGAAGAAGATATGTAATGCGCTATTTGATCAAATCTATGGCATCTGTTGATATGGATCGATTGTCATCCAGACATTGGATTATAATCTCAATCGATTGTGACTCGGTGGGCTCGAGCTAAGCAAACGCAAGCTTTCCTCCGCTTGATGATCGCTCAAAGCTCCCAAACCTACTTATACAAGTGATCCATTTTGGAAGATAAACAACAGGATAGGTATACCTCGGATAGCTGAGAGTAATTTAAAAGTGCGGTATTTCCACGGTGTGAGTAGGCGAGGTAGTTACGAAGTTGCAGCTTGAACAGGTTATTGCAAGGTTGTGCGGCAGCGTAATTACTGTGTATCACATTATTTTGACGACTTACCACTGTTAGTTGTTTTTTTGTTAAAGGAAAATGTTAATAGCCAAATTACAATAATGACATAACCAATCGTAACGAAGATCGACCATAATTGTCCTTCACGCAATTGTTCAAACCAATATTCGAACTCATTTCCTTTTCGCCCGATACTGTTGATTAGCGACACAGCGGGTACTAACATGGTGATAGCCGCTACAACGATAGAGAAAAAAGTGTTTTTCTTACGGATAATACTAATGACGGTTGTTATGAGCGTGATAAATAAAAAACTGTAATAGACCATCCACACCCAAGATGGCAATGTTTGCATATGCATTTCTTACTCCTACTCCTTTTTAGACATCATCAGCTAAAGATTGCTTCATTAGCTCGTGTCTTATTTGTGTAATCTAAAGCCTATTATAACTAACTTTTTCCATAACGGAAGCACATTTTTAAAAGTTAAGCTATTTTTATATAAAAGATGTAAGTTTTTTTGACATTTTTGCATAGATAGTAAACCGCTCATATGAAAAATCAAATAAAACCCTTGAGAAGGTGGTAGACATATGTCTGCAATCGTACATGTGTTGCACACGGGCACAATTTATATGGATCGATCTATAACCTGAATGGTGAAAACAGACAAAGGTTGGGTGTTACTTGTATCTGATGTGGGATTTGGAAGAAAGGCTTGGGAGGATGGTGTAATACCTGGGTTTGTTGCCAACAAGGAGCAAGCCAATACCTCTTTGCAATGGGTCCGTAACTTCGCCAAGCGAGAAGATTGCTGTGCGGTGCTTGCCAATCACGATCCCGACATACAGCCAGGAGTAGTCGGATAATCTTCTAAATCTATCACATAAAAAAGCGAGCGTGCAGTTCTTGATCAATCTGTTCAAACATGCATGCTCGCTAATTTTTATAAGACTATTTGTATTAAGATTATAAACGAATTGACTTCTTATACAACGGATAGAACCATTTTACTCCGCGTGGGGTTAACGTATCAGCCACTAGGTGTGATACATATCCGAGCACAGACACGGCCATAATGCCTTCAACTTGAAGCTGCTGCTCTAATCCATAGCCTATCATCCCCCAGAAGATGACCGCCCAAATCGTATGCGTCAATCCTCGATGACTCAGCCACGGTGCCCAAGCTACAAAAAGTCCGAAGCCAATAAGCCAGTACATGTGGCTCTGCCAACCAATGAACATTAACACAGCTCCTATCAGGCTGACAATGGCGTTGCGAATAATCCCTTCTTTCGTGATGAAGCCAAGTAAGAAAATAATAAATGCGCCCATCGTCCATTCCATGTTTACATGCTCGTTTATCACGTATTGATAAGCAAGACCAGCAACGAGTACAGCACCAAGCCATACAATCGACTCCCGGATCCAACGTGATAACTGCCCAATTCGTCTGCTTAATAGACTTGGCCCGTCTAGATCTGCACTTAGAGCCGAAAATGCTGATATTGCTACATATAAGCCTGCACTCTTAAATGAGAATGGAAAATAAGCAGCAGCACCCATGCCGATCGTAACGCCAATTGCTAAATGGGTTGTTCCTTTCATACTTCCTCCTAATATGTACTTACAATAGATTGATCAACAAATACAAACCAAACGTATGTTTGTATAAAGTATACATGTATTTATGATTGTAAACAATGGATGAGGTTGTAAATTGTGATTTTAAAGAGGGGGTAAACGGATAATATTCATGATGTACAGGGTGAAAGTACATTTTTAAACAGAAATTGTAACAGATTCGACAAAAGTATTGATCTTTTGTGTGAAAAAGGAAATAATAGGGGGGTGAAAGTGGGAAAATAAGATTACAAATCTGTGCTTTAATATGTTAAATTATATAGGTATGTGCCTAACAACTAGAATATCTTTGAGGGGGATCATCCTTGGATTGGCAAGACATTATTTTTAAGTTTGTTGGTGGATTGGGCTTATTCCTATTCGGGATAAAGTACATGTCCGATGGATTGCAGAAGTCGGCAGGGGACAAGATGCGTGGGCTATTGGAGCGCTATACTTCGAACCCGGTGCTTGGATTGTTGGTCGGTGTTGGCGTTACCATCCTCATTCAGTCTTCATCAGGAACGACTGTAATGGCGATTGGACTAGTTAATGCGGGCCTAATGACGCTACGACAAGCAATAGGTGTAATCATTGGAGCGAACATTGGTACGACGATGACTGCGTTCATCGTGGGTATTAAGATTGATGCTTATGCACTGCCTATCATTGCAGTAGGTGCAATTTTCCTATTCTTCTTTAATAAGAAAAAGTTGCAGTACATAGGCCAAGTTATTTTTGGCTTCGGTACACTTTTCTTAGGCTTGTCATTAATGGGAGGCGGGGTGAAACCACTCGCTAAGCTTCCTGTCTTTACTGACTTTATGATTCAGCTTCAGGATCAACCAATTTTGGCACTATTAGTTGGTACTGTATTCACGGTTATCGTACAAAGTTCCAGTGCAACGATTGGTATTTTACAAACAATCGCTGACGAAGGCATGATTAGTTTGATGGGTGCGCTTCCGATCTTGTTCGGTGACAACATCGGAACGACGATTACAGCAGTTCTTGCTTCCATTGGAGCGACTGTAGTTGCAAAACGTACTGCACTTGTGCATGTTATCTTTAACGTGCTAGGTTCAATCATTTTCATGCTATTACTTCCGTTGGTGCACAGCGCTGTACTGTGGCTTGGTGAAGGTGTAAACGTTCGTATGCAAATTGCTTATGCACACGGAATCTTTAACACAACAAACGCTTTGCTCTTCTTGCCATTCATTCCAGTTCTGGCATGGATTGTAACTAAGGTTATCCCAGGCGAAGCACAGGAAATTGAGTTCAAAGCAATCTACTTGGACGAAAGACTGTTGGCAACTCCAGCAGTGGCATTTGGACAAGCTCAACATGAAATTTTGCGCATGGGTCAGTTTGCACGTGAAACATTAAATGATGCTTCTACGTACTTCTTCACCAAAGATGCAAAAGTCGGTGAACTTGCGATGCAGAAAGAAGCGTTAATTAATGAGCTTAACCGCAAAATTACAGACTACATGGTAAAAATTAATCAGCAAAATGGATTGTCTGAAGGCACATCTGAGAAAGCATCTGGTTGGTTCCAGTTGATAAATGATATTGAACGAATTGGTGATCATGCGGAAAATATTGCTGAATTGTCCGAGTTTAGTATCAATAAAAAAGTCGACTTGTCCAGTGAAGCAAGCTCAGAGTTGAAAGAAATGACTACACTTGCAGATAAGACTGTGGAACGAGCTCTATTTGCCTTGGAGCACTCTGATGCTCAAGCAGCACAGCAAGTGTTGGATTATGAGCGTGAACTTGATCAAATGGAGAAGACATTCCGTAAAAATCATATTCAGCGTTTGAATCAAAATCAATGCTCAGGCAGCTCTGGAGCTGTGTATCTTGATATTCTCAGCAATCTTGAGCGTGTTGGAGACCATAGTAAAAATATTGCTCAATTCGTTATGCACGAAAAAGAGTAGTTGAAGAAATAAATGAAAAGCGTCGATCATTCTTGAAAAAGATTGATCGACGCTTTTTTCATTGTGCTTAAAAGAGATGAGACATGATTACAAGTTAACTAAAACAAACCGAAGTTATGGATATTCGTTTCTACTTTTGCGTAAGGTTCTGTATTATTTCTTTTTAGCTCGTTGCTGAATCTCTTCGGTTACAACAAAGGCGAGTTCTTCGTTGCCGAATAGAGAAAGTACGGCAAGTACCGTATCATCGGGAATATCGCCCGCTTCTTCGCTAGATACGGTCAGTCCCATTGCTTGCTGGAGCAAAAGATTATCCTCTTGCTTCGGATAGGCTTTTTGATATAACGCCACAGGATCAAGCTTGTTATTAATGCACCATTGTGCAAAAACAAGAATCATCATGTTCTCTTCCTGTTGGTACGTACGGATAATTTGTTCTTCCATTTCTTTCGTGTTCATTGATAAATCTCCTAACAATAAGGTAATATGGGTTCATTCATTATAACGAAGGAGCAGGTGGTATACAATGATTATAAACAACAAGATTAAAGCCGCTGAAGTTCAATTGACAGGTATTGACGGAGAAGATCTTGGGATCGTACCTACTTCTGAGGCGCTTGCAATGGCCAAAAAACTGAAAGTTGACCTCGTTTGTACATCGCTGATGAGCAGCCCGCCGCCATGTAAGTTAGTACGTGCTGGAGCGGTAAAGGAAGAGGTGCAGCAAGCTCGTAAACGTGAGCAGAAGGCAAAAGTGAAAGAGATTCGTTTAACTCCTCAAATTGAAGAGCATGATTATGAGACGAAGAAGCAGCAGGCAGAACGTATTTTACGTGCTGGAGATGCTGTTCTTCTCGTTGTTCGTATTTCGGGTAAGGAAGGCGAAAAGGCGAAAAAGTTGCTTGAAGAGCTACTTCGTGATTTGGCATCGGTGGGCGTGAAGCAATCGGGCATTCAATTAAGTGGTAAACAAGCAGCTGTGCAGGTGAATCCAATCGCATGAATGTGTTAGTTGCAGATGATGAATGCCAGATGGTGAAGTTAATCCAAGTATACTTTGAACAAGCAGGCTTTCAGGTCTATACGGCTAGCAATGGGAAAGAAGCACTTGAAGTTGTTGAGCAGCACGCTATTGATCTAGCAGTATTGGACTGGATGATGCCAATTATGAGCGGCATTCAAGCGTGTAAAGAGATGAAGCGACGTGGTCAGCAAAAAGTTTTGATGTTAACAGCAAAAGGTGATCACGATGCAGAACTTCAAGCGCTTGAAGCGGGAGCAGATGATTACGTGAAAAAGCCATTTGATCCACGAGTACTGCTTATACGTGCGAAGAAGCTGCTGCAAATAGATGGACAAGCTCGAATTGGTGACTTAGTTATCGATATGGAAGGTCATAAAGTATGGAGAGCAGGCACAGATTTGAATGTAACAAAGAAAGAGTTTCATCTGCTGAAATGTTTTATGCACAATCGAGGGCGTGTTCTTACTCGAGAGGTATTGCTGGATCAAGTGTGGGGGATTGATTATGTTGGAGAGGATCGGACTGTAGACACTCATATTCGCAGGTTGAGAGAGAAGATCGGTGAAGAGTGGATCGTGACCCATAGAGGGCTCGGGTACAGTTTTGAGCATAACCATGAATAAGATTGGACGCAAGTTGTTTCTAAATATTGCGTGTATAATCGCATTTGTTTATGTGCTGTCTTTTTTGGCGAATACGTATCTGCTTCCGTCTTATTTCTTACATGGAAAGAAGTCTAATATGGCGGAGATTATGCAGCAATTAGATACGATGTCTGCGAGCCGCTTGATGGCAGATGCAGAACGAATTTCTTACGAGCATGATGTCACGATTGTATACGCGCATCACTATGGGAATGTTGACGATATCAACGGAACACTGCGCGATAAGTTCAGCAGTCGTGGTATCGCTCTAAGTAAGTTCTGGATTACAGAAGAGAGTATTGATAAGCTGACGAGCGGTGCGCATGTGAATAAGTTGTACGATCAAGAAAAACTAAGGTCCAGAGTGCTCGTCTCATTCGTGATGAAAGACAATATCGTCTTTGCCGTAGCGGATTCAATTGCGCATGCAGCAGAAACGATTCGTGTTGCGAATCAATTCCATACGTGGATTCTACTCGGTGCATTGGTCTTGACGCTAGTGCTCGTCGCCTTTTTTTCGCAGCGGTTGCTGGGTCCTCTAGATCAGTTAAAACATGCAACGAAAGATATCGCTAACTTAAATTTCCGTAAAGTAGAAATTAAAACCGGAGATGAAGTGGAGTCACTTGCACACAGCGTAAATGAAATGAGCGATAAGTTGAGGAAAGCTCATCAAGAGTTGGCGATTCGCAATCAAAATTTGCAAGGTTTCATTTCAGACGTGTCTCATGAACTGAAGACGCCTATTGCTTTGATCAAGGCTTACGCTGCTGGAATGAGAGATGGATATGATGACGGCAGCTATTTGGAAGTGATCGAGAAGCAGGCGGATGATATGACGTCGATGGTCGAAACACTTTTGGAATTGTCCAGACTGCAGGTAGAAGCCTATACAGTTGCTCCATTTGATATGAGGGAGCTTGTTGCTCAGGTCATTGATTCATACAAATTTACCCTTCGACAGCAGGGGCTAGAGCTGACGATGCATGATGATAAGGACAAGGACTTTGTAGTCTTTGCAGATAGAGCGAAGATGTTGACAGTGTGGAGTAATTTGATCCGCAATGCGATCAGTTACACAACCAATCAACGTATAGATATCGCGCTGTTGCGACAGGGTAGCTTGATTCACTGCTCCATTAAAAATGGAGTGGACTCTTTAGACGCAAATCAGTTGGATTTCCTTTGGGAACCCTTTTATGTGGTAGAACAATCGCGTAACAAACAATTAAGCGGAACTGGATTAGGATTATCTATTGTCAAAACCATTTTGTTGAAGCATCAATCTGAATTTGGTGTTAGAACAGCGAACAATGAGATTGAGTTTTATTTTTATGTTGAGGGCTATAACAAGTGAGTCTATAAGCTAGAACGAACACAGAACACAGAACCTAAAAGATTAATTGAATATGATGTACAAGATAAGGCGGCTTAAGGGCTGCCTTTTTGGCATGCTGCTGTTTGGTTCATATGTCATATTGGTGTAACAAAGGGAGCGTATGCTTACTTTTGAGGTGAGAGAGTTGCATGTAAATAGAAGACATCATGATTATAAATTAATTCGCCGAGCTGCCGCTACTGCAGGAGTTGTATCGATACTCGTATTGACGTTGTTAGCATACTCAGCTTACGTAGAGCCTAATTTATTAAGAGTAAAGGAAATTGACATTGTAAGTGAGTATATCCCACCTTCGTTTAACGATTTGACGATCGTTCATTTCTCAGATACACATATAGGTGAATATTATGATAACGAAAAACTAAAGAAATTAGTTGAGCGAGTTAATGGGTTACATCCCGATTTGATTATTTTCACGGGAGATTTGTTCGACCATTACAGTAATTACGGAACAAGGCGGGAAGAAGCGCAGCAACTGCTTGGCCAAATGAACGCTCATCTAGGCAAATATGCGGTATATGGTAACCACGATCGTGGTGGAGGCGGCAGCCGCAAGTATGAGGTGTACTTAGAAGAAGCGGGCTTTGAGGTGCTTGTGAATGAAACGCATCCTATCCTGTTACCTAATGGAGAAAAAATCGTGTTAGCTGGACTTGATGATGCCATGCTTGGGAAACCAGATATCCCAAATACGTTTAACCAACTGCGAGCGGAAGATTTCAACATTGCAATTGTACATCAGCCTGATTTGGCAGATGATATTGTGAAGTATCCAGTTGATTTGCAGCTATCTGGACATAGTCATGGCGGTCAAGTGCAAACACCGTGGTCGAAGCCGATTTATACACCCCCATTAGCAGTAAAATATGTAGAGGGAAAATATACAGTTCGCGGTGGGGATAAACCGATGCAGCTTTACGTAAATCGAGGCATTGGGACAACTCGATTGCCGATACGATTTATGAATGTACCTGAGTTAACAAAGTTAACCTTAGTTCGAAAGGGAGCCGCGTCCGAATGACCTAGACCTGCTTTAATTCTTGAATTTCGAATTGTATAATCTGCTTGCATACTCACAATCAACGAGTGCTGAGAAGGTAAAAGCCTCCTGCACAAAGCAAGAGGCTGTAAATAACAATGAAGTCTCGATACTGAAAAGTTACTTTGCAGGTACAGGCACAGGTGCTGGAGCGATTGGCAGCTGAGGAGGTGCCATTAGTTGGTCTAAACTTGCGAATTCATAGCCTTGTCTATGTGCTTCATCAATAATTCGGCCCAGAGCTGCTGCGTTATCTTTCGATATAGAGTGGAGCAGAAGGACTGCTCCTGGATGAAGCTGTCTAACGACATTGTCGTAGGCATACTGAGCTCCACGTTGTTGATTGACATCCCAATCTTTATAAGCGATGGACCAAAATACGTTGGTATAGCCTAGCTTATGACTAAGGGCAAGTGTACGCTCGTTAAAGATTCCGCGTGGTGGACGAAGATAGCGCATTTGCTTCTGACCGGTTACAGCTGCTACCGCGGTTTTCACTTTCTCCAACTCTTCGGTGAGACGAGTATCCGAAACTGTGGTCATATCAGGGTGGCTCCATGAATGGTTACCAATGAGATGGCCTTCGGCAATCATGCGTTTTAGCAAATCAGGTTGTGTCTCAATGTAATGGCCAGTGACGAAGAAAATAGCAGGTACTTTTTTTGATTTGAGCGTATCGAGTATGTTGGCGGTTAGTCCATTTTCATAGCCGTTATCGAAAGTAAGGTAAAGCGTTTTGGATCGAGTGTTTCCTAGGAAAACGGAGCCATGTTTTTCGATAACACCTTTAAAGCCTTCCTCATCAATGGAAGGAAGCTGACCGTTTTTGCTCTTTTTGAACCCAAAATGGAAAGTTGGGCTAGTGGCAGCTTGTACAGTAACTCCATATGCAGCAGTCAAGATGGCAATTACCAACAAAGCTGAAAAATAACGTTTTAGCATAGGTAACTCCTTACGATATAGTACCGTTATGTGCGGTTATTCTATTATTTGTAAATGGCCTGTGTTTATTCATAAACGTGGATGTTTACGACTTTCTTGGCGCTTTTGGTGAACTTTTCTTTGGGGATCCGAGTGCTTAAGCAATTCAGATACCGTTACAAACTGATAGCCTCTCCGTTTTAATTCAGGCAAAATTAATTCAAGTGCTTGTGGGGTCTGGGTGCGACCGTGTACATAATCGTGGAACAGAACAATATCGCCATTGCGTGCATTGTTCAGCACCTTGTTTTTTATTTTGTTAATGCCAGGCAGATCCCAATCTCTCGTATCTTGATGCCACGACCACATGATGCATTGCAATCCCTGTTGTTTGCTTGTAGAGACGATAAGATCATTGTAGTTCCCGCCGGGTGGTCGGAACAGAATGGCTGTTTGTCCTGTAGCGGTGTGAATGGCTTGTTGGGTCAGCTGGATTTCTTTAAGGATAACACTGTGCGATGATTTACGATTGAAATAGATGTGATTATACGTATGATTGGCGAGTTCATGACCATCTTCGACGATTTTTTTTGCAAGCTGAGGATATTTGGTTACGCGTTTGCCAAGGACGAAAAACGTACTTTTTACATCATATCGCTTCAAAATATCCAAAATAGCCACGGTCTGTTTCGGGTCAGGACCATCATCGAACGTAAGTGCCATCATTTTATGTTCTGTCTTTGCCTCCCATATAATTGAACCTTGTTGTTCATATTCGTGCCGACTTTTCTTGTTCGGAGTTGAAAATGCTGCTTGAGTGGCAATAATGAAGCAGAATAGGAGAAGGAGCCAGTACCCTGATCGTTTGCGCATGCGTATCACCTTATGTTTGATTAAGTATTAAATACCAACAACGGCATTCTTGAAATTAGATGCTTGAATTCTCCATCTATTGTGTGACCACTAGTAATCATTTAATCTGGATGATGATGGTAAGTGGTAAGTGGTAAGTGATCTGCAAGCAAAGACGTATTAAGGCAACAACGTATCAACTTGATATGGATTAGTCAAAAGTAGAGCAGGCAGCATGTTCGCTAAGGCAGAAAATGCAATAAAACGAATCATTCCCAAATCGAAAAAAATTCGTTATAATAGTGGATAGAGCTTAACGGAAAAAAGTTAAGCTACTATATATTCGTATTGAATATGGATCTTCAGGGCAAGGTGAAATTCCTTACCGGCGGTAAAGGCTGTTAGACAGCTCAAGCCCGCGACTCCCTGCGTTTACGTAGGGACTGACTTGGTGTGAATCCAAGGCCGACGGTTAAAGTCCGGATGGGAGAAGATCGCATAAGCGTTTCGCATGACCAATTGAATATTTTAGGTCTATTGTTGAGATCAGCTTATATCGAGTCATCTACTGACAGATAAGCGATGTTTGTCCTCTTCAGCTAAGATCCTATATTCAACGACCCAGGAGGTTATTGAATATGGACACGCATGCATTGGCTGATCAGCGGAGTACATTCTCAAGCAAAGGGGTGTGGCTCGTTGCACTTGGGGCCGCCTTTTGGGGATTAGGACCGCTGTTCCGCGTACTTGTGTTGGAGTATTTAACATCCACACAAATTGTATTGTTGGAGCATCTTGTATTGTTGGTGTTTGCTGCACCAATCGTGTGGAAACATCGTGCAGAGTTAAAAGGAGCCAACTGGAAACATTGGGGTGCTTTGCTCTTCATATCATGGGGAGGCTCTGTCATTGCGACTATTATGTTCACCGAAGCATTTGCGACAGGGAATGCGAACACAGTACTTCTGTTACAGAAGCTTCAGCCGTTATTCGCGGTAATACTAGCACGCTTCCTACTTAAGGAACAGCTACCGAAGCGATTTGGTTATTTATTAGTTGTAGCACTTATCGGAACGTATTTGCTTACATTTGGCTGGTCATTGCCGCAAGGCGTGATGAGTGAAGTCGTTGGTATCAGCAGTTTGCTGGCATTAGGAGCTGCATTGCTCTGGGGTGGATCGACGGTTATGGGACGGTATATGCTTGATAAAATGCAATATGAAACCGTTACGGCGTTGAGGTTTCTATTGGCGCTCCCATTGTTATTCGTCTTTACTTGGTCAGAGAATGCGAGCTGGAGCGTACCGCCTGAACAGTATGGTTCCATTACGTTCTATATTATTTTACAAGCTGTGCTGCTAGGTTTGTTCAGTATTTTGCTTTACTATCGCGGCTTGTCAGAAACAAAGGCATCCTATGCTACGCTTGCGGAGCTGTCATTCCCATTAGTAGGTATGATGATGAACTGGATTGTTTTCAACCAAATGGTTACATTTGCACAATTAACAGGCTTTGTCCTTATCTGGATTGCGTTATTCTACGTATCTAGGCAGCAATAAGGAAGCCATTAATATGGATAAATATAAACAACGAAGGAGAGCACATTGCTCTCCTTTTTTTGCATGTTCACGTAATTTATCGGATCATTCACCGTATACGGTGTAGATTGGATTTACAAAAATAAATAGATTTGTCCTTGTTTGCGGACTTGCAATTTGGAGTACTCATTTCAATATACATATAGATGATATTATGATGTTCATCGCATGAGATAGCGGTGAAAGGAGGTTTGGCGATGCCATTTGTACAGCGGTTCACCGTGACAAGTGCGGGTGCGCTCACATTCACAGGGAACGCTTTGTCTTTATCTAAAATAAACAATCAGCTGCTGCCTGGAAACTTAGATGCGTCAGGTGCTTTTATTACGACCAATACGGGGCTAACTGCTCCTGGCTGGTTCCCAGGTACAACGCTCAACTATACGCAAAACTCTTCTGCAGCTGTGTTAAGACTTCCTGCTGGGAGTACCATTGAATATGCTGAACTGATCTGGTCAGCGAACTATTCATCGGGAGTAGGCAATGTTACGCCTAATATTAATGATCCGATTCAATTCATCACTCCTCTAGGTGCTTTTACTATTTCACCAGAGACTACCTTTGACAATGTGAGTCCCTTCAATCCTACTACTAGATGGTATACACATAGTGCAAATGTAACTTCGCTCGTACAGGCCGGAGGAGCAGGGACGTATATTACGGGAAGTGTGCCTGCTTTTATATCTGCAATCGATAATCAAACAACACATTCCGGTTGGACATTGGCGGTATCCTATCGTAATTCTGCTTTGCCGTTTCGTAATAAGTCGATATTTGTAGGACAGGATTTGGTGGGTCTCAGCATAACGAATGTAGATATCACTGTATCTGGATTTTCCTCGCCTACAACCGGAAATGTAACGGGGCGGATATTGCTGTCAGCGCATGACGGAGACCCATTTGCAGGTGGGGATGTCGTACGCTTTGGACCTAATACATCTAGTTTAGTTACGTTATCTGGACCGAATAATTTAGTAAATAATTTTTTCCAAGCGCAAATCAACAATGACTCTGGTAATTTGGACACCGCAGGCACATTTGGGACGCGGAATGCAGTAGCAGGCGATCCTGGCTTCTATACGACTGGATCTCGTTTGGCCTATGATATTACCAATGTAGATGGTTCGGCAGGTTTATTTAACTCACAGACGTCGGGTGTACTTCGTATTACAACGTCTGCTGATGTTATCCTTCCGAATGGTATCGGCATACAAATTGATGTCAATCAACCTTTATTATCGATTGATAAGACGAGTAGTACTTCGACTGCACGAGAAGGGGACATTATTACTTATACTGCGGTTATTACAAACAGTGGTGCCGCTAATGCAGACAACGTTATTTTCACCGATCCCATTCCAGCGGGAACAACGTTCATTCCTAACAGCGTAACTATTGATGGTGGACCACCGCAAACAGGGCTAAGTCCTATAGCAGGCATTAATTTGGGGTCGATACCCGTTGGCGGGAGCCGGACGGTAACGTTCCAAGTACAAGTAAATACAGGTGGAGTACCGCCACAAATATCAAATACATCCAGTGCTACATTTACCTTTATAAGCGTCCCTGGAGGGCCAGTGCTTGCGGGGGATGTCGTATCGAATGAAGTAATCGTTAATTTGATTGCTGTAAGTATTACAAAGACAGCCACTCCTACGTCCGCGCTTCCAGGTCAAGATGTGCTTTATACGGTGACGGTATTTAATACGGGTGGGGCGACATTAACAAATGTGAGAGTTACGGATGCCACGTTGGGATTGAACGAAACGCTATCTATGTTAACTCCTGGGAATGGGGTAAGGTTTGAGATCAGCTTTACTATACCCCCGGGAACACCAGCAGGATCAATCATTGTGAATCGAGCAGCGGTTGTTACAAATGAAATATCAGATGAGGCATTTTTCCAAGTTAATGTGTTGGCAGCACCATCATTATCCATTAATAAAACGGCAGATCGAACGATGGCTGCACCAGGGGATACGATATTTTATACCATAGAAGTGTCCAACACAGGAAATAGCACACTTACAAATGTAAGGGTAGTAGACGCTCTATTAGGAATCGATACACTTATTGGGACTTTGCTTCAAGGGGAGAGCCAGTTCGTATTCGGTGAATTCACAGTTCCGATTGGGTCATCGGGTACAATAACAAATACGACAACGGCAACTTCGGATGAGACAACAGCGGTCAGTGACAGTGAAACGGTTATGATTACTCCACAGCCATCTCTGTTTGTGCGCAAGCGTGCCTTGGAGCCAGAGGTGGAGGCAGGATCAGCAGCCATGTTTGAGATCGAATATGGTAATGCTGGCAATGTTACTTTAACAAATGTGGTTGTGTCCGACCCTCAATTAAATATTAACGAAGTCGTTCCAGTCCTAGAACCTGGAGAAGCATTTATAATAACTGGGGCGCTGGATATTCCATTTGGCACGCCACCAGGTACGGTTATTACCAATACAGTTACGGTTTCATCCGATCAGGTTGGGACCCAGACCGCACAAGCGAATGTAACCGTTACGCAACCAGCTTTTCCTATTATAGAACTAAGCAAATTTGTTGACCGTGAGACAACAGCTCCTGGGGAAACGATAACCTATACGATTATTATTTCAAATACAGGCTTTATCTCGTTGACGAATGTTAACTTAATTGATCCGCTATTAGGTATTAATCAAGTAATCCCAGAAATATTGCCGAGTGATTCGTTCATTATCGAATCAGACTTTTTTGTCCCGTTAGATACACCAGATGGTTCCTCCATCGTTAATACAGCTACTGCTACTTCGGACCAGACGCTCCCCGTGGAAACAACTAATATTCTACCTGTGCAATCGATTTTCGGATTGGAAATTACTAAAACCGTTGAGCCAACGACTGCTCTTCCCGGTGACGAAGTTCAGTATACCATTATCGTTCGAAATACAGGCAATCGCACACTGATCAATGTTCGTATTACGGATCCGATCGTTGAACTGGATACCGTCGTGGACAGCTTAGTGCCTGGTGGAGAAATAGAAATTACATCGTTCTTCACAATTCCAGCGGGAACCCCTATTGGTAACTTTGAAAATACAGCTACAGCTTCTGCGGATAATGTGACTACACAGAGCTTCACTGCAAATGTGGAAATAGGCGCCGCTCCAGACTTAACGATTACGAAGACAGCCGATCAGACCAGCGTCGTGCCTGGTGCTACCGTTACGTATACGATTTTGGTTACCAACTCAGGCAATGTACCGCTGTCTAATGTCATCGTTCAAGATCCGCTGCTTGGTATCGATCAGACGATTCCGTTATTAGCGAGCGGGGCGGAGCAAACGATTACGCAGACGTTCCTGATTCCCGTTGCTACACCAGCTTTAACCGTATTTTTAAATACGGTAACTGCCTCTTCTGACCAAACGGCTCCAATTACGGCTCAAGAAAGAATTATTGTAGAGCCGATTGTAGGCCTGCAAGTTAGCAAGACTGTATCACCAACTGAAGCTGCGCCTGGAACGCCAGTGGAGTTCTCCATTACGGTTAGCAATTTATCAGCAGTCACGCTAACTAATATTTTAATGAACGATCCGCTTGTCGGATTTACACAGACAATCCCTTCTCTAGCACCAGGAGCCTCACAAGTACTGTTGGTTCCATTTACGATTCCTAGTAATGAATTACCAGGATCTTTTGTTAATACGGTAGAGGCGTTTGCAAATGAAACAGATACCGTAACTGGAACGGCGACCGTAGCGATACTGCCAGTATCTTTATTAACGATAGCAAAAGTGCCTTCTCAAGCTGTGGCGGTGCCAGGAGAGCCTATTACGTATACGTTCCAGATTACGAACAGCGGAAACACAGATATTACGAATGTTAGAATCACAGATCCGCTGCTTCAACTTGATAATAATATAAGCATTATTCCAGTCGGCACAACAGTTGAGCTTGTCATCCCATTTGATGTTCCACGGGACTTTACAGGGACAGTCCTTACAAATACAGCTACGATTTCTTCCGACCAAACGGCTGCACAGCAAGTGGAAGCATCGATTGAAATTATTCCAGACTTCACGGTACAGTTTACGAAGGTGGCAGATCGTAGTGTTGCATTGCCAGGAGAGCGGGTCAATTACACGATCACGATCACGAATTCGTCGACTTTCACATTAACGAACCTCAGGTTGTTTGATCCTGTTATTGATATTGAAGAGCAAGTGACTCGTTTGGAGCCGGGTGCAACGTTAACTTTTAGTGCTTCCTTTATCGTTCCGTTAGGCACGGAAGCGGGGACGGTTATTGTTAACGAAGCTGTATTTTTATCAGATGAGACGGTCGTTCAGCGTGCATCTGCAAGTGTGACTGTAGGAAGCAGTCCACAGCTTATTCTTACTAAAACGGCTTCCAAACAAACCGCTATGCCTGGGGAGCGGATCCAATTCAGACTCCGGCTGCGCAACACGGGCAATGTTCCACTAACAGGTGTTGTCGTAACCGATCCGCTGCTTAATATTCGAGTGGAAGCGAGGGCGCCAATTGGTCCTGGTGAATCAAGAGAAGCAATTGTTCCATTTACAGTTCCGAGCAATGCCGTGCCTGGTACGACAATTACGAATACATTGAATGCAACCTCCAACGAAACAGGTCTTGTAAGTACGTCGGTTTCAGTCAATGTCGCAGTGTCACCACTACAAGTTGTAAAGTCGGCTAATCGCAAGTCTGTTGTTGAATGCGAGATTGTTACGTACACGATTCTTTTACGAAATACAAGTTCCAGTACGATCAGTGGCATAACCGTAACAGACAACATTCCTGCTGGTTCCACATTTGTTGTAGGCAGCCTTAAGCTTAATGGATGTCCGGTCACGAATCAGCAGCTAGAGACGGGAATTACGATCCCAGACTTGGCTCCTGGCCAGCAGGCTGAAGTGACGTTCAAAGTGAAAGTTGAGCCAATCAAAAAGTCGAAGGTAACTCAGCTTGTGAATCAGGCAGTTGCACGATTTACATTCAGAGATTCTCAAGGAAGAACGATTACTACCAGTACACAGTCTAATCAGGTTATTGTTGCAATTAAAGAAGAGCAGGAAGAATAAATATCGGTATAAAACGTGTGGTTCATACAGCCAGAAGCTGTCTCAAGAGCAGCCATCTTGATGGCGAAGTAGTCCGTTTTTGAGCTGCTAGTATGACAAATGACAAAATAGCGGTGCAGTGCGTAGTTACTGTATCGCTATTTTTTTGGTTCGTATTTGTACTTGTTAATACGCTTTAACAAACAACTTTTAAGATAAACGCTTTTATTTTTGAATGGTTATGAGTGAATAGGAGATTGGAGTCGAGTGGTGGAATGATGGCCGCACTACACATTTCGAGTAGATAATCGTTTCCTTAAAAATATATTGCAATATCCGATAGAAACTACTACTAAAATGGTAGAAAAAATGGAAATAATTCCATTAAAGCTTGGCAATTTGGTGAAAAATGAGGGAAATACCAGTGAGAAGATTCGATGTCGTTCAAAGAGAATTAGTTAAAGCGTTTGAAGAAAGAAAGAGCTTAACCGATCAGAAAGTGGTTTCCTTAAGTCAAGAATTGGACGACCATATTGTGACCCTACAAAAGTTAAAGCAGAAGTCTGGTTGTTCGAACTTGGTGGCGAACAAATTGCAAGAGCGTTGCTAAAGCTGAGGATCGCTACTCCTATTCAAAATGAACAATCAAGTACATTGTAAGTTATATGTATATTAGTTAACCTGCACACAAGTTGGAATGGGAGGCTGGGGACGATTTTCATATCATTTGATGTTTAGCCAGTAAATGCGCATGTACATGCCGTTTGCTGGCTTATTCGTCTAGTGGTATGTGAATGTAAACTTTTCGTATGAAAACATCTGCTTGCGCCCATCTTATGAACTGTGGAGGTGATCATAATGGCAGGAAGAAATAGTAAACCGAAAAATAATGGACCAGCTTCAAGCCCGAGCCGTATTGAGCAATTTGGAGATAAGCTTGCTGATGAGAGCGGGTTCAAGCCAAAGCGTGAGGGCGGTTAACGTAACAGTAGAAACAAGTTAAGTCATGTTCGTTTTAAATAAACGAGGTCAATGAAGGGTAGCGGCTTTTAACAAAAGACCGCTACCCTTTGCTTTTTTATGAGTTGCTGCGAACTCTCTTGCTATGGTCAGAAATAGTTCCCATTTTATACGAATTTCAAGAGCCATTTGAAAAGTACTTTGTCGTATAATGAGAGCTGTCTCAAATCTTTTGTACATGCTTGGTGATATCATTTTTAGCTATAAAATGGCGTGGAATAAGGATAAAGTTCCGTATATCTGTTGACCTGGGGTTTATAAATGAAAAGGTAACAGCTACTAGAGAGGTGGTTGGCTTTGCCAAAAGGAAAGTCATTATATTTATTACTAGCGTTGATTTCATTCGGCATTATCATTTACGTTTCCTATATCAATTTTATTTATGATCCGCAAGCCGAGGAATTTTTAAGTCATAAAGAAGGGCTTAAGCGTCCGCTTCAACTTCCGTTATGGTTGAACGTGATGTATGTGCATGTTGTGTTTGCTTGTATGACACTTGTGTCTGGGCTGCTGAATTTCTCGACAAAGTTGTTACAGCGTTATCGTAAGTTTCATCGCTTCAATGGTTATATCTACGTCGTATCCGTATTTATGGTCGCGCTCACGTCAGGATATATGGCTCCTTATTCGACCGGCGGTAAGGCGAGCAGCATCGCATTCAATATGCTGAATATCATTTGGCCCTTTATGACCGGAATGGCGATTATAAGTATTCGAAAAAAGAAGCTGATTCAGCATCGTAAGTGGATGATTCGCAGTTTTGCTTATTGTTTTACGAATACATCTATACACTTGATTACATTCGTTATTCATAAAGGATTTGGCTTCACCTATGTGAACAGCTATACGATAAGCATTTATTGTTCCCTAATTATTCTTCCTATTTTAGCGGAAATCGTTATTAGAAGGACACTGCCACGTACAAAACATACTTCTCATTAGAAATAAAGCTCTCCTGCGTGGTTCGTGACTTTTCCTCTGAGCAGTTATAAAATGGAAGTTGGAAGTTGTCTCTACTTTACGAATGTACACCATTGAGGGGGAGTATGATGAAAGCTGTGGTGGTGGAGCAGTACGGCTCTACAGAACATATGAAATATGTTGACATGGATCTACCTTCTTTTCACTCCAAACAAGTGTTGGTTCGTGTTCGCCGTACCTGTGTAAATTTCGCCGATATTAAAGCTAGACATGGGAACAAAGGTAAAGGTACGCTACCCTTCATCCCTGGACTAGAGGCAATGGGAGTTGTTGAACAGGTTGGGACAGAGGTGACCTCTGTACGGGTGGGCCAGCGAGTTATCGCTTTCCCGTACAATGGGTCGTACGCACAATTTATTGTGGCTGATGAGAATTTAACTTTTGCAGTCTCAGATGATATTGATGATGATGTTGCAGGTGCATGTGGCATCGTTTCCTTGCTTTCTTACAAACTGCTAGCTGAAATAGCTCGTATCAAGGTAGGAGAATCTGTTCTTATTCATTCCGCTGCAGGTGGTGTTGGGACTACAGCCATACAAGTTGCTAGAGCGTTGGGCGCGGCCAACATTATCGGAACGGTGGGCAGTGTACATAAAATAGAAGCAGCCAAAAGTGCGGGTGCTGACCATGTATTACATAATGAATCCGAGGACTATATCGAACAGGTGAAGCAGCTTACAGCTGGTCGAGGTGTCGATATTATATTGGATTCCGTTGGTGGAGAGGTAACAGAACGAAGTGTGGAATATCTTGCTCCGTATGGACGGCTAATCGTGTTCGGCAATTCCTGTGGGGAGTATGGGAAACTGAATACGAAGGATTTCCATGCTAGCTGTCGCTCTGTGCTTGGGTACAGCTTTGGTACGACGAGGAAAGAACGACCTGAAAGCTTACGAGAAGCAGCGGCGCAAATATTTCTACTCTTCGAACAAGGGAGATTGGATATCAACATCGGCAGCCGCTTTTCCTTGCAGGATGCTGCACTTGCGCATGAATTAGTTGAAAGCAGAAATAGTACGGGGAAAGTGCTATTAGTGGTAGAGTAGCACATTACATTAGATGGTTACCTAACATACAGCGTTCCTTATAAAGAGAGGAGGAGCAGGAGAGCTGTCTAGAAGCCTGATAAGGTTGAGACAAATGGTTCGTTCAGTCAAAAAGGCTCAATAAGGCTTTAAGCGCTTCATGAGTGAAGCTCCTGCGCATTATTATGAATATCATGTATATGGACACGAAAGAAATTCAAGCAGAGGATGTTTCACGTGTATTCGAAACGTCTGGCATTAATAGGCCTTATCAGGACTTTGATAGATTGAAACGAATGATTGAGAATTCGGATATCGTTATTACGGCATGGCATGAGGGAAAAATGATTGGCATGGCGAGAGCGGTAACCGATTACTCATACTGCTGCTATTTATCTGATCTAGCAATAGACAAGGATTATCAAAAAGGTGGTATTGGAAGGAAGCTCGTCGATCTTGTTAAAGAGAAGATGGGTGAGGAATGCTCATTGGTATTGTTATCGGCACCAGGTGCTATGGACTATTATGAAAAGCTTGGATTTAGTAAAGTAGATAATGCTTTTGTCATAAAAAGAGTAAAATAGTACAAACAATTAGACGTGTACATAATTGAAAAATGTGTGGTAAAATATGTATCAATCATCACGGTATCGTTTACTGCATCATGAGCCTTAGAAGTGGAAATGTTGGTATTCTAGTTCTAAGGCTTTTTGAATTTTCACCCGCCTGATGTACGAACATAATAGGGGGAGTTCTATGAAGAAATACGTCTTGCTAGGGATAGCCTTGTTAACTCTACTCGTTGTTGCAGGATGTGCAAAATCACCATATCCAGAGGATGATGCTTATCATGCTCAATGGGACTACCCGTATATGTATGCTGGACAAGGTCTAGAGACAGCACGGACAGAGCAAGGTCATTATTTTTTGTTCAATAATTTAATTTATTTTATGGAAAATGATAGCACGAAACCGCAATTTATCGATACGCGTACTGAGGGGGAATGTACAGAAAGTCCAAACCGAAGCAATTGCTTAGCGTATGTAGAAAGAACACATCAGGCAATTGAGAGATGGAATACTCATTTTGAACCGCCACGTTATATGCAATACTATGATTCTAAATTATATGTGCTGGAAAACAAATTTAATCCCAAACAAGAGCATGAGCATTCGACCTATACGTGGCAACTAACTAGCAGGGACGTCGACGGCAGCAACCGTGAAGTAGTGAAGACATTTGAAGCTCCACCAGATTCGTTAGCGCTGCATCGTGGTTATCTCTATTATTCAATCTGGGAAAAGAATAAGGATGGTGCTGAACAAGTTAAAGTGCTGAAGTCGAAGCTTGCGAAACTCGACAGGGAGCCAGAAATTATCTATAGCGAAACGGATAACATTCTTTCAGTTACGACCATCACTCCATATGGGAATCAGCTGTATTGGACGAAGCTCACGAAAGATAATTATAAAATACAACGATATGATTTGAACAAGGAAGAGATAAAGACTCTTTTTGATCGTAAAGATGGCAGCTATAACTTTTTACTAAGTATTTCTGAGAATAGACTTTACTTCTCTTATTTATATCGAAAAATGGAGGACACAAGGTCTCACAAGTTGTATTCATCAGATCTTCAAGGCAAGAACATCGTAGAGGAGCAGATCGAGTATCCTCCTGTCTTTTCGCATATGTACAAGGACAAGAACTACTCTTATATTTATCCTTCGGCAGGCTATGTTCGTTCTTATAAGTTGGATGTGCCGCTTACCTTAAACATCTTTAAACAAAATAAAAAAGTTCATGAAGTGGATATGTCTTCTTTACCATCAGAACCTGAACTTGTCGCTGGTGATGAACGTTATATGTTTATGCGAATTAATCAGGGAACCAACAGTTCGCTATTATATTTGGATAAAAGTCAAATTGAATCTGGGCAAGCTGCTTTTAAGCCGCTGCTAGGAGCCGATCCTACTTTGGTGAAATAGACGATTTAAGACGGGTTACACTATCACTTTACTACTAGGAGATGAATGTCATGAGTGCACAATTTGAAGCGGTTCAAGCAACGATACAAGATTTAGAGGCAGTAGCGGAAATATTCGATCAATATCGTATATTTTATGGACAACAGTCGGATGTAGAGCAAGCTCGCTCGTTTTTATTCGATCGATTTGAACATCGTGAATCTATTATTTTTATCGTAAGAGATAAAGGTACAGCTGCAATTGCTGGCTTTACGCAGCTTTATCCTGTGTTCTCTTCTATTTCCATGGAGCGATCTTTACTATTAAATGATCTGTATGTGAGTGAAGCGTATCGCAGACAAGGAATAGCGCAACTGCTGCTGGATGCAGCGAAGCAATACGCTCAATCGATCAAAGCGAAGGGGCTTGAGTTGTCCACAGCGATTGATAATAAGCAAGCGCAGCGTTTATATGAGCGTAATGGATATGGTCGTGATGAAGAATACTATCATTATTATCTAAGTGTAAAAGGAAATGACGCTGTCTGACATAAAGGGTTTATTAGGTAAAGTAGAGGAATGCGTGTGGGAGGATGGTGCAGGCAGTGGTATTGTTTCAAGAACAAGAACTATCGATTAGGCAACTTGAGCGTGGTGATGTTGATTTACTCGTGAAATGGTTATCTGATCCCGCCGTTCTCATGTACTACGAAGGCCGTGATCGTCCGCATAATACAGAGATGGTCGTAGAAAGTTTCTTTGGGGATCAAGGGTCAGGAGAGGCACGTTGCATCATCCAATATGAATCCAAGGACATTGGATATATTCAGTTTTATCCAATTGATGAAGAAGAAATACAGAAGTACGGGTATGAGTCGTACCATGGTCAAGTGTATGGAATGGATCAGTTTATTGGGGAAACCGATTATTGGAATCGTGGGATCGGCACGCGTCTCGTTCGAGCAACAGTGGAGTATCTCATTGCACATAAAGGTGCAACCAAGATCGTTATGGACCCGCAAGTTCGAAATGAACGCGCATTGAGGGTTTATGAGAAAGCGGGCTTTTCTAAGAAAAAACGACTGGAGAAGCATGAATGGCATGAGGGAGAAATGAGAGATTGTTGGCTGATTGAATATGATGCGTAACCATCAGCTATACAGGGGGTCAGTGAAGGATCGTCCATTGGGGACGGTCCTTTTTGATTGGGATGCTACTTATGTAAAGGGACTAGCCTGTTAACTCGAACGAAGCTAGTCCCTATTTTATCCCAGAAATGGAGAAATGATTACTGCAGCTGCCATAAAGATGGCACGTTTGCAGGTTCCCAACCTACGAGCGACGTATGCGGCTGACGACATTTATAAACAGCTCCGTTATAAGAAACGAGGGTACCTGTTGTATAAGCTGTATTCGGTGCCCATGCTGGAACGGTTGGTTGAGAAGTAGTCGTACCTGTCACCGTGCTTGCTGTTGACTGGTTGCCCGATGCATCTAACGCAAACACATTAAACGTATAGGAGGTGGATGGGGTAAGACCTGTGACGGTGTAAGAAGTTGTCGTGCCCGATACAGTTGCGACTAAAGTAGCGCCGTTATAGACACGGTAGTTAGTTACGCCAATATTGTCTGTGGAAGGATTCCACATGAGCTGAATGCTATTAGCTGTCGGCGTTCCCATGACATGCAGATTGCCTGGTGCAGTAGGTGGTGTGTTGTCTGGTACGAGCGGATTGGTTGTGACGGTAATGCTGTTGCTATCCGGGGACAGATTGCCTGCGGCATCAAATGCTTTCACTTTTAGCGTATAGGCTGTGTTTGGCGATAATCCCGTAACATTATAGTTGAGGGTACTGCCGGAAACGGTACCTACGAGTGTGGAGCCTGAATAGACATTGTATCCTGTTACCCCTACAGCATCTGTAGATGCGCTCCAAGTTAAGGCGATGCTATTCGTTGTTTTGGATGGGGATGCTAATGCTCCAGGAGCAGTAGGTGCAGTTGTATCAACTGGATTGGAGCCTCCAAAGTTCACATCGATTACATTATAGAAGGCATTGCCTGTATCCGCGATTTCCCAAACAGCTAGAATGACATGATATCCGGAGCGAGAAGGTACATTACATGTGTCGGTATAAGTGGCAGGTGGCTGAGTGCGATTGTAAGGGACGTCACAGAATGGTGTTAAATCGAAGGAGTTGCGGCTAAGTGCGGCATTTGGATTCCAGTTTGGCTTCGTAATATAGTATTTCCAACTTGCGGTTGAGTGTCGTGCGGTAAGTGTCCATTTAAATGTGTTTGTACCAGAAGAGATATTTACTTTCGCCCAACGAGTGGAAGATTGCTCATCCAGCTTCGGGAAAATGCCGCCTGCGCTGGCTATTTTGCCATCGGCAGGACCAGCTGCTGGGAATCCTTTAGGTGCCTCTAAGCTTTGCGGCTCATATATAATTGCGCCACAATCTGTATTTTGTCCTAGTTTGCATAGATAGGCTCGGCTTGCTGGACCATCGACATAACCGTGCGCGGAAGCTTGTTGAGAGAACAGGGTGAAAGCGAGCAAGGCAACAACGGCGGCACCACAGCTAATGAAAAGGTGTTTCAAGGTGAAGCGGGACATGCTAAGCGATTTGTACATAAAACTACCTCCTTGTAATATGGGTTTTGATGAATTTGGTTGTTAGTTTGATCACTCCTCCTTTCCACAACAACATTCTATTGAACAAGGTTGCATAATATGAGGGCAATTTGAAGATTTAAGTCAAAAGCTTGTACCCAAAATGGTGGGAGTCGACGAAAAGCTTCGTATTACGAGGAATTAAATGAAGGGATTACTTTTTTTGTTTAGAGATATAGAAGTAGAGATGTGAATTGTATACGTTTTATTCACTATGGAATAAAGAAATGGGTTAAAATTTGCAGTTAGTTTACCGCATTTTGAAGGTAGGCGATTTTCCACGGTGATTATTCGCCTCATCTTCTTGTAAATGCCTTGTAGAGATGCTTGGCAAGGCAAAGGCTGTGCTTAAATAGAGTGAGAGATATGAATACAATGATATTGTTTAGTGTACCAGTAAGCACGTATTAATAAGTCTAAATGAAAAGGTGCGTGGAATGGTTTTTTCAATATAACGTACTCCATTTACAACCGTTAAAGAGTGTATGTTCAAAATTAAAAATGATGTATTCGTCACGTATAAAACAGCTGTGTCTTAGACACAGCTGTTTTCGTAAAAGTTTAGTTTCCAATATTGATTTCGGTCTAATAACGGTGTGGACATAACAAAAATAAGTTAACTGCCAAGTAGAGTAATGGAGACATCATCGATAGTTATATCTGTACCTATAGTAGAAGAAAATAAGAATATTTCTAAATCAAAAGAAGTATTCCCTCTTTCTCCTGGTATTTGAAATGTATCTATAAATTGCCTATATGTGTTCATAGGTATAGCGGATATCCCATAAATAGCTGGTAATCCACCAAGCCTTACTCTGACTTGCCCGAGCGTAGATACAACATTCCTACGTAGCCACATAGAAACTTGATAGCTTCGACCCCGCTTTAAATTCGATATTTTTTGTTTTAGTGCCATGACTGTATTTTCTACACAAAGCATTCTTGCGGCTTGTAATCCACTATGAGGGGTAACTGTTGTTACAAATATTTGCCCAAGTTGAGAAGGAGGGCCAGGATTCCAAGGGCTTAGTGTTCTGTTTTCAAATCCAGGATTTTTAATGGTAGCTTGAGTAGGCTGAGGTAGCAGTAATGTTTTATAGTTTCGTGATGACGGTACAGTTGCTTGGTGATTTTTATGCTTACGAACTGCTTTTCTATTACCTATTTTTCTACTTGGCATATTGGTTACTCTCCTCGACGTTGATAAGGTTCCTATCTATGATTATCATATTCATTCTTTTAATAGAGGTGAAATAAATAGATTAACGGCAGAGATAGGCATAAGCGATAATGAAGCTATCGGTTGCTAATTATCAGCACATTAATAATATGTCAACGTAAAAGGATCGACATGGAGTGCTCTCCATCCGATCCTTTTTATTTTGAGAGATAACACTCCCATTACATTTGCAAATAACTTTAATGCACCGTTAACAGCCGTTTGACACAATGCGAAATGAAGGGGATTACAATAAATCTGTACGAAAATGATGTGTTACATGTTACATCCTATCAACAGACTCTACAAATTCTACTGAACTAGAGGTGCCTGCGAAATGTTGAAATCCGCTTCTAAACCGATATCTGCTATGCTTTGCATCATGATTGCGTTTATGGTTATTTTTCAAGCTGTTCCTGCTCAGGTGGCCAAGGCGGCTAATCAAGCGATTACGATGGACCGATCAGCCTATTTAGAAGGTGAGTCTATTTCCATCACTTATTCGGGAGCTTCTAAGAAAGATTGGATTGGCTTATATCCAAAAGGCTCAGTACCGGAAGGGAGCAGTCCATCATTAACATGGAGCTATACGGATGTGTCGGGCCAGCCTGATGGCAAGATGACGTTCTCGAAATCATTACCCCCCGGGGATTATGAAGCAATCTACATGGAGGACGGTGGATATCACATTTTTGCACGAGTGCCATTTTCTATCGTTTCGTTAAAGTCTCCTGAAAGGCTGGACTTTGTAGATACAGACGCTGATCCAGAGCATATAGCAGGCGATCTGAACATTAAAAATCCAGCCGATGTGTCCAATATTCTCAACTATAACTTGTACTGGGGCAATGATGTGGGTAGGCTGAATGGTCAACCAGTTATCGCTAGCATTCCTTTAACCGTAACTGGTGCAACCTATTCAGAGTATGAAACCTATACGTTCGCAGTGAATACGCCGATTCCGAATGGCGCCACGAAACTATTTGTTTATGCTCATTCATTGGCAGGCGAATCGACAGAAAGTGCTGAAATCGCTATTCCAGGTGTGCCTGTGAAGAAGCTGTTAGTCAGTTTCGAAGTGATTACCGATATGCATATTACGAACAACAAGAACCATGTCCATAACAAAAATATTGAAGATGCGTTACGAGATATAATCGCTCTGAATCCAGACAGCTCTGGACTGATGATGGTTGGCGACAATACGGAAAATGGTACGGAAGCGGAGTATAAGGAACTAGAACGTATTTTTAACCTATATAAGAATGACCTGCCAGAAACGTACTTTGTACAAGGAAATCATGATGTTCGCTGGAGCGATTGGGGGAAAACTTCCGAATTGTTCGCGAAATACACGAATATGAAATCTAGTTATTTTGACGTATGGATTAACGGTTATCATTTTATTTTTATCGGTACGGAAAAAGGCTTGAAGGATTACTCCTATCTATCGGAAACGCAGTTGAAGTGGCTGGACGAAAAGCTAGCTGAGCATGCATCTAAGGATAAACCGAAATTCATTTTCCATCATCAGCCTTTGAAAAATACGGTTGCTGGGGCGAACGAGGGGACGCTGAAAACGAACTATTGGTATGGAGTAAGACAGGATACGGAGTTGAAGAAAATATTGACGAAGCATCCGCAGTCTATTTTGTTTAGCGGTCATACCCATTGGGAGTTAGGTGCCAAAGATACAATGTACAACGCGAAGTATGCAACGATGTTTAATGCGGCTGCGACTTCCTATTTGTACACGGATGAAAATAAGAGCAAAGACGGCAGCCAAGGATACTTTGTAGAAGTTTACGATGATAAGGTGCTGGTGAAGGGTAGGGATTTTAGCAATGACAGATGGATCCCGAACGCTCAGTTCGAAGTAAGTCTTGGAGCGCAAATTCCGGTTGTCGATCCAGCAACTGATCCTGACTTAACGTTAAGCAATCCAACGATCAAGATGGTCAAAGGAGCATACACGCCAGCCGAAGCGGTTCAAGTTGCTTATACAAGTTCGGTCAGAGAAGATTGGATCGGTATTTTTCCTGAGGGCACCGTTTTAAACAAAACGGAAAAACCGATTGCGAAGCAAAAAACGAACACAATCCAACAGCCGGACGGCACAGTAACCTTTGCAGGCTTGAATCTTGCACCGGGTAAATACGATGCTGTTTATGTAGGGGAAGCGGAATACCGAACAGACAATGATAACTTGGAACTTGGGCGTGTAACTTTTGAAGTATCGGATCAAGCGGTTGAACGTCCGTTTGTTGTGACTAGTGCAACAATGGCTACCAATACTGTAATGGTGGATGCTTCGCTAACGGTGAAGCCAACTGGCAAATTGGACAAAGCGGTTGTTGTCTTCCAGCTGATGAAGGGCAATACGCCAATTAGCATTGCATCCTATGAAGCGAAGGTGCCTGCCGAGGGTAGTACGTTCAATGCTAAGTTCAATGTGAATCGCAAAGATGGCTACCAAGTTCGAGTGCTTGTTGTGTCCGATTTCGGTGCTGACTTGACGAATGTAGGCACGCTGCTTGCTGAGCCAGTTACTATAAACGAATAGACGTCAGAAAAGTTGATGAGTGGCAGCAAGACTCATATGTTTGTTGCGAAACGATACTGCCTAGACAAACGAAGAAAGAGGAGATTTGCTTGGGAAACAAGAGGAGCTTTATTTCCTTCATCATGATGACGATGCTTATGGTATCTATACCAGTGGTGGCAAGTGCCACGGATGTGATGCCTGCGCTAAAGTTGGATACTTCTACGAAATATCCGGGCGATGCGATTCACATAACAGGAACATCGTCACTCAGTGATGTTATCGTGAAAATAGTCCGACCAGATGAAACGGTACTATACTACAACGCTGTGAAAGTTAATCAGAGTTCTTATAACGACTCGATTACGCTACCTACTGACGCGATGCCCGGCGATTACACGGTTGTCGTTGGTCAAGGTGGGCCAGATCAATTATTGCAGCAATCATTCACGGTTGTGAAGAAGCCTAATGGCGGCGATGGCAATTCTGGTGGCGGCGATTCAGGTTCGTCAGGTAGCGAATCTGGTGCTGGAAATAACGGTGGGGCAAATGGGAATGGTAGCGGTAGTAATAATGGACGTGATAGCAGTTCTGGCGAAACGCCACCTACTACCGAAGATGCTGCTATAACTGTGAAGGAGAATGGAAGCTCGATTACAGCTATCATTCCTTCTTCTGCGTTGAAAGTTACCAAGGAGAACGAAAATGGAGCTGCTACAACGAAGATTATTGTAGATGGAGCAGCTCTATCCGCAGCTTTCGATACGTTGAAGGTAACGTCGAACAAAAATGGAAAATCGCTGAAAGTTGGAATTACGGTTCCTGAGCGGAGCAGCGATGTTGAGCGTACTAAGGTAGAGCTCCCGGTAGGCGTGCTAAAGGACGCACAAGGCATACTGCCGCAAGCGATCGTTTCCATTCAAACGCATGGAGCATCGATGGAATTGCCGCTTAAGGGACTTAATACGGCTCATTTAGAGCGTTCCTTGAACACTTCAACTGCTAACATGAATATCGTTGTAACGACGACTACGCTGCCCGATCTGATCACGGCGAAAGACAAGCAGTCCATGTTGGCTGGAGGTATCGTCAAAGTGACAGAACCAGTCTCCTTCAATGTAGCGTGTGTTGCTCATAACGGCAAGCAAATTACGATGTCAGCTCTGGGTGATGAATTCGTTAACAAAACGTTGACGATTCGCTCAACGTTCAACATCGATCCGAAAAAGTCGACAGTCGTAGCGGTTGATCCGGGTATACGTAAAACGCGCTTTGTCCCATCTGTGTTTCAAAAGACTACCGATGGCGTAACGAACGTGCAAATCAAAGACCATGCATCCAGTGAGATTTATATGATCGTTTCATCCACAGCAGTCTTCAAAGACACGATTGGACATTGGGCACAATCATCAATCGAGCATTTGACGGCGAAGCAGATCGTCAAAGGAGTTAGCATCAACAGCTTCGATCCGAACGGTAAAGTTACGCGGGCTGAATTCGCAGCCATGCTCGTCAGAGCGGCTGGATGGAAAGGCAGTTCGCAGCTGTCAGCCTCCAGCTTCAAGGATGTACAGGCAAATGATTGGTTTGCTGTTGCCGTGCAGACGGCAGTGGAACGTGGCTTGGTGAAAGGCATGCAGGACGGTACCTTCCAACCTAATGTACCAATATCGCGCGAACAGATGGCTGGCATGCTCGAGCGATTTATGAAACTTGTTGATGCGGAACTGCAAGGAAAGTCCGAGAATGTCATACAGGTAGCTAATCATTATAAAGATGTAAGTCATATTAGTAGCTGGGCAAGGTCGTCGATGGCAGGGCTCGTTTCCAACAAGCTGATGGTTGGCATAGATGAACATAAGCTCGCACCACAAGCGCAGACCACGAGGGCGGAAACGGTCAAAATCCTTGAGCGCTGCCTGCGTTATGCGAAGTTGATTAATGAGTAAGCAACAATAGCATGCCTTGGAATGGGATCGCACACATCCTGTTCCAAGGCATATGTAGTTACAGATGTCGATCACTATGGTCTACTTGCTCTGCTAATTGCATGAGCAGCTTCATGCCGTCTTTGATCTGCTGTTCATTTATATACGAATAACTTAAACGAATCCACGATTGTAGCTCCTTAGACGGATCACATATGGAACCGGGGACAAAAGAGATGGAATGCTCGATACTCTTAGCTAGCAGCTTTTCCAAACAAAGTGTTTCTGGCAGCTGAATCCACAAGTTAAGGCCTCCGTCAGGGCTGTCCCATTTCCAATTCGTGATTGCAAGTGCTTCTTCCATAACGGTTTTGCGAATGTGTAACGCGGTTCGAAGCTTGATAATATGCTGCTGCAGACGCTCGGACATAAAGTAGTGTAGAAAAATCTTCTGATTTAACAGCGGTGTACCATTGTCCGCTAATGACTTGACCGTAAGAAGATGCTTCATAATGGATGGCTGGCAGCAAATAGCGGCAATCCGCAATCCTGGTGCAATGTACTTACTGAAGCTGCAAATATAAATGACATAACCTTCCGTACTGTATGAAAAAAAGGGCAGAGGGGGCTTATGCTGAAAGTAAATATCGTGCATCGGATCGTCTTCGATTATGAAACAGCGATACCGTTCTGCGAGCTCAACGAGTTCCTTCCGCTGTTTGGCTGGCACGGTGTAGCCAGTAGGATTGTGAAAAGTCGGATTGAGGTAGAACAAGCGCGGCTTGAACTGTTTCATATAAGCTTCTACCTGTTCCAAATCATATCCATACGAATAAATATCAATCGGAATAATTTGTGCTCCTTGGTTTCTGAACATATCAATGGCAGCACTATATGTTGGGCGTTCCATGAGAACCACGTCCATCGGTTGGACAAGCATCCGAGCTAACAAATCAATCGCTTGCTGGGAGCCTGATGTGATCATGATGTCATCTTGAGAGAGGTGAAATCCGTATTTGTTGGTGAAAAAACGAGCCAGTGACTGCCGCAGCTCTTCATCCCCCTGAGGGGTAGAATAGGTGCTGAGCATTCGCGGGTAGCGTTCAACAATATCCAGCATAGATTCAGAAAAATACCGGTTCGGCAGCAAGCTAGGATCGATAAGCGCATACGAAAATTGATAGTTTGCAGGAACGCGATGGATTTCGGATAGATGACTTTTATGTACGTAAGAAAATACGATAGGACTTTCCAGATTGTCAAAAGGCATCGTGACACCTGGTTGAACATAATAGCCCGACTTGTCTTTGACATACACTTTTTTTTCATCTTTGAGCTGCTGGAATGCTTTGAA
Source organism: Paenibacillus arenosi (assembly GCF_014841135.1). GTDB lineage: Bacteria > Bacillota > Bacilli > Paenibacillales > Paenibacillaceae > Paenibacillus_B > Paenibacillus_B arenosi. The sequence continues at coordinate 657,672 of NZ_JACYTN010000001.1, forward strand.
TACGGTTAATCGGTTAACCTTCATTTCTTCTGCAAGCGTGCGAATCGATGGCAGCTTATGATGTTCTGGCCATTCCCCGCGCTGAATTCGATTCCACATATATTCGTATACAAGCTTATGCAGCGGCTTGCCTTGTGAACGGTCTAGCTCGATAGAGCTCATCGCATAGTGCCTCCTTATGTAATGAACTTTTAATTTGCTTGCATATATCGAATCTGTTCTATCTAATTCAAACTGTTCTATTATTGCCTCATTATAATGGTGTCAAGTGTACTGTCAAGGAGGTAATAGAATGATTATCGTCAATTTTATTTTCATGTGCATTATATTTGGAACGACATTTTTAGCGATTAAGGTAGGTGTGGATGCGGGGGCTCCTCCTTTCTTTTCAGCAGGTAGTCGATTTGTGCTGGCAGGTTTGCTCATTCTTATCTGGATGACTTGGAAAAAGAAAGCGAGCTTTTCGCTGCTGCTGCGCAAAGAAATGTGGTTGATTGGTCTAGGGCTCACGGCAGGCACTTTTTCTTTGCTCTATTGGGCAGAGCAGTATGTGAGTTCAGGGACAGCTGCCATTCTTTCCGCAACGGCTCCCATCGTCATCATATTGCTGCAAATGGTAATGTATCGTGATCGTGTGGAGCGTAGTAAAATAGTCGGCTGCTTCATCAGCTTGGCAGGGGTAGCCGTGCTCGTTCTTCCTCAGGTATCACTCGGATCAGATAGGTTGTGGCTGCTAGGATGTCTAGCTATTTTACTAGGACAGCTTTTTTATGCAGGTGGAGCGTTGTATTCAAAAAAAGTGATAAGCCGTTTTTCCGATATTTCACCGATTGCTCAAAATGCTGCTCAAATGTGTTGCGGTGGTGTTATGATGCTTGTATTGTCTGTATGCAGCGAGCGCGTTCATCTGGAGTCGCTCTTATCCTTGCAAGCGATAGGTTCCCAAATGTATTTAATCGTCATTGGGTCTATGGTGGGCCATACGATTTTTTATTGGCTTGTTGCAAATACGAATCCGCTGTTTCCTTCGATGTGGCTGTATATTTCACCATTTATTGCAGTTGGAATTGGGAGTCTTCTCTATAACGAAGCGCTATCCATCTATACGATAATAGGAGCTGTGTTAACGATTGTAGGGCTTGTAGTTGTGAATACAGGGCTGCTCGGTGCACGTAAGAGGGAGACATTTCTAGCTAAGGGGATATCACCAGAAAGAGCTGCTCATAGATCATCCGAGGGATAACGTTTCAAAATTAGAAAGAGATGGACATTTTCCACAGAACAGCTAGGGAGATGCTGGTATGTTGCTGCTGTTTGTGGGAAAATTATCAGTAGTTGATCCACCAATAAGGATGTCCTTAATGGCAAATAAGTTGAAGGAGGAATACGATTGACCAATCCGTTCATTGTACATCATCAAATTGTTATCGAGGCGCCAGCCTCTGCAATCTGGGAGGTACTCGTGAGTCCACAATATATGAAGCAGTGGGATGATTTGCCTGAGGGATATGGCAGCGATCTGCTTGTGCTTGGAAGCATTATTGATTGGGAGGGGTATTCTCAGCTAACAGTAGTGGAGTTCGAACCAGAACAACGTCTGCGGCTGGCTCTGTACGTTCCGAAGTGGCCGCTTCCTGCGGAGCAGTATAATATCGGCTATACATACACAGTTTTGCAGCAAGGTGAACACAACTTGCTAACCGTAGAGATTGGGGATTTTGCTGCCATTCCACATGGGGAATCCTATTACGATGAATCAGTCAAATTCGCCGATTTGTCTTTGCAAAAAATAAAACAATTAGCAGAACAAATTACGCATAGCTGAGTATAAGCATGGTAATGCGGACTGCAAGAAAGGCATTTGATAGTTTAACGATCAAATGTCTTTCTTTTTTACTAACAAACTTAAGCAGGGAGGCAATCCATGAAGTACTTTCCATACGATATGTATATTGCCCAAAATACAGAGACAACGAGTGATGATCAACTAGAACGACTAGAACGGCAATGGCTGCAGAATGGTAGACAATATGGTGAAATCTATCAATCGCTATCTGAGAGGTTGCCAGAAGAAGTACATCGTCATTTCAGCAAATTGGGATTCCATGATTACCGTTTATTAAAAGTGGGTATCGATCATGAGAGCCTCCTTCGTTCGAATGCCCATTTCATACTAGCACGTAATGGAGACGATATAGCAAACCGTACACAATGGATGCTAACGCTCGAAAATATATCCTTCTTCCAATTTGAACATCATAACTATGACAACCCCAGACCAATTATGCATCCTGAGATAGACGACTGGTTGTTTGAAGAGTTTACCCCCGTCGACGATACTACGATATCATTAGAAGTTTTATTTGGTTCCGGCGGCAACATCCGCATCCATTTTCCTGATAAATCGATACGAATCGAACGTATCAAGTGAGCTGCTGGTTCTAAATGTACATAGGAAAACATGTATAGGGAAGCTTCTGTAAGCTGAAGTTTCTCTATTTTTAGTATGAAAAAGAAAAGGGAGTGTGAGCTGTGGCACTATTAGGTATAGTAATCGCCATCGGTATCAGTTTTTTGTTTGTTTATATAGCGGGCCCAATCGGCAGCGTAGTGGTTCCAGCCATTATGTTCGGCCTCATCTTCAGCACGTATATGAGAACGAAGGCAATCGAAGAGGATGTAAAGGCGATCAAGACTCATTTCGGCCTCTTAAATGAAGCAGAAAAGGCAGAGCTTCAAATGCAGCAGCAGTTCAAAAATTTGTATGAACACGAGATAGATAATAAAAAGTATAGCCCCGAATTGGAAAGGATCAACCGTGAAATCGAGCTGGAACTAGAGAACTACCAAGAGGATCGCAAGGATAAGAATGATAAGAACAATGACGAGGATTAATGGATGAATTCTACATAATAAAGACATACCCATGTGCTACTGTGAGTGTTACACCATGGGATGACATGACGTACGCCATCATTTTCGTAGAGGAGCGATTCGTTCATGGAAAGTGTAGTAAAGAAAGAACCAACAAAAAGTTTAAAGGGGATAAAGACGGTATCTATAGCATTTGTAGTCCTCATACTCATCGCAGCAACCTTATTCGTAGACCAACCACCACGACCTCAACCAAGCACAGCCCCAGCAACACAATTTTCTGCGGAAAGAGCAATGCAGCATTTACAATTCATCGCCAAAGAATCACGGCCTTCTGGCTCCGAACGAATCAAACAGGTTAGAGACTATGTAGTAGCGGAATTAACCAGCTTAGGCATTCAACCTCAGGTTCAACAAGCGGAAGGAATGACTTATGACAACAAATTATTAGAACTACACAATATTGTGGGTGTCTTAAAAGGCAAGAACAGCGAAGGCAAAGCACTTGCGCTCATGACACATTATGATTCCGTTGATTTGGGTCCGGGAGCAAATGATGCGGGCGTGAGCGTAGCTGCTTTGATAGAAACCGTGCGAGCCCTTACCAACGGTGAGCCACTCCGAAATGACATTTGGATCGTCATTACAGATGGCGAAGAAGAAGGGCTGCTTGGTGCAAAGGAATTCTGGGGAAAAGCGGAGCATCGGGAGCAAGTCGGACTTGTTGCTAACTTCGAAGCACGTGGTTCTAAAGGGGCATCGATAATGTTCCAGACGAGCGAAGAAAATGGAGCACTCATTCAACATTTTGCTGAAGCTGCTCCAGAACCAGTAACGAATTCTTTTATGGGAGATCTTTATCGCTTACTACCGAACGACACAGACTTAACCGTAACACTTCGTGCGGGCATTCCGGGAATTAACTTCGCGTATCTCGGTGGGTGGACCGCATACCATACCCCGTTAGATAATCTGGATAATGTCGAACTATCCACACTGCAGCATCAGGGAGAAAATGCGCTAGCTATGGCTAGACAATTTGGCGATGCGAATCTTGAAAATTTGCGCAGTCCAGATCAAGTGTATTTCAGTTTATTTAACCTATTCATTCACTATCCACAGTCAATCGTTACACCTATTACCATCTTGTTGTGGTTCGCAGTTGTTGCCTTGATCGTCGTTGCATATAGACAGCAGCAGATCCGGTTACGAGGAATAATGATCAGTGTACTTGCTGTTATTGGAAGTGCTATTCTTTCTCTTGGTGCTGCCTACTTGCTTAATCAGTTTATTTCTAAGTTATGGGCGGAAAAAATGACCTTGTTCAATGGTGCTACCTATGACGCTTATTTATATCATATCAGCTTCATGCTTCTAACCTTACTTGTTCAGGCTTTTTTGATGAAAAAATGGAATGACCGCACCAATGTACTTGAGATAATGCTCGTCGGGATGATGCTGTTTCTGGTCCTGCTTACTGTATCGGCTATATGGCTACCAGGTGCGAGTTACTTGTGGATGCTTCCCTTGATCATTCATACCATTGTTATTGCTTTCTCATTATTTAAAAAGGATGCGGACAAGGTATTGAACGGAGTTCCAGCCATGCTGATCACGGCTCTTGCTCCGATTGTTCTATTTACGACCTTCCTCCATCTGTTATTTCAAGCGATGCCGCTTTCGTTAACGTTAGTGCTTACGGTCATATTTACTTTTGTTTTGGCCTTGCTTAATCCTGTGTGTAGGTTGCTGACATCCCATCATCGCTGGTTCGTAATCGTTCTATCTGTATGCATGGTCGGCCTTCTTGCTTGGGGATGGATAAACGCGGTTCCAAGTGAAGCGCGGCCTATGTATGAACATTTGCTGCATGACCATTAAGCGAAAAGGGCTCGAACGTTGCTTATTTGAGGGGGAAAAGTTAGTTGGTGATCGAATTGCAATTATTTCTAATGGAATTAAAGAAGGTGCAAGTAAAGAAGATAGCGGGATCGGAACTGCGTGAAGCATTAGCTACATGAACGGATGAAACTACTCTAATGAGGATAAGAACACTTGTACGAGAAAGTATTAGACGGTAAAATATAACTATGGAAGAATCTTAAGGGTGACAATAATAAGCATGCTGGATGATGAGCAGAGGGTAAGGGTTATCATTTTTTGATGAACTAGGGGATAAGCCATCTGATTTTATTGGGGCCAAGTGTTCTAAGCACTTGGTCTTTTATTACTTGTTTAATGCGGCTGTGAAAGGTATGTAGCATCGTCCTTTTGAATACTTCGTAGATGAGTATCAAGGAGTGCTTTAAATGAAATTCGCAAATATCTCGATGATTGAGTATTTGCGAATTTCATAGATTAATAGTTAGGTGAAATGCCGAAGATAAATAATCAATATTCATATAAGTTCTAAGAAATTAAAAATTAATAGCTACTGAAGAGGATACGTTTTAATGAAAAATATAAAGAGAAAAGTATGGATAGAAGCGGAGCAGTGGGCAGAGGGAGAGTGGGATATTGAAGATGTAAATACAGATGTGATTGTGGTTTTTTCAAATCGAATGAAATGGATAGCAAGTTTTTTTACATATAAGAACATTCAAACAATAAGAGAAAATAACAGGAAGACAGGAGAATGTTTGAATGGGTCCTATTACTGGTCAAGTGATATGGTACTAATTGATATTGGGAGCAGTGAAAGAATACACGAAGTAATCAACTATTTAATAGAGTCAGAAGAGTTTGAAAATGTATTTACTAGGTATCCGGATGTTGAAATTGAAGATGAGGAGTATTATCCTAAAGGCTTTTTTGTAAAGAACTAGGCATAATTACTTGTAAGTAACTCAGGTAGCACTTCGACTAACATAGCATTCACGCATCGGGCATTTTCCCCTCGGCCTCAGAGGATGATTCGGAGAAGCAACTGTTAGGACACATCAGATATTTGTCAGACGTCGTGAATACAAAAACGTTAGCTGAAACCGTCGAATTGCTGGATAAGACTAATCATCAAACCTCATTTATAACAGTTCAATACCAATCGAACAGCTAGTTAAGTTCAATAGTATAGAAAACACAATCAAAGAAATATAACTGAGTGTGGGGTTAATATGATTACTGAAGATAGAATTAGAATTTTAATGAATTTATTGATAGAAAAACTCAAAGAAGAAGAAATACAAGAGATATATGAGTACTTAAACCATAACGAATGGGGAATAGCTTATGAGAATTTAGTATCAATCACATTGAGTAGAAAAATCATTATTAACGAGTATATTTTTAAATATCTTATAAAACTTAGGAATGACATGAAAATTGAAATTAATGAAAACGAAATGATTCAACTTAAACAATTGATAAATAAACAATAGGGATATTCTGATAGCATTTCAAGAAGTCGACGGCATCAGCTAACATTATATCCACGCATCGTAGCCTGGCGGCTCCTCGGTCCGTCCGAAGGGGATTGGCAGGGGAGTGTAAGTGTAATCAGGCGGACACATCCGCACCGACTTAAGGCTGCTGGTGCAGCCATAAGTCGGTGGGACGTCGCGGATATCGTAACGTTATATGCAATCGTGGTCAAAAACTATTTAAGAGGGGATTTCGCATGGGGGTAGGATTTACTGCACTTCTACATTTTTCTAAGGATTTAGATTATCAAAAGTTTGCAAACGATATAGGAAACAACAATTTGTTTCCTCAATTAAATCTGATAAATAATGAATATAAGAATTTGAATGCAAAATTGAGTGTCTTTGATAATAAGTATATAACTTTGGATTATGGTACGGTTGACTTATCTTTCAACGAATACAACGTTGCTTGTATCAGGATAGATCGATATTGGAGTCATTTTCTTTCTCATAATGAAACCAGATTGCTACTCAAGGGAATATGTTTTGAGATTGCAAAATATTTTAACCAGGATAGAGTCGTATATCTACCAGATCATTGGGGATTAGATTATGTATTTAGCGAATATTGCATAGAAGAAATTATTGAATCTCTAAATAAACGATTTGGTAATCCACCAAATGAAATTGAGTCAATTTATAAAGAGTTCGAAGAACATATAGAAACAGATGGGTATTATATAGAGATATTTAATAGCTAATCGAAGATGAACACGACAGCATATAACACAGCATTCACGCATCGGGCATACGCCCTCGGTCTGGAGTATGATTCGGAGAAGTAGTTGCTGCGGACACATCCGACATGTGTTGGACGTCTTGAATCCAAGAATGTTATGCGACATTCTTTTATGAGGTGAAGTAAATTGAAGAATACTATAATCCGTGATATTAGATTATTTGAAGAAAAAACTCGAAGTTCTTTTCCAAGCTATATTGGAGAGATTTATTCTATTGACAAATCAATTCATTTTCTAAGTGACAGATATTCAAGAAAACTAAGAGAATTAGAATTTGTCACTAGAGACTTTCATCATTTATATATTGTACTAACACCATTTTTGGCTGAGGGAGAGATTGAAGAATCGGCAAATAGACCTGAAAAATGGATGAAACTTTACTATATTGGAGTTTCACCTGATCTATTTAATTTAAAATCCAAAGAAGATAAAGAGAACAATATAATTGAAATTATTACTAACGTGTTAAAGTCAATCGCTATCTCAGAAGATCAACTTTGTATTGTTGATAAAGTTTTCAAGAAATTAGTAAAACTGAGAAGTAATATAGATATCATTCATCTAACTAAGGATACTAAGAAATACACAATAATTATTAGTTATCAAATAAGACCAGAAAACAAAATATCTCGAGCATCTATTGAATGTTTGGAGAAAACAACAGGAATTAAGAGGAAATCAATTCTTATTCAACTTAAGAGGTATGAAGATATTTTTTATTTGGTATCAACTATTTCCGAATCAAATCGAATTATTATTCTAAAGCCAAGAAATTCGGAAATAGCTAATTTTCATATTAAATCTTACGAAACACCATTGAAAATAAATATTGATGAAATGCCAATTGTCTAAGTTCCTCTTTGAAGAAGGACGTCGTGAACACAAGAACGTTAACTGAAGCCCCTAAAGACAATAAAGATATTTGAAACCAATTAAAAGATTGATTACCTGTGGTAAAAGTGATCGTATAGTTAATACGATAAGTAACTCAGTTAGCATTAACATGGGTATGGAGCCTGGGGCAGATATTATGGATTTAAAACCGCAAAATAAGCAGAAAAAACGAAAAATTGAATTTTATTTAAGAACATGATTTTTAAACCGAATGAATCACTAGCTCATAAATAAATGTAAAGAATTCAAAAAGATATTATTAGATGTAAGGACATGTAGAGAATTTACCATATTCACGCATCGGGCATTCGCCCATGGTCCGAGAAGAGGATTCGAAAAAGTAGATGCTGCGGACACATCCGACTGTGTCAGACGTCATGAATCCAAGAACGTTAGATGAAATATACGTGAGGAGGAATAGAATGGGTGTAAACTTCACCGCACTTTTTGAACATTGTATTAAAGTAGAAGAATTACGTGATCTCCCCATGTATTTAAATAATCAAAAAAAATTCAAATATTTTTATAGTGTGGCGAGTACTTACGATGACACAAAAATAGACGACTGGAAATGGCCAGAAGATATTATAAGAAATAGGACTGTTGAGGAAGAGTTTCTAGAAGAAGGATTTGTTAGTATGGGTGGACCAGGCGGATTTACATTTTATTTAGGCAAACATTTGTGCGAACTTCGTTCGTATGTACGATGGGGGAATTTTCTAGAAGAAGAAACTATACAGAATCACTTTCGTAAAATTTGTTTTGAATTTTCATATATATTTGGAAATCCACTATATGCTCCAGATCTTTTTTGTTTAGATTCTTATTTATTTGATGGAGAAACAATAGTTGAAGTTAGAGAATATTTGGCTAGGAAATATGGCGGGCCGTCAAAAACAATTAAGGATATGTATACAAATTATAAGTTGAATCAAGAATATAATAATTATTTTATAGAAGACTTCAAAGATATAATCTAGATATTTTGAAGAAGTCGTATACTTCATCTAACATCATATTCTCGCATCGAGCATACGCCCTCGGTCCCAGAAGTGGATACAATGAAGTAGTTTGTGTGGACACATCCGACATTTATCGGACGTCGTGAATACGGCAATGTTAATGTGAAACCTGTGCAAAACTTGAGTATAGGAGAAAACAATGAATCAATTCGCCCAAATTACAAGACCAATTAAAAGAACATACAAATTTATAATTTCATTTTTTAAATCAAACTGGGAGTTACAAGACTACCCAATTGAATTTCGACAACAACAAGTACTTGATCTATCAGAGTCTAATCTCACGATGTATCCTTGGGAAGCAAGAATAATTAATTGGTACTGGATGAATGGAGATGGACAATCTAAAGAGGAAGCTTATTTAAAGCTAAAAGAACAATTTGATAAACATAAATTAGAGGGGAATAAACTTCCTAGACCTGGTCAGAAGGTTCAATTAACTTTTGCGAGTGTTGATCGAATGGATCAATACGAGATTGAAGCAGTTCATTTCTTTAAGGAAGTACTTGAAATGGATTATTATGAAATGTTTGTGAGTGATAAAAGTTCTATGTATGATTTTTGTTGGACAGACGAGATGTTAAACGAGAAATATGAGAAAATTTCAGTAATATATGGAGTTGAAATAGAAGACATAGAAGGCTTATTAATCGTAGATATTTTACAGCGAATTCGAGAAGGCAAAGGCATCACATAACATAATACTCACGAATTGGGCATTCCTCCTCGGTCCGGCACAAGATATTGGCAGTGAGGCAGGGCAGCGGGACATTCCCAACAACATCGGAAGTCGAGAATGCAACAACGTTATGAGAAATCAATGAATTGGATTAAAAGGCAGCTAAAAATAAAAATGCACACAAGAAGGAGAAAAACATGGATGAATTTACAAAAACAAAAGTGAAGAAAATAATGGATGAGTATATAAGGGGTAAAATTCCGAAACATTAGGAGATAAGCTTATAAAAGGGAAGTTTAAAACCCATAAATAATAACACTGCGAAATAATGAAGGTGTATAATGTAAGTAACAATGAAATTCGTGAGGTGAAGTTCAATGAGTATTAAAGGTGAAGTAATCAAACTTATACAGGATCTTCCTGAGGATGTGACAATGGAGGATATTTTATACAAATTACATGTCAGGGCAAGAATAGAGGAGGGATTGTGTGAATTAAATGAAGGTAAGGGCATACCGCATAATGAAGCAATGGAGCAAATCTCTAAATGGCTAAGTTAACTTGGTCGCCAAGGTCCCTGAGTGACTTGGAATTAATTTATGAGTATATAAAGCTTGACTCAGAAGAAAATGCCAGCTACTTTATTAAACAATTAATAACTTCGACTATAGATATTACTGAATTTCCTTTCTCAGGAAGAATGGTGGCCGAATTTAAGGAAAACAGAATTCGCGAAAAAATTTATAAGAATTACAGAATAATATATAGGATAAGCACAGATGAAGTAGAAGTAGTGACGGTATTGCATCAATCTAGAAGGCTTACTAAATGATTTAGAACATCATGAATTTCTTAATGAAATCTATGATGTTTTTTTTGTGGAGAAATTCAAGCATGCTTCGGATAACAATGCATTCAATCATCGGGCACGCGACACTGGTTCCAAGAGTGGATTCAGATGAGTAGTTGCTGTGGAAACCATCCGACTTCGTCGGACATTATGAATACACGAACGTTAGGTGGAACTAATCGAGATATTTTATAAAACTAAGGGGAGTAAGAGATAATGAAAACCACTAGGATCAAAAGCGTGATGCTGATCGTAGGAGTTTTAATGGTCGTGGTCGGTATCGTTTGCTATAATTTGAGGTTGTATCTGCCTGAAGTTCCCGTTGAAGGAGTGAGCAGAAAGCAAGCATATGAAGTGATTTTCAATAAACATAATTCTTTTCAGTTTTTAACAAATAAAAGTGGTTATAACTGGTATGTTTATCAAGGCAATCAGGAAGGGGGTAAAACGGAACTCATCAAACAATTTAATACATTGGGTTTTAATTTTGTTGAACAACTAGGTTCGGGTTACATATTTATGAGAGACAAAGCGGCAGAGCAGATAATTGTGGAATCGCAGATGTGGACTGGGAAGTACATTATTTATCAATTGCCTAATGAAGTGAAGTTTTAACTTGCGAGTCATTGTAAAGTTACATCTGCACCATCTAATCTCATAGAGCAGCTCACTAGCGCTTACATAAAGTATTTGGACGCTGTGAACATGAAAATGTTATATGACCTATCAATAAATCCAATTTCTCATTCCTCGTACTAGGACTTCTCGTTATTGTCAACAATTATTACAAAGTATCATTTTTGAAATAATAAAGTAGCACTTGATTTGAACAATATAGAAGATGAACAGGTAGTAAATTTGTACATGAGGAGATAAAAGGATGACAAATAACAAATTACTAAGAATGGACAATGTCGGCATCGTTGTAGAATCCCTTGATAATGCAATCTCTTTCTTCGAGGAGATTGGCTTGGTCCTCGAAGGGAGAGCCAATGTCGAAGGGGAATGGGCTGGTCGCGTAACCGGACTAGGTTCTCAGTGTGTAGAAATTGCTATGATGGTGACCCCAGATGGCCACAGCCGAATTGAGCTTTCGAGATTTCTCACACCAGCTACTATATCAGATCACCGGAATGCCCCTGTAAACTCTCTCGGCTATCTGCGCGTCATGTTTGCAGTTCAAGACATTGATGAAATGGTATCTAGACTCAGTAAGCATGGTGCTCAGATCGTTGGTGAAGTGGTTCAGTATAAGGACTCTTATCGGCTCTGTTACATTCGTGGAGTCGAAGGAATTCTAATTGGTTTGGCGGAGAAAATAAGTAAGTAACGGCTGATAAAAAAGCCTATACTTAAGAGAGCTCCGGACACATTCAGTTTTGTCGGATGTCGTGAATACGGGAACGTTAGGCGAAATAACCAGTAACATGAGTCGAGAGGAGATAATCAATGAAGTATCAAATAATAGTCTTAGATTTAGACGGGACACTTCTCAACTCAAACAAAGAAATCTCAACACGAAATTTTAACGCCATAATGGCATGTTCAGATCTAGGTATGAAATTTATTTTTGCAACAGCACGACCACCTAGGGCAGTCAGGTCAATTATTAATGAAGAACTAAATAAAATTGGTTCATTTATATATTACAATGGTGCCTACATTAATTGTAAGCATACTGGAATTATGGCTCATGCTCCAATTGAAGTTGAAGTTACAGCTGAGGTGCTGGATTATTGTTTAAATAGTTATCCTGATCTCGATATAAGTGTAGAAGTAAAAGATGAATGGTTGAGTTTAAGAGACCACGATTACACAACACTTATGAAAGTCAAAAAAAATCCTATCGTCAAGCCACTTGAAGAACTGAAAAGGCTAGAGGCATCAAAAATATTGTTCTCAGGGACTATTGATTTGGTTGCATTCCAAGAGAAGTTTAAGAAGAAATTAAACATTTTAATAACAGACAATGGAAATTTAATTCAAGTTTCATCACTAAGAGCTTCTAAGGAAAATGCAGTAGCAGCTCTATGTAAATCAATGAATATTTCGCTCGATAAAGTTATGGTGTTTGGTGATGATTCTAATGATATTGGATTATTTACTATTTGTGGTTGGCCAGTTGCGATGGGGAATGCAATAGATGAGTTGAAATTAAAGTCTAAAGAAATAACAGAAACAAATGATAAAGATGGAGTAGCGGTAATTTTAGAAAGGCTTTGTCGGACGTCGTGATTAAAAGAATGTTATAAGAGATCGATGATAGAAGGAGTAGTGAACCCAAATAACAATGAAGTAATAGCAATAGAAATGGCGACAGTATTGCATTAATCTAGGAGGCATACTAAATAATTATTAATTTTGGAGCATCATGAATTTCTTAGTGAAATCTATGATGTTTTTTTGTGAAGGAATTCATATGCTTCGGATAATACAGCATTCATGCATTGGGCATTTGCGTTCGATCCTAGAAGTGAATTTAAGGAAGTATTTGCACAGGACAAATTCGTTTTTGTCCCACATTATGTATCAAAGAACGTTATACGGCCTGCTCTCAAAATGCTGGTTGAAAGGACTTAATTACAATGAACAATTCTTGGTCCGTTTGTATTTCAGGAGATTATGATCTAAATTTTCTTATGTTTGTAGGTAGTGCACATGGTCTATTAACAGAAGGATTCGGAGGGGCTGTTTGGCCTACTGGTCAATTTTTACATGCTGGGCGAAGTAATGAAAAATTAAAAGAGCAATGGATAGAGCTATGGAATCAAATCATCTATAAAAAGGGCATTCTGAAAAGAGAAAATCAAAAGTATCTAATTTTAGATCCTCCTAAGTTTTCAATGATTAGAGAAGAAGAGGTGAAGGCTGTACTAATAAATATGTGGCCATCATTTATAAGTTGGTGGAATATGCCTGCAGGCGGTCAAATTGCATTGCATTATTGGGAAGCTAAACCAGATATAATAGCTTTTGTGGAAGAATTCGAGAGTCAAGTCGGAAGTGAGATTAAACCATTTAAGCTAGATATCGATTTAGTATATACAGGTTTAAGAGAACCCATTGAGGTAAATCAACAATTTATACTAATGCCAATTAAAGCTGAGTATTTGTTGGAGAAGAATTGGTGGATTAAGAGATTTAATGATCATTATTGAGTGAGCACACCACACTATATAGCAGAACATGATTTTACTGGAGAAAAGTTAGACATTGTGAAGATTATTAATTTGCGAATGAAATATTTTTGAACAACAAGAACGGTATCAAAAACCAGTGTGAAAGGGATTAAAGTAGAACATGAACAAGAAATATGAAATCAAGTTACCTAAACTTGTGTATGTCCAAGTGGCTATTTCTATTTTATTTATTCCATTATTATTACTAATCATGCGAAAAGATGATTTATTGTCTGTTATTTTTTCAATTTTATTATTGTTAGCTATCTTGATACAAATAGTAGTACTTTTGAAGAGGATCTTAGGTCTAAGAAAAAATAATGAACTAGAATTCGCAGAAAATAAAATTAAGATTAATCATACCGAAATACCAGTACAAAAAATCGAAAAAATAATAATTGAAGGTTATTTTGTACAAAGTATCGCTATCAAGCTATATGGAAGTAAATTAGTTTCGATAGATTTACATTTCAGATTTAAGAATAACGAAGAGATTCATATAGAAGAATTAAAACAATGGGCAAAAATGAACAGGATAAAAGTAACTAGTGGGAAAATATTTAGATGGATATAAGGAGAAATTTTATATGATACTTGAAGTAGCTGTGCTACATATTAAGCCTGAATTGATTAATAGTTTTGAACCAGCTTTCCGTAGAGCTTCACAAATAATTTCAAAAATGAAGGGCTATATAAACCATGAATTACAGAAATGTATGGAAGAAAATAATAAATATATTTTATTAGTAAGATGGGAAACTCTCGAAGACCATACAAAGGGTTTTAGAGAATCCGAGGAATATAAAGAATGGAAAGAGATACTACACCACTTTTATGAACCATTTCCGATCGTAGAGCATTATACGAATATTCAGTTAGATGTGGATTAATTCTGTAAAGATAAGCCTGGTTGCCCCAGCGCTTTGCAGCTTAAGCTTGATGGGTACGTAGATACTATTACGTTAGATTAAACCAATCTTAAGGAGTGTATATCTATGAGAAATTTTCCAACTCTTGAAACTGAAAGACTTATACTTCGAGAATTACGAACTGAGGATGCAGTCGATGTATTTCATTATTTTTCAAAAGATGAAGTGACACAGTTTTATGATTTGGAAAGCTTCACAGAAGTAAAGCAAGCTGAAAATCTAATTACAAATTGGAATAATAGGTATAATAATCAACAAGGTATTCGATGGGGAATAGCACTTAAAACGGATAATCGAATCATAGGAACTTGTGGTTATCATAATTGGTCTAGCATTCATTATAGAGCGGAAATCGGATATGAGTTGTCTCCTGAGTATTGGCGCCAAGGAATCATGTTCGAGGCTTTAAGCAAAGTTATAAGTTATGGTTTTGATGAGCTTGAATTAAATCGAATTGGAGCGCTAGTATATCCACATAACGTTGGTTCAAGGAATCTCTTGATAAGTTCAGGCTTTAGTGAGGAAGGAATACTTAAAGACTATTATGTAAAGAAGGATCGGTTTATTGATGCTGTGATTTTTTCAATTATAAACAAGAACAAAAGACAATGAATTTTAGAAGAGTCCCATTTAGTGTAGATCACGCTTTGGGTCATTCGGGTCTCGGTCACCTGAAGGATTTTGAGGAAGTGAGCCTCAGTAGACACATCTGAAAGACTTAAAATAAAGATTTCTTAGGAGAGTTGATATGATATATCTTTTCATATCGTTAGTTTTAACTTTTTCGTACAAGCTCGTAGAAGTGGCTATTGGAATGACTCCTTACAGGAGTATTAGTAAATACACTGTATTATTATGGGCTCTAATAATTGGATTGCTCATCCCTCTATTTAATAATAACTATATTTATAATATGCCGCTTCATTATGATAAAGCGATATCGATTTTTAGTCTGCTGATTGTCATTAATGTGATCGCAGCACGATTTTCTGGCTATAACCCAACTGGGAAGTACAACATTATTAATTTTGCTATAACATATCCGGTGGTAGAAGAGATAATCTTTAGAGGGTTGATATTACCGAACATTGAACCTCTCTTTGGTAGTAATACATTATTGGAAGTATTGTATATGCCAGTAACGATTCCCGTAATCATTACTGCTATACTTTTCGCGATCTGTCATTTACAGTACTACAAATTATCAGCACAAAGTATGCGATTCATGATATTAGCATTTTTAGGTGGAATACTGTTGGGAGCTATAACAGTGATGACAAAATCAATTTTGTTATCACTAATATTACATATTGTATTTAATTCATTTTCAATTCTCTTTTCAAAGAAAATAATAAAGATTTAGAATGTGAAAGTTCAGTTAACGAACAATACTTAAAGCAGGGGAGGTTAGCAGGTTGAATAAGCAAAGTGTTTATAAAACAAACGCCCCAGCCTATGATAAGTGCTATCTATGGCTGAGGCGTTTCGTGAATAAATAACCATAACTGATATATATATGATGAAAAGGGAGTGATTTAATGAAAAAAATAATCGTTGTTATTATCAGTGCCCTGTTATTTTTAAGCGGAATAATATCAATTACAGGCAACAAAGCATATGCATGCAGTTGTGCTGGTGGAAGTACAAAAGAAATACTAGAACGATCTTCAGTTGTTTTTGAAGGTGAAGTAATAAAAAAGGGCGGCACAAAGCAATCTCAATTCCATGGACTAAGAGAGTATACATTTAAAGTAAATACAGTATGGAAAGGTAATCAATCCAATAAAGTAACGATTTACGCTTTTGATGGCAACGAGGCTTCTTGTGGAATAGGGTTTAAAAAAGGTGAATCGTATCTCGTTTTTTCATATCAAGAGGAAGAGTTATTACAAACGAATTACTGTAGTGGAAACCTACCTATTTCCGAAGCTGAAAACATAATAAAAGAATTAGGTTCTGGAACGACAATAATCCAGTCTGATCTGGAATCAAGCTCAAAAAATTGGATGATTTATTCTACAGTTGTTATTGCTGCGGTAATAATTATTTCCGTAACGATGATACGATTTTGGAAATATAAGAAGAAAAAAATTTTGTAAGCTAGTCAGGACGGAATGAATAACTGTTATATTTATGATTCGGGGCATTTGTATATGAATTTTACAGAATTATAACCGAGTGAGGATGGAGCAAACTATTTATTATAACGGAGCCTACTCATACTGCACACTACATAAAGGAGGACTAAATTGTTATGAGGATCAGATCAGTATCTTTGGGGATTGTTAGAAGAGATGAAAATATTTTAGTCCAAGTGATTAATTTCCTGGGGATCAGTACAACCTTTTATCGTCCCATCGGCGGAACTATAGAGTTCGGTGAAAATAGCAAGCAAACTTTAATACGAGAATTTAGAGAAGAACTGAATCAAGAAATTGAAGAACCTAGATTGATTTCTGTTATTGAAAACATTTTTGGCACTGCAGATGATATGGGACATGAAATTGATTTTATATACGAAGTAAATATGAGAGAGAAGTCATTATACGAACTTGAAGAAATTGAGGGAGTTGAAGGAAGCAATAATTACAAAGCCCAATGGAAACCTATAAGTTATTTCAAAACTGATGATGTGAAGTTAGTTCCAGATGGATTATTGGATTTACTTCTAGAAGAAAATAACCAATATACAAGCACAATCAAACATGTAAGAACTAACTGATGATGCTGGCAGTTTATCTGTGAAAAGAGAGCGTCGTATTTGCAATGAGGGCTTCACATTTGGTGCGCATGAAGATATAAATTCCTAGATACAAGAGATCATAGTGCGAAATTCGTCAAATACGAAAGGAAAGTAAATGAGAAACGTATACTCAAGACTATTACAGGTAGAGAATTACCTAGACGAAGAAACAGTGGATTTTTTCATTATTAAAGACGGGGACACAGTGTATGACAATTCTTATAGTATACCTACAGCAATAGTTACAAGAATGATATGCATTGGACAAGGATACGGACTTAAGTACTCTTCTTTAATTGATGTGTATGGAGATTTGAAATTGAACTTCCAACAACTAGATTGGTTTAAAGAGGAACTAATTTTCATTCTCGAATTAGTAAATGATGAAGCATTAAAACATTACATAAGTTCCTTGATTGAACTGATTTCAATTTGTCTACATGATCCCCGAAAACAAACAGGTATAGAGGTTATTGGAAATTAATCCATGAGGACGTACAAAATAAAATGATAATAACGATAAAGAGATATGAAGTAACTCTTGGTAAAAAGATTTATAAAGTGATTACAACAGCAGAACCAATACCAGATTTGTTTGTTCTTAAAACCAATACATGTGGAGGAATAATATTAGGAAATGAGACTAGTTTAAATATACTGGAAAAAATGTTCTTGCTGTCTTCCATGACAAAAGACAGTCTCGTTTATTTTAATACAAGAAGTACTGAATTGACTGATTACTTGTTGGAGAGATGGTCGATTAAAGATAAAGGAAATGATCTTGTTTTATTACATCATTCGATTCAGTTTAAAACAAATGATTGGAAAGAAATTAGAAATCTAATTAGAAAAGAAAAAGACTTTAAAATAGAACAATATGACTTTAACGATGATTTCGATAGAAAAAGCAATCTGGGGAAGTACTGGTACCGGGAACACAAAGATTATTTAGATATTACGGAGAATTATGAAACATTATTTTTAATAGGTAGTCAACATGTGTTTGAAAATATATCTAGTGATGCAAATTCAATAAAACATGAAGGAAGAGACGTATATCTACAATATCCGGGATATCATGCACATGAACACATTGATTACTACGAAAGAAGAAAATACACAAAGAATTTTCAATTAACAGGATGGTCACTTTGCTTAGATTTTTATGATAGACAGCTATGGGGGAGATAAACTTTTCAACATCATGTTCACGCCTCCGGCCTTTTGGTTCTCACTACATTAGAAGAGACAGGTAGAGTTGTTACTGTAGCGGACACATCCGTGCTGACCAACTACATTGCACTGGCTGCTGTCAAACTTTAAGTCGGTGGAATGTTATGAATATCGATATGTTATACGATATAGTTGATGAATGATGGAGAAGAAATAATGAATAAAAAGTTAGATCAAATTTGTATCTCAACAACATTCATGCTACCTGCTCTAACGGAAACTAAATCTACGTATAAGATTTTGAAGGTACTTAAAGGAAGATAGTACAATATGGAAAGAAGGGTGAGGAATGATTTTTTCATTTAGTGTGATTGTCGTTCAATTGTTTTGGCTGGCTATGATGGGTGTTTCCATTTATTTTTTGATATTACTTATTAGGCTTGCTCGAAGAGGAATCGTAGCGCTAGATATTTATATAAAAAACAACAAATAACATTGTCGAGACCGAAGATAGTGAGGCTTGTGAACAACGAAGACCTTATGTGGAAAGAGTCAATGCTTTTATCATATCAATTTCCATTACAGAGGTGATAAAGTGATCATTATGATTAATGGAGCTTATGGTTCTGGGAAGACTTCGGCAGCCAATATGCTCCAGCCATTGATAGAAAACAGCATGATATACGACCCTGAAGAAATAGGTTATATGCTTCGCAACCTCATCCCGGAAGTTGTTAGGCAAGTGGATGAACGGACGGATGATTTTCAAGATATGGAACTATGGAGAATACTAACGGTAAAGACGGTTAAAGAAGTAAAGCAGAAGTACAATAAACACTTAATCGTACCTATGACCATCTATAAGGAACAATATTTTAAGTACATTTACAACGGGTTTAAAGAAATAGATGAAGATTTGCATCATTTTTGTCTATTAGCTTCAGAAGAGACTATATATGAGCGATTAGCCAAACGTGGAGATGTACTTGGAGGCTGGCAGTATCAACAAACGCCTAGATGTGTTAAAGCTCTGCAAGACAACAACTTCCAATTACATATTACAACGGATAAACTTGAGACTAGTGAAGTAATAGAAGTAATCATCGGAAAAATAAACAAGGACAGCAGAAGGAGGCAATTATGAAAAAACAAAAGTTCATGTTAGTTGTGATGTGCCTTTCTACAATTGTATTATTGACGGCATGCTCGAATGTTGATAAGAATGAGCTTAAAGATGAAGTTACGACTAGTCATGAAGAACAAAAAAATGTAAATAACACGGATTTTAAGAGTGCCAGTGCAAATAAACATGCGCTTGAAGATGAGATTAAGCCGGTTGATGAAAAACAAGACACAGGAACCAATACGTACTTTGGAAACTGGAAGATTAGTAAAGTAGCAGGATATGCACCGATTTATGTTGATACAGATGAGAGCACTAATATTGGTAAAAAAGCTTCCTATTCAGCACAATTAGCGCGATTTGACGACACTGAGATAAAGAATCCAATATATACGGAAAAGAAATATTCAAAATCGAAGTTCTTTGAAGGTTATAGAATTCAGTTGAGCGATATTGGTATTGATGATGAAGAGGTACGGATAATTGAAATAGTAGACGGGTCACGTATAGACTCAGCATTAATTATAAAAAATGAGCAAGCTTTGATATTTGGGTGGAATGGAATATTTTACGAGCTAAACAAGGAGTGAGTAAGTATATTCAAGATAAGAAGGTGAATGTCAGTGAAAAATAAAAAATCAGTAGTTATTGAAGAATACAATGAAGAATGGCCAAAAGCATTCCATATAATTGAATCCATTTTATCAAAAAAACTTAATGATCTTGCCTTACGAATTGAGCACGTTGGAAGTACATCGGTCCCGAGGCTTGCAGCCAAGCCAATCATAGATGTTGATGTAGTAATTGAATCTATGGAGCATTTACCAGAGGTAATTAAAAAGCTAGATGAACTAGGATATGTTCATGAAGGTGATTTGGGCATTAAGAATAGAGAAGCATTTGCAAGAAAGGATGGTTATGTGCCTTACAGTAATGAAGGGATGGTAAAGCAAGAACATCATCTATATGTATGTAATAGAGAGAGTGAAGAACTAAAAAGACATATCTTGTTTCGAGAGATATTAAGAAAGTATCCTTTATTGGTTACTGAGTATACAAATGTAAAGAACCAACTGTCCCATACATTCAGAAACAATCGAACAGCATATACGGAAGGAAAGACAGAATTTATTACGCGGATCATGAATGAGTACAAAGATAGTTTGTGAAATAATCGTACTTTTATAAAGTAGGTGAATGCAACATGTATATACAAAGGTATATCATAGAGCCAGTCACACTTCACACCTAATTCTTTCGAATTCGTAGATCCAACATGTTTAGGAAAGGATGAAATGAATGAGTGTTAACAATCCTATAGGCGAATATGATTTTGTGATCCAGTCAAAAGATAGTAAATCAAAAATTATATTTACTTTCGTAGAACTCGAAGTGGAGCATCTTTCTTCAATAAATTATATTGTGAACATAATAGATCGTGGTTTCTCTGGCGAGGTAGATGTTTGGATTGAGCAAGAAGTGTTGAATGATTTTATTGAGAAATTTAAAGAAGCCAATAATAAGCGAGCAGAGGTATTAAATCTAAGATCAATGTCTCCAGAGGAGATGGAAGTCAGGTTTATTAGTCAAAAAAATGGCCGTTGTGAGATCGCTTATTCAGTCAAGAGATCTGGATATTCGGAGAATACATTTGTTGAAACCCTATTAAAGGGTGCCTTCGAAATGGATAGTGAGTTCTTACATCTGCTAGAAGAGAAAATGAAAGAAATAAATAAAATGTTGAGGGTGTGATAACTATCTCTTTAAGTGACGATGAACTTATGCAAATTCAAGCAAAAACTTTGTATTTACTTGATGGCAATAAAATTGTAGGAATTAATGATCCTGGGCAGCAAGCAAACGTGCCATTAGTCTTTTTCGGAAGAACCAGAAACTCAATCTTTACATACTTTAGAACTGACTTACCTCAATCTCTAAAAGATGAAATTGATCAGCAGATCCGAACTGATCTTAATATCATAGCGCTATGTAATATATTGCGTACATATAAGCAGCTTAAGCGTATTTGGATGGGGCCTGCTTATATGGTTCCTAAGCTGCCATCATTTATGAACCAGGATATTTGTATAATCACGGAATCAAATCGACATTATTTAAATAGATATTTCAATGATGTTAACGAACAATATGAACATAAAAGTCCAATTATCGCATTTATCGATAACGGACACGCAGTGTCGGTTTGTTGCAGTGCCCGAAAATCCAACCAAGCGATAGAAGCGAGTTTATTTACGCTTGAGCAGCATAGGGGAAAAGGGATTGCACCTAATTTGGTAGCAATATGGAGTATGCAAGTAAGAAATCTTGGTTACATTCCACTTTACAGTACGTCATGGGATAATCTACATTCACAAAGAGTTGCTCAAAAACTAGGCTTAATTCAATACGGAATAGATGTGAATATAACTGGTGAATGAGTAATAAGATTCAATTGGTTAATTTCCAATAAATCATTTTATCCGTGAGATTTACTCGTTGCATTCCTAATTTCTCAAGAACTTTAATAGATGGATGATTGTCTACAGCACATTCAGCTATCACATGTTTCACTTACTAGTTGAAAACGCCCAATTTACTAAGGCTTTAACACTCTCTGTTGCATAGCCATTATTTCGAGCTTCCGGCATGAAACCATAACCCACTTCAACAGTCTCCTTAACGGGTTTGCCTTTAAACCCAATATCACCAATTACTTCATTGGCATCTTTACTTATAACTAACCATACACCCCAACCTAATAAATCAGGATCAGTAATTAATTGTTCTATGTATAATTGAATATGCTTTTTATTGTTCATATAGTATGCGAAGATAGGAGTATGACTATGGACTATATCAATGGGGACTAATTCTAGTCGCTCTGAATGGATTTTCAATGATATCACTCCATTTTAAGTTCGGTAAATACATAATAACAGTTATAGAAAGATGGTATGGACTGTCAACAGTGAATCAGACAACTTTTTTAAGGGCCTCTGCTTTGTACTGAACTGGCGTCATGTAGCCTAGTGTGCCATGAACACGATGTTTATTAAACCAGTTTACATAATCATATAA
>NZ_JACYTN010000010.1 GCF_014841135.1 Paenibacillus arenosi
TTATATGACTATGTCAATTGGTATAACAAGCACCGCATACATGGAACATTAGGCTATATGAGCCCAGTTAATTACAAAAGAAAAGCCCTTAAAAAAGTTGTTTGATTTTGTGTTGACAGTCCAGATCATCACATACCACAACTACAGCGTACACAGAGTTAGCAATTGATCGCTCCGTCATTTCTATATTAGCGTTTCCCCAGCCTACTGCCTCCCATAATCTCTTATGTTCTAACACAGTTGGACGACGCTCGATAATTTCGTATTGTTTTTGTTTGTTGACCATTTATGAACCTCCTAAATTGGACAAAACAGATATCCTAGTTACTGGAGAGGACGAATATAATCGGCGTACTATGGAAAAAGGATTCGCAATCGCGAATCCTTAGTATAACTCGTAGATAACAATAAAAGAGTTCATTGTTCATTTCGATAATGGGACTACATTCACCTTCCATAATATCGAATAACATGCTCTCATTACATGTAATAAATGAACTAATTAACCGGAACCTCAAATTGCAGCTCTTGAATATATATTTTTCCAGGCTTTCCAGTAGTAGATTTCACACTCTCAACGTATGGCATAATTGTTATTGTTTTAGGCAACGACTTGAATGGTGAAAAATTCAATTTTAGCTTATATTCACCTGCTCCTTTGCCAAACCCGTAGTAACAGCCATTATTCATCAGATGATTACCTTGCTCGTCTATTATATCAAAACTCAAATCTATGAGACTATCAATTTCAGTAAAATCCTCACCTATATTTCCAACAAGCGGAAGAGGTAAATCCTTTACCTCACCATATCCAACTAAATCGATGGTTGTTGCCAGTGGGCTTATCTCCACACGTTCAAGAATAAATTGAAAATTTTTGTATGCTTTTATCATATCGGGCTTAAGTATAGTGCTTCCCTTGGATTTCATAGGTATTTTAATCGTGTATGGGTTCTTCATTTTACTTACTTTCAATTTAATCATGAGATCGAATTTGTCAGGCAGTGGCTTTTCTGTAACATATTCAAAAGTATAAATATTGCTACCCTCATCTAGTTTCATAGATTTCTTAATAAATCCATGCCGCTTCCCATTAACATAAAACTCTAGATTTTCTAGAACTCCTTTCTGGGAATGTTTCGTTTTACCATTTGGAAATTCTCTGCCAATCATAGTTGGAGATGACTTAGTTCCACCTTTACGTTCCAACTCAAAGGTCAACATTTTCGAACCATGAATTGCGTTTTTCACATAGAAAGTGAATCCGTCCTGCTTGTTACTGCTGTAATGATGTTGCACTTCTGCTTGTTTTCCTAACTTCGATTGCACTCCAGATGCATCTACCTGACCTATCCCCAGTATCGTGGATATAAAAAGTACAAGAGCTGTAACGCCAAAACCCACCTTTTTACCAAACGATAAGGACTGTTCTAGTTCAGTCATTCGTCTATCACTCCAAATTATCTAGTATGTTGTGATCAGGATGGATATGATTTGCCCCTAAATAACAGCAAC
Organism: Paenibacillus arenosi; assembly: GCF_014841135.1. Lineage (GTDB taxonomy): Bacteria > Bacillota > Bacilli > Paenibacillales > Paenibacillaceae > Paenibacillus_B > Paenibacillus_B arenosi. The sequence goes on from NZ_JACYTN010000010.1 coordinate 1,516, forward strand.
GATATCGTTAGATGTTATCGCAAACAAATATAGACAAAATCATTATTCCACCACAATTTCCCACTCTAACTAATATATCTTATTTCGTCCCAATCGACCAGCCTATCTTAAAATATATCGATAATTTTTACTAACATTTATCCCCATCATTTAGGCGCAACCTCGATTGTCCGTGAAATAAACAATCAATTTTTCCAAACTATTTTATTGCATGAGTATTCGAATAGGACAGAATGAGGCAATGAACCGGACATAGAAGAGGCCATCCCACGTCTCATTCAGCAACTGCTGAAGGCTCAAGCCACTGATGGCTCATGGCGGCTTTGTTTTGAGAGTGGGACAATGACAGACAGCTGAATGAATATTGTCGTTCGCCTGTTGAAGCTAGATGAGGAAGATTTAATGAAGCAATTAAGCCAGCGCATCATATCGAGATAGCATTCGATGGTTATTGGCGTGTATATCGGAATGAAATAAACGGCATTGTATCAGTTACAGAAGAGGCCTAATATGCTCTCCATTATTCTGGGACGATGAAAAAATAATGCTATCCTAATAAAAGCAAAAGCATATATACGAATCATCGGTGAGATGCAGCAGGCTCATAGTGTGTTGACAAAAACGATGTTAGCAGCCACAGGGCAGCGCCCATGACCTCGCTCCTATACGATGCCAATTGAATTTCTACTGCTTCCCTATTCTTATCATGAGTAGTCTTACTGATACGAAAATACCTGAATGAGCCCCTTATCTTTCCGAATTTAATGTTGCCAAATAGAAGTTGGGACGACGTGGGCCTTGGATGCAATCATTGCTGTTGCTCCACAGCCAACTGATGCAATAGAACGTGGAATTAAGGCTCTATTAGAATAAAATAAAAGGCTGCTGTCGCAGGGAAAAACGCGAATAGTAGCCTTTTGTAAACGAATGACTATTTAAGTGTAATATTCTGTTTCCAAGTTAATTCTTCTTTATCGTCATTACGGAATACAAATACAACTTGGCCATGTTCACCCTTCATTTTATCATCATATATGAACCCAGAATATTGACCATTGCCACTTATATAAAATCCATATCCTTCTCCAGTCGCTCCATTTTTAGAGGCCTCTTCGGATGTACTTACAATTTGATGATTATCGGATATCCACTTCATTTCTGCTAATAAGTATCCTTCAGGAACTTGTTCAACGGTAAAGTAAAACATATTCCCTTCAAATCCCTCTTGTTTGGTCTGGTCAATGATCATCAAAATTGGCACCTGTTTGATAGGTGATTGTGTTCGTTCTTTCTTTACTTGTTGATCAGCAGGCTTTTGTTCAGCTGGCGTAGAAGACGGAGCCCCGGATTGCGGCGCATTTCCACATGCGCTTGTCAACAGTAATATAGCAACTGCTCCCCATACATAAATGAATCTTAATTTCTTCATCTGTATCATCAACTCCCATTATCGAGGACGGTGCTGTCACTCTTCTTCAAACTAAAATAAAACATAACGCCCTTACTCGTATTTTTCACCCCGTAATTACTGCCATGAAGCTCAAGAATATGCTTAACCATAGCAAGTCCAAGACCCGTACCACCTAATTTTCGATCGCGTGAACGTTCCACTCGGTAAAATTGATCCCAGATCCGATGCATGTCTTCTTCGCCAATAGACGATCCTTCATTTTCGATACAGGTCATCATTTGACCCGACACTGTTTCATACATATGGATTCGAATCATGCTTTGTGCTACTCCATGCCGAATGGCATTGCTCAACAAATTCACAATTACTTGCTCGATCCACTTAGGATCAGCATATATAAATACAGAAGCTTCTCCATTCATCTGTACCTGCAGCTGCTTACTTTCCAATTGACGAGTAAAACAAGCACACACTTTCTGTACTAGCATTGGTAGATCAATCGTTTGAGGTGCTAAACGAATGACTTTGGCCTCGAATTTGGAAAGCTCCAACATTTCCATAATTAGTACGTTCATGCGATCTACTTCATTCAGTATTAAAGATAAATAACGCTCTCGCTTCTCTTCCGCCACATCATCCTGCAGCCCTTCCGTAAACCCTTTTACAATACCCAAAGGCGTCTTTAGCTCATGCGAAATATTCGCGATTAGCTCTTTACGAAGCTGTTCTAGGCGTTGTTTCTCCACCATATCATCCTGTAATTTAGCATTCGCTACTGTCAGCTCATATAAGGCAGTATCCAAATTCCGCGCCATCGTATTCATGCTCTGGGAAAGTTCACCGAACTCATCTTTCGAATGAATAGCAGCTGGCATGGTGAAATCCAACTGCGCCATACGTGTAGCTGTATGGTTTAACGTCAGTAAAGGTTTCGACACAATTCTAGAAAATACAAAGGAAAGAAACATAACAAGCAATAATATCGGAAGCGCCAAATAAATCATATATTTATCGAGTATCACCACTGCTTCTCCAACAGGTTGTAGAGATGTAAGTGCAAATAAGTAACCTCTACTCTGATCTACGTTAGAAAATGGAAAAGTCACAACAACATATTTTACACCACTCCATGGATCCATCCATTCCGACTGAATAGGTTCTCCATTTTGCATACGAGACTCATCCAGATCTGCCTGTATCATCCAATCCCAAAGTGCATCATTTAAGAGCGTATCTTGGTAGTAAGGATTATAGGAGTGCTGATCAGGTAGCATCTTTTCAACAATTTTCCCTTCTATACGGACTAATCCATCTACTAATTCAAATTTTTGTGATTGAAATTTAACGGGTGACAAGATGGTAGATTGTTGATCCATAAAAATACCATCTACTGTAAGATTATCTCCGATGTGCAATCCTTGAGGAATATCTTTCATCGACATTGCTTCAATTTGAAGCCGAATCGTGACCACTTTAGTTGGAGTTTGAAGTTCGATAAAATACGGGTTTATTCTAATTCTATTCATCTGTTCATCTAGAATGGCTATACTTGCACTCGTTTCATTTGAAAACTGTCCTAGCAAATAGGAAACATCACGTTCACTCGCGTGCCCCTGTCCATACTGCTTACTTAACTGAATCATACTTTGTTTCAATTCACTAATTTTGAATTCGCGGTAATAACGTTCGAAGAACAGTCCTTGCGCTAGCATGATTAGCATAAATATAATGGCTATTAAGGCAGATGTCGCAATGAAAAGCTTGCTCACTACACCATATTTTCTCATGGCTCAAGTTCGAACTTATAGCCCGCGCGAATGACGGTACGAATATATCGTCCTTCATTTCCCAGCTTAGCTCGTAATTTTTTGATATGGGTATCTACAGTGCGCAGATCTCCGAAGTAATCAAATCCCCATACCGCATTTAAAATATACTCTCGCGACATCACCGCACCCTCATGCTTGGTCAGAAATAGTAGTAGCTCGTATTCTTTCGGTGATAAATTGATGATTTCTTCTCCTACAAATACCGTATGTGAGCGCTTGTTGATAGAAAGTTCGCCATAGCTCATCATATCTCCTTCACGACCGATCGATCCTTCTGATCTTTTCAGCAGAGCCTTCGCACGGGCAACCAGCACTCTTGGGCTAAATGGTTTCGTAACATATTCATCTGCACCTAGTTCATACCCCATCACTTGATCATCATCTTCCGTTCTAGCCGTAATAATGATGATAGGCACATCTGACTTCTGACGAATGCGCCTACACACAGTCCAGCCGTCAATTTCAGGCATCATGATGTCCAACACAACCAAATCCATAGAAGCCTGCTCAAACATCTCTAACGCCTGTCTTCCATCCTCAGCTTCGTAAACTTTCCATTGCTCTTTCTTGAAATAATCCGTTATAAATTCACGCATTAACGGATCATCCTCAACAAGCAATATGGTTCTGTTCATCGTCATGCACTCCGCATCTTCCTAAATGTTTATCATTCCATTTTATTGGATATGGGAGAAGCATGTCAAAAGATCAACTTCCTACATGTTGACCGAATACACCGCAATTCTATCGCAAATTGATCGCGTATACAGCAATTTTAGTTCCGAACTGGCTAATCCATATTTGCCCATCGCCAATCATGACACCTTCAGCATTAACAAATACACGATCTATTTTTTGTGCAAAAAGTTTTTGTTTCACTTCTTTCGTCATAATTTTGTTGTATTTTTTTATAAATTCCTGTTTTGATTTGATTTTTGTAGTCTTACCATTTTTGTTGACATTCAACGGGTAATCGATCATTTCTGCTACTGCTTTTTTGTTGCTGGCAGCTACTTCTTTTTTCAATTTGTTAAAAAACTGAACAAATGCCGTGGGGTCATCAATACCCGCCACCTCATATGGATTATCAAATGTGTTGATGGAGTATACGAGCATTTGATTGTTAATTTCACTCACCCACATGACACCTTCACCAATCATATAACCGTATTGATTATGGAATGTATGCTTCGCTTTCTGCTTGAGCAGCTGTTTTTTCACATCGCTAGTAATGATACGATCATATTTTTGTACAAACTGTTCCTTTGTAGAAATCGTTGTTTTCTTGCCGTTTTTAATTACAATTAAAGGATAAGACATCAAGTCGGCTACATCTTTATGGCGATCTTCTTTTACAGCTTTCTGCAAATTTTCAAGGAAGGATTCAAATTCCTTTGACACTGTATTTGTTTGAACGATGGGCTTTGTTGGTGCTGGTGCTTCTGTTTTCGTAGTTGTCGGTTCAGCCCATACTTGACCTACCAAGGTAGTTGCGGCAATGGCCACACTGATAAATAATGCTGTTTTTTTCATGTCATGATTCCTCCATTTCGTAGTTACAAGCTAAGTATAGAATGCTCATGTGACCGACGTGTGTACACGGTGTGATGATTAGGAGGTATTTTATCACCAGATACACAAATAAATGCCACCTCCTTCATGGAAGTCAACATTTTGAAATCTCCTCGATAGCAGCATAAAAAAAGCGACCGTCTCATTTGTGAGTACGATCGCTATGTATAACATTCATATCAACTTCCCGGTTACTCACTCTGCAATTTTTATAAATTCGATAACGACACTTTGTACTCCAGCTCTGGAATGAACTTTTTATCAACTTTCCCCTTTTTAGGATCAGTTACGTCAAATACATATGGCTTAATCGTTATCGTTTTAGGTGTAGATTTAAAAGGTGAATAGACATAGTTAAACTTGTATTCGCCATCCTTCTGAGCCCTAGCACCACCTAGACCAAACAAGAACGTGCCTTTCAAGTTTTGACCTTTTTCATCTACGATATCAAAATCCATTTGGATAAGCCCTTCATTGCGTTCTCCCTTTTTACCTCGATACTTTTGCGGTAAATCTTCAATATCTCCCATTCCCGTAAGATCAATATAGGTGGCAAATGAACTTACTTCCACCTGCTCGAGTGTTAATGCAAAGTCTCCATGTGCTTTTGTTATATTTGGTGAGATTATTGTGCTTTTTTCTTTACCTTTAACAGATGCTTTTAAGGTAAATGGCTTCTTTACCTTGCTAAGAGTCGCTTTAATGGTAAGTTCAAATGTATCGGGAAGCGACTTGTATGCCCCTAAATGTGGGTTAGACCGATCCGTAGCAGTTTGGTACTTTAAAATAACGCTGTTAGCATCTTTTCCAGGCGAATGGGAGCCGCCTGAAAAACGAAATAATTCGCCATTGATATATATTTCTACATCATCCAGAACGCCTTTTTTGGAGTAGTCCGTTCGGCCGTTCGGTAGTGGCTCTCCAAGGAGTGTTTTGGACAGATTGCTTCCCCCTGAACGATCTAGTTCCACCTCAATTTGCCTACCATCATGCTTCACATTTTTCATTGTAAGTGTAATCCCATCTTGGGTATTGCTTTGCTGCTTTGCTGCAATGGCTTGTAAAGCCGAATTCGTGCCATGAAGTTGCTCTGCAAACGATTCAAATCGCTTCGCTTCCTCATAAGATTCAAGTGCTGACGCGTACATCTGTCCGCTGCTCCACAACATGCCGCTAATTAGTACAGCACCAGATAGAACTAAAGTTGTTTTCTTTATAAATGAGTAACCTTTTTCTCGTTTTATCATTGCGTTATCTCTCCGTTTCATATGAAAGTGATAAGTCATTTCGGTACAGGTACGATAAATTCAAGATCAGGAATATATTTTTTAGTGACGGTATGGTTGGTTAACGTAATGGCCTCATACAAATATGGTTTAATGGTAATCTGCTTCGGCTTCTCAGAAAAAGGATTATACATAAAATCAAGGTAGTAGACCCCTTCGTAGAAGTTAATTCCTCCACCCATTCCATGGTAGCTCAAACCTTTCAATCTATTTCCATGCTCATCCACGATATCTGCACCCAGATTTAGTTTACCTTCGTAGTAATCACCTTTTGGAGCTCTATATATTTCTGGAAGTGCTTCAATGTCTCCCTTACCAACGAGCTGCATGCGGGTTGTAATAGGTGTGAGCTCTACTTGCTCTAAACTTAGACTAAAGTTACTATAAGTGGACTTCATGCTTGGCTTAAGCACTATATTTTCTGTATTTTTCTTAACAGGCACAGTCATAGAAAATGGAGTTATGATTTCTGTCAATGTCGCCTCAATTGTTAGATCAAATTGGTCTGGGAAACGCTTAATTGTTGTATCCATTCCTTTCATAGCACCAGGTGACAACATAGGGCGGGCATCATTAAATTTGACGATAATCGTATGTTCATTAACTGGATATAGCGAGGTTAGGCTCATAGAGCGTTCGTCACCGTTCACTTTGAAACGAATATGATCTAACACGCCTTTCCCCGCTCCAAACGTACGGCCATCTGCATCAAACTCACCGAGAAACGTTTCTGTAAAGCCATCTCCTGATCTTTCAAGAACCAATGATAGTCTACTTCCATCATAAATCATTTCTTTTGCTGCAAGCGTTACACCATCATGCGTTACACTTTGTTGAAGCGGTGCTACCAGATTTTTTTCTACTGCCCTTCTCAAACCAGCATCATTATGATTTTGGAACACACTTCCGATGAGTGGGATATGTTTCAATGCTTCTGCCATAACTGGTGAGATAAATCCACTCCCCAATAATATTCCGCCTACTAGAGCTGCTGCCGAAGTACCGATGAGGGCTTTTCTCCATATGTTCGTTTTTTTATGCCCACGCCTCTCTCCTATCTTTTTCATAATTTCATAGCTATACGTATCGACTGGCATTTGCGTCTCTCGAACGAGACGCTCGACATGCTTCATCCGGGTTTCCGCTAACTTATCCTGATTCGACCAGCGCTCCATTCACCGCAGCCTCCTTATTCGCACTTATCAATTTCTTGCGTATTCGTTCATATCGCTTCCGTATCGCTGCTGGATTGCTGTCCATAATGTCTGCAATTTCATTAAAATTGTACTGTTCCACTGCTTTTAACAAGAGCACATGTCTCTCTTCTAGAGTAAGGCATTCCAGCATCTCATCGATCATTTGCTCATGATGATTCGCATAGGCCGGCCGCAGCACAACTTCCTGTTTGTAACGAGAAAATAATCGATTCCAGCGATTCCTCTTCTTCATCACGTTCAAACTATGATGATAAGCAATCTTGTTCAGCCATGCGGAAAAGGAAGTCTTCTGCTCGTACTGCTCGATCTTGTCGTAAGCGATAATAAAAATGTCTTGCAATACGTCCTCTGCTTCTTCTCGGCTTTTAAGAAGATAGTAGCAGTATTGATAGATTTGCTTTTCAAAGTGTCGAATAATATCGGCAAAAGCTTGTTGGTCGCCAGCTTTCACTTGTTCAACCAGCCATTCGATATGCTGCTTGCTATCTTTCTCCCCGGGGATGAGATGTGCCAAAGGACCACCTCCTTGTTTATTTACTATATATAACAATATGAATAGGTCGATTTGTGACATTAGAAAAAGTTAATGTATATCCTGCAACAAATTTCTATGGAAATTTATAGCGCCTGCTGATTACACACAAATAATCATTTTCAAAAACATATCTCCGGATGCACTAAATCATCGAGTATCTGTGAAAGTGTCTGTAACGAGGGCCATGGGCGTTATTTGGGCAACGGTTACATTTCAAAATCTACTGATACCATAATATAGCCTCCGAAAAAATATTTATAGCAGTTGTTTCCATACTTTACTCTACAAGAAAGACACTTGACTATTTCCCAACACAAACACGAAACATCATGGTATGATGGGAGGCGACTATATAAGTAAAAAGTTACGTATATATGTATGCAAAATGCTATGTATCTTCATGCATCTACTAACGACGACCAACGAGTACTAACATCCCAATGGAGTGAGTGAGTAATCAATGAATACAGATTGGCTGCAAAGCTTTATTGAAGCTGCTAGACAAAAAAGCTTATCTAAAGCGGCTTATGCGTTGAATCTTTCTCAGCCTGCAATTAGTAAGCACATTCGCAATCTTGAACATCACTATAACGTGGTGTTGTTTCATCGAACGTCGAGCGGGATTGAACTGACGGAAGCGGGTGAACATTTTCATACCCGAATTGCACCTGTATTTACAGAACTACTCGACATACATCAAGAAATGCGGGAATACGATAAAACGGCACCTATCGCGTTAGGAACTCTGCCTAGTTTAGCGACCTATTATTTGCCGCAAAGAATGAATCATTCATCGTTACCGGATCAAGTCGTAAGCGTCATGATTCAAAACACTTCCGTTGAGCTTGTACATTCGTTAAAAGAAGGAAGACTCGACGCTGTATTGGTTGATCAAGGTTATGTCACTGCATCGCTTTGGAAAAAAGAGCTGTTTAATGAAGGTTACTACGCAGTGTTTCCTTTGAATCATCCATTTCATTCACGCAGTTCCATTAAGCTCGCGGATCTGAATCAAGAATCCTTGCTCGTACATCAATCGCCTTGTGATACGAGAACATTTATCCTTGCACAATTCGATGCTGCTGGTTATAGACCTCTTGCGATAACTGAAGTCGCCTCTGGAGACTTTATTTTTGGTGCTGTTGCAGCTGGAATGGGCATTACTATCGTTCCAGAATTGAATGCTCAAAACCTGGGGCATCTCCAATTGTTCGCGCTACCGATCGAAGACTTGGATGGAAGACGCTCTATTACATTGATTGCTCAAGATGCACAATTAGGATCAAAGCTCTACAATTGGATTACATCGTATTCGGAATCTGCGACTAAGTAGTTATACAGCGCTACTAGCTGTTCTCTGCATAGTCAAGAAAATAAACTTAAGGTGGCTTCACAGGTAATGGCAACATTTTTCTTACTGATTATTTATTTAGCCTTTATTAGCTTAGGTCTGCCGGACTCCTTGCTCGGGGTTGCATGGCCAATTATGCACAAGGAATACGATGCATCGTTCGAAACTGCTGGCTTCCTGTCTATGATCATTGCAGGCGGTACCATTGTCTCCAGTTCAATGAGCGGCCTCATGCTTAAGTGGTTAGGAACTGGAAAAGTAACCTTTATTAGTAGTCTCATGACCGCTGCTGCACTACTTGGATTTGCATATGCGCCGTCATTGATCTGGCTGATTGTACTGGCTATTCCTTTAGGCTTAGGAGCTGGTGCAGTTGATGCAGCTTTAAACAACTATGTAGCTTTGCACTACAAAGCCCATCATATGAGTTGGCTTCACAGCTTCTGGGGTGTAGGTGCAACAATTGGCCCATTCATTATGTCTTACTATATGGTTGGCAGTAGCGGCTGGAGAGATGGATATTTTACAATCGCGATGATTCAGTTTGCGTTGGTTGCTATTTTACTGCTCACTCTCCCTCTCTGGAAACGAGTTGTGCATAAAGAAAACGATGAGTCTCATACTGACACGACTGCTATTCATAGCGAGATTGATGTAACGATATCTGCTCACGATGCACAAAACAAAAAAGTCAGTCCTTTAAAAATGAAAGGTGTTAAAGCAACGCTACTTGCCTTCTTATTCTATTGCGGAACAGAAGCAACGATGGGACTTTGGGGCAGTAGCTTTCTCGTAAATGTGAAAGACTTACCCGCTTCCGTAGCAGCACAATGGGTGTCGATGTATTATGCAGGCATAACAGTCGGCAGATTCATCACCGGATTTATTACTTTAAAAGTGAGCAACAAAATTTTGATTCGTTCCGGACAATTAATAGCTTTGACGGGTGCAATCATGCTATTGCTACCGCTACCAACCACGTTTTCGTTGATTGGCTTTATTATGGTCGGCTTAGGTTGCGCACCCATTTATCCATGTATGCTCCATGAGACACCTGTACGCTTCGGAAAAGAGCAATCTCAACATCTTATGGGTTATCAAATGGCCGTCGCTTATACTGGTGCTACCTTGCTACCTCCTTTACTCGGATGGGCGGCGTCATTAACTACGATCGCGATTATGCCATATGTCGTCGTATGCTTTATAGTCGCCATGCTGTTTGGTTCTGAGAGAGGAAATGCTGTATGGAAAGGACTTAAGCAGAAAGTATAATAATACAATTTGACAGGCTCACCTAACTCTTGGATAATAAATGATATGAGAACGTATGTTTCATTTCTATTTGAAGCATACTATATCCATTGTTCCTAAGGAGTGAATCAACGATGAGCAGCAATTCCATGCAAAAAATTTCTACGTTTCTGATGTTTACAGGTCAAGCTCGAGAGGCTATGAACTATTATATGTCCATCTTCGACAATGCCGAAATCGTAAGTGCAAAGTACTATGGACCGAACGAGGATGGCCCTGAGGGCACGGTGATGCAGGCGATATTATCCATTCATGGGCAGCAGTTTATGTTCTTTGACAGTTTCGTGAAGCATGACTTTGGTTTTACGCCAGCTATCTCGTTATTCGTTAATTGCGATACAGAGGCTGAAGTTGACCACGCTTTCGAAAAGTTGTCTCAGGATGGAAAAGTGATGATGCCTTTAGCCGCTTATCCATTTAGTAAGAAATTTGCATGGGTGGCCGACAAATTCGGTGTAACATGGCAGCTCAATCTAGTGGATAGCGAAGCATAATTCCAACATAGTATGAACGATTAAGAACCGAGCAGCAAAGACAGTGTTGTCCTTGCCTACTCGGTTCTTTTGTTTTTCAATCTAGACAATGGAATAAAATAAAGGGATACTATCATCAATATTCGAATTCAAATGTAAAGGAGGCCTCACGATTTGATATCGTTATTAGCAGCATTACCTATTCTACTTGTCCTTGTGATAGCTGTCTGCTGGTTCATTTCAAGGAAGCTCAAACCCCTACAAGCCATTCTCTTAGGAATACAATTTACTATATTAGCAATATTCATTTTATTAATTGGGAAGTTTGTCTATAATGGCTCTGGCTTTCTTTTAGCTATCTCCATGTTTCTTTGTGTGTTCGGAACGACCTTGTCTGTTGTTCATATCTTTAAGAAAAATTAGCGTGAACTTGTTTACTTTACCGCATGGCTGGGTTGCACAACAATAGGCTGCTGCTGCACGCCTTTCTTTCTACCCAAGTAATTCGCTCCTACTACACCAGCAATAATAAGTACAGAGCCAATAAGATGATACACCGTTATTTCCTCACCTAAGAACATTGCTCCTGCCGCCATCGAGACAATCGTTGATAAATTCGAGAACACGCTCATTTTAGACGCTTCCATTTTCGATAAAATATAGTTCGCCGCCAACGCTGTACCAAGTGAAGATATGACACCTAAAAATAGAATCGATACGACAAATGTGCTGTTTGTGATTGGCGCTAAGAAATGAGCTGTAGTTCCAGCGCTGATATGCTGGACCATCGAAACGACTAAAAATGTAACAAATCCTACTCCAAGCATCAGATAAGTGAGTTCTGCGGGACTAAACTGCTTCGAAAGCGATCTTGCCATTACACTATATCCCGCGAAAGCAACACATGTCATAAACAATAGAAGCAATCCTGTCACATTCGAGAAGTCGATCGTGCTCCCCATCATTACGAAAATAAATACAACTCCGAAAACAGACAAAAATATTGAACATTTTTGCAGCAACGACGTTTTTTCTTTCAAAAATATCGATGCAAGAATTAGGGTTACTACAGGGGTGCATGCATATAAAATTCCACCTTCTGCTGAGCTAGCATATTGAAGCCCAAATGCTTGCAAAGTGAAAAATCCTAACGGGTACATTAATGAAAGAAGCAATGCTTTATACAGTGCCTTCCCTCGATATTGAAGCTTAATCCAGCCGAATACAACTGGTATCGACATCACGATAAAAGAAGCTGCAAAGCGATATGTCAATGTGTCCAGCGGCGCTGCGTAGTCCAATGTAACTTTGGCAAATAAAAATGAAAATCCGATAATAATGGCATTTATTACTGCTAGAAAATATGCGAGCTTAATCCCTGTTCTGTTCATGTGTATTCTCCCTTTCTCTCTGTGTAGCCATAACGGGAACAAGTGATATCCAACTCCCTTGTTCGTTACGTTTCACGATACAATAGATTCGATTCGCAGCCGAGAAGCAAATTGCGCAACTGTATCGATACACGTAACACGGTTATTACTGTCAGAATGGAATCAGCATGGTAACATATACACTAGAACGAAAATGCACACCTTTCGTTGCCTCACAAGTGCGGGCTTACGTCAATGAACTGCTAAAGGGCATACATAGAGGAGTAATTATGAAAAAATATCAGGCCATCACTGCGGATATTGAATCTAAAATCCGAGAAGGACATTACAAATCAGGTCAGAAGCTGCCATCTGTTCGCCAAGCCATGCAAATGTATCACTGCAGCCAAAGCACGATCACGCAAGCCTATACAGAGCTTGAACAACGACACGTGATTTATACGATTCCACAGAGCGGTTACTATGTAGTAGATCGATTCGGCTCCGATCAAACTAACAGAGGCAGTTTCAATGACGGGAACGGGATTGACTTTTCATCTGCATCACCCGATCTTCATTTATTCCCGTATCGAGACTTCCAACATTGCATGAACAAAGCAATCGATACGCATAAATACAACTTATTTACTTACGGCCATCCACAAGGACTCTGTTCCCTCAAACAAGCGCTCGTATCGCTCTTAGCGGATGATCAAGTGTTTGCACGTACAGAACAAATTATAGTTACGTCTGGCATTCACCAAGCACTAGAAATAGCAGCAAAAATGTCGTTCCCGAACCAACGCTCCACCATACTTGTCGAACAGCCTAGCTATGATCTCTATTTGCGTTATTTAGAAAGAGAAGGAATCCCAGTTCGCGGAGTTGCACGCACGGCACAAGGGATCGACTGGCAAGCACTAGAGGAAGCATTCAGCAGCGGAGAGATCAAATTTTTCTATACGATGTCACGCTGCCAGAACCCGCTCGGTACCTCTTACCGCACTGAAGAAAGGCGAAAATTAGCCAAGCTTGCCAGCACCTACGATGTGTATATTATCGAAGATGACTATATGGCAGATCTGGGCGTGGGCCGACAGTTCGATCCTATTTATTCATATAATCAGAGTTCTCACGTGATTTATTTGAAGAGTTTCTCTAAAATGATATTCCCGGGATTACGACTCGGCGTTGCTGTTCTTCCAGAGCAGTTAGTACAAACATTTCAATCCTATAAAAGTTATGGCGATACTTCCCTTTTATCTCAAGCGGCACTTGAAGTGTACATCCGAAATGGCATGTATCAACGTCATAAGCAGCTTCTAAGCAAAGAATATAGTGCCCGTATGCAGGCGCTGCATGCAGCAGTTAAGCGATATAACGATAAAGGACTTGTACAGCTTTCAGAAACAAGCTCGAGCATGTATACGCAATTCAAATTGCCACTAACGATCAATATGGATCAACTTATAAAGCGACTTGCAACAAAGCAAATTACAGTCGCTCCTGGGAACCCCTTCTATTTGTCTAGTTGGCTGAATCGGGAAAAATTTCTACGGATGAGCATATCCAGAACATCTATTGAACAAATGGATCAAGGGATAAAGGACCTAATGGAAGAGATACAACGAGGATAAACATAGTGTTAGACGACGCTCAAAGATAAGTGCAGCAGTAAGAAAACAACGTACACCTACCGCAAAAATCCCCTTTAAGCATGCATGTTGCAACGACATCATTTTGATGCGTCAGCTGCACGGCCTAAAGGGGATTCATTATGTTATTTATGAGCAGCTACACATCATACTCCAACTGTTTCCTTGCCTGAGCAATGAAATCCAACGGAGTCGAGACCGTCTCCGCCTCGTACTCAATCGCGCCAATTATCAAATCCAAATCAATTTTGTACTTGCCTGTAGATTCAACCGCATTAAATGCTGCTACTTTATCCTTAATTCGATTGATAACGATAGAAGCGCCTTCACGGTCAGTAAACAGCAGCAGCCCCCATGTCGGATCGTCGGAATTCAGCATATAGAGCGAGTCATTCATACGTATGCTTGTCTCACTCAATTTGGACAAATCGTAAATCAGCTCCGTCATTTGTTCCCTACTGACCATCTGCTTCAATTCATCCCAATACCTTACCTTTACGACAAGCAGCGTAAGCTCTATTTGATAACGCTTGGATAGCGCCATAAATATCGTCGCATCCTTTTGGAATGATCGACTGTTTTTTAGATCGGTATTTTCATCCATCGTTGCTAACGATTGATTTCTCTTCAGGAGCTGCTCATTCTCAGCCTGCATCTTCTGGTTACTAAATGTGATCATCCACGCAACAATCGTAAACACAGGTGTCATGATGAGCCAGAAATAATGATGACCTTCCAGCGCACTGCCTTGCATTAGTGTTTGATAAAGCGTGAATGTACCATAACCGAAAATAAACAGGACATTGAGGATAAGCCCGATGGTCAGCGATGTAAAGTACGTAATAATCGCAACGAGCAAAGCCACATTTAACAATATAATATTCAAGATATAACGGTTCGGATCTCCCGCAATGAATATGATACTGACAAACGTCATGACGATCCACAGTAAGAAAGCTCCATCGGACAGCAGATTACTTTGATTACGTTTCATTATTCTGCCTCCGCTTCTTTCTATATTTGCGAATCATGAAAATAAGTGATACGAGAATCAGCACAATGACGAGCATTACTGCAACCATAAAGCCAAGCACATCGCTGCGCTCCATAATATTACTTACAAGTGACTGTTCATTTTGCTCTGCCTGCTTCTTAAAGCGATGGGCAAATACTTGTCCATCCTTATCAGCTGCCACACTGTCTCCAAATACTTTCCACTTCTGTTCTTCGCTGGCGAGCAGCTTGGAAGCCAAGTAATAATATTCAGAGCTCGCTCCAGTGACCGCTAATAGTCCATGACCTTCTTTATACGGAGATTCAATGAGCTGCAATGTACCTAATCGCTTACCGTAATCCTGATCAATGCTCATTTTTTCATTCGAGATAAATCCCCCACCATCCGCAGCATATTGGAAGTAGAGCTTTGCATTCTGATCACGAATTACTTTATTGTTAGCATAGCTGCCAATCGCAATAACATTGTAGTCTGTCAACTCAGAAGAAGCTACGGTGTCGTCAAAGAAGCGAATATTGCCTGTGTTCCCCTCTGCATATTGCCCAAGAAGATTAAACATATTCGATAGTGCCAAATACGTATAGCTATCTCGCTCCTTTGGCATAACGACTGCAACTTGATTGAAGCTTCCATCGCGCAAGAACGGGCTTGGATAGTTGTTAAATAGTAATTCTGTCTTGTCCTTCGTATTCAATTGCAGTAAAGAATCCTTAGTAATATAAGCCCACGGCATCTCGTCCTGAGGTCGAATACATACACTGTGTTTCATTTCCAAATCAAATGCCACCGTCACCATAAAGTTACCTGATATATCAAGGTTTTTAGGTATTGGCAACGTTAGTGTGTCACTATTCGCCAGCTCAGAAGTCAGCTTCTTACTGCCTATTGGCTTGTCATTCACGTATACCGTCACCATAGAACGATCGAAGTCTAGATTTTTAGCGTAACGCATATCGAGACTAATCTTGCTGGCGTCTGCAATGGCGCGGTTAGCAGGCAAAGCGATAAAGTAGCTTTTTTCTTGGCGCATAGGACCTTTTAACTCATCGCCAGTTTCCGTTAGTGTTACTTGCTTGCTCACACTTACAACGGGTGTGTTAACATCCGTGCTTTCGGTGATTACTTTTGAGCTTGCGTTCAATTGCATCATAAGCTCTTGATTCGCAATAAATCGTCCTGCTTTAACGAGCAGATTCGCATCTTGAGAAGTTACAACAAGCGTTGGCTTCCCAGACCAGTTCACAACTTGAATAAGCGCTTGCTTACTAAAGTCCTGCTGCCCCAAAGATGCTTTGATCGTGGCTGGCAAATGATCATAAAGAGCAACAGCTACGATCCATTTTTTATGGTCCATCGATGCCGCATCAAACTTCTGCATCGGAATCGTGTCGTTCTTCCGTTTATTTGATTTTGCGAAGCCAGATAATGCGTGCACAGCTGCTTCCAATTCTGTCGAACTACTTTGTTCAGGGATCACAATTAGATTGGAATCAGTATGAACCGTGTCCATTCCCGTGAATCGCTCATTGAAATCTTGAATCGTGCCGCTAAATGCTTCCGTATCGTACTTTACAGCAATCGTAGAAGACTTATACAACTCTAACCAATTATCATGTCTATCTGGCGGTACACAGATTTGATCATTTTTAGTGGTCTCAATATTACCTGTCACAGATAATGTATTGTTGCCCTTAACAAGTAATTCCGCTGGAACAACTACTGCCAACTGCTGCTTCACTTGATCAGCAACTTTAGGTCGGAAGGAATAAAACTTAGTTCCATTCATCGACAATGTCACACTGGAGCGATCATTGATCGCTAACTGAGATGCTTTGTAGTCCAGTGTAATCGTAGCGTTTTTTGCTTTCCAATAAGGTTCGGTTTGAAATTGAAAATGTTTAGAGGTCATCACACCCGATAACGACGTGTTCGTGTTCGTCATCAGCGTCTCGTACACCTTTACATTGCTAACTTCAGCAGCAGCAACTGCCATCGGCTGAACAAGCTGTACGATCAGCATACATATACAAGTGATGCCGATAAGTAGACTTCTTCTCATCACACGCTTCTCTCCTATCTTAAAAACGTTCCGTTTTATACCATTTCACTTCGCGCTTGAAAATTTGGTCCTTAATATACGCATACAATCCATATGCTGCTACGACCATCCACATTTGGCAATAAGACACATACATAAGCAGTATGATCCATAAGTTAGAGAGGCGCATCTCTCCTTTTTCCGTAATGATCGTAATAAATGTTCCCGTAACAAATAGCGTTATCGCAAGCAACCATAGGAACATACTAAGCCCCGCAATCGTTGTATGAACATATCCCAAAGCATGTAAGATGAGTAAAATATCAGACATCACTAGCGACGTTAACAACAAAAAGTAAATGGATAAGAAATATAAAATATCAAAACGAATTCTTTTGGCTGAGCGGTCAAAGAGCAGCGGTATGTTTTTGACGATCACATAAATATTGCCCTTTGCCCAGCGAGTACGCTGCTTGAACCATACTTTAAGCGTTTGGGGCTCCTGTTCCCAGGTGACGGCCTTAGGCTGAAACTTAATCCGGTAGCCCATCATGTAAATACGGAAGCTGATCTCCGTATCTTCTGCGATTGCTTTTACATCCCATCCACCAATTTCTTCAACGATGTGACGTCGCATAATAAAGTTGGTGCCTGGGATGGTGCACAGCTTGAACAATTTCCATCGTCCTGCCTGCGCCATCCATTGAAACGATAACGTCTCGATGTTAATAAATCGCGTTAACAAACTTGCGTCGCGGTTCCGTGTACGGAACTTGCCAATAACAGCACCGAGCGAATCATCATTCATAATCTCGCCTACCAAATATCGAAGCGCTGTTTTCTCAGGTGTATTATCTGCATCATAAATGGCAATCAGCTCACCTTTACTGCGCTGAAATCCAATATTCAGAGCATTAGATTTCCCTTTGCCGCCAGTAATCTTATCCGTATTAATAATGATTAGGTTCCGGCTAGGATAGCGATCTTGCAAATCTGCTAACAGGACACTGCTATCATCTGATGAATTATCGTTAATGACGATAATCTCATATTTATGATGCGGATAGTCTAGAGCTAAAAGCGATTCGACAGTCTTTATAATAACCATTCCTTCATTGTGTGCCGGAACCATGATCGTAACGAAGGGCGCTTCCCCTTTGATGTCTGGCACCTTTTTGCCTTCAATATCGAGGTAATACAAGTAGCCTGCAATTATGAGAACCACATTGACAAGCAAGAGAGACCATATACAAACCACGGCAATCATCATTAGTATATCTGCAATCGTCATAGCGGCCTCCTCATTTGAAATACTTCCGTTTGTATAATCGGTGGCCAATAATGAAGAAGCCGCCAAACGCTACAATCGTCACCAATATGATAACGATAAAGACTTTATTTTGAACATTAAACCAACGCTCGAAGCTTTTTTCTACTTTAGGCTTGTACTCAAATTCCTCACTAACTTCCTCGCGTGCAGTTGCTAGATCGATCAATTGGTCATTGATGTACAAAGAACCTCCGCTTGATCGAATGGTGTTCGCTTGTGTTGTTACAGTATGATCCCCATATTTCAAGTCAGCAAATGTTACCCAACTATCGCGGAGCCGCTGAACCGCTTGGACCAACTGCTGTTCATTATCATTGAAGTCGAATGTAATCGCCGTATTCATAGGTAGATCAGCGATAGCTGTTTCTTTATATTCCAATGCGTCCAGAAAACGTAGCTGTAGACTATACAAAGAAGTAGGAAACGATAGTGATGAATTAACTTGCGACTTATGCATTAATTTCTCATTAGGAAATAAGACCGCTGTATCAAATAAGCCCAGCCCGGAATTGGCATAGTGTTGGTCGTATGTCCAATACATCTCAGCCCCGATTCCTAAAGGGGCAACTCCCTGCTTAGCCATCGCATCAATGAACAACTCAAAGCTCTTATTAAGATCTCTATCCAGTTGGCTTATAGTAGATGCTACAACAGGCACATTCACGACGACATTTCCGTTCCTGGATTGAACATATTTCAACGTTTCTAAATAGCGTTTTGTAGCAGGATAGTCTAAATTGCTAAAAACAGGTCTAACACTTACAATGAACGGAATCCCTGCTTCATAAAGCTCGTCTGCGAGCTTCTCCAGCCTTATCAAGTCAGAGAACGGATAGATTTCCTTGAATACCACATACGTGCTGCTCTGTTCTGACCAGCCAAGCCAATCACGCAGTACATACCCTATCGCAAGTTCACTCAGGTTACCTTGTTCAAAAAAAGATACATAAGCCATTTCTTCCCCAACAACACCATATGGAGATTGTCGGTCGCTGTTCCTTGATGCAATAAGACCATGGCTACTGCCTGAATGGCTGACAATATAAGAGAGGGAATCGGCTTGAATTGACGGCTCTGAGAAATGATCGATCGACAATCGAATCGTATCCTCGTTTATATGGTTCAAGCTCAGTCTGAGCTTATTCATTACAATAGCTGGAGCATTCGTGCCAATATGTAAGTAGCTACCCGTATACTCTTCAATATCATTTAAGAACGCCCTATTAGAAACAGCAATATCAGGAACATTATGAACCCCTATTACTTGCGAATATTGATCCAGTTCGCCTTTCTGATACGTGTCAAAAGATTGAAGCGTAACCTTTACACTAAAAGTGGCAAGCATACGTTGAAGTGCTTCCACATTCCCTGCTTTTGATGTGCCCTTAGCCAAGCTATCGTACAATAACAGAATGTGTACAGGTTTACTAGCTTCAGCATGAAGTGAGGGAACAGACGTGACTGGCAAAATAATGAGCAGCATAATAATAAATAGAAGTAATACTTTCTTTATAGCTTGTTGCAACATGCCTATCCCCTTCCATTCATCTTGTTCATGCTATTGAACGATAATATCCTGATCACTTCGCCACAAATATCCACGAATGGCATCTGCGATAGCAACAAATGTAACTAGGTCAAATGCCGCTGTAAATAAAAATTCATGCTTCGACAAATCCGCGTCTCCCGCTCCAATAATGGAAACAAGTATGCCCGATAATCCGAGTAACATGATACCTAGAATTAACGGCAGCCGTTGAATATGACGCATATGCTTGTCCTTTACAGCTTTAATAAATGAAGGCATATACAAGCCGATAATAATGATGACCCATAGCACGATGAAGCCGAATGTTTTCGGTGCTAATGCATGCTTGATTTTGCTATATACAGAAAAGAATGATGTCTGGGCAGCGAACTCCTTACCAGCAGACTTTTCATAGTTCCCCATCGCTGGTGGCCTTATCGTAAAAGCATGCTTTGCTGCGATATCCAGCATCTTAAATGCTTGTCCTGGATTTGTTATATAGTAAGCCAGTATCGATCCAAATCCATATTTGCTGTAGAAATGATCCTCCAATATTTTTGAATCGACGTCTACTGTTGTATATGGCTCATAATAGATACTTTTATTAAGAACGGCATATTGCTTATCGATGCCAAATGCTTTCAAAGTAGCTTCAGGATCCTCTGATTCCATCAAAACGCCGCGAGTCATGGCATGGTACTGGTTAATATTTACGAACTCCTTCGGAATTAACACATATGTCCCAACGCCAGCTAGGAACAATGCAACTAAAATTGCTGACATCCCTATGCGATAAGCTCGCTCTTTACGTACAAAAATAAGTACAAGGCCCGTAACTGCTAAAATGACACCTACTGGGGCGTTTTGCTGCTTGCTCGTTGTTAATAACAGTGCACTAACAAAGAAAATCGCCATTAGCACATAATCATTGTAGCGATTCCTGTACAACAATAATCCCGCTGCGAATACATAAATGAGCATGGTCCATACGATGCTTTCACTGAAAAACGAGTTAAAGAACGCCGTATACGCCGTATCTGCAAATAGAAATATGGCGATCAAGGCAATTGGATAGCCGTATTTTCGAGGAATCTTCCAAGTGAGACTTTCCACAAACAAATAAATGGCGATTGTATACAACACAATAAAAATAATGGTCTGAAACCGAATATCATACAATTGGTCATGATAAAACAACTCATTTAACCATATCGACAAACGAATAAAATACGACTGAGACGAAAATAAAGTTGCTCCATTTTCATTAAAGTGCTGAAAAATACCGTACTCTTTTATGAAGTAGCCTAAGTAATAACTATCATAGTTCGGCATATTGAAATATAAGCCGTTACTGTAGAGAATTCGAAAATAATCACCATTGTCTGCCATTCCAATATAGGGTGGAACGAACAGTGCGATGATCGTAATGAATAGCACTCCTAAGGCTGCGAGCATAGCCGGAGATACATACCGACTTAATGCAATAAGCTTGCTTTTTACGAGTATGCTCCCTTTCTCCGTCATAAGCCCTCACCCTTTCTTTACTTTCAATTTAATGTGCATAGGCCAATAATGCCATTAAGTTATCAAAGGAATAGGCTTGCTGTGATGCAGCGTCTCCATATCCCCCATCAAGCTTTGTGCCACTATTTTGTACCTGGTACTGTTCCATTCTGCGAATACTTGCTTCATATAACTCTTTATCTCTGAGTTCAGTACCAATCATGGCTGTAATCGCGTAAATAGCCGTCGATTGAATGTCTGTCGTCGCTTTTCCTACTTTGGTATATTGCCCAAACATTGTTCCTGCTTGCACATGTTCTTTTATATACTTGATACTTGACGGATGATGCTGATTCACCTCAACGAGCGATAAAATGGTCAATAACGACTCAACCATATTGATTCGTTCCGATTGATAGCTTTCCGTTTTGTAGCTGTATCTTGTCTCATAAAATGGAAACTCGTCTGACAAAAAGCCCTGATGCAGGATGTCGAGCATATTTTGCTGTAGTGTCTTACTTTCTTCTGATGAAATAGGTAGCAATCCTAATGAAGTAAGGTCGATGTAACACAGCGTAATAAAGTCATTTGTAATTTTATATGTTTCATCATAAAAGTCATACAAACGTCCGTCTCTAATGTTGTGTTCATAGAAACGCTTGCCGTATTGGTCTGCTTCTTGGCGGTATCGTTCATCGTTAAAAACATTCCCTGCCTCATGCAAGGCACGTATTAATCGCAGATCGTCAACTGCAGCATTCAACGTGTGGCGTTTATTTTGTTGTGGACTGTATCGATAACTGAATCCACTGGATAGGTCAAATGTCTGCTTTGCTCGATTCCATTCGTTGTCAAACGCTTGCTGTTGGCCTGTTCGTGTATAATAACGCATTAGTAATCCTGCTGATTCACTCAGTACCTCATGCCCAGTAGCTACATCAGCATTCTGATCTGTGTTGCTGAAGTTTGTAAATATGCCGTACTCACCATTCATCTGCTCATTTATAAACTGGTACAATTGTTGCTCATTTGCTTGTACATGTGGTTCATTTCCGTAGGTCTCTTCAGGAAATAGTGGAGCTGACACATTAGGTTTATCATCAGGTTGAACAGGACGTGCAACCTGCTCTGATCGATCACAGGAAGTGAGTAACAGAATAGATACAACAATTCCTGCACCAAGCATCATATTTTTGTTCATTCTATTAAACCTCACTTTCGTACCATACACGCTACATCACGGAAGGAACTTTCGCTTCATTTGACCGATTAGATGTCTGTATATGCTCAAAATTCACTTCATTTTGAACGATATACAACGGCCTACTCTTACTCTCGTCATATATTCTGGCGATATATTCGCCAATAATACCTAAAGAAAGCATCTGCACACCGCTGAACAGTGTAATAGCTACCATAATCGATGTCCAACCTGGCTCAGTTGGAGAACCAATAAGTTTGGCACATACAGAATAAATTAAAAGGCCAAGTGCCAGTATAACTGTAACAAAACCTATACGCATAATATATTTTAACGGCTTCGAGGAGAAAGAAACGATGCCGTCCGTTGCGAATCTCAGCATTTTTCGAAGCGGATATTTCGTTTCACCAGCAAATCGCTCATTCCGATCGTACTCTACATACGTTTGTTTAAATCCAATCCAGCTAATCATTCCGCGAATAAATCGATTTTTCTCAGACATGCGGTTGAATATATGTGCCACTTTGCTATCAATCAGTCTGAAGTCACCTGTGTCTTTTGGGATATCTACATCCGACATATAATTGAGGAACCGATAGAAGTACTTAGCTGTTACGAGCTTGAACCACGTTTCTCCCTCGCGTTTCCTCCTTTTGCCATATACGATATCATAGCCTTCCTCCCACTTCGCAATCATGCTTTCAATAACTTCAGGGGGATCTTGTAAGTCCGCATCTATAATGACAACCGCATCTCCATTAGCCTTAGCAATTCCAGCGGTTACGGCAGCCTGATGCCCGAAATTTCTTGCAAAATCGATGATCTTCACATTATAGTCGCTACTGGCAATAAGAGTTAATTTTTCCAATGTACGATCACGACTTCCATCATTGACGAAAATCAACTCATAAGCATAGTTCGTATGTCTCATTACACGCGTCAACGATTCATAGCAATGTTCAATAACTTCTTCTTCGTAATAAGCTGGTATGACAACAGATATTAGTTTCACGTTATCGCTCCTCTCATTCTAATTCTAATGAACAATATAAATAAGTCTGGACTCACGACCTGAATAGTTCAGCATTCCGTCAGTCTTCATAACTTCACAAATAATACTTTATACCTATGATTATCAGCAATTATGTGAAAATGATCAAGAATAAATAATACATATCCTTATGATTATAGTTCTACAGACTTAACAATTTCTGAACAAAATGATGTACCCATTGTAGTCCAACTCGAATCAGAAAATAAAAGGTAATACCTGTAACGTGAATTCAAGCCTATCGCTGCGCCATTTTTCCTTATACATGAGCAAAAATGAAGGCTCTCCACTTCTTAACGAAGATGGAAAGCCTCTGTATAAAATAATTCCCCCATCTTCTGGAAGCGAAAACTTTACTCGCAGCATAACAAAGCTATTATTAGTGGGTCTATTTTCCTATTCAGACTTAAGTTATAAGTTCTTCGTATATCCTCATAAAAGATATCGATAACCAAGTGTAAGCAGTAGCACCCGTTATTGCAACAGGTGCATAAGTGGTGCATACACAATGCAGATTTGAGCAATCCCGTATGTAATCCAAATCCATAAACGAGGATTTCTCAATTTTCTACCACCGATATCGAACCAACCAATTAAGAAGTCAGACCAAACAAATAGCAAGCCTCCTACAAGTGGAAGCAGCCACAGGCCTCCTACTGCTTGCCATAAGCCAGCAGCATATACTGCCGTGAAACCAACAAGCAGCCCATAGACCGCTGCTCCGTTCACAATGGCTCTTGGTTGTGTAGGTACATTCAGAATGCGTCTCCATACGTATAACTGCGTTACTACAAGAACAATTGCACCTGCGATGAAAGCCTCATTATATATCGTAAACCCATTTGAATTAGCAATTTGCGTAAAGGAAATCATGTAGCATACGTGTCCAAGACCAAATGTAATCATGCCACCAATGATAGGATGACGCCACGGTAATAACGCTGCCATTGATAAATCTCCAATAAAGGAAAGGGACATCCCTGCAGCCAGCCATACATAAGGAGTTGCAAAATCTGCCGATGCGGCTACAAGCCAAGAGGTTACCACGAGCAAGCTGCTGAATAACATGCACAGCATCTTCGGGAACTTACGTTGTCCCGAAACATCTTGCGAGGCTCGGAATGCTGCCGTACCAATCGTGCATAATTGCGCAATCCCCATTATTATCCACATTGAATTATTCAAGGTGATTACACCCTCCCAACATGTTATCAGATATCCTTTTTGCAGCATGTGACTTAAGGTTATTTTAACATTTCTAATTAATTACATTAAGTACTACATGTCCTATTTTGACCACGACAACCATTTACGAAATAATAGTTACGATTTCACAGCTCGACTCGCAAATGTTATATATTTATGGCCTACATAATTAAATATCGTGAACAAGCCCGAAGCAATCAATATAGAAAGATTTTTATACAAAAGAGGTGACATATATTGCTCAAAGCTCTCCGCTATTTGGATAATCCAATATCCTATATAGTAAGCCGTGAAATATGCCATGATATTAACAGCAATAAACTTGATAACGGTTGAAGTATTCGACATAGATGACTGCACTTGAAACGTATATTTCTTATTTAAAATATAGCTACAAATACCACCTATTACATTTCCAATTGCTGTAGAGGCCCAATAATTCAATGACACGACGTTAAATAAGACATAGATAGACGTCAAGCCAACTATCGTATTCATGACCCCTACGACTAGAAACCGGGCAAACATAAACTTTTGAAAAAAAGATCTCATCATATTTACAACCTACTCCAGTTAATTGAATCTGCTATAAGCCTATGAAAGCTCCGCTACGATCTTTTCGCACAGCTCATGTGTACGTAAAGAACGCTCCCCACTCGTTTCAAATGCTTGTCCATTTCTAACACAAGTAATGAAATGATCGATCATATCCACAAAGCCTCTGCGATACAACGTAGTCGTCCAATCGCCAAAAGGTTGGTACTGTTCCGTCTGATTCACAAATGCGGTCGTGTGCACCATGTTGTTGACTACAAATTTCTTTTGATTGCCCATCATTTCAAGACGCTCTTCCGTTATGCCAGTCTGGCGGTGCATGATGCCAATCCCCGTAGTGTCACCTGCGACTACATTTAAGATAATATAGTGCAACAATCCTTCTTCTATTTTTGCCTGCACGTGCATATCCACATCCGCTTCCCCAACATAAGCAAGCAAAGTATCTACCACATGAATATAATCGTCTAAAATGGTCGTACGAATGTCGGATAGTGGTCCCGTTCTATTTTTTTGCATCAAAATCGTTTCCGGATTATGTATTTCTGCCTTCAAATTCCGATACATTGGGGCAAATCGACGATTGAAGCCTACCATTAGTCCAACACCACGCTGCTTAGCTAGCGATACAAGGTCTTCGGTTTCACCCAATGTATAAGCAATCGGCTTATCGACAAATACATGAACACCTGCTTCGATGAGTTCACGGATAATAATCGGATGGGCTTCAGTAGCCGCATGAACGAAAGCAGCGTCAATCTTCGTAACTATCAGTTCTTGTACGGAAGCACATTTATGTGCAACTCGATATTGCTGTGCAACTTGATTCACAACCTCTTGATTGCGACTTGCAATCGATAATTCCACATCTGCTCTCGTGCCTAAAATGGGCAAGTATGCTTTCTTTGCTATATCTCCAATACCGATAACTCCAATTTTCATCATAAAAAAGCCTCCTAATATGAGGTGATAGTCATTATTATCATAACACTTTCGGACTTTGAACAGGTAGAAAGATCATTTCTTCTGCTTGTTAAAGAAGATTAGAAGATACAAGTTATCAACTACTTGTCTTCTGTATTTTTCACATGTCACTGTTCATCACAACGCAGAGTCTTGAAATATAAAAAAGCCAATCGAAGGCTGCATACCCTAGATTGGCTGTCGTTATTTACATACTCATACATATATTTAACACGAGCAGAAGTTACCTCCACTATTGGCGGTTATACAAAACTCCCGCTCGCAGATCGCCTCAATATCCGCTTGATCGTGAGAAACGAACAAACAGGTGATACCTGCTCTGCGCAAAATTTGCAGCAATTCCTTTCGAATGTTAGCTTTAAGATGCGCATCCAAATTGCTGAATGGCTCGTCCATCAACAAAATAGACGGCTTAGGTGCAAGAGCGCGAGCCATCGCGACACGCTGCTGTTGACCACCGCTCAACTCATGCGGGTATCGCTTCGCATAATCCGTCATCTGCACCAGCTCCAACATTTCTTGCAGCCGCTGCTTACGTTCCGAACGCTTCAGCTTATGCATCCCAAATCCGATATTGTCCGCCACATTCAGATGTGGAAACAACGCATAATCTTGAAACACCATACCAACACCACGCTGCTCCGTTTCCACCCAACATGTATCATCCATCATCATTTTTTGATCGACTTCGATGGTCCCCTGCTCTGGTTGTTCCAATCCTGCAATAATGCGCAGCAACGTGCTCTTTCCACTGCCGCTTGCCCCCACAATACCAACAATTTCTCCCTTATTCATTGCAAAGGAGAGATTATCGATAATCGGCGTCTGCCTTTTGTTGTAACGGAATGTTAAGTTTTTAATCGACACATACGTCATTTCGTCTTCTCCTTTTCAATATTCAGGATGCATAACACGGAGAACAAACTAATTGAGATGAGCAGTAAAGATGGCAGGGCTGCTTCATAAATTCGCTCATCAATGGCAAATTGGTATGTTCGTGCCGCCAACGTATCGAAATTAAACGGCCGCAGCAGCATCGTTATCGGCAGCTCTTTTACAATTTCCACAAAAGTAAGGATGAACCCAGTTACAATTGAGCCTCTTAACAGTGGCAGCTCAATCTTGAAAAAGGTGCTCGCAGGCCCATGTCCAAGCGTTCTTGCCGCTTCTGAGTAGCTTCGCGGAATTTTGTCATAGCCCGTTTCGATCGCATTATAGCCTGTTGCCATGAATCGTATGACATAACCTGCCAAAAGCATAAATAGTGATGTGCTTAACCAAAGCATTCCCTTGCCCATACCTAACGAAGCGTAAATGGGAAATAACCATTTATCCAATTGGATACAGACAGCTAGTACCCCTATTGCAATAATTGCACCAGGCACCGCATATCCTACTGTCATCAATTTCGTAAGCAAATAGGCTGGCCATGAAGACATCGTTCTCACTGTTTTTGCAGACAAAAGCGCAAGTATAAGAATGACAAAGGTAGCAATAGCAGCACCACTCAAGCTGTTCAGCGCCAACTCGATGAGATCGGCACTCCACATTTTCTCATACGTCCAAGTTGCCCATACGATTAGCTGCACAACTGGGATAACGAACGATAACAAAAATACGATCATGCAAAAAGCAGTAGCGCCAAATGCTGCCGCTCCCTTTAAAGGCTTCGGAGCTAGCGGCTTGTTCTGCTTCATCGATGTATTGTACTGCTGATTGCGACGCAAATATCTCTCCAGTACGAATATGCCAATAATAACAACCATAAGCCATGCCGCTAGCCTCATCGCGGAGTCAACATCATACATACTGAACCACGTCTGGAAAATGGCCGTTGACAACGTCTGTACACCGAAATAGTTAGCCACGCCATAGTCGCTCAAAACTTCAAAGACGACCAGCATTAAACCTGCAATAATAGCAGGACGTGAAATGGGAAGCACGACATTGAAGAATAAGGATAGTCGTTTATGCCCTAATAGTCTTGCATTTTCAATATAGACCGCACTCTGACGCTCTAGAAACATTTTCGCAATCATAAACACATATGGGAATAAGAATAACGTTAAAATGAACACAGCGCCTCGCGTCGACATAACCTCAATCGTGCCTGGAGTGACATGAATATCAAATTGATTGCGCAGCGTTGCTTGAATAAAGCCTGTATAGCTAGTCATCGTCGCATAGGTATATGCTGCGATATAAGGCGGCACTGCTAATGGAAGCATCAAGGCCCATCTAAACCATTTTCGCAAAGGAAACGTATATCCAACGACAAGCCAAGCAAGCACAACACCGATAGACGTAGCAAAAAAACCGGTGAATAGCACCAGTTTCAAAGAGCCTATGACATAGTCAGTCAGTAGGAACTGTTTTACGCTTTCCCAATTATCGTTAGCTGGCCGAATCAACCCAGACAATACATACAGGATGGGCAGCAGAATAACTGCTGCCCCTGTTAGGCTAACGATCGTCCATACATTCATTCTTTTTTGCAAATTGATGAAGAGACGTCGTTTGTTCATGTTTATTTCCAACCGACCTTATTCGCAATTTCAGCTGCTTTCGGATTTAGTTCACCATATACAGCGAAGTCCAAACCTTGATGCTTGAATGTTCCCCAGCTTTTCAGCAATTCAGGCATTTCTGCCTCTTTGTTTACCGGGAATTCGAAGTTTGCTTTGGAAACCGCCGTTTGTGCTTCCTTAGCTGTCAAGAATTCGATCAATTTCAATGCATTGTCTTTGTTTTTGCTATGTTTAACAAGTCCTGCACCACTGATGTTCAAATGCGTACCTGTCGTTTGCTGGTTCGGGAAGAATACCCCGATTTTCTCTGCTACCTTCACTTCTTCTGGATCATCAGACACAGTCATACGGCCTACATAGTACGTGTTCATAATTGCAACATCACCTGTACCTGCTACAACTGCTTTCGCTTGATCACGGTCGCCACCTTCAGGATCACGTGCTAGGTTAGCTGCAATGCCTGCTGCCCATTTCTCAGCTTCTGCTTCACCGTTAAGAGAAATAAGAGACGCCAGCAAAGATTGATTGTACAAGTTCGTTGAAGAACGAACAAGCAGCTTGCCTTTCCACTTATCTGTTGCCAAATCTTCATACGTAGACAATTGATTTGGATTTACACGATCTTTGGCATATACAATGACACGAGCACGCGTGGACAAACCCACCCAATGGCTATCTTTATCGCGCATATCTGCAGGAACTTGCGCATCAATAGCAGCCGATTGAATCGGTTGCAGCAAATCAGCTGTCTTCGCTGTATTGAGGATACCGCCATCTACGGTAATGAACAAATCAGCTGGTGTACTTGCACCTTCACGCTTCAAACGTTCGATAAGTTCTGGTGCCTTGCCTTCAATCACATTGACTTTGATGCCCGTTTGTTCTGTGAACTTCGCATATAGTTCAGCATCTACATCGTAATGACGTGCTGTATAAATGTTTACTTCGTTGCTTGCTTTCGTTGCTGGCTCTTTCGCTGCTTGTCCAGCATCAGGAGCAGTGGACTTGTTACCGCCAACACAACCTGCCAACAACGTCATAATCATGACAATCGTAAGCAGCATAACTGATTTTTTGAAGTTTCTCTTCTTCATCTTAGGTGATCCCCCTAGTCTGTAATTTACGTTCATCGAATGAATCTGAATGCTAGTTCGATAGTTCCAACACATCGTCCCTAACACTTTTGCTATCATTCTCACTCGATTCTCATTGATAATGATAATCATCTGCAATTTCTATTGTTACTATAACCAATGAAAATGTGAAAACGGTGTGAGAAATAAAATAATTACTCGTTTTACGAATTTTTTTGAATGTTTCATCTTACGATGTAAAGATCGTTTGATAACTGCGAATGTACGTTCTATAATAGTAAGGTGATTACATTTGCTAAATTATGCGGTCTACAACATACGATGTTTTCATTGCTGGTCGAATGTTAGAAGCGGCAATGGAGTCCAACAATGGAAAAGGAGATTTCTCAAAATGGCACCTTCAAATAAAACGCTAAGAACTTGTGAGCATGGACACAACTACTATAAAAGCAGCGATTGTCCAACTTGTCCTGTTTGTGCACAAGAAAGCAAACCCGAAACCGGATTTCTTTCACTTTTGTCCGCACCAGCAAGACGAGCCCTGGAGCACCATGGAATTACAACGTTGCAGCAGCTCGCCACGTATAGCGAGAAAGAAATTTTAAAGCTGCATGGTATGGGACCCGCGTCATTACCTAAGCTACGGGCTGCTTTGCAAGAAAGTGGACTCTCGTTTAAAAATTAAAATAAGGACCTCATTTTCCCCTATAGAGCGGAATTGAGGTCCTTTCGTTTACATTTGTCTAGCGTATTCGACTTACTTCCAACCTGCTTGCTGAAACAACTCCGCTACCTCGTGTTGATAATTACCAAGCTCCGCATAGTTAATAGCCTGCGCCTTAAATGAACCCCACTCCTTTAACAAAGGTGGCATTTCTGTTGTCTCGTTCACAGGGAACTCATAGCTTTCACTCGATAATAAGGTTTGTCCCACTTGACTCGTCATGTATTCAATAAGCTTTATCGCATTCTCTTTGTTCTTTGCATGTTTGGTCAGTCCTACTCCACTGACATTCATGTGAACCCCTGTCGTTTGCTGGTTCGGAAAATACACACCGAGGCGGCTAGCGGCTCTCACCTCTTCTGGTTTGTTGGAATTGAGCATCTGTCCAATGTAATAACTGTTCATCAGTGCAACATCCCCAACTTTATCAACGATAGCATACGCTTGGTCCCGGTCGCCGCCTTCTGGCTGACGTGCCATATTGGCAGCTATTCCATTAGCCCAGTGCCCCGCTTCTTCTGCACCGTTAAGCTTAATTAATGAAGCCAGCAGCGACTGATTGTACAAGTTGGCGGAGGAACGAACCAATACGCGACCTTTCCACTTCTCACTGGTCAAATCCTCATACGTAGATAGCTCCTCAGGCTTCACCCGATCTTTTGCATACACAATGACACGCGCACGAGCTGAAATAGCCGTCCAATGATCATCCACATCCCGCCAACGCTCATCTACTTGCTCGACTAGTGCAGTTGAGCGTATAGGCTGAAGGACATTATTTTGCTTCGCAGCTTGCAGGGAACCACCATCCACAGTCATAAACAAATCTGCCTCGGTATGCTCTCCTTCTCTTTTCAACTGATCGATCAATTCGTCAGCTGTCCCCTTCACTTCATTGACTTTAATGCCAGTAGCTTTTGTGAATTGTTCATATAGCTTTCGATCAACCGTATAATGCCGCGACGTATATACATGAACAACTGACTCTTTATTCACAGCTGCCTGTTCTCTCTTGTTAACGAAGAAATTATCGTTTGTGTTCTCTCCCGTCCGATTCACTATGACACCACTGATAGCACCTATCAAAAGGACAACCAGCACCACCAGTGAGACGGTTATGACGGAAACTTTCTTATTCATTCGCACATACCTTTCACTCTTATGGTATTCATTCTGATGATTTACTTCGTGATGCAATCGGTAATGAAATGGTCACTTCCGTCCCTTTCGAATACTCACTTTGAATCATTAGCTTACCATCATATTTCTCTACGATTCGCTTAGCAATGGACAACCCGAGACCATTCCCACCACGTTCACGGCTTCTCGCGCGCTCTACTCGATAGAACCGATCGGTTACATGAAGCAGATCTTCCTTCGGAATACCTATTCCTCTATCTTTGATGACAATCTTTAACATATCCATATCTTTATGTGCCGTTGCCTTGATATGGATATTAGTTTCGTTGGGTGAATACTTAACAGCATTATCTAAAATAATGAGCATCACTTGTTCAAAATGCTGTTCACCTATAGCGAGAGGCGTCTTCATCACTGATTGTACCTCGGTTTCAAATTGAAACGATGGATGGATGAGAGTAAGCTTCTGAATAAGCGATTGAATCCCTTCACCTAGCTTGGATACCGTACGATATGGCTCTCCGTCAAGATGCTCTGCACGATTCAGCTCCAACAGCTCTTGAACCAGCCCTTTCAGCCGAAGCAATTCCTGCGTAGACGCTTGCAGTGATTCTTCAAGTACAGTAGGCTCATTCTTGCCCCAACGCTGAAGCAATCCTAGATGTCCTTCAATTATTGCAATTGGCGTGCGCAGCTCATGCGATGCATCTTCAACAAATTGCGTTTGCTGATGGAAAGATTGCTCCACTTGATCCATCATCTCGTTGAACAGAACAAGGAGCTTGCCAACCTCGTCACCCTTATTTTGAATCGGAACGCGTTCTTGCAACCCTTTTTGCTTAACCTTGCTTATCGTGAGGGCCATGGATTGTATTGGTTTTAACATTTGCCATGCCAAAATCCCTCCACCAAGACCACACAGTACCACCGCACCTAGTCCAAACACAAACATCATTTGAGCATATGCAGCGCTTAGCTGCGTAAAGTCATCCATACTCTTTACGATTTCAATCGTTCCGTTAAATTGAAACACCGTAATTGGGCTTCTCATCACCAGCAAGGAACGTCCATTCCCTTCCGTTAGTACGATCTCCGATTGCGTCACAGGCTCAGGCTTCAACCATTCATCAGATACATGATTTGAAACCGTAACGATCGTTTCCCCACGCTGATCCATTAAACGGATCAATTGGTTTGGTGCATTTACCCTATAAAATAATTGACGGATGCTAGAACGCGACTTGTTTTGCAGCGCATATTCATTTTCAAGCAGCTCATTAAGCAACTGATTCATATTTGCTTGAATCTTTACTTTCTCTTGACCCATCATCCACTTTTCCATGTAAACATATTGAACAGCATTGTAGGCCATAAAAAGGACGAACAGGATAAAGGATGACCAGAGCGTAAGCTTCCACTTAATTGGCATTCGCGAGAAAAAGTTAATCGTAGATTGCAGCTTCATTTGCGCATCACGTAGCCGATACCACGCAATGTCTGAATATAGCTATCGTGACCAACGGTATCTATTTTTTTACGCAAATATCTTACATAGCCATCTACTACATTCATATCAACTACGGCGTCGTAGCCCCATACTTTATTCAACAACATTTCTCTGCTTAGCACACGATTTGTATTTTCCATCAATGCAACAAGCAAGGCATACTCTCGCTTCGTTAGCTCGATTTCGGTAGCGCCTTTTTTGACGATTCTTGCATCGAGATTAATGGTTAAGTCTTTGAATACCAATTGTTCATACGGCGTTTCTTCATGATCCTCTTGTCGACGGAACACAACGCGAATACGTGCTAGCAGCTCCTCAATCGCAAATGGTTTCGGAATATAATCATCCGCTCCACTGTCCAATCCTTCGACGCGATCAGCTATACGATCTTTCGCTGTTATCATAATAATTGGTGTTCGACTGTGCGCACGAATCTGTCGGCACACTTCAAGTCCATCTATACCTGGAAGCATCCGATCCAGTAGAATCAAATCCCAGTGTTCTTTCATGGCAAGTTGAAGACCATCTTGACCATTAGAAGCAGTGCCTACCGAAAACGATTCATGCTGCAGCTCTAGCTCGATAAAGCGTGATAGGTTTTTCTCGTCTTCAATAAGCAATATTTTTTTCATTATCGGTTCCTTTCCTTACATGATGTACATGATGTACAACCTGACATCATAATTCGACATCATCTTCTATATGCTGTAGTATATATCAGTATTGCTATATTGAGAATCCTTATCATCTATGTTCATTCGTTTAGTTATGTACATAAGCAGTTTAGTCGAGCAGGCAGAATCGGAATAAGTGGCTCACACGTGTTGTTCTCCATCCGTATACTAATATCCAACTATTTATTGGGTAACAATTTAATAACGAGGTGATTCCTATATGAAGCAAAAGAAAAAACTCACGTTCAACGACTTTTTTGAACTAAGTTTATACCTGATTTGTACGGTAACGTTTGTTTATTATTTGGTGATCGGAAATGGCGGAAAAGTATTTCAATCCGGTTTGATTATTGTCGTACTGCTGCTGCTGCGCGGATTAATTACATGGACGAAAAGCGATCTTCCCTTTGCACTACGCTTCTCGATTCTGTTTTTTATCGCGCTTGCGATGTTGGTCGCCAACTTGTTTAATATGTATGGTGTGATTCCGCATTTGGACAAAATCGAGCATTTGCTTTCTGGAGTCATTCTTTGTTTCGTCGGACTGTTTATTCTGGGAAAAAAGGTACGCCACCATAAAAGCCAAATAGCTCCCTCTATTGCAATCTGGTTTGCTTTTTTCTTCTCGGTAGCAATGGCAGGCGTATGGGAGATCTATGAGTTCACCGTTGATGGCTTGTTAGGATTCAAATCTCAAAATGGAAGTTTGTACGATACGATGCTGGACATTATTTGTGGAACTGTTGGCGCGATCGCTACTGCTTTCTATCTTGTGTACAAAGTTAAAAAGAACCCAAATTCTCTTTTCGACTCAAAATAGCACAACGTGAAACTGTGAGTATATATGACTCACCATCAAGCAACGAAAGCTGGTCATGCAGCACCCATTCCACTGCATAAACAAATGAACATTGTAACAGTGATAAGAACGAAACGGTATGTTCGTGGATTCTATGTTTTCTGATTTCGGAGTATGGAACTGGTTCGAACAAAAAAAGAGGCTGCTAACCTAACATTCAGTGCTAGGTAACAGCCTCTTTGTTCGTATTCTCATGTTATAATCTAACAATATCGTGCTCTGTAACAAATGTAAATTCCATCTGACTAGTTCAAATCCATTACGATTTGGATTTCGCTAATAAGTACAAGAAATACGGTGCTCCAATAATAGCTACTACGATACCTGTTGGCACATCTGTTGAGAAGCTGCGGCTGATCGTATCTGCCGCAATAACAAGCAAGGCCCCTGCTGCTGCTGCGGTTGGCAGAAGAAATTGATGCTTCGGACCAATAAGACGCCTAGCTAGATGCGGACCAATGAGGCCGACAAACCCGATGCTGCCGCTTACCGCAACACAGGTGCCAGCTAGTCCAACAGAGGCAGCAAGCATAACGATCTGTTGTTTGGATACATGAGCACCCAGTCCAGTCGCTGTCTGTTCCCCAAGATTCAGTACATTTAACATTCGTGATTTGTAAAATACATAAGGCATAATTACGATAATGAATGGAACTAGTGCCAACACGTAGTTCCAAGTCGTATGCTTCATGCTGCCTGCCAACCATGTGGCCACGAACTGATAATTGTCTGGATTCAGTTTAAGCGTAAGTACAATCATGGCGGAACTAATACCTGCTGCTACCGCTACCCCTGTCAATAACAGACGGGTCGGTGATAGATTCTGATGTCTTTTCATCGATAATAGAAATACAAGCGCAGCTGCTATTCCTGCTCCACCCCATGCCACTACTGGCATCATAAATATGGATGCCTGACTACTCGTTTCATAGAAGGATATAAACAGCATAACTGCTAACCCTGCCCCTGCATTAATACCCATAATGCCTGGGTCTGCTAACGCGTTGCGAGTAACAGCTTGCATAATTGTACCCGCGACAGCTAACCCCGCACCTATTAAAATCGACATGACCATACGGGGAAGTCTGAATTCAAATAAGATCAATTCCTGTCTGTCTGTACCTGATCCGACTGCTGTCCGCAGCAGTTCAAGAGGAGACAGACGAATATGGCCTGTATTCATACTTATAATAAATAAGACTACGATGCTAATCGCTAACACAGCCATAACCGTACGATAGCGTCTACGTTTCAACTGATCCGCTATTTCAAAATAAGCTTGATTCACGCCTACATCCCTCTCCTCTCTTTACGAGCCAAGTATAGAAAGAACGGTACCCCAATTAAAGCAATAAGAGCACCAACCGGAGTCTCGTGAGGCGGATGAATCATACGTGCTGCCAAATCAGCAAAAACGACAAGCAAGCTCCCAATTACAGCGGAACATGGAATGATCCAACGATAATCAACCCCTACTAAATATCGTGTAAGGTGTGGAACAATCAACCCTACGAAACCAACAGCGCCTACTACCGATACAGCTGTTCCCGCCAATATAAGGACGATTAGCATCCCTAGCGCTCGAATCGTGCGAACATGATGCCCTAATCCTTTTGCCACATCTTCACCGAGGCTCAATATCGTTATTGAGCGAGACAGCATAATAGCTCCGATTAATGCTGCGCATACCCATGGAAACATAATTTTGAGATGATTCCAATCTGTCCCTGATACTCCGCCTGCATACCAGAACGCTAAGTCTTGTCCAATCCCAAATTGCAGCGCGATCCCTTCACTAGCTGCGGACAGCAATGCTGTTAAGGCTGAACCAGCCAGCACAAGCCTTACTGGTGTCAGCCCCCCTTTAGCCATTGAGCCTATACCATATACGATACCAACTGCTATTCCTGCTCCAATAAAGGAAAACAAAATGAGATACATATAAGGCAAACTCGGTAAAAAGGCAAAGCAGACCGCCAGCATAAAGGCTGCCCCAGCATTTAAACCAAGCAGACCAGAGTCTGCAAGTGGATTGCGAGTCATTCCTTGCATCATTGCTCCAGCGACGGCAAAGCATGCGCCTATCATCGCAGCGCCAAGTATGCGTGGTAATCGTACATCCTGAATGACATGATGCTGACTTACATTCGGATCAAAATGAAAAATAGCATTCCATACGGTAGCAAGTTCAATATTAGCAGCTCCAAAGCAAATCGAGATCGCCATACCTAAAGGCAGCGCGATAAGTCCACCAATAAGAATGATTGATGCGGTCCATGGACGAGTGCGAATCTTCGTTGTCGTTGTTGTAGTTAATTCTTTAGTTGTTGTGGCCTGTACTGGTGTCGAAACAACGGTGTCTGAATACGAATTTGCTCTTTGACTCATACCTGTCACCTTCACACCTATCCATTATGATATTGATAATCATTTTCATTTACACGTTTATTATTCTAATCTTAATTCCTGAATATTACAATCCATCAATGAAATAATTTTATTGTGAAAAGTACGACTTGTTCAGCGAATCTTTATTTTTTCAGATTACCCATGCTTTACTTTATGTTGATTTAAAAGCACGAAAGAAGCTGCCTTGACAAAAATCAAGACAGCCTCTGCTCTTTGTCAATAACGAATTAACGAATAAATCAGATGAACGATCATTCCCCTGCTTCAGCTTTCAGCGGGCACAGGCTGTTCCTTCGCCGAGTTTGGCTTCACAGGTTTGCGAATCGTAGCAGCGGCATCACTGTCTCGAATAAGCATCGCTATGCATGCTCCTAGAAGCAGGAACCCGGCTGCTACTAGCAATGCAACGCGATAAGCCATTAGATTCGGCTCAACCTGCCCTACAGCGTTCACCGTACTTGTGCCGATGAATGCTAGCGTTCCAGAGAGAATGGCAAGCCCCAACGCAGGTCCAAGTCTGCCCTGCATCGCAAACCAAGTCGTTGCGCGTCCCATCGATACTGGAGGAATCGTTGCAAAGGCAGCGATTTGTACGGAGCCCACTGTTTGGCCGAGGAAAATACCTACTCCAAACAATAATCCACGAATAAACCATGGATTCGTATTCGCATCTACCGTACTAAGCGTAATGAATATAAGCGCTGTTACTACAAAGCCCATGACCATGACACGCTTCGGGCCAAGCCTTGGATACGTCCACGGTACTAACTGAGAAGCAATCATAAGCCCGATTGCCTCTGGAAACGTCGTTAATCCCGTCTCTAATGCAGAGGCATTCAGCGCATTTTGATACATCAGTGGAAACACGTACAGCATCCCAAGCAAGCCTGCTGACGCACAAATGGAAACAAGTCCCGTTGTGCGGAACAAATGATTGCCCAGCAGCCGCAAATCCAATAGCGGCTGACTAACCTTTAGTTCTACTTTAACCAGCAGAGCTAACAGTACGATTCCAATTGCTCCAGCCCCCCATACTGCTGGTGAACTCCAACCCTGGATTGGTCCTTGGGTAAGAGCATACATCACAAGGGCAAGACCTGGTGCAGATAAAAGAAACCCTGGCACATCTAACTTTCCG
The DNA here is from genome assembly GCF_014841135.1 of Paenibacillus arenosi. Taxonomy (GTDB): domain Bacteria; phylum Bacillota; class Bacilli; order Paenibacillales; family Paenibacillaceae; genus Paenibacillus_B; species Paenibacillus_B arenosi. The sequence goes on from NZ_JACYTN010000010.1 coordinate 40,010, forward strand.
ACATTCGGCTGCTTATTCTCCTTCAGCCAGAACAGCCCGAACAATAATGCTGGAATACCGATGGGCAAATTCACATAGAAAATCCAACGCCAAGTGAAATGCTCGACTAGCATTCCGCTTACTATAGGCCCAACCGCAGGAGCTATCGCGATTGGCAGTATGAGTGAGCGGGATACTTTCGCTCGCTCTTCCGGTGGAAAGGTGCGGAATAACATCGCCATCCCTACTGGCGTGAGCAAACCTCCCCCGATTCCTTGAATGACGCGGAATATCGTCAGTGTCGTTAAATTTTGCGCAAAGCTGCACAATGCTGAGGCTCCAGTGAAAATGGCGAGCGCAAGTAAGAACGTTCGCTTCGTCCCCCACTTGTCGCCAAGCCAACCCGCCATCGGTAGGACGATGGCGAGACTGACTAAATAGCCGACATTCAAAATCCCAGATGCAGCTGGCGGAACATCAAGCTCTTGGCTTATCGTCTGGAGCGCTACGTTAAGTACGGTCGCATCCATCGCCACCACAAACATCGCGGCGACATAGACGATGCACATTACTTTACGCGGGTTTAACCACGCGCTCATTGCTAACTTCCTGCAACTTGCTCTTCCTTCGCATACAAACTGCGCGGCCGCAAGTCAACCCAATTCTCATTAATATAGGCTACGCATTCCTCGCGTGTCTTTGGCCCAAGCACTTGACTCCAACCATTTGGCACGACCGCGAAAGCTGGCCAGAGCGAATATTGCCTTTCGTCATTGATTAATACAAGATAAGTTCCGTCCACTTGCTCAAATGGATTACTCATAGATCAATTCACTCCCTTTCGAAGGTGTCTGTCTTGTTTGTGAAGCCGCCTCAAGCTTGCTAAAAATAACTTTTCCGATATAGTCAAGCGGTCCTGGCTGACATAAATCTTTATGGCGACACTCGATATCATGACGCTCTATCTTCCCTCCTAAATACGGGAGCCACATTTCCGGATCAATTGGCTCGAACCAATCAGGAATAATCGTCGAGTGGAAGAACAGCATATCGCCCTCGAACTTTTTAGGAACGAACGCTTTTAGCAGTTGTACAGAATTCTCATAGGTCGTCTTCAAATTCAAAATCGTCTCAATCTCAAGTGACGCCAACGCACTGCTTTCATTACGTAATAGCTCAAGTGCACCAGTGATCGTTAGCGGCTCGCCTCCCAGCTTTTCTTCAATCAGCTCTCTATCAAATCCACCGAGCGCAAGCAGCGCTGTCAATGCCTCATCTTCATCGGGTACATCTTTGATCGGTAAGTAATGACTTGGGAATGCGTCAAGAATAGCGAGCAATTCGATTTCTTCTCCCGCTTCTTGCAGTTGCACCGCGATAGCTTGCGCCACGTTGCCACCTAGTGACCAACCAAGCACGCGATAAGGACCCTTAGGCTGAACACTGCGAATATGAGCAATGTAGTCCGCTGTCATTTCTTCCAATGACTGTGGCCGTGCTTCATCTTGAGCAATCCCGCGTGCTTGCAAGCCATATATCGGATAATTCATACCGAGATGTTTCATTAAACCTGCGTAGCACCAACTTAGGCCACCAGCAGGATGCACGCAGAACAACGGGATTTGATCGCCATGTGAACGCAATGGGAGAAGGATTTGCAGAGCACTGTTGCCACCGCTCATTTCCAACTTATCAATAAGTCCTGCTACCGTAGGCGCTTCGAACAGCACAGCAATGCTAAGCTCTTTCCCTAATGCTTCACGTACTCGGCTAATAAGCCGAACCGCCAACAAGGAGTGTCCACCGAGCTCAAAGAAACTATCGTCGATACTTACTCGCTTGACGTTCAAAATCTCAGCAAACAGTTCGCACATGACTTCTTCCTGCGGTGTTCTTGGATTACGACCATCTGTGTCCAATGTCACATCTGGAGCTGGAAGTGCTTTTCGATCTAATTTACCGTTCGTCGTCAAAGGCAGCTTGTCCATAAATATGAATGCCCACGGAACCATGTAATCCGGTAGTGACGCGGCTGCAAATCTCCTCAGCTCAGCTGTATCAACAGTCTCATTAGACTCGCTAACCACATAAGCAGCTAAGCGCTTGTCACCGGGCTGATCTTCTCGCACAATGACCGCTACCTGAGCAACCTCTGGATGGCGAATTAGAACCGATTCAATCTCGCCAAGCTCAATACGGAAACCACGTATTTTCACCTGATGATCCGATCGTCCTAAATAATCTAATGATCCGTCTGCAAGCCGCTTCGCTAAATCGCCTGTGCGATACATTCTAGTTCCCGGTGGACCATATGGATCTGCTACGAATCGATCAGCCGTCAAGTCAGGGCGCCCCCAATATCCGCGCGCCAAACCTGCACCTGCCACATACATCTCTCCGATTACGCCGCAAGGAACTGGCTGCAGCTTATTATCCAGTACGTACACTCTAAGATCAGGTATCGGCACGCCGATAATACTACTCGCCCCTGGAACCGCACTGTATTGGTTCAGTTCGATATAACTAACATGGACGGTCGTCTCTGTAATACCATACATATTAATTAAGCGTGGTGCATCGTCAGCATGACGGCTGTACCAATCCTCTAATCTACCAAGCTCCAATGCTTCTCCACCGAATACAACATAGCGCAGTTTCAGCTTCTGTCCCAGATCAGGTTGTTCACGATCTGCCTGCATCAATTGATAAAAAGCAGACGGCGTTTGGTTCAGTACCGTTACACCTTCCTCCACCATCAAGCTCAGCATTTCATCCGGTGCTCTACTTATGCGATGAGGGACGACGACAAGACGCCCACCATACAGCAATGGTCCCCATATTTCCCATACTGAGAAATCGAACGCATAGGAATGGAACAACGTCCATACATCCGTGTCATCAAAATGGAACCAATGCTCTGTCGAAACAAATAAGCGCACAACGTTTTGATGAGGTACGAGCACACCTTTCGGTTTTCCTGTGGAACCTGAAGTGTAAATAATATAAGCAGCACTCAACGGCATGAGTATACCGTTACGCTCGCTGTTCGTTGGATTCTCATTTGAATAACGCTGTAGACGTACAGCTACTTCTAAATCATCCACAACAATGCGCGGCAAGCTCGACGTATTAGGGATTTGATCACTAACATGAGTGCTTGTAACCAGACACGCAGGACAGGAATGCTCCATCATGTAAATAAGTCGATCTTCTGGATAATCCGGATCCAGTGACAAGTAAGCAGCTCCGGCTTTGAGTACTGCTAGTATGCCGACGACCATCTCAATCGATCTCGGCAGTGCCAAGGCAACAATTTGCTCTGTACGTACTCCTGTCTCGATTAGTAGACGAGCAAGTCGGTTAGCGCGGTCATTCAGCTCTTTATAGGACAGGGATACTCCTTCGTAAACGATAGCTGTCGCCTGTGGAGTACGAGCAACTTGGGCTTCGAACATATCTGGAATCGTCGTCTGCTCCGTAACAGGCAATGGTGTACTCCATTGTTGAAGCAGATCATCACGCTCTTGAACGGTCAATATATCAAGTTTGCTTATTGGTTTGCTCGGCTCACTGACCGCACTTTGCAATACTCGCATATAACGTTCAGTCATCGCCTCAGCCGTACTTCGCTTGAATAAATCCGTACTGAATTCGATTAAGCCGTCCACTCCATCTGGAGCCCCATGTGCATCGCGGCGCTCTGTCAGTTCCAGCGTTAAGTCAAACTTCGCTGTGCCTACGCTCTGCAATTGCAACCTTGCCTGCACGCCAGGCAGCTTAAGCTCAGCGTCTGGTGTATTTTGCAGAACAAGCATCACTTGGAATAGCGGGTGTCTCGAACGAGAACGAGGTGGATTCAATGCCTCTACTAGTCGTTCAAATGGCACATCTTGATGCTCAAAGGCTGACAAACTCATCTCACGCACTCGTTTGAGAAGCTCATCGAAATGTGGGTCACCTGACGTATCGACACGGAACACAAGCGTGTTAATGAAGAAACCGATCAGATTGTCCACATTGTCATCGTTACGACCCGATATTGGACTACCAATAGGAATATCCGTTCCTGCACCAAGATTCGTGAATAAAGTCGCTAATGCGGATTGGAACACCATAAACAAAGTGGCACGATTGCTGCGAGCAAGTTCATTCAACTGTCGATGCATGTTGCGATCGATATGGAATGCTACCGTATCACCTTGATAGCTAGCAACATTAGGACGCGGATAGTCCGTTGGAAGCTCTAGCTCCTCAGGCAAATAACGAAGCTCATTCGTCCAATAATCCAGCTGACGAGCGATAAGGCTATCATCATTTGAGCTACCAAGCAGCTCATCCTGCCATATTGCATAATCTGCGTACTGCACGGACAACTGCGGCAATACAGGGGCCTTGCCTTCACAACGTGCCGTATAAGCCACGGACAGCTCTCGCGTCATTGGAGTGAGCGACCAGCCATCACCTGCAATATGATGCAACAGCAGCAGAAGTACATGCTCCGTATCATTTAATTTGAATAGCTCGACACGCAGCGGTGTTTCTGTTGCGAGTTCGAAGCTGTATCTGACTGATTCCATCAACTGCTCTGACAACTCTTCCTCACTCGTTACGGTTACGCGGACCTCAGGAACAGCCCGTTTAGCATCTAAGATGAGCTGTCTTGATGCGCCCATCTCATCAGGGAAGACAGTTCTCAGTACTTCATGTCTAGCAACAACATCACCGAGCGCGGCTTGCAATGCATCCAGCTTAATCTCGCCTGACAAACGCGCCACGAGCGGGATATTATATGTCGGGCTTGGACCTTCCAAACGATACAAGAACCATAACCGCTGCTGGGCAAAGGATAATGGAATTTGATCAGGTCTCACAGCAGGACGTATAGCAGGTCTCGCTGCCTGGGCATGATCAAGCAGTTTGGCCAAATCGGCTACCGTTGTTGCCTCAAAGAGTCTGCCAATGCTCATCTCCACGTTAAATGCTTCGCGGACTCGAACCATGACTCTCCCAGCAAGCAGCGAATGCCCACCAAGCGCAAAGAAATCATCGTCAATGGTGATGCGCGGTATTTCCAGTACTTCTTGGAAAATCGTACAAAGCATTTCCTCCTGAGGAGTACGCGGAGTACGTCCCACCGTCATTAAGCTCGGATCAGGAGCAGGCAGTGCTTTGCGATCCACTTTCTTATTCGGTGTCATCGGCAGCACATCGAGCATGACGATAACGGATGGAACCATATATTCCGCCAGTTTACCTGCTGCAAAACGACGAAGCTCGTTCGCGTCTACAGCGTTCGCACAATCAGCACGCATCACAACGTAAGCTACTAATCTACGATCACCGATTCGATCCTCACGTACGATGACAGTAGCCTGTTCGACATCAGGATGGTCGATCAGGACAGATTCAATCTCTCCCGTCTCAATACGGAAGCCTCGCAGCTTGATCTGATGATCTGCACGCCCCAAATAATCGATCCAGCCGTTATTCATCCATCTGGCAAGATCTCCAGTTCGGTACATTCGTGAACCTGGTGCGCCGAATGGATCAGCAACGAATCGATCAGCCGTCAAGTCAGGTCGACCTATATAACCTCTGCCTAGACCAGACCCTGCTATATACAGCTCACCTGTTACACCCGGCGGTACAGGCGATAATGACGAATCGAGCACATATAACTTCGTATTCCCAATCGGCTCACCAATCGATGGCTTTTCACGCTCACGATCCAATAAAGCAGCCGTTGAGTAGATCGTCGTTTCTGTCGGGCCATATTGATTGTTTACTTCACAATTCAATTCTTGCAGCGCAAGCTTAAGCCCAATTGGCAGTGCTTCTCCACCTGTAATTACCTTCAACTGCTCAAACTTCTCAGGTTGACTCGAAGCAATCGCCTGCCACAGCGTTGGAGTGGCTTGCATAATCGTCGTGCCCGTCTCCCTAATTCTGCTTATTAAAGCAGGTGTATCTAGAATGGTATCCTTTAATACGATATCAAGTGTCGACCCACATATAAGCGGCAGCAATACTTCCATAACCGATATATCAAACGAAATCGTCGTAACAGACAACCAGCGATCCTGCTCACCAATCGCGATACGCCCACGCATGTCAAACAGCAAGTTAGCGAGACCTTCAAACGTCAACATGACTCCTTTTGGTCGTCCTGTCGAACCTGAAGTATAAATAACATAGGATGGGTGAAGCGGCGACAATTGCGCCGTACGGTCAGCTGCTACTGGATTTACAACAGATTGTGCCGCTAGTGTAAGAATCATGGCAGGATCATCTAGCATGACAATAGCATCAGATGGAATGACATCCACGAAGCTCGAAGCCATCTCCTGTGAAGTGATTAGGCACATCGGCTTCGCATCTTCCACCATATACATGATTCGTTCGGTTGGATAATCAGGATCAACTGGTAAATAAGCTGCCCCCGCCTTATGCACGGCTAAAATAGAAATAATCATATCAACCGAGCGTGGCAAGGATAGAGCTACGATTTGATCAGGCCCTACACCTCTGCTAATAAGCATATGAGCAAGACGATTTGCTTGTTTGTTCAATTCTTCATAGGTAAGAACGGTTTCTTCACAAATGACCGCGATGGCCTGCGAAGTGCGAGCCACTTGTTCCTCAAACCATTCAGACACACTCGATGAAGGAAGAATTTGAGTCGTATCATTCCACGCATATAACACTTTATCCCGTTCTTCAGGCAAAATAATAGATAGACGCCCAACTGGTTCAGCAAGATTAACTTCTGCAATAGCGTTAAGCAAATACAAGAAACGCTGTAAATGCGATTGCACTTCAGCTTCACTGTATATCGCTGGATTTGCATCTACACTAATGCTAATTCCCTTGCCATCCAAGCTTCCGTGTACATTAAATGTCAGATCGTCTACCGGTCCAGCAGCAACATTGCGTACTACGCCTGTATGCCCTCCAAAACTCAATTGTTCTACAAACGGCATGACATTAATAAGTGGTCCGAATAGCCTGCGATTATCACCTAGTAGTTTCAAATCCCGTCGTATGTCCTGATGTCTATAGCGTTGATGTCTTCTAATACTGCGTATTTCTCGGGTTACTTGCTGTAACAATCCCTCTAAGCTCATCACTGGTGACACGTTAATCCGAAGCGGGAGCAAGTTCATAACCATACTTGGAACACGTAAGGAAGAAGAGCCCAAGCGACACATCACAGGCAACCCTAGTACAACATCACTAGTACCCGTCATGCGATGTACATAAAGTGCAGCAGCCGCAACCATGACATCCGGCCAACTTGTCCCCGATAATTGTGCCGATTCCTGCCAGTGCTGCAGCAGCCCCTCTGGAAGCTCCGCTGATCGACGCAAGAAGCTTCGTGCTGTTAATTGTGCGTGTCCTCCTAAGCTTACAACCTCAGGCTCATCAGAAAAGCGATCTTGCCAGAACGCACGGTCTTTCTCATACTGCTCCGAATGCTGATAGGCGATATCTTCTTCCAAGCTCAAGCGATAGGAGCCAAAGCCACCTTCGACCAGAGATTCCCCGCTTACGAAGCCCGAGTAGATTTGTGCGACTCTTCGCATAAGGAGCGAAACAGCAAAGCCATCGATTACAATATGATGAATGCGCTGATACCAATAATATCGATCAGCTGCTATTTTAAAGAGCGCTTCCGTAAACAAAGGTCCTACGCCCAAGTTAATAGCTGTCGCGACATCGTGCTCCATCCATGTTTGTGCAGTTTGATGTGGATCAGCTTGCCCGCTTACATCAATGACATGAAACTGCCAATCGGATGATGAATCGATAAACTGCCAAGGTCCATCCGCATCTTCTCCAAAGCGAACATGCAATGCTTCTGCTTCCATGACGGTTTGACGTACCGCTGCCTCGAACCGAATCGGATCAATAGCTCCGTGAATCTCCACACATTCTGCAGTATTGAATATCGGATTGCTCGGATCAATCTGCTGTGCGAACCAAATGCCTGCCTGTGCGCCAGACAGGGGCCAACGTTCCCTCTTCTGTTCCAGCATAGAGTTATCTCCTTTACACGGTATAGTAATCATAATTAGGAAGCGGCATATTCATTTTCTGCGACAATAGCTTCCACCAGCTAGCCAAGGTAGGCTGCTCCGCTAGTTCCACAAAACTGATAGGGATACCAGCACGACGCCAACGCTCAGCCAAACTCATCATTCGAATCGAATCTAGACCCCAATATTCAATTAAATTATCATCAACACCGATATTAGAAGGCTCTTCCTGTAACAGTGCTGCCACGTCCGCTTGCAGCGAATGCTCAGAAATAAGACTGTTTTCAACTTGGGAAACAGGTTGACCCGGCTCTTTAACACCTGTACGTACCGCCACGCTTGGCGCATCCATGCACTCTGCAGAAGCAGCAACCTGCGCTCGACTTGTAGATAAGATAAGACGATCTGTCGTAATCGTAACCGCACAGCGTTCCGCAGCATAAGTAAGTGCCATGCGATGCTTCTCTTCTGAAAAATCAGCAAGCGCATCGGCGATAAAGAACGGTTGAATATCCTGCATAAATGCTTCACAAGCCGTAAGCAAGCATCCAATATGTGCATATATTCCGCATATCATAAGCTGATCGCGACCTTGCTCGCGCATCAGTTCGGTCAAATTTGTCTTTTGAAATGCACTATATCTCCATTTCGTGAGCAAAATATCTTGTTCACTTGGAGCAACTGCATCCACAAACTTCTTCTGATAAGGACCATCATTAATGCCAGAACCCCAGAAATCTTGCAGCAATCCGCGCTGTTCAATTGTCTGGCCGCCCGGTTGCGCCGAATACACAACTGGGATTCCCTGCTCCGCGCAGTAGGCTTTCAACTTCTGAATATTCGCGATTAGTTCCACCACAGGCGATTGCTCAGGTGTAAAGGCATCTATGAAATATTGCTGCATGTCATGAATAAGTAATACCGCACGATTAGAATCTACGGTCCAAGCAACCTTATTTTTAGGCAGCTCACTTTCTAAAGGCATTGGATAAGGCAATATAGTAGGAAGAGCCATCAAATCTCCTCATTTCTGCAGTATATTGAATAAGTCATGTAATAGATTATTTTCGAGCTAGGTATCAATGTGTTAAGACGTTCTGTTTGGCGGCTATGAACTCACGCAAACTCTTTTTGCTTACTTTACCTACTCCCGTTTGAGGGAACTCGTCCATAAATTCTACCCGATCAGGTATTTTATAAGCGGCAAGTCCTCTTTGCCTAAGGAATACTTTAAGCTCGTTACCTGTCACTGCTGTATCGTGAGTAATAATGAAGGCACAGGTTCGCTCACCAAGAAACTCATCGGGCATAGCAACGACAGCCGCATCATGCACAGCTGGATGAGCAAGCAAGTGATTCTCAACTTCCTCAGCTGCTACTTTATCGCCACCTCGATTAATTTGGTCTTTGGACCGCCCTTCAATTACTAAATAACCTTCAGGAGTCATACTAGCTAAGTCACCTGTGCGATAAAATCCATCTGCGGTAAAGGCTTTCTCATTATGTTTCTCTGCCTTATAGTAGCCTCGTATCGTATAGGGACCACGTGTCAACAACTCGCCTACTTCACCGATTGCAACTTCGTTATCATCTTCATCTACGATCCGCACTTCATCATAAGGGGACATAGGGCGTCCTTGCGTATTTATAGTAATTTCGTGTGAATCATGTAAACGCGTATAGTTAACAAGACCTTCAGCCATGCCATATACTTGCTGCAGCTTGCAGCCCATTACAGAACTGACTCGCTTGGCTAATTCCGAACTGAACTTGGCGCCGCCCACTTGAAGGACTTCAAGCTTCGATAGTTCATGGCGACGAGTTTCCGCCGCATCAAGCCACACAATCGCAAGCGGAGGGACGAGCGCCGTAATCGTCACGCCCTCGTTGGCGATAAGTGGAAACGCCACATCTGGACTTGCCCTCCGAGCGAGTACAACCTTTCCTCCCGCATACAAAGTTCCTAGCACACCTGGTGAACTGAGCGGGAAATTATGCGCAGTAGGCAGTACAGCCAAATATACGCTGTCCTTGCTGAGCTCACAAATTTCCGCACTCATGCGCAAACTGTACATATAGTCATCATGCGTTCGCGGGATAAGCTTAGGCAGCCCCGTCGTTCCTCCTGACAGCTGAAGAAATGCGACGTCACTCGATTGGGGACCTTCAGGCTCCCCATCTTGCAGCTCCTCTCCCTTGTCGATATACAGATTATGCATGGCATGGAACTCGTCCGAACTCGGTTCACCTGCAACAATGACATGGCGCAGACCTGGAACTGCTTTTTTCACTTTGGCTGCCAGTTCGCAATAGTCATAGCCCGCATCCTTGTCTGGGATGATATAAGCAGCTGCCTCACTGAATTCGCATAAGTAAACAATTTCATTTTCACGATGAACGGGCAAGGCAAATACAGGAAGCGCTCCAATACGAAACAAAGCAAATATCGCATCGAAAAATTGGGCAATGTTCGGCAATTGAACGATAACCCGATCCTGCTTCCTGATTCCTAATTGCCGAAACCCAGCGACTAAACGATCCACTCTATGATCAAGCTCTGCATAGCTCACTTTTTGATCACCGCAAACAACTGCGATATGCTCGCCAAGAGCTAATGCTCGCTGACTCAACATTTCTCCAAATGTGATCCCTTCCCAGCATCCGTTTTGACGATAACGCTCTGCATATTCTTCTGGCCATGTTGGGCACCCTGCCAGCATCATGTATCCCTCCTAGGTCCTAACGAGTACTTTTCGGTTCTTATTCATTCAAGCCCATTGCAGCCAGCATTGTGCGGAACTTAGCCGACGTTTCGGCAAGCTCTGATTCAGCACTAGAAGCTGCAACAATTCCCGCTCCCGCGTACACTTTCATCGATAGCCCTTCCGTATCCGCGCAACGAATGGTTACAGCCCATTCACCGTCACCATTCTCATCCGTCCATCCTACTGCACCTGTATAAAATCCACGATCAAATGGCTCGATCTCCTGAATAACGTCTCGAGCCAAGTCAGTAGGCGTGCCGCATATGGCTGGTGTTGGATGCATCGCCAAAGCAAGATCAAGTGATGTGATCGATTCGTCCTTCAATACCCCAGTTAATTCTGTAGAAAGATGCCACATTGCTTTCGTTTGTACAAGCGATGGTTCTGAAGGAACCTCCAATTTGCTACAATATGGTTCAAGCGCTTTTGCAACCGCTTCGATCACGATGGCATGCTCATATCGATCTTTTGTGGATGCCAATAATGCTGCGGCCCTCCGCTCATCTTCAATTGGATCATTACTGCGCGCAGCAGAGCCTGCTAATGGATTAGCCTTAATTTGAAGCCCCTTCTTCGTTACAAGTAGTTCAGGGCTAGCCCCAACTAGCGTTCTAGCTGATTCAGTTGAAACAGTACCAGAATTCGATGAAGATGATTGCTCAGGCACTAATGGGACGGCAAATGTATAACCATGGGAATGATAAAAAGCTAAATGAGCTAACAATTGGGGAATTTGCAAAGCTTGAGGTAAAGATATATGCAGCGTTCGGGAGAGCACTGCTTTTTGAAGCACACCTGCATGAAAGAGCTCCAACAATCGATTGACACCTTGCTTGAATTGTTCTGGCTCTGGGACAGGCTGTACTTGATAATTGGATATTTGCGGCCTTTCTGGTGCCCGATCTGATGCAAATTTCAGAGCATCATACATTTCGACGGCACCTGGTATAAACAGATGCGCTGGCTTGTTCGTATGAAAAGGTATAGCTCCTACGACGATCGATTGCGTTCGCCCTGCTCGTTTTGCTGTCTCCAGCAGTTCTGCTACGCGTTGTGGTAATGGTTTGGATTCAGAACCTGTCGGATAGGATAGTCTTGCATATTCACCTTGGGTTAACAATGTTTTGCGTGGTGAGGAGAAGAAGAAAGACGAGCCTGTTCGATATTGTTTAATCAGTTGTTCGGCATCAGCAACGGTTAGCGTTTCAACATTCAACATAATCAGAATCTCCTTCCTGTATGTGAAATTTATGAATTTATCATTTGGGGTAATATCGCGGTCTTTACCGAAATCAAACTACTTCGAAGACGTCGATTTACGTCAAGAGCCTAAAGTAGCGCCACCATCAACACAAACATCATGCATCGTAATATGTCCTGCGCGAGAAGAAAGGAGGAAGAGAACGGAATCTGCAATATCAGCAGGAGTTGCAATCTTGCCTAATGGTATGCCCACTCTATACGATTCCAAAGAGCCATCAATAATTGGCTGTGCTCCATTCTCATCTTTCCACAACAGACGCTGCATCTCTGTGTCCGTAGAGCCAGGCGATACTACATTGCATCGTATGTTGTCCTTGGCGTACTCCAATGCCAAGCACTTGGTGAACATTGTCGATGCCGCCTTGGATGCTACATAGGCAGACATTTGTGTACGAGGAACTTTTGAGGCATTCGAACTAACTGTCACGATAGCTCCGCATTTGCGGGCTGCCATACGTTGTACCACAGCTCGGGAAGTGTAAAATACGCCATTCGTGTTAACTGTAAAGTGCAATTGCCAGTCCTCGTCACTCAGTGACTCGATTGCTCCCATTCGCAGCACACCTGCCACATTTACCAAGATGTCAATTGGACCTAGATTTCGCTCAATTTGTTCGACAGCAGCCTCAACTTCAGAACTACTTCCTACATCTACAGTATAGGAGGACACGTTGGCCCCAATTCCTGTTAGATCAACGACGAGGCTGTGCAATCCAGCCTCGTTACGATCTACAGCCGCTATCCTTGCACCTTGTTCAGCAAGAGCCCGCACTACTGCTTCACCGATACCTTGAGCAGCACCAGTGACAAGTGCAACTTTCCCTTCCATGCATGGATAATTCACTGCTGAAACCTCCTTAATGTTCAGGATGCAAAGCAAATCGCAATGCTCGGGCGATCAGAACCGGCAGCACCGATACATGGCCCTCGCCTTCAAATTCCTTGTATTCCGCATGAACACCATAATCGGACAAAAATGCTAGCCGCTCAGAGAGCTGACATGCTTTCGCGCAATTGCCTGCTACATGCGTTTTTTCCAGCTCGCCCGCACCAAGCATCAAGCGTATGTGATGTGGCTCTTCCTTTACTCGAGCACTAAAGTTTTGTTCCAGCTCTTGCAAATATTCTTTATTCCAATGAATAGACGGGCTGCCTGCAATATAATATTGAAAGGCATGCGGCCTGCTAAACATGGCATACAAGGTGAATAACCCACCGAGCGAATGGCCAAATAACGCCTGCCGATTACGATCAATGTTGAATTCACTTTCGATTTGAGGCTTTACTTCTTCCTCTACAAATTTCAGGAATGCCTCAGCACCACCCTGTTCAGGCAAGGGCGATCCATCCGATTTGTTCAAAATACTCGTGTTCGGAAATGGCGTATAATCATAGAAACGATCAGGTGAGAACTGACTCTCTGTTTCATACCCTATTCCAACGATAACCGCAGGAACAACACCTGTTTTCTCTGGACGACGGCATTGCAAGCGTAAAGCTTCTACCATCGTGTTAAACACGCAATTTCCATCTAACATATAAATAACCGGGTATCCTGATGGTGGAGCTTCTCCCAGTGGTTGTGCCACAATAATGCGATATGTGCGCTGTTCAGCCTGCGAACGCATGACCCAATGCTCCGCACGAGGCAATTCCAATCTACGACGCATCATATCAATCGAAACCGTACGGTTGCTCATGATATCCTCCCTATTTGCTCGTTAGTAATCGAACCGTATCGTCAATAATCTTTTCATATGCAATAAGACCGCTTCCGAGCCAATGCTGATTATTAACTTCATATACATGACCATTTTTGACAGCTGGCATGCTCTTCCAAATATCGCTTGCCATCATCTCTGTCATGCGCTCTGTTCCTTGATCATAAGCATTGATGACAAATATGAAGTCCGCATCCAATTCGGGCAGTATTTCTAATGAAATATTGGCCGCTGTTTTGTTCTCAACGAGCTTGGACATACCAAGTCCCAAATCTTGATGCAACGCATATCCACAAAAATATTCGCCACCCATCAAACTGACGCCCCGAGGTGCAAAGCGGATAATCGCAACCTTTTTATCGCCAACCACGCTGCTCAGCTTGTCTTTCGCTTCACTCACTTTTTGCTTGTAAGCTTGTACAGCCTGTTCTGCTTCGTTAGACTTGCCAAGCAAATCTCCTAATGTAATTAGGGACTTCTCAATATCTCCAGCAGCATTCTTGAACACATAGGTCGGGGCAATTTTGGCATAATTCTCATACGCTCCGTTCTTGGCATATGACTCCGCATGCAAAACAATAAGATCAGGATTATGAGCCATTAATACTTCAGGTCCAGGAAGCCCTCCTGAGTGGTCAATCTTAGGTACATCCTTCAGCTGATCTTGCAAATAAAAATGTCCCAACTTTCCATTCGACCATTGCGCAACAGGGCTCACGCCCAATGCAACTAACGAATCTTCCATGTTCGGAGCAAAGACACTTTTCACCTCTGCTGGCAGCTTAACTTCATTGCCAAGTTCATCGGTTATCGTTCGCTCACTAGGCGCAGCACTTTGCTGCCCAGCAGGAGCAACTTCAGTAGTGGATGCATTCGAACTCGATTGCTTGGCAGATGCATCTTCTTTGCTTGGGCTATCTCCACAACCTGCCAGCAATCCAACTATAATTGCAGAGCACAAGATTACTGATACCCGTGTCCTCCAAGCATTCCTTCCTTTTGAAAAACTGTCCAACACCATTCATCTCCTCTTTGATAATAATTCTCAATTAAGTCGAGTATATATTAGGTACCAAACGATACACCATGGCTATTATCCAGAAGTGCATTTGGACAATCTCCTGTAAAGAGGAGCAACGCTTCATCAAGCATCCTGCTAATAGCTAGTGCAGAGTATTCAAACCAAGGATCAGAAGAAATCATATATACATTGCGATTCGCAACCGCTTTTAGCTTTCTCCATTCGGCAGAATGCTGCAATCCAAGCCAGTATCTACGAGAAGAAGCTTCTGGACATACCGCAATAAATATGCGATCCGGATTACACTGCAGCAGCTTCGTAATCGTAATCTGCTGATTGTTCCTAACGCTTATTCCATAAGTAGGTTCCAGCTGCAAGTCTTCGTAAAGTACCTCCTCTAAACCACGATTGCTGTACACATGAATGCTGGACCCAAATATGCGCAGCGTCAAAATACTCTCCTGACCCACTACTTGTTCAATTTGTGAGCGTGCATATTGAACTCGTTGTTCATACTGCTCGATCCACTGCTGTGCTTGCTCTTCTTTATTTAAAAACGCAGCTATCATCGTTAACTGCTCTCTCCATCCTGCGTGGGCTGGAACAATAAGTGACGGAGCGATATGCTCAAGCTTGCTAATTTCGTCTGCTGATAGATGATCCATTCCAATAATGGCATCAGGCTTGGCTTGAAACAGTTTATCTGCATTTTCTTCGAAATTACTATCGTGATATGGTGCGGTAAGCTTTAAGTGGGATTTAATCTCGGAGTGGTAAACATTGTAATAATATGGTGTCCATTTGGCATCGAGTGGTGCTACTACAGGCATTACGTTCAAAGGCAGCAACTGTCCAATAATGGAGGAAGAACAAGTCGCAATCACTCTGCGCGTATTTTTGGCAAAGTCAGATGGTGAAATGCCGACTTCTTTTTTAAATTTACGACTAAAGTAGAATTCATCTTTATATCCAACTTTGACTGCGATGTCACGCAGTAAACAGTCTGTTTCGGCTAAATATCGTTTCGCATGATTAATGCGGACGTTCGTAACATAATCCATTGTGCTTTGGCCAAATGTTTTTTTGAATAAATCAACAAAGTATTTCGGACACACATTAGCCATCTCTGCCAGCAATCCAATCGAAATTGGTTCATCAAAATGCTCATCGATAAATGCTTTTACTTCTATTAAACTCGTTTTTCGGCTGTCACCTGAAGCAATTGAGCTTCTGTCTAGTTGTAACTCTATTTGTGAACCCACGTAGAACCACCCCATCAATATAATCAATTGCACAGATAAAAAAGCGCATGTATAATAATTAATTGATAATGATTATCATTGTCGTTTTTAAACTACCATACTGCCTCTTTTTCGTCAATCTTCAACAGAACTTGTTTACACTCACACACTCCATGTAAGAAGAGAAAATCTCTTCCATTATCTTTCAAGCTCATACTCTCAACAAGGAACTTAATCACTAAGTATTTTCATAAGAAACGGAGTGATTTACGATGGAAAGTGCAATTGTAAGCGAAAAAAATCGGCAAACCCATTTTATACTGAATGAGAATGTGTGGAAGGTTATGTATCAGCTGTCTTGGCCAGCTATTATTGCCATGGTGCTCTACGGTTTAAATGCGGTTATTGCAGCTGTATTTGTCGGTCATTACATCGGTGAAACCGCACTTGCAGGTGTATCCGTCGCCTATCCCCTCACTCAACTTAGTACAGGATTAGGTTCATTAATTGGTGTCGGAGCAGGTTCCGTCCTTAGTATCGCCATCGGTCGCCAAGACCACGTCACGCAAGAACGCTTACTTGGAAATGTCAATTACATCACGATCATCATAACCGTCGTTTATACCGTGTTAGGACTAATCTTCTCTACTTCACTAATTAAGATGATGGGCGGAGAAGGAGAAGCACTCGCTCTTGGGGATAGCTATTTTAAAATTACAGTGCTCGGCTCGTTCTTCTGGATTTACGGTCTTGCCGCCAATATGATTGTTCGCGCAGAGGGAAAAATGAAGTCAGCCGCTGTCGTGATGGGAATTGGTCTTGCGGCAGATATATTATTTAATTATGTATTCGTTGCCCTGCTGGATCTCGGTGTTGAAGGCGCTGCATGGGCTACTAATATGGGAATGGCTGTTTATACCCTATTAGGTTGGATTTACTTTGTCCGTGGATATGCTTCTTTCAAAACAAAAGTATTTTCCTTTCATAGAGATATCGCAACGATGAAGTCCATCATTGGGCTTGGCATGTCTTCACTCATTATGATGCTGATGAATTTTGTGCAGGCCGTCGTTGTCTTCAATGCTCTTTCTAGACATGGTACCGTAATGGATATTGCCTTCTATGGTGTTGTTTTTCGCGTGTTTACGTTTTTGCTGACTCCTATTTTTGGCTTGATGAGGGCCTTACAGCCCGTCATTGGCATTAACTATGGGGCTGGTCAGTATGAGCGGGTCATTCGTGCTTACTATATATTTGCGCTTGCCTCCATGCTGCTGACTCTTCCTTTTTGGATTATTTCCATGATTGCACCAGAGTTTGTGCTTAGCTTTATGCTTCCAAACCAAGCCTTTAGTGCTGACAATCTATTGTACTTCCGTATTTATATGGCTATATTGCCAATGCTATCGATTCTATTCATGGCGATGACGTTCTTCCCTTCCATTGATAAAGGTAAACCGGCTGCTATGATCGGAATTGTAAGGCAAGTAATCTTCTATATTCCGGTCATGCTGATCTTACCTGAATTTATCGGTGTGTCAGGCATATATTGGGGCTCACTTGCCATAGATGCAATCATGGTACTGTGGATATTTATACTAATAAAGAAGGAATTCACGAGACTTCGTTCACAAGAAAAAGCAATCGCGGCTTCCTTGTAATTTTGAGTTTAGACTGGGAATGCTCATATCTTTATACAAACGTAAGTAAACGTAGCGATACCAAAAATTCACCTAGTGTCAAATCTCATTTCTCGCTATAATGAAACAATGAAAAAAGAACATATCGAAGAAATTCATTATATTAGAGCATTTGCCTTTCTCGCTGTTGTCCTGCAGCACTCCATCGGGCATTACATTTTTGTCCCTGAGGCTCATTTAGCAGACGGTGTTGCCTTCACCTTTTTACTGCTAATTTCTAAATTCGCCGTACCCATGTTTATTTTTATAACAGGACTCGTTCTATTTTATAATTACGATGGTCGACTGAATTACTGGACATTTATGAAGAAGCGGTTTAGCGACATTATCGTACCGTACTTATTTTGGTCTTTTATTTATTTGCTAATTCAAAATCATATGGACGTGCTATCTGCAATCAATAGGTTTGGAGAGGTATTTCTGACAGGTAAAGCATCCTACCATCTTTGGTATGTTATCATGATTATTCAGCTGTATATTACGTTCCCTATATCTCGCTTTATCATTATGCAAGCAAAGAGATGGATTCGTACACCACTTGCTGTCTATACAGCCTTCTCTATATTGGGAATCGTTTATATCCTATTAATGACGTACCCGATTCATGTAACGGCTGCGCGATGGAACATTCCATTGATTACACCTATTTTGACTAAATATGCGGATCGAAATGCACTTAACTTCTTCTATTACTTTGCTCTTGGCGCATTGGCCGGTCTGACGATTACACACTGGAGAGCATGGTTAAGCCGCCATGCTGGATGGATATATTCCTTGTTTATCGTGATGAGCGGTATTATGGCGTATCGTACCATTTCAAGCTTTGGACTTCTTCCAGCGTTGAAAACAGAATACAGCCAACTACTTCTGCTGCGACCTGTCACGGCGCTATTTTTGATAAGCTCCGTATTCGCTACTTATCTATTTTGCATGCGTGTAAGCAACATTGCGAACAGCCCCACGCGTCGTGTCGTTACGTTTATTAGTCACTATTCTTATGGTGCGTATCTCGTACATGCGTTTGTGCTGGGACTATCCTATTGGCTGCCTGACTATTTCTCTAGTTCTATAAATGTAACGCTGAGAACCATTATTGCCTTTGTGATCGCTTCGTTCTTATCTGTCATGTTAACTTATGTATTGTCCAAACTGCCTATGGGGCATATAATGACTGGCTTGAGAAGAGTGCAATCCAAAACTCCAAAAAGCAACTCTACTTCAGCAACGATGTAATCATACTTTCTAACTATATAAACGAGTGTAAGCGAGGAGCCAATTACAGCTTCCTCGCTTATTTTTTGCTGCTATTTACGTCTACTCCTGACGAACGAATTGAAGCAAATGAAAACGACGGGTTTCCCCGTCGCTCTCGATCATGTAAATAATAGTTTAGAATGCCTGCATACCAAGTGTATTCAACTTTTCACCTTGAATGTTAACGCCAGCACGACCCGTAATTTCGATGTAGTGAGCTACACGGCGGCCTACACGAACATCGGACTCATCGCGGTTACCTTCTTGTGCTCCATTAATAACCATGATTGTTGCACCGAAGCCAGGCACAAGTCCTTTAGCAAGCTGTGCTGCTGTCGGTACATAGTTGCCAACGATAATGTCATGGCAAGAAGGCTTAGGATCTTGCGGCGTCATCCAGAACAAAATAGCTGTCATAAAGCCAAGTCGTCCATCATCTGTAATTTTCTCAGGGTTATTCAGCAATACATTCTTATCCCCGAAAATAATGGAGCCGATCAAACCATAGTTGTAGTTCCAGCTCAACTGGATCGGACCACGACCATGATAAGATTTGCCTGCTACTGGTGGATAATCACTGTTGCTTTGCACATATCCAATTCCGCCTTGACCATTGACATATTTAACTTCTTCGTTAAAGAATAGTGCCCAGCTTAGTTCTCCACCTGGGGCTCCTGGCCAGCCTCCACCTGTTTCATGCGAAATATTTGCTAGGAAAGCAGCAAGCTCACGCTTACGGTTCACTTCCGTTCCTTCTTTTAAGAACGTACCGAAATCAATAATTCTGGAACGTGTTGGCTTACCGATGTTCCACTCTGCATTAAACTCTTTTTCTTCAAACAAGAGTGTTTCTGTCTTCGTAGTCTTGTCCAAACGCCAAATTTGCTTCGTCCAGTTGCTTGGTCCACGGTAGACTTCTTTATATTTGATATTCGCAACATCGCGAACAGCCGCAATCAAATTATCATAAGAATAGTAGTCTGTTTGTCCAGGTTTGTAATATGGCTTGCCTGCCGCTTTTTGATGCCATCCTGGCGTACCTGTACGCAATGGGAACAACGTTTCATACTCTGCTTTAGGAAGAGCAGCATTTACTGCTTGGGCCGCTTGATCTGGTGAATACTGTGGATCAATACCACCCCACGTTTGTTGAATTTGCTGATCTGTAATGACACGGCTTCCACCAACCGGGAGGAGTGGACCTTCACCAGTTCCAGTATTCGATGTTGTTGCAGAAAGAGCTGTACTTGCAGCTGAAGCATTGCCTGCCGCATCTAGCGCTTTAACGGTATAACTGTAAGCCGTATTAGCTGTCAAGCCATTGTCCGTATAGGAAGTTGTCGTCGAGGAACCTACTTTGACCGCATTTCTAAATATATCGTATTTGGCGACGCCAACATTATCGGTCGATGCAGTCCAAGACAATGTGAGGGATGTTGAAGTCGGGTTGGATGACACAAGTCCTGCTGGTACGCTTGGAGCTACTGTATCATTTCCACCGCCTGGGTTTGGCTCCGTGGTTACCAGTTTCCATACACTAGAAGTTTCGGGATTTTCGCCTTGCGTCCACCACTTCGCTTCATATGTTTTACCGTTATAACTTACTTTAGCGCCTGCAGTGTAAGCTGTGCTCGCATTCCAAGCAGGTGCCGTAACTTGAGCTACAGCGAAGGAATTGCTCGATGCTGCATACGCTGCTCCTCCTGCAACTGGAGTAGATACGATCATAGCTGCACCAAGTACTGCACTAATATTACGCACCATATTTTTACGTTGAGATGATTGTTTGTTCGATTTCATAATGAGCCTCCTCTACATTTTTGGTTTCTCTCCGCACATTCTAGATGGTTTCGTACAGAACAAAGCTGCGATACCTGCTGAAAAAGTCGAATGCTAGAATCTGATCGCCAATAAAAAAATAGAGCGCTTACAAAAAAATCTTAAAAAACGATTTAAAGCGTACGTTATATCCCCCATTTCCATATATTAGTCAACACTTGTATTATAATTTGATAGACGGCTCGTTGTCACTATTTAATTTTTTTGTAAACTGATGCATGTTCATAGTTTTGCTCTACTAAACGATTCGACAAGAAAAAAAGAGAATCTCATTCTACACGAAATGATCATACTCTCCGCTTGCCATAAATTCACCACTGTTTAAATCGCTGGCATGAACTTACATTTGAATAAATCCGCTATGCTTGAAGAACCATATTTGGTGAGGTGATCCAAATATGCCTAACCAATCTAATGCGCACGCAGCACAAGAGCAAGCCAATATTAGCAAACAGGTCGATGTCAATTTGTCGACATTGTCTGCGTTTTTTACAGACAACTCCAACTATAGGCACCGCATCTTGCAAATTTCGGATACAGAATCAGCCCTTGCCATATGCTATTTGGATATTCTAATCGACGAGAAACATTTGAACTCACAGCTGCTCCAACTGAATCTAGATGCGATAAACGAAGACACAGTCATGGAATGCTTGTCAACAATGGGTAGCGTACAGACATTTACTGATCATCAAGCTATCGCTACCTTCTTGTTTAACGCTGGCTTCATTTGCTTGGTGCAAGGTAAAGAAGAAGCGTACGGTATACCTATCCCAGGCTACCAAACACGCTCCATCGAAGAATCGAAAACAGAGCCTGTTGTGAGGGGGCCGAGAGAATCTTTTAATGAGCAAATTCAAACGAATCTTGCAATGATTTATCGACGATTAAAAACACCCTATTTAAAAACGAAAAAGTACACGATTGGCAGTAATAGCAATACGGAGGTTCAGGCTGTTTATTTACAACATCTTGTAGATAAAATGGTGCTCGCGGAGTTTGAACGACGAATCGGACAAGTCAAGCTGGATACGTTGATCGAAAGTGCTCAATTAGAAGAACAGATTCAAGATCATGTATTTACACCATTCCCACAAATCGCGATGACAGAGCGTCCTGATCGGATTGTCGCTGCATTAAATGAAGGTAGAATTGTTGTTTTGGTAGATGGGACACCTTCCGTCCTTATTATCCCTACGCTGTTCACGGACTTTTTACAGGCAAGTGAAGATTATTATGAGCGCTTTTATTTTGCAAATGTAACTAGAGCTTTACGGATTCTTGCGCTTGTCATTTCTTTATTAGGGCCTTCTTTGTACGTGGCGCTTACCACGTTCCATCAAGAAATGCTGCCGACTCCGCTGCTGCTAACGTTCAGTGCAGCCAAGTCTGGAGTCCCCTTCCCGACGTTTATTGAAGCGTTAATTATGGAGATTGCGTTCGAACTGCTTCGTGAGGCTGGCATTCGCCTGCCTCGTACGGTAGGACAGACGATTAGTATCGTAGGAGCGTTAGTTATCGGGGAAGCAGCGGTGCAGTCCGGTATCGTATCAAGACCGATGGTTATTGTCGTTGCTACGACAGGCATTGCTTCATTTGCGATTCCTGCGTTCAATGCGGCAATTGCTTTTCGGATTATGCGCTTTCCGATTATGTTTATTGCGGCCGCTACAGGTGTGTTTGGCATTGCCATTTGCAGTCTATTGCTTATTTTGCATGTAAGCTCACTACGTTCATTTGGAGCTCCTCTGTTGTCACCAGTTGCCCCGATGCATTGGAGAAGCTGGCTCAAGAACATATTTATTGTTCCTTACCAAGTAAGAGAATCGAGGGGCAGTGGCGCATCGCTTCCTGAATATCAAATGAATCAGTTAGACGAGTATTCGAAAAGTAAGGAGTAATATTATGATGCTATGGGATCGCCGTTTTGTTGCCTATGCTTTCATCTGCTTATACCTGCTCCTCTTGTTGTCAAGCTGCTCCACGGATATTCGTGAGCTGAATCAAGTTTCGATCGTCATGGCAACCGGCATCGATTGGGATCAGGACACGAACAAGCATCAGATTACCGTATATACGCTTCAGCCTACGAGTAAAGGAACGAACGCAACGCAACAAGATTCACTCAACGAATGGCTCGGTTCTGCTACAGGCAATTCAATTATGGAAAGTGCCCAACATTTACGATTTCGAGCTAGTAAAAAACTGTTTTGGTTTCATAATCGCATTTTCATCATCAGTCGAGACGCGGCTCGTCATTCGATGCCCGAAATTATTGATTTTTTACAACGCAATCGAGAAATTCGAAGTACCAGCCTTGTGCTAATCAGTGACGTGAATGCAGAACAAATATTGAAAACGAAGCCCGAAACGCAAGATTTAGTCGTTAATGAACTGTTTGGCATGATACGCAATCAAGATGAGACTGGCAACAGCTTAGGTATTTCCGTAAAAGATTTAATAAACAAAGATGCAAATCCAACACAAGGTTATATAACAGGGCGAGTCGTTACGAGAACACCTAAAGAAAAGTCAGAACCCGTTCTAGCACTGCATGGATCGGCTCTTTTACAAAAGGGAACGTTCGTTAACTGGCTCTCCAGCGATGAGACCGCAATCGTGCGCTTATTGACGGACCCGGACAAAGACAAAGTTCAAACTACCTTTGTTGTGAAGGATCAGGAACATGACTTTGACAGCATTACGGCTCAAGTCGCTATTAAGTCGAGAAAAATCCGCTCGTACTTTGTCGGTGATCAACCAGAGATGGATATTTATTTTGACTTCACCTGCATCATTAATGAACTTAAGCATAATCAAACTGCGAATCAAATGAATATACCCGCTTTAGAAAAGGTTATTAAGAAATCAATCCAACAAAACTTCCAACACGTCATTACAAAGGCGCAAAGAAAAGTAAAAGTAGACTATTTAGAATTCGGGAACCACCTATATCAGCATCATCCCAATAAATGGAAACAAATACAACCTAAGTGGAATACTGTATTTGAAAAAATGCCTGTACACGTCACGGTCAATCTAACAATATGGAATACCGGTAATGTTCAGTAGTGGAAAGGAGCCAAATTGGTGAACCTGATTTACATCATTCTGATCCTATATTTCTCTTATATGGTTGGGGCCATTGTTCATTTACGGAAGAAGCATGAAAAACGCAGACTGTTCGTTTTTTCGTTCGTATCTCTATTGGGCATCTTGTATACGGTTGCCATCATCGCGGATTGGCCCATGCCTACCCCAGAGAGCATAGAGCGTTTACTATATCGTCCTGTCTCGGACTACATTAGACAGCATGTATTAGGACTTTAATTCAAGGGAGTACATTTCATGGGCGACAATGGAAAAATTTCGTCACTGCAACTTGGGTATTTAATTTTCACCTATTTATCAGGATTCGCTACGCTATATATGCTGGAAATTAAAATGCTGGGGACAGACGCTTGGATGTCTATTTTTTTGGCGATGCTTGGCAGCTTAGTGCTGTTAGGGATTCTACTGTACATACAACGACAATTCCCAGAACAAACGATATTTGAATATACAGAGCAATTGGTTGGAAAATGGATCGGGAAAGGTTTCATGATCGTGTTCCTCTACTATTGCTTTGAGTTATGTACGCTAACGAGTAAAGCATTGACCGTGTTCTATACGACGGCCATTATGCCAAAAACACCAAGCTATGTATTTAATCTGCTCATTTTTATTGCCATGACCTACGCCGCTTATTTAGGCCTCGAGACGATCGGCAGAACCGCTCAAATTATACTGCCATTAGCTGTTATTTCACTAACTGCGGTATGTGTATTAATAGCTAGCATCATCGATACAAATCCATTCTTGCCTATGTTTCAAAGTTCGGCGAAGCAGCTTGCCTATTCATCATTTAGAACGTACGCTTTTCCATTTAGTAAAATTATTGTATTCGCAGCCGTGTTTGCTCGCGTCAAAGATAAAGAAGCTGTTTCACGAAATTCGATGATCGCCATTATTTTGGCGGGGATCTATTTCTTTAGTGCCACTTATTTAACGATAGGCTCTATTGGCCCATATCTAGCTGAGATTAAAATGTATCCATTTTTCACAGCTATTAGTATGGTACGCATCGGGGATGACATTGAGCGGTTTGAAATTGTATCCATAGGCTTTTGGACGATGCTCGTTATATTTGAAGGTATACTCGCGTTGTATGTAGCTATGAAGTGCATCCAATATTTATTTTCTTTGCCTGATACGAAATGGCTCCATGTCCCGACCGCCTTACTCTTGTTCGGATTGAGCGAAAAAAGCTTTACGAATGGCTCGGCGAGTATTATGAAATACGACTATACAACCTATCCTTATACGAGTCTTATACCAACAACGATCATTCCTTTGATCTTGCTTGTCATGACCATTGTAAAAAAACGCGCAAAAAAGTAAGGCATCAACTGCATGTCACATGCTAGCTGATGCCTCTTTTCATGTCTTATCTTAGTCGTGAATTGCCTGTAGCTACTAGCCTTTAATTAGAGCGATGTTCAATCCATTTTACAAAATGCTCGATGTAGCTTTGAATGTTCTGCTTGGTGCGCTCATCCGAAACGATTTTCAGCTCGGCATTTACTTTTTCATGTACCTGCGAAATACGCACTTTTTGAAATGGCAGACAAGGAACTTGCATCGCTTCAAGTGTATGTCGAAGCTGTACTTGAGCTAGTGCCGTGCCTAACCCACCAGGTGTCGCCCCAATAATCCCTACCGGCTTTCCTTGCAAGGCTCCAGATCTTGGCGGGCGAGATGCCCAATCCAACGCATTTTTGAGCACTCCGGGAATACCCGAATTGTACTCCGGCGTGACAATTACAATACCGTCCGCATCTCGGAGCCCATTATTAAATGTCACTACGGCTGCTGGCAGCTCCCCCGCTTCCAAATCTTCGTTATATAGAGGGAGATCACCAATCTCAATCCAATGAAAAGCAGCAAGAATGTTCAAATCCACAATCGTATTTGCAATGATGCGATTATAGGATTGTTTTCGCAAACTTCCACATATAAGCCCAATCTTCTTAGACATGATAAGCCCCTCTTCCTGAAATGTTATTTCTTTACTATTTCCTAGAAGGCTGTACTTATGCGATATCAAGTTATATAAAGGGCCACTGCTATTAGTAGTAACTTATTTTTCAGCTATATTGCATACATAGAAGGAAACCGCAGTAATTTTTACTGTTTCACCTGTATGACGAAGCGCAGCACCCTGTGCCTCAACTAGGTCGAAATACTTCGTATATATTTTTGCTTCATCAAGCTTTTCCGTTGCATATGGCGCCTCTTCTATGTAATAACGCCCATCCTCGTATTTTAAAACATGACCGTTTCTCTCTATTGACATGTGCCACCTCTTAGAAATTAGTATGCTATGTATTAGACAACATAAGACTATGATACCATGTTGTTAACGATAAACTAAAATCTCTATTCATCTTTTCATATTGCTCCATGTCCTCTTCAGAAATCGAACATATTCCCATAATAAGATACCCATCTAATTCTCGTGTAATAAACTCATAAATTTGTTCATAATCTCGTCCGTCTCTAAGCAATCTGATTAAATTTGTCGTTAAACGATCGTATACTTCATTTGGAGAACCGTCTGCAATTAATTCTAATGGATCCCATTCAGTAACTAGATATTTAACCTGCATAAATAAATCTTTACATTTGCTATTTAACTTTCTCAAATCAGCAGCACGTGATGAAATAATCTGTGCATCAACATATCTCTCAATCAATCCTTCGTCGTATTCTTTCACTCTAATACCATATTCGGTACCTCGGTGTGGTAACTTCCATTTTACACAAAACCAGCATGGGCCTTTTCTTTTTTATCTGTCACACTTCATTTTACAATCCGTCATATAAAAAAGACCATAGCAGCAACGCTTGGTCTTTTCATAAAAAATATCAATTATTGTATGTCTAAATCCAGAATAGCATTGTAACTAACATGATAATTACTTACCTGCTTTATGTATCATTTCAAAGTCATGGAAACGATCCTCAAAATAACCAATTGAATCCCAACAATCTCCTAGATCTATATAAAGATCATCAATTGTCTTTTTTGATGAGCCGAACCTCTTCATTAAAGATTCTTTATATTCCTCCATTGTATTACCGTCGAATACATAATCGGTTGCACAATATTTATCACCCATGTATATAGCCTGTATTTCACCCATATAAGACGCTATTTCATAACAAATCATTCTCATTTCATTTCGATGCTCAAGATCACTTAAAAAAGAAAGCCACCTAGTAGCAGAAGACAGCTCGACTATATGCCGATTGAATAACAAATCAAATCCCCCTGGTCCATCCAGCTCAATATATCCGTCAGCCTCTAACTTTTCTTCAATCGTATTTGTTACAGAGTGCTCATAGCTAAAGTAGCTCCATTTCCATATAGTATTTAGATGCGGATTATTTTTCACTATTTCTTCGCTAAACTTTTGTAGTGTCGGGAACTTACTACCTTGATTTAGATCATCACATAACTGATACATATCTTCTGAACTAAGTGTGTTACGAAATACTGCGGAGAAATTCACTCCCATTGCTATCCATCCTCCATATAAATGTCATTGTAATTTCCACAAGTTTCGCTATCAAAGGGGCCATTTGCACTACCTTACTTATACCATGCAATGCATGAACAAGAAACAGAATACATCAACAAACAAACTTACCCAAATATCTGAGCCGCTATTCCATATAAAGTACTGTTGCGTAATGGTAGCTGCTTTGAATTTTTAATCATTATCGGAGGCTGATTTACTTTAATAAATCCGCATTTTTCTAAATGCGCCATTAATCTGTCGTTCCCAGATGGAATATCAATTCTTAATTTACCGACATAATGGTTGCACAATTTATCAATTAATAAAGCTGCTATGTAATCATCCGGGGCGACGATAGGTCCTAGAATCAAGTTAACAGGTCCTAATATAGATAAACCAAAGCCTATAATAGTTCCATTAGAATCTCTGACAACTAGTGCTTCTTTTGCTTGCTTTATCCGATGGATAAGAAGGTTTTCTCGTTCCAATCCCCTATTCTCATACATAGGTATTCCTTCGTTTGTCGCAATTAACATTGCGCAGGATAAAACTCCCTAAAATGTACAATAAAAATGCTATTCGCACTATGAAAATAATGGAGGATTCAGTATAAAAATTGCAATTGTCTGTTTCGATAATTTCGCTGACCATTCAGCTAGGCTGTTTACAGCACAAGAACTCTCGGCTTGGATGATTAAAACATTAGTTCATGAAGAAATGGTCGACATTGTATTAGAAACGGTTCAGCCTGTAGGAAAGGATTTATACTTTTAAATGCATGAAAAAGACCAAGCGTAGAAAACGCTTGGTCTTTTATGATCAGCTACTAATGAATTGGATGTACCATAGTCTGCAACCAATACATTACTGTGGACGCTCAATCGAGAACAATTTCCCTAACGACGAATAATAGCTCCCGGCCATTCGGCTCACAGGCTGCAGCTGCTCCGCATCAATACGTCCGTCCTCGTAGATATCATCCGCAATATGCGCAAGAACGACGCGAGCAATGAGCAGATCACAAGCAGGTGTTTCATCCGCACCACCTAGTGGGATGGACTTCTCAAGCACACACTCCATGCGAATTTTAGATTCTGCTATCCCAGGTACACGGATCGATTCGCTTTCAATCGGAGTTAAGCGAGCAAGTTCAACTTCACTCACATATGGCGGCACGTTTGCAGCTGTTTCGTTGACAGCCTTTACGATAGCTTCATCGACGATATGGATAACAAGTTCAGCAGATTCAATCGCATTTCTCGCTGTATCCTTCATCACGCCTGCTTTGCGCTGAACCGATACAGAGAGCATCGGTGGATTGCTGGATACGATAGAGAAATAACTAAACGGAGCTGCATTCAGTACACCTTCTTGTGACAGCGTCGTGATAAAAGCAATCGGCCTTGGCACAACACTGCCAATAAGCAGCTTATAAGCATCTTTATCCGTAAGTTGTGTTACATCTATCGATATCATAACTGATCTCCTCGCATTAAATTATCTTGAATTAAAGATAATTTAAAACAACGATTCTGTCAACTTGCTACTGCTGCAGCACATCGTCAATTAGAGTTATTACCTTATCCACCGCTTGATTCGTTACACTTTTCTTCATTGCTTCTATATAGTATTCACGCTGTTCATACACGTCGAGCACAACACGGACAAATTGCTCCTCTGTCATTTCTTCCTGACGCAGCATAGTCGCATACCCTTTATTACAAAAATACTGCGCATTGATCAACTGTCCCGTCTTTGTCCCGCCTACCGTATGAGGAATGAGCAGCATTGGTTTTCTCAGTGCCAACAGTTCATGAATCGTATTGGAACCAGCCCGAGACACGACTACATCAGCCATTGCCACAAGATCCGGGTATAATTGACCAACGAACTCAAACTGCTTATAGTCATCATGATTTATCATGGCATCCAGCTTCCCTGCCCCACAAATATGAACCACTTGAAAGTGCAGAAGCACATATGGCAGCGTACTTCGCACAATATCATTTATGCGCTGTGCCCCTTGACTTCCTCCGACAACAAGCAAGATGGGCTTGTCCTTCGTAAACGCACAAGCTGCACGCCCACGCTCTGCGCTTACATGCTGCAGCTCTTCTTTTACAATAGCACCAACATGAACGGTTTTATTCGATGGATATTGCGTAGCCGTTTCTTCAAATGTCGTACACATCTTCGTACACAATGCATAAGAAATACGATTTGCCAATCCCAAATTCACATCAGGTTCAAAAATCACAATAGGCACCCTACGGAGACGTGCACCGATGACGACAGGTACAGAGACAAAGCCCCCTTTGGAAAATAAAATATCGGGTTTTACTTTTCCGACAATAAAATAAGCTTGAATTATGCCCTTCAGCACGTTGAACATGTCTGTTAGATTGCTCCAAGACATATATCTTCTTAGTTTACCCGTAGAAATACAGTGATACGTAACGTCCTCATACTGTGAAATCATTTTACGCTCTATTCCATGCTCTGAGCCAACATAATGAAGTTCACATCCTTTAGCAGCAAACTTCGGCAGAAGTACCGTGTTAGCAGTCACATGCCCTGCCGTCCCGCCACCAGTAAAAAGGATTCGTTTTCTTTTCATAGAAAACCGCCCGAACGCAGCATCTTTTCCGTTTCCCCTTTGCTCATAAGCATATGCTCCGAATCATACTTGTCAAAGGAAACTCGTTCAAATCGTTCATAATGCTTTTGCAGCCCTGCTATTGGAAAATTCGGCAGAATGACAAAATACTTCTCATTGAAATGCATCGATGTTTCACTTTCGCATTCGGAGATTAGCATCTCGTGCAGCGTTTCTCCTGGACGAACTCCTGTCTCTATAAGATGTAAATCTGGCTTTCCTTGCTGCTCCATCAACACTTTCGCGATATCAATAATTTTGCAGGCAGGCATTTTAGAAACAAATATTTCACCGCCATATCCATGATCGGTTGCCGTTAGCAGCATGTCCACTGCTTCTTCTAGGGCAATAAAAAATCGCGTCATCCGCATATCCGTAATCGTAACATCCAAGTTCTGTTCAATCTGACGCTTGAAGATCGGAATCACACTTCCTGTCGAACCTAGCACATTTCCACTTCGTACGGAGATGAATTTCGTTGCCGTACTTTTTTCATTGGCATGGATAATAAGACGTTCTCCAAGGGCTTTCGTCATTCCGTACGTATTCGATGGATTCGATGCTTTATCTGTAGACACATAGATGACTTTGCTAATCTGATTCTCAATCGCAGCATCTATAACATGCTGTGTGCCAATCACATTTATTTTAAATGCCATATCTGGCTGCTGTTCACAAATCGGAACATGTTTAAGTGCAGCTGTATGGTAGATATAATCCACGCCTTTGCTCGCTATCATGAGCTCATCTTTATTTCGAATATCACCAATGATAAACTTCAACCGAGCATCACGAAAATGCTGCTTCATCTCTACCTGCAATGCTTCGTTACGTGAGAAAATGCGAATTTCTGCTGGATTCAACTCCAATAGTTTGTAAACAAGCGCATAGCCCCAAGAACCCGTGCCTCCTGTAATTAAAATCGTTTTGTTGAACATGGTTTCTCCTCCGTACCCATATGAATTCTATGTCTAGTAACTATTTATTCAATTCCTTTTTAAGTACATCCCAGATTGGGCTATTGTCGTTGCCGTATACATATGGCACACCTTTTTCTTGCGCCTCCCAATATTTCCAATGAGGCTTGCCTGTACCAAGCTCGTAATCCATGCCTTCCCATGTATCTTCACGAAATGCATAGAAAGACCAGTGCCATCCATACTCATCGAAAATAGAAATCAAATCAGCCAAGTACTGATCAGCACCACTTACCATTCGGTTAATACCGAATTCAGCTGCAATGATACGATTAGCCGGAATTTGATGCTCAGCTGCCCATTTTGCAACAGGATCTAAAAATTGCTTCAAAGATTCACGATTAAACTCTTTTTCCTCTTTGTTTTCCCTACCTTTACTTTTCCTGGGTAAGCGTAAGTAAAGCCCTTGCGCTGAAGTTTAGCAAAATCCTCTTCAACAATGCCTTCATATCCGTTTGCGCTGCCAATGAGGAAATCCTTTTCTGGTTCAGGGTCAGGTTTGTCCTTAAAGAAAATATCAGAGTCCTTTCCCCATTTGTCTGGCGCGAGACGAACGAACTCGATATTATTTTCTTTCGCAGCTGTATAGTTTTCTGGTAGTGATGTAGAGTTCATAAAATTCGTACCTTTGCGCTGCTCGTTCCAAAAACTAATTTTTCCAGTCTGCTCTTCTATTTTCGTTTCCGTTTGTATGTCTGGTGCTGGGACAGGCCCTGTCTTCTGTGCCGTCGACGTACATCCCGTAGTAAACATAAGGCATATCGCCAATAGTACAAATGTATGCTTTTTCATTTTTTGTGACAATACCCATTTGCTACATTTTGATTTACTAGTTGATTTCATATTTTCACCTCGCATTCATCATAATTCGCTTCTGTTACACCAATGTGACATTTACACAGAAACTGTTTTTTCACTTTTTATATGAATACAGGAGAACAGACGGTTACATAAAAACAACAATAATCATGGTAAATGTAGACATCTTGGCTGATATTCATTACAATCCAAATGTAGAACATCCCTATCTCATCATGCATTGGAGCTGATAATATGAATCTATCTCGAAATGATAGACTGACACGCTGGATATGGTGTTTTGTCATCATTGGCATGCTGGCAAGTATCCCCTTGGTATATCAACGTGTGGCAACGGAGAACACGTCACACAGCACCCAATTTGTCATGCATTATAGAGATCTGCTGCAAATATCGGATACACAGCTTCACCCCGCTTCGTTTATCCAAGAACAGCTGAATACGATGAAGGAAGCTGGTATTAACGCCATTGCAGTACATGAAAGCACACTTCAAGAGCTCCTGTTAAGCCGAAAAATAGATATGTATTCCTCACGCGAAGTCAGCGTGCTGACCTCCCAACCCATTTCACCTCAAGAAAACTTCACCTATATCCTTTTTACGGATTCGAATAGTCGAACTCAAATGAACCAGTTCATTGAACAGCAAGCACAACGTTTGAACATTACCACCCATCGTTGGACATTGAACGAACAAGATGGACTCGTCTTAGAAATACCAATAAAAGATGCTTCCATCATGCCGCTCGATTACGATCCTCTCACCTTACAAATGCTGAAGCAGCAGCAGTTCGACATCGTTGCTTATATATCCAACCGCCGTCCATTTGACGCTCATTCTCTCGACCAAACGCTAGCCATGCTTCGCAGTTATGGAGTAAATACGTTGGTGATTGATGGAGAATCTGTACCTGGTGTAACAAAGTCCATCAGCGAACTAGACGACAATATTAAGCTTACAGCTGATTTAATGCGCAAGCACGGTCTGAAACTCGCTCTGCCCGAACTGCAAAAGACCGAGCCCATCGGATTGCAGGCACTCGCTTCCAAGCTGGATAATCAGATCATTCGCACACATATTTTCAGCGACTTCGATTCGAGTAAACTAATGAGTACGCTTAATGACAAGCAGCTCGAAGCACTCATAACCAGATTTACAGATCGGCTAGTGCTTGCGGTTAAAGATCGCAATATCCGCACGATTCTCATTTCCGCCAAGCCAGCTGTAAGTACGAGTACAGGCACCTACGACAATCCACTTGTACCGTTGTATGCTATGTTGCATGGAGAACAAGGAGTTACTTCACGGTTAGCAAAGTTCGGCATTCAGGTCGGACAAGCTCCTGTATTTGAGGTGAAAGAAGTCCCTGCGCAGCTGCTATGGAAGTGGCTTATGATTGGGGTCGGTATTGCTATTATCGCTTTACTTATTGGATGCTTCTATCCCCCTCTCCTACTGCCGAGTTTGCTGCTGGGCATCGCTGCTGCTGTTGGACTCTATGTACTATCGCCTTTATGGCTCTACAAACTAATTGCGTTAGGCGCTTGTATTGCCGCACCTACCGTTGCTCTCATCTTGGCCATCCGCACATTACGCAATAAGCAAAGCTTATCCCTATCTCCTACACAACGCATCGTAGCAGGCGCAGCTCTATTTATCCGTACTTCGATCATCTCCCTTATCGGAGGAATGGTAATCGTCAGCTTGCTAAACGACATCGTGTTTCTATTAAAAGTCGATCAATTCCAAGGTGTAGGGCTGGCTAGTATTATTCCAATAGGTTTTGTCGCGCTTTACTTACTATTTTTTGATAAAAACGAGCTATCTTTACGAGAAAAAGCTCAATTTGTTAAACGTATTTTACTTACGCCAATCACGATACTTTGGTGTGTAATTGCAGTAGCCTGCTCTGCCGTTCTTCTTTATTATTTTATTCGCACAGGAAATTCCGGCGTCGTTTCACCGATCGAGTTATTGTTCCGTGCTTTGTTAGAGCAAACGCTCGGTGTCCGTCCACGTCTAAAGGAATTTTTGTTTGCGTATCCACTCTTCTTCCTCGGTGCTTATTTAGCATTAAGCAAGGTGAAGGCTGGCATTATCATTTTCTCGATTAGCATTATTGGTCAAATTTCTCTCGTAAACACATTCGCCCATCTGCATACACCGCTTATCATTTCCTTTATCCGTGTAGGCTTAGGTATGGTGCTCGGAATTATAATGGGCATACTTGCTATAGCGGCTTGGCATATCGTTTGTTTAATTTGGAACTATGGGAAAAAGCGTTGGTCGATCCTTACAAATTAACGAGTGAGAGTCAAGAGCAAGAGCTAGAACCATGCTTCTCTCAACGACAAGGGCCGTCTCTGCGTGGAGCCTCCATTTGTTAGAACCCATCAAAAGGGTTAACATTTTGGAGGACAATTCCCACGTGAGACAGCCCTACTTATACATAAATATTGAAATAACGATACATCTATCTGACATTACTACTAATTTGCTAGGCTACTCTTCCAACAAATTTCGCTGGAATTTTGCCATTGCCGCATACTCCTCTTCTAACCTACGTGGAAGGGAAATAAAGATCGGAAGCAACTGGTGATACAGCTTCGCATGCTCTTTAACAGGCTTATGCTCATGAGATGCGCCTACCATCGTCGAAACAATATCCAATGAGTCTGTTCGCCCCGTTGCATAGAGCCCCAGTACAACCGCACCCAAGCAAGAGCTTTCATAACTTTCTGGAATAACCACTTCCTGATCGAAAATGTCTGCCATCATTTGTCGCCACAGCTCCGAACGGGCAAAGCCACCAGTCGCATGAATGCGATGAGGTCGACCAATCTGCTCCTCCATCGCCAAAAGCACCGTGTACAGATTGAATATGATCCCTTCCAGCACCGCACGAATCATATGCTCTTTACGATGATGCATCGTCAAGCCAAAGAAGGAGCCTCGCGCATCCGCATTCCAGAGCGGAGCACGCTCACCTGTGAAGAACGGATGGAACAACAATCCATCTGCTCCAGGCCGTACACGCTCAGCAATTTGCGTGAGCAGATCATACGGATCGATGCCTAGGCGCTTCGCAGCTTCCACTTCCGATGCGGCAAGCTCGTCGCGTACCCAGCGGAACAGCATACCACCATTGTTTACAGGGCCGCCTACTACCCAATGCTTGTCTGTTAACGCATAGCAGAACGTACGTCCTTTCGGGTCAGTAACAGGCCGATCGACTACCGTACGGATCGCTCCGCTTGTCCCGATTGTAACGGCAACCACTCCTGGCTGAATCGCATTGACACCTAGATTGGACAATACGCCATCACTAGCTCCCACGATAAAGGTTGTCTCTGGATCGAGCCCCATCTCACGGGCATAAGCCATATCCAATCCGTTCATCTGATGCGTAGTTGGTACAAGCTCAGACAGCTGCGCTCTACTTACGCCAGCAATTTGGAGTGCTCCCTCATCCCAATCAAGCTTCTGCAAGTTAAACATACCTGTCGCAGAAGCGATGGAGTAATCTACTACATATTTGCCGAACAACTTCGCAAATACATACTCTTTAATCGAAATAAATTTGGTTGTCTTCGCAAACAGCTCCGGCTCTTCGTCACGCAGCCACATTAGCTTCGTAATCGGCGACATCGGATGAATCGGTGTTCCTGTACGACGATACAGCTCATGTCCGTTCATCTCCAGCTTCAAGCGCGCCGCATGAGCAGTACTCCGATTGTCTGCCCATGTAATGCATGGTGTCAATGGAACGCCTACCTTATCAACGGCGATAACACTATGCATCGCAGAGCTAAAAGAAACGAATAGGATATCGGATGGAGAGACGCTGCTATTCGACATGACCTGTTTAACCGATTGGATGACCGCCTGAAAAATCTGTTCCGGATTCTGCTCTGCAATCGTAGCATTAGGCGTAAATAAAGGGTACTCTTCCCCGCCTTTTGCTACGACTGTGCCATCTTCCTGAAACAGAACTGCCTTCGTACTCGTTGTACCAATATCGATACCGATCGTATATAGAACTTTGCTCATAACATAACCCTTCTTTCCTTCCACTGCCTTTATTGCATATTCAAAAAGTCCGTGATATCCGGACTTTTTGAACTGCCTCTATCTAAACGAACATGCTGAGAGCAAGAATAAGACCAAGTGCTACAACAGATAGTATCGTCTCCATTACCGTCCAAGACTTCAACGTCTGTGTAACTGACATGTTAAAGAATTCTTTAACCATCCAGAAACCTGCATCGTTAACGTGAGACAATACGATCGAACCAGCACCTGTTGCCAATACAACAAGCTCAACATTTACACCAGGGTTCATCGCTAGTACAGGAGCTACAATTCCAGCTGCCGTTGTCATCGCAACCGTTGCGGAACCAGTAGCGACGCGAATAAGTGCTGCTACTAACCAAGCAAACAGAATAATATTTACATTAGCTTGTGTTGCGATTTGCGCAATCGCGCCACCTACTCCACTATCAATAAGCACTTGCTTGAATGCTCCGCCACCACCGATGATCAAAATAATCGTTGCCGTTGGCGCCAAACATTCGCTGCTGAAGCGGGAAATGTCTTCCTTCGTAAATCCACGAGCAAAGCCAAGTGAGTAGAAGGAAAATACGACCGATATGAGCAAAGCAATGACTTCATGACCAATAAATTCAAAGAATATCGTCCAACTGCTTGTTGCTTCTGGATCTAGAATCAACGCCGCAGAGCCAGCTAACATTAGAATAACGGGTAAAAGAATCGTAAACAACGTAATTCCGAATCCAGGCAGTTTAATGTCGCCTTTTACAGCAAATTGCTCTTCTAAATTTGCAGGAGGCTGTACTTGAATACGCTTACCAATATATTTACCGAAGATAGGACCAGCAACAATTGCAGCTGGCAAACCTACGATCAAAGAATACAAAATTGTCATCCCAAGGTCAGCGTTGAATGCATCAATCGCAATCATCGGTGCCGGATGCGGAGGCACAAGACCGTGTACAATGGACAAACCTGCAAGAATCGGAATACCAATTTGCAATAGTGACATATTCGTTTTACGTGCAACGGTGAACACAATTGGAATCAATAGAATAAGACCAACTTCGAAAAATACCGGAATACCAACGATGAAACCTACAAACATCATGGACCAGTGAACGCGCTTCGCACCAAACTTATCAACGAGTGTCGTCGCAATTCGTTCTGCACCGCCGGACTCTGCCATCATCTTACCAAGCATTGTTCCGAGACCGATAACAATGGCGATCTTACCTAACGTACCGCCCATTCCGCCGATGACAGACTTCACGACATCCAACGGATTCATACCAGATAGAAGGCCGAGCATTAATGCAGCCAAGAGTAAAGTAACAAAAGGATTCCACTTATACTTCGCAATAAAGACAATCAAGAATGCAATGGATACAAAAGTCCAAACAAGCAATGTTGCTTCATGACTGAGACCGAAAATCGTGCTCATCAGAATGCCCTCCCTTGATGTACGTTCAATCTGAATTTTACTGTATACTAGTCGACAACTTTGCCCGCACCTTATTATTGCCTTACCTCCGTTTATTCGGGAGGAAGGCTTGTAACAAGGGTTTGACGTGAATCGGCAAAATATTGTTCGACGCCGCGCTTAATGACTTCAATGTCCTTCGATTGCAGTCCCTGCAACAACTCTCTATGCTTTTCAATCACATTTAGAAGTTTCTCTTCTCCCATTGAGAATACTTCCTCAGTCGTAATCAATAGGACAGTCAATACGATATGACGGATACTGTTCCACAGATGTTGGATTCGACGATGCTCTGCTGCCGCTATAATAGCTTCATGGAATGAAATATCCTGATAAGCAAATTCAACGACATCGTTATACTTGACCGCAAGCTCCATTTTATCAATAATCTGATTTAGTTGAGTGATCAACCGCTCCTGATCGACATCAGCTAGACGCTGCTGCACAAAGCTCTCAATCAAATATCGAACATCATACAATTCCTTAACGTCATCCAACGTCAACCCAATTACTACGGCGCCCATTCGTTCGAGACGAATAAGCCCTTCATTGGATAACGCTTTCAATGCTTCTCTAACTGGAGAACGACTCGTTCCAAAGTCAGCAGCTACCCGATTCTCGGAAATAACCTCGTCTGGCTTAATCGTTCCTTTAATAATTTGCAAACGCAATTCGCATGCGATACATTCACCTAATGAGGCTCCTTGAAGCCATGTTGACGGATAGTGCATATGATTCAACTCTTCCTAATGAAATAGATGATGCCGAAATCCAATCTAACGGCATGTCAGCTCTATCTTATCATATGCTCGCTTATCCAATCCATTTTGGTATGAAAATAGGTTGCTTAGTTGCTTTATCGCGTTAGTTATTTCGATACGACAGCATGACCTCCGAATTCGTTACGCAGTGCTGCGACTACTTTTCCATGGAAAGCATCTGTGTCGAGTGAGCGATATCTCATCATTAACGACATGGCAATGACAGGTGTGCTTGCTTGAAGATCAAGCGCTGTTTCCACTGTCCATTTCCCTTCACCAGAGCTGTGCATAACTCCACGAATGCTGTCCAACTTCGGATCTTTAGCAAAAGCATTTTGCGTCAGATCCATGAGCCAGCTGCGAATAACAGAGCCGTTCGACCACACACGAGCTACTTGCTCATAATCAAAGTCAAAGTCACTCTTCTCAAGTACTTCGAAGCCTTCTGCAATCGCTTGCATCATCCCATACTCAATACCGTTATGAATCATTTTCAAAAAGTGACCGCTTCCAAGTTTACCTGCATACAAATATCCTTGATCAACCGCCATATCGCGGAACAACGGCTCCAAGCACTTGAACACTTCAGCGTCGCCGCCAATCATGAAGCATCCCCCATGCTCAGCCCCATCTGTACCACCAGATGTACCAATGTCAAAGTAATGGATACCATGTGCTAGCATTTTTTCGCCACGAGCTATCGATTGCTTATAGTGCGAGTTCCCGCCGTCAATGACGATGTCTCCTGGAGACAATATCGGAAGCAATGTATCGATAACACTGTCTACGATCTCGCCTGCTGGAACCATCATCCATACGATACGTGGAGCATCAAGTTTATGTACAAGCTCCTCAATCGTCGCTGCTGGAACCGCACCTTCTGCTGCCAACTTCTCTCTTTGTTCAGGATTCACATCATAGACAACAGCTTCATGATCGTAACGCATCATATTGCGTACTAGATTGAATCCCATTTTGCCAAGACCTATCATGCCTACTTTCACTACATGTTCCCCCTTGCTAGCCTTTTTACTACAAGTATACTTGTATACAAGTTATCGCGTTGTTTGTATGATAACGCTTTCTTAGAAAGTTGTAAATAGTTTTTTAGAAAATTTAATATGAATATTCCATTTTTTTCGCAAAGAAAGACTATACCTCACTCGTTAAAAAGTACACGCAGGTATAGTCTTCTTAATATTCTCAACGATGCTATTATGATAGGAACTAAATTAAATGCATGTATGCTCCCAACACTACGTCACGCTTTTTTTCAGCTGGCAGCTGCTTTCCCTTGACTCCTTCTAATGGCGATTAATACAAATGAGAGTATCGCTATACCGATTGATAAAATAGCCGATCCTTCAAAGAATGGCAGGATCGATAAGACGAGCAGCATCATTCCAAAATAGAACAACCGATCTCGCACTGTCTTGTAAAATTTAATCGCTGCACCATAAATAAATAAGTAGATGATAAAGAAATTAAAATTGGTCATTTGAATCAAGTAGACTTCATCCAATTGGAAAAATGCTAACACAAGCAAAATAACCCCATACAAAACAGCTAACAAAAGATATGCATAGACAGGTACATCGTTCGATTTTGTTTGTGAAAATAACGATGGCAATACTTTTGTCTCAGACAGCGACACGATAACACGTGATGCACTAAATACCCACGCATTGGTAGCCAGCATGATTAGAAAAATCGCCAACGCATTGTATAAATACCCGACATGCTCACCTACGATCCCCTCAAGCAGCAAAGGCAGTACCGTTTGCGTGTTTCCATAGGTTTCATCCGGAATTCTTGCAATCAAAGCAACAGCAAGTAGAACGTATAACACACCTACAATAAGAACCGCTAGAGGAACTGCTTTCTTATACGCTGATTCGGGCTGCTTCACATCACCAGCAATGTTCGTCGCATTTTCCCATCCTAAAAAGGAATAGAAGCAGACTGTTATCGCAGAAAACACCGCCGTATAACCATGGGGGGCAAATGTACCTGTCTGTTCAAAGTCTGCATGGAAAAGCGCAATGCCTATAATTGCAGTTAAAATGATGGAGAGCACGAGAAAAGAAATAAACTGAATCCGGTTACTCATTTTAACCCCGAACATATTTAGTAGAATGGATGCCAGCATAAAGAAAAAGCCGTACAGCAGAACAAAATGATCGTCATAGCCAACGATAATTTGCAAGTATCTAGCAGCGGCAATGCCCATGATTGGATTCCCAATAACCATCGTGAACGCCAACAATAAATTAAGGCTTTGACCTACTTTTTCACCAAATACATCCCCTACAATCAGCATTAACCCGCTAGATTGAGGGCGTTCTACAATTAATTTGGAGAAGGAGCGAGCTACAGGATAAGACAATAACGCTAATATAACCCAAGAGAGCAAGGAAGCTGGACCAGCGATTCCATAAGCGATCCCAGGAACGATAAGAATGCCAACTCCAATGATTGAGGTTACGTAATATACCATTAATCCTTTCGTATCGATAAGTCTACTTTGTTGGTCACGTTCATTCATCGTCTGCATCACTCTTTCTGATAACTTGATTGAGTTAAAATATAGAGTTATTGTAAAATAAGGAAATATCGGAGTGAATAACGCAGCTAAACGATTCTTTATACTAATCTACATCATCGTTCACTTAGTGCAAAAAATATGTCATTTTCAATGTTTTGTCACGTACACGCCAATGATTATTTGCCTATAAATCAACAGTCCTCATCATATAAACGAACGCCACCTTACTCCATTTCACATGAAGTAAGGTGGCGTCTACATCATTACAGTTCCATTTCCATCACATTCCCGTTTGTATCAAGTGCTTGCATTGGCTTGACGATTTGAATATTCAGCCGCCTTCAGCTTCTTGAATGCCTTCAATACATATACGAGCGCGATGGCAAGGGTCGCTAGATCAATCAGTGCCGATCCCACATACACCCAATCCAAGCCAAACATTCTTGGCATAATAATCATGATTGGCATATAGAAGATAACCTGACGAACAATGCCCAGCACCGTTGCTGGCTTGCTATGGTCAATGGCTGGAAACAGCGTCATCGCCATGAATACAAAAGAAAGCAGCGGCAGGATAGATAGAAAAATTTGCGCATTAAGCAAGCTCGCGTTCGTTATGGTCGACACATCGAACATTGTCCCGAGTATCGTCTGTGGGCTAATCATAAACATAGCCCAGAACGGAAGAATGAACAGCATGCCGGCGGCAACGAATATCCAGAACCCCTTTATGACACGGTCGTATTGCTGCGCACCATAATTAATGCTCAGTACAGGCTGTAATGCTCGCATTAAACCAAAGATCGGCGTCATTAAAAAGTTAAAAATACGAAATACTGCCCCGTAAAATGCGATATCGTACAAAGTCCCGTGCTTTGACAATACATCAAACACGACAACAGCCTGAATCGCAATCATAATGTTCATAATGAGTGATGGCATACCCATCGAGACTATTGATTTTACAATCTGCTTGTCGCGATGCACGGCAAAAGGATTGGACACCGGAAATGTTGCTTTGCCCTTTTTAAAATACAAAATACCCATCAACGTGTATACTAGCATTCCGATATTCGTTGCCCACGCAGCTCCACTTACACCGTACTCTAGCAATACGATAAATATATAATTGAAGAGGATATTGATTAACAGCCCCGCTCCCATCATGACCGCGGCAGACTTCATCTTCCCTTCTGCGCGCACGAGCATATTGGCGGCAAGTCCATAAATCCAGAACACGGAGCCGATGACCGTTATTTTGTAATACGCAACTCCCATTTCCAGAGCTGCTCCGGTACCTCCCATTAATTTTACTAGAGGAACTGCAAATACGAGCCCAACGATCGTATACACAACTGAGACCACAATCGTTATATAATTGACATTGCCGATTAGCCGTTTCTGTACGTGCACATCGTTGGCACCAAGCGAGATCCCGAGCAAAGAACCCGCTCCCACTCCAATCAGTGAGCCCAGCCCCAGTGTCAGCGCCGACAATTGATAAGCGATGGACACTCCTGCAAGCGCATCTTCCCCTACAAATTTGCCAACAAAGATGGCATCTACGATCATGTTTAGACCATACAGCACCATAGCAACAATTGCAGGCCATGAGAGCTTCCACATCACTGACCACAAATTGTCTGACAGAATCATTCTCTTCTGTTCATCCATTCCTTTTTTCTCTCCTCTTTTACAAAGGATATAACTCCTTATGCCTTACCTTGTTGATTAATTCTGAGAGGTATTGTTCACCTAATTGTTGTACAAAAAAATGATTGCCCTCGTATGCCTGCAGCTCAAATTCCCCGTACGTTACGTCTTTCCAATATTGCATGATCGATGGATTAGCATCATGGTCGTCCTTGCCCGCATGTGCAATAATCGGAATATTTAGCTTGTGTCCCCTATAGTTGTAGCTCTCATGCAGCTTGTAATCGCTTCGTATCATCGGGAGCAAGAACTGCATGATTTCGCGATTGTCCAATATTTCTTTAGGGGTTCCATTCAATCTTTTCATCTCATGAAGTAAATCCTCATCACTCATATAACTTTTGAACAAAGATGGGTCAGGATGCTGTGGAGCATGTCGTCCCGCGACGATGAGTTGTTCAGGTTGAATTCCGTACCTATGCTGCAACTGATAGGCTGTTTCAAAGGCGATCGCCGCCCCCATGCTATGTCCGTAAAAATGAAACCGACGATAGTCAAGTACTTTAATAAGATTTGCAACCAGCTGCTCTATAAGTTCGTCAAAGCTCTCCATACAAGGCTCCGACATTCTTGTCCCTCTACCTGGAAGCTCAACCGGAATAAATTCAACTGGCAGTTTTGATGTTGTCCAACGCTTGAATGCAGAAGTACTACCGCCTGCATAGTGAAAGCAGATGACTCGGTCTACATTGTCCAAATTACGATTACAGCCGAAAGGAAACCATTTGTTATTTAATTGCATTCAATCAACCTCAATTCTTATCGTGTTAGTAATGTGTATAATGTGTGCAACTGCTGACCGGCAGAGGCACCGCGAATACGTTATTCCAGTCTTCTTCAGCAATGAGAAGCTGAATGAGATTGGTGTACGAAGTGAACATATTTTCAATCAGCTTGTCCTCGAATGCATCTTCGACTACATCCCAAATCAGTGCCATAGAACCATTTCGTTCATATGCCTGATGGTCGATAGCCACCTGAGGGGTCTGACTAATCGCATACACTTCCTTCAGATCTGGTGGCAAAGTATCCTCGTATGTTCCTGCGGAAGACTCTCCGAATAACAGACTCGTGAACACGATCGGCATAATGGTTTTGCCCGTCGAACCCTTAGCCAGCTTGCGCAGCAGATCAAGTCCATTGTGCGTACGATACTCAACTGCGTTCCAGAGCT
This sequence comes from Paenibacillus arenosi, assembly GCF_014841135.1. Classification (GTDB taxonomy): domain Bacteria; phylum Bacillota; class Bacilli; order Paenibacillales; family Paenibacillaceae; genus Paenibacillus_B; species Paenibacillus_B arenosi. The sequence goes on from NZ_JACYTN010000010.1 coordinate 83,630, forward strand.
GATTGTGTACGTCCGCTAGTTCTTGAACAAAAGTATGGCTCTCGTTATGCAAATAAGAAATAAGCGTAATATTCGTAAAATCACCGAGAATTCGCGGCACATCTTTATGCAGCGGCAGTCGATTAAATAACGTCAGGTTAAGCGTAATGTCTGGATGAGTGCTCCAATGAGATAAAACTTTCATATATGCTGTACAAATAACTGCTGAAGGCGTGAACTGATACTTTTTCATTCTTGCGCTGAATAGACGTGTATCCTCTTCTGATAACTGCATCTTCAACCTACGGAAACGAGGCTTCTCGATGTCACTTAATTTCGTTTTGAACGGAAGTTCTGGGGCAGGCGGAAGCTGCTTCATTCGCTCTTCCCAGTACATTCGAGCTTCTTCATGATACTTTTTCTCTCTTAACCAACTCTCTTCTTGATTCATATACTCCCTGAACGAAAATTTGGGCTGTACGATAGGCTTACCGGCGTACGCGCTAAATATTTCACGGAACATCATCTCCGCGCTCCAGCCATCTACGATTAAGCAATCAAAGCTAAAGTGAAGAATGGCAGATTGATTACTCAACTGACTGACTTGCACATGGAACATTGGCCACTTGCCTAACTCATAACAATGATGCGACCACTCATCACGAATAGCTGTAAGCTGCTGTTTATTTTGAATATCATTCACCGGAACTTCAAAATAAGGAACGTCCAACAATACTTGCTGTGTCCCATTTGCATAAACGACCGTTCTAAGCATTTCATGTGCTGCAATCACTTGATTGACGGCTTGTTCAAGCTTTTCGGGATTCATACTGCCGCACTCGAACTCAGAGTAATAATGGGCGCTTGTGTTTCCGAGCTCATATGCTGGCGAACGTCCCATCACATAAGCAAGCTGAATCGGGGTCTGACGGAAAGTACGTCTGGAGTGCAATCCAACTTGTATGCCGCTTCGTTCCGATGTTTCCTGAATGTATCCGATTAAGCTTGCTTTATTTTCCTTAAGCTTCAACTGTATATCAGCAGTCATCGCTCCCTGCGGAGCCTTGAATTTCAAGCGTCCATCTTCTACCCAGAGCTGAATTTTCTTCACAAGGCATCGTTCAATTAATAGCTCCAGTTCATTCATCTCATACTCATCTGCCATCGACTCAGATCGTATATGCGGTTCTTGCTCCTGACTGCCACTACTAGTAACGTTGTAAGTATTGGAGGCAGCGGAAATAGAAGCTTTATCATGATCGTTGTAAAAATAAATCAACTCCGACACAGAGCCATACCTCAGCATATCCCCGACCGATGGACGCTCACCGTACGCCGTTTCTAAATGATTGGCTAGCCGAATCATGTCAACGGAAGACACGCCCTTGGCACCGAATTGGTCTGCGGATGTTAAGTCCGGTACATTCAAAATTTCTCGTACCGTCTGCATCACGGGATGCTGCTCCAAAGCAGCAGTCGCTAAGGCATTGCCCTTAACGATCGAATGACCGTCGTGGACCTGTGATACTTGAACAGTGAGCTCATTATATTGCTCCAGCAGCTTAGCTCGATCGATTTTTCCATTTCGCGTAATTGGAAATTGCTCAACGGCTATCATTTTGTCTGGTACAAAATAACTAGGTAAATACGATTTTAGTCGTTGTTTAAGGTCAGATTCGTTAAAAGATGCTGGATTGCCTCTTACATAAACGACCAGTTTTTTGCTGTCCATCCGATCTCCGATGGGCAAAATAACAGCATCTCCGGCAATGCCGCATTTTCCAAATGCTGATTGAATCTCACCAAGCTCGATTCGATAGCCATTCCGTTTTATCTGGCTGTCTCTTCTACCGAGAAACTCAATAATACCGTGCGGCATATAGCGACCATAATCACCGGTATCGTACAATCTCTGCTTGAGCTCTGGATGGAAAATAAACGCCTTATTCGTTAGCTGCTCTTCGTTCAAGTAGCCTGCAGCTAACCCTTTTCCTGCAATGTATAGTTTCCCTTGCACCCAATTCGGGCATCTTCTTCCGAATTCATCAAGAATATAGAAAAATTGGTTCGCAAGTGGATAGCCGTAAGGGATCGATGTCCAATCCGATTGAACAGCAGTAACCTCATAATAGTTCGACCAAATGGAGGCCTCGGTAGCTCCACCCATGCTCATCAGTTTTGCATGTGGCAATGCTTGCTTAATTTTGTCGAACAACCCAAGCGGTATCCAGTCTCCAGACAAAATGATATGTCTAATTCCAACATCTTGTCCGTGCTGATCATTTCCTAGCATATAATCCACGTAAATGTCCATCAGCGCCGGAACCGAATTCCACAGCGTAACCTCATTCTGCTGAGACAGTGTTCGCCAGCAGATCGGGTCCAATCGTTCCGATTCCGTTGGCAGTACAAGCACTCCTCCTGCTGTCAACATCCCGAAAATATCATAGACAGAAAGGTCAAAGCTGAGCGAGGATAGACCAAGCATGCGATCCTGTTCCGTTACGCTAAGTCGTCTGTTCACATCTATAATCGTATTCATCGCTGCGCGATGCTCAATGCAGACACCTTTTGGCATTCCTGTCGATCCAGATGTATAAATGACATAAGCCAGTTGGGAAGGATCAATTTGAACCTCATTCCACAAGCCTTGTTTCCCATCTAATTCCGCAGGTGTAACCAGGTTCACGCTTTCATCATCCATGCGTACATCGTCATCGACGAACAATACGCTCACTCCCGCAACGCGAACAATGTCCAACGTTCGATGGAGTGGATGATCATATGCAAGTGGAATGTAAGCAGCTCCAGCTTGAACGATGCCAAGCACGACAGCAATCTGTTCAAATGACTTTTGCATTTGCAGCGCAACTTTGTCTCCGTTGCAAACGCCTCGCTCTTGCAGCAATTCCGATACCTGATCGGCACGTGCGATCAACTGCTTGTAGCTGTATGACGTTCCTCCGTACTCTACGGCGGTTCTGTCTGCATCGGTAACAGCTCGATGTCGAATCTGTTCATGCAGCAGCGCATCATTCCAATCCAAGAAATCGATGAAAGTATGATTCGCTTGCTCATGGGATTGACGCTCGCTGTCCGTGCGCAAATCGGCTAACGTTTCCGACCAGAAGCGTTGATCGGTTGCTGCTCTCATCACAAGCGTGACATACGCTTCAAACATGGAATCGACTACCCCAGGATGGAATACAGCGTCCAGCGTATCCCATGACAGAGTAACGCCTCCTTGTTCATCGTACACTTGATGGTCCATCCACACTTGTGGAGTAGAAGATACCGACCATCCCATACGATCTAGGAATGCTTGCTGTACCATGCTATCGTGCATCTGCTCCATGCCAAGCGCACTTGTAAATACGACAGGATACATCCGTTCCTGCGACTGATCCCAGCTGTTCAGCTCTTTGACAAAATCAATGGCCGAATAACTGCTATGTTCAATATCCGCTTGCATTTGCGATTGAATCGTAGCGGCATTGACAGCGACCGTGCTAGCCGCACGATGAACTTCAACAAGCGATAGCTGTGTAAAGTCACCGATCACTTGATTCATCTCTGGGTGAACATTCTCTCTACTAAAGACAGTTAACATAATCGCAAAATGGCTGCCCGCTCCCCATGCAGACAGAACTTCTGCATAAAGACTGAGCAGTGCCGCCGAAGGAGTTAACTGCTGCTCAGCAGCCGAACGAACGAATTGCAGCCACGTCTCACGATCTACCCATTGTTTCCGGCGGACAAATCGGCCTTGGGTTGTTCTTCCTTCTGCCAAATTCAGCGCAATCGCTGGCGCAGCCGGAAACTGCTCGACTCTGCTCAACCAGTATTGCTTGTCTCGTTCATATTGTCTCGTTTGCTTGCATTCCATTTTGTAATTTACATAGTCTCTAAATGTCGCCTCTAGTGCAGGCAAAGATTGACCCGCATATAAGCGGTCTAAGTCTGTCCAGAAAATATAAAGACTCCATGCATCTGCTATCATAAAGTCGATGCCAAAATGAATCCGCCACTCCCGCTCCGCAACCTCAGTAAGCCGCACATCAAACATCGGCTGTCCAAGTGGAATAACTTGCGTAGAAATCTGCTCTCTTACCCGCTCCAGATGCGCAGACAAATCGTCAATCTGCTCCTTGCGATAAATCGTAAGCGGCAGCTCAATGTTTCGTACAATCTGCTGCGTTCCATCCGCTGAAATTATCGCCCTAAGCATGTCATGCCGTTCAATCAACGCAGTAAGCGCACGTTCGAACTTGATGGGGTCCAACTCGTCCACGTCCAGTTCAAAGCTGGTGTAGCAACCGACTCCGCCCCAATCCAGCTCTACATTTCTTCCTACCCAGTACGCATATTGCACCTCGTTAAGAGGGAACCCTTCATATCGCTTGTCTACATATGAGCGGTACGGAACGATTGCCTCGTTCGCGTGAGTACCCTCACTACCTTCTAGCCGTAATTGTTCCAGCATAATGTCTGACCATTTGTTTATCGTGCACTGGCTTAAAAACATTCCTGCGTTTAAGGGCACAGCCCATTCTTTTTTCCAATCTGCCATTAGTCTTGTGAGCACGATAGAGTTCAAGCCGTAGAGCAGCAAATTACAATCGTCGATTAACTCGTCCTCTTCCACTCTTAGTTCTTGGATTAACGCTTTCCGAATGTATGCTTTCACTTCATTTTTATTTGCAAATGTTCGCTGATACGACTGACCACCCAAAATACTAGTAGTGCCCTCTAGCTCTCGCTCACTCTCTTGCGCGTCTTCTTGTTTCCCTGCTTGTTTACCTGCTTGTTGCGCCTCATTCACTTGAACCTTTCGATCTTCGTATACTGGCTCTAGACCAAAGTGCTTCTCACTAAACTGATAGTTCGGTACGGGTATTCTTTTTAGGCCTGCATCGGCATAATACGCTTTCCAATGAATAGCTACTCCGCAGTTGTAAAGATGAAATAAACTTGCTTCAATTTGGTTCGCCGCACTCTGTTCAGATAGATGAGAAATGACGCAATCCGCTTTCTCGCCACAAATACGTTCCACCATCGTACTTAGCACAGCTCCAGGCCCGATTTCTAAAAACACATATTGCTCTGGATGTTCGATTGCTTGGACGCTATCATAAAATTTAACCTCAGCCAGTATATGTTGGCTCCAATACTGCCACGACGCGATCTCCTCGCCGATCACCTTACCCGTTACGTTAGAAATAATCTGTTTCACAGGCTTAGAAAAATTCACTTTTTGGGCAATCGCCTCAAATTGATTCAGCATTGGTTCCATAAGCGGTGAGTGGAAAGCGTGCGAAACTTGTAAGAAGACCGATTTGATTCCTGCTTCCTGTAAGACGCGACAAAATTTCTCCACTTCTTGACTCGATCCAGATATAACCGTCTGATCCGGAGTATTCGTAGCTGCTATCGATACGTCTATCTGATAATTACCTTCAACCATAGGCAGCATTTGAAGCCTACGAAGAACAACATCCTTAGCCGCATGAATGGCCGCCATTTTGCCATGCTGAGGAAGAGCGTACATTAGCTCACCGCGAGCTGTAATTAGCTGCATCCCATCCTCAAGGCTGAACACCCCTGCCAAGCATGCTGCCGTATATTCCCCCACGCTATGTCCAAGCATTAAGCTCGGTTTGACCCCATATGCAAGCCACATCTGTGCCAAACTGTATCCAACAGCAAACAGAGCTGGCTGTGTATAACGAGTTTCGTGCAAAAGACTATCCGCATCAAAAATAATATCCGTTAAAGCTTGGCCTGTAATTTTTTCATAATAGTTGCTGCATGTATTCATATAAAATTGAAACATACGGTTCGATTGATACAACTCTTTGAACATGGCAGGATACTGTGAGCCTTGCCCTGTAAACATAAACACAATCTGCTTGTCCTGTACTCCTCCCTTCACAGAAGGAAGTGCTCGACCTGCGAGCGTCTGTACGATGTTCTCTTTCAATTCACTTGCACGGTTGGCCCAGATCACCAGTTTTTCACTTAGATCTGCTTTGGACACGTTTTGACTGAAGCTAAGTTCGGGCAGCTTGATGTCACCAGCTCGATCATTATGCTCCAAAAAGGCCAAGAACGACTCTAGTTGATTGCGCAGTCCTTTTTGCGATACTGAGCTGAACTTGAAAGGCCATGCCTTCTCCTCGTCATAACTGTGGCCACCCGTAATGTGATCCGACTTCTCATACAGATGCTGTTTATTGTACTGAGCTACTACGACATGTGCATTGGTTCCGCTTAAGCCGAAGGAGCTCACTCCAGCAATTCTCGGCTTACTATCAGGTTCCCATAGGGTCGTCTCTCGTGGAACTTGTACAGGAAGCTGTTCCCAGTCAATATGAGGGGATGGTGTGGCAAAGCGTGCGTTACCTGGTATTTTCCCGTTCTCTACAGCAAGAATAACTTTAATGAGTCCAGCTATGCCTGCCGCTGCTTCAAGATGACCGATGCTCGACTTTACCGTCCCTACGTACAGTGGATGAGATCTATCCTTCCCGATTACATTTCCCAATGCCGACATTTCGATCGGATCGCCCAGCTCTGTACCTGTGCCGTGCGCTTCAATATAGCCGATATCGCGAGATTCAATTCCACAGCGAGCCCACACATTAGACAGCAGTTGTTCTTGTGCTGGCCCGTACGGAGCGGTCATTCCAGAACTAAGCCCGTCCTGGTTGACACCACTTCCTTGAATAATTGCGTGAATGTAATCTCCGTCTCTTTCAGCTGCTGACAACTTTTTCAGTACGACAACTCCGCATCCTTCCCCCCTAACTGTACCGTTCGCATGAGCATCAAAGCTGCGAAGCTCACAGTTGGGAGACAATATATTCAATGTGGCGAGTAGCTCCGTCGTCTCTGGTGAATACATCAGGTTTACCCCACCAGCAAGCGCCAGCTCGCAGTCTCCTGTCAGCAGACCTTTACAAGCCTGATCAACCGATACAAGCGAGGCTGAGCAAGCGGTGTCCACCGTAATGCCTGGGCCCTGAAATCCAAAGTAATAGGACGCTCTGCCAGACAAAAAGGAGAAGCCTTTACCCGTAACATCATTAGGTTCAAGCACGGCATTCTGCTTACTATGAGCATGCGCTTGTTGAATATAGTCTGGTAGTGTAACTCCCGCATACACTCCGGTTAGCGATCCTCGAAGTGAATCGGGAGCATACCCTGCATTCTCTAATGCTTCCCAGCACACTTTGAGAAAAAGTCGATGCTGCGGGTCCGTCCTTTCTGCTTCTTTTGGCGAAAATCGGAACAGACGATGATCGAATGCTTCAATGTCTTCCGTCAAAAATCCGGCCTTGTGCAGAAACGGAGATAGTGTGCTATTTTTTTCACGAAATGTGTTCCATCTCGTCTCTGGAATGGGCTGAATCATATCTTTCATCTCTACAAGCGCATCCCAATATTGCTGCGGGCTAGTTATCCCTCCTGGAAAATGACAAGCCATGCCAACGATCGCAATAGGCTCGTGCTGATAGCCTTGCTTGGCTTGTAGCTCTTGCTTTAATCGTTTAATTTCCAGCAGCGCTTGTTTGATGATGCTGCTCTTAGAGGCTGACTCAGACATGGATCTGCCCTCCTAATTCTTTTTTCAGTAGTTCAAATAGCTCTTCCTCAGAACAGTTATCGAGTTCTGCATCCGACAGTTCCATACGATTGCCCTCAATTACAGCTGGCGCTGATAATGTATCCCTACTGCTGCGGCCAGCAGCAAGCGAATACAAATATTCACTCATCTGTTCTACCGTGTTGTAGTTAAAGAGTGCAGCTGCCGGGACGGTGCAGCCTAGCGCTTGTTCCAGTGACTCGCGTATCGAAAGCGACATCATAGAATTAATGCCAAGCTCCGTGAACGGGAGACTGCGACTGACTTCGGTCGTTGGAACAGCAAGCTGATGTGCCAGGAGGGCAACCATATATTGGGCCCAATCTTCTTCACTGTGAATGCCAGATACGAATTCATTCAGCGTCACAATCTCTTTTCGTATTTCTTCCGCTGAAGAAGTCCCCAGAACTTTACTCCATTCATTGTTGATGTACATATTCTTCGCTTTACTCCGCTGTATTTTGCCGCTCGTTGTGCGCGGCACGTGCATTGGCGGAATGAAGACGATACATTCCACGGGAATGCCGTGCACATGAAGGACGTCTGCCCTAATTTGCTGCGCCCATGTATCGCATTGCAAATGCCGGACAGCTGAACGGCTAACCTCTTGGATAACAATCAGCCGCTCTTCGCCTCCATCGTTAATAGAGAATGCAGCAGCACCGTCCGTCCGAAGATCAGGATCAGACAAAAATGAGGTTCGCTCAATATCTTGAGGATAATAGTTCATCCCACGAATAATGACCAAGTCTTTCATTCTACCCGTCATATACAGTTCACCGTTCGTATCTGTAAACCCTAAGTCACCTGTCCGTAAATATACTTGACCACTCGGCTCATCATGTACAAACACACGCTTCGTATCCTCATCACGATTCCAGTAACCTTTTGTCACCGAAGGCCCAGAGAACCATACTTCGCCTATCGCATGATCGCCAAGTACCGTACCATTTTCACAATCTCGAATACTCAATTGATGTTCATGAATAACAAATCCATTCCCCACCAAATACATCTCATTCATTGTGGATTCATCTGGCAGAGGCACTTCGAAATGGATTACACCTCGATCAAGTATAGACACCGATCCACGTTGCAGCTCTGTTCGATTCAGTTTGATCCAACCTACTTGCTGCTCAATAGAATAGGTGGACACAACGAGTGAAGCCTCTGCTAACCCATACCCCGGGCATAATGCATCTTCTCTAAGTCCAAATAACTTAGCTGCCTGAATAAATTGAAGCAGCGTATTCAAATGAATTGGTTCTGCCCCACAAAATGCTCTTTCCAAGCTTGATAACGAGATGCCTTCTAATTCATGAGACGGACTATCTACTAATCTCTCAGCAGCTAATTCATAAGCGAAGTTCGGTGCCCCGGTATGCGTTGCCCCATACATTGAAATGGCTCTAAGCCAACTGAGCGGCTGCTGCATAAAATCAACAGGCTTCATTAAAATGACTTTATAACCTGAGTACAACCCCTGAAGAATACCGATAATTAAACCCATATCATGATAAAAAGGCAGCCAACTTACCATAATACTGCGCTCGTTAAACTCAAATTTAGCATCGAGCTGCTTCAAATTGTTCAATAACGAGGAGTGGGTCACCATCACTCCCTTTGGGTTTCCAGTAGAACCGGAAGTATATTGCAGCAGAGCAAGCTCGTTATAACCTTTAACGGTCTCCCTATCTGAAGCGGCACCTTTCTGCTCCACGAAAATAGGCAAGCTGCTCAACCGTTCGCTCTTCTTAAAGCTCGATTCAATTGTGTTTATACTGTTCGCATCCGTTACAATACATGTCACCTGAGCGTTTGCCGCGATACTCTCCCACTTTGCAAGTGATTTACTGCGATTAACCATGTTACACGGAATAGGAATTGCACCGATACGATGACAAGCTAGAAACGATACGATAAAATCAATTCCTTGTTGAAACATGAGCAGACAGCGCTCACCTTCAACGACATACTTCATTGCGAGTTGAGCTGAACAAGCGCACACTCTAGCAAATAATTCAGCATACGTTATGTCCGTTATATTTAAGTTGACGTCTAGCATGCCATAAGCGATTTGATCGGGGGTATGTTGTGCCCTAACTTCCAAAATACGAACAAGGGAGGCGGCTTCATCTTGTGTCTTTTTTATCAGATTCGTAGTCATCTCGTTCATGTCGTTCTCCTTTTCAAAATAGGATCATACTCCTTCTGAAAATTAGGCTTGTACGAGTACATTTCCAATCACATCTGACAAATCGGATGCATTTCGCCCATCTTCAATACACGTGTAATGATTGCCCGCTATTTCTTGCACACTAAATTCCCCAAGACAAATATCCTGCCAGTAGTTCAGCGTCATCTCATTCGTTCCTGGCAGCAGCGTAAACGCTTCTTGTGCGAGCAGAAAACGAATATTTCCTACATACGGCAGCGGCGTAAAGCAAGCTGATTTCAAACTTTGGCGGTACACTTTAAATAAACCTTCTGCCATCTCAACTGGCATCGTTGCTCCGTTATAGGTCGCCACCGCATCCGAGTAAGCTGTAAAGCGCTCTCGCAGGGTTAAGCTATCTAGCTTTCTAAACAGTGCGCCAACTCGGTCAAGACCTTCGTCTCCACCTATTGATAGCGTAGCACCTGCTGGCACACTCTTACCGTGGGCTTCAAACATATGCAGTAATCCGCGCTCGAAATCTCCTGCCTCCACACCACTAAATCCTGCTTGCTCTAGCGAAATGTTCAAGTTCGGCACAAATAAAGACTCAATGACCAAGTCGTCTTCAATTTGATAAAGCACAGGATGGCTATCTATTAGCACCAAATCGACTATATCAATGCCTTTTTCCATCAGCCTTCTAGCTACTTCAACGGCGATTAAGCCACCTAGACAATAGCCGATTAATTGCACTTTCACATGGCCCAAAGCTAGTAACCGTTCAGCATAATCCTCTGCTAAATGTTCTATCAAGCTTGAATGCTCTATCGTACAATATAGCTCAGCATCCTTTACGGTGATGCCCACCACAGGCCCGAGCTGTTGTTTATCAAGATGAGCAAGCAGCAAACGGAAACAGTTCATCGTTCCGAGACCTGCATGGAACACGACGCGAAGCAATCCGTCATCCCCACCGCCATAAGGAGTAAGCACGGCATTGCTTGAGCTATCTGTCTCCTCGATAAGTTCAAGCTCGTTAGAGGCAAGCTCCTTCTTCTTCATGTGAGGACGAATAAATTGTGCCAACTCCGCCACGGTCGGATAGTTGAGCATTTGTCTGAGTAAAGCATCAAATGGAATGTCTGTCCCGAATGACTCACTGGCAAGCCGTTCACGCAGCTTTCCGGCAACTTGAGCCATAATCAGTGAGTCGGCCCCACGTTGATAAAAATTGTCTGATTGGCCGATGGTCGAGAGTCCCAAAGCTTCTGCCCATTGCTGTGACAAAAGAGTTTCCAACGGATCTAGCGGAACGTTGTCTGTTGGTGCAACAGCAACACCGCTAGTAGACTGGATGTTCCATTTCAGCAGCTCACGTCTGTCCATTTTGCCGTTGCTCGTTAATGGCATCGAATCTACAATCTGAATATTCGTCGGCATCATATGGGCAGGTACATAATTGGATAGAAATTTTACGAGATTCGGAACATATACCGCGACTCTATCCAGCTTCACGCGCTTAACCAACAGCTGCACGTTCCGTGCTGGGCACATATATTTCCACACCTCGTCAGCCATAACTTCTGACTTACCTATTGGCCAATCAGATAGTACGGCTTGATCCTCTTTAGCTGCGCTCAAGATCATCCAGCCACCAGGACAAAGGAGCTCGTTTAGATTACGCTGAGCCGTCGCAGGATCCTTGGCTCCATTACATGTGAAGTCGGTAATCACAATATCAAAGTTATTTGACGCGAAGCCTTGTGAGCGGTAATCTTCCTCGGCATTTAGCACACCGTAACGAACATTAGAAGTTATTTCAGATTTAGCGTTTGCTTGTGCTTGAGCAACAAGTTCCGAAGACACGTCTGTGTACCAGAAATGCACATCGACTCCTTCTAGACCTGCAATCATTTGCTCCAAGCTCATGCCTGTACCAGCTCCTAGTTGTAACATACGCAGTGGTCGATCTGCTTGCTTGCTGACGACCCGTTGAAGCAGTCGTGTTACGGATTGCTGCATCGCATTTAACGCAGCAGCTTCGTTCCCCTGCCCGTCCACTTGAACGAAATATTGCTCAATACCATCTACCATTTGCTCCAATAGCTCGACCTCTTGCTCCCGAGAGCAATCTTTTTTACGAGCTGTCTCCACGTAACCTAGGAGCGACTTATCATCGCCCACACCATCTACGACTACGGCCGCTGCCACAACTGCAGGATGCTTGGTCAGTGCAGACTCAATCTCTCCCAGCTCAATACGGTGACCCTTTATTTTCACTTGATTGTCTTCACGGCCAATAAATTCAATTTCGCCACCAGGCGTGTATCTTCCCAAGTCTCCCGTACGGTAGAGACGCTGCCCATCAACAGGATGATGTAAAAATCGTGCTTCTGTCGTTTCTGGATCTCCGAAATATTCTGTCGCAAGACCATGTCCCGTAATATACAGTTCACCCGGCACCCAGACTGCGCAGTCACGCATATTCGCATCTAATATGCGGAAGCCTTGATTGGCAAGCGGCCGACCGTACGGTATGCTGCTCCAATCCTGTTGCAACCCCTTATACGTATGGAAAATAGACCAAATTGAGGCTTCCGTTGCTCCGCCGAGACTAATAACTTGCACAGATGGTACACGCGTAATCAACGTGTCTGGTAGACTCATAGGTATCCAGTCACCAGACAGCCAAGCGAGCCGGAACTTCGGCAAGCTAATTTGCGGCTCAACTTGTAAATAAGCAAGCAGCATCTGCATGAGAGCCGGAACGGAATTCCACATCGTCACTTCGTGTTGCATCATCAACTCCGTCCAATGCGACGGATCGGTCATTCGTTCGACGGATGGCAAAATCAACGTTCCACCAGCCGACAACATTCCAAAAATGTCATACACAGACAAGTCGAAGCTCAGTTGCGCAAGTCCAAGCATCGTATCATTAGGCCCCACATGAAAACGGCTGTTCAAACCTGCTATCGTGTTAGCAGCGGAACGATGAGTAATAACTACACCTTTGGGCTGACCTGTTGAACCAGAGGTGTGAATGATGTAAGCTGGCACATCAGGATTTCCTTCAGCCATAAGCGTATTTTCATGATGTGGTTCCAGCTCGTCCACTTCAATCACCGTTATGTGATCAGGCCATTGGATGTGGCTTGTTGTACAAGTCAGCACATGACGAGCTTCCGTTTTATCCAAAATAGCGTTGCGCCGTAATTCTGGCTGGTGTACATCAATAGGCACGTAGACTGCTCCGGCTCCCAATACGCCCAATACTGCTGCAAGCTGATATGCTGATTTATCCATCACGATTGCGACAAGGTCTTGCTGCCTACAACCGGCAGCTTGCAATTGTTCACGAACTGCCGAGGCTAGCAGTATAAGCTCTCTATATGTGAACTGCCTCTCACTGTCAACTACAGCAATTCGCTCTGGAGACAGAGCTACCTGTTCCAAAATACCGCTATGCAGGAGATCAGTCGGTAACGGAGCCGCGGTATCGTTCATTTGCTTACGCTCATCAATCTGCCATTGTGGCAGCGCGATACACACCTCTTCATCCCATGCTTGCTCGCTTTCAGCCAATAGACGAAGCAGCGTTTCAAACACAGCGAACATATCTTCTGCCATCCCGGTTGGAAAGACGCCTTCCCGAATATCCCAATTTACTTGCAGTCCCGATGCTCTATCCATCGCTTGACAGTCGATAAATACTTGCGGCGTTTGGCTAATCCCTTGCCCCTGCACTTGCCCTTGCAATTCATTACCTTCTGTTGCCTCCACTAGTCCAATCGCACTCGTAAACACAAACGGCATCAATGCTGCGTCCCGTCCACGTCTGCGGGATATTTCTCTTAACACCTCGACACCGGAAAATAGTCGATGGTCTAAATCAGCAAACAGCTGGCTGTTTATCGCTTTCGCTTGCCCCTGAAAAGTATTGCCTGCCATCCAATCTACAGCCAGGAGACTGACTGAAGTAAAATCACCCACGATCTGATTTACTTCAGGGTGCAGAGGAAGTCTGTTCAGCACAGTCAGATTCAGACAGAACGAACGATTCCGGCTCCAACGCTCAATAACAGCCGCATATGCGGTCATGACAGCAGTCGTAGGCGTTAAGCCACGCCGCTGTGCCCGTTGCTTGAAGCTGTTCCATGTCGGGGCATCCATTTTCAGATAGCGCCGGATAAATTGCGCCTTGCCTGCATCATTGTGCTGCCTTGCTAACGGCAAATCCGGCGCGGCAGGCAGTGTATCCAATCTACGGAACCAATAATCTTTGTCCCGAGAATAAGCAATACTTTCTCTTAGGCTGCGCTCAGCAATCAGATAATCTCTGAATTGGAGCGTATACGTTGGCAGTTCTAGTTCACGGTTGTAATAGAGCGCTTCAAATTCCGAAAGAAGCAGCCAAATACTCGCCCAGTCAGCAACTAGAAATTCAATCGAAAAATGCAGGACTGCATGGTTAGGTGTATGAGTCACAGCTACATCAAATAATGGCCAGCTGCTTGTATCGTAAACGCGGTGTCCCATCTCAGTACGCATGTGTTCAAGGCTTGCTTCAACTTTGTCATAATCCCAGTCACTCGCATCTGTAAATCCCACTTCAAAGCGCGGCACATGTTCCATTACTTGCTGATAGCTGTTCTTATCGATGACCGCGCGCAGCATATCATGACGAGCAATTAATTGATTCCATACCGCTTCCACCCTGCTGTGCTCCAAATCGATGTAATTGAGCTCCAAATAAATGTGGCAAGCGACACCACCATAGCCAAACACATCACTACGACCAAGCAAGTAAGCAGACTGAACATCGGTCAATGGGAATGGCTCATATCTGGAATCAGGATCACATTCGACTGTAATCGGTTTGTGTTGCAGTTCAAGAAATTCTAGTATCGCGAGTTTGTTCTCTTTTAACGTCTGTAGGTCATTCGCGGCAAGCACTCCCTGTGGTGCTCTGTATCGCAGCTTGCCGTCCTCTTCCCACAGCGTTACTCCCTCTCCTTGCAATCGTGCCACCAAATCCCTAACGAATAATGAGCTGTTTTGTGTCATAACTTAATTCTCCTAGTTCTATAAGTTTATTAAGTTCTGTTCGTTCACTACGTGCAAGTCGAGCTATTATTCAAAATGTGTTAACGATTAGCCGCAACAAATCGTGCTCCATGCAGCAAATTGGTATCCAGAGACTGATTCAAACCTGACAGCGCCACTTCGATGACACCCTGCTGCGAAACAGACTCTGCCCGCAGCCACTTATCATGTGCCAATAGGGATTGAAAAGAAGTAGAAAGTTGCTGTGGCACCCCCATTTTCACCCATTCGATACCAGTAGCGCCATTTGGATGTTCGATTCGTTTAGGCCGCTGCGGTGGATCATAATGGGAAACCATAAATGGGAGACCTGTCTCGTTAGGTGCAAAAAGACTGTATCGGACCATGCTTCCATCGGGACGAATTCGCTTGCCATTAATAATCCGTGATGTTGGAATTCCAGAATGATTCATTGTCTGTCGTATCTCTTGTAACTCCATACGATTACGTTGTGCACTCAACATCTCTACATTTGGATTGCGTGCGGGTTCCAAAGCGACATCGCACCACCCCTCTGAGAGACTGGACCAATGCTTAAATCGTTTCCCTGCACCACGTCCGTAGAACACACCCAAGGGCAAACTCAAGTATGAAAAAGATGTAGGAATTTGGAAAAGTTCAATAAACGGCCCAGCTTCGAACCACAGCAGTGCATTGTGTGCCCGTTCTGGCGCGCTGCCCCATTGCATCGTAAAGCCAAGCGACTCGTAATCACGTACGGCTGTTGTGATATCGGCAACCTTGCATATAATATGGCTACATTTCAGCATCGTTTTTTTTCCTCACTGCGAAAAATTGTTGTCCAAGCGGAGCGAGCAAATGTTCCTCATCAATAAGGGTCAGCACTTC
Source organism: Paenibacillus arenosi (assembly GCF_014841135.1). GTDB lineage: Bacteria > Bacillota > Bacilli > Paenibacillales > Paenibacillaceae > Paenibacillus_B > Paenibacillus_B arenosi. The sequence goes on from NZ_JACYTN010000010.1 coordinate 99,367, forward strand.
CGCAGCATCCGCTCGATAGAATACATCTTTCCATTGCTTAACGGACATAAAGGTGGATTGCGAGTTCTGTCTATCATCCTCTGGATGTGTCATCATAAATGCTTGTGAAATTAAAATCTCGGGAAATTCACGGACAGGCTCCGTTAACAGCAGCCATCCACCGGGTACGAGCAGTTCCAACAGTCCAGCAACCGTGGCATCTGTATCGAAGGCATTATTCATAACACCCGCCGCGATGATGATATCTGCACATGCAGGTTGCAGTCCTTGCTTTGTAAACTCTTTATCAATATCGACAACCTGAAAATCCATCCAAGGCAGCTCTTGATATCTTTCTTTTGCTGACGCGATAAAGAATTGCGACACATCCGTGAACATATAGCTTGTACGGAGCACATCCGCACATGCAGCTAATCTGGGAACCACAACATCCGTAGTTGCACCTGTGCCAGCACCTATCTCGATAATTTTAAGCGGTTGTTCGGTACGAACAACTTGATCAACTGTAGCTACATGGGCATAGTTAGCATGGTTCACAGCAGCATTCTGCTGTTTGGCAGCCCCGATGCGAATAACCGCTTCAGACACGGCCTTGTTGAGGTAGCGGGCCGTTATCGTTTCACGATACAACGCATTGGCGTAGTCCATTTTCCCCTCTGGAAACAGCAAGAACGCAGCCTGCTGTTCACCACTCATTAGTTGCGTCAGCTGTTCAGCATTGCTAATCAAATAATCCATAGTAAGCGGTGAGCCAAATTGGCCGTCCCATATGTCTCGTACGACATTCCAGCGTTCAGTGAGCATACTATCTGTCACAATATTGACTCCGTATACATAATCGCCGTAACGCTCGATATAGCCACGGTCTGCGAGCAACACCAACCAGCGCATTACTACACTATGGTGCTGGGGTGCTGTATTCGACAGAGACAGAAGGTCAGAAACGTTGTAGGCTCGCACCTTTTCTGTGAGCAGCCCTACTTTTTGAAATGCATGGATCATCGAACTAAACACTGCGTGATCTAAGTTCCGAACGAACGAAATCACACGCTCCGTATCCAATCCAGACAGTTCGTTTTGAGCGTAAGCGGTACAAGTAGAAATATCTATTTGCTGCTGATAACAGAACGACATCACATCATGCTCGCTTTTAGCACTAACATTGTCATCTTCTGCTTTTAAGGCAGCTTCTTGTAAAATGTGAACAGGAAGCGGTTGATGTGTGCAGCCCGAGCGAAGAACAGGATAACCGAGTGACGCTGTCATTTCATGCCACTGTGTGGAACATAACAGATCTTGCTGAGCTCGCATGTTTGCAATGGAACGGTCTAGGCTAAGTTCTTTCATCTGTAACAAATCCCGAGCAATTGCTTGCGGCCATTGCTTTGTAAGAATATGTTGATAGCTTGTAGTCGTCGACGCGCCTAACATTTCTGTACTATGTTCGAGCACGTGCGTAGGACCTACTTTGTTTAATTCTCCAAGTATGTTCATGTTGTCAGGTATATGTAGGCGTGGATGCCAAACGACAGGACCATGGGTATCTGACAGAGAAAGTCTTCCTCCTTCTGTACCGATAGTCATTTGATGTAGTAAGTGAAGGTAATTGTCTGGGTCATTGGGATCGACTTCGTTATGGACTCGCAATGTAATAGGAACTTGACCAAGTGTGCCCGTCAGTACATGGAATGGCCCACCCTCCCTGCTTACAGAGTTTATTTTCCATGGGCGGATGGACGGCAATACTTCCGTAAAAATGTGCATCATCGGATATGACACTTGCGACGCAAACGCAGCGTCAATGTACAGCGCCTTCTGATGTTCAAATAACGCTTTTGCACATGCAATAAACTGCCGCACTGCAGGCAATTGAACATACAAATCACCTGTATAGAATAGGACACCATGCTGACGGGCCTTGCGGACACAGGCTGCCATGTCTTTATGATGAACAGGCTGTTCTTGAATGACATGAATGCCGCGTTCCAGTAGTTGTAGAGACAACTCCGTACCTTTTCCACCAAGAACACCTGAGCGCAGCACGACACAGGCAAGATCGATATCAGGCGGAAGTTGATCAATTCCGGTAAATACCTGTATTCCGTAATATGCAGCGCAGCTCCTTGTACGCTCGCTCCCCTGACCAAGTACACCTACTATTTCAAAATGATCAGGCAGCAATGTCAGAGCCTCAAGATAAAACTGCCCGAACGTAGAGCCACATACGACAGTACGCCATCTCTTCTTATTCATAGTTCTCCCTCCACGGTTTGTAACAGGTCGTCAATGGAACATTCCAGCACGTTAAATTGTGCATGGATGGCTGAATGACTAATTCGGTCAATGATACTGTGCGGCTGACTAATTTCAGCAAGCGGACGAACACCGACTGGAATTTCTCCCTCAAGTACGGCAATGGCTGCCGTAGCCACTGTCCAACCTGTCAATTGTGAGGAACTTTGTGCTTGCAGCACTATTGTGCGCACGATGTCTAGACCATCCTTCACGCCGCTGAGCTGCACGATAAAGTTGACATACTGCTGCCGTCCTGCTGCATCAAGCTCTGTAGCTGTACACAATCTCTTGATCGCATGACCTCGGTCAACAAGAAACTGGGCGCTCACTTCTTCAAGCACATTCGGCACATGTTCCCCATCGATTGCAAGGTACCATTCCCCATCACGAAGTGATAACGAAGCTGCCACAAACGCTGCTTCCTGATCGAAATAAGGATACAATGTTACTTCGCGAGTAAAAAAAGGAAGCGTTGCTTTTGTTTTACGATTAAGCGCCGAAGAGGAGCGTGAGCTATTTTTCCACGCAGCCATAGGTTCGTTGTCCTCACTTACAACTCCTACGAGGTAGTCTTCAGCTGCGGAGAATGTGAATTTGTCCAAGGCTCCCGTGTAGTAGCGCAAGGCATCAACCCTATCAAAAGATTCGGCGAGCCACCTTGGCAGCAAACCTGACAATCCAGGTGTTGCCCCTGCTGCATACAGCACCACCTTGTTGTGTTCAGTTTCACGCAGTTGCTCAAAGCGCGGGTCGACACCTGCATCCACATGATGGCAGCCTAACGACATGCACATCGCAGCCACTCGTGCAGAGGTCTGATGAGACGGCCCAGCACAGTTCACGACTACCACACAGCCGCGTACAAATGATTCTAAGCTTTCATCATCCTCAATAGTAACGTTGACCCATTCGGCCTGTGGCCACTTATGACCGTGCACAATTCGGGCTGGATCAGGATTTCTGCCGCCAATCCGCAGCGGCTGTTTTCCCCATTGGTACAGCATATTGACTGCTGATAATCCCACTTCACCATAGCCGCCTATAATTCCAATCATATTTCCCCTTCTTCCATGTACACAATTTCAGCGTGTTGTTCAGCCCGCTGTTGTTCAATACAAGCAGCTATTTGATCCAATGCTGGCGTTTCAAACATTTGCCGTAATGACAGTTCAACCCCATAATGCTCCTTCACTTCCGTAAGAAAACGTGTTGCAAGAAGGCTGTCACCGCCCATTTCAAAAAATCCCTGCTTGCGACCGATTGAAGAATTACCGAACAGTTTCATCCACATCGCAGAAACTTCTTGCTCCATTCCCTCATGGGGCTGTTCACCAACCATTGCATCAGGCTGAGTCTCACACACATGCAGCACAGCTTTACGATCGACCTTGCCGTTCGCGCTCAATGGAAGCCATGGTAATACTTCCAAATTCTCTGGAAGCATATGCGCTGGCAATTGGGTTGCAAGCTGCTGCAGTATTTCATCCGGGTACAACTCCGGCCGTGATAAAGGACAATCGGCTTCTATCATTTCTGAGAAAGAATGGTCCACCGACTTGCAACTTACAGGATGAAGTCCTGCTTGAATGAACAATTTAGCCCACTGCTGGGCTGACAACATCGGGCTGTATGCCTGACGTCGAGCATGGTCAAACTCAATAAATCCTCGATCCAACACAGCTGAGGTTACGAAGCCAAGCGGTGTAAGCTCACTGTGCTCTAGTGCAAACAACTTCCCGCCGCGTCGCAATAGCAAGGAGGCTACGGCTGCGCCGTGATACGGATCGTGATAACGATGAAGCGAATTAATAGCCAGCACCGCATCAAATACATATCGCAGCTGCTTCGGAACAGAACGGTTCGGCAGACGAATACAGCTGATTTCATGCGGTAGTCGACGTAATCGATCTTTTGCAGCTTCAACCATAGATGGAGCTGCATCAAGCAGCGTAAACCGAATTTCAGTTGGGTCAAGCAGTTCTAACAACTTAAGGGCAATCATGCCGCTTCGCCCACCGAGTAATGCGGTTTCGACAGGTTTTCCGCTGCTTTTTGCCATCCACTTGATTCGTACTTCTATTCGCTCAATTCCTGCGTTTGTTCCATCATCAAATATGGCTAAACGTTCGGGCGACAAAATATCATCTTCGAACAGCGCCATAGCTGATCGTTCTCCGCTTAAAATGCGGCGATAATCGTCCAATCGGTCAAACAGTCGCTGCTCAATGCACACGAGTTTGGAATCCTTCTCTGTCATTTCGATTGGAGTTGTCACATTCGTCGTCAATTGTGCAGCATATTCTAGCACACGTTCGAGTCGTACTCCTGCACGTATATAGCCTTCGTCCTCCACAATGACGTTGCGCTCACCTAGCCAGTGAAGCCACATGTGAAGCAATGACTCATATTCATCAGCTACATCCGGCCTCTTACATAAAGTTAAATCGCTTTTATTTTTGTCACATAATGTTTCGAAGCTTAACATGTTTACGAGTGTAGCCTCTACCATCTGAGCCTGTAATTCTCGTGATGCATCCTTAGCTCGAACATGCTCGATGGACTCTGGCACATATAGAACGTCTTTGAACGGTGTCGATGACGAATCAGCAACAACCGCCGCTATAAGCTGCTGTATTCCAGCATTTGAGGAAATGGTAGCTACAGCTTGACCGACTCCAACATACTGACGTAACGCAGCTTCAATTTCTCCCAGTTCAATTCGGTACCCGCGCAGCTTAACTTGTTGATCGGCTCTACCAAGGAATTCGATGTTACCATCAGGCCAATAGCGACCCAAATCCCCTGTTCGATACCAACGCTTGTCCTCACTTTTTTTAAAGTGTCTTTCAGTCAATTCTTCATTTCCAAGATAGCCGTGAGCCACCCCGTCTCCGCCGATCCATAGTTCACCAATGACCAGATCTGGACAATCACGTCCCATATGATCCACCACGCGGTAACATTGATTACTCAACGGCGTTCCGTAAGGGATTGAATTCCAATCTGGGTTTATTGATTTCACTTCGTAGTAATTGGACCAGATAGCAGCTTCGGTTGCTCCTCCAAGCGCAACGAAGCGGCAGTGTTCCGATTTCCGCATAAGACGATCATAAAGATCGAGGCCAACCCAGTCCCCCGATACGAGCACAAGACGCAGCGCAGTTAATACATGAGTCTCACTCGACGCAATCAGCAGCATTTCGAATAAAGCAGGAACAGAGTTCCAAACTGTCACTTTCATTCTACGAATTTGATCAAGCCAGACAAGCGCTTCTCGTCTCGTACGCTCAGTAAGTAAGGCAACCCTGCCGCCAACGGATAGAAGACCAAATATATCGTAAACGGAAAGATCAAAGTCAAGCGCAGAAACAGCCAGTACCGTGTCACATTCGTTCAAATTAAATCGAGTATTTATGTCAAATATCGTATTATGTGCCGCTCTATGCGTAATTTCTACACCTTTCGGCTCTCCTGTTGAGCCAGAAGTAAAAATAACATACGCCAACGTATCAAGCTCGGCAGCAACCGGATACGGTAGTGGTAAACTTGTAAGCGCTTGCTCAATATAAATGATCGTCATATCAGTTGGTTCCGCTACCGGTAAAAATTCAACTTTATCCATGATCGCATAGCGGATGCCACCAATTCGATATATCCGATCGCGTCGTTCAGCCGGCTGGCTTATTCCAATTGGTACATATGCTGCCCCAGCAGCTAAGACAGCTAACACCGCAACAATCTGATCGGCTCCTCTTGGTAGTGTAATAGCGACTAAATCTCCTCGGTGAACACCTTTAGCTATGAGAAACGCGGCCAGTCGCAAAGCTTTATCCGACAGTTCACCATAAGTCATAACTTGTTCGATTTCATTCTCGTCCCAAAGTAAAGCCTTTCGCTTCGGATTGTCATGTGCTTGCGCAAAAAAATCGGCATGAATAAGTTTTGCATCAACTTGGACTTGCGTAGCATTTACCCGTTCACGTACGAGCCTTTGAGCTTCAGGAATCATATCTGGAAGCTGCTCTTCTCCTTCTATGAATCTACTCACAAGTGAGGTAAAAGCTTCTACCATGCAAGCTGCCGTTTCGTGCGAAAACAAACTATTTCTCACATCCCAGACAACGTCTACCCGCTCCTCTTGCTCAGATAAATGGCAGCTAACGCTAACTTGTGACAATACGTCTAACTCAGATGAACGCTGTTGATCACCATGTGCTCCACTTGGCGAATGCTCAAGTGAATCTGCTTGACGTGGACTGTAGGATGCTGTGCATCGCAGAGGAGGCAGCAGCGAATCAACTTCAGGTTGTGAATGGTGAAGTTGATTGTCCCATGTTCGACAAAGGTCACTCCACTTCTGATCCTGAACCGGTGTATATGCAATCGTCGATGCCGAACGTAATCGGTCTGTGAATTGCCTAATCGGGACAGCACTTGACTCACGAATCAACTTCATGGTCAAATCAGAACTCGAGCTCCATCTGCTGACAACTTCGCTGCATGTAGCAAGCAGTACTGATGCTGACGAAACCGAATACGCCTTTGATAAAGTATGAATCTTGTGCCACTGTTCCTTGCTTATACAGCATTCCTTGCGAATGAATTCAGTGTTGTCGGTAAACATTGCTCCCAATGACATACCATCACCTCTCTATGTAACAAAAAATAACAGCAAACATATGGAATCATAGTTGAATATCCGGAAAGATCGGAAAGGATATCCATACTATCCATTAGTAATGATAATCATTATCAATATAAGTTTGCTGTTTAAAAACTACCCTATATCATTTTAGCTGTCAATACATTTCGAGGTAATTTCAGGTATTTTTTGTGTCGTCAGGTTTCATTACTAGAGTTAGACCTTAAACGATATTCACTCGGTAACAGGCCGGAACTTTTGCGAAACGCGGTTGAAAAATTACTTGCTTTTTTGTATCCAACTGCTTGTGAAATGTGCTGAATGCTGTATTCAGTATGTTGCAGCAACTTCTGTGCATGACTCATGCGTTTGCTATGTATATACTCGAAAATCGTACACTTATACACTTTCTTGAACGTATACTTTAGCTTGGTTGCACTCATACAAGATAATTTAGCTAATGAATCTAGTTGAATGTCGAGTGCAAAATGGTCGTTAATGTATTCCATTACGTTAGCAAGGTGTTTCAAATCATGCTTGCACACGCACACTGATGAACCATTTACTGCTTGCTGGTTTGTATGTGTTCGGTGAACGATGAGTGACAGTGCCTCTGCTACTTTGCTTTCATAGAACAGCTTTGCCCATATTCCAGTAAGATTGCATGTCTTAATTTGCCCTAATAAATTCATCAGTTCAGGAAAGTGTACTGCACCATCAATGCTTACAAAAGCATCACGCGGATCCTCGTATTCTCCCGGAAACCGTGCCTGCAAGTAAGTTTTGTAATACTCAGGCATAATATAAATAGCCGTACAGCGAATCGGAATATTTTTATGATAAACGACCTGATATAGATCATTGTTGCCGACATGCCCCTTAATACAAGAACAGTTCAGTCGTCTAGTAGGATTAAGTTCCTCACCTGATACAGAATCATAACAGCTTACACATAAATATTCGGGTTGAGCAAACTCCATATACATATCTTCATAAACGATGCAGTCCTGTACCGTAATGGCAAACAGATTGTCATACGTATATAACCAAAAGTCCCCCTCCCCCTTCTCGCTGGAAAGTGAATAGCGCGCACCTTCCAGGTTGAATCTTGTATCACACTCATCGCGCTGAAATCCATAATGTAACAGATGTGCCTCGAACATCTCTATCTTTTCATTTTTCATTGTTCATCTCCCATACCCACGCAGGACAAACATACACCCGTCCAAGACTAAATCTTGTCCTCATAATTGACCGTTGACTGCATGAGTTTATAGTATTAAATGAGCTGCTTTGGTATCCATAATTTATCATTTCACCAATACATGCACAAGTCATTGAGAAAGATAATCATTATTAACAACTGAATTAAAGGGGGCTAATGACATTCGGGCATGTCAAGACAATTAGACAACAGACTGCCCGTCATATGGACATTCGTGACAATCTTGAATGAGAACAGACATAGAGATGAGCGGAAGGGAATGTAGAGAGATGAAAGAATTAATGAGCGTGTATTCGTATGCCAAACATTTCAAGAAAGATATGTATAAAGCGATCGGCTTTTTGACGGCCAGCATTATTTTGGGCGTTATTCCCTACTATATCATTTATCATATTATTATGCGGTTTACGGAGGAACAGGCGATGTCTGTCCTTTATTTGTGCAGTATGGCGGGGCTTATATTAATCTGTCTACTGCTGCGTACTCATACACAATACGCAGGATTGTCCGCTTCGCATCACCTTGCGTACGATACGTTGATGGGTATGCGCAAACGAGTGGCCGACAAACTACGCATGATGCCCATGGGTTCCATAAAAAAACATAGTACAGGCAGCTTGAAAAAGAATTTCGTTGAAAACATCGAAGATATGGAAATTATTTTGGCGCACGCTATGCCTGAAGGCATTTCTAACCTGCTCACGTCCCTTATTATTGCCTTGACGCTGTTTGTGCTCGATTGGCGCATGGCTTTGTTAGCGTTAGCTGTATTTCCGATTGGCATCCTTCCAGTCTTGTTAATGATAAGAGACGCCTCTACTAGAATGGGACCGTATTATCAGTCTTCCAAGGAAATGAATGAAAATATTATCGAGTATATTTCCGGTATGGAAGTGATTAAAGTATTTAATCAGACAACTTCATCGTTCAAAAAATATATGACATCTGTAGACAACTATAAAACGAGCACACTCGACTGGTTTAAAGTGTCATGGACCCACATGACCGTATACAGCATAGTACTACCGTCCACGTTGTTATTTCTTCTACCATTCGGGACGATGTTCTACATGGACGGAACCTTGACGCTCGGCACATTTGTATTGTGTATTTTGTTGGCTATGAGTATGGGGCTCCCACTGATGCGTCTCGTTGAATTTCTGCCTATTTTTCCGAATCTTCAACAAAAAGCACAAAAGATCGAACAGTTATTTGATGAAGAAGAAATGGTTGACGGTCATTCGCATGCTGCACCTCAACATTACTCGGTTTCGTTTCAGAACGTGGCCTTTGCCTACGATGACAAAGAAGCGATTCACGACGTTTCCTTCACTGCACGAGAAAATACGGTAACTGCACTTATTGGGGAATCAGGTGCTGGTAAATCGACATTGGCGAAGTTGTTAGTAAGGTTCTGGGACATTAAACGCGGTGAAATCCGTATTGGCGGTATCAATGTTAAAGATATGACTTTTGAAACGTTAATGAATTCGATTAGTTATGTATCGCAAGATATATTTCTATTCAATACGTCGATTATGGAAAATATTCGAATGGGTCGGCCAGACGCCTCTGACGAAGAAGTTATGGAGATGGCCAAGCTTGCGCAATGCCACAACTTTATTCTAAATACGGAGCATGGGTACCACACTGTCGTTGGAGATGGCGGAGACAAATTGTCTGGCGGACAACGCCAGCGAATTGCAATTGCTCGTGCCATGCTCAAAAATGCTCCTATTATCGTGCTAGACGAAGCAACCTCTGCTACTGACCCTGAAAATGAGGATAAAATTCAACTGGCACTAAGCGGTCTTATTCAGGGGAAAACACTGATCGTCATTGCACATCGGTTGTCCACGATCGTTGACGCTAACAATATTATTTTGCTAGATAAAGGTCAAATATCTGCTCAAGGTACACACCATGAGCTTCTTGCCCTCTCACCTCTTTACCAAAAAATGTGGCAGGCACATGCAGAATCAATGAATTGGGACATTGCCACAAAAGAAGGGAGCAACTAACGTGCTTCGTTTTATTCGGAGAATGCTTTTACTTGCTGGCGAAACGGCAGGAAAAATTAAACTGGCGTTTGTGTTAAGCTTTGTTGAGAGTTTGCTATCCAATGTACCTATATTTGCGGTGCTGTACATATTCACGAAAATACTCGATCAGTCCATTGTGCCGATGGATGCATGGTTTAGCGGTGGCATTATGCTGGCCGCTGTAATCGTAAGATGTATTTTGCGTCGCATATTCGTTGCCCTGCAAAGTGGAACCGGCTATGATATTTGCGCCCGGGAAAGAATTAGCATCGGAGATCGATTCAAACGCTTTCCGATGAGTTATTTTACGGAAGGCAATAAAGGTAGTGTGACCTCAGCTGTTTCCATTGACCTGTTATTTATCGAAGAACATGGTATGGGCGCATTGGATAAAGTCATTAACGGGTATATCAGTATTTTTATTGGTGCAGTACTGCTGTTCGTCATGGATTGGCGCATTGCGCTTGTATCATTAGCGATGTCCCTTATTTCATTGTACGCGCTCGAAAAAGTACAGCTCGTCGGCAAGGTGCAGTCCAAAATTAGACAGCATCAGCAAGCAAGCCTGACATCGGCGGTGCTCGAATACGTGCAGGGCATATCGGTCATTAAAGCATTTAACATCAGCGGCGATCGAGCAAAGGCAGTCAAAGACACAATCGAGCGCACACGCGACCATGCTATTGACTATGAGGAAAAATTCACACCTCCTAGCTCACTTTATCAAGCTTGCTTCTCTATAGCGACAGCACTAATCGTTTTACTGGCAACCGTATTTTGCTACCAAGGTAGCATGGATATGTCTGTGATGCTCATGCTGCTCATCTATGTGTTCTACATGTATATCCCGGTTAAAGCCTTATCGACGCTGACCAGCCAAATTCGAGTGATGGAAGCAGGTCTGAACCGTTATGAGAAACTGCTGAACGTCCCTATTATTGACAAAGACGGTCGAGATATTGCATTGAATCGTTTTGATATTGAATTTAACAATGTTACATTTGCTTATGCTGAAGAACAGAAAGCAGCCCTAACCGATATTAGCTTTACTGTCCCGGAAAAAAGTATGACAGCCCTTGTAGGCGTATCAGGATCGGGAAAATCTACGATTGCAAATCTAATCGTTAGATTTTGGGATGTCCAGCAGGGTGAAGTGCTCGTTGGTGGAGTCAACGTTAAGGAAATGACATGTGACAGCTTGCTTAAAAATATGAGCATGGTATTTCAAAAAGTGTATTTGTTCAACGATACGATTATGAACAACATTAAATTTGGCAAAGCAGATGCGACCTTTGAAGAAGTCGTCGCTGCTGCTAAACGAGCACGCTGCCATGATTTTATTATGGCGCTGGAAAAAGGATATGATACGGTCGTAGGAGAAGGCGGGTCAACCTTATCAGGCGGAGAAAAGCAGCGCGTTTCTATTGCAAGAGCAATTCTCAAAGACGCGCCTATCGTCCTGTTAGATGAGGCAACAGCTAGTGTGGATCCCGATAATGAAAAGCATATCCAACTAGCCATTAACGAACTCGTTAAAAATAAAACACTTGTCATTATCGCCCATAGACTGTCCACAATACGAAATGCAGATCAAATTCTTGTCATCGACAACGGTACACTTGCTCAGCAAGGGACGCATGACGAACTGATGAAACAAGGTGGTCATTATCGTAACCTGTGGGATAAGCGATCCATGGCACGCAGTTGGAAAATTAACGCTGCTGCTGAACTTCAGCTCGACAAGCAGGCGGTATCCAGCACAACGTAAATGCTATTCGTTGTTCAGCATATTGGATAGAGCTTGGTGCTAACTTCTAGTTATTAGTAACGAGCATGGCTCTAACTTAGTTAGGTTAGGTTAGGTTAGCTGCATATGAAAGAGTAAGGGGCATCTATTGGCACAGGATTGTGCGAGTAGATGCCTCTTTTCATTGATGCTGCATTATTTCAGCAATTGATTACGCAATAATGACATTTGCTTGTCCATCTGGAATGCAGATGCTGCCAAGTCAACAAGCTGCTGCTTCGCATCATCCGGTACTTCGCCGTCCTCGTATTTATAGTTCAACTTATGCTCAGTCGCAGCCCAGAAGTCCATGGATGAAGTACGGAGTTGAATTTCTGCTGGCACCCACAATATTTCATTAGCCAAAATAACTTTTGTCTGAACGACCAAATGCAAACTCTTATATCCGCTCGGCTTCGGGTTTTGAATAAAGTCTTTCACTCGCATGACACGGATATCTTCCCGCTGCTCGATATGCTCCTTCATCATGTACACATCGTCAATAAAGGTCGTTACGATACGCATTCCTGCAATATCAAAAATTTTCTCTTGTACCGCTTTTTGATTAAAGGGAATGTTCTTCTTTTCAATCTTTTTCAATAAAGATAGTGGATTTTTGATGCGAGATTTCATATGTTCAATCGGTGAATAACCGTATCTTGATTTCCAGTCGAGATCAATAATTTGGAAGTCACTTGTTAATTCATTAAGTGCCATTTGGTATTGACGGAAATAGCCGCCCCAATTTTTTTGCAGCAATTCGAATATTTCGCTTTTACTTTTCTCTTTTGTTATTTCCGCAGTTATGTCTAATTCCGTTGTTAGGTCTGTAGTTATATGATCCGCAACCATATTTTCTGTAGTTAACATTAATGTGCCCCCATGATGAGTAATAGTATGTGTTACTACTATCATAACGATTCAAGATGAAAAGAACCTGAAATTTAGCAAATAAATTGATTAAATCAAAGTTGGCATACAATAGCACATATATATTTCCTAAGACACTACATAATTTGAATGTAAATAATCACAGAGATTAGTATACTGGATCTTCACCTTCTTCGCATTTCAATAATGTTGGATAAACAAGAAAAAGAAGCTGTCCCACGTCTACATATGTGGAACAGCCTCTATATTTGGATTGTAGTGTGCCCTACAGTACTTTATTGAACTAGTAACGCAATAGCATTTACTACTAAACTACTCGCGATCGAACAGTGTCGCCCCTGCAATACCTGGCTTGGTCATTTCGTATGGATTAAGGATAATATCCAGTTCCTCTTCTGTCAGTACGTTATACATGAGACACAGCTCTTTAACCGATTTGCCCGTCTCCGTCGCCTGTTTTGCAATACGTGCAGCTACCTCGTAGCCAAGGTGCGGGCTAATCGCTGTAATAATACCCACGCTCTGCTCCACATAGTCACGGCAACGCTCTTCGTTCGCTTCGATACCTTCCAAGCAATTTGTACGGAAAGCTGTAAATACATTGCTCATCATGCTAAGCGACTGCAATAGGTTGAATACAAGAACTGGCTCCATCACGTTCAATTCTAGTTGGCCTGCTTCAGATGCAAGACAGATTGTGTGGTCGTTACCGATGACTTGGAAAGCGACTTGGTTCACAACTTCACACATTACAGGGTTCACTTTACCTGGCATGATGGAGGAACCAGGCTGACGAGCAGGCAAGCGAATCTCACCAAAGCCAGCGCGCGGTCCAGAAGCTAACAAGCGCAAGTCATTTGCCATTTTGGACATGTTCATCATACAAACTTTCAGTGCAGCAGATACTTCTGTATACGCATCTGTATTTTGAGTTGCATCAATAAGATGCTCTGCACCCACAATTGGGAAGCCGGATAGCTCAGCTAACAAAGCAACAACCCGCTCAATGTATCTAGGATCAGCGTTCAAGCCTGTTCCTACTGCGGTTGCTCCCATATTTACTTCATATAAATGTTCTTTCGTACGCTCAATACGCTTAATATCACGTGCCAACATACGGCTGTAAGCTTCAAAGGTTTGGCCAAGTCGAATCGGAACCGCATCTTGAAGATGTGTTCTGCCCATCTTAATAACATGGTCGAATTCGGCTGCTTTCACGCATAATGCTTTATGCAGTTCATGCATCGTAACAAGCAATTTATCTAAATGAGTAAGTACGGAAAGATGAATCGCTGTCGGGAATACATCGTTCGTGGACTGCGAACGGTTAACATGGTTGTTCGGGCTTAACGATGCGTATTCTCCCCTAGGCTTGTTCAACAATTCCAACGCTCGGTTAGCTATAACCTCATTGGCATTCATATTAATAGAAGTGCCCGCACCGCCTTGAATTGGATCGACGATAAATTGTTCATGCCATTGACCTGCAATGATTTCATCCGCTGCTTGCACGATGACATCGCACATGTTCGGCTGAAGCTGCTTCACTTCCATATTGGCAATGGCAGCCGCCTTCTTAACAACCGCTAAGGCACGAATTAATTCCGCATCCATGCGGTAACCTGTAATCGGGAAGTTCTCAACTGCACGTAACGTTTGAATGCCGTAATAAGCATTCACTGGGACTTCCTTTTCCCCTAGAGAATCTCGTTCTACTCTGGATTGACTCGTAATCATCATGGGAATCCCTTTCTTTCTCTCTCATATTGTAAAACGCTTACTCTGCTAAAAATATAAAATCATGGTTAATTACAACTTCATTATATATCTATTGATCGTAAATATCTATCTGAAAATTAATATTTATTAGCTAATTTTTTAGCTATCTATTCAACCATTACGATTCCACAATAGGCCTAATCTTAGGGAATACCTGCAGTGCTGTATCATAAAATACAGCTTGATGATACGCTGCTGGAATCAGCTCTTGTACAAATTGCAAATAGGGTTGGATAGGAGCCAAAGGCCAGTCCGTGCCAAACAGCATTTTCTCATAATGATCGCAATACGTGACCGCATGACGTAAATGCGAGAAGAAGAGCGGCGAATCCTTCAAACGTGAACATTCTGCTGCATCCCCCACCATCAAACCTGACAAATCAGCGAATACATTACGGTTTTTATAAACAACCTCTGCTCCATCCAATACCCACGGATCACCAAAATGAGCCATCATAAAATTAACTTCACGATGCTGCACCGCTACTTCATCAATCGTCAACGGATGAGCATACTTCAACAAACCACGTTCTGAATACGTATCCCCTGTATGATAAACGACTGGAACTTTATATTGCTTGGCCAGTTCATATACAGGTTGGTACACGTCATCGTAGGCGAAGAACGGATAATAACCTAAATATATTTTAATTCCTACCGCCTCAGGTCGCTGCAGATCCAGCTCCAGTGCATCTAGATTGGATTGATCCAGCTTAAAAGGATTCACACCCGGACAATATACGAATTGTCTTGAATATTGCTCCAACATATCCAACCCCATAGGCGTATTCGCTTCCCTGTCGGGGAATCCGCCAGCAGCCGTCTCCGTTACGCCCATCCCAATGCCGAGAACTACGCCATTCTCCTCGTATTCTCGCAGCAGTCCTGATACCGAATAATCGACGTGAGAACGCTCAAGCGCAGTCGTTCGGAATGAATCGATATGTGATAAGTGCATATGAGCATCAATAATTTTCATCTGCTACACTCCTTTATCGTCTAGCTCACAAGGTTGTGGAAATGTAAGATTTCGCAGCTGCGCCAACGATGTACGCGGAAGCAGCTGATCATGAAAGGCAAGAAATACAGGCGAACTACGCGACATACTTCCATGCGCCAAGCTCATTGATTTAGCGATAGATAACACCGTCACATCTTGGTTGGAATACATATGAGGTTTTAGAACGGATTCATCTGTTACCACATGCATAATATTGCTGTCGTCTGCTATGCCGACCGCATATTGTTCATGCTCACTCACATCCAGTTCCCCCTCGCCAAGACGGTAATAAATGATTTCCCCGTCGGCTTGGAATGTGCGCAGCCACGCCGTCTGTTCTGTACTTGTATTCAGCCATAGATCCGTAGTGATCCCTTTGCCATTCCAGTAGGTACCCGTCTCTTGATGAATGTCTGATAGGTAGGCCAGTACAGGCACATTAGGCAGTGTAAGATAGTATCCCTTCCAAGTTAGTCCCTTGTAAGTCTCATGCTCTTTTATTGTGAATGATACTTGGATACCTGACCAGAGATTACCCGCACTGTCTTTCATGTTTACAAATGAAGTTGCGCATTCTTCTTTCAACACCGAATTCGCATGCAATTCTTCAAACGAATCTCCCATTCCACCTAGCCATGGATTCCACCATGACTTAGGCTCATACGTTGGCAATGCTGAAGCAAGCCAGGAGTGACCGTCTACTTCTAATGTACATAAGCCCGGATAGTATTCGCTTGCTGCTTCCATACGAATTCTACCATTAAAGCTTTCATACAAGGAGTAACCATCGCGATCATAAATCCGATCACGGATAGGCTCAACTGACACCGGGAACAGAATCGAAGAATACTGAGCTTGCAGCGGGCCAATCTCCACACTCATCTCTACCAATTGAGCTGTATCCGTGCAGGCTGGCAAATTCATTTCCACCTCAGATTCTTCCTCTTCGTCTGATAATTCAGTACTAGAGAGGATTTGGGAATTTCCCTTCTTATCCCGGTACCCAGCACTCACTTCTCCATCCCATACATTCTGCTTCAAGTCCTGTAGTCTCAACTGCACTTCTGATTGTCCTGAATGAACAAATGAATTACTACCATTCGCTATAAATTCAATATCTGGCGTTAGTCGGAGTAATTGGTCCTCTTCACATTTAAGCGCATACGCACGAAACGATTTCCAATTATCAAATCCGCCAATAGAGAGCGTGATCGCTTCACTGGAGCGTTTCTCGCTTGGCTGTAGATTACCAACTTCATACTCTAGTTCTGCAAACCAATCACCAAAGTTCATTTGATAAGCCTCAGGCCAGCACAATCCTATACTCATTGAGCCTCTTCTCGAAAATATCCAGGGCTCCGTAATATGACTACCATCCCAATAGTCATAGTCACTGCTGTGAGAATTCGTAGTCTCAATATAACGGCCTTTATAAGGCAATATCACTCGATGCATGTTTTGAGTAATGCGCTGAGACAGCGTCAATGATGTAGTAGGAGCCGTATCTGCCTCGTTTTCAAGTTCCTGCCACAACTTAACCGTTCCATCTCCATATACAAGTACATAATTGTACAAAATGATATTTGGATACGCATCTGAGTGATAGGTGTGCTTGATACCTACAGCTCCTCGCTCTTCCAACCACTCCGTAGACGAAGGGCTTTTTTTAGAAAATTCGCTCGCATAAGGCTTGCCTATTCGCGGGTAAAGTACAATCGTATGATTGTTTGGTTGTCCTATGCACGTGATAAACGTATGACTGTCCTCCTTGTCATACTTAAGCACATATTTACCATTAACCGCCCAATGTGCATCATGATCCATTCCAGTAATCATTGCACCAGGACCGCTGAACTTGCCCCCAACCCAACGATAAAATTGTACTTCTGGTCCGTTGTCGGGAAGTGCTCGTACCGATAGCTTCGTTTCGTAAAAGCCATAATCCAGTAATCGGTATAGGACAGGTAAGGAAGCTCGTTCTTTTGCCCCAAGACGGATTCGAAATGTCCGTTCTTCGACGTTCAACCATGAAACTTCTGGCAGTTCAAACAAGAAGTCGGCTGGTTCTGGCATATGACTCTCTATGTCTATATAACAGGTATAGTTTCCACCTACAGCATGAAGGATATCTGGTGACTGTAGTACGATTTTGGCAGGGTGTTTCGGTACAACGCCTACTTGCAGCAATGCTTCAGCACCGTTAATTCGGATACGAGTACGTACAGTGGGACATGTACGCCAATCGCTTTGTTCTTCTTCAATGGCATCAACAAAGAAAGATGCCTGTAAATCTTGATCCGTTTCAACGTGCACAGCATCGTGCCAGTCAAATTGGATATTACGATCATTCTCACCAGCCAGCTCAATATAAAGAGGTGCACCAGATTTATTCTCCAGCTTATATTTAATTTTGTATGCTTTCCCGAACACAGGCTTGGCCTGCTCCACTACCGCTGAAATCTTGTAATCATTCGTTTCAATAAGACAGATTCCTCTGCCTCTGCGCTCAATATCAACACGTACATCGCGCTCGTTCTTGCTCCATAAGTATGTATACGTTTGGAAGCCATTCGCTTCTTGACCATCACGCTTTACTTCAATGGTTCGAGTCGAGTCCTCGTACCAATCGATTCCTTCCATATAAGGAGCAAGCGCTTCACAGTTCATAACTTGAGGAATGAAGTTCATGAAATGCGTCGCATCTTCTCTGTCCTCCCAGAAAAAACCACACTTTTTATATAGCGGCACAGCCTTCATATTCGATTCCCATGTATATAGATCAATACGCGGCCAGCCTCGTTGTATCGTCTCTTCAACAGCACGAAGCACGAGCTGCTTGCCGATCTTATGGCCATGATAGTCAGGACGAACATTAAGGAAATTTATGTACAATGCACCTGTATCTTCTCGATATTCGCACACACTGCAATACCCAACTACTTGCTCCTCACAAATAGCTAAAAACACGACGAGCGCATCGGAGTTTTCTTCTTCTGTCCTAATTTGATTACCTGTGTATATAGAAGTATTACTTCCCCAATGTTCATGGCTGCGATTCCACATTTCCGCGATGCTGTCTGCATAATCTGGATGGTAAGTGACAATGTTCACAACACTCGACATAACGTTCACCTCACTTTTGTTTTGGTGGAAATAATAGTATTACGCATTTGCAAGGAAATAGTTTCCATAATCGTGAAATCTATCGCTATTCTAGTACAAATATTTCAGCATTTCATCCACTTTTTTAATAATCAGGGCATTAAAAAACGAGCCATCTATAATCTAGATGCTCGTTATTCATTAGTAGCAAGCAAAACTTAAATATCAAACTCCGACTTCGGCTTGCGTGGCTGACGTTTAATTTTGTTTTGTACAGCAGGTAAATGTTTAATACTTTTAATCATTGGCCCTTTGCAAATCGGACAAGTTTGTTCCGTAGATGCAAATTCATCGCGTACCCATACTTTACATTCAGCATTTCTACATTTCAAAATTTTAGTAGGTGTTAAATTCGGCTTAATGTCTTCACTTGCTGTCACTTTCGTACATCCCTTCTCAACTAACGAATAAAATAATATCGATTAATATATCATTTCTTTACGCTAGAAGTCAAAAGATTTCCCATGCCTATTGTAAGATTCCCTAAGCACAAAGACCTATACTCAGCTCGTAATACCAACATTTACAAAAGTTACTTTTACATCAAAGACGAATCGTGCTTCTTTGAACATTTCGCGCCACTTTTCAGCCGTAAAGTCTTGCACACGCACTGATGAACGATAATGGCTGCCAAATCCTACAGGATCTACTTGTTTCTTCTGAAGCTTTCTCATCACATCCTCAAATTCTGATTTCAGCGTTTTCTCTGCTTCCCGCTCCAATGCATGAATAACCTCTGCTTCTTCGAGATTGATCAGATCACTAACCTCTTCCATCTCACCCTTCAACCGAATCTGGACTTGAAATTCTGGCGTATTTTTATCGATAACCTTAATACGCGTTTTCGTCATAACATGGGAGAGCGTGACATAGAGCTTATCGAACGTTGGCTCGTAATATTTACGAAGGCGCTCCGTGTTCAATTCTATTTCGTGTGTCAGAAAATGATTGCTCCCCATCATCGCTTTTACTGAAAAGCTCTCTGTTAGATTCAAGCTGCCAATCATTCGATCATCTTTCATTAAAGCCAGCTTAGAAATGAGAATTTCATCTCCTTGTACCTCGAGATATGGCAATATAGGATCTTTGCCTGACCGATAATACGCATTTAGGAAATGATGGAGTGTTGGTGACGGTACGATACCGGATTCTATGTTCTTTTTTAGCAAATCATATAAATAATCTCCTGTACCTGCACGCTGCCTATTTTTAGCATTGAGCAATTGTTCTGCCGAATCCTTTGCTACAACTAGATAGACGCTGGTTCCAATTTCAGAATCACGTTGGAACGTATCGGTAAGCGTAATAATACCCCCACGTGCAAGCGGCTCCCCGTAAGCGGCTACCCGCATTTGTCCGATTACTAGTTTCGCCGAAGTTCGAAGACTAAGTTTTTCACGAACCCCTTTGCTCGTATTATTCGAAGCGCTTGTCGGAACGGTATTCGTGGAAGTAGCACCCGGCTTATAAGATAATACGGTAGTTCGTATGCGGTCATTACTATCTTCGTCTGCCAAATCGTAACCAACAGCGACTAGAATGCCTAGCTTATCAATAATTTTTGCCTCTGCACAACCCGTCACCACCAAAAAGATAAGCAAGATGTAAGGTACGAAATAAACCCGTTTTTTCTCTCTATTGTTAATATGCATCACGCTTCCTTTCCCTTAGTTCTAACATAGTCCACAATATAGGCAACGATAAAAATGAAAATTGGATAAGCAAACGAAAACAAGACGGCGAGCTTGCCAACAAGTACAGATACGACTGCTAATTGATCCCCTGTCTTCAATAGCATGTTACAAATTAACGCCATTACCATAATGACGATACACGCATATTTACGTTTAACGTTAAATACGCGATGGAGTCCCTGTGTCATAATCCAATAGTTTACGAGCAAATTGGCCACAATAATAAGCAACCATAGCATAATGAGCACAAATTCTAGTCTTTCAAGAAACGCAAATTGTACGATTTTGAATAAAGATAACGTCCCCCAAGAGTTATTCAATATTTGATCCTCACTGTAATATCCGATGGATACGAGCATGACAATGACATAAAGTAAATTAACGAATAATAATCCTAGCTGGGCATATGTACTTATGCGATGCGGCTGCTTCATCCGATGACTCACATAGTACACAACCTCAAAGCCGCCTAACGTCGCGCCCATCGCTAACGAACCCATCATGATGTCTCCCATGCCAGCTTCCATAATTGGAAGTAGTTGAAGCTTCCACTCTGCTTGTCTTATGGGCAAATAAAGCAGTGCCGCCATCCAACCTACTAACATCAGATTGACGAGCGAAACGATACCAATCACTCTTAGGCCGCCAGATAAAGCATACATAATCAACATAAAGAACAAGGCCGTAAAAACCCCAGCCGGAACTTCCGCAAAAATCCAAATATGCAGTACCTCAATATAATTACGCAATATATAAACGGAGACACTGAACCAATAGCAGATAATGATCAGACTGCACGCCCCGCCGAACCATTTGCCAAATATCCGGACATGGATCTGAAACAAATCTTGGTATTGATACCTCTTTAACGTTTTCAAAATAAGAAACAGAACGGCGTGAGCACACAAGCCCGCCACGATAACAGAAATCCAAGCATCATGCTCGGATTCACGGTACACATATTTTTGAAACGCCAACATGCCTATAGATATTTGGGTTACGAACATAAAAACCATTGTAAACATCGGGTGAAGGAGTGTCGGACTGTCCACTTCTTTATTGTTCATAACAAAATCCCCTACTCTGCAAAGTCTTCTTTCGGCTTACGGATACGATAGCTGCTGTTCTCGCGCTTCATCCATTTCCAAATCATGCGCATCACCGAATGTTCATCTGATTTGCCAGCTAGCATATTCATAGGTTGCAAATACGGTACCCCTAAGCTTGTCTGTCTAGCCAAATGGATAATGATGAAGCATGTCCCCACGATGATTCCCACTCCTCCCCACGCTCCTGCAAGAATAATAAGGGGAAAGCGTATAATTTGGAGGGAATTTCCCATTGCAAAGTTCGATACAACAAAAGATGACAAAGTACCTAATGCTACGATCATGAGCAAAATATTACTTATAAATCCAGCCTCCACAGCGGCTTGCCCGATGACGATACCTCCTACTACCCCCATTGTCTGTCCGACTTTGCTTGGCATCCGTATACTGGACTCACGAAGCAGTTCGATCATTACTTCCAGCATGAGCGCTTCCAGAATGGGTGGAAAGGGAACTCTACTGTGGGATTGGATTAACGTCTTTAATAGCTCTGGTGGGATGACTTGATAGTGAAACGTAATCGCTGCTACATAAATAGAAGTAACAAATACTGAGGCAATCATCGCGCACATTCGCAGCACACGAAGGAGCATGCCTACGATCCAACGCTGATACATATCGCTACCAGCATGAAAGAACTCATAAATCGTAACGGGACAGAGAACGGCAAATGGGCTACCATCTACAAAAAGTGCAATTTTATTGGCCAGCAGGCCCTGACATACTCGATCAGGTCGTTCTGTATGCAGCATCGTTGGAAAAAGCGTTGCTACATTATCATCAAGCAGTTGCGCTAGCTTCAACGAATCGAGCATGCCATTAATATGTTGCAGGGATGAGATCCTTGAACGTAATAAACTCACTTGATCCTCGTTCGCGTACTCTTTCAAATAAACAATATTAACAACTGTTTTCGATACATCTCCCATTTCCAAAGAACTAACGCATAGCTTGGAATCAGGTAGCAGTTTATACAGTAAAGACAAATTGGTGGATAGCTCCTCAACAAAGGCGACTTGCGGTCCGTATTCATCTGATTCGATCTCGGCTTTGCTCAACGAACGTTCGTGATGAGCCGCTGTATACATCAGCAGACCGTCCGTACCGTCCTGAATCCATACATAACTCCAGCCCAGCATTAATTTATGACATATTTGCTCCAGGTCACACGATAACTCCCCTTTTTTGAGTGGGAGCTGCCCAAGCAAATAGTCTGGCGTCAGCTGCTCTACTTCGTGCGAATCAAGCTTTTGCAAAGGTCTCAATATTCCTTCACTTAACAGCTGATCATCTGCCACGTTGCTTAAAAACATGATATGGACCGTTCTACCATGGATACTTAAAAATCTGCACGTCCATTGGCAGTTTTCCGCAAATACATCATGCAGACGATTGAGTATGCTCATTTTCACCACCGCTTTCCTTCGTACCCTTATTATGGGCACAACGACTATAAAATATTGATGAATGAGTAAAAGCCACCTCAATGGAATGGCCTAATTATGCGTGATGGCATATAAAAAGCATCTTAGTAGCCAGATAAGAGTGGTGAATCTCTTCTTATCACAACTAAGATGCTTTATAGTGCGATTTATTAACTTTACACTTTGATCCTTTACCTATTTACATCCTTACTCGTCAACTATAGAGGTATTAACATCCGTCTGCTCAGAAGGAAGCGTGAATGTGAACGCCACTCCCTTTTCTGTATTAAACACATGGTACCTACTTCCATGTAAATCCAAAATATGCTTCGTAATAGCGAGACCTAAGCCAGTCCCACCCATTTTACGATTGCGGGACTGCTCTCCACGATAAAATCGATCCCAGACCAATAACAACTGGTCTTCTGGAATAGGTTCTCCATGATTTTCGATTCGCACATGCACATGATGGTTACCCTCTATCTGCTCAGGCTTGAGTGTCACCGATATCGTGCTGTTGGCATCTGAATGACGAATAGCATTTACAAGAATATTCGTAAGCACTTGTTCGATACGCTTCGAATCTGCCAAAGCCTCGTCTGCCTCATCATGAGTATGAATAATAACATTTACATTTTTCTCCCGTAAATGTTTCATGAGCTTATCAATAATTTCTTGTAACAAAGCAATCAGCGAAAAGCTGTCCAACTTCAATTTTGTCACGGGTGATTCCAGCTTAGCTAGTTCCAGCATATCGTTCACTAGCGTCTCCATTTTACCCGCTTCATCCAATATCACCTCTGTATATCGAGTCCGTTTATGGACAACTACGTCATCCAGCAAGCCTTCTGCGTAGCTTTTCACAATACTTAGCGGCGTTTTCAATTCATGAGAGGCGTTCGCTATAAACTCCTTCTGAAGCTGTTCCATCTTTTGTTTATGTTCCATATCTTTTTGCAATTGCTCATTCGCGTCTTGCAGCTCACTCATGGATCGCTGTAGGTTGTTAGAAAGGCTGTTCAAACTTTCAGATAAACTCCCCATCTCATCGTAGCTTTTAACCTCAGAGACCGCAGAAAAATCAAGTCGTGCCATCCGGGAAGCTACATGATTCATTTTCAATATGGGTTGACTCACAATTTTGGAGAAAATAAAGGATAACGAGATGATAACAACAAATCCTCCAATGCCTATGTAGATATAATACGTCTTCAGCGCATCAAAGCTCTCGCCTATTTCTTGATGGGCGGAAACGGAAAATATAAGCTCATTTAAATGACCATATTGCAAGATAGGTTGAATTTCTATGAGATGATCGGCACCAGTCTTGCTGTCCACCCACGTAACTTCCATAGAATTGCCTGAGCCGAGTAGACTTAGCTCGGTATCTGTTAATGGGAACAACCTATCAATCGCTTCTGCAATTAACTGATTACGCTCGTCGTACGGCGCATTTTCAAAAAGTTGATCGGGATAATTGATACCTGTAATAACTCCTGATATCTGCGCCATCCCATTCGTGTCCACCTTTTCCTCAGGGCCGCTAGTTATGACCTGATCTTTATAGGTAATCGTATACGGATAGAACAAGCGATTGTTCATGTTTTTAGATATCTCCGAGTTTTTTCCCGGTAGTCCTGTGAGCGTAATATAATCTCCGTTTTTTACCCCTGCATCAAGCAGCTCTTTATTGTTGTAGAACATAAAAAGAGGTACATAATAACTTCCTTTATTTTTCACAAGAACTTCAAGTACAAAGGGATTGGTGTAAATATTGCTGCCGTCTGGTTCAAGTATTGCCATAAGCGCTTCGTTCTTCAATACGTATTGAGATTCACCCGCCTCCTCTTCATATGACTTTTTTATATACGAATATAAACTGTCCTTAACCGTTTTAATTTTATGTTCTTCATAAAATTGCTCGAAAAAAATAAACAATCCTGCGGTGAGCAATGCGTAAAACAGCACAAAAATCGCTGAAGTGAGCGCAAATAATTTAAACGTAATGCCACGCTTTTTCATACGTTCACCTCTAGCTTATAACCAGAACCTGTAACCGTACGTATATGAGAAGCTCCTGTTCCTAATTTGGCCCTCAGCTTCTTAATATGAGTATCTACAACGCGCAGCTCCCCATCGTAATCATAACCCCATATATGGTCGAGCAGCGCCTCTCTAGCAACTACAATTCCTTTATGTTTGTACATGTACATCAGAATTTCGAATTCTTTTGGTGTTAGCTCTACTTGCTTGCCATCCACCTCTATGTGTCGGCCCTGCTTAAATATCGAAATGTCACCAAATTTGATCAGTTGATGCTCCATGCCTACCGTACCTTCAACTCGCTTCATTAACATTGCTGCTCTCGCAACGAGCACTTTGGGACTAAATGGCTTCGTTACATAATCATCTGCCCCCAGCTCAAATCCCATTAACTTGTCGTCCTCATCACTTCGCGCTGTCAAAATAATAATCGGCACAGCCGATCGCTTTCGAACTTGGCGGCATACACTCCATCCGTCCATCTCAGGCATGTGAATATCAACTATAATTAAATCCACCGTTAAGGTAAGAAGCATATTCATCGCTTCCTTCCCATTCTCTGCTTCATGTACGATCCAATCTTCTTGTTCAAAATAATCGGTTACAATTTCCCGAATTCGACTCTCATCTTCAACAATAAGCACACTATACCCCATGATTATGTTCTCCCCTCTTTGTGTTAGCCATGAAAGGGCTTATTATATTTTATTACCTAAATATTGTAAACGATCATTGTGTTTTTTGTGTGTCTTTTTTCATTGATGACTGACACAACTCTGACATCAACAGCACTTACGATGAAATGGTTCGAACATAGAGAACTTAAATTCGGAGTGGAGAGTGATGATATTGAGAACGGAACGCCTGCAAGTATTAGATGCAATCCGCGGATTTGCATTATTCGGCATTTTACTACTGCATATGATTATGTTTCAGTACCCGTCCCCAGAAGATATAAGTAAACTAAGCAGTTCGGAGCAAGCACTGTCCAAATTTATTCATACGTTCACCAGCGGTAGTTATCGGCCCATATTTTCGTTTATGTTCGGAGTAGGCTTTATAATTCTGCTTCGCAGCTTGGAGCGCCGAGGTTTGAACGTAGGATTTACTTTCTTGCGCCGCTTTCTGTTCTTATTCGGCATAGGAGCAGTTCATTATTTGTATTTGTGGAAATATGATATTTTAGCTACATATGGAGTCGCTGGCTTGCTCCTTCTCTTGTTCCTTAGACGTCAACCGAAGACTTGGCTAATAAGCTCACTTCTTCTTTGGGTGTCTGCACCCATCTTATCCTTGCTCATACGGCCACTCGATATCGTAGACAAACCACTGTGGCATGTCATGGATTTGATTCATCTTGTTTCACCTACGCTATGGGACCCTATGCAGAGCACTTTTCATTTGCTGTGGGCTTCTGCTACTGAAGTGCTACCTTATTTTCTGTTCGGCATGTATATGATGCATAGCAATTGGTTCCATCGAGTGGAAGACAACCGGAAGCGGAACGGTATGCTTGCTATCTTATTTTTAATCATTGGTTGGCCGATCAAGGCTTTGGTTATTTTCTCAGATAGCGCTGAAGCATGGGCAGATTTGCTCGTTATCGCAAGTGGATTGACTGCGTTAGGCTATGTATTCGCCATTATGTACTTATTTACGACCCGACTCGGCGGACAATTTTTCAAGCCGTTTCAAGAGGTAGGTAAAATGACGCTGACCCATTATGTATCGCATTCGATTATTTTCGGCTTATTGTTCATACCAGCAGGCAAATGGTTCGCAGGCTTCGGCTTGATTCACAGTGTCGGTATATTCTGGGGTATTATCATCGCCTGTGTCACCATTTTCTTACAGGCCAAAGTTAGCACTTGGTGGCTATCTCGATTTGCATATGGCCCTATTGAGTGGTTATGGAGAATGATTACGTATTGGAAATGGACTCCAATTAAGAAATCTGCCGCAGTGGACACTTCAGCTGCCAGTAGGACTACAACTACTAGTAACATACAGTAATGTTACATGGAGATAAATGTTTAATATTCATACGACAGAGGGTGCTTGATTCGTCAGCACTCTTTGTTGTATGAGAACGCATAAGTAAGCAGCTATTTCAGTTGTCAGCTGTGTCAAATTAAATATTGCGTCAATATTACTATGATAGCTCATTTATCATCCTTACCAAGGATTAACAAAACCAAGTGTCGAATACGTAAAAACACTATAATCTTATTAAGGATGTGCACTAACTTGAATTCGGCAGCAACGGATAACAAGTTGATTAAGAATCGTTATCGTGCAGATTGCGAAACATGTTTTGACTTATGCTGTGTCGCTCTGCCCTATGCAAAAACAGCAGATTTTGCTTTTGATAAAGCTAGCGGAATACCTTGTCGCAACTTACAGGAAGATTATCGCTGTAGCATTCATACCCAATTGAGAAAAAGTGGCTTCAGAGGCTGCACCGTCTATGAATGCTTTGGTGCAGGACAAAAAGTTTCACAATTTACATACGACGGGCAAGATTGGCGTGACAATCCCGCTACAGCTAAGGAAATGTTCCATGTACTACCGATTATGCAGCAGCTCCATGAAATGCTTTATTACTTACATGAAGCACTTCATTTAAAGGAGGCCCAACCGATTCATGAACATTTGAAGCTAGCTATCGTAGAAACAGAGCGTCTAACTCAACTTACACCATCAGCTATCTTGCAACTTCCAGTTGCTGATCATCGTGCTACAATTAACCCCTTGCTAGTGCAAGCAAGTGAATCGGTACGTTCTAATGTAACGAATAGTAGCAGATTCATGGACAATCAACGCAATTTGATCAAAGGAAGAGATTGCATTGGCGCGAATTTAAGTGGGGCTGATTTAAAAGGTGGAAATTTGAGAGGTGTTCTCTTTATTGCTGCTAACCTCCAAAATGCCGATATGAGAATGACTGATTTAATTGGCGCTGATTTACGAGACGCTGACCTAAGAGGCGCTAATCTTGAAGGCAGTATTTTTCTTACACAAGCACAAGTGAATTCAGCCAATGGCGATAAGAGCACGAAATTACCTACTGGTCTTCATGCCCCTGAACACTGGCTGGACTAGTGGAATGCGCTTATGAGTTTATGCATTTATGAGGTCATGAGGTCGTGAGGTCGTGAGGTCGTGAGGTCGTGAAGTGCGCCCTGCTTCACAACTGCTCTTAGCATTCATATTGATGCATTCGTGCATCCTTTGAATGCTAAGAACAGCAGTAAGATACAAATTGCTGCAATTATGCAGTTATTTTCACTGCTTAACTGGCTTAAACGGTCAAGTCCATATTTATGTGTAAATTCCTCGTCGTCAAAATGGTTACTATTTGGTTTGAGGACGTCGCCAAGTATGGTACGCATTGAGATCTACGTACTTTTTCCCTGTCGTCCATTTGTCATCCTGTTCCATGAGTAGAGCTCCGAATAGGCGTAGTACCGAGTCTC
>NZ_JACYTN010000011.1 GCF_014841135.1 Paenibacillus arenosi
TCCAGCTTCCTTCAGATTCTGCCTCACGACAGACACCCTTGCTCTTGGCTAACGGTAGGCGTTCGCCAGCCCCCGTTCGGGACTTTCACCCTAGAGATGACGCCCATGCTGGGCGTACAACAAAACGCGCACCGATACGAATATCGCTGCGCGTCATCTTACTCTACATACATCTCTTAACAAGGTTGTTCTACCTTAAAACAGTCCTGACAAACCCCATACACTTCCATCCGATGTCCACGAATGTGGAATCCGGTCCGTGATGCCGCCGTTTGCTCTACTTCATCAAGAGCAGGCATCGAGAAGTCAGCAATCTTGCCGCATTTCTCACAAATCGCATGGTAATGATCCGATATATCCGCATCAAAGCGACTGGAGCTATCACCATAAGTTAATTCACGAACAAGTCCCGCCTCAATGAACATCTTGAGATTGTTGTACACCGTTGCTACGCTCATGCTCGGAAACTTAGGCTCAAGCGCTCGGTATATTTCATCTGCAGTTGGATGGGTCATGGCGTCCATCAAAAATGCCAAGATTGCATGACGCTGCGGTGTAATACGCACACCAGACTCTTTAAGATGTTCCAAAGCATGTTCAACCCGCGTCTTCATCCTGACCACCATCCTTTCCCTTATCCTCTTGCACTAGGTTCATTCATCTACATTATAACAATTCTCATCAAATAATTGATTTACATCCATTGTACGACTAATATTTTTCTTTTGTCAATCGCCAATTATGTCAGATGAAACATTCATGGCAAACTATCCCTTGTGCTGTAACAGGATAGAGCCAGACGCCCTTACTCTCAAACCAACTCCACCTTCACCAACGCTGCCAATAACAGCGGACTCCTCAGTACCTAGAAATGAATAGTTCGTCATGATACTCCCTTGAAGCGAATGCAGATCAACATCCATATTCACATCTTGCGGCAGTGCGAGACTGACATCACCCTTCAAATTCTCAATACTCCAATAACCGCTTAGTTGTGAAGAGCTAATAGTAACATTTCCGTTATGAGCTACGGCATGCAGTGTGCTGTTTATTTCATTTAACTCCATATTTCCTTGCTGCACTTGAAGCTCCGCACCGGCCTCTAATCGTTGACCATACACATTCCCTTTCATTGTATACAGGACAGCCATTCCTTTTATATCATTACATTCAATATCGCCTTTTGACGTTGTTGCTTCCACACGATCCAATGCATCTACAATCCTTATATCGCCTTCATTCGCCTGAACATAAATAGGCGCAACTGGCCGCTGCGCATACACATTTCCTTTGTTCACTTGAATATCTAATTCTATAAATTTCTCTTCTGGAATGGTGATCTTAATGTCCAGCTGAAAAGGCTGTCGCGGTTTAATGCTGCCTGTATAGCTTTTACCATCTAGAACAAGTTTATTTGGTGCTGCTTGTTCTAATTTCAAATCAACAGCAGCAGCTGCCACTTCCGCTTCTTGCTGCGTTGCCTCATATACCGTCACAATTGATTCTACTTCAATCGTATCAACTTCAGCCGTCTCAATATAAATGTCACCCGTCTCATGAACAACTGTAAGCTGGTCGATTTCCTCTGCAAGCTGCTGCTCGATGGATTCCTTCGCTATAGGAACCCCACCTTCCAGCACCATCTGCTTCATCATAGAGAAATCAAATTGAATACTTCGAACCCATTGTTGAAAAAGATTAGGCTGTGCAACCAAAAATACACTGACAGCCACAATTAATGATGCACTGATACCCATGAAGTCTACTTTCCACTGTTTCTTCTGTCCGCGCATAAGCAATCCCGTTACTACAACTTCAATGACCCAGCTAATCGGTATAAGCGGCCACCATACTTTTAACCATTTAACATGGGAGTATCCCGTACTCACAGCATCCCATAAAAGCAGCCCACCAATACATACAAGTGATGTTGCAGCAGTAAACCGTCCCGCTCGTATGATTGAAGTGGAGACAATTTGCTTCGTCATCGTCTGCTTCTCGTTTCCTTTAGAAGGATATACAGACCAAAGCCAATGAGAGCAACCGCCCCAAGAAAGGAGCCTACGTATTGAAACATCCAACTTAGCCATGTCGGATCCAAAGCAAACAACACCAGCATTACACCTATCGCCACTAGTAAAACGCCGATCCAAGGCCCTTGCGACATCGGTACAGGAGTTCCATATAGCGCGTGCAAATTAACTTTATCCGTATGCTGCATAGCGTCGAATAGATTAAAGAAATAGATAACAGGCATCAGTAATGACAACAGTACAATTAAAGGTACATTAGTGCCCATATTGGATGTGGAGAAATAAACGACAGCTACAATATCAAGCACTAATAACATAATCATCAATAACCCACGCTGCATGAGTCCTAAGTAGAAATGACCTGCTCCAGGGAATAAGCATGCCAGCAAAATAGCAACAAACTTACTCTTCTTTGGCGGCTTCTGTGCAGCGAAAGGCGGTTCCTGAACATGTCGGTACGGAGTATCTGGAAATCCACTCCACTCCTCCTTACCTTGCCTTGAACGATATGCCAAATCCATCTCATACATACGCTCACGCAAGAAGCGTTCTTCCTCATTCTCTTCCATAAATCGCTTCTGTTTAGACACCCTTCTCGCCTCCTTTCTAAATCTTTAATGATAACAACTTATTTCCATTTATACGACTGGCACTTCTGCTGCTTGGCCCCAGCCATTTTTAAATAATGCTTTGGCACGGTATAATCTCGTCTCAACCGTACGTACCGGCATAGATAGCTGTTCTGCTATCTCTGTATACGAACGGTCTCGCAAATGATACATAACCATAATAGAACGGTATTTTAACGGCATGTTGCGGAGCGTATCTCGCACTTGTTCGCAGCGCTCCTGCTTCAACACATGCTCCTCTGGCAGCTCATCTGAAGCTACAAGCTCATTATCTAAGTTCATCCGATAATCCTCATAAGGAAGGGAATCGGCTTGTAAATGAAACTTCCACTTACGCAATGTATCAATTAACTGATTGCGTGTTAGTCGATACAACCAAGTTGTAAACTTTGCTTCACCACGAAATGTATGAAGCGAGCGATATACTTTTATCCACACATCCTGAGCAATATCCTCAGCGAGATGTCTGTCTTTAACAGTCTGACAAATACAAGTTAACACAAATCGACGATGCCTTTCCACTAAAGTATTCATCGCCTCTTGCTCCCCTGCGATAATTTGTTGAACAAGCTGCTCATCAGATTTATTTTGCTTTATGCTTTCTTGACTATATAATCGAGTATTTAATAGGTTCACGGCGGTTAACATCCTTTCTCTTCTTCCGTACATCGCATTGTCGGTGTTTGCATCGTTCACTTAAGTTACTATTATTGTACGCGGAATCGAAAAGAGCTTAAAACCTGCCGGAGTCTAGTTGTGCTACACAGACTTTAGTCTAGGTAGGCTCCCTCCAAGCGGATAGCATGTAATTATCGCAGCGGCCACTTTACTACTATTCCATAAGCGAATTGCTTCAAAATAAGTCGTTCGCCTATAAAAAAATGGAGCCAGTTCCCCAACGATCATCGGTTGATCCATTGGGACATCTGCTCCACTTTTTTATAAATATATATAAACCACAGCGTTTTAAGCTTGCTTCAGCACATCAACAAGAAGTTCGTTAACAAGCGTAGGGTTAGCCTTCCCTTTCGTCTCACGCATTACTTGACCTACAAGGAAACCAATTGCTCTTTCTTTACCTGCACGGTAATCCTCTACCGATTGTGGATTCGCAGCTACAATCTGCTCAACAATGCCTCTGATTGCACCTTCATCACTAATCTGAACAAGGCCTTTTTCTTCAACGATTACTTGAGGAGCTTTACCGCTCTCCAGCATTTCTTTGAAGACCGTCTTAGCGATCTTGTTGCTGATCGTCCCCTTTTCAATAAGACCGATCATTTCGCCAAGATTTTGACCATTCAACAACACATCATCAATTTCTTTGCTGTTCTGGTTCAAGTAGCCGAGAAGATCGCCCATAATCCAGTTTGCTACGGCTTTAGCATCCTTCGTATAGTTCAAGCTCTCTTCCAACAAATCAGCAAGCTTCTTGGAGGACGTAAGCACATCTGCATCATAGCTAGACAAGCCAAACTCAGATGCATAGCGAGCTTTACGAGCATCAGGCAGCTCAGGGATCGTCGCACGAACGCGCTCTTTCCACTCCTCATCAATATACAGCGTAACAAGATCCGGGTCTGGGAAGTAACGATAGTCATGCGCTTCTTCCTTGCTGCGCATAGACAACGTACGACCTTGTGACTCGTCCCATCTTCTCGTCTCTTGTACAATTGTGCCGCCATCTTCAAGAACATCCGTCTGGCGTTCTACTTCATATTCAGTACCGCGAACAACGCCACGGAAGGAGTTCATGTTCTTCAACTCTGTCTTCGTACCGTATTCTTCTTGACCAACGGGGCGCAAGCTGATGTTTACGTCACAACGAAGGGAACCTTCCTCCATTTTCACGTCAGATACGTCACAATACTGCATAATCGCTCTCAACTTCTGCATGTAAGCTTCTGCTTCCTGTGCAGAACGAATATCCGGGTTGGATACGATCTCTACAAGCGGTGTGCCGACACGGTTGAAGTCCACAAGGGAACCGAATCCACCTTCCATATGCGTCAACTTACCTGCATCTTCTTCAAGATGAAGGCGGTCGATTGTAATTCGTTTCGTCTTACCATCTACTTCAATATCAATCCACCCATTGCGACCAATCGGCTGATCATATTGCGAAATCTGATACGCCTTCGGAGAGTCAGGGTAGAAGTAATTTTTACGGTCAAACTTACTAATATCTGCAATCTCACAGTTTAGTGCCATTGCAGCTTTCATTGCATACTCAACCGCCTGCTTGTTCAATACAGGCAATACGCCTGGATGTCCAAGACAGATCGGGCAAGTGTGTGTATTCGGCGGTGCACCAAAGGATGTGGAGCATCCGCAAAAAATCTTCGAATTCGTGTGCAGCTCTACGTGCACTTCCAATCCGATTACCGTTTCAAATGTAGGCATGTCAGATTCTCCTCCTCTTACAACTGCGGACGCAGCTTATGATGTTCAGTAGCCTGTTCAAACAGATGTGCGGCACGAAGTACAGCCGACTCATCGAATGGCTTACCGATAATTTGCAAGCCAACAGGAAGACCGTCTGCCATTCCACACGGAACGCTAATCGCTGGCACGCCAGCCAAGCTTACCGGAATCGTCAAAATATCGTTCATATACATTTGCAACGGATTGTTGATTTGCTCGCCAATTTTAAATGCAGTCGTTGGAGCAGTTGGGCCGATTAGCAAGTCATACTTTTGGAAAGCTTGATCAAAGTCTTGCTTAATAAGCGTACGAACTTTTTGTGCCTTCAAATAATAAGCATCATAATAACCAGAACTTAGCGCATACGTTCCAAGCATAATACGACGTTTAACTTCAGATCCGAAACCTTCGCTACGGGACTTGAAGTACAAGTCAATTAGGTTGTCAGGGTTCTCTGCACGAACGCCGTAACGAACGCCATCGAAACGAGACAAGTTCGAAGAAGCCTCAGAAGAAGCAAGCAGGTAGTAAGCCGCTACTGCATACTCTGTATGTGGTAGCGAAACCTCTTCCCATGTAGCACCAAGCGACTCAAATGTTTTCAAAGCATCAAGCACAGCTTGTTTGACTTTAGGGTCTACACCTTCACCCATGTACTCTTTAGGAACACCGATACGCAAGCCGCGTACATCGCCTTGCAATGCAGCTGCATAATCAGGAATCTCGACATTGGCAGAAGTTGAATCCATTGTGTCATGGCCCGCAATCGCTTGCAGCACATGTGCTGAATCTTCTACCGTACGCGTCAATGGACCGATTTGGTCAAGTGAAGACGCAAACGCAACGAGACCGAAACGAGATACAAGACCGTACGTTGGCTTCAAACCGACAATACCACAGTATGATGCCGGTTGGCGGATAGATCCACCTGTATCTGAACCCAGTGAGAATGGAACTTGTCCAGCTGCAACAGCCGCTGCCGAACCACCACTGGAACCACCAGGTACACGTTCAACATCCCAAGGGTTACGAGTCACTTGATAAGCCGAGTTCTCATTGGAGCCGCCCATCGCGAACTCGTCCATGTTCAGCTTACCAGCTGTAATTACGCCCGCTTCTTTGAGCTTGCGTGATACAAAAGCATCATGCACAGGTACAAAGTTGTCCAAAAAACGGCTTGCACAAGTGGTGCGCAATCCTTCTGTAATGATGTTGTCTTTAATACCCGCAGGGATACCAGCTAATGCGCCAAGACCTTCCCCTTGTATATATTTATCATCATAGCGACGAGCTTCTGCACGCGCTTGTTCTTCATTTAACGTTAGAAATGCTTGCACGGTTCCATCAGTCGCTGCGATACGCGCGAATACTGCGTCTGTAAGTTCAGTTGCAGACAACGTGCGAGCGCTCAACTGCTGTTTCAGCTCAGCTAATGTATAATCCAATGGCGTCACTTCGAACATCCTCCTTCATTTTCTATACAGGAATAGCCTGTCATCTATGCAATTTACCATAGTAAAACGTTATTCTAGTACAGCAGGTACGCGGAATTGACCGTCTTCTTCCTCTGGCGCGTTCTTCATAACATGCTCTCTGTCTAGAGACGGACGTACTTCATCTTCACGCATTACATTGCGAATTGGCAATACGTGCGTGGTAGGCTGTACATCATCTGTATTCAATTCATTCAACTTATCTGCATATTTCAAAATAGCGTTCAACTGATCCGTATAGCGTTCTTTCTCTTCATCCGTCAGTAGCAAGCGTGCAAGCTTAGCTACATGCTCAACATC
The DNA here is from genome assembly GCF_014841135.1 of Paenibacillus arenosi. Lineage (GTDB taxonomy): Bacteria > Bacillota > Bacilli > Paenibacillales > Paenibacillaceae > Paenibacillus_B > Paenibacillus_B arenosi. The sequence continues at coordinate 6,880 of NZ_JACYTN010000011.1, forward strand.
ATGCAAATTAATGCTCATGGGGATTCATGTCCTCCTTCGTTCGGCAAATAGTCATCCCTTTATTATAGCGAAGAACTGAAAAATCTCAATTCGTGATGGAAAGGATGAGCATATTATGAATACAGTTTGGATCATACTCGGAATCGCTTTACTTTACTTGCTCGTTTTTGTACCGATTCAATATCGTTATCTCGTACACGTAAAGCATCAAAAAAAGACACTCCACATTCATCCCACTTCGGGTTGAATACGATGAGTGTCTTTATTTATGAGCTCTAAATCCAAGCTCTCAAGTTTACTTGTCGGATAAAGTCTTCTGGGGAAAGAGTTTCTGTCTCTTCTTCCTCAGCTACTTCCTCCTGTTCTTCGCCGTGCATCAACTGACGAAACAATGATTCGTTGCGTGTAGCTAATGCATAGTCGATCAACGCTTCCCATTCAATGCGATCCGCTTCTTCTTTAAGTAGCACATCTTCAAGCTCAATGTCTGAACCTGGCACTAAAAAATTACGGTTCGCATGAGGAACCCGGACCACATAATCAAAAGCATTATCCGCATTGCGGTCATATGCAATAATATAGCCGTATTCCCCAATCGGCAATTGTTGCTCGAAACGGTCTGCGACAACGACTACTTTCTCTCCTAATGGCAGCATTGGTATGCCTCCCAGCCGTTTGCTTTTTTCACTATGTTACTAGAAAATCGAGCTGCTGTAAACGTTAGGTATGACGTATCGTAACCAGTTATTTTCCAGAGCATTGTGATGCATATTACTGTATTTGCTTATTTCTATGTAAATATTTTCACCTTAACTTTCTCTCTACTTCGTTTTTCATTTTGCTATAATAGATTCCATACCTTACCAACACGAGGAGAGTTATTCGATGAAACCAACTATTTTATATGTAGAAGACGACTTAGAAATCGGAGAGTGGACCAATCAATTCCTCAAAGACAAAGGCTATGAGGTGGATTGGAGAAAATCGGGCGAGAATGCACTCCACGAGGCAGGCTCATACAGTCTGGTCATACTAGATGTGATGCTGCCTGGTCTAGATGGATTTACCGTTGGTCAGCGTCTAAAGAAAAACGCGCCTCATATTCCCGTTTTAATGTTATCTGCTAGGAGCTCCATTGATGATAAGCTGCAAGGCTTGAATTTTGCAGACGATTATTTGACGAAACCATTCCATCCCGATGAATTGGCTGCAAGAATCGAAATTTTGCTGCGTCGTTATGAAAAGGAAGAAGAGGAATGTATCCCGCTGCACCATATACATATGTATCCGAAGCACAATCGCATTGTCGATAGCCGTACGAACGAGGAACTCACCCTCACAGGTAAGCAGTTTCATATTTTCCGATACATGATCCAGAATGCCAATCAAATTTTGACTAAGGAGCAAATCTACGAAGGCGTATGGGGCGATCCTTACATAGAGGGCGACAAAACGTTGCAAGTCCATATTCGCTATTTGAGGGAGAAAATTGAGCTTGATCCGAGTAAGCCGCTTATTATTGAGACGATACGTGGTATTGGCTACAGGGTAAGACGATGATGAAGATCTCATTTAATAGAAACAAGAAAAATACTTTGAGCGAGATCCAACAGCCCACAAAGTCGAGATGGTGGAAATTCACAGATTCTCGTGTGCGTTGGCGCCACTCTCTGCTTGTTAAATATCTTTCACTCGTCATAACCGCCATGATGCTATTCTTTTTCCTTATGCCTTTGGCTACTATTATTCTTGCCATACCGATGTATTGGAACGATCAACTGAAAGAAAAGGATAATCCGTATGCGAATGGCCATACGCTCATGACGGCATGGTATGCCGATACGAAAAAGCTTCAAGCCAGCAATGAGAAAGCCATTGAAAAGCATCTTGCGGACTGGAAAGCCAAGCTGCCACAAGCATCGATATTTTGGGTAGATGAAAAAGGAATGACGCGCAAGATGCTTCCTGAACAGAAGTTACTGCCCAAACAGTGGACCGCGCAAGATAGTATCAGCTTTATGAAGAAGAGTTTCGAAGGGGATCCATTTACTGTCGTTTCCTTTATAGGTGGCGAAAATGCTAAAGAAGGATTTGTCACTATCCAAATACCGCGGAAGCTAATGACGTATGATGGACAGCAGCCACTGTACACCAGTGAATATGCATTTGCCATTATGATGACCCTGAGTCTCCTATTCGTCCTCTTCTCATGGCGCTTCTTCTATCGAATTCAGCGGCGATTGAAAGAGCTAGAACGAGCGATGGCAATGACAGACGAGCAAGGAATTCCTATAACGATATCGGTATCAAAAGAAGATGAAATTGGCCAATTGCAGCACTCGTTCAATCGAATGACGTCAGAGCTCCGGGCAAGTCGCAAGCGTGAGCAGGAAGAAGAGGAACTGCGCAAGCAATTAATCGCCAACTTGTCTCATGATATTCGGACCCCACTAACAACCATTCGTACGCATGTCCATACGATACAGCAGGAAAATGACGTGCTACAGGAACGAAGCAAGACAAGCTTGCGTGTGATCGTGCAAAAATGTGAAGATCTTGCACATCTCGTTGATAACTTGCTGTCCTACACGCTGCTTTCTGCGAAGCGCTATACGTTCCAACCTCAAGCGGTGGATGTCGTTCGCCTCGCAAGAGAAAGTGCGGCAGCCTGGTACCCGATGTGGGAGAAGCATCAATTTGAGGTTGAAGTTAATCTGCCTTCTGCGCCTATTGTTTGGAATGTCGATCAGATGTGGATGAAGCGCATTCTCGATAATGTGTACCAGAACGTCGTGCGGCATGCAGCATCTGGACGTTATATTCGAATCGAAATGAATGAGCTTCCTAACGGTATGAGCGAACTAGTCATCCAAGACAAAGGACCTGGCATGAAGGTCGCTTCTTCTAATAAAGGGGCCGGTATTGGTCTTAGCATTATTGAAATGATGTTAAAAGAGATGAGTTTGGAACAAGAGGTTTTCAGCAGCAGCAACGGTACATCGTTGGTTATATCTCCGAAACGGGGAAATGTAAAAAATCAGAATATTTAAACTCGATTTAACCTTGAAGTCGCTCTTGTTTAACCTTCAGCCTATAAAGTAGGTTGTGAGGTGATGAACATGAGCGACTTTATCGTTCAGACGAAACAATTAACGAAAACGTACAAAGGCAAAATTGCCGTTGATCAAGTAAACTTACAAATTCAAAAAGGTCAAATCTACGGTTTCCTAGGTTCTAACGGAGCAGGTAAAACAACGACGATTCGTATGTTGCTCGGCCTAATTCAACCAACAGAAGGAGAAGTACATATTTTCGGCAAAAACCTAAAGAAAGACAAGATGTCCATTCTTCGCAAAATAGGTTCACTCGTTGAATATCCGTCTTACTACGGTCACTTGAACGCGATTGAGAACTTAGAAACGATACGCCGTATTATTGACGTACCAAAGTCACGCATTGATGAAGTACTTTCCATTGTACAGCTTACTGCTGATGCAAAGCGCCCTGTAAAAGGCTACTCGCTAGGGATGAAACAGCGCCTTGGTATCGCTGCTGCTCTACTTGGCTCTCCTGAACTGCTCGTGCTGGATGAACCGACAAATGGCTTGGACCCTTCAGGCATATTGGAAATTCGCGAGCTGATTAAAAGCTTGCCGCAGCAATATGGTATTACGGTACTCGTGTCCAGTCACTTGTTGAGTGAAGTGGAGCAAATGGCAACGAATGTTGGTATCATCCAACATGGCCGCATGCTGTTCCAGGACTCCATTGAAACATTAGTACAGCAAGCTAAGCAGCATATTATGCTCTCTGTATCCGAGCCGGAGCGCGCAGCTGCTACTCTAAATGCAGCAGGGATTCGCACCAACCTGGAGTCTGAAGGATTGCTGCACTGCTCCTATGTACCAGATACGAAAATTGCTTCTGCTGTCCATCTACTCGTCCATGACGGACATGATATTTATCGCATTACAGAGAAGCGCGAATCGCTAGAAGATATCTTCCTAGCGATGACGAGAGAGGGGGGCTTCTAATGCTCACACGGGCATTTGCCTCGGACTGGCTTAAGCTACGACATACATGGATTGTTGCACTGGTGTTCTTCGGCCCAGCAGGCGTTATTGGATTGCAAGCAGTAAACTGGGGACTTCGCTATGATTATTTAACTGATCGATACGCAGGAATTCTATGGGAAACGTTATTGAGAGATGTCCATTTCTTATCCGTTCCTGCACTGCTATTAGGAATTACGCTCGTTGCTTCTATGCTTGCAGGGATGGAACATCAGCATGGCTCATGGAAACAAACACTTGCACTGCCTATTCGACGCCGGACTGTCTATATGTCCAAATGGCTTGTTTGTCAGACACTAATGCTGCTAGCTTGTATCCTATTAATGTCAGGTATGCTCCTGCTCGGTTACTTGCTCGGCTTCGGTGGAAATATTCCATGGGACAGCCTACTTGCTCGCAGCTTCTATCCTTGGCTAACAGCAGGTCCAATCTTGGCGCTGCAGCTGTGGCTATCCATCAGTACAGCCAACCAAACGATTCCTCTCTCCATCGGAATCATACTAAGCATTATGAGCTTGTCGGCTGCAGATATGCCTGACTGGATGCCATTAAAATGGCCACTGCTAATGGAAGATTCCTTTTCAACAGAGCTATCAATCGCATTAGGAGTAGGCACAGGGCTGCTCGTTCTCCTCTTCAGTATCATTCACTTTACACGGAAGGACGTGAGTTAAATGAAAGGTATCTTTAAAGTACTACGTTCAGAAGCAGTTAAATTGCGCCATTCTAAGCTCAGCAGCCTGCTCTTAATTAGTCCGCTGCTCTCGCTCTCCGTTGGCGTTATGTATAATGCCCGCAGTGATATGCCATGGCTCGAGATGTACAGTATGATGGCACTATCTCACGCTATATTATTCCTCCCGCTTATGACAGGAATCATTGGCGCACTGATGTGCCGCTATGAACATGCCAATGGCGGTTGGAAGCAAACACTAGCTCTACCTATCTCTCGAACAGATCTATATGTAGGAAAATTTCTAATCATTTGCTTCATGACTTTTACGATGCAGCTATTGTTCTTCTTAGCGGTAGTTGCAGCAGGGATGTTCAAAGGATTTGCAAGTCCAATGCCTATCAAGGAAATTGCCACTTTCGTTATTAGCGGATGGATTGCTACTTTGCCACTTGCTGCTTTGCAATTATTCGTCTCCACGATGTGGGCAAGCTTTGCAGCAGCCCTAACGATTACTGTCATTTTCACATTGCCGAACTTGCTTATTATCCAGTCAGGAGATTATGGCCCTTATTATCCTTGGGCGCAGCCTGGACTTGCTATGCTGCCGATGAGTGATAGTTCCATGAATACGTTAGGTTTAAATATTTCACTGGAGACGTTGTTGTTCGTTATTGGCGGAAGCTTCCTTGTATTTTTCTTGACTGGACTGCTCTATTTCCAACGGAAAGATGTTGCGTAAACCTATGTTAACGACGATTCATGTACATTTCCATTCATGTCTAGCGTTACCTTTACGATTACGTTATGAAATAAGGGATAAGCTAATAGCCAAAAAAGCACGCAAGCCATAAAGGGAGATCCCTTACGGTATGCGTGCTTTTTGCTGTTGAAAATCTAGACTATGTTCGGTTCCACTGTCGGTTTATCGATAGTGTACTCCATCTATTCCGTCTATAGAAACGGGTTATGTTCTTTCTCAAAACCGATCGTTGTTGCCGGTCCGTGACCAGGGTACACATTGACATCATCACCAAGTGTAAACAGCTTCGTACGGATCGAATTAAGCAGTAAGGCATGATCTCCGCCTGTAAGATCAGTACGACCAATCGACATGCGGAACAAAGCATCACCTGCAATGCATTGCTTATCAAAAACAAAGCTGACGCTACCAGGAGAATGACCAGGTGTATGAAGTACAGTTAGCTTTAACCCGATAAGTTCAAGCTCATCCCCATCTTTAAGCAAATGCTCTGCAGGAGCAAAGCTCATTGGACCGCAAATTTGTGGCCAGCGGAGTGAGCCGTTAAGCTCAGGATTCGTCAGCCATTCTTGTTCTTGCTCATGAATATAAACAGGACAACCGTAACGCTCACGAATAAGTCCCAGTCCGCCGATATGATCCAAGTGAGCATGAGTAAGCAATACTGCTTTAACCTGCATGTCCCCAAGTGCTTGGAACAGCGGCTCAGGATTCATACCTGGATCGATGACGATCGCTTCGTTCGTGTCTTGCTCATGAAGAATATATGCATTTGTTTCGAAAGGTCCTAGTGGAATTCCAATGATGCGCAGCATAGCTGTTAAACACCGCCTTTATACGATTTCAAGACTCTCATCAAACTCAGGGTCATTATTCTATTTTAAAAGGATGAGAGCAGTTCACGCAATTCTTTAAGAACTCGTGCTTGATATTCTGTTCCTTCACCATACTGTTCCGTAATCTTTTGACGAGCAATTTTCAAGTTATCTTGGTAGTCTGCTGCTTCGCGATCCGGGTTCGCCTGCTTAAAGGCAATCATATGTGCTTGTACATCGCTAGGACGAGGTCCCCATTGACCAAGTACATGTCCACCCGTATCAGCAATAATAACAATTGGGACCGCACGACCACCCATCGTCAAATATTGATCCATCACTTCGGGGAACTTCTCAACGATAAGCACTTCTGTAGGAATCCCTGCTGCTTCTGTTGCACGGAAAACAACTGGCACGTTGCGGATAACATCTCCACACCAATCTGCCATCAAAATAAGACAACGAAGATCGTCGCGGAATTGAAGCGATTCGAAGAAAGTTTGATCCTCTTCCGTGCTCCATTCAAAACCTTCGTACCAACCTAGAAATGTGTCTTTATTTTTCTCCATGCCATCAATAAACGCTTGTGGCGTAATTCCTTGATCAAGAACAGCTGCAACTGATTTGCTCATATCGGGTTACCCTCTTTCTTCTTAGATATCGTGTATTTAATAACAAAATAAATAATAAGCACGGCTAGAGCTACTAATATAAATGACTGAATATACGGTGCCGCTACCTCATCGATATGATGCCAACGCTCACCCAATACGTATCCCAGATACAAAAAGCCAATTGTCCATGGAATAGCCGCCAGTGTCGTCAACAAAACAAACCTCCATACCGGCATACGACTAATTCCTGCGGGAATCGATATGGCATGACGAACGATCGGGACAAACCTTGCCGTGAAAATAACTCCTGTACCGTACTTATGGAACCACTCTTCAGACTTGTCAATATGTTGCTGACGGATAAGCATGTACTTTCCGTAACGAGCCAAAAAAGGGCGCCCGCCATATCGTGCTATTGCATAGATGACCAACTGAGCTCCAACGCCCCCTACAATTCCAAAAAACAGGGCGGAGAAGTATGAAATATGTCCCTGTTGAATTAAATACCCGCCATAAGCCAGTACAAGTTCACTTGGGATCATTTCCATCATCAGACCGATCATAATTCCAAATCCGCCTAAACTTTGAATCCATTCCAGTACATTCGATACAAATTCATGTAACACGGTCACCATTCGCCTCGGTTTCTCCTCTATATAATCGAGCGTTTAAAAAGCAAGCTTTTCAAACCAACTCACAGAGGTATAAACCCATTTTATTCTAGCATATCTAAGGACATGTCTGCTACTGCTTGTCATCGCTCTCTGCCTGTCCGCATACACTGCAATAGATAAGCAATAAGGAGGAGTCGTATGGCTACTTGGTGGATCGTAACAAAGAAGCATTGGCGGATTGGACTAATTTCTGTTGCTGCTGTTATGTGTGTGACCGCATTTTGGCGCTATGAAACGAATCGTATTCAAGAAAACGCAGCTCAGTCCCAACCTACAGAAAAACGTGTCATCCATATGATTACAAGTGAGGTCAAAGGGAAGACGGAAGACGGCAAAGAGATAGAAGTATATCGCTTTGATCCAGGCACAGTGCCTGCTAATGACGGAGAACTTGTTGAACTGCGAATTCGCGGGGTGAATGGCAAGCAGCATGACTTTTTTATTGAAGGAATGGACATCAGGGGCACGATTTATAAAAATAAAGAAACGGTCGTCACTTTCATCGCTAAAGAAGGAATCTATCCAATCATTTGTGCCAACCATGCAGATGCCGCGCATGAAGGACCTATGATAGGCTATATCGTTGTCGATTAAGACAATTATTCAACGGTAGCAGGACGCATTCTTCCGCATATGTTGTTAGCATCTTGACGTATGAAAGGAGCTTGCCCGCTGTGAAGCCGAAAGAACGTCATACTACTCCTCTTCCGTCGATGCGTAAAATACGCCGTGCCTGTGCAACCGAATTGTATCGAACGGTAAAACGGATGAATGTGTATATTCCTGCACCGCTTGTTGAACAAGGTGAGCAGCTGTATGTAAAAAAAGTTGTTGCTAACCTACTGTTTGTTCATGAACACGGTCAAAATCGCAAAAAACTCTGTGACTGGTGGGATGAGCATGTTGCCCCAGAGCTCTCCGAACTATGGAATGTCGATATCGAAAAATTAAAACAAAACTTCCGTCACACCTTCGGAGGATAACGTGAGCAGCAATTAGGATAAGCGACAAGGTGCTTTTCGCTCCATAAAGGCCCATGCTGTACAGCATGAGCCTTTTCGTTCATCTCATATGGATAGTGAAATAGCGACATCAAGAGAATTCAGAACGAAGCAGTTGTTCTTCTATCTTTCGTTAAACGCTACCCAATAAAGACAAATGCTTCATTTCCAGGTGGTATTACTCTACTTCTGCGGAATTGAACGCCGTTCGCATTAAATGTACGTACGACTAACGGTACATTTGTTGGTGTACCTATGTTTCTAAATTGGACAACACCAAAGTTATCAAATGGCGCAGTAGCAATCAAAACACCGTTAGCGAATGCGCGTGCAGTAAAGCCTCTTGTGTTGAAAGGAATACCGTTGCGCTGAACCCAAACTACCGTAAACCGATTTAAATACGGCCCTTGAAAAACGGTACTCGTCTTGTTTGTTGATTTCGTTGTCTTCTTCGTAGTCGGATTTACCGTTTTGCTAGTTGGTTTTAATTCTTTTAGCGGCGGTTGCTTGGCAGTCGATTTGACGGTTTGCTTTACAGTCTGTTTCACAGTTGGCTTTACGACTTGCTTGGGTGGCTGCTTGCTCATACCATGGACTCCCCCTTATGGCGATTTGTATACCGTATGCTTGTGAGTCTCGCCCTGTATGGACGTTAACCTAGCAAACAAGTAGGTAAAGCAAATTGGGGAAGTGTACCGGATGATTCACGCATTTCGGAATGAGTACCGCTGCGTTCATCTTCTTTTTACGGCCACGTCAATCTCTCGACGGAAGCCGATGCGCGAAGCGCCTCTGGCGTGATGGCGAATTGCTTATCGTTCGCCGGGTTGACAAGCGCCTCCATTCGGCGCACTTCAGCCTTATACTGGCTGAAGCGATCTTGTGTCGCCAAGGCAAGTGTACGCGCCTCGGCGAAGCGCCCTTGCTCCGCCGCCTGATGGCTCATGGCGGCGAGACGTTCGACCGCTTCGGTCTGCAATGCCTTATCGAAGCGGTCTGCTTGTACAGCCGCCTTCCACCAGGCGGCGGCTTCTTCTTCGCGTCCGCTGCGTTCGGACGCGAGCGCTAGCGCGCGATAGAGCGCTTTGCCGCGGCGCTCATAGCGCAAGCCTTCGCGCAGCATGGCGAGCGACTCATCAGGTGGCAGATGCTCCGCTGCTGCTAGCCGTATATCCGTCCTAGCTGGTGATAAGCTTACAGCGAGCCGTAGATAAGCTGGGTTACCAACGTGGTGCCCCACGTTAAATATTATATGACCTGCCACCTGAAGCAAGTTCATAACAACTCCTGTGCCCAACATGATCGTAAGAATTATTGCTAGCAAGCGACGATTCAAGTGGAATCGATTCTTGTGCAGTGGAGTAGGCCGTTGCCGACCCGTCAAAGTTTCATCTCCGTTATCGCTGTATGAAGAGTCGTCATGCGACTGAGTCTTATCATCACATCGCTGTTCAGATACCACTTGGTTACGAATTGGAGTTAGCCAAGCAATAACAAGCCATGCTAAGCTGATCCATATGATTAAACCATATGCCATATCAAAGTCGATTAAGCTATGAAGAACAACAATAAGCACGGCTGCAGCCGCTCCTTGATGCCGCCTCCAAGCTCCTATGATTGCAAAAGCGATCATACCTCCCACAACGAGAGTTCCTGCTATTCCAATATCCAATAGACTATCAACTAATAAACTATGTGCTTCCTTTCCTACATAGGGCTCCTGCTGTATACTCGCAAACTGCTGTCGCCATGCATCTCCACCGTTCCCAAACCACGGGCGTTCCTGCCACAGCCGTAATGCATCTTGATACATAAGTACCCGTGCGGATGCGGTTTCATAATGCCCACCATTTAAACGATCATTCGCCTGCTCTGGTGCAACAGCCCAAGCTAGCCATGCTACGATTAGAATGATAATGCTTGCCCCAACAACGAGCAGCATCCTTCCTTGCTTTACACGGCGTTGAATATAACCGGCAAGTAGCAGCAGTAACGTATTGCTGAGAAGACATCCGAAAAATGCTGTCCATGTTGCATAACGAACAGTATCCGATAGCCATAGCCACGCGGTCGCGAATACAGATAGCAACGCCCAGCTTGCCAGCCACAGCATAAACAGCAACAAGCCTAGCTTCTCTTTTCTAGGTGTCAGCAGCCAAGTCACGAGTAGAACGAAAATGGTAGCGAGCCAAGCTCCCCTAGACTCCGTTAATCCTAAAACCGTCAGATGGAGCAAAATAAGCCCAGTTGCTAGGATAACTTCGTACATCTCGCTGTGCATCAGTTTCATATAAGCATGCTTTATGCCCCGTTGATACGGCTCTTGCAGTTCTTGCGACTGTCGTGAAGATTGGAGCAATGGCAAGCGTCTATATGTATCCAAAAGGTGATAAACGGCAAATGCTCCTGCAATCGTGCCAAGTGTATTCGGGTACTGCAACCACCCACCTAACCGAAACCCAAGCGCCGATATTTCTACATCCGAGCTAAAATAGACTGCCCCCTCAAGTTTTATCCATCCGTATAATTGAAACAATGATCCTGCTGATAGCAGCACACCACATAGTGTCACCAACCTGTGAATCCACTGCTGCCTCTCCTGTTTAACGATGTCATTATGACTTGCAACTCTTGAATCCGTACTGCTGTTGTAGGCGCCAAGTTGTACGAGTACAATAACCCATGCACCCGCTCCTATCCAGCGTATGAATTGCATCCATGTGCCTTGAACACTTGCAGGATTGCTTAACAGTCCAATGACATAAAATAACGCAGCTATGAAAGGAAATAACAGCGGCCACGGTATGTTGACTGCGATACGATTCTTCGTTTCTAGATGCCCTCTATTTATAAGAACTCGTGATACAAGCCATAAAGCTATCGGCATAACTACAAAGGCGGCTCGCATATAATCCCGATCATAAAACCAGCCATAGTCCAGCATACCGCCAAGCAGAAGCCAATATGTACATAACACAAGTACATAATGTTGAATATCGTTACCTCTTACATTCCGAAATACCACTTTCTTTTGTCGTTCCTTTTGATGAATACTACGCATATAACCACCCCCTTCATTACCACATACCGTGCCGTCCTAAGAAATGACACTGTGTGACATTAAACAAAGAAGGCCCTCCATTCGGAAAGGCCTTTACCATCGTCTCCTATTATGTATCGCCCTAATCAAGTTATGATATAACGTTAAACGTGTATAGCATGTTAACTTACAGTCGATTTCTTAGATTGTACATAGACTTCAACTTGTCTACGAATAATAAACGCTCGCAGCGCTCTTGATGATAGATCATCTATGAGCTCCAACGTCCCGCCACACATCAAGCCTGATTCTTTATGTTCTTGACGAATAATATAAACTTCAGCTTGCAATTTGAAGCCTAAGTCCAGCTCCACATTCAGCTTATGGCCTATCTTCCATTCGCAATGAGGCGCAACAAGGAAGCCTACTCCGTTCAAACTAATATCCAACAAATCGATTGCCATTTGTGACAATGGATCTGGCCCATTCCCATGAGCACTTTTAAAAATGCTGGCTACACCACTATTCCTTACTTCAACCCTAGGATGCTCCCGCTTGTCCGCAAATTTTTTCTGATGCTGTGGCGGATTAACAAACAAAAGTGAACCTAAATGTCTTGCTATAACTTTGGTCATAAACGTAAACATGCCCACCGGCGAGTACATCGTGATTTTAACCTGCTCTCCCAGTTCGAACTGTTCATATTCTGGAAGCTCCACTTCCATTAGATCCCCTTCGATATAAGATAGCACACCTGTAGCAACGGTACTTTCCCCCTCTATAACCGTACGGCTATGAAGTAGAACCCGCAATGGCTGCTGACTAGAGGGCGATGACTCTTGTGCTGATGTTTCAAACATGAACGTTGTTCAGCTCCCTTTCCATTCGATTCATCCTATTACTCAAATAGATGACGTCTTATAAATATGTTATCGTCAACACATTATCTATAGTAAAGATTTAGAAGACCAAGATACTTATTTTTCTTGACACTCACGCTTCGTATATTCATTATAATGAAGGTTGCAAAGGAGGTACGCTGTATGGATCATCATTTTACAATAGAACCAATGACCGAGGAAGATGCTGACGACATTTGCTCATGGCAGTATGAGGCGCCATTTGATATATATCGTTTTTTACCGTGGTCAGAAATGAAATTACAGGGTATCGAATTTGGCGATCCCGACCTACGAACATCTCAATATGCATCTGTTCGCTTTGGTAAAGAGCTAGCAGGATTCGCTCAATTTTTCCCGCTTGTAAATGTTACTCGTATTGGGCTTGGCATGCGGCCGCAATGGTGCGGAAACGGGTATGGAGTAGATTTTGTGACTGCGATTGTAAGAGAAGCGCAGCTCCGTGCTCCCGAAAATGAAATCGATTTAGAAGTATTCACATGGAACAAACGAGCGGTTAACGTGTACTTGCGAGCAGGATTTCAAATTACCGATGAATATGAACGACCTACTCCTACTGGAGAAGCCTCGTTCTACTGCATGGTCTACGAACCACCACAATCCAATCCATCTAATGCATGCTGACCTAGTAAAGAGACTTATTACTAAAATAAAGTTGCCCTAACGTAAATACTGCTGAACAGTGTTTTAACAGCGTTATACCTACGATAAGGGCAACCACATCTATCATTGACAACAAACGAATGAGATAGCTTCTTATTAATGACTGCCTGTTCCGAGACCAAGACGATCCCATTCCGATTGCAGCGCACGCTCTAAATATGGGCGAACATGTAAGAACTGCTGATACGCTTGATATTCCGCCCACATTTTGTCCACTTCATCCTGCTTGCGCTTGGCCGCAACTGCACGGATCAGCAGGTTTTTCGGCGTATGCTCAAGATCAATAAATTCAAGCAGTTGTGTGCTATAGCCTACCACATCTAATAACTTAGCGCGGGCAGCATCTGTAGCTAATGCAGCGAAACGCTCTTTTAGTATGCCATGGCGCAGCAATGGCTCCAATTGTGGAGCAGCGACTTGTTGATAAAGCTCATGCTGACAGCAAGGCACTGACAAAATAACGCTTGCTCCCCAACGTACTGCCTTCTCTAAAGCCATGTCTGTCGCTGTATCACAAGCATGCAAAGTGACCACCATATCTACATTGCCAGCCCACTGATACTGAGCAATATCTCCTAGCGCAAAATGAAGTCCATCGTATTGAAGCGTACGGGCAAGCTTCTCGCAGTGCGCGATAACATCTTCCTTTAAATCAAGCCCTGTAATATGAACCTCACGCCCACGCAATACATGTAAATAATGATACAGCGCAAATGTTAGGTACGACTTCCCACATCCAAAGTCAATAATACGAACTGGTCTATCAGCAGGCAGATGGTCCAGCACATCCTCCACCATCTCTATAAAGCGATTGATTTGCCTAAACTTATCGTATTTGGCACCTAAGACGTTACCCGAAGCACTCATAATGCCAAGCTCGACCAAAAAAGCGGCCGGAACCCCATCTTCGATAATGTACTGCTTCTTGCGATTATGAGAAAGATCCACTTGCTTAGACTTTTTATCTGTCTTCGATTTGATGTTGACTTTGTACTTCTTACTAATGAGCACATGATGTTCGCCATCAGTAGTCCGAATCAATGCTTGCTGAAAATGATCGTTAAGCAGTTGCATCAGCTTATCAGCCGCCTCTGTCATCAACGTATTTTCATGTGCTACCTTGTTGGCATAATGATAGGTCAACTGAAGGACAACGCCTTCTCTCAATTGAACCGGCTTAGCTGTAACCTTCGTGCAGCCGGGTTCAGGCTGCTGCCTAACTTGACTAAACACGGCAGAATGCAAGCTGCCAGACTGTATACATTCATTTATTAATTCGCGTAAACGTTCCACTTTTATAGCTCCCAACTTTCCTCTACAACTAAACTTTAGTTTACACGAAAGCCATCTGCATAACCACATTTCTAACAAGGTTCTTGTGCCATAGAGCATCCCAAGCGCTTCTAGATCCAAATAGGCGACCCTTACATGGAAGGATCGCCTGCATAAAGCTATGTGAGGATGAGGATTCATCGATTACCTATATTCCATTGTTCTTTTCGCTGATTACTGTTGAGGTAAGCTTTCCATGAAGCGGCTAATGGCATGAGCCATTCCTTCTGGGTTCTCCATCATACCCATATGCCCAACATCCGGCAGTAGCACTTGCTGTACATGAGAACCTTCTGTAGTAAACAATCGCTCTGCTGGCACGATCTGATCTTGATCGCCTGCTACGAGCAACAGCGGTAATTTGGTAGCAGTCATAACAGCTGTACGATCTTCTCGTTCCCGCATTGCCAGCGCAGCTCCTATCGCACCTTGTGGAGGTGTATGGTAGCCAATCTCCAATGCCTTATGAATAGATTCCTTATGCTGCTCAAGTTTATTTGGATTAAACAGTTTCGGGACAAGCTCATCGACGAATTGCACGATTCCTTGTGCTTGAATTCGTTCAACGGCTTTTAGACGATTTTCTTTAGCCTGTTCTGAATCTGCATAACCTGTAGAGTGAATCAATCCAAACCCATGAAGACGATGCGCAAAGCGCTGCGCAACAGACAAAGTGACATATCCCCCTAGAGAATGGCCAAGCAGTACGAACTTATCTAGCTTCAGCTTGTCCGCTAATACAATAATATCATCTGCCATCTGCTCTATCGTATATGCCCCTTTCGGAGCGGTTGACTTCCCATGACCACGCAAGTCAGGCGTAATCACTCGATATTGCTGTTGTAAATGAGGAACAACGTCTGACCAATATTGTTTATTGCCACAAAAACCATGTAGCAAAATAACAGCCTCTCCCTTACCGCTATCCCCTATATGTAAATGGAATTCCTTTTGAATTTCAATCTTCGTCATCCTGCTCCCTCTTTCCATTCTATATTGTATGCCACGAATCGAAAAAACAGCCAATTTTTGTGTATATTCATAAAAAAATTTCATGAATGCACAGTTGTTGATTCTAGTATGCATAAAAGTTCCATACTTATTGAATATATACACTAACTGCATATCCGATGAAACATAGCTAACGCTAACCTACTCTCCACCTATTGGACTCAGCATACCTAACAAGTAAGGGGGGTGTTGATCATGGAAGGGTTTGAACTGTTTCTCGGCACTTGTACATTCATGATTGGAATGGTTCAACTGATGATCGTGTTATCTGATCGAAACAAAAAGTAGTCCGCTCCGCACAGAACGGACCATTACACGCATTTGGCGGTTTCCCAACTCATGCTTCTGCTAGGCTAAGTCGGATGCCCCACATCCGACTTTTCTATTTAGGCCCACAACTTCAATTTATGGTGGTGGTATCTATTTTATGATTGGATAACAGCACTAATTATGAACGCTCTGTTACAATTGCTACAGTTGAATCTATCGCATCTACAATCTGATCGACCATGCGAACAACTTGGAATAACGAGGTTGTTTGCAGTGTCAGATAAGGCTTCGGCCCACGTTGGTTCACAACAGCCGCTATGCTGTAATGACCGACTGCAGGAAGCGCTGTACCTACAGATTCAGCTGGCTGCAAAGGTTGGTTATTTACGAGAAACTGCCCTACCGAAGAGGGATGACCCAAGCAGGCATCTATCGCCACCACAATCTTCTCACCGTCTATAGAAGCTAAATAGCGCTCCAAGCTAGAAGCATCACACGGATCAGCCAACGTACCGATAACTTGCGTATATCCGAGCTCCTGAAGTTTCGTGCCTACTAAAGGACCTAATGCATCGCCTGTAGAGCGATCCGTGCCAATACATACAAATACGATGCGGTTAGCCTCATACCGACTAACGATTTCCTGCAAGAAGGATACTAAGCCAGCATGCGTACATTTACGAGGCTTACTTATAGGTAAACATTCTTGATGTATAGGATCAAACATGAACTCCCCCCTTAATTTATATACAGCAATTTGTTATAGATAGCATCATAAATAAACGTATGCACTTAATGACGCCTTATTGTACTGTATGACAAGCGTAATTGCCAAGTCGTGCACGAAGTCTTTTACCATGTTACAATACGTTCAACGACGGTTGTTTAACCGATGAGGAGGATCCTAATGAGTGTAGAAGCAGGAACACAAGCAGAAGTAGAAATGATGATTGAGGCAATTAAAGAACGTTTGAAAATGGCAACAGCTGCTGCCATGCAAGCTTCCGCCTTCTCTGTCGATCAATATGAAGATATTAAGGACATTTATGACATCGTCATTAGCAAGCCAAACTTCAGTATTAGTGAAGTAGAAGCACTTGTTCAAGAGCTTGGCAAACTGCGCCGTTCTTAATACAGTACAGAACTGTACGAGGTTTTTTTGATACGAAGGAAAAGAGCTGTCCAACAAGCGGAATCATCTACTTATCGGACAGCTCATTACATGATATTACTACAGTACTACATGCTCACTTCACCTAACAAGCTACGAAGCTGCTGTACTCGCTCTGTATCTACGCCATTCGCCATCAAGCCACCATATCGAACCGAAGAACCGGCATGAACCCATGGAACTCCTGTTTCACGAATGAGTGATTGCACATTGTTGGAGCCGATCCCGCTCCCAGCCACAATATGCAAACCGTTAGAACCTGCATCATTTACAAGCTGCTGCAATTGCACAGCACCCTCCTGAGCAGTGGAATGGCCGCCAGAAGTCAGTACATCCGTAATCGAACGGTGGCGCTTCAATACTTGCAGAGCTTCCAATAGATCGCTCGCTTCGTCAATAGCACGATGGAAGGTGATCGACATACCTTCCGCCTGCTTAACAACTTCTGCAAGCAATTGCTCATCTACTTTTCCTTCCGCATTAAGTGCCCCGAACACAATCGCCTCAGCACCAGCTTGCTTCGCCATTTGAATATCACGCACAATCGTCAGACAATCATCCTTATCATAGACGAATGAACGAGCATGAGGTCTTATCATCACGCGCACCGGGATGTGGGCAGCTTGAACCGTTTGTTCAATTAACGCATAACTAGGAGTTAATCCACCTTCAGCTCCAGCCGTAATCAGCTCAATACGATCTGCACCACCAGCTTGAGCTGCTTTTACATCACTCAGCGTCGTCGCGATTACTTCTAAATGTACTCGATTCATGTTATCCACCTCATAAACCTTATAACTTAAAAACGGTATGGCGCTCTCCAACAATTAACCCTTGGTCATTTTTGATGATAGTTGGGAACGCTTCTTCCAATCGCTGAATCGTTGATTCTTGTTTATAATTTATTTGTCTTAGTAGCTCAGCAATCACATAAGCACATTCTTCATCAGAACCATCTGCAATTTTCACAGCAAAACCTAGCTGCTCCTCTTTCAAAGCAAAGCCAAATACTCCTTTAAATCCACCTTTAGCAACGATGTTGTCATCTTCCATTAACACGGAGTCTAAACGGCCTGTACCACCAACTAACAGCGGATAGCTCGTCATCGCTTGATTAATACGTGTAACTGCTTGTCTTATCGGTTCATCAGCAATTAACGATGGATTGCCTAACTTCAAGTAAGCGGTAGCGATCGCTGGTAATGGAAGTGCGTAGACTGGGAAGCCGCAGCCATCCGTGCCTACTCCTACAATATCAGGCGATACTCCTGCCATTTCGAGAACCGCTTCGGTAATCTGAATTTGAGCTGGATGGGTAGGATGCGTGTACGTATCCAATTCATAACCTTCCTGCTTACACCAAGCCAACACACCAAAATGCTTGCCCGAACAATTATGGAAGCGGCGTTCAGGCTGCCCGCCTCCGCGAATCCAATCATGACGAGATGATTCGTGAAGCGGATAGGAAGGGTGGCAAACTAATGTATCTTGTTCCAGCCCACTAGCCGTCATCATGCCATCAATCGTCTGCATATGCATATCTTCACCACGATGCGAGGACATCATCAAAGCCAACTCTCGATCCCCATAACCATAATGCTCAAGTACCCCGCTTTTTACAACAGGAATCGCCTGTAGCGGCTTGCCTGCTGATCTAAGAAACGTAGGTCTGTTCATATCACCGATGGCATGCAGAAGCGAACCAGATGCATCAACTGCACAGATAGCACCCCAGTGCTCGCATTCTACCCAGCCACCTCGTGTTTCTTCAACTAATCGTTTGTACATGATGCGGCACCCTTTATCTTTATAATCGTAATTATGTTATAATCACTTCTCATTATACCGAATTCACAACGAATTTGCTCTCGCAGATTCTACATACTATCGTTATGTACGTCGGAAAGGATGTAAACGTAATGAGTAATAAATCTACGCAGCAGGCCACCAAACTTACACTAAGTGTGTGGTGGGGTCTTATTACCATTCCACTATTGTTGTTTTTACTGGCTTGGGTAACTAGAAAAGTGTTAAAGCACGTTCTCCTACCAATCGATATTGCCGTCACCGACACGTTAAGGCAATGGGCTACACCAACAGTAACAAATATCGTAACCATCATTACACATATGGCAACCGATTATTTTATTATCTCGCTGGCAGCTGTAATATCAGCCTTGTTCATGCTAGTCTGGAAAAATCGAAAGGCTGCCTTTACGCTCATCCTTGCCCTAGGTGGTGGATATTTGCTTAACGAGACGATGAAGCAAATATTTGCACGAACAAGACCGGATTGGGAGCATTGGGTAATCGCAGACGGTTACAGTTTCCCTAGTGGACATGCTATGGTCGCAGCTGCTTTCTATGGAGTTCTTGCCTATTTACTCGTACAATGGCTTAGAGAAAAGGGAATTAGCTCTAACATAGCAACGACGGGGATAGGATGCCTTGCAAGCATACTTATTATTTGCATCGCTTTAAGCCGAGTTTACTTGGGAGTCCATTATATTACCGATGTTGTAGCAGGCATATTCGCTGGCATGCTGTGGTTTTTTATATGTATTTATGTGTACCGTAGAATTAAATAATAGACCCATCACCAAAAGGCATGTAGACAAATGAATGGATTCAAAATTCTCAGTATTAAACATCGTGATTGTTTCAAATGCACCTCTACCGTGTAAATGCTCCTTAACAACAAATTCGATTATAACGTTAAGGAGAGATGTAAGATGAATACGAACCAATATACGAATCAATCACCCGCTTATAACCACGAGGTAGGATATAACACAACGAATCAAAATAATGGGAACCATTTTGCAAAAGGACTTCTTATTGGCGGACTCGTAGGTGCTGCTGCTGCCCTGTTGTTTGCACCGAAGTCTGGTCGTGAGCTGCGACAAGATATATCCTATAAAGCTCAGTCCGTTGGTGAAATGACAAAAGACGCTGCTTGCGACTTAGGCAATAAAGCAGCTACCATCGTCAAATCCGTAGGGGAAAGAGCTGAAATCGTTGTTACGAATGTAAAAAGTGCTACGCAAGCGATCACTGACCAAGTTCAGGATGCAAAGGACGAAACGGTGCTGCACACCAAAGAAGTTATTGCGGACGCAGCAGATAACATAGCCGCTTCATCTCAAGAAGAACAAAATCCTAGAATCGTTCTCCCCCCTGAAGCTCAACTTCCAGGGTCGATCGTTAAATAGGGAGGCTGCACCGCTATGAACACAACTTCAATAGTAAGCGCCCCAGCGCAGAGGGTGCGCCATGTATTCATTCAGCATGGTTTCACAGGTATTAGCTGCAAGGAAAAAGAGACGTTCGTCCTAGGCTGGATCGATCAAGAGATGGATGAGCTGCGTGCCTCTCATGTGTTCACAGTCCCTGCCATCTATTTACCTGACGGCAAGCTGTTGATCGAAGCTGAGAAGGCATCCTTTTCTGGCTATGGACAAGTTCCTGATAATATCCAGGCCCAAGCTCATGAACAGTTGAACGAAATATTAGCTGCATTAAAAGACGACCGCTCTGTTCCAAGGGAAGAGACACACTCTTACAAGCCATTGGACAGCGAACGGATGCCTTTCCCAGAATCATAATCTCTTTACCAACTATAAAGAAGCTCTAGGCAGCAATCGTGCCCAGAGCTTCTTTGTTTACTTCAATGTTCTATTTATGAATAGGACCGCGAATTTTGGAATACACGATATACCACACTAGCCCAATGACAAGCCAAATTCCGAATATGATCCAGGTTCGGAATGGCAAGTTCACCATCAACAACACACAACTTGCGATCGATAATATCGGAATGAGCGGCATAAATGGCACCACAAATCCGCGTTTCAAATTCGGATGGGAGCGGCGAAGCAAAATAACAGAGAGCCCAACCATAACGAATGTCAGCAGCGCCCCAATGTTAGCGAGGTCAGCTAGTACCTTCAAATCCATAAAGCCTGCAATAAAGGCACTTACACCGCCTATAAACCACAATGCCACCGTTGGAGCATCATTCTTGTTCAGCTTCGTGAAGGATCGCGGAATCAATCCGTCACGACTCATCGTCATCATGACTCTTGTCGCCGCATAAATGTATGCCAACACGACAGCAAGCATGCCGATAACAGCACCAATCGCAATAATACCCGCTACTTCATTTCTACCTACAAGATGAAGAACGTATGCCATCGCTTCTGGCACATTCAACTGTGTATAAGAGGCCATCCCCGTCATAACAACACATACGAATACGTAAATCACTGTACTAATTGCCAAGGAACCGATAATACCTTTTGGTAAATCCCGCTGCGGGTTCTTCGCATCTTCAGCAGAAGTAGAAATGGCATCAAAACCAAGGAAGGCAAAAAATACAGCTGCTGCTCCTGCTAGCACTCCGCTTGTGCCATAAGGCATAAATGGAGTCCAATTCGCAGGCTCTACGTAGAAAGCGCCAACGATAATAAAGAGCAAAATAACCCCTAGCTTTACAAATACCATGATGTTATTAACGGTCTTACTTTCTTTTGTCCCCCGCAATAGCAACCATGTCATAAACAACACCATCAGAATGGCAGGAAGATTCACAATCCCTCCATTAGCAGGAATGGTCATCCATTCAACAGGAATACCTATTCCAAACGAATCTAATATATTGTTCAAATAACCTGTCCAACCACTCGCCACGGCTGAAATCATCAGAACATAAACGGCTAAGAGCGTCCAGCCCATTAAATGAGCCACCAATTCACCTACTGTAATATAGGCGTAAGTATAAGCACTTCCTCCAATCGGAACGGCTGAAGAGATTTCCGCATAGCACAATGCTGCGAATGCGCACACGATACCAGCCAAAATGAAGGAAAGAATTACTGCAGGGCCTGCATCTCTTGCTGCGACCAAGCCTGTAAGTACCATAACGCCTGTCCCGATAATTGCACCCATGCCTAGCAAAGTTAGGTCAAGTGCTCCTAATGTTTTCGAACCTTTTCTGTCATTGCTTTGAGCAAGCAGCTTGTTCACATCTTTTTTACGAAACCAATCTTTCATTGTTGTTTGCTGCACCCCTCTAGATGTCCAACATGTTGTTGTAAGGTCATATTTTATCATGCCCATCTTTTACGAAGAAGCCTACAAATGTTGGGGGTTACCCATCACGAAAAAGCATGCTTGTCCTGTGCATTAGTGCAAGAACAGCATGCTTATGTAGATGTTATAGATTCAAGGGATATTATAATCTGATAATCATTACCAAAATCATCTACAGCGTTCAATGTGAATTGCTTTATCATCATCGAACGAGATCGTGATTCGTCAAAATGTTCTTCAACTTTTCTGTTGCCCTTCGCTGGATGCGCGATACACTCATTTGTGATACACCAAGCTGCTCAGCAACCGTACGTTGCGATAGTCCTTGTTCAAATATAAGCATGAGTACCTTTACTTCTTCTTGCTTTAACTGTTTCATCGCCTCAAGCAAATCCATCTTATGCTCAACGGATTCGTAATCATTCGCTTCCGAACTAATTAATTCCCCTAATGTAGCCGCACTCTCATCCTGAGACAGTGGCGTATCTAACGATACATAATGATAACATTCCCTACCTGCCAACACTTCAACTGTCTCTTCCACAGAAAGCTCCAAGCGGGCAGCAATTTCATCGATACTTGGGGATCGCTCTAATTGAATCGTTAATTCATCGATCGTCTGCTGAACAACTGCACCTTTTTCTTTAATTCTCCTCGGCACCTGGATGTACCAAGACTTGTCTCGCAAATAATTTTTCATATGGCCGATCATACTCTTCATCGCATATGCCTCGAACGGCACTCCCATAAGAGGATCAAACTGCTGTAGCAAGCGAATCATAGCCATATTCCCTACTTGCATCAAATCTTCATACAAATCTGGTCGGTTACGTGATATTTTGCCTGCGGCCATTTTAACCATCGGCTCGTATTTTTGGATGAGAACGGTAGCAATGTCATTGTCGTGGCTTTGTTGATACAGGCGGATTAGTTCATTTGCATCCTCGGTCATTTTAGGATGTGGAATTGTCATTTGGCCTCCCCGATTGCCAGAACCCGCTTCATCATCTTAACTTCCGTACCACGACCGTCTTGACTAGAAATGCTCACATCATCCATTAGTGCCTGCATCAGATAGAAGCCTAATCCACCTGCCTGAACATCATCCAATGACTTATCATGCCATCCTGTTGCATGACCAAATTTGTCATTTGCCATAAAGCTTGATCCTTGATCTCGGATCGTCAGTTCTAATTCATGGTCACCGATATCAAAAATAACATCTACCACGCCGCCTTCTTGGCTATATGCATACAACACCGCGTTGTTACACGCTTCTGAAACGGCTACTTTCATATCTTCAATTTCTTCATAGGAAAATCCGATTCTGCTGGCTATACCATACAAAGTAAGGCGCACCACATCGACATAATCAGCTTGTGCAGGCAAGCTTAACTTCACTTGCTGCTTTGTTTTTACCTCTGCCATGTTTACTTATCCTTTCACCCTCATATTCGCTTTATATTAGCGCTGTGGAATTAAAAACTTAGAAATGCCTGTCACATCAAACAACTTTTGTACATGCGGTGGAACATTCTCCACATAGAAAGGCGCCTGCTCGGCATGCCGGACTTTTAAAATGGAAATGAGTATTCCTATCCCTGTGCTGTCAATGTAAGACAGCTCGCTTAAATCCAATGTCAGTCTAGTGCTAGGGTCTACCGCCAAAGGCTCCATCATTGTACGGAATTCACCTGCTGCTGCCAGATCCAGTTCACCCTGGAGCTTGACACGAATACCGTCTGCTTCATTTAACGTAACTGCTGTAAACTTGTGGCTCATATATTCTCTCCCCTAAATAAACGACATGAATAGTTTCGTTCTGCTCAAATACCTTCATTGCTTTATCTCTTTGTACTTAAACATGCTCCACCATGTTTGAAACACTATATATTACGTTCTTCATCAATAATTTTCGCACGAACGTAAAATTGTACAAATGTTCCTTTTTCACTAGGCAAAATGTTTATTTCCCCGTCCATCGCTTGTACGATTGTTTGGCAAATAGCTAAGCCCAATCCGCTTCCACCATATTTCCTGCTCAAGGATGAATCCAACTGGAAAAATGGCTGAAAAAGACCTGTTTTCTTCCCTTCTGGTATTCCAATCCCTGTGTCCCTTATCTCAAATTGTATCCAACAGTCATCTTGTTCTTGATGAAGCGACAACAGCTTGATCGTTACCTCAATTGAACCTTCTGCTGTAAATTTAACTGCGTTGCCAATTACATTTACTAACACTTGGCGCAATCGCTCCCTATCTCCACTAAGATAAGTCGGAATATGCTCATCTATATCCAAGGATAAGATTACGTTTCTCTGGATGACTTCAGAAGCGAACAAAGCCAACACTTCATGCGCCACTTCATGGATCGAAAATGGATACATGTCCAGCTCAAGCCCACCTGATTCTAGCTTCGTAAAGTCCAAAATGCGATTGAGCGTTTTCACCAGCGAATCGGCACTGTTATAAATATATTTGGCGTAATTTCTCTGTTCTTCCGTCAGATCACTATCAAGCAGCAAATCTACCATACCTAGCACTCCATTCATAGGAGTTCGTATTTCATGACTCATCATCGTAAGAAATTGCGTACGAACGGATGCAGCACGTTCAGCCTCTTCTTTTGCTATTTCGAGCTCTTTATTCATCCGCTCTAGTTCTTCTGTCTTCTGCTGAAGCAGCATTTTCTTCGCCTGCAATCTTTTCTGGGCTTGGAACATCCCTACGAAACTAGCAATCTTCGACTTGAGAATATGAGGGATGAATGGCTTAACCATATAATCAATCCCTCCGGCTGAATAACCAGCAAATAAATGCTCGGTATCCGTATAATTAGCCGATATAAATATGATTGGAATATGCTGCGTCTTCTCACGCGACTTAATCCACTTGGCTGTTTCAATTCCATCCATCCCAGGCATCTGCACATCCAGTACAATGACAGCAAATTGTTCCTTCATCAACTGCCGAAGCGCTTCTTCACCCGATGACGCCGTAACTAAACGGTAATTCTCATCTGACAATACCGCTTCTAGCGCTAACAAGTTCTCAGGATAATCGTCTACCAGCAAAATATTAATAGGCTCTAACGTAGGCATGCTGCCTCCATGCCCCCCTTAATGAATTATCTTATTTTCCGATAGATCTTCTCATTGAAATCTAGCTCTTCATAAGAAGATTCACATTGTGTAAAGTGCAAAGACTCTTTTGAACCAAGTACCAATATACCATTGTGGCTTAAGCTCTCATAGAACAGCCGGTGTACACGATTGCGCAGTTGGTCATTAAAATAAATCATTACATTGCGACAAAACACTACGTTGAACTCATTGAACGACATATCCGTAGCAAGATTATGATCGGCAAAAATCATATTTTCACGCAGAAAAGGATTCAATATGACCGTCCCTTCATCTGTTGCCGAATAGTATTCTGAGAACGAGCGCTTGCCGCCAGCTTCCAAATAATTTTTCGTATACTGTTTCATCTTATCCAAAGAACAGATTCCTTCTTTAGCTGTTTGCAAAGATAGGCTATTCATATCTGTTGCATATAACCGTGTTCGGTCGTATAAGCCTTCTTCTTGAAGAAGAATAGCCATGGAGTACACTTCTTCTCCAGTCGAGCAGCCTGCATGCCAAATACGTATAGAAGAAAGTGACCTCAACTTAGGAACTACTTTCTCCCGAAACGCCTTGAACATGGAAGGATCGCGAAACATTTCTGTCACTGGTATGGACAGATTACGCACAAATCTATCTACACAATCAGGATCAGATAGTACCTTGCCTTGTAATGCTGAAATCGAATGAAGCTGCTCACGAAAAATTTGATGCCATATTCGGCGCTTCAGTGACGGATAAGCATAATCTCTAAAGTCATACCCATACATTCGGTATACACCTTCCAAGAGCAGCTCAATCTCGATTCGCTCACGAACCTCATCTCGATCCGTGCTATTATTATCTACTTCTTGCCTACGTTCATTCACCCGGTCTCGTTATCCCCCTTTCCTACACGTCTTGTCTATGATGTACGTCTACCCATACAAGGCACTTATCATCCTCATGTAAACTTTCATTGGCGAACAATTGCTCCCACGCCACTGAATCATCAACATCTGATTCTGTCTTCACCAATTGTGTCAAATTCGCTATCGCCGTATCTAAAGATTGGACAGTTGACTCTACCAACCCATCCGTATACAGACCAATTCGGAAACGATGTGTACAAGATATTTCCTTGACAGCAATGTGTAGCTCAGGGAACATCCCGACTGGATGACCTGTCGTCTCCATTTGAACCACTTCACCATTATCCATGACAACAATGCCAGGAGGATGGCCTGCATTGGCGTAATGAATGACATCATTCTTCGTGTCTACAATCATGTAAATGGCCGTCATATAATATAGCGTCAAGCTGTCATTCATATAAAGTTGATCAAACTTGGCATTCAACTGCTGCAGCACAATATCAGGAGATGCCTCACTTTTGACTGATGTACGCAATGCGGATGCAATATACATACACAACAATGCTGATGACACACCATGTCCCATCATATCTAAAATAAGTACACCATATTTGCCGTTGCTAAGCGGGAACCATGCATACAAGTCTCCTGCCAGCTCTTCTGAAGGTCGATAAATCGCCTTGATCGTAATGGCTTGATCTTCATACGGCTCGGTTAATACCGATTCTTGAACTTTGGCAGCAAGTCGAAGCTCTTGGCGAATATGGGAATCACGTTCTTTATGCCAATCCTTCTCTTGCTTCAATCGAAGTGCGAGTCTAATCCGAGCCAACAGCTCAATTCGGTTGACAGGCTTGGTCACATAATCAACTGCACCTGCATCCAATGCATCTGCGAGTATGTTCGAATCCGCTACTGCAGTCACCATAATAATCGGAATATCACGTAGATGATTTAACTGCTGTATATGTCTGCAAGCCTGCAAACCGTCGATTTCAGGCATCATCATATCTAGTAAAATAAGATCAACATCCGGCTCTTTTGGATGAGCGTCTTCCACTGCACCTGAATAATCGAGTCCTAATTGCTGGTACATCTCTTGTGCACAAGAAGCCGTAGAAATGTGTTGGTATCCGTCTTTACGCAATATTTCTCGGATAAGCATGACGTTCGTTGGATTATCATCTACAACAAGTATGTTCATAGAAAAATCCTCCTTTCTCTGTTACCCACTATTTATTATGATACACTGCACATCTATATCGGGCTACTTTATCGTTGAATTACATAGACATTAAGCATAATTGCAATGTTATATTACCCCGTCTATTTCAGCATAAAAGACCGACTATCTTATCGCGATAATCGGCCTCCCCTGAGCGTATCTATGATCGATAATCCATGACTGTGTAAAGATACTCAGCAGCTAGTCAGCTAAGATTTCGAGTTAATCGCACGGAACACCTTCCATACTTGCGCTCCTGCATCTACCCACGAATACCAATTTGGCTGACAACTTGCTTGCTGAGGTATTGATGAAGAAGGCGATTCTATCGTTCCCATTGGCGACGAGCTCACAGCCGATTGTTGTTGAGGGCGCCCAGAATGTTGCCGCTTGTCCATTGATGCCTTCCCGCGAAGACCGTTTGCAAATCCAGCGGATACTTCTTTTACTGCCAACGTTACCTCACTTAAAGCCTCACCTGCATGCTGCATCGAATCTGTGATCGGCTCCAGCTTACTTAACTGATGTTGGATACTTGCCGTAACTTCATTCGCATTGCGCGCCACAGCTTGTAGGTCTGTATTTAACGACTCAATCGTACGCTGCACATTTTCAAGGGTAGCGGAAGCACGCTCCAATGACTGATTAGCCGCCTTTAACGTCTGAATCATAAAATAGACGAGTACAACGAATGCGATAGCTGCAATACTAACACTTATTTGTAAAATCATAGACGGTCCCTCTCTTTCAAACATGCTGTAAACGCATGTTCTGTTCATATCCGATGCCATTCTTTAACACGATTGTATAGGATGATTACCCGGTGCATCTTAGGCTGAAACAACTGCAGTACACGATAAACTTGCCTGTTTCAAACTTCTGTAAGTACGGTTATGAATGTGTCAACAAGCGACAAAGGAGAGGGTAAACATGTTAAGATGGGCATTTTTATTTCTAATCATTGCCTTAATTGCAGGTATATTTGGCTTTTTCGGGATTGTGGAGGCCGCTACATCTATCGCTAAGATCGTCTTCTTCATCTTCTTAATTCTGTTTATTGTATCCCTGCTAACAGGGAGAAGGGCATAACGATCTAATGCTACAAGCAACGAACAAGCACGTCTTAGAAGGAAGTAACATAAAAGGGGTATTCGTTAGTCTCGAAAAACTAACGAATACCCCTTTTTCATGAATAGCAGGATTCACGCACATGATGCAGATCCCAAACCACGAATATTTCATTAAAGTCCTTTATTGAACTTCTCACGATCCCAGTGGCCCAACCAACGAGAGGATAGAACCCCCGCCGTCATAGAACCGTTAACATTAACAAGCGTACGTCCCATATCAATAAGCGGCTCAACCGATATGAGCAACCCCGCCAAGGCAACAGGAAGATTCATTGAAGATAAGACGATAAGTGCTGCAAAAGTCGCTCCTCCACCGACACCTGCTACACCAAAGGAACTAATCGCTACGACAGCGACTAATTGTGCTAAAAATCCTAAGTCCAACGGATTAATGCCTGCGCTCGGAGCAATCATAATCGCTAGCATGGCAGGGTAAATACCTGCACATCCATTTTGACCGATTGAAGCTCCAAAGGTAGCACTAAAGTTCGCAAACGATTGTGGTACACCTAAACGATCTACTTGCGTTTCAATATTCATCGGTATTGCACCTGCGCTTGAACGCGATGTGAACGAGAATGCAAGCGTAGATAAAGAACGTTTGAAATATCCGATCGGTGAAATTCCTGATACAGCCAACATAAGTGCATGCACAAGCAGCATCAGCGCTAGCGCAACATATGAAGCAACTACGAACTCTCCCAATTTCAATATTTCTGCGGGAGCAGTTGTAGAAACCACCTTTGTCATCAGAGCAAATACCCCGTACGGCGTCAGCCTTAATACGATCGTCACCATTCTCATCACAACCGCATGCAGTGCATCAATGATAGACATAAACATTTTGCCATGCTCAGGTTTCTTTCGGATTACGCCTAATGCTGCCACCCCGATAAATGCCGCAAAAACAACGACTGCTATCGTAGATGTACGACGTGCTCCCGTCATATCCAAAAACGGATTAACAGGAATGAATTCAAGCACCTGCTGTGGAAGTGTAAGATCTTTTACTTCTTCAACCTTCGTATCCAAATATTCGCCTCGTGCTACTTCCTGTTCTCCAGCTTGAATGTCTATAGAGGATAAGCCAAAGAACAACGAGACAGAGATAGCGATAACAGCTGCGATAGCTGTCGTTCCAACCAAAATACCAATAATCGTAGCACTCATTTTACCGAGGCCCGTTTTCGATTGCACATGGATAATGGCAGAAATAATCGAAACAAAAATGAGAGGGATAACGACCATTTGTAACAACTTCACATATCCCGTTCCCGCGATACTAAGCCAATCATTGACCGATTTTACAACGGAATGATCAACACCGAATATAAGTTGAAGTAAAGCACCGAATCCAACACCGATACCCAATGCTGCAAACACACGCTTTGTAAAAGGCACATGCTTGCGCTGCATTCGGTACAACAGACCGATTAACAGCCCCGCTGCCGCTAAGCATAGCAGCACGATCCATAAGTTTGTCATAACTAACATCTCCTTGCCTTACCAGCATTCTGTATATTGAATTCAAAAATACAATCCGTACTTATTTATCCACTTCTAATGTTAGCATAAGGATGGGCTTGTATTCCTTTCCACGCTGAATCACCTTCGACTTCTTCATTTCCACCTATCTTTTCGTCAATCCAAAGCGGATCGTCCATTGACCTGTTGTTGCTCGAATATCTTCAACTTGAATAAGCGATGGCAAATAAGGACGAAGATCGAACGTAAGCGGCTTCTGCTGCTCCAACCAACGATGAGGTAGTGGAATATGTTTAAGCGTCACGCGTGAAGGCGCCAAGAGCAAAGTCTGTGTCTGCGTGTCCCAATTCACGTCCAAGTAAATATGAAACTCTGCATCAAGCATATCCCACGGACGAAGATGAAGGGTGACATGGATTTGATCGTCCAACAGCTTACTATTCATCCCTTGAACGTTCCATTGAGACCATTCCGGCTTCTGCTGCAGCAACCGCTGAACAAATATAGAAGCGTATTGATTCCATTCTTGCTCTGAAATCGTTATTTCTCGACTGCGTTCTTGGGCAACACGCTTCAGAATAGAAGGGATGTTATCGCCTGGCATGGCTTGCCAACCTATTGGCCTATCTGGCTGGACATAGAAATATAAACAGATTCCGGCCACAATAACCAATAGGAATACACTGATTATGATGCGTAGTAACCACGACCTCTTTTTCTTCGCCAATCCATCTCCTCCAATCTGCTATACACAGCTTTAATCGGCGTTTCAAGAATAGTAAGCTTCCTCATAATGACTTACAATAAGTAAGGAAGTAATATATATGTATTGTATAACCATAAGCAAATATAAACAATACAGAAAAAAGCCCCATCATCCGCTCAACGTTCAAAGCAGTGAGAGACTAATCATGTAAGATGCACACTATTGAATGTAACGTTCATCGTTAGCTACTCGTATCCCTCCAGCGCGAGATGCCGCCCAACCACCTCAGCAGCTCTTAACAGCAATTCCTTCTCACCTTCCACATCTCTCCATAGTACTCGTGGCGAGTCGGCTTTCTTCAATGATATTGGAAGCTCAATCGCGATAAAAACTCTCCATGTGGACTCCATCTTAAGCACCTCGAGTTTACGCATGTATAAGATTCAACCCCGTCAGTTTGGACATATTTTACTCCATTCATGCATTGGAACAAATATAAACTGCCGACGATTACATCTCTTTTTTTTGTACGGGTGCAGGTGCTACTAGGGAGGGCTCTCTATACTTTTCTACAACTCTAGGAAATAGGATAACCTTCTCCAACACAATCGATAACATCGAAAAAACGCTAGCTTCCATAAATAGAACTACATCAAGTTGTAATTTAGGTTCCCAATTCAAATCCCATATCGATATAATGTGATACACCCAAGGATGAATAACTATAAAAGCAACCACATGACTAACAAGATAAACACCAATTATTTTACCGATGACTACAACTGAAAACGTTTGTATACGATTCACATAGGGTCGATGAACCATATAACTCCACACAATTCCACACGCATTACCAACAAAAGTCGCCCATATATAAGGCCACTTAAGTCCGTGTAAAAGTAACATAATAAACCCAATTCCGATGAGCAAATTGCCTACTCCGATTAGGATATAGGTACTTCGTTGTCTCATCTCTCTCTACACGCTTCCTTCCATTACAACCTGAACTAGGATGCATTACTTTCTTAATAACATCATGTTTCGATGTAAAAGTAAAAGGGATGCATTCAATTTTTATCATATCTTTAACTTATGTTTCTGAAACATAATAACTTTATGTTCTATCCGCTCAAAAAAGATAAACAAGCTGGCCCATATGTTATCGGAACCAGCTTGCCGTGTCGAAATTTATGATCTTACTGAATGATTGTAGCTTCTAATTCTGACCATTTGTTATCGAAGTGAGGATGTTGATAAGATGTCATTTTCTCCAAGAGTAAAACCACATCATCTTCGCACACAACTAAATCATGATGGCCCGGCAAATACACAGATGCGATTCATCCTTATCGCTCCCCCATACGTTGTCCGTTGCTTACTCACACTCTATCAGATAAAGTATATTATACAGATGTTGGAACGTAAAAGGAGCAAACATGAACATGACTAAAGTAGAAAGCATTTAACAATTTGAGCAATGGGTTCAACAATTTTATGAGCAACGTCAATGGTCTCAATATAGTCCTTTTATACGCGCTGGATTCATGATGGAAGAAGTAGGAGAACTGGCTAGAGCCATTAGGGCACTTAAATAAGGCGAGACCAACCTGATGAAGAGGCAATGTGTTACGACGATGCTAGAAAGCAGTTAGTTGAAGAACTAGGAGATATTTTAGCTAATATGTTAATTCTGTCTGATAAGTATCATATATCCTTAGATGAAATTATGAATGGGCATGTAACCAAGCTTACTGCTCGATTTGATAAAGAAATTAAGACGTAGAATAATGTTTTCTATCAATATTTTAAATCAAGTAATCGTTCTTATTGCAGCACTCTCACTAGTATTGCTGTTCGTGCCAAGAACTTTACCTGCCTATTTAGCTTCAGTATGTACATGCGTTGTGCCCATCATAGAAGGATTAATAACGAAGCTAACTTACTGTCTTGAAGCTCTTGGCTGCCGGTCATAGCTCTCATTTTCTTTTTCCAGCAATGCCGTTAAATTGTAGTTGGATTCGAACCAAGTGCTAATGACAAGGCTATCCTGCTTCATTGCAAAATCAAAAATCATCTCACCATGGGTCCAATTCTTCTTATGCTTCAACGCTTCGATAGCCATCATGCGGAAAGAGGCGACATGACGCTTCTGCATTCCCTTACGTAACTGAACAACAACACCATCACGACATTCGAGCGGATCATGCTTAACCCCGAACTTACCGATCACATCATTGCGAAGACACACAACTAAAGTCCCACCCGATAATCCTAACAATTCAGGTTCTAACTGTTCGAATACTAGGCTCAATTGTCTAGTAAGACTCATTTCATACACTTTCGGCATTTAAATTCCTCCTTTATAATTTCAATCCATTTTTAGTAGAGAACGGCTCTACACAGGCATTATAAGACATAATTATACAATATACAACATATTTCGAACATTTCTTCTCAGTTTTGTCGAAATTAAACAAATAATAAAAGACCCTTTGTCATTAAGACAAAGGGCCTACGTCACTAAAATGTTTCTGAACGAATAAGTCCAAGTCGCTTCGATTCCACGATAGCTTCTGAACGGGATCGAACACTTAACTTATCAAAAATACGTGTTAAATTGTATTCTACCGTTCGCTGACTCATGTGGAGCTTCACTGCAATCTCTTTATTGCTCAGTCCTTCTGCCACCTCTTGCAAAATATCCTGCTCTCGTTCATTGATAGAAGCTTCTTCAACCGTTCCATCGCTGCGAGTTACCTTCACCTCTCCACGACGAAGCTGCTTAAGTAAAGAAACGGGAATAACCGCTTCCCCACGCATCGCACAATAAATAGAAGTTAGCAGTTGCTCACGAGATACGGTCTTCGAAATAAAACCGGAGACACCATATTGAATGAGCAAGTTAAAATGAGAAATGATATCGTGACCCGTATAAATGATTACACGCCTATCGGGGTCTTCCTGCATCAGTCGCTTCGTAAGCTCCAAACCTGTAATCGTCGGCATATTCAAATCACATAAAATAATATCGAACGATTCCTGCTTGAGTGCTTCTATTGCTTCCATAGCGGAAAGAACGACATGAACACTCATATTGGAATCTTGTTCAATCATCGTCTTTGTTCCTTCCCCTACAGACGGATGATCATCAACTAATAAGATACGAATCTCGCTCATGTTCATTTTCCCCTTTACTGCTAGATAATATAGTTGGCAGCATGATCTGGACTTCGAAACCGTGCCCTTTCTCAGAATGGAACTCTATCTCCCCTTCCAAGCTAATGACTCTTTCACGTATTCCTGACATTCCCATATGACTAAAAGATGATTCCATCTGGTGCAAATCCATACCTATACCATCATCCTGATATGTAAAGTAGACTTGATCATTCTTCTGCCTTAGCTCGATCCATACTTTATTTGCCTGTGCATGCTTCGATGTATTGCGCAGCAGTTCCTGCACAATCCGATACACAGCCGTAATTTGTTCTTCACTGAGCATACTTTGCAGCGGCTCTACATGGAATTGCACGTCGTAGTTCACATGGAGACGCATATGATCGAGCAAAGAATCCAGAGCCTGCTGCAAGCCTAACTCCTTCAATAACGGAGGCCGAAGCTCGTTGCAAGTCTCTCGTATTTGGAAAATAACATCGAGCAACCCTTCCTTAATATCATAGAGCTGCTGCATAGATTCTGAAGACAATTCATACTTGTAATCCGTCAAGAACGTTTCCAGCTTACGGAACCAAATTAATTGATCTTGTAAAGCCGAATCATGCAAGTCAGATGCCAGCCGCCTTCGTTCATTCTCTGAAAGACAGAAGATTAACCGCAGTACCCATGGAGAAGCCCCACGACCCTTTTGCATCTCAGTCTCCAAATCATTCAGCAAATTTTGAATTAAATATAAGTTCTCATTCAAGATGCTTGTATAATTGGCAACGGTCTTAAACCATCTTAGTTCATCCACATTAAATGTGGTATTATTCACTTTGTTGCCAATCCAGATTGCATACAACTGATCGTTACGCCGCCCGATTATGAGACATAATCCATCTTCCAAAGTAACGATATCAGCCACTTTCAAGGAACGACGTCCAAGCAGCAACTTGTGATCCTCTTCGCATAGCTGCATATCTTCAGAATGCTCAATGGAGCCCGCACCCTTATCGATCGTAAAGAAATAGATATCTTCCACCGGCATTAAGGTACGAATTTCTTGAGACAGAGAACGCTCCAAATCATCACGCTTCATGACTTTGGATAGTGCGCTCGAATATCGATCCAGCCCCTCTTGTAACGAGTACATCTGCTTAAATATTTTTGGACGATAGCGATAGTCTATTTGCTCTTTCAAGTAGAGCAGTAGCATCATGCTGCTGTATACAATAATAAAAAATTTGAATCCTACCCAAAAATAAGACGCTGTTTGCAAGCTGATTACTAACAATGTCGTTACAATAAGAGAAGGAATTAACGCTAATGAGGCGTAGTATTTGAAACGGGTCACGACAAAGTCAACGTCAAAGAGCTTCTTCGACGTGAACAAATACAAATAACCTACCGGTAGAGCAATAAGAAAAAGTGTTGTAAAGTGATAGACCACTAACTGTGTTTTAAACAAAATAAGCGGGATTAAATTCAATACCACAAATGGTGTAAACGCTATCGCATGTGATACTAACATAATTTTAAACAAAGGTTTCAGCTTATCATGTCGAGCTTTGCGGTACACGTCGATTAAACAATATAAGCAAAGTCCATAACCTATAATTAAAGTTATATATGTCAAAAATGAACTTGAGTCAAATGTTCTTGAAGAAAAAACATCTGTCACTGCTAGTATGAAATTAATAATAACTACAAGTTCAATAAGTAATAAAGCGATAAACGTATATTTTGATCTATATATGAATTTAATATCATACCTTCGTAAATATACATTCATAAAATAAAGAAATATAAATGGAATAACAGGAAGAAGCCCTGACATTACAAATCTTCCAATGGGATCAATACGAATGGCTAGCGAAGATGCATAGTATGAAAAACCGATCATTAAAAAATACAAAACAAGAATGATTGCTGCCTTATCATGTCTGCACTTCACATATAAGATGATCGATATAATCAAATTAGCAACAAAGAAAAATAACGGTACAATAAAGCCAAAAATTAATTCATTCTCCGGGATTGAATTTATACCCTCTACATCAAATGTATACAGCTTAATGCCTGATTTATGAGAGTCAACTAAAATACTGTCAGCATTTTCTATCCTACCATGCTTAATAAACACATCAGATTCTGCCGCAGGTATACCGTCTACTTCAATGATTCGGTCTCCTACTTGCAAACCATTTTCATACGCTTTTCCCAATGGAGAAACCTCTGTAATTATCACACTTCCAAATTCGTTAGTATCCCCAAATATACCTATTATTGGCACCGTAAAGACGATATACGTAATATAAGCAAAGAACGTGCAGACTACCAGCACGACTGACATGAAAAATGCCTTATGCGCAGTATGCTGATTATCTACACGATCTGTTTTTATCTCCAATTTTGTGAAGCTCCATAGACGTTCTCTGCTGGTTGCTTGCTACCCATAACATCAAAGAGCGCCTTATTCTCTGTTTCACTTAATCCCGCAAACTGCACTTTACCTTGCAAAAAGCTCTCCTTCAGATTGCGGTCCTTTAATAAAGATTGAATGATATCATTTAGCATCATCATACTGTCAATTACCTCCCCATATTTATCTTATACAGTGCCTCACTACTAAATCTAACAGGTAGGTAATACTTTCACTCCGCAATTCGGTGTTGTATTTACCGCAATATTATTGCGGTATTATACTTGCGCGATTTGCAGGATTCTGCAATATCCATATCCCACCTACCTTGCCAGACATTTATTGTAGCGCACATAGGAAAAAATGGGCAACTACAAATCCACGCAATGATTATGCGAAGCCTTCTAGTCACCCATTTATAAAACGTGCTATTTGAATCGTATCGTCGGTAACAGTCCACTCAACAGATGGATTACACTAATTCCCTTCCGCATGCTGCACACGATATGGACTATTCATACGCAGCACTCTCTCCGCACTTCCTGACAACAAATACGCTAACAGATGCTTTACATGCGCACTAATATGGAACAACGGAAGAAGGCCATCTAGAACGCCCATTAAACAGCAACATGCATTCATAGCAGAGGTCGCCCGTGCATCCTGATCTTGCCGCATTCTAGTAATCGCAGACAACAGTCGTTCACCCTTGATTTCAAATTGCGCCGTCGTCTTACTTGACATCGGGTATAAATGTTCAAGCC
The DNA here is from genome assembly GCF_014841135.1 of Paenibacillus arenosi. Classification (GTDB taxonomy): domain Bacteria; phylum Bacillota; class Bacilli; order Paenibacillales; family Paenibacillaceae; genus Paenibacillus_B; species Paenibacillus_B arenosi. The sequence continues at coordinate 43,861 of NZ_JACYTN010000011.1, forward strand.
ACAGCGCTTCTACTTCTTCAGCCTGTAGCATTCCTTCCTCTGTAAGCTTCATTACAGCATTAGACAATTCTCTTAAGGCTGCCGACCATCTTCGCAGGAGCTCATCCGGCCCTTCATACAAGCCTGTCTCAGATGAATGCTGGACAACTTCTTGAATGGCTTTGTCAATCAAAGAACCCCACTGTCCATCAGCTTCTTGAAACTGCTTTTGAATAAATTGTTTCTGTTCAGAACGATTCATAAAATCAACATAGCTCGCTGCAATATCTTTATAGATACTGTATCCAGCATGCAATCCATGACTAGGAACTAACATACTAATAGACGCCATCATCCGTACCAGCTGGACGTAACGAGCTTGTCGATTAGAACGTGTACGCTCAATCTCAAGGTGTACCAATTCATATGTATAAGCATAGAAGCTTCGTAGCAATTCAGATAGCAACGGATGCTTCCATAACCCGGAAAAACAATTGTGTTCATATATAGCAACCTGATTATCAGGTTCTAAAGGCACAAGTGGGCCAATTCCTGGACACTCATTCTCCCACTGCTCACATAATTGTAAATATGAGCTTTCATCCAACTTGCGTTGAGAAGGATATTTGGATAAATAGGCTTTTAATCTCTCTTCGATTTGTCGAAAGCAGTGCTCAATAGCCTCTTCCTGCTCAAATTCTACATGTATGGCAATATGAGGACCGAACCTCCAATGCCGCTGCACATAGGCTCGTACGAAGCTACCGCTTGCTTTCATTTGCTGGAGGACAGGTCTAATACCATCAAGTAATAAAGCTTGCTTATCATCTTCATAATAGTAGACTTGCATTGACTTCCACATACGGGGGAACTCCTTTCCTGATCACCTACAGTAAGTTATCCCCTATAAATGAATAGACGATGCTGAAACGGCAGGGGTCACCGTTTACAGCATCGTCACTCTAGTAGCAGAGGGGTCAGTTTTTCAACAGTAAAGGTCGCTAGGGGAGAGGGACGACCTTATCAACTGTTGAATGAGGAGAACCTGACGTAACTGCAAGGTTGTCTTACTTGCATCATATACGATATTTCGGCATTATTCACCGACAACTAGTGTTGTAATTACCACAATAAAATTGCGTTGTTTGTTCGGTGATTATCCGCATTGACGAATTAGGAAAATCATGCTATTTTATAACCAACGGTTAGTAACCAATGGTTATAAAATGTTAATATCTATTTTTATACATGAAAAATAGCTATAGGAGTGATCTCATGAACAAAGCTCAACGATCAGAGTTAACCAAGCAAGCAATACTATCTGCAGCTGCTGATCTTTTCACGAGTACTGGATTTGAGAAGGTTACCATGCGAGAGATTGCCAAGCAGGCAGGATGTTCACACACGGCCATTTATATTTATTTTCAAGATAAAGAAACACTGCTCTTCCAATTAGCTAAACAGCCATTACAACAATTGCAAGACCGCCTGCATGAACTGCAGCAAGACACGAAGCTTGCTCCTGATGCAACGTTGAAGCAAATGGCACTAGCACTCATCCATTTTGGACTTACTCATCGCAGCATGTATCATTTATTTTTCTTTGCTCGCTCATCCAGAGTTGATGAAAAAGAATCTAATTTAGTCATACAGAAGCTTCGGAACAATTTATTCTCTGTACTACGATCATCCATGGCTGACATGATTAACGCTCCAGAGGACGATACGCAAACATTGGCGTTTACACGTGCGTTCTACTATTGTTTACATGGCATTATTACCACGTACCTCGAATCAGATGAATCTGATTCTGAGCTGCATGTTCGGCTGGACGATACGTTTGAATTGACAATCGATCTCTTTCTTGCAGGGATTCGACAGCATATACAACGCTAAATAACGAGACTTAATAGAGAACAACTCAAGGGAGGGTTTCTTATGAAGTTAGAACAAATTTCTACCCATATCTGGTCTTTAAAAACGTGGTTCTTGTTTCCTATGCGAGTATGGCTAGTTAAAGATGAGGTAGGCATTACACTTGTTGATGCTGGCATGCCATTTATGGCTCGCAGCATTCATCGTGCGATCGATCAACTGAATGCAGGTTCTTTGCAGCGCATTCTACTAACTCATGGTCATAGCGATCATGTTGGTTCCGTGCATAAGCTGCACAGCGCTTATAACGTTCCTATATATGCCCATGAACTCGAAATTCCTTATATGGAAGGTAGAATGATATACCCCCGCCGACGTAAAATAGAGCAAAACGTACGACAAGGAATAGCTGCTGCTCTCCCGATGACTGAAACTGGTGAACTGCAATCAATTGCGGGGTTACAGCCGTTTTTGACACCTGGTCATTCTCCTGGACATACCGTGTATATGCATGAGAAAGATGGCGTCCTGCTAGCAGGTGATTTATTTACCTCCAAGCGCGGTCGCTTGAAACGCCCTATGTCCGCCTTTACCGCTAACATGAAAGAAGCGATCGCGAGCGGCGCGATCATCACGCAACTACAACCGAAGCATCTTGAGGTATGCCACGGTGCACCTGTAGCACACCCCGCTTCGCAGTGGGAATCGTATTATACTGAAAGTATACATGATTTTACATAGATTTATGGATGCAAAAAAACCGCTCTTTCAAGCAGATGTGCGCTTGGAAGATGCGGTCTTTTTAGTAGATGAGTAGATGATTAAAGATCTTATATACAGGTGAAATACCATTTCCGTGCCCAATACATCAGGAGGGGCCGCTGCTTCAATTATATAAAGATAGCTTAGGCGTATGATCCGTAAACCGATATAGCTGTGCGGGACGCTGCGAATAACGATTCGAAGTGAGCAGGCCCCCGTTGTCTCCTCGCACTTCCTCAATAAGTCCTTGACGTGTCCGAGTAGAGGTCAGCTTGCGTACAAAATTCGGCTCTTCAAATGTAGGCACGACCGTTTGCAGCACTTGATACAGCTCACTTATCGTAAATGCATCTGGCAAAAACTGCTTTGCAATCGTTGTCGTCATCATCTTCTCGCGAATCATATCCAAAGCATCCTGAATAATTAGACGATGGTCAAATGCTAAGTCCATATTCAGAGCCTCTTCGACCGGAATCAGCTTCAAGTCAGCTGCATCATAAGAAGCACGACGAGCAGCTAGCACTTCCTCCTGAACGAGAGCACAAAATGCATGCGACAATATCCAGCCACGCGGATCTCTACCCGGTGTGCTGTATATATTTAAATATTCAATATGAACATCCGTCACATTGGTCTCTTCTTGCAGCTCGCGGCGAGCACATTCATACAACGTCTCCGTCTCTCTGCAAAAACCGCCTGGCAAGGCCCATTGTCCTGCAAACGGCCAGCGTTTACGTTGAATAAGCAGCACTTCGAGCTGTCGCTTCGGCATCGACTTCTTCACCGTAGGACGCTCCTCAGTCGTGATCGTAAATATGACAATGTCGGCCGGAGCACCATCTGGAGTCCGATAACGATTAGGTGAGTAATTTTTTTCATAATCATCTGATGGTTGCTCTAGTGATGAGGCAGACTGAGATGCTTTCTGCTCTTCTATATGTGATGCCAAATTCTCTGTATCAGATACCTTATGTTCAGACGCACTGGATTGACAAGAGTCAGCTTCGTTACCGTTCATGATTGTATCTATCCCTTCCATATCAAACATCATATCGTCCTACTTGTTCCCTACCATAATAACAGCGGAACGGACTAATAACGTTACCTTCATTTATTATGTATAATTGTCTATTTAATAATATAAATACGACATTTATTATAAACTGTCAACTATTTGCTAGAAATCGCTACCCATATTTTACTTCAATTTACTTCATTCATGCTAATTATAGCGAATCCTCCGTTCAGAACAATGAAAAAGACTTCCCGAATAGATATCTCATTCAGGAAGTCCAGTCCATTCATCCTCAGTCTTTATAAGGATCAAACTCGTCAGCACCAGCCATACAAACCCCAATTGGCTTCAACACATGCATAACATCAATTGTATTTCGATGCGCGTCCAATACCGTTTGCAATTTCCGGTACACGAATGGACTTTCGTCCGTACCTGCTCCACGCAGCTCAACACCAAAATCATGCACGGCCTGCTTCATTTGAGCAGATGTAATTTTGCCGCCAGCACGTTTGCGTGTACGCCAATTCATTTTACCCGCCGCTTCTGTACGGCTCATAACACGGCCCGCTCCGTGAACGGTACTATAAAACGAATCACGATTTTCCTCGGTATCTTTACCTCGTACAATGACCGAAATATCTCCCATACTACCACCAATAAAGCCTAGCTGACCTGGTGCAGAAGGCGTCGCTCCTTTGCGGACTACGATCGTGTCACGCCCGTCATGCGACTCACGCCATGCATAGTTATGATGATTATGTACCTCAAAATCTGCTTCCGTCCCTAGTATGGACAACACCTGATTCATCACATAGTCTCGACCTGCATAAGCATATCGTCCAGCCAATTGCATCGCTCGATAATACATATCGCCAAGCTCATGTTCCAACTCTAACAGTACAGGCGGCTGATCCATCTTCTCTCCTGGAGCCTTACCGAAAAATTCACGTCCCGCTGCCAAGTTAATGAATCCACTCGCCGTCCTATGACCGAAGCCTCGACTTCCAAAATGGTTCCCCACCCAAAGACGTCCCGTTGCTGGTTCCTCAAACAAATCGACGAAATGATTACCGCTGCCCACTGTACCAAGTTGGGAACGAGCCAAAGCTAACATCTTGTCATGCTCCTGCTGTCCGATCGCTCGATAAACAGCCCAATCCGGATCATCAAATAATTCATGTTCCACTCGTTCGTTATTTACACGCCCTACGCCGAATGAGATCGTCCGAGCAATCTGATCCATAACTTTCGAGATGCGTGGCAGTACTTCAGCGGCCATTAAACCTGTTCTTACGGCCTTATTCCCGCAGCCAATATCGTAGCCAACACCAGACGGAGAAATTTGTCCGTCATAGACGACTACTCCACCAATCGGCTGACTGTATCCTTTATGATGATCAGCCATAAGTAAAGACTGAACCACTCTTCCAGTCTCTGCACACGTTTTCGCTTGGGACAGAGCACCCGCGTCTGGATCTCCCCAGACACGGACTCCGTCAATCGTTTGATAATTTTTATTACTGCTTGCTTCCATATAAATATCGGACTCCTATTGCAAAATTTGATTACGAACAGTCACGCTGTAATTTAAATTGTAACGTATCTAGTGCTAAATTCACCATCTGACCAGATTCGTAGGAATCGTAGGATTCCCAACTGCTTCGATCGGCAACGATGCCGAACTCTGAGCGAGGTAGTTCATACTGATTTACAGTTACATATTGTGCAGTCTCCATCGACTTCATCACAGATGGTGATTGTGTTGCCTGTGTACTGTGAACCTCTGTCTTCTTCACCATCGTTGAAGGTTGCTGGTCACAACCGCTCACGTTCACACGCTCCATAAATCGGACAAGTGACTCCTCATTTTCTACTAAACAGAGGCTTTCATGATCAATACGATCATCCCTCCATACAGGGATACGAACAAATGCTACTCGATCTGTAGGATACACGAACAGCAAGTTGCGTGAAGAAGGCTTAAGTTGAATTCGGGATGCTGTACGACCTCCCTTTTCATCGGCTACAACCGTCCATTCCTTTGCTTCAAAAATATCAAACACCCGTGCCGCGCATTCTACACTTTCACTTCCCGAGCGCACATCTGCATCCAACTGCTTCCATACAATATCCTCTTGTCCATGACTGGATACGATTGACCATGTGCGGCCGAATCGTTCTTTCAATAACCCTTGAATCGCCTGCACCGCTTGTGCGTAGCGTTCAAATACCGTTAATCCTGCTTCAAATAATACTAAAACCCGTTCATCAGGGTGTTGTGCATGTAAGTTTGTACTCATTATATTAGGCTCCTTTTAACGCTGCCAACGGCTTGCATACTGCGACTACTTCAGCAAGCCCTGCGCCGACAACGCTCTCGATTATATGTTCAACATTTTTGTATGCTTGTGGTGATTCATCAACGATGCTCTCCAGCATCGGTTGGTTGACTACAATTTCATCTTCTTGACCAACTTTCAATGAGGCAGCAAACTCATCTACCGTCACTACCTGCTTCGTTGCACTTCGTGATCGAACCCGACCAGCCCCGTGGCAGATCGAATAGTAATTGTCGCTGCCACCATCACGCCCTACCATCAGATAAGAGCGGCTGCCCATCGATCCCGGTATTAACGCTGGATGTCCTGTCTCCATATATGGTTTCGGGTTGTCTGGATGATGCGGCGGCAGTGCTCGTGTAGCACCTTTACGATGTACGAACATCCGCTTCCCTTGGTGCATTTCTTCCCATGCGTAGTTATGCATGAGATCATACAGCGTACGCATCTCGACCTTAGTCCCAAATACATCACGAAACGCTTCGCGAATGCCATATGCGATCAGATGTCGATTCACAACCGCATAGTTCAACGCCGAATACATCAAGTTCACATACGATTGTGCAAATGGATGCTCCAACGGCGCAAACGTTAATCTCGGATCTGGTGTACCTTGACCAGACGCACGCATCCATTGCCCCATTGCCTTAATGCCATGCTCACTCACTGCTCCGCCCCAAGCTCGTGATCCAGAATGAATCATAATGACGACTTGCCCATCAAACAGCCCCCAAGCTTCTGCAATATCGCGATTATGCTCATCAAGCTCAATTGCTTGCACTTCGGCAAAATGATTGCCGCTGCCAAGCGTTCCGAGCTGCCTATGCGCTCGATGCCAAATCGGTTCTGGAATTTCATCCAGCACCTTTTCATCGAACGAAAATCTGCCGCATTCCAGATGCGTTAAGGATGTCGTTTTCTTTGGTGTGTAAATGTCTGGCACATACTTGTTTGGCAGTCCGTGCACTCCTTTTTTCAGCACATGTTCCAAACGAATATCTGAAAAATGGCCGCGTTCATGTGTGTTTAAAGGTACGTATTTTCCCATTCGTTTAATCAACTTACGCCGTACCTTTACGTCTTTCAGTTCATCACGATGCATATTCGTCAGATGTACACGCATACCGCAACCAATATCATTACCGACAATAGAAGGGGATACGTAACCATTCTCAGCATTCCATACCGCTGTTGTACCGATACACGTTCCAACGCCGACATGAACATCAGGTGTATAGCTCATATAAGAAGCATTCGGAATCAATAAATTATTGTTCGCCATTTCAAAAACTTTCGCAGGAAGCTCCGTAAATAAAGGCTCACTCGCATAAACGTGTAGTTCTCCTGCTGGGAGAGCGACCGTCCGATAATAAGCAGCTTCCGTCTTAGCAGATATAGATGTATTCCATGTATTCATATATTGATTTCATTCCTCTCACTTAACCCAATAATCTGTTATGCGTACAAAAAAGACCGCAGACTCCTCCGTCTACGGTCTTCCCATTCCTATAAAGGCAGAATTATCCACCTTTAATCCACGCAATTCATCATCATCGATGAAAAAAATGCGACAGGAACATATAAAAAGACCATAGACCTCTCGTCTATGATCTCATGATAATCCGTTCATGTTACGCCGAAGCAAAGCTTACCTCCAAGCTATCATTTCTTCCCTTATCGAGTAAGAAATCACCTTGTTAGTAAACGATACGACTGCGCACCGATTATTCCGTCGAGACCGACGAGAAATATGTGAATGTATGCGGTTGGAGGTTGCCCTGACTGCGATTTCGCAGCCAATTACCAGCACCTTTATCATTTCTGAGTTCATTAAACATAAGCATCATCATGTTATCGTCGGCCTCCTTTCGTGTAATATGGACTTATCATAAAGCGGTATTCCAAACATTGTCAACCCTATTTTTAAAAAACAGGTTTTGACCTATCTTTTTGATCTATCGAATCATGACCATTTTGCGGTTCACCATTCACCAATGAAGCTTGATGGTGTTTCCGGCTCCTATTCCCTGTCAGCCAGCTTCCATATGGCATGAGCTCCATCATCTTGGACAACAGCAGGGAACCCACTGCTACAACTACCCACGTTACGATCGTCACGATAAAATGTTGACCTTCTAGCATCAACGTTCGCGTCCACAAGGCAACTCCTGACAACACAAGCGCATGCACTAAATAAGCTGGGAAGGAATATGTTCCAACCCATTTCAAACAACGGTACAGCATTCCTTGGCGCTTCACGATATTTAGTGCAAACACATACAGAAGCAGCATCTGGGAAACAGCAAGTATAGCGATAGATGGTTTCAAATAGGTCGAGATATTTACATTTACCGGTTCGACACCACCTGCAAACAAACGATAACTACTGTACAGATATGCAGCGCCAAATACCAGCGCACTCCACGGCAGCATCCGCTGTACCCATTTCCTCCATTCTGGTAAACGGTACGCACAGAGTATGCCTAATGCAATATAGAGAACATACATCACTACAAACTTTGTCCGATGTTCTAACATATAAGCGACAGCTTCATTTGCCTCAGGAGCCCATTCAGGTGCAATGCGGTAAGACCAGTCCATTAGCGCGAGATAGAAAAGTGCAATCCCCATCATAAGCAAGATTATCCACTGCTTGCTGTGATTCATCCCCTTATCTTTCGCTACTGCACGTAGTTTTGTTTGTACTTTATGTACAATTTTTAGAAGCAAGGGGAATACGAGATACAATTGGAAAATCATCAAAATAAACCACAGATGATACCCATATGTCGGATTAATAAGCTGCTGTGCAATCTTCGTCCAACCCTCTATCGTAAACATGTCTCCTTGCAAAATAAATGCGCAATAGATCAGAGTCCATAGTGCGAATGGTATAAGCAGCCCTTGTGCCCTCCGCATCAGGAAAGTTCCGTACTTAGCTGTTGAATGACGACTATAAAATAGTAAAACCGTTGATATAAATACGAAGGTAAGCGTACCAAATCGCGTAAAATGATAGAGCAAACTGATAAGAATAGAATCGGTCCGATTGATATCTTCACGAACGATATATTCCCCAATACTGTGCTGCAACACGATTGCCAAAAAGGCGAACGCTCGTAGTATCGTAAGCTCTTCAATTCTCTTTTTCTGCTTTGACCATGTACTGCTTATGCTTGAGCCATTTCCATTTGTACTTTTCTCATTATCTTCCTTGTTTTGCAAAGGAATAACCCCTGCTTCTGTGGTCTCGTCCATCACAGCAATCGCATTTCTCGTTGCATTTATTCGTGGGCTCGATTGGCTCATAGATTCACCCCATTATCACGTTATCTAATTAACATCATACAGCGCATAATGTTATCGATAGAACCTGAAGACAAGATGAAAGTGGCATAAATAAAGTTTCATTAGAGTGCCGCTTCTCGTAAATTGCGTACTGGAGCCCTTCCATTTTAGTCAGCAAAAAAGCCATCAATCAGCCTTACACCGATTAATGACTTCGATTTTACTACCATTTTTCTAATTTATTTATCCAAACTAATTACTTGGGTTCTACTGTCCGAAATTCCTCTTCGAAAATGTCATATAAATTAGCCGGTTCCTGATCTTGGTCAAAATCGAGTATGTTCGTACTTATTGCCAACACATGGCTCCCCCCAACAAGACCGCCAGCTATCGTACCAAATCCATGAATGCCACCGCTATGTCCCCAAACAGAAGCACCATTTGCTAGTTTTGTTTCATAAATGCCTAATCCATATTTTCCAACAGGCGTATCAACTCCCGACAACATTTGTTGTAGAAATTCAGACTTCAACAGCTTACCTCCTAGTAAGGCACTGAAAAATGTATTCAAATCAGGTGCTGTTGAAATCATATCGCCCGCTGCTCCTCCCCATGAAGGATTCAACTCCGTCATATCGATGAACTTACCGGCTAGTTTCATATATCCTCTTGCATGCTGATCCGGAATATAAGAAGAACTTCCTGGTATAAAGGTATCTCCTAACTGAAGTGGGTCAATGATACGTTTCTTAATCTGTTCCCCATATGTCTCACCCGTCACTTGCTTTATAACAAGACCCGCTAAAATATAATTCGTATTAGAATAGCTCCAATTCGTACCCGGAGAAAATAGTGGCGATTCGTTCAATCCGATGCGCACAAGTTCCTCCGGCGTATAGCCACGATATGGATTCTTCACTACTTCATGGGTAACAAATGTTTCTGATGTGTAATTTGCAATTCCACTCGTATGATTCAATAACTGACGAATCGTGATTTTGCTGCCATCATAGCCATTTCCTTGCACAACACCCGGCAACCATTTCTCTACGGAGTCATCCAAATGCAGCTTCCCCTCTTCAGCCAACTGTACAATCACTGTCGCTACGAACGTTTTCGTCACACTTCCAATACGGAAGTGGAAGTCCGGCTTCACTTGCCGTGTGTCGTAGATGCTAGCTTCGCCTGCTGCATAAGCCCATCGCTCGCCATTTCTCATGCCGGCTGCAATGATACCTGGAATGTCCTTATGATTGGCAAGGCGATCAATGACTTGTTTAACAGAGTTCGCGGGCGTTGATTGCAAATAATTTAGATCGCAGTGGTGAGGATTTTGAAGACAATACTGGCTGCTGTAATCATTCGATTGGGCTTGTACATTTCCTTGCACAGGCAGTAATAGCGCAGCCCCAGCCACCATAGCCGTTAGTGTCATCACTTTCACTTTGTATCTATTAACTTTCATTGTTTCTCCTCCTTATTTTGTCGTACCCCCAGAGAACTGCCTCCTACTAACCGGCTAACTATATTTTAGAAGTAGAATGGCAGTTGGCTCCGATGTACGTATTCATTTTTTACATGAATTAGTTGAATTCAACTGCAAACACGGAATTAATAGCATCCATTATAACCTTTACATCTTCATCCGTACTCGGAAGTGCATTTATATTTATAGCCACAATGTGCTTACCATCTGTAGTTCCAAATAATTCACCACTATATCCCTCTATTTCACCATTATGACCCCAAATTACTTGACCGTTCGGCAGCGTCTGCTTGAATATGCCCAGTCCATTATCCGCTCCTTCGCTCCCTATCTTTAACATCTGCCTCAACTGCTCTTGCTTCAACAACTCACCGCCTAAAAGAGCAGATAAAAACGTAGTCAAATCCTGACCTGTAGAAATCATATCTCCTGCTGCGTTTGCGATAGTTGGGTTTATTTCTGTTATATCAAACCATGTATTGTTTCGTGAGATGTATCCTCTTCCATGCTTAGATCCGGGTATGAGGGTGCTACTGCCTGGCAAGAAGGTATCGTTAAGTTGAAGCGGTTCTATAATGCGTTTCTCGATTTGCTGATCATAGGTCTCACCTGTTACTTTTTCAATAATTTGTCCGAGCAGAACATAGTTCGTATTGGAGTAGCTAAAGGAAGTGCCTGGATTAAATAATGGCTTTTCTTTCAACCCCATTTTAACCAATTCCTCTGCCTTAAAAGTAGTTCGGTATAAACTATCTAAGTTGTTAGGATCTTCAAAAAGAATAGCCGTATAGTCACTAATTCCGCTCGTATGATTGAGGAGTTGGCGAATCGTAATCTTGCTGCCATCATAACCGTTTTCCTTGACAACACCTGGTAGCCACTTCTCTACAGAGTCATCCAAATCAAGCTTATTCTCACCCGCCAATTGAAGGATAACTGTCGCTACAAAAGTCTTTGTTATGCTGCCAATACGGAAGCGCGCATCTGACTCCAGCTTACGTCCTGTCTTAATATCTGCTTTACCAGATGCATAGCCTTGAAACTTACCTTGATTATACGTAACCGCAATTACACCTGGAGCGCTCTGCTTCGTTATTCTATCTAACTGCTTTTGTATAAGCTCAGCCTTAGAACTTGCTCCATTGATTTCTTCTTCAATGATGTTGATATGGTCGAGGGCATCTGAATCAGACAGCACATTTGTATTCAATGCGATAACATGTGTGCCTCCTTCAACGCCACCGGCCATCGTAGAAAATCCAGGAATATTGCCCCCATGTCCCCAGAACGAAACACCATTGCTTAATTTGGTCTCATAGATACCTAGTCCATATTGTCCATCTGGTGATTGTACCCCTGTCAACATTTGCTGTAACATCTCGGGCTTCAACAGTTCCCCTCCTAGAAGGGCTTGGAAAAACGTATTCAGATCATCTACGGTTGAGATCATATCTCCAGCCGCGTTCGCAGCAGAAGGATTAAACTCAGTCATATCAACGAACTTACCAGATTGATAGTTATATCCTCTTGCATGTGGTCCAGGTATATGAGAAGAGTTTCCTGGCACTGAAGTTCCACTAAGTTGCAGCGGCTCAATAATACGCTTTTTAATTTGCTGACCATACGTTTCGCCTGTAACCTTCTTAATAATCAATCCAGCAAGCACAGTATTTGTATTGGAGTATTCCCATCTCGTTCCTGGAGAAAATGACGGCTTCATCCTAACTCCTATTCGGACAAGCTCTTCAGCCGTATAGCTCTTATATGGATTGGCTAGCATATCTTTCCCAAATGCTTCATCCGCTGTATAATTCGCGATCCCACTCGAGTGATTCAACAGTTGGCGAATCGTAATTTTACTTGCATCGTAACCGTTGCCCTGCACAACACCTGGTAGCCACTTTTCCACTGTGTCATCTAAGTTCAGCTTCTTCTCCCCAGCAAGCTGTAGGATTACTGTGGCCGTAAATGTTTTCATCGTGCTTCCGATTCGAAAGTGAAAATTCGTCTTTACAGGCTGTTTATCATGAACACTCGCTTCCCCTGACGTATAAGACCACTTTTGACCGTTTTTCGTAACGGCAGCAATTACACCAGGCACATCTTTACGACTGGCAGCTTGATCGATGAGCTTCTTAATAGATTCCCTGTTATGTTGAGAGACATTCACATTCTTATTGCTAGAAGGTTGATAAGTTTTCTCCACTGCGCTCACGTTCTCTGCGTGCAGTATTCCTTGCGCAGGTAGAAGTAGAGTTCCTGCTGTTAATGCAGATAATGTAAGCATGCCCAGTTTGTAACTTTTTGTTCTCAATTTAGGGCGATGTAACCTCATTAAGTTCTCCTCCTTCATTTGACGCACAATTGGAGCCCTGCCTCCTACTTATCTTCTAGTTACGTAACTGCAAAATAGGAGGCAGCCAGTTGCCCCGCTAGCTGATGTGAAACATTTGAATTATGATCAAGCACAGTTAGTGATTTATTTGAATTCCTCTACAAACGCAGAGTACATAGAATCTAGTACAGCCTTTTCTGTTTTAGACGAATCTGGCTGTGAGTTTATACTCAAGACCATAACACGCTCGCCATCTGGCGTTCCGAGTACCAAATTTGAATATCCGTCTATCCCACCATCGTGCCCCCAAAGAACTTGACCATTTGGCAGCTTCATCGGGTAAATGCCTAATCCATATTCTTCACCGTCCGCTGTCTTCACAGCAGTCAACATCTGCTTCAACTGCTCCTCTTTCAATAGCTTGCCGCCGAGCAGAGCAGACATAAAGGTAGACAAATTCTGTCCCGTCGAAATCACTTCTCCTGCTGCGTTCCCCCAAGATGGGTTGATTTGTGTAACATCTTTTAACTTTTTCTGAAAATAAATGTATCCTCTAGCATGCTTAGATCCTGGTATAAGGGTACTACTTCCTGGCAGGAAGGTATCATTAAGATTGAGTGGTTCTATGATACGTTTTTCGATTTGCTGATCATAAGTCTCACCTGTTACCTTTTGTATAAGTTGACCGAGCAGCACATAATTCGTGTTAGAATAATTGGAGACAGCTCCAGGCTCAGAAAAGGCCTTTTCTTTCAATCCTATCGCCACTAGTTCCTCCGCCGTATAGTTGCGGTATAAAGCATCTTTATTGTTTGGGTCTTTGAAAAGAACATTTGTATAGTTAGCAATACCGCTCGTATGATTGAGCAGTTGGCGAATCGTAATCTTGCTGCCATCATAACCGTTGCCCTGCACAACACCTGGCAGCCATTTCTCTACGGAGTCTTCCAAATCAAGTTTGTTCTCACCTGCTAATTGCAGTACAACTGTCGCTACAAATGTCTTTGTAATGCTGGCGATGCGGAAGCGTTCATCCGTCCCCATCTTACGGCCTGTTGCGATGTCTGCTTTACCAGATGCATAGCCTTGAAACTTGCCTTGCTCATACGTAACCGCAGTAGCCCCTACAATGCCGAGTTTCGTTATGTTATCCAGTTGAGTTTGCACGCGCTTCGTCTTGGACTCTGTTCCACCGAATTCCTCTGCAATAATATCAATATGATGAAGAGCATCTTTATCTGAAAGTAAATTGGTGCTCAAAGCTATAACATGTTCACCGCCCGCGATGCCTCCCGCCATTGTCGAGAATCCTGGTAGATTCCCACCATGACCCCAGAAAGAAGTTCCATTAGGCAATTTCGTTTCATAGATACCAAGTCCGTATTTTCCAAGAAGAGGAGCTTCAACCGTCGTCATCATTTGCTTAAGTAACTCTGGCTTTACTAGTTGGCCACCTAGAAGGGCACCAAAGAAGGTATTCAAATCATCTACTGTTGAAATCATATCGCCTGCTGCATTCGCCCATGAAGTATTCATTTCGGTGGTGTCCAAAAGTTTGCCTTGAAGCTTGTAATATCCTCTTGCATGAGGACTAGGGAGATGTGTAGAGCTGCCTGGGACTGAGGTTCCCTTAAGCTTTAGAGGATCAATGATACGTTTCTTAATCTGTTCACCGTAGGTTTCGCCTGTAACTTTTCTAATAATAAGTCCCGCCAACACGGTATTCGTGTTCGAGTACTCCCAGCTTGATCCTGGTGCAAATGAAGGCTTGGTGCTAATTCCTGCACGAACAAGCTGCTCTGCTGTAAAGTTTTTGTGAAGGCTTGATTGGAGGTCTTTCATAAAAGACTCATTTGCTGTATAGTTCGCGATTCCGCTCGTATGATTCAGTAACTGACGGATCGTAATTTTGCTTGCGTCGTATCCATTTCCTTGCACCACACCCGGGAGCCACTTTTCAATGGAATCATCCAAATTAAGTTTGTTTTCACCTGCTAATTGAAGGACGACTGTTGCTACAAATGTTTTCGTTGTACTTCCGATTCGAAAATGGAAATTGGTCTTCACTGGAGTTTTGTCGTGGATCGTAGATTCACCTGAGGCATAGGACCATTTTTGACCTTTCTTTGTAACGCCAACAATGACTCCTGGAACGTCTTTCTGATTAGCAGCTTGATCGATAAGTTTCTTAACTGTCTCCCTGCTGTCTTGTTCAACACTCAACTGCTTATTGGTAGCATGCTGAGAAGTTTGCTCTGCAGCATTTACGTTCTTCGCATGCAATGTTCCTTGTGCAGGTAGAAATACAGTTCCTGCTATTAATGCAGATAATGTAATCAATCCTAATTTGTAGCCTTTAAGTTTCATTATTTCGCCTCCTCTTTTATCAAAGCGGGTCTACTATAATTTTACATCGAATAAACAGTTAGCCCTTCATTTTTTCGAATCTCTTTTCAGTAAAATAGGTCCCGTATCATTCGTCATACTCATCTTTCTTATATTCACTAAGCAAGTGGGCTTCGTGTTCGCTGTCACCTCCTGATTTGACAATAGCGCTGGATATGTCATATTCCATAGTGATAAAAACGATCATTTCAACATGATCGTTTGTCACAATCTTCATCATTAATGTCATATGACAGTCCCTCACTACCTACTGTGACAGCCTCTCATCTATGCTAGTGATATTACTCAGCGGATACGAAATGGCTGGACTTATACTATCCATGAAAAGGGGACGTTCAAAAATGAAGGAACATTTGATTCGAAGTTTGAATCACGCACAACTTATGCTGTATACGTTTGTAAGCGGACTATTTTATTTCATCTTCTTTAGCATTGGAGTCACACTAGGCGCAGGGTTATCGATTACTATAGTGGGGATTCCAATTCTGGTCCATGTGCTGCAAACCGCACCAAAATTCGTACGTCTAGACGCTCGAATCGTTGAGAAATATACATCCGTATCCTTAACTCACTCACAAAGTAATGAGGAGCACTTCCACTACAATGAGACACAGCGAGATTCTTGGGAACAAATGAAAGAGACGTTGACGAATCCCGGTTATTGGATCATGATTAGTATGTTCTTATATAAATTGGTAATTGGGATGGGAAGTCTAATTTTATCTGTCTTATTGTACGTAGCACCTCTTACCCTATTATCTGCTCCATTGCTGTATAAGATCATACCGTACCATGTATTTTCCATATCAATTGAAACACTCCCAGCCGCTTTGGCTGTGAGTGGTCTAGGTTGCTTATGGCTGGTTGTTAGTATGCAAGTAAGCAATACTTTTGCGAAGTACTTAGTCAACCTTACACGTCGTATGATTGAAGTGGGATATGTTTATAAAACAAAATAATACAGTGCCTGACTGGTACTTATTGTGAAGATGGAGTGAGAACTACTAATGTGGAATATAACGAAGCATTGGTTTTGGTATGACTGGATGTGTTTTTTCGTTCGATTAGTAAGCTTGTTAAGCATTTCTATAGGTACTATAGTAAATCAAGTACCACTTTCTGTGCCATCATGGGTCATCATCTTAACTGCCATTTTAACCATTTCGATACCATTCCTTATCCAGCAGTTCAGTAAAAAGTGGTATCTACTTTCGGAAATTGTACTGACTGGTTCATTTTGTATGTATCTTACTTCTCAAGAACCACAGTTAGTTTGGCAATTTGTCATTTTCGCATTTGTAATTGGATTTTATAGTGACCGAAGCAATTATATGTGGACAGCACTGCCCACTATTTTTATCATCCCTGGTTTCAACGCATGGCAAGTTAACGAACCTATTGATATTATCATTCTAAACTTCATGGTTAATCATGGTGCTGTATTTGCACTTGGCTATGCTTTTCAAATACTTGCCTTAAACCATAAGCAAAGTAAAATTATTCGGGATCAGAAACAAGTATTGGAACAGCACATTAATCAAATCGAAGAGCTTACGCTGAAAGAGGAGCGGAATCGACTGTCACATGAATTGCATGACACGATCGGCCATACGCTAACTTCGCTCATTGTAGGCATGGAGTCATTGAAGACGTCTTTCCCTTCCAATCAAAGTGAGCGAATCGACACGCTCGTCGAATTGGCCCGTAATGGGTTGGATGATATTCGCCAGCATCTGCATCATCTGGCCGCAACACCAACGAATCAATCGTTTACGGATTCTTTGCAGCAGCTTATCGAAGAATTCACAAAAGCAACAGGCATAACCGTTAACTTCCGCACATTCGGAAATGAAGTTTCGATCACGAAGCAGATAAGCTTCTGCTTGTATCGCTGCTTACAAGAATCGCTCACCAACGCCGTTCGACATGGGCAAGCAAACACGATACAAGTTCAGTTATTGTATGATAATCAGCAACTACGCTTGCAAATTGAAGATAACGGCATTGGCATGGAACAAGTACGATACGGCTTCGGGTTATCCGGCATGAAGGAACGTTTAGATGAATGCACGGGCAGTCTAACTGTACATTCTCGCTCTAATGAAGGGACGGTCATTATCTGTACACTCCCTCTAAAGGTAGAAGCCGTACAGTCAGGAATTCGACTTCTACTCGTCGATGATCAATCTATTATTACAGAAAGTTTGCAGCGCATTCTGGAACAACAGCCTGACCTCAAAGTTATCGGAACAGCCGACAACGGTCAGCAAGCTTTAGAACGATGTGCGATCGATCAGCCTGATCTTGTACTTATGGACGTTCGTATGCCAGAAATGGATGGTATCGAAGCGCTGCGTGAGATGAAGCAGCGTTGGCCTCAAATGAAAGTTGCTCTACTGACCACATTTGAAGATGTGTCGCAAGCTGTCAAATCGATAGAGCTAGGCGCGGAAGGATACATGCTGAAGTCGATTCATCCACGAGACTTAATTGAAGCGATAAAGCTTATTCATAACGGAGGAACATGGATTGATCAGAACATTACTGTTCAAGTATTTGAGCAGATGAAGCATCAACGGGGACAGTTGGGTAATCAAAATTATTCCCCGGAAAATAATCCGTATGGAATTACGAAAAGAGAGTTAGAAATTTTGCAGCATTTAAGCAATGGGCTGCGTTACAAATCAATTGCTGCTAAGCTATTTTTGTCGGAAGGAACGATACGGAACTATTGCTCCACGCTATATTCCAAGCTAGGTGTGAGTAACCGTGAAGATGCAATTGAGAAGGCACGTACAGAAGGACTAGGATTACAATAGAAAGTATCTACATACAAATTAATGATGCTCCCCATCGTAAATCCCGCCTAAGAACGACGATAGCACTTTTTCATTATTACAAGCCATTGGTATGTCATTTTTCAGCAGCTAACATCATAATCACACAAATAAAGACCGCTCCATATGACATGGAACGGTCTTTGGTCTGTATTGGTATTAATCTAGCACCTACGTTTAATTTTACTTATTTATCCATTTTCTCATATAGGAATGATTCACCATTGCGGTAGAACCGTGGATCGTAAATACCAATATGCTTGTCGTCATTCACGACGACAACGAAAGGCGACCATTCATACAACGTCTTCGCTTCTGGATTCTCCACAAACAGCTGCTCTAGGCTAACGCTCTCATCCGATGTCAACTCCACTTGAAGCTTCGGCTCGGTAAATACGGTCGTTCTGCTAATGTAGACTTTGTCATTTTCTTTGCCGATGATTTGGAACTGTCCTGGAATAAAGCCTGCTGATAAAGCAAACTCATCATATTGCTTCGCATATTGTTGATGAATCATATAACCTTGCACCGATTGGCTCATAAGATGAACGATCATCAAGGCCCACACCCATTTAAACACGCGTGATGATGATAAATCCCGCTTGTACCGAACAAGCAGCCAGCCGACCAACATAATGATCCATAACATGAAGTCTATAATTGGAATCGTTCCGAACGTAACCCGTATTGAGGAGAATGGCTCCAGATATCCAGTTCCCCATGCATTAAACAAGTCACTCGTATTATGAATAAATACGGCTAGCAAGCCCATCGCAAACCATTTCCAGCCCTTCACCCTAAACAGCAGCCAACTCACGATCGACAACACGGCCGCCCATATAGGCACAAGAAACACAGAGTGCGTAATGCCACGATGCCACATTTGATAGCGTCCTGCTGTGTCCCACCACTGAGAAATGACATCGATATCAGGTATGTTAGAGCCTACGACTGTCGTAAGAAGCAGCGCTCGTTTTTCATTTGTCGTCAATCGCTTTTTATCGACAGCCGCATATAAAGATAATCCAAATAGTGTATGTGTTATCGTATCCATTACTTTTGACTCCCTCCCATAAAAGTCATTGTAAGGATCGGTCAACAAAGAAGCAATATAGACAATCGACAATTTATTTAAAAATAATGATATCTCCATGTAATGAGACCAACGGAGGCCATAACTAATCATCCACACAACAAAAAAATAGCGGCATAGGAATTATCCCAGCCGCTATTCGTATTAAATTGCCCAGTTTCCGTTGCGGAAGATGGGTACGGATGTTCCATCTTTAAGAATACCGTCAATGTTCATTTCAGCTGAACCAATCATAAAGTCGACATGGGTAATACTTGTGTTAACGCCAGCTGCGCGCAGCTCGTCCTGCGACATTTCCTTGCCACCTTCAACGTTAAACGCATATCCACTGCCGATTGCCAAATGGTTCGACGCGTTCTCATCGAACAACGTGTTATAGAACAAAATGTTGGACTCTGAAATAGGAGATTGATGCGGTACAAGAGCTACTTCACCTAGATAACGAGCTCCTTCATCCGTATCTACAAGCTGCTCAAGAATACTTTGACCTTGCTCTGCTTCAACCTTCACAATACGCCCCTTCTCGAACGTAAGCTTGAAGTTATCAATTAAGTTACCACCGTAGCTAAGCGGCTTCGTACTAGACACGTAGCCATCCACACCATCGCGATATGGTACAGTGAACACTTCTTCAGTTGGCATATTTGCCATGAAGTTCACCTTCTGCTCATTCGTGCTGCTCGCTCCTACCCATAAATGCTTCTCTGGAAGCTCAATCGTCAGGTCAGTGCCTGGCGCTGTATAGTGAAGCTTGTGGAAATGGTTCTCGTTCAAAATATCAACCTTCGCATGAAGGTTATCGTTATGCGCTTCCCACGCTTGAACCGGATCTTCATGATGAAGACGAACGGAATCAAAAATAGCAGCCCATAACTGTTCCACCGCCTGCTCCGCAGATGCGTTAGGGAATACTTTCTCAGCCCACGCCTTAGAAGATGCTGCTACCACTGTCCAACTCACTTTGTCAGACTGAATAAATTGACGATACTTAGTCAATGCTTGACCAGATGCCTTTTGGAAGTTCCCAATTCGTTGCGGATCAATTCCCTTCAACAAATCTGGATTCGAAGACACGATCGAAATGAATGCTGCACGCTTGTCCAGAAACGCTTCACGCTTTGCCACTTCCCAAGCTGGGTAATTTGTAAACACTTCATCTGCTGCTTTTTCATACTTCAAGCGAGACAACATTTCATCTGTCCATTCGACATGGACATTGCTTGCACCCGCTTCATAAGCTTTAGCTGCCACTAGGCGAGCCAATGGAGCTGACTCAAGCGTACTATTCACAACCACCTCTTGTCCTTGCTGAACGTTAATGCCTACTTTTACAATCAATTCCGCATATTTTTCAAGATTTTGCTCGAACTGTGTCATTGGTCATTCTCCTTTTATGTAAAGTGAAGGTTATACATAACTTATATTGTATATGTTATTTCCCCATTTAAGTCCAGTAATTTGACCAATAATCAAAAAAAATATGAAAACAAGCCCTATTCGCCTCCACGTAAGATGGTTCAACGAACAGAGCTTGCTCTCAATTGTACGTATAATCTTGAATACAGAGTCAGGCTAGAAGATAGTCTAGTCCTTCCCTATTTCAAATCTTTTACCGGTTTTTGTTCCAGTTCATCTTCAGGCTCTTCTATCGGCTGAGCAGTAAACGTCACAGCGCTGCTCGCAGGTGAAAGAACATTTTGGCTGTTCCTTACTTTAACAGAGAACGTATACGTAGTTCCTTCTACTAGACTTTGGGCAACAAATGTAGGTGTAGCAGAAGTGCCTACTAGATCCGTGTTGTTATAAATTTCATAGGATACTGGTCCAGTATGAGTGTTCGAATCTGTCCAAGCTAGCACTGCACCACCTGCAGCATCTGCTGTAGCTGCCAAATTCGTAGGTGCAGCCAACGGACCTTCTACAGGAGCGCTACCGCCTTTTGTAAGCGTAGCATTTTTACCGGATACAACTAACGCGAATGGCTGAGTGGATTGTGGAACGTTGTACGCTTTAACACGAATCGTGTACTTACCCGCTTCCGATGTATTGAAGTATACATTTTCAACGTTGTTCGCACGATCGAATGAAGCGCAGCTTGTGCTGGCCGTGTTGCTCACAAAGCAGTTTCCTTTGTACACTTGGCCAGACGGGGATACAACTTCAAGGTCAAGATCATTTACAAGGGCTTTAGTAGTCGATACTGCAGCTTGGAAATCTGACCATACTGTAGAAATTTTAAGCGGCTGACCGCTTGCCACATTTACCGTATAAGTAGCCACATTGCCCGTGCTTAGACCCGCTGTATGATCTTCATGCTGAGCCGTTACATTCGTCGGATACAGTGTCGCTTCAAGGTTAACACGACCCCAACCTGTTTCACGGCTGCCCCAACCATAGCCAACATCTTGAGCACCATTAATGAGGGTAGCTTTTACAAGTGCAGCCGTAGGGTCAAGCTTCTTCACCGTGTTGAAATATTGACGAACGAGAGCAGCTGAACCTGCTACTGCTGGCGTTGCCATCGAAGTACCAGACAGCGTCGCATAGTGCGTGTTCGGGTTACCTGTTAGGGTTGAAATCGTAGAACGAGGAGAAATAATGCTTGTACCCGTTACAACAACGTCTGGCTTCGTACGGCCATCGAAGGTAAAGCCGCGGCTGGAGTAAGATGCAATGGAGTTAGGAGCAGTCTTAGCCAAGCTACCTACAGTGATTGCATTTTTCGAGGTACCTGGAGTTGCAATCGTATTGTTACCAAAGCTTCCCGAGTTGCCTGCTGCGAACAAAACGTTGAAGTATTTGTTCTTGAAGGTATACTCATCTACGCGTTGAGCGTTTGTATTGTACGAGTTGGAGGATGCTCCCCATGAGTTCGTGTGGATTTTGGCGCCTAATGCCTCAGCTTCAGCAAACAATTGCCTTACATCACCAGGGTTAATTCCACCTCCACCTGTGCCAAGTGCTTGCAGAACAAGCTTCGCACCTGGAGCGACACCTTTATACTTGCCATTCGACTGCTTACCAGTACCAAGTACCGTTCCCGCTACATGCGTACCATGTCCACCAGGATCAGACCAGTTGCCTGGGATTGCCTTGGCAATTGGAGTTGCATGAAGCTGACCCGTAAAGTCTTGGTGTACCGTAGACACATTACCGGAGTCTAGTCCACTGTCGCCAACGGCTACAATTTGTCCTGCACCAGTCAAGCCTTTTGCCCAAACACCTGTAACTGGTGTGGAAGTGCCAATTTGTTGGTTAATAAATTCATTCGAAGTTTCATAACGAAGCTTCGTTTCGATGAAGGTAACATCTTTATCTTGCAACAGCGTGTACACTTGTTGGTCGCTAAGTGTGGCTTCTATGCTGCCATCGTATACACGAACATCTTGTGGAGCAGAAGGATTGATTAGAGAAGCGATTCTAGATTCACTGCCTGGGAATGTGGAGATAACATATTCATTCGGGATACTGTCTGGGGTAGTGAACGTTCCTACCTTCCAATCTGCTTGGAAAGGGGTAACGCTGTATACGAGGTCACTTGTAGCGATTTGCTGTGCTTGCTGGCCATTGATTCGTACGAGGTAAGCAAAGTCTGGTAAGTAATCGCCGACCACTGCTCCATTTTTGCTCAAAAGTTCTTTAGAAGCTTGAGTAATTACATCTTTGAATTGAACGACATACAGTGCTGATTCATTAGATTGAGCATGTTCGCTCAAGCTCTGTTGTTGAGGGAGGCCTTGAAGATTCACATCTCCTGTCTTCAAATATAGGGTACGAGAGAGAGAGGGACTTGGCTCGGCGGCAAAACCATTTGACTGGAACACGGGAGCAAACAGGCTCAGTGTAAGTGCAATCGATAGACCCATAGCAAGCTTTCTTTTCATACACATACCTCCAACATATTAAATTTGAACTTACAAAAATGGAACAACTATAAAACTAGTGAAACTAATCAGAAACTTTTCAATCCACCACCTTTCCACAAAAACCATTTAATGGGGTATAGCTTGTTTAGAATCATACCTGTTATTTCTCACTAGATCAATAGGTTTTATCAAATTTATTTTTGTGCACCGATAACCCTTATATATCAAGGGATTATGAATATATTGGGCTATTAGCACTTTCTCATTACGACTTATTTCGATAGAGCAATACGAGAATACAACCTAGTTCCTACTGCTGCATTCCATGCATAATGCTATTTATTATTTATTATACATTGTTCTATTTAAAGCAAAAAAATAAAGTTCTTACTTCCAAAATGAAAACAAGCATCCCAACGCACTAAGAGTGTAGTGATAACAGGGATGCTTGTTTTTTATATGGTACCATATTACGGATTCTATCAATCTATTCAGCCATTGCCTGATTTCAGTAATTACTCGCTAACATAGAACGAACAAACAATAACATTGCTGCTAACGTAAAGGGTTCAAACTACCCTGCTGTTAACTCACTTTGCTCCACAAAGCAGGGACATTAGGCGGCTCCCACCCCACTAACGATACGTGGGCTTGGCGAGCACGATACGTAACATTACTATAAGTAACGAGATCGTTTACTTTATATTGCTGCCCTGCTTTCCAAGGCGCTGCTACTGGATCAGGATTGATCGGACCTGTTTCAATGGTTACATTCACTGGAATACTATCAGGAGATACGAGCGTTCCAGCTCGGACTTTAACGGTAAAGTTGTATGTCGTACCTGCTTGTAACTGATTAATAACAGCAGATGTAGTAGTTGAAGTCGCCACCAGCTGATTGCTGCTGTAAACTTCATAAGTTGGGGCAGTTACATGGGGATTCGTGTCATTCCATGTCAAAGTAACACTATTTTGCGTCTGCGCAGTCACACTTACATTTGTCGGAGCTTGCAGTTCGATCGGTTGGGTAACGCCGCCTGCACTTAATGCTGCATTGCTGCCAGAAATGACAAGAGCAAATGGTTGAGCTGCTTGAGGAATGTTATAGCCTTTAATTTTCACGGTATACGTTCCAGCTGCTGCTGTATGGAAATAAACATTTTCTACATTGTTAATGCGGTCGAAAGATGCACAGCTCGAACTCGCATTATTGCTGACAAAACAGTTTCCTTTGAATACTTCGCCCGTAGGTGAAATAACCTCTAAGTCAAGATCGTTAACAAGTGCCTTTGAGGATTGAACAGCAGCTTGATAATCGGTCCATACCGTCGAAATCTTCAATGGTTGACCTGCGCCCACCGTCAAGGTGTAGATCTTTTCTTCACCCGTTTGAATGCCAGTGGTATGATCTTCGTGCTGTGCCTTAATACCATTCGTTGGGTACAAAGAAGCTTCTAAATCAACTTGTCCCCATCCTGTTTCACGGCTGCCCCAACCAAATCCAACGTCCTTAGCACCGTTAATCAACGTTGCTTTAATAAGTGCAGAAGTCGGATCAACATGTTTTACATCAATAAAATGTTGTCGAACGATTGCAGTTGCCCCCGCTACAGCAGGTGTAGCCATAGAGGTACCAGACATCGTCGTATAATTAGCATTTGGAACAGCTGGTCGATTAGACAGCGAGGAGCGCGGTGAAATAATACTGCTGCCTGTTACAGCCAGATCCGGCTTCACACGTCCATCAAAAGCATACCCTCGACTAGATGTAGGCGACATGCCATTTGATGTTTTGAGCATATTTGCTACTGAGATGGAGTTTTTCGAAGTCGCTGGTGTTGCTACCGTATTGGCACCGCTGCCAGAGTTACCTGCTGCGAATAAAACATTAAACTTTTTATTGGCAAACGTATATTCATCTACCTGCACAGCGAGGCTATTATAGGTATTCACAGGAGAACCCCAAGAATTTGTGTGTATACTGGCTCCATTGCTTTGGGCTTGCCCAAACAATGTTCTCAAGTCTCCAGGACAAATGCCGCGTCCGCAGCCAACTGCTTGAAATACTAGCTTGGCGCCTGGAGCAATTCCTTTATATTGCCCATTCGACAATACCCCAGTACCTAGTACAGTACCAGCTACATGTGTTCCATGCCCATCCAGATCAGACCAGTTGCCTGTTGTGGCTACAGCGAATGGAGTCGTTTGCAGTTGACCTTGGAAATCGGCATGCATGGTAGAGAGATTACCGGTATCCAAGCCAGTATCGGCAACGGCGACAACTTGCCCCGTTCCTGTAAGACCACGGCTCCACATTCCATTAGGGGTAGAGGCTTTTACTTGATTTGCAATAAAGTCATTGGACACATCCGTTTGCAGCTTTGACTCGATATACGTAACATCTTCTGTCTGGATGAGAGATTGAATATGTGCATCCGTCAAGGTAGCCTCGATGGTACCTTTATTAACGGTCAGTTGTTGAGGGGCGATCGTTTGGATGAATGCAGCTACACGTGCTTCGCTGCCTTTAAAAGTGGATATTATAAATTGATTCGGGATGTTGTCGGTGGAAGCGAAGGTTCCTTCTTTCCATGTAGGTTGATAACGGGAAACGCTGTATACGAGGTTGCTAGTGGATAGTTGACTTGCCTGTCCATCTGTCATGCGAACGAGGTATGCGAAATCCGGGAGGTAATCACCTATTTCAACACCTTGCTGTGTAAGTAATTGCTTCGATTCATTCGTAATCACGTCCTTGAACTGGACAATGTACATTTTAGGAGATTGTGAAGATTCATGAAGCATTTCTTGTGGAGGTGCAGTTTCCCTTAGGTCAATTTGACCTGTCTTCAGGTGCAATATTCGAGCAGATTCACTTCCTGGCTCTGCATAACCTGTCGGTTGAAATGCTGGTGTTAGAAGACTAAATGAGAGCATCATAGATAAGCCAATGACGAGCTTTCTCTTCATTATGTTGATTCTCCTTTATAATTATATAGTTGTGGGCTCTAGTACATCTCCTATGCTAGCTTCTCGTTCCCCTTTCGATGAGATTAACAATTACTGGACAATGGCTTATTCTGATAATAACCTGCATCGATCTGATGATCAACAAAAATTATTACATGTTAGTAATCTAAATAAACGAGACAGGACATAAGTGTAAGCGCTTTAATAAAAATAATTTCGTAATAAAAGTAACAACTTTGTCACCTTTGTATTTCGCCTAGTTCATTTTCGCTTTATTAAGCAAAGTTCAATATATAAGAATCGATAGCCACTCTATTCTATTCGATCTCCATTCGTAGACATCGTTTTCGTAGATCTGAACAACCTCTTGCTAAAGAAAACAAGTAGTTTCTTCGTGCTTACATCTGTTTTACCATGAAAAGAATGGCGTATTGATCACTATGTCTCTAAGTGAATAGAATGAAACGCACGCATGAGGATATAATCGTTCAAAGCAAAGATGCTGAAGCATCTTGCTTATGGACACATAAAAATTTGTTTACATAAAGGAGTATGTATATGAAGTCTCCGACCTCTGACTATATTAAAATTGCTCCAGGGTTTTGGACGGGATTAAGCCAATTAGGTATTACAGCCCACGATGTGGCTCGAAAAGCACAGCTTCCTTTTTCCATTGTTTCCGAACCAACGGTCACCACCACCCAATATTTTTCCATTTGGGAAGCCTATTCCGACCTTATTGGTGATACTGCTGAAGCAATTATCAAACTCGCGACTGTCTTTGATACAGCAACCTATCCGCCAACCGTCTTAGCCACCTACCACTCTCGTGACTATCGCGATGCGCTAAACCGAATGGTTCGATACAAAAAACTGTGTCCCCCTGAAAGCCTACGTATAACCGAGGAGAATGATAGCTGTAAAATAGAATTGGAATGGTTGGATAAAGAACATACTGGTCCGCAGATTCTCATTGGCATCACGCTTGCATTTCTCTTGGAGCTTGGACGCCGTGGAACAGGTCAACCTTTGACAGCTCAACTTGTCGAATTTTCACATGTAATGGGAGATATGCGGACTCTTGAAAAATACTTCGGCTGCCGTATCCGGACAGGTGCAAAATACAACCGACTTACGCTGCATCGCAGCGACTTGGATCGTTCCTTTACAACGTATAACGAGGAATTACTAGAAATCCTTACTCCAGCTCTGGATCAATCTTTACATGAACAGCAATACAGCCACTCTATTGCTGAGGTGGTCACATGGATCATCAAACGCAATCTAGCAGGAGGGAACTTTGACATTCGAGCTGTCGCCAAACAACTGAGTATGAGTGATCGAACTTTACAGCGCCGGCTTGCTTCCCAAGACACGAGCTTTAAACATCTCTTAGCACAAGTTAAGCATGAGCAAGCCCGGGTGTACTTACAAGACCCCACACTTGATATTAAAGATGTCGCGTTTTTAGTTGGCTATGAAGACCAAAACTCATTCTATCGTGCTTTTCACTTGTGGGAAGGGATCACTCCTTTAACATGGCGGAATGAACATGTAGGTAAAAAACCGTTACGATAACATGTTGAAAGAAAATGACTATGTTTATGAGTTGGCGTATGATGCAAGAACTTTGGCGCACCACGCTAGTTACCTTACAATCCTGACAAAGTAATATAACCCTATCCGAAAAAATGACGCAATACACTATGAACTTATTTTATTACCTTTTTCAAATGTATACATTCAATGTAAGGGAGAAATGTACGATGGATATGGGATTGAGTAACAAGACTGCTTTAGTTACAGGATCAACACGAGGTATAGGTAAAGCAATTGCTATTGAACTTGCCAAAGAAGGCGCTAATGTTCTTATTAATGGACGAGATCATGATGAGGTAGAACGAACTGTAAATGAAATCAAGTCCAATTTTCCAGCTACGTTCCCTCAAAATGCTGCATCCGATATCGTTAACATTCAACATAGAGAAGCTTTATTTTGTAAATTCCCGACTATTGATATTTTAGTTAACAGCATGGGGATT
This sequence comes from Paenibacillus arenosi, assembly GCF_014841135.1. GTDB lineage: Bacteria > Bacillota > Bacilli > Paenibacillales > Paenibacillaceae > Paenibacillus_B > Paenibacillus_B arenosi. The sequence goes on from NZ_JACYTN010000011.1 coordinate 72,157, forward strand.
TATGAAGTTATGCAATATGAGGATATTAATGATGAAATATGGGAGCATTACTTCCGTACCAATGTTCTTGCTGCAAATAGTTTAGCTAAGTTTTATTTACCGAGCATGCTGAAACATGATTTTGGCCGCATTATCTTTATAGCAAGTGAAGAAGCTATTATGCCGTCAGGATTAATGCCTCAGTATTGTATGACAAAATCAATGCTGCTATCTTTGTCCAAAAGCTTATCTAAATTAACAATAGGAAAGGAGGTTACCGTTAACACGATTATGCCAGGCCCAACACTTTCTGAAAATGTGCAGCAAATCATCGAGAGCATGTACCCTAATGATGACCGAATTTTTTCCGAAAAAGAAAAAGAGTTTATGACAACAAACCTGCCTCAATCTGAAATTCAGCGATTTATTAAGCCTATCGAAATAGGTAAACTCGCAGCATTTTTGTGCAGCCCTTATGCATCAGCATTTAGAGGTTCTCCAATCCGAATGGACGGAGGAATGGTTCCTACTATTTTTTAACTCTATGTAAAATAAGATCGAAAAAAAAACTGCATCTATAAAACGGTGCAGCTTCTTGTTTCGCTGGAATCACTAGGATCGTTCATACGCAGCAAGAACGAGCATAGATGCAGCTAGCTGTACATAAGCATCGAAATATCGCTTGCCCTCAACTGTTTGTCCGGTGATGAAACATGCTGTCGTCAGGTCAGTCATATTGAGGGCATTTTCATTTTCCCCATTCGGTATTTGAGCTCGATGAATCTGAATTTCATCCCCTAATACTGCCCCTTGCAAATAACTAATGCCGAAGCGTACAAGTCCTTGCTCTAGTTCTGGCGGAGTCAGTGCATCAGCAACTAAAATTAGACAAATAAATGAATACAGATTGCGCCATCTGCCTTCATCCAATTTGATTAAGCAAATAAATGACATAAGGGGTTACTAAGAAGATAGACGTATACAATCCTGGCGTATAGGTTTGTAATACAATCGTCTGCAAAATATGAACTAGATTATGTATAAGCACAAATAGAAGAAATCCGATAAACAACACCGCACTCCATGTACTGTCTATATATTGAACCTTTAGAAACGTAATAATAGACATGGTTAAAAAGATAAACACGTCGCGTTTGGCAAAAGAATACGAGCTTACGTTCCAAAACTTCCAGATCATATCCGCCAATTTGCTATTTTTACTGCGAACTAAGCTCTCGTTTCTCTTCGCCCAATGTTCTACCGTTATAATTTCCTCGAAGTCATGAAGCATAAATACCACGACAAACAACCATATTGCATTATGCAGTTCTAGCTGCAGCAACATAAGTGCCCCCTGTCTCTCTCTTAGAAGTAAAGTTCACATGCAAGATTCATATAAATATTTCCAGTATAACACAACTACCCTTTTATAATAAAACACCGCTGTTTATTAACTCCATAGGCTTGTACTTCAGGTTATACTATGTATATGATCGAAGCAAAAGTTCATATAATATGCTATATAACTTTAATTTCTTCATTCGTTTGAATAGTGTCAAAAAGAGGTGATTAAGGATGCGGGTATTTAGGATAGGAGAACTTCAAAAAACTCCTCAATCATTGCTACCTTATGTAAACAAAAGCAAAATGGGAGGGAAGCCTCGTCATGTGGAAGAACTCAAATTGTTAATAAAATCGAATCAAGATTACGAAAATATACTTATCGAGAAAGGACTGTTACTACGAAATGGTCGATCGAGAAAATATATTATCCGAGATATCGAACAGCCTAAAGAGTTTAGCAGACCGGCACCTTAAACCATTCGACAAAAACTTGCTAGTATGTGCGTATATTACAAAAGCTCTTGCCTTGTATGATATCAAACCCATTGTTGTAGGTGGACACAGTGTAGAAATTTATACGAACGGAAGATACACTACAGTTGATATCGACTTTGTTTTTAATGGTAGAGATATTGCAATAGACGTATTAGCTCGCCTAGGTTTTATTCAGGCAGAATCTAAACGCCACTATTATATAGAAGCTCTCGCTGTACCTATTGAGATACCAGATAACCATCTCGCTGGAAGTTTAGATAAAGTGATAAAAGTTGATATCAATGATGATTTGTATGTATATTGTATCGGGATCGAAGATTTATTATTAGATAGGCTTCGCGCGGCTCTTTATTGGAAAAGTGAATCAAGCAAAGAATGGGCAATTCAATTATTCGAGCTCAACAAAGAAATCGTGGATATCAGCTATTTAATTGTCACTGCTCAACAAGAAGATACTGATCTTCTTCATTTGGTAGAAGCATTAATTAAGGGGGGTTATTTGAAATAATTAAAATTTCTCCGGAGTACGAATAAGACTGAAATCCCCTCCGTTGGTCATAAGAAAAGGAACTCCAATTCCACTAATAAAGTGGATAGGAGTTCCTTTTCTGTTCACCTACGCCTTCGGGTGAATCATCAACTCAGGTCGAACAACCTCGTCGAACTTCTCTTCCGTCAGCAAGTTAGAGCGCAACGCCGCTTCTTTCAGCGTTAGCCCCTCTTTGTGCGCTAATTTAGCAACAGCAGCTGCATTTTCATACCCAATATGAGGATTTAATGCCGTTACGAGCATCAACGAACGATCAAGGTGACTTTTAATCACATCGACATTGGGCTCAATGCCTACCGCACAGTTATCGTTGAACGATACGACAGCATCTGCCAACAATCTGCAAGATTGCAAGAAGTTATAAATAATGACCGGCTTAAATACGTTCAGTTCAAAGTTGCCTTGACTCGCAGCAAAGCCAATCGCAGCATCATTCCCCATCACCTGACAGACAACCATCGTCAACGCCTCACTCTGCGTCGGGTTCACTTTGCCTGGCATAATGGAGCTGCCCGGTTCATTTTCAGGAATGCGAATTTCGCCCAATCCACTGCGAGGACCGCTGGAAAGCCATCTAACGTCGTTCGCAATTTTCATCAAGTCTGCTGCAAGCGCTTTAAAAGCACCATGCACATAAACCAGCTCATCATGGCTCGTCAACGCATGGAACTTGTTGCTTGCAGAAGTGAATGTTTTGCCTGTCTGTTGGCTAATTTGATCTGCAACCATATCCCCGAAGCGCGGATGAGCATTAATCCCTGTACCTACTGCTGTACCACCAATAGCCAATTCGCTTAAATAAGCTGCGCTTTCACTAATCATGCGTTCGCTTTTCTCCAACATTCGATGCCAGCCACTGATTTCCTGACCGAGCGTAATTGGTGTTGCATCCTGCAAATGGGTACGTCCTATTTTAATGATAGATTCAAATTGTTGGCTCTTTTGAAGAAGTGTTTCTTTCAATTTATGAATGGAAGGTAGCACTTCCTCTTCCACAGCAACTAGCGCCGCCATATGCATGGCTGTTGGGAAGGTATCATTGGAGCTTTGTGATTTGTTAACATCATCATTCGGGTGGACACGAAGTGTGCTGCCGCTCTCTTCTAGCAACTGATTCGCACGATGTGCAATCACTTCGTTTACGTTCATATTACTTTGTGTACCGCTACCCGTTTGCCACACGACTAGTGGAAAATGCTCATCCCAGTTCCCAGCAATAACTTCATCAGCCGCTGTAACGATAGCTTGAGCCTTCTGGTTGTCCAATTTGCCCAACTCTTCGTTTGCTAGAGCAGCACTCTTTTTCAAAATCGCAAACATACGAATTAACGGCTTAGGCATCTGTTCTGTACCAATGTTGAAATTTTCAAAGCTGCGCTGTGTTTGCGCGCCCCATAGCTTGTCTGCTGGTACCTTTACTTCGCCTAATGTGTCCTTTTCCAATCTGTACTCCATGTGATGCCCTCCTCATTTGGATATAAGCGTAATGGATTGCGTGAGATTGCAAATGATAATGATTTTCAATGATAGTTTTATTATGATCAAAATCATTCACCGTTGTCAACATCTCCATAATCTACCTTTACATCGACGTGATGCGAGTGTAGACTACGATATTGGGCAAAGGAAAATAATGCCGAAATATGCAAGGAAACGACGATATGATATGTTCCTATTTTTAATTAAGGGCGGTCTTACTGATGAAACGTTAAGTTGGAATAATTGTAATGAAACAACCAGACAACCGCACACATCTCTTTATAAAAATATAGAAGCTTCTATTACCCACAAAAAAGAAGCGGACAAACACTACACAAACAAACGTTATGCTGACGCATTTATTGAATACGCTCAAATGCCGATTAAAGACGAGCTTGTAGTAACAAGAAGCAAAAACCTTGCACAATATCGGGTTGATGACCTGAAAAAGAAAATATTCAAATCTCAACAAACCGGCTTATGCCATGACATTGAAAGTATCATTTCCAAAATAAAAGAGATCGCCAACTCCCATCCTTATGTGAAATACAGCCCGGCCAAACTTGAACAACAGCTAAAGGATTGCTTCCTCCATTCCAAAGCTATGAGTTCAGTTGAGATTGGTGATTATAGTGAAGCCTTATCCTATTTTGAACAATCAGAAAACTATGCTACTCATGCTGTTGCCCTCTATATTCTTGCTATGCACAGTGAAGATATTGGATACAAATCAACAATGAAAAAGTTCCTGTATCGCATACCTGCTGATTATAACGGGCCGTATTATAAAGAGATTCTTTCTTACAAAAAGAAATACATACCGAAAAACGAGTGGAAGCAGCAGTATAGCAAGTATCATAAATTAGCACCTACTGCTTATGAAAAGTTGGTTTTTTCGAAGGCTATTACGAGTAAAAGCAGCTATATCAATAAGCAGCAAGAGAACAAGCAAATCAGTAACAACAAAGGACGTAGCAACAGCGGCTACAAAGTAAATAGCAGCATGAACAGCAATAAGGGAAGTCAATCCAAGAGCAGAACCAGTACGAATCGTACAAGCGGAAGCACTAGTAGTAATTCCAAAGGGAGCAATGGAAGTAAGAGCAATTCGGGGAGCAGCTATAAGAGCAGTAGTACTAGTAGTCGTAGCAGCGGAAGCAGTTACAGTAGTGGCAGCAATAGCCGCGGAGGCTATAGCGGAAGTTACAGCAGCGGCGGCGCTTCTCGCGGTGGTGGCGGGCGCAGATAATGTAAGAGATTTCTCAACACAAGCTTATCAACATGCATAACCACTTTGGATCATACATTAGCATTAGTAAAAAGAGAAAAGAGCGATATATTCTACATCAAAAGGTAGGTCTACATCATGAAATGGGTTTATTTAATTATTCTCCTTATCATCCTATGGTTCTTTGGATTATTTACCGGAGATGATGAGGAAATAAAAGAACCAAAGAAACCTGGGAAAATCGTCGCCACTAGGGAACAATTTAGACATGTCGAAGACTTAGTAAGAGCAGGTAAATATGATGAAGCGGAAAAAATACTCCATACCTACGAGCCTAACTTCTTTCTCAACTATTATCATATCAAGGATTCAATAGCGGGAAAACGGGCAGCTGATGAACATTACGAAGCTAAGCGTTATTTAGAAGCATTTGAGCAGTATCACAATATGTATTTTAAAGATGCTGTTGCTACGAAACGAAGCGAGGAACTAGTCAGCTATCGTATAGACGTACTTAGAAAAGAACGTAGAGCCTATTTAGAAGAAGACCAATGCTCTCTTGGTTTTGAAGGAGAAAATAAAGAAACAGAAATTGAAAACTTAGTAGAAAAGTATCCTAAAATGAAAGTTGTCCTTCTTGAAATGGAACAGGAAGAGCGTAATTGCTGGGCTTTGAAATATGCAAAAGACGGTGATTATAACAACGCTTTAACCTATTATGAACAGGACGCACACTTTGCAGAAAATGCTGTTGTATTATATTTATTAGCAATGAAAAGCAAAGAAGAAGGAGCGATTACTAAGGCGAAAGAACTCCTTTATCGGATTCCCGTTGAATATGCTGGTCAGTATAGTAAAGAAATTTTAGCTTTCAAGGAAAAACACGTGCCTAAGAAGCAATGGGAACAGCAATACCAAAAGTATCACAAAATCGACCTTACCTCATCTCAAAAAGCAATGGTAACCCATGCAGGACAAAATGTGTTGAAGGATATGAAAAAAAGGCAAGCTCAGACGGCACTTGAGGAAGACTACGACGACTACAGCAGTGAAGACGATGATGACTATGATTATAATTACAACAATAATAGCAGCAGCGAGGACAAGAGCAAGAGCGGTAAAGATAAGAACAGTAAGAGCAAAGATAAAAAGAAGAAAGACAAAGGTTCGTCTAGGTCGAAACAAACCAAGTACAAGCAGGATAATAAATCTGCAAAGAAATCTTCTGCGAAGAGCAGCAGCACTTCCAGCAGTGGTAGCGGAAGTAGTAGTAAAAGTAGTAGCAGTTCGCGAGGAAAGCGTTAAGCACTATATGTAAATCCCCCTTATTAAGATCCACAAGTCTCTCATGGTGACTATTCGAAAATTCCGTTGTCCGCGAAAGAAGAAGATGAGATAGGTATCTCGCTTCTTCTTTTTATTACACCTAGATTAATTTCGTTTCACAATTGTAATAGCTAAGCATCGAAAATCGCAGCATGAATCAATGGATTTCTTATAGTCACATTAACACTCGATCCCGCTCCGTATCGAAGATAATCACTGATTTCTCCCTTTTAAGCTGATTTACAGAGGTAATCGTGGTTGAGTCAATAAGCAACAGCTCTTTTTATAGGATCAATTATGCTAACGGTTGCCACAGAGGCTATATGGCCTATATTTACGTATTTTGAAATGTAACGAATGTCAGAGAGCTTATTAGCCAGTTTGAGCCATGTAATTAACCAAAATGGCTAAAATAAGCGCTCTGGCGACCGTTAAAATTCTAGTTTGGACGATTTAATGAAAATAACGTTAATGGCGTTCGTTAGAGAGAAAATCGTATTTCAACCGAATTCGCAATTCAAGATCGAAATTCATAAGCTGACGACAGCACCTACAAACATCGAGATCTCATTGGGCTAAGGGCATATGCAACAATCGAGCATCCACATTGCATGCTGCAAGGTGCATTATATATAATGATATTGCTTATCACTACAATTTTATATGTATCCATATACATTAAAATAGCCACATGAAACGATAAAAGGAGCTTATCTGATGATTACAAACAACAGCTCTCCTACAGCTCATTCTGAGCATGAACATATACACCAATCTGTCGCCTATCAGCGCATCCTCATCGTCACCGCTGTTGACGTCGAGCGAGACGCTGTCCTGCGCGGTCTCGATGGCGACAGCCGCTTCGAGGTAATCGCTGGCGGTGTCGGGCCGGCTTCCGCTGCGGCCAGCACCGCGACCAAGTTAGCACTCGGCAACTATGACCTAGTTGTCAGTGCAGGCATAGCCGGCGGCTTCGCTGGGCGCGCCGCAGTCGGCACGCTCGTCGTAGCGAGCGAAATTATCGCTGCCGATCTCGGTGCAGAGACGGCTGAAGGCTTCCGCCGCGTGGACGAGCTCGGCTTCGGCTCCGCCTCTGTCGCCGTAGAGACAGAGTTGGCTAGCCGACTAACGGCGGCGCTGCAAGCTGCTGAGCAGACGGTTGCACTTGCTCCTGTGCTTACGCTATCAACCGTTACCGGCACAGCCGAAACTGCTGCGGCATTGGCGCAGCGCATTCCAACCGCCGCTGCCGAAGCGATGGAAGGCTACGGCGTTGCTGTTGCTGCCCAGCAGAGCGGAATTCCCGTGCTGGAGCTGCGCGCGATTTCGAACCCGATCGGGCCTCGTGATCGGGACGCATGGCGGATCGGCGATGCATTAGCAGCGCTGCAAGCCGCTAGTTCCATTTTGAAGGAGGTACTACGATGAAAATGGCATATTCACCGTGTCCAAACGATACATTCGTATTTCATGCTTGGGCACATGGATTAGTCCCAGGTGCTCCTCAACTGGATGTAACCTACGCGGATATTAATATTACAAACGAATTGGCAACTCGCCCAAATGACCTTGATATTCTTAAAATTTCATACGCTGCTCTCCCTTGGGTGCTCGAAGAATATGCACTGCTTCCATGCGGCGGTGCCCTTGGAAGAGGCTGCGGCCCACTCGTCCTTACACAAGGACAAACTGCTGAAGGTAATGTTCCTGCCCAGTTATCTGGCAAAAGAGTGGCCGTGCCAAGCGAACGATCTACGGCATACTTGCTGTTCCGACTGTGGGCAGCCAAGCATGTTCCGGGCGGCGTTGGCGAGATCGTCGTGATGCCATTCCATGAAATTATGCCTGCTGTGCGCGACGGCCATATTGATGCAGGTCTCGTTATCCATGAGGCACGCTTTACTTATCCGAACTACGGGCTATCCATGCTTGTCGATCTCGGAAACTGGTGGGAGGAAGATACGAATCTGCCCATCCCGCTCGGAGCCATTATCGCTCGTCGTTCACTCGACTTACATGCAATCTCCGAATGGGTACGTGCCTCTGTGCAATATGCATGGGCACAGCCTGAAGCATCTCGAAACTACGTCATGCAGCATGCACAAGAGCTCGCTCCTGAAGTAGCGCAAGCACATATCGATCTCTACGTGAACAGCTTCACCGCCGATTTAGGTGAGGATGGCTTTAACGCTGTAGAAGCCCTGCTCAGCCGTGCTGCTGCTGAAGGGCTCGTTCCTGAATTCGATACAGCCTTGCTAAGGCTGTAACATAGGCGAATACGAAAGGACAGCTACCCCAACAGGATAGCTGTCCTTTTTCATAAACATCTATGTACCATTTTAATAACTAATCCAAATGTGGATGTGCCTCTACATATTTTTTCAAACGATTCAACTCATTTTGCAGCATTATTCTAGATATCCAACTCGTCAAAACAAAGAGTACTTTTGCCATTCCTGATGAAAACTCATACTCCTGTTGATGAGTTACTCTCACGACCTCACCTTGCTTATCAAAGGAATACGTCATCAAAGCTGTAAAGTCATCCATGACTGCTCTGGCTGCTAGCCTATAGGGCAAATTGCATTCTACAATTCTGGCCTTTACTTCCAGAACTTGACCAAATTGCTTCTGCACGCAAATGTACGTTAAACCAGGGTAGCATTGATTGCGATCTTCTTCTTTTTCATAAATATAACCAGTAACCAATTTACTCCAACGCTTTACTTCCTCTTCATCATTCATTGCTCGAAAGATTCTATCTACTGAGGCGTTCATTTCTGCTGATACCTTAATCTGCACGCAATATATCTCCCATTCTACTCATGATGGTGTCTATTCCAAGTGGACAATAAGAACAATCTACCTTTAAACAACACTATTACTCATAATTCGAAATAGATACAGGAAAACCTCTTACTATTTGAAAAATATTTCATCTTCATATAGTAAGAGGCTGTACATACTAATGCTATTTGGTTAGAAATCTCGCTATCAATCCTCACCGCCATCAGCCTGTTCCACTGATTCGGACACTTCCGACGGCTTAAGACTGTTCTGATAACGCCGTTCCGCGAACGCTTTTAATCGAGCCAACTCCTGCTTCAACTGCCTGCGCAATACCCATCTCGTAACAAGGGAAGAAATCCGATCCCACCATGCAACGACTTCACGTGTATGGATTAACGTTACACGCATAACACCAGGCTCATGCTGTTCCACTTGGAAATTGGTCCATACTTCCCAATCTTCACATGCTCCTTTTACTGTGACACGTCTATCCGGTTCGTATTCCATAATTTCAGATTGGATTTCTACAAATCTCCCTAGGTACTCTTCCGCTCGTGTATAGGTAACGCCTCGTTTCATACATTCACGGTCTTCTTCCTCTTCAAACTTATACTCAACTACAAACTCGCTCCACTCCATGACATAGGAATCACGAATATACGATTCAAACACCATTTCTTTCGGAGCAGCAATATCGATAGAAATTGAAATATTCATCTTCACACTCACCTACTTGCCTTTTTACATCTATACTGCTAACAGCGACGGAGAACCGACAACAACTGAGTATTTTTATAGCCCGCCGACTGTAGAGTAGCTTATATTCTAACATGTTCAAGCAGCAGGTTAAATGTGAGTCTATTTCCATTCGGATCATGATGCAGGCACAATTATTCCTTACACCTTCGCATTAGCACGTCTACTAAAATAACGTCTAAAGCCTTCTCCTAATATATTGAATGTCAAAATAACATACATAATAGCTAACGCTGGGAAGAACACAAAGCCAAACTTGTTGTAATAAATATCTTTACGGTGTGCTCCTAACAAGGACATCCAATCTGTACTCGAATTAATAAACTTCTTCGTATATTCTGCAATTTCAACCCATTCGTGCGTAAGAAAAATACTAAGTACGCCAAGCTGACCAACAAGCAGCATCACTTTTCCTACATCGATACAGAAGTTGATAATAAGTTCAGGCAGCAGTGCAGGCATATAGTAGCCTACGGCCAAACGTCTGTTACTTAGTCCTAGGGAAGCACCAGCTTCCATGTAAGGTTCATACGATATTTGATGAGTTTGTTGCTGAATGACATAGGCTACCCTGAACACTTCAATAAGCGCAAGGATAGTAATAACTTTTAACAGCCGATAATCTCCATATTGAATCAACGGATTACTCAATAGTAATGCTGCAAAGAAGAGAGCAGGCAAGTAGGAGAAGACTTGATTCATGCTCGTAACGACCGAATACGTGAACCCTTTCTGTTTGCGAGCAAGCAAACCTAGTGGTACGGCAATGAGGTATCGGACTAAAGTCACTGCCAACACAAATAAAACAGTTGATTTTGCACCTACGATCAGCTTGCTTAAATTGTCAACACCCGCTTTGTCTGAACCGAGCGGATTAATGGCAGATGGTTTATAGGGAGGCATCGTGAGCTTGGTGCGATCCGCATTCCAGCGATGCTTCTCTGGAGTTAAATCTTTATTCACAAACGGAAGATGCGGACCTGCAAACATAACGAATAGAAGGAATGCGAGCATCGTTCCACCGATCCATAATGGTATATTTCTCAACTCAACCACCCTTTCATCGCAATCCGCTTTTATACTTTGATATGATGCTGACCAATTGAGCGATAACTAGCAAGACCATAAAACAGAAACAAATCCCGATAATAACACTAGGTTCATAGTTGGCCCCTGCTCCAAAATAGAGATCGTAGTCAATGGCGATAAACAGGCGATTCGCTGCACCTGGAAAATTGGAGAAGTATTCGATAATTAATAAGTTAGATAACATATACACAAACAAGGAAGATAAATGGCTTAAGATCGTACTCATGCAATTTTTCAACACATGTTTGTACATAATGCGAGTACGGGACAATCCCTTAGCTTGTGCGACTTTAATGTACAGAAGCCCTTCTTGTGCCGAGATTGAAGCTGATGTAATCCGAGCGATATAGAAAGTAGGGTAAATGGATAGCAATAGAGTAGGAAATACCCACGCCTCCCAGCCTTCTTCAGCGAATATATGAACAAAAGGAAAATAATTAAGGATAATCCACTGATATATCAAAATTAGTAAAAAGTCTGGTATGGATTGAAACAACCACGTTGTCATACCACCTAGCCATTTTGTCTTACGATCCGAACTTTGATAATCGAAGATCCCTTTTAAAATACCTAGCCCCATACTAAGGACGAAAGCGGTAACGATAACAGCCATACTATTCATTACCGTTCTTGCTACAGCAGCTTCAGCTGTCTCCCCTTCATAACGAGTAGGACCAAGCGTCTGTTCATAAAAAATTCCATGCAAAAATGTCTTAATGTTGTTCGCGTATTTCTCCCAACTAAAATGATATTCAGCATGTATGCCGTATCCCACCACACTAATATCCAAATCTCGTGGGAATAAGACGACTAAGATGAGCATGACCATTGCAAATAGACTGAGCCCTAGTGTCTTGTAAATTTGTGAGCGCATATTCCTGACATCCCCCCATGCCATTTCTATCTATATGATTACAGTTGTTTTTACAATCCATTATTTGGATCGTAAAAATATTATATAGCTTTTTCGTCATATTCCAATAATCTCCTGCATTGTTCAGAAAAAATATATGTATCTAGTTGTACATTATGTATATAAGAGCTTTCATTGATTTTTAGAATTGAACGGGCGTCGAAACTAAAAAAGAGGCTCTGCCCTACAAGTTTGTTCAACTTGCAGAGTAGAGCCTCTCCTATCTATTCATCCATTCACTTGTGTGTCAGTTCCATTCACGAACCAACTGTTCTCCGATTGTACAACCAAGCATATAGTCTCGGTTCAACACTTCTATATCTTTCGTAAGACGCTCCGTCTTGAATTCAGCCGGAGGATTCACCTCAATAATACGAACATCCTTAGGTGGATTGCGCATAAAGTCGATCGCTTCTTGATACTTATTGGCCCGATTATCTAGTGCCTCTACCAGCCGTGGATGTTGGCGTAGTACCCATCGAGTTGGATAATTGACTTTACTAGAACGCATCGTGAATGCATGTGGTCTAGAACGAATCACCATGATCGTTCTCGCTCCCCTGCGGTACGCTTCCAGAACAGGAATCGAATCGGTGACCCCGCCATCGACATAAGGAACTCCATCGACTTCAACAAACCCACGATAAAGAACAGGAATCGCGCTAGAAGCTTTCAACATCTGTTCTAAATTATTCGTGTTAGGTTCAAGATAGACAGGATTGCCCGTTTCTACCTCTGTCACCCCAATTAGGAATTGAGATGGACCATTAAACAACAACTCTCGCTGTACAGGCAGCTCTCGTGTTGTCGTATCCCACAACCAGTCCAAATCCATCAAATGTCCACCACGAATGAATTTTTTCCAATTTATAAAGTCAGGCCTTACGGAATAATCCGTAATGACTTTATAGTTACGCTTATACATTTGACCAAGGTAAACGGCTGTATTGTTAGCACCAGCCGACACACCAATACATATATCGAAGGGATTGAAGGAATGCTGAATGAACGCATCCAACACTCCTGTGGAAAATATCCCTCTCATCCCTCCGCCTTCAACAACTAAAGCTGTCCTACCTAACTTCGGAACCGTAACAGAATGCTCACTCATCTTCTCACCAACCGTTTTGTTAATATCTAGCGTGAACCTATATATATTATTACACATCAATTGCAGAGTGATGTAAACCCAACAAATGATCTAGACATTATCCAATGGTCCTATAAAAGAGAATAATCGCTCCCGTGGTACGTCACCGAACTTAGTTGTTTCTATATTTGCTTAAAGCAGCTTCTAAATATTTAGCCGTTTGCGAATGAGCAACCTCTGCTACCTGCTCAGGAGTACCTGCCGCCATCAATTGTCCACCTGCTGCGCCACCTTCAGGTCCAAGATCTACGACCCAATCCGACTCTCGTACAAGTTCCATGTTATGCTCAACAAGAATAACCGTATTATCGGCATCCACCAGTTTCTGCAGCAAAATAAGAAGACGTTCCGCATCCTTCGGATGGAGCCCTGTCGAAGGCTCATCCAGTAAATACAGCGTATGCTTCTTCGTTTTCTTACTTAGTTCCTTCGCCAGCTTCAAGCGCTGCCCTTCTCCGCCGGAAAGCGTTCGAACGGATTGACCCCAATGTAAATAGCCCAATCCCACTTCGCACAACAGCTCGATCATACTCGCAACTTTTTTCTCCGATGCGAATATTTCCAAGCTGTCTTCGATAGACATGTCCAGCAGATCGGAGATGGAGTGATCTTTATACGTAACCGCCAATACTTCCTCTTTAAAACGGCGGCCCTTACACGTCTTACAGGTAACCTCCATATCGGGCAAAAAATTCATATCCAGCGTTACTACACCTAGCCCTTGGCAATTTTCACAACGCCCACCTGCTGTATTGAAGGAGAAATGCTTAGACGTTAGCTTCTGCTTCTTCGCTTCAGGCAAGCCAGCAAACAGATTACGAAGCTGCGTAAATACATCCGTATAGGTCGCCACATTGGAACGCTGCATTCGACCAATCGGAGATTGATCCGCCAAAATAAGCTCACCAATATGCTCCAGGCCTTCAATACGGTCACAGCCTGGACGCTTCGCATGCTCAATACCGCCTTCCGCAAGCAGATCGAACATCAATGTGGATTTCCCTGAGCCAGAAACTCCTGTTACAGAGGACAGCACCCCGAGCGGGAACGAAACATCGATATGGCGCAAATTACGCAAATGCGCATTATGAATCGTTAACGTACGACCATTTCCTTTTCTACGTTTACGTGGAGGAGAAGGAAGCTCCTCTTCTCTCAAATAAGCGCCTGTAACCGATGCAGGGATCGCTTTTAACTGCTCCAACGTCCCTTCGCCCACTACTTCACCACCGCGACTTCCCGCTCCTGGCCCCATATCAATCACATGATCCGCAGCACGCATCATTTCCGGATCATGCTCGATGACTAGCACCGTATTTCCCATATCACGCAGCTGCAGCAATACTGAAATGAGACCTTCCGTATCTTTCGGGTGAAGCCCTCTAGATGGTTCATCCAATACGTACAGCACTCCCGTTAATCCCGAACCTAGCAATGTGGCAAGGCGAAGCCGCTGTGCTTCTCCTCCTGACAACGTAATCGTCTGACGATCCAAGGAAAGGTAACTAAGACCAACATCGACAATCCGCTTAAGGCGATTCGGCAAATCTTCCATAATCGGTTGAAGCAAGATTTGTTCCTGTTCTGTAAGCTGACTGGACAAATCGCTAATCCATTGATACACATCTTGCAGCGACCAACTGGATATGTCCGAAATGGACGCTCCATATACTTGTACGGATCGACTGTCTGCATTTAACTTTTTACCGTGACAAGACTGACAGGTTTGCTGTGTGAAAAATACGCCAGCGTGTCCGTAGGAAGCCCCTGCTGCATCGCCGTCTTTCTCTTTGTATCTGCGCCACATACCAGTAATAATACCTTCGAACTTGCCCTTCGATACCGTCTTCGGTGGCTGAACAGTTGGATAGTGACGAGAGAACTCTTCACTTTCAGCCCCATAGTAAAGCAAATCCTTCGCTGCTTCTGTATAGGTTCGAAGTGGAAGGTCCAGATCGAACTCAAATCCGTAATGCTTGCCAGCTGCCACTAATACATGACCATAGTATTCGATCAATCCTTCATTAAGGAAGACAACTCCGCCTTCACGCAAGCTTTTATCCAAATCAAACACCGCATCTATATTCAAACTAGCCACTTCACCTAAACCTGAGCATTCTCCACAAGCACCTTCAGGTGTATTGAAGGAAAAATGCCGCATGGTGAGCTTTGGAAGGGACGCGCTGCAAGAAGGACAAATAATCTTCCCTTCACGCTCTTCTTCCTCATTCATACTACTATCTGCTGCTGCGTCTGTTGCCTGTTCGACCATTTCACCGCAGGATGGGCACGGACGCTTACCTGCTCTTGCATAAACAAACCGTAGAAATTGATGGATATCCGTGACGGTTCCAACCGTTGAACGTGGATTTCGATTCGTCACATGCTGCCCTACACTTATGGAAGGAGAAAGACCCGTAATGGAATCCACTTTCGGCTTCGTGAAGGAATCTGTAATCATCCCCATTGATTCCATGTACTGTCGTTGACACTCTTTCTGCAATGTTTCCATCGCAAGCGTAGATTTACCGGACCCTGACGGCCCCGTTAATACAACAAACTTATGCTTCGGAATCTCCAACGTAACGTTCTTCAGGTTGTGCTCTCTAGCACCTTTAATCTTAATCGTCTCGAACAATGATACCCCTCCTTGATTACGGTTGCGGAAGTCCAGCGTGTGAAATGTGCGTAGAGAAATTTTCGCGGATCAACCCAGCGGTCATTCCTAAAGCGGATAAATTCGCAACTTAATTAAAATAGATCCTTATCATACTACATTCATGCAAATGATAAGGTTGAGGTTATATGACCCTTTATTTACGAGTTTAGAATAAATAAACATTACACTTGGTCTTTAAAGTTTATCTACAACTCACCTTCCCACTCACGCTTGAATTGCTCTAAATAACTTTCCATGTATCGATGCCGCTCTATTCCAATTCGCTTCGCCGCATCCGTGTTCAGCTTGTCCTTTAGCTTGAGCAATTTCTCATAGAAATGATTAATCGCCGTGCTCTTTCCATGTCGATATTCCTCCATCGTCATCGTTTCTCGAGGCGGAAGCACCGGATCATGGATCGGATCTCCTTTCCATCCTGCATAGAGAAACACTCTCGCAATGGCGATTGCTCCTATTGCATCCAAACGATCAGCATCCTGCACAACATGGCCTTCCAGCGTCCGCATCGGCGGATTCTTCCCTGCTGAATAAGACATCGTAGATATAATCTCCATAAGATGCTCCTGCTCTTCGTGAGTGAGGGGCTGGCCTTGTAGCCATTGTCTAACCTTCTCAAGCCCCGCTTCCTTCGACGGATTCAACTTTTCATCTGCAACATCATGCAGCAAAGCCGCAATTTTACATAGCGCGATATCCGCCCCTTCTTCCTCCGCTAAATGTTCCGCCATTTTTACCACTCGGTGCACATGCCACCAATCATGACCTGTCGGATCATGCTCAAGTTCTGATTTGGCAAACTGTTCTGCTGCTGCAATGACTTGTTCTTTGGCGTTTCCCATGGAATTCATTAATTAACACCCTTCCTTTCACTTTCATGTTAATCATACTACTAACGTAAAAAGAGCTGACTTCGTCAGAAAATATAACTACGAAGCAGCTCCTTAAAAATAATTTTTAATGATGCGGATTCAGGAATATCATTGATTATATAGTTACCATATCCATCAGCCTTTGCTTCATATACTCCATTGCCATGTACCAATTCACCTGTTGAACTTCCTGCCAACAAAGGAACATTATATTTTTCTTTAGGATTTGGCTTTAAGAGTACCATTTTAGCTCCGACATCAGGCTTGGTACCAATAACTTCGTTATACTGCCATGTTATAACTCCGCTCATTGTCCCTGTTTCGTCAGTTTCATAATCATTCGAGTTGCTTTCAGCACGCGTTTATGTGACAAATACAAAAAAGTCTGTATATGCAGATCTCGCATGTACAGACTCTAGTTATAATCCTGTAGGTACCTATTTAACTATTATTCAGCGCTTTCGATGATTGCTTTTACTCGCTCTGGTAACTCAGCAATCTCTTCTTTAGATAGCCCCTCAACCTGTACAGCAGGTAGAATCGTTAGCTCAACTTCTGCTGGAGAGATCCAGAATCCGTTAGCCTCCATGAGCTTATAAGAACCTGAAATACGAATTGGCACAATAGGAGCCCCCGTCTTCGTTGCGATACGAAATGCACCATTTTTGAATTCGCCGATTTGGTCACCTTTACTGCGCGTACCTTCAGGGAATACAACAACAGAATGACCATTAGCAACAAGTTCTGTCGCTTCCTTCAAACTGTTCATTGCCTGACGCATATTGTTCCGGTCAACAAATATACAGCGGAACAGCTTCATCCAATCACGGATAAGCGGCAGCTTGCCGATCTCTTGCTTCGCAAACATCGACTTCGGGTTGCCAAGGTGGCCTAATAAAATCGGTACATCGAAATTCCCCTGATGGTTGGAAACATACACCGCTGGCTCAGCAGGCAAATGCTCCTCTCCACGTACCGTTACTTTTGCACCTGCTACTCGCAGTAAAGAACGCGCCCATTTTACAACATGCTTAGCTACATGAGCATCAAGTTCTTCTGTTCGCCCTTCACGCTGCAGCCTCTTTGCCTTGTTAAGGTGAGGAAGCAAGCCTATTAAGTAAATCCAAAAATAGATAAACCATACTATGGTGCGGATAATCTTCATGAAGTCCGTCCTTTCAAATGATGTACTCCGAGTATAGCACGGTTTTAACCTTTATGATTTATTGAAATAATTTACTTCCTAATGGAATACAAGTGAATGCATGTTATCCCTGAATTGATTTGTTTACGATGCAACGATATGATAAATAGGTCAAATCAAAGTCATAAGAACGTGATGCATCGATATGCAGATCGTTCGAGTCACTCAAGATAAATAAAGGAGCGATAACATGGAATATTCAGCAGAGCAAGTTGCTGAGTGGATGTTGAAAGAACTTCAATTTTCAGGCATGCTGCGCCAAGACGAAGCAGTAGCATACATTCGAGAGCATTTTGGCGAGTCTTTTATATATGCACATGAGAATGGCAATGTATCGATTGAGAAAGAAGTAAAGAAAGCATTTAAAAAATTGCACCGCGGCAGAGCTGCATGGGATCGTGATGGCTTCTTCTGGGGTTGGACGTAAATCAGGGTTCCTCGAACATACCTAGGAAATACAAAAGCGCTGTTGAGTATTGGCACAAAGCCATTCAACAGCGCTTTTTCATTTTTTATTATTGCTGCTTAAGCCATACTTCCTGACCATCTTTTAGCAAGTACCGATGAGTCGTTGAAGCTTCCATAATATCGTCATATGCCCAATACGCAGGCTGGACATCTTTCCATTTTTGCAAGGCATGGATAGATGCAGGTGTACGTCCAAGTATTTTATTGATTAGCACAACAACCTGCGCTCTAGTTAGAGATTGCTGTGGACGATACGTTCCATTTGGGAAACCTTTTAATACATTCGCTTCAGATGCACTTTCAATATACGCCTCAGCCCAATGCCCTTTCACATCTGTAAAGCTCAATTGGTAAGTACCGCTATTCTTCAACTGCTTCAGCTTGCTCACGATAATAGCAATTTCAGCACGCGTTACCATTTTCTCTGGATGAAATTGGCCGTTTTTATCACCAATCATGAGCTTGCTTTGTGCTACTGTAGAAATATGTTTATTCGCCCAATGCGATGCCCCCACATCTGTGAAAGCAATAGTTGCTGACTGCTGTTTAGACTGTTCCCCTTGAAGGAAAAGACGAACTAGTATGGAAGCCAGTTCAGCCCGCGTAATTCCTTGATTTGGGCGGAACGTTCCATCTTTATAGCCAAATATATACGGTGCATGCTCCTTCGTATCATTGGCCATTCGAATATCTAATTTTACAGCCGTATGCTTAACATGAATGGATGGTGTAGATTGCTCCTTGCGGCTGTCATACGTTTTAAATCCTTCTTTTTCAGCGATGACATAATAGTCGCCTTCTGGGAAGAGCAACCAGCCGAATTGTCCTTCTGTATCGCTGTACTGGACATTCTCGTTATAGGAAAGTTTCTTTGCTTCGATCCTCGGCAGTGCTACTTGAGCACCAGGTACTTTACCATTTTTTCGATTAAGTTCCGTATCAGCCCAAAATAAGCTTAGCTTCACTCCCACAATTGGTTGCTTCGTTTCTGCATCTCGTACAACACTAATTGGATCGATGACTGTTACCTTCATAACTGACTTATCTGAATCGCTAACGACTAGCTCACCTTCTGTACCCGCAAGCCGTTCCCCATTGGCTGTTGTTACAAATAAATGTACGCGATACGTGCCTTTTGATAACGGCTTAAATGTAAAGGTGCCATCAGTCGCAATCTCAATGCCTTGCTGTAGTCGTTTGCTATTATTGGAATCGTAAATATCCGCTCTTAGTTGCAGCTTAGCATCAATTAAATGTGTAACAGGAACTTGAAGTATCGACCCATTTGCATCAATGACCTGAATACTGCCTTTACTGTCTTTTGGCGTGTAATCACCTGACCCATTGGATCCACCGTTCGATGCTGGATCTTCACGAGTAATTGTGACTAAGTAAGGCTTCGATGATCCATCTTGTGCGGTAACGAGTATCGTAATCGCATTCGCTCCGACTTTTAATGTCACTTTTACTGCAGTTCCGTTCGCTGCTGCTGTTCCATTTATCGTAATGGTTGAAGTGGCATCTGCTGCAATTGCACTGATGCTTACTTCATACACCGCATTCGTAACGCTTGCCGTATAGTTCGTAGTTCCCGATGAAAATGTCGGACTCAACGTGCCTGTACTCAGCGTCAAGCTGCTTAAGCCTGCATTGCTTGACTGCGGCGGAGTTGAGCGTGTAACAATTACCGTGTATGTTTTCGTCGTACCATCCTGTGCGGTAACGAGGATAGTAATCACATTCGCTCCGATGTTGAGCGGGACTTTCACAGCCGTTCCATTCGCTGCTGCCGTCCCGTTTATTGTAATCGTTGTAGCAACATCAGATGCTATCGCGCTAACGTCTACATCATATACGGCATGAGATACGCTTGCCGTATAGCTGGTTGTACCAGATGCAAACCCTGGGCTTAATGTTCCCGCACTTAGCGTCAAGTTGCTCAAGTCCGCATTGCTCGACAATGGTACTGCTCGCGTTACCGTCACCGTGTATGTCTTCGTCGTTCCATCTTCCGCCGTGACGACTACCGTAATTGGGTTCGATCCTACGTTCAACGGTATGCGCGTTCCACTGCCACTTGCTACCGCAGCTCCATTCACCGTTACGCTCGCTTTGCTATCCGCAACTGTTGGCGTCACATCCAACTCCGTTACACCGCTCGAAACGTTCGCCGTGTAGCTCGTTGTGCCAGATGCAAACGCTGGGGTCAGCGTTCCTGCACTTAGCACTAAGCCACTTAGGTTCGCGTCACTCGACTGCGGCACTGCTCGCGTCACTGTCACCGTGTACGTCTTTGGCGTTCCATTTTCCGCTGTAACGACTACCGTAATCGGATTCGCTCCCACGTTCAACGGAACGCGATGAGCGTTTCCACTTGCCACGACCGCACCGTTCACCGTCACGCTCGCCTTGCTATCCGCTGCCGTCGGCGTCACATCCAGCTCCGCCACGCTATGCGCCACGTCCGCCGTGTAGCTCAACGTGCCAGATGCAAACGCTGGATTCAACGTTCCTGCGCTTAGCGACAAGCCACTTAGGTTCGCGTCACTCGACTGCGGCACTGCTCGCGTTACCGTCACCGTGTACGTCTTCGTCGTCCCATCTTCCGCCGTGACGACTACCGTAATCGGATTCGCTCCCACGTTCAACGGAACGCGATGCGCGTTTCCGCTTGCCACTGCCATACCGTTTACCGTCACAGTCGCCTTGCTCTCCGCTACCGTCGGCGTCACATCCAACTCCGCCACGCTATTCGCCACGTCTGCCGTGTAGCTCAACGTGCCAGACGCAAACGTTGGACTCAACGTCCCCGCGCTCAGCGTCAATCCGCTCAAGTCCGCGTTGCTCGACAGCGGCGGTGTGGCACGTGTTACCGTCACCGTGTACGTCTTCTTCGTTCCATTTTCCGCCGTCACGACTACCGTAATCGGATTCGCCCCCACGTTCAACGGAACGCGATGCGCGTTTCCGCTTGCCACGGCCGCACCGTTCACCGTCACGCTCGCCTTGCTATCCGCTGCCGTTGGCCTCACATGCAGCTCCGCCACGCTATGCGCCACGTCCGCCGTGTAGCTCAACGTGCCAGACGCAAACGTTGGACTCAACGTCCCCGCGCTCAGCGTCAATCCGCTCAAGTCCGCGTTGCTCGACAGCGGCGGTGTGGCACGTGTTACCGTCACCGTGTACGTCTTCGGCGTTCCATCTTCCGCCGTGACGACTACCGTTATCCGGTTCGCTCCTACATTCAACGACACTCGCGAGGCACTTCCACTTGCCACCGCAGCACCATTCACCGTTATGCTCGCTTTGCTATCTGCTACTGTTAGCGTCACATCCAGCTCCGTTACGCTGCTTGCCACGTTCGCCGTGTAGCTTGTCGTACCAGAGGCAAACGCTGGACTCAACGTTCCCGCGCTTAGCGCTAAGCCACTTAGGTTCGCGTCACTCGACTGTGGCACTGCTCGTGTCACCGTTACCATGTACGTTTTCATCGTTCCATCTTCCGCCGTGACGATTACCGTAATCGGATTCGCTCCCACGTTCAACGGAACGCGATGCGCGTTTCCACTTGCCACGGCCGCACCGTTCACCGTCACGCTCGCCTTGCTATCCGCTGCCGTTGGCCTCACATGCAGCTCCGCCACGCTATGCGCCACGTCCGCCGTGTAGCTCAACGTGCCAGATGAAAACGCTGGCGCCAGCGTTCCCGCGCTCAGCGTCAATCCGCTCAAGTCCGCATTGCTCGACAACGGCTGTGCTTGCGATAGTAAATGGCCTCCCACTCCGACAATAACGAATCGACCGCTTCCATAAGCAAGATGATTAAGATCAATGGAATTCCCCGAATTCTCTTCTGTCCATGTCAGCCCATCCGTAGAAGCTAGAATTAGCCCCTTATCTCCAGGCACGACAAACTTGTTATTTCCGTAAGCCACCCCATACAAGCTCTTGCTTCCGGATGGAACTGCTCGCTTGTTCCACGCAACACCATCCGTTGACGTGAGTAATGTTCCCCTAGCACCTACAACAACATAAGTTCCATTGCCATAGATCACCCCGAGTAACGCCTCACTCACACCTGAATTCCTCACCGTCCAACTAACACCATCCGTAGACGTATAAATAACCCCAGCATCTCCAACTGCTACAAATTGCCCACCGCCGTAGGTCAACGAATATAAATTTGATGAGCCTTGCTTTGAATTCGTCCAGTTATGACCATCAGACGAAACAAGTACTGTTCCCTTATAGCCCACTACAACATACTTCTGACTATCCGTTGCAACTGTACTCAAATCTTCCGATACCCCTGAAGTCCTAGGTGTCCAAGTAAGCCCATCTGCGGAACTATATATTTTCCCATAGTAACCGACCGTAAGCCATTGATCTCGCACGTACTGCACACCAAGTGTATTTGTTGGTAATGTTGCCTGGTTGCTCCATGAGACTCCATCTATAGACGTAACCACTTCACGGTTATTGCTTACCGCGATCCAACGCCCATTGCCATAAGCTACATTGTTAAGCATCGTACTCGTGCCTGAAGAGTATGCCGTCCAAGATGTAGTTGCCTGTGCAACCCCGCCTACTGCTCCTAAGCTACCTACTAAAACCGTAATAAAACATAGCGCCACAATCCCTATCCGTCGCCATAAATGATAGTTACTAACTCTACTACTTCTCATATCCATGCTCCACCTCGTACTAGTATGATTGCTTCGACAAGATGTGACAGTTATATATGTACAACTTAACATATTACAACTTTTTCCAGTGATGTTACCACTCATTATATACGACACCTATACTTTATTCACTCAAAAAATAGTTTTAGTTTCTACTTTTTTTCATCGGTAACTATGATATATTCATATTGTAATTCCACATTTTTCTATCCATATCGACAGGAGGTGACATTTTGCAGTACAGATCTGCTTGCAGCGAAGATGAGCCTTTTTTATTTGAGCTCTATGCAGATAGTCGCAGGAAAGAAATCCTTGCCTGGGAATGGGACGAAATGACCAGAGATGCTTTTCTACAAATGCAGTGGAAAGCTCAGCAGCACTCTTATGCAGTACAATATCCGGACGCGCAGCATTTCATCATAGAAACGAAAGAGCATATTCCAGTGGGCCGCTATATTTTATGGGATTCCAATCAGCATACCACTCTAGTAGATCTCACTATACATAGCCTGTATCGCAACCAAGGCATAGGGACATCTATTCTTACGATGCTGCAAGCTGATGCCATCCTCACAAGCAAGCCTATTGTTCTTTCCGTATTCGAGCAGAACTTCGCTGCGAGACGACTCTATGAACGGCTTGGTTTCTGTGTGACTCAGAGCACAGAACTATATGCAACAATGATATGGACCCCACATCCACCTATAAAGGAGTGACGTTCAATTATGGAGAGCTATGTTGGAGAAATTCGAATGTTTGGGGGCAACTTTGCACCCCAAGGTTGGGCATTATGTAATGGACAGCTCATAAGTATTGCGGAAAATGAAGTGTTATTTTCGTTAATAGGTACCACATATGGCGGAGATGGTCAAACGACGTTTGCTTTACCTGATCTTCGGGGACGTATTCCGCTTCACACAAGTAATACACTTCCACTTGGCAGCAAGGCAGGAACCGAAACGGTGACACTAATTAGCAGTCAACTGCCCGCGCATACGCATCAAGTTGTGTCAGTTGGCGCAGCTGGACAAAGTGCGTCACCTACTAATATGTTATGGGCGGCGTCTCCAGCTCCCATTTACGGACAATCAAGCACGACAGTTAATATGAACGCTCAATCCATTACGGCGGTTGGCGGCAACCAACCTCATGACAACATGATGCCCACCACGACAATTTCATTTATTATCTCGCTTTATGGAGTTTATCCATCACAAGGCTAAATACGTATTAAAGGAGGCATTTATTATGGCTGAGCCATTTTTAGGAGAAGTCAAATTATTCCCGATCAATTATGCCCCACGAGGCTGGGCTGCTTGCAACGGCCAAATCCTTTCTATCAATCAGAACCAAGCACTCTTTTCGTTACTAGGAGCCGTATATGGAGGAGATGGAAGAACAACCTTCGCATTACCCGATTTGCGCGGTCGTGTTCCGATCCACATTTCACAACAAATTCCACTTGGACGGTCAGCTGGAGAAGCGGGCCATACCCTTACTATAAACGAAATGCCTATGCATACTCATATGGCTCAGGCATCATCCAATCAAGCAACTGCTGTTTCAGCACAAAATAATGCTTGGTCCGATGCAGCAGACAATTACAAAGACACAACACCGCAAAGTGTGCCGATGGCGGCAAATGCGCTTTCTACTGCTGGTCAATCACAAGCTCATAACAATATGCAGCCTTACCTTGCTTTACAATTTTGTATTGCAATATCCGGGATATATCCATCCCGCAGTTAATCATATTAGGAGGGCACTATTATGGCTGAAGCATATCTTGGTGAAATTCGCATTTTCTCAGGAAACTTTGCTCCAAATGGATGGGCATTGTGCAATGGACAATTGATGCCAATTGCACGATATACTGCGCTATTCTCGATTCTCGGTGTCCAATACGGTGGAGACGGTAGATCAACGTTTGCTCTCCCCAACCTTATGGGACAAGCACCCATGCATCAAGGTCATGGGCCTGGCTTGACACCACGAACCATTGGTGAACAAAACGGAAGCCCAACAGTTACATTACTACAGACTGAAATACCTTCACATACCCATATTCCACAAGCAATTAATGATGTGGGCTCAAGCAACAATCCTGAGAAGCAGATATGGGCACAATCACCTAAGCAAGGTCGCCCGGGACGTGAAGAGCAAAATCCGCTGTACGACACGGTCATTAATACGCCATTGTCTCCACACGCACTGCAACCAACAGGCGGTTCTCTGCCGCACAATAATATGCAGCCTTACCTTGCGCAAACATTCATCATTTGTTTGGCTGGTGTATTTCCGCCCCGCGGTTAAGCCTACATAGTAAATAGAAAAGGGCAGAGCTCCTTCTAGCCAACTAGCTAGGATGCTCTGCCTTATTTTTTGCAAAAGTAATGACATGTCGATCAGATTATCCTCTTAGTCTAGAATAACCTTTGCCCTCGGATGCAACACGCCCAATATTTTAATGGTAATGGTAATGGTAATCAACTAACTATCTTTCCGTTTACCCGCTTCGCACTTATTCCCCAATACTATTACTATTAAAATGCTGAGTCACCTGCTCAAGCCGCAACATCGCCTCATATACCCGCTCTGCCGTTATTCCTTCACCCATTAGATGAATAGACTCCTGCGGATTCGTCGTTCCAGACGCCACTTGTCTCAATAACAACTCATCCTGAACGGATAGCCCTAGATGCGACAATCGACAAGGAAGATCCATACTTTGATAGTATGGGAGCAGCTTTTCTACTTCTGCTAGGTTCCCCTCCAACACCAACTGCACAAGAATACCATAGGCAACTTTGTCGCCATGCAGCAGATGATGAGTAGATGGAGCAACGGTCAGCCCATTATGGACGGAATGGGCTCCAGCAATACGCCCAAGATGGTCGCCAAAGCCACCAACCATACCGCCCGTCATAATAATAGTCTCAAGTACCTTCACGAATGCTGGCGATAGCTCTCCGCGTTTCGCATCAGCGATACTTTGCCAGCCATCTTCCAACAATACGCTTTGACACAAACGAGCCGTAAGATGAGCAATTTGCACGGCAGCAACAGGCTGCTCCAACTGCCGTATAAGCACATCCGCCTCATACCATTTTGCCAGCGTATCCGCAATGCCAGCCCGTAAATAATCAACAGGCGCTTCCAAATTAATACGTGGCTCCACGAGTACCATTAACGAGCTTTTTGGAAATATCGTATAGTGCGTGAACTGCCCCTGCTCGTTATAAAAGACGCTCAATGGCGTCCAAGCCGCACAATTCGAAGCCAGCGTCGGCACCATAATAACTTCCAACCCTGCTTCATGAGCTGCCGCCTTTGCCACATCAATCACCTTGCCACCGCCAATGGCCACAATTACATCTGCACGCTCATTTCGAGCAGCTTGTGCAAGCCGCTCAGCTTCCGCTAATGTGCACTCGCCTTGATAAGAAACATAGATGAGGGAAAGGGACGAATCCTCCCTCTCCTTAGCAAGCTCATCTATCAATTCTTCGGTCAATCCATGCTCAAAAGCATGTTGCAGCTCCTGATCCTGAGCTCGCTCCTGCGTGTGCTTCCATTTAGGCAAATAAGGCTGCGCAGCCTCTAGAGAACGCTCGCCATGAATGACGAGCACTCTTCGAAAAGCATAAGGCTGCAGCAATGACTCCAACCTGCTCAAAATCCCTTCTTCACAATAGTAAAGAGCTGGTGCACCTCTGACGACAATTCGTTGTTCCAACGCTGACGCTGTCACGATGTCACTCACTTCCTTTTCAACATCCACTCAGGTTTGCCAAAACCTTTAAACTGCTCGTCAATCGCTTTCTCAAATTCCGGTGATTCTACAGCTGCCTTCAACGCTTTTGCAAATGGTTTTTCTAGGTCAGCTGTGTTGACAACGACACGGTTGCGGTAGTCATCCGGCATATTTTCCAACTGCAAAGCCTTTAGCAGATCCATCTTCGCTGCAAGTGCAAAGTTACCTGGAACTAGCGATAGGTCAACACTATCAACTGCTCGCGGCAATTGTCCCGCTTCGATCGGTTGGAAAACAAGCTGCTTCGGATTATCTTTCACATCTTTTTCAGATACACGCAGCGGATCAACGTTGCTGTCTACTGTAATTAAGCCTGCATCTTGCAGCAAACCGAGCGTACGAGCCAAATTCGTTGGATCATTTGCTACTGCCACTGTGCTTCCTTCGGTAATCTCTTCTAATGACTTATATTTGTTCGAGTAAATACCCATTGGAGCTGTCGGTACAATAACAAGCTCAGACAATTGCAAATCATTTTCTTTTGCGAAGTTTTCCATGTAAATCTTGTGCTGGAACAGGTTTGCATGGAGTTCTCCGTTGCCTAGTGCTCGGTTCGGCATAATATAGTCGCCAAATTCAATAACTTCGATTGTGTATCCCTGTTTCTCCATAATCGGCTTAATTACCTTTGTAACCATATCACTGTACGGTCCAGCTGTTGCACCAATTTTCAACGCTTTCGTATCTTCATTTGCAGAGCCGGATTTGTCTGATGAAGAACCACAACCCGCTAGCAAGCCAATCGTTAAAATAATAGATAAAATGAGTGCAAATTTTTTCATGATTATACCCCTCCACTTAATATAAAAATGTATGCGTCTTAGCGCTTGTCTACTTTTTTTGCGATGAAGTCACCGCCGTATTGAATAAGCTGTACTAAACAAATAAGAATAACGACCGTTGTGAACATAATCGTATCGTCGTAGCGATTGTAACCGAAGCGAATGGCCAAGTCACCGATACCGCCACCGCCGATAATCCCAGCCATTGCTGAGTAGGCAACCAAGCTAATCGCTGTAATGTTAATGCCTTGAATGATGCCTGGCTTTGCTTCAGGAAGCAGAACATCTTTAATGATCATCCATGGTGTTGCACCGATCGAAACCGCAGCTTCAATAACGCCCTTGTCGATTTCGCGCAAAGCTTGCTCTACTAACCTTGCAAAGAACGGAATGGCAGCGACCGACAATGATACCGATGCAGCCGTAGGGCCAATCGTTGTCCCTGTAAGCATCTTCGTGAACGGGAACAACAGCACCATCAAAATGATAAATGGAATCGATCGGATCATATTCACGATGAAACCTAAAATGTTTTTTACCGCCACATTTTCAAGAAATAAACCACGATCCGTCACGAACAATACAATGCCTATCGGCAAGCCAACTACAATGGCTGCTGCAAGCGAAATTCCCACCATGTAAAGCGTTTGGAAAAATGATTTGTTTAGATCAGGCAGTATTTCAATCACGGATGAAAAATCAAACATGATGCAGCACCTCCACTCGATGCGTTCGCTTCGTTATGTATTCAATTGCCCGCTGTACTTCAGCACCTTCTCCGATTAACTCCAAAATAAGAATGCCCAGCGGGTTGTCATGGATGTACTCAATCTTGCCATGCAAAATGTTACCCTTAACATCAAACGCACGCAGTACCTCTGTTATGACAGCTTCCTCTGCTTGCGGAGCAACGAAGTGAATTTTGACAATCGTTCCTTGGCACTTCCTCAACATGCGTTCTGGCAGCTCGAATTGGAACAAGCTCTTCATAAATGACTGCGTCGTCGGATGCTGCGGATCAGAGAACGTATCATATACTTTGCCTTCTTCGACAATAATGCCGTTTTGCATAACCGCCATCCGATCGCAAATGTCCTTCACAACTTCCATCTCATGTGTAATGAGCACAATTGTCAGCTGTAGTCCACGATTAATCTTCTTCAGTAGTTCTAGAATGGACTGTGTCGTCTCTGGATCTAAGGCAGAAGTCGCTTCATCACATAACAGCACGTGCGGATCATTCGCCAATGCTCGTGCAATACCAACGCGCTGCTTCTGTCCGCCGCTCAACTGCGCAGGATATGCATCCCGCTTATCCGCTAGTCCAACCATATCGAGCAGTTCCGTAACACGTACCTCTATCTCTTGTGGGGACTTGTGATTCGCTTTGAGTGCGAATGCAATGTTTTCATAAACAGTCTTCGCACGAATGAGATGAAAATGCTGAAAAATCATCCCGATCTTTAGGCGCGCTTGGCGCAGTTGCTCTCCCTTGAGCGTTGTCAGATCGACTCCGTCTACGAACACATGCCCCGAAGTCGGCTCCTCCAGTAAATTGATGCAGCGCAGCAAGGAACTTTTTCCTGCTCCACTACGACCGATGATGCCGAAAATTTCTCCTTTGTTAATCGTTAAGGAAACATTATTTACTCCGAGCACGTTGGCTTTCTTGCTCTTGTACTCTTTTACGAGATTCTGTATCTCGATCATCTCTCTCACCCCATTGCTTCATTCTCGCTGCTTAGCCAATTACCGCATAGTCCCTTCTATATACAAAAAAACCTCTTTCGCTAGAGAAAGAGGTTAGACTTGTGTCATTGGCTAACTTATCTCTCAGAATGGTTCACATTCCGTAGGATTTAGCACCGTTTACTCGATGGTAAGGTTGCCGGACGTCGTAGGGCCTATTCCCTCAGTCGCTCTTGATAAGGTAAAAATATGAAGTTGCATTGAAAAAAATATTACACACATATGAAAAAGTTGTCAATCAAAATTTTTAAATAAAATCTTGTGTGTTTCGAACAGTCACATCTTCCGATTATGTTCCGAAACGCTGTCTATATCCGCACCTGCGGCATAATTCCTCTACCGCTTCACGGTTGGAAAAACCGTAATACAGATTGTTGGCCCGTTCCCCATCGATAATTTCCGTAAATGTCTTCTCATGAACGTTACCCAAATTGATAACACCTTCACCATCCAGACAGCAGGGCACAACGGTCCCATCAACGAGTACAGCCGCTTGGCTGCGCAGCGCATAACAAAACCCTTTGCCATCGTCCTCTGGTGCATCCAGGCTCGGCCATTGGAACTCATGGTCTTGATTCAAATAGATACGATTCGCTATTTTAACACCGCTGCCGGGAACGACCTTTTCCTCAATTTTAAAGTCGAGGTTAAATTCCTTCTCCAATACTTCCAACGTTTCACGGTTGCGCTGCTTCTCTAGATTGGTCATATTGTCCTGCGTTAAGTTCCACAAGCGGAACGAGAAAATAACTTTATGTTCTTCTGCTTCACGAACGAAGGAAAGGATTTCGCGCAAATATTTCTCCCGATTCTCAGATCCGATATGACCATCGAAACTGTGCAGCGAAAAATTCATCTGGCGCAGCGCAGGCTTGCCGAGCAGCTTATGTTTGTTTTTCGTAATTAACGTTCCATTCGTCGTAATATTAACCTTGAGCCCTTTCTCATGTGCAGCATCAAGCAGTTCATCAATCTTCGGATGAAGCAAAGGCTCACCTTTAACATGGAGATAAATATAATCGGTATGCGGCTTTACTTGATCAAGCACTTGATTGAACGTATCGAGCTTAATGAAGCCTTTCGCCCTTTCGGTAGGTGGGCAAAAGGTACAAGCCAAATTGCATACGCTCGTAATTTCAATATAAACCTTTTTAAATTGTCTCAACTGTAGTTCCTCATTCCTCATATGTCTGTCTATGTGTACGAAACTTCGTTTATTTTTAAAGTGCTATACCTAACTTTACTATAGTCAGGCTGTAATATGAAGTGTATGGCTTCGACCTCTCCATGTATACACAGCAAAAAAGCCCAAGCAGTTGTTTCTGCTTGAGCTTTTCCTAATCCCGTTCCATCGTGTGCGGCAATATAGATGCTCGCGCTTACCTACTTACTTTACACGAAGCAAGGTCATCTGATTGTTTGTATAGTTAAACAACAACACTTGTGTAGAATCAGCCCATACCAACCTTGTATGATCTGGAACTGTTACTTGGAGAATGTTACGGATCGGTTTCACTGCGCCGACATAATAGTAATCTTTATTCTGTTTGCTATCCAAATGACTTCTCTTCTGGGTATAAAACATGCCCTCCCCTAAAATAGTCATTCCTTCACTAAGCGGCCCTGTTCCAAGCTTAACTGGCTTCAGCATCTTACCATTATGAATCTCTGCAAGTGTAGAAGCTTTATAATTCATCACGTACAATCGACCACCTATAATTGTATAGTAGAGAGAATCTTGATCTGAATCTGACGCCGCTACATTATGCATCCATAGCCGTTTACCATGCTTAGAAAAGACACTTATTCTTTTGAAAAGAAGCGGTTGTTCCTTTGTATTTTTATAAATATTAGCAGATACTACGAACTTTCCGTCTGGCAGAAACTCAGCTTTCCACGCATTTTCCACTTGATTTTTTTTCAATTTTCCTTGTTCACGATTGTATGTATAATTTCGTAGTACTTTACCCACTTCATCTCGCACAGTAACCGTTAGTTTATTAAAATCATGTTCGTACTTTACGATATACACATATTCACCATTGCCAAAATGGGCTAAATGACCATTGCGCTCTACCGACTTTATTAGTTTTCCAGAGCTATCATAATATCTCAAAAGTGTCTTATTAGCATCGAAATCTAGCGAAGACGCTGTCATTAACCTGCCATCGGACAGAAGCCATGGCCCTTTTACTGTAAAATCATTGTTCTCTAATACGGGGGTCACAATTTTCCTTGTAATCTTTCCTGTAGCTGACTGGACTGTTAATATCGCATCACCGATCGTCTCGCTCTGAAAATAACTGTCTCCTGTTTCGCTCATCTTTTGAACTTCTCTAGTTATATAACCCGTTATTATGATTTCACCATTATGCTGAATTTCCAATTCATCCATATAAGTATAGGTGCTGAAATCTCCTTCAAACAATCCTGACAAAGAGATTTTCCATACGCGCTCACCCGTTGTTAAATCATAACTTGCTAGCCCGTATTCCTTATTTTTTGTAGAACTAAATAATTCGTTCTCTTTACTTTTTACAGCGTACATAGCAATTATCATATTACGTTTTTTATCTACAACGGTAGCTGCAATCTCCCATTCTTTTGGAAATTGAAATTTCCATGCCGTTGAATAGTAAGCAGGCTTCATCTTGCCTGAACTATCCACCTTCTTAATCGTATACGTTTCTGTTCCTCCCTTACTACTCGCACTTACTGTCGGGACTGGAATACAGAAGACCGTTATGACTACCAACAATGTTAATCTTGTGCACAACATACGAAGCCGCTCTCTCATCATACATCCCCTTTATTCTACTAATCGTGAGTGAAATAGACACTTGTCATACTCGGATGGGGAGAATATTTCCACCCAAGTATATTTACACGCCTATTTTAATATAACGGCTTCGTTTGGTAAAATATAGTGTTATAATCACAGCAATTAAATTAAAAAACCGCCAAGCCTACTAGGCTCAGCGGTCGTAATCGTATTATTGTTGTTTAGCGCTATCAATTACCTCTTGCGGCACTTTGATTTCGCCAATCTCATTATGCTTGGAGAATGTTGATTTCATATCCATAAGCAAGCTCATTTTTTGCCCGCCTTCTTCCATCGTCAAATCCATAACCATATCAGACTTTGTCGGCAAAAATGTTTCTTTATTCACAGCAAAGGAAAGCTTTACACTTTTAATGTTCATTTGCTCAATCATCGCTACCATTTGTGGATCTTTACCGCTTGCAGATTGGCTCATTACTTTCTTAACCATTTCCTTCATTCCGTCACCAGACAATTCAGCATTCATCACATACTGATCGCCTTCTTCAGCTACTTTCATATCTTTCGCAGCAGCACGGAACGCTTCAAACTGCTGTTCTGGGCTAATTTGTCCTTGTACTTGAGCCAACAATTCAGCTTCAGCTTCTTTAGGAAGCTTCACCCAAGCGCCTTCAACTTCAACAAACATACCTTCTTTAGCAATATATTGTTTCATGTTTTGCTCTTGACCAGCCAAAGACATTTTCATTTCTTGGTAAAGATGCATTGGGTCTTTTGTAATCTCACTCTTCAATGAAATATCGACCTTTTGCTCTTGCTTCTGATCGCCTTCACCAACGATGATATTTTGCTTAATCGTACCTTCCATTGCAAAATTCTTGGATGTTTTACCCGCTTCAACTGTCTTTGTGATAAGTTCTTCAGCTGTCGGTAGTGCAGCAGCTGGTTTCTGTTGTGTCTCTGTCGCAGCTGGCTTATTATCTGTAGTTGTGCCAGTTGCCCCCTTATCATTTCCACAAGCCGTAATACCTAATACGAGAATTGCGCTAAGTAGTGCTACTGTCCATTTCTTCAAAACAAGTTCCTCCCAAGATTTATATTCACCTAATATTACCCAAATGAAACGTTATAAAAACAGGTAAGTAAGGCCTAATAAGACAAGATCCGAGGCCTAAATATGTGGTTACTTGGAACTATTTAACTATTAATTCGCTTTTTATATAGGCTAAAGAACTGAATATCGATACACTTTGTTACAAGTGCAACTACATCTAAATCATCATTCTTTCCACCTCGAATCCTATCCTAATGGAGATAAACTGTATACAGAGGCTGTTAAGAATTATAATAATATAAGATTACAAGATGAAATATCATGTAAGGTTGGAGGAACTACATTGTGAAGAACCTGCTTATAACTGGCTATCGGGCACACGAGCTCGGTATTTTCAGCCAGAAACATAAAGGCATCACCTATATCCGTAAAGCAATTACAAACCGATTAATTCCATTGGTGGAAGAAGGACTAGAGTGGGTCATTACTCCAGGACAGCATGGAGTCGATCTGTGGGCCATTGAGGCTGCAATCTCCCTTCGGCAGCAATATCCCCATCTGAAATGTTCGATAATTACCGCCTTCACTCAGCCTGATCCGCAATGGAGCGATGACAAAAAAGCAAGCTACGAGCAGATTTTGCAGCAGGTGGACCATTATGCCGCAGTTAGCAACGGCCCTTATATCGGAAAATGGCAGTTCATCGCTCGTGATGATCTATTATTTCGCAAAACAGATGGGATATTGCTCGTATATGATGAAGATGCGGCAGAGGCCAGCCCTAAGTTTGTAAAGGAACGGGCTTTAAAAAAGCACGCAGAGGATGGGTATCGCTACTTCGCTATTGGGTCAGAAGAAATTCAAGCGGTAGCAGAAGAAGAGCAGCCATTTGAATACGTTGACGTTGGCCATGAATATCTTGGCGAGGAATTGTAAATGTATCAAGTGAATCGAGTTAGATCAGTCTACATCCAAGCTAATGATGGTGCGACTTTGTCTATCTTCTTCCTTGAATTCCTGCAAAAGTGCATCTATTTGGAGTTGAAAACAACTGGTTGAGGAAAATAACTGCAAATGTGCAGACATTTTTACGAAATAAGTGCCCCACATGGAAAATAAACAGATATAAATGCATATACGCATCCATTTCTATTTCTCTCATAAAATGAGCTTTAAAAAGATGCATGTTTGCATCCATTTATTTTTATTGCATCAACTCAATTAACTCAAATGAAGACCGCTAGAGATAGTCAACTCATCTCCAAACGGTCTTTTGCCATGTTCAACATATTCACTTATTCAACCTATTTAAACCAGCCCTTCTCTTTGAAGCGCATAATCGCTTCGATCCGGTTGCTGACGTCGAGCTTATCCAAAATAACCGAAATATAATTGCGAACCGTCCCTGTCGTTAAATACAGTTGGCTTGCGATTTCTTTCGTATTTTTGCCATCCGCGATCAGTTCAAGAACTTCTTTCTCACGGTCTGTTAACGGGTTCGTCTCCCCATATGACTCATCGACAAGCTCTGATGCATAAATACGCCGACCCGCCATAATGCTGCGAATTGCGCTTGCCAACTCTTCACTCGGACTGTCTTTGAGCAAATAGCCGTTCGCCCCTGCCTTGAGCGCCCTGTCAAAATAACCACTTCGAGCAAAGGTAGTTAATATAAGCACTTTGCAGCCAAATCCTTTTAGCTCCTCTGCCGCTTCCAACCCGCTCATCCCAGGCATCTCAATATCCATAACGCAAATATCTGGCTTATGCTGACGTACTAATTCAACCGCTTCCTGACCATTGCTCGCTCGACCGACGACACTCATATCCTCTTCCAAATCAAGCAGGGAAGCAAGTGCGCCAAGCAACATACGCTGATCTTCAGCTATTACGATACGAATCATGATTTCCCTACCTCCTGTTCAGGTGCTCTGAATACGTTCGGTACACTAATAATGAGCTTCATTCCATTGTCGGTTATCATTTCCATCGTGCCGTTCACAAATTCAAGACGCTCTTTCATACCTTGAAGCCCATTCCCTTTGGAAAGGTTGAAAGACTTCGGTAGTCCTACCCCATTGTCCTCAATCTTAATCGTTGCCTTCGTTTCAGCAGATTCTATCTCAATGGAACATGCCGTAGCATGACTATGCTTCACAATATTCGTTACGGCCTCTTTCACACACATACTGAGCACATTTTCATTTAATAAAGACGTGTTGGGAAGCCTTACTTCACCTTTAATAGCCAACTCAATTTCCGCAGCTTTTAAAATTTGCTCTACACGGAACATTTCTTCGTGCAGCCTAGCCCCTCGCATTTGTGTGACCAACTCGCGCACTTCCTTCAACGCACTGCGAGCGGCCTGCCGAACATCTTTTATCTCCGCTTGTGCTTGAACCGGATTCTTCGTGATGAGCTTGCTGGCTAGATCACTTTTCAATCCAATTAGCGATAACCTTTGTCCTAATGTATCATGCAAGTCACGTGCAATTCGTTGACGCTCCTCCAGCTTCACCAATTCCGAAATCCGCTTATTAGCATCCTCTAGCTGCACTTCCAACTTCTCACGCTTATTTCGATTGTATGTCGTAACCGGAAGAAGAACGACACCGAGCAAGCTGACAAGGATAAAGGGAATTTGGGAGAGCATGACTGGATTCTTTGTTAAAAACCCGTAGTTGATCGTCACGAAAGTCGTCACAAGATGAATGCAATACATCGTAATAAAACCTACTTTATGCTGAATATTTCCGATAAAGAACGCTAAAAAGAGCGAAAAATACACATAGCCGAACAGTACCGTCATCGTAACCGAAATTAAGATTTGCACCGCTGTCCAGAAGTACATGATCCGCCCTGTTGAAACAAAAGAAAGCACATAGCAAGCAAAGAACATCAGCACCATAGCGATGCCAATAATGCTTTCGTACATAGATGTGGAACTAAATATAAAATAGAAAGGGAGGATGTAGAAGATGACCCATACATAAGGGCTTAGGCCTGTACTTCTTTGAAAAATGTGATACCACTTCTGCATCGAACCCCCCCTTTCTCTCGCTGTCTCAAGTTATTTATATCGTACCATATCCACGATGAAACTTGTCGTATTCCGTTCAATTAGATGATTAAAGGTGCTCTAAGAAGAGCTAATATGATTACTTCAATGACACGCTCTTACGCATCATGATGCGCTTCCGATCCTTGAAGCTGATAAAGGACTTGCTCTCTTCATCCCACAAGCTAAAACGAAGGGAAGCAAGGCTTGTTCGCAATGTAATCGTCGTCGCATGATGCAGCGGCGGTGTGTCATCATGTGCTTTTTCTAAGTTATAGTTAGGCACCTTCGGGCTTAGATGATGCACATGATGGAATCCGATATTGCCCGTCAACCATTGCAGCACTTTCGGCAGCTTATAGTACGAGCTACCTTCCACCGCAGCCAATACATAACTCCACTCATCTTCATGCTCAAAGTAAGAATCCTCAAACTGATGCTGTACATAGAACAACCAAATGCCAAGCATTGCTGAAATAAAGAAGATTGGTCCTTGAACAAGAACAAATGCCTGCCAGCCAATGAGCCAGCACATAAATGCATACAAAGCTACGATCGCAACATTCGTCAAATGCGTATTTATTTTCTCCTTCGATCTAGCACCTTTACGGTTAAATCGATAAGCAATTAAAAAGATAGCAATGGGCCCAATCAAGAGCATCACAAACGGATTACGATATATTCTATAAGCTATTTTCGTCTTTAATGGAGCTGCATCATACTCATCAACTGTTAGTACCCACATATCTCCGATTCCGCGCTTATCGAGGTTACTGCTCGTCGCGTGATGAATCGAGTGGCAATTTTTCCATTGTTGATAAGGAACCAACGTTATTACACCGGTAATGTTACCGATAATATCGTTTGCTTTACGGCTTTTAAAGAACGATTGATGACAACAATCATGAAAAATAATAAACGTTCGAATAACAAAGCCCGCTGCAATAATCGAGATCGGCAATGTTAGCCAATACGATACGGATAAGCTTAAGTATGCCGCATACCATAGTGCAAACAACGGTACAAGCGTATTAATCATTTGTCGAATACTTTTTTTAGGATCTGATTTTTCATAAGGCATCATGTCTTTTCTTAACTTCGCTTGCTGAGCTTGAGTCATCGCATGTATTCCTCCCAAATATGACGCATAACGAACCTACCCTACAAAGACGTATTTATCTATTGTTATTATAGAAAGAACATGTCATGGGCAATAGTCATAAACGTCATTAGGGGACATGACATATGTCATATAGGCGATAGGACGTACTAAAAAAAGCATGCCGATTAGTGGCATGCTCTGTAAGGATCTATTTTAAAAATGATTTCCATTTACTTCTCTTGCAAGGAATGCATAATTTCCTTCGCACTTAAACGCCATTCAGCCATTTGTTCTTCTGTACAGTTAAATGTCCCTAGTAGAATTCTGCCGTCTACCTCTGTCATGAACATTAAGTTGTAAACGTTCGTATCCACTGCTGGAGTAAGCAGTTCTAAGTAACCGACACTTTTGTTGTTGATCGTAGTCACACCATCATCATACCATGTAGCAGATGGATGTACTTTCTCAAACTGTTTTTTCATAGCGGCTACAAACTTATCCAGCTCATCTTCTGAGATCGGAGTTGGCAGATGGTTAAAAGCTACATTGATAGATCCATCTTCATCGGTATAAATTAAGGTTGGTCTATTTTCACCAGGATACTTTGTAGCTGCCATCTCTTCTGACATAATTTCAAATCCTTTTGGAATTAGTACGCTGACTTTATCGTCAAGGATTTGTATTTGTTCCAGTTGTTTGCTCCCTTTCGGCGGTGGAGCAGTTGATGAACTCTTTTGAGAACTTGATTCTTTGTCTGCACATCCCATTAGTATAAATACACACATTGCGATCAAAGCGATTACTTTTTTCATGAACATCCCCCTGTTGTGTAAAGTACCAAACTCGCCATAATAAATATGATATTTTTTCCATACAATATTTCATTATAGTGGTAATTGAACAAATTGTAAGCAAAAATTTTATAATATTAAAAATTCACATAAAAAAAACGATTGCACGTCCATGCAATCGTCATTTTCTTCCTATTCACATGTTCGTAAGATGAACACACCTATTAATGACTACTTTTTAGATAGCGAAGCCCACGTGCTTTCAAGCCATTGATCAAAGTCATCGCCCTTTTGGCCTTCGTAAGCATCATATACGTCTGAACGCATTTTTTGAAGTTTTTCTTTAAATTGTTCATACGTATGATCGGCTGGCAAGCTCTTCTTAATTCTGACCAACAATTTCGTAAGACCTTTTACGATCTCACCATTTTTTCTTGGCGGCAGCTGAACATCTTCACCAAGTTTCTTCAATTCACGGTAAGCCGCTTCTTGAACTTGATACACCGTATCATTCATCAATCTATGTTTGAGTACATCAATGACTTGAGGGTTGTCCAATTGACCCAATTGTTCAACAGCATCTAAACGCTCTCTCCAGTTCGATGTACGGTTTGCCGCCTTTTTTAATTCCTCATATTTTGAAGCTGCTTCTTGTTGCAATTCTTGGTTGTCCAATTCCATTTACTCCATCTCCTTTTATCTACTCAGCAAACGATGCTTGTTCTCTTCTATAAAGAATTAGCAACATGCTTTCTATTTCGATCAGTCACCTTTAGTGTCACTAGCATTAGTTCCATTGGGATTTTTAGTGCCTTTACTTTTGTAAGGTTTTGGCGCATTCTGTCTCCGCTTCTCACTAGCCTGCCAGCGGTTCCAGCCTTTTTTGCCTGTTCCTCTCCCCGTTCCTTTACCTTTGCTTTTACTCAAATGATCACTCCGTTACCTATTTTGCACAGACTTATAGGTTGATCGTGTAGATGCATTACCGTTTGTCCCTGCTAAATTGCTCTTAATCCAAGCATGTTGAAATATACCCTATCCTATACCATATGTACAGAAAAAAGATAATCCGCGCTGGTACGTGCCAGACACGGATTATCTTTATTATACCTTATCAGTTGTGTTAGTCCATCACTTGGCAATCCTTACTCTCGTGTAGAGAGTGACTAAAAATATCAGGCGGAGGAAGTAGGCGGTGAATGTTTCAATCCACACTCTCGTGTAGAGAGTGACAAAAATCAGTTGGAATGTCCATCAAAAAATCCAGTTTCAATCCACACTCTCGTGTAGAGAGTGACTTAGGATGCGAGATATTGATACAACAAAGATGCGAGTTTCAATCCACACTCTCGTGTAGAGAGTGACCGATTCTCCCTCGTGCCTGTTCCAGTAGCCCTTCCTGTTTCAATCCACACTCTCGTGTAGAGAGTGACCAAGCATACTGTATATATTCCGCTTCTTGTATAGTTTCAATCCACACTCTCGTGTAGAGAGTGACTTAGTAGTAGTTAATTAAGTACTTAAGGGTTTAAGTTTCAATCCACACTCTCGTGTAGAGAGTGACTGCGAGCTTTTTGAGCCCTTACTACGCAAGGGCTCAGAGGCCCAAAAGTGCGAATCTCGTTTTTCACCCCATTTTCCAACGTGCAAAAACAAGAAAAATGTTCAAAACTCGCGCCACTGCGCAGGTGCGAATACCCTAGGGATTTTATGTGCACTTAAGGTTCGCACCAAATCAAATAATTGAAAAAGTAAAGATTTCCCCCTAAAACATTAATAGTTCACGTTAAGTTTTATTACGGTTAAATCAGCTAGTAATGGAGAGCGACACCACAGCTATCAGAAGATTGATCGTGACCGTGAGTTTCAATCCATGCTCTCGCGTAGAGAGCGACAAACCCTTTCGGTTCATTGTTGACCATCATAGAGGTTTCAATCCACGCTCTCGCGTAGAGAGCGACTTCGACCACCATACAGTGAATCTTGGGCATTCTGGTTTCAATCCACGCTCTCGCGTAGAGAGCGACGTTCATACTCCATTCCTGATCTGCGAGCGGAGACAGTTTCAATCCACGCTCTCGCGTAGAGAGCGACCGGCATTGAAATTTGCGAGTCCGGCGACTACCAGTTTCAATCCACGCTCTCGCGTAGAGAGCGACACTAATAGTACATAAAATTTGGAGGGACTAATTTGTTTCAATCCACGCTCTCGCGTAGAGAGCGACTTTGGGGTAGACATAGTTGTTGACACAAGTGAAGTGTTTCAATCCACGCTCTCGCGTAGAGAGCGACAGGTGTCTTTTCAGCTAGCATAACACAAGGGATCAGGGCACTAAAAGTGCGAACCTCTCTTTTTCAGAACATTTTCTGGCCCAAAATAGGATAAAAAGGCTCGCAACCCGCGCCATAGCGCAATCGCGAACATCCCAGGGATTTTATGTGCGCTACAGGTTCGCACAATATGCCCATAATTAGCACAATAACCCGCTCCGGTGTGCACCGGAAACGGGTTATCCATTTGCGAGTCAGAGTAAACGAATGGGTGCCTTGCTGCATGAATCATTCTAAGAAAGTAGACTGATACACAATAATCACTCCATGATTACTTACTACTCACCATTCACCTTATTAACAGCTCTTTTATTTCAAATATAGAGAACATCTACTATAAGAGAATCTCTACCTTGAATCTACACCATCACTTTACAAATGTTGTTCGTAAACTCCACTGGATCTTGCAGCGGCAAGCCTTCGATCAACAACGCTTGGCTGTACAACAAGTTCGTGTACAATGCCAGCTTTTCTTGATCAGCAGATGTATGCGCAGCTTTCAAAGATGCGAACACGTCATGGTTGACGTTAATCTCCAATACTTTGTCTGCTTGCACATCTTGGCTGTTCGGCATTGCTTTCAAGATTTTCTCCATCTCAATCGTCAATTCGCCTTCCGTAGACAAGCACACGGGATGAGACTTCAAACGCTTGGATGCTTTAACGCTCTTCACTTTGCCTGACAACAAGCCAGTCATCGCTTCGAACAGCTCCTTATTGTCGTTCTCTTCTTCCTCAGAAATTTCATTCTCGTCCGCTTCGATGCCCAAGTCACCGCTCGATACGTTCTTGAACTCTTTTTCTTTGTAGCTCATAATCATTTTGATCGCAAACTCATCGATATCGTCTGTGAAGTAGAGAATTTCATAGCCTTTATCAGATACAAGTTCTGTCTGCGGCGATTTCTCAATGCGCTCAACGGACTCGCCTGAAGCATAGTAAATGTACTTCTGATCTTCCTTCATTCTTGAAACGTACTCATCCAACGTAACCAGCTTCTTCTCTGTAGAAGAGTAGAACATGAGCAAGTCTTGCAGCACGTCTTTGTTCATACCGTAGTCGCTGTAT
Source organism: Paenibacillus arenosi (assembly GCF_014841135.1). Lineage (GTDB taxonomy): Bacteria > Bacillota > Bacilli > Paenibacillales > Paenibacillaceae > Paenibacillus_B > Paenibacillus_B arenosi. The sequence continues at coordinate 113,693 of NZ_JACYTN010000011.1, forward strand.
ACGCCGTATTTCAACTGTCTACCGAAAGCTTGATAGAACTTATCGTACTGCTCTCTTTCGTCTTTCAGCAAGCTTTGCAATTGCGACTTAATCTTGTTCTTAATATTTTTCGCGATAAGCGTCAATTGACGGTCATGCTGCAGCATTTCACGGGAAATGTTAAGCGACAGATCCTCGGAATCGACCATACCTTTTACAAAACCAAAGTAATCCGGCAGCAAGTCCCCGCATTTATTCATAATTAGAACGCCATTGGAATAGAGCTCAAGACCTTTCTCGTATTCCTTTGTATAGTAATCGAACGGCGTATTTTCCGGGATAAATAGAATTGCGTTGTACACAACCGCACCGTCTGCACTAATATGAATATGCTTCAAAGGCTTGTCGAAGCCGTAACGCTTCTCGTTATAGAAGTTCTCGTAGTCTTCCGTCGTTAGCTCACTTCTATTTTTGCGCCAAATCGGAACCATGCTGTTAACCGTTTGCTCTTCTGTATATGTCTCTAGCTCGTTATCTTCGTTGCCTTCAATTGGACGGTGGCTCGTCACGTCCATCTTGATCGGATAACGAATGAAATCAGAGTACTTCTTAATGATCGCTTTCAAACGATACTCGTCCAAATACTCATCATAGTTATCTTCTTCCGTGTTGTCCTTGATGAGTAGCGTAATTTCTGTACCCACAGTCGCTTTTTCAGCTGCTGTAACCGTGTAGCCGTCCGCACCTTTGGACTCCCACTTGAATGCCTCTTCGCTGCCAACCGCTTTACTCACAACCGTTACGACATCCGCAACCATGAATGCAGAGTAGAAGCCAACACCGAATTGACCGATAATGTTGTGTCCGTCTTTACTTTCATTTTCTGTCTTAAATGCAAGCGAGCCAGACTTCGCGATAACGCCCAAGTTGTTCTCCAGCTCTTCCTTCGTCATCCCGACACCTGTATCGGTAAGCGTCAGAGTACGCTTGTCTTTATCAATTGCAACTTTAATATAGTAGTTCTCTTTTTCAAATACGACGGACTCATCAGCAAGTGCTTTGTAATACATTTTGTCAATCGCGTCACTTGCGTTGGAAATAAGCTCTCTCAAAAAGATTTCACGCTGCGTGTAAATGGAGTTAATCATCATTTCGAGCAAACGCTTGGATTCTGCTTTGAACTGTTTTTTAGCCATGAAGAAGTCTCCTTTCAGATTGGAAAATAACATGTATATGTGTATGTAGTTGTCTAGTTCGTTGTATAGGGCTGCGAGCAGATAAAGGAGCTCCCGATCTTAGATGCGGATCAGTTCGTCACCTTGCCATTGTTAGCACTCAGTGAGTTAGAGTGCTAATCCCTCTTTTTTATATAACACACCCTAATTTTCCATGTCAATAACAATCAGTAAAATTATGAAAGTTTACTTGCAGAATGTTCATGCGCAACTTCCTCTAACGAGCGCCATTGACGTTATTTTCGTGAAATCGTCCATTGTGGAGATGTAACGATTGTGCGGGAGCCTATTTTAGAAAAATGGATGGATGTTATCGCTCCACCCGGCAAATAAGTGCGCTGACGTTCGTTACAATTCTACACACGTCAATATAGGCTGATTAGCCTCTGCTGCAACCGTTAGCACATATTCCTCTGCGAAACTAAGTAACAGGCTCGGCGTAACGCAGATCATTGTATTGCGATCTTCAACTAAATTTCATTATGCCCTTCAAAACGATCCCGTTTCGTTAGTACTAGCTTGCCACATGCTGCTCGCCTTACTGCTTTAACATATCTAACGAACTCTTCTAACGCATCGCCCGATGTCCAACCGCCTGTAGTTGTATTCCTTTCGCTACCAGCATGTCCCGAATATGGCTGGCAAACACCCTTGCATGTTCCCCATCGCCATGAATGCAGATCGTCTCTGCCTTCAACATCACTTCTACATCATCACGCGAACGAACCGTTCCTGTTGTGACCATTTCGAGGATTTGAGCAGCAGCTTCGGCTGGATCACTAATCAATGCATTTGGCTCTGTTCTCGGTGTTAGGCTTCCATCTCGACAATACGTCCGATCCGCAAATACTTCGCTCGCCGTCTGCAATCCAATGCGTTCACCAGCTTGAATCAGCTGGCTGCCAGACAGCCCATACAGCATCAGCTCTGGATTCACTCGATACACGGCTTCGGCAATCGCCTCCGCAAGTTTTTCCTGTTGAGCGGCCATATTGTACAGGGCTCCATGCGGCTTTACATGCTGCATTGTTCCACCTTCGGCACGAACAAAACCGTCCAAGGCACCGATCTGGTAAACCGTCATATCATACGCTTCTTCTGGCGTAATTGCCATATTGCGTCGGCCAAAGCCTGCTAAGTCAGGCAGCCCAGGGTGAGCCCCAATCGCTACCTGCTTCTGCAAGGCCATCTGTACCGTTTGCCGCATCGTTCGCGGATCACCCGCATGATAGCCACAAGCGATGTTCACGGACGTTACGAGGTCAAGAATAGCCTTATCGTTGCCGATCGTGTAGGCACCAAAGCTCTCCCCCATATCGCAGTTCAAGTCAATCGTATACATTTAACGGGGACCTCCTGTCTTCATGTATAGCTGAACGTATGTTGCTAACCGCAACAATGATAATTCTGCTGAAATATACTCCCGTTGCGCTTCTTCTAATGAAATTTCGGCAAATCGGATTCGTTCTCCCGGCTTCACTTGAGCCAGTACCGGAAGATCCACGCTTGCCACTTGTGCCATTTTCGGATAGCCACCGACGGTTTGCCGATCTGCCATCAATATAATCGGATTCCCATCTGGTGGTACTTGAATCGTCCCGAAAGATACAGCTTCTGATAACAGCTCGATAGACGCCTCTAAGCGAAGTGCCGCTCCCTCCAAACGATATCCCATCCGATCCGATTGAGGGGTAACACGGAAGCGTCGATTAACCAGTTCCGCCCTGCTGTCTAGCGTAAATTTGGTATATTCACGTCCTTGTACGAAACGAATAACGGGTTCATCACGATAAACGGGTTGAGCTGTATAGCCAATAAACCAAGTAGCTGCAAGGAAAGGGACTGCTTGCAGTGCAGCTTGACGCTCCTTCATATAACAAACAGCATGATTCGAAGCTGTACCAATAGGCAGTACATCTCCCGCTCGTAAAGCTCTGCCTTCATGCCCTCCTATACCTGCACGCAAATATGTGCTGCGGCTCTGCAGCACTATCGGCACGTCAATGCCGCCCGCTACCGCCAGATATGCCCTCGCACCTAATCGGCATTCTCCGAACTCCACCACCTCGCCTGCCCTCACGAGGATAGGCCGCCACAACGGTACATCTTCACTACTAATAGTCGGTGATAGATCCCCACCGCAAATCGCGATTAGCGCATCCGCCTCAAAGCGAATTGCTGGCCCGCGCAGCGTAATTTCCAGTGCAGCTGCACCTGTTCCATTGCCCACCAATATATTCGCTGCCCGCAGTGCAAATGTATCCATCGCTCCACTTACAATAACGCCTTGCTCCTGGTAACCATATCTGCCTAAATCTTGCACCGTTGTAAGTAAGCCCTGCTTTATTATTGAAAGGCTCATTGCTCATCCTCTTTCCATTCCGCAAATTGTTCAGGTTCAATCGGGTAGAAGCGAACGATATCGCCCATCTTTAATAAACTAGGGTCTACGTGATGCGGGCGGAACAATTGGCGCGGTGTCCTGCCGATGAGCTGCCATCCGCCAGGAGTAGCCAATGGATAAATTCCCGTCTGGCTTCCTCCAATACCAACTGAACCTGGGGTAATAGCCGTCCGCGGGGAACTGCGCCGCGGAACAGCAATCCGTTCATCCATGCCACCAAGATACGGAAACCCTGGAGCGAAGCCGACCATGTATACCAAGTAAGATTGACCACAGTGCAGCGCAATAACTTCCTGCGGGCTTAATCCTGTATGTTCCGCTACCTCTAGCAAATCCGGTCCAAATGCTCCACCATAACAAACGGGGATGTCCACTATAGTTGCAGCATTTGTAGCATTTCTCGCATTTGTAGCACTAGTGGAAATATTGGAATTTACACAATCTGCGCTGCTGGATTCCATCACCACCTCCATAGAGCAAAGCATTCCCTCAATAATTCCCTTGAGAAGCTCAAACGGAGAATCTGTAAGCTGCCCATCATAACGATAACAGCGCTCACCAGTAGCTGAATCACGCAGTTCCATCGGGTCGTAGACTATCGTAACCGTCGTATAGGAAGGTATAAGTTCGATGATGCCTGATATAGCAGCACGCTCCAATTTCACACAAAAGGTACGAATTTTTTCATGAGTATGTCGTGCTATGCTACCACCCCAATCAACGAGCAGCGCTCGATCCCCCAAAGGGACGATAGGTATGTGATGCACATTGCCTTCTTCCTGTGTACCCATTATCGTTGAATGCATGGAAGTCTCCTTTTTTACGCGATATGGAACATCATAAATTCTACGGCATATCAACTGAAATTCATGGTATCTTTCGTTCATTATATCGTACTGCGAGCATGAACATGATGAATGTATCTATTAAGATCTATTAAGCAACTACTCGCTATGTAGCACTTTGATCTTCTCTTTTAATGAACCTATTGTCTCTCTGCAGCGTTTCACCTTGCGCGATACCAGTAACAATTTTCATTCCTCGTTTAAGGTCAGGTTCATATCCTCTAAAGTCCGAACTATAGACAAGATGAATCGCCCCCTCGACAGGATGGCCACTGACGATTTCTAGTACCTTCATTTTAAACTGTGTGTATTTAGAGTTGATTCGCGGGATTACTTTACTTGTTATTTTTTCATGGACCTTCTGTTCAGGTATGCCAGGCTTGCCGAATCGATCCGTCTCGTATTCAGGTAATTCACCGAGTGATTCTGCCACAACGATGGTTTCTGATCGTTCTATCATTTCCTGATAAGAAATTGGTCTAATTGCATAGTTGGGAGGGTCGTAATTGTAAACGGGATAATGCTCACGCAGTTGTTGGATACGCTGTAGCGATAGTGGAGGAATCGTTTTTTCTTTATGCATATTAGCGGATAAACCAGTTATTATGAGGAGAAAACAACCTACGACAAGCAGAATCTTACTCTTTTGTGCTTTCATCATTAATATAATTCTCCCTCCATTATAATAACTAGATTTGGATTTCACACAAATTATAACGGACGATTTTAAATCGCAGCAACAAAAAACAGTCCCCACCTAAGCAGGGACTGTCTCATACCAGCTGCATTCCTTACAGCAAGCATGCAGCAAGAACACGATTCAATTAAGGTACAACCACCGTTATTGTCGATGATAGTGAAGTTCCATAAGAATTAATAAGCTTAACTTGGTATACATAAGTTCCTGAAGGTTTGTTGTAAAAAGCTTGGGAGGCATGTTGAGGCTCTTGACCATTATCAATCAATGAACCTGTGTAGTTCGGAGATAGAAGGACGCCTTGTCCATTCTCTTTCAACTCCCATCTATCAGCGTTGTTGCCGGACGTGATGTTGAAGCCAACAGTAAAGCTACCGTTAACAGGCTCTGTTGCATAAATGACAGGTGTTGCTGGGGAACCCGAGTATTTATGAATATTTACGATTGCTGGTTTGGACTGCACGACACTTCCATCCTGATAATACGCTCTTACTACATATCCGTATTGACCATATGCCGTACTAACATGCTCGCAGCTTGTCGTCGTCAAGTTCGCGCATCCTACCGCTACTTCTCCACCCCATGGATATAAAGTTGGATAACGATAAACCGTGTAAGAAGTTACATTACTGCCGCGATTGTCCCAAGACAATTGCACATGATGATTTCCATTCGCATCTTTACCCGTATAGGTAGCCGTAATGCCGAAGGCAGGATCATTTACGATGCTACTCAAATTGCTAGTAGCTGGGCTTGCAGCAAAAGCAGACGCAGCCCCGAATAACAGCAGAACAAACGTAGTTAAAACGGTTATCATTTTTCTCATCTCATGGTCACTCCCATTTCTACGAATAGTGTGTATTTTCATTACGTAAAAAGCATGTGCAGAGACTCTATTTCTCTACTAAAAATTCGCTCTACCTCCCAAAGTTAAAGCGCATTAACATTATACTAAAGATTTAACCGAACACAGTTTAAAGTTATTATCAATTTATCCAAAGTTATGTTGAAAATCCGCCGTCGGAATCCTACATAGATTGGAAAATGACTTTTCACTAATAAGGACAAAAAAAGAACAGCTCATTGGCTGTTCTTCTTCCCAATCAAAATAGAATAATCAAAAGTTATCTTCATTTGATCGCAGTCTATCACTTCCTGTATCCTCTCTTTTGACACTCCCCAAGCTAATGGGGCCATTTCAATTAACTGTCTCAGTTGACGCCTATTTAATACGTATTCATATTGAATATATTGAACATCTAGTAGTTCAAATTGGCGCCTAAACAACGCTAGCGTCTGTTCATTCGAATAAACGTTTTTATCCACTTGGTTATAAAATAATCCCCGCAACTGCTGCAAGTATGCATGATTCGGAACTACTTTTACAAGGAAATCATCTTTCTCAAGCAACCTCTGGAATTCTGTATAATTGGCAGGAGATAATACATTTAGGATCACATCAAATGATTGATTGGCAAATGGACAATTCGCCAGATCGGCTACACACCAGATAGTATCCAGCGCTTCATGATCTCGGTATCCTTTAAGCGCTCTTGAAGCAGCTGAATCTCGCACTCCTCTTCTAGAAGCCAGACTTATTCCTTCCTTCGCAATGTCTATGCCCACGCCAAGATGTTTACCATGCGAGTGCTCCATTAACCTTCGCTGAATGTCAGACAAAAGGGAGCCTTCGCCACAGCCTGCGTCTAGCATTTTCAATCCATTAACGGTAGGTCCAACTGCACGTGCAATCGCCGCATACACTGCCTCGATCATCGGCGCGAAAAATCCATCTGCACTTATAGCTGAACGAGCCGTGAACAATTGCTTGTCATATTTGGTGGCATGGGTACGGGATAGCAAATTCACATAGCCATGCTTGGCAATATCGAAGCTATGACGCTTCCCACATACTAGGCTTCGAGATTGTACCCTCATCGATTGCAAGCAAATGGGACATGCAAAAATAGGTTGATAATGAGTAAGCAAACAGATGCTGTCATCTATTTTCGAATTATTTGTCAGCACAAAAAAAACACCTCATCCATTCAATTTGAGAGAAGGAAAAAGGCACAGTTAAATAAACTCAGGTCACTTTCATCAAAAATGACTCGAGCCTATATCTCTGTACCTCTCATTAACGCAAACGAATGAATTTGATGATCATAAGTAACAGCATCTCCAATATTTAACATTAGAAGGGATTAACGTCTGAATTAATCAGTCCTTTTACAGCTATTATAGCATGCTGAAAGTACCGTATGTTGTCCTTAGGAACACAATAAACAAAGAACCTTCCGCTCCACGAATATCAAGGAACGGAAGGTTGGATCGTTCAATTATTTAATCTCTTCAGCTAGCTTCGTGAAAATAACGCCCAGCGCGTAAGCTCCCGCATCTGGGTAACCAAGGCTGCGCTCGCCTACTGTACCTGCGCGTCCCATACGAGCGACAATCGTCTCCGTATGCTTCGCACCTTGCACAGCTGCTTCTGCCGCTTTTGTCGCTGCTGTCTTCATGTCATCGCCAGCTTCTGCACGTTGTACCCAAGCATCCGCAAATGGAGCAAGCGCATCTACCAGCGTCTTATCTCCTACAACTGCCCCGCGTCCAAAGGAACGCTCGCCTGTATCTTGAATACCTTTCACAACGGCTTGCATCATTGCCGCAAATTCTGGAGCAGACAGTTCCGTCTTATCGCCAGCCGCCTTGCTTGCCGCACGGAACGCTGAGCCCCAGATTGGGCCAGAAGCGCCACCGCAATGCTCCATAATGATGAGCGAGCATGCATGTAGGAAATCACCGATATTCGCCGTGTGATGCTTCATAATTTCCGCCCATTCACGCTTCAATTGGCGGAAGCCTTTCGCTACGCTCATGCCGAAGTCACCATCTCCTGCATGAGAATCCAGCTCACAGAATGGAACTTCGTTCTCAATGATGACTTCACTCATCTTATCCACGAGGTAAATGAGATTGTTCAAAGAGAACTTGTTGTCTTCTACAACGGCATACTTCGAATCCGTCTCGGAACGGAACGATACCTCATCATCAGACTGTGACTCCTCGTCTGCTTCCTCGATGTGTACTGGCAAAAACTCACCATTCACTTGAAGCGCAGGTGTATTACAGCTAGCCTGCAAATAATGCTTCAACTCATCGTTCAGCTTCATCATCGTTACCGATGCACCTGCCATATCAATGCTCGTCATATAGTTGCCGACGAACACTTTGAAGATCGTAATGTTCTTATCTTTCAACGCATTCACGACAGAGTTAGCAAGCAAGTACAGTTCCTGCAATGGGGAGCTGCCAAATCCATTGATGAGCAAAGCAATCTCATGCTCTTCACTATCGCTAAGCTTCATGTCACGAATAAGGTCCGCTACCATCTTGCTCGCAAGCACATCGGCAGATGCAATCTTCTCTCTGCGAATGCCCGGCTCACCGTGGATGCCGACACCGTACTCGATCTCGTCATCGTTCAACTGGAACGTTGGCGTACCTTTCGCTGGAACTGTGCAAGAAGTAAGCGCAAAGCCAATACTTCTCGTGTTATCAATTGCCTGCTGTGCAGCTGCTTTCACTTCGCTCAGCTCTTTACCTTCTTCCGCTGCTGCGCCAGCAATTTTATGCACGAATACCGTACCTGCTACACCGCGTCTGCCGACCGTGTACAAGCTGTCTTCTACTGCGATATCGTCATCGACTTTTACATAGTCAACCAACAATCCGTCTTCGCCAGCAAGGTGGGCAGCGTTTTTGAAGTTCATCATATCGCCGCTGTAATTTTTAATGATCATCAAAGTCCCTTTCTTACTAGCCGAAGCTTTCAGACCTTGATAGACCTGAATTTGAGAAGGGGAAGCAAATACGTCTCCGCATACCGCAGCATCCAGCATCCCTTGACCGACAAATCCCGCATGCGCAGGCTCATGACCACTGCCGCCGCCGCTAATCAGTGTTACTTTATCTTGGTTGATGTCTTTCTTTTTGATGATTTTATATTTGCTATTGAACTCCAATTCTGGATGCGCCAGCACGATACCTCTACACATTTCACGCACGAGCGTTTCTGGTTGGTTCATTATTTTTTTCATAGAAGACACCTCTTACCTTAATTAGTACATATTCAAAAAGTCGGCATTTTGAACAACCTTTACAAACAGCTATTTCCTTAATTAACAGTCGTCTTGTACTGCTGTCCCAATTGGTCCGCCACGATAATGGCTCCTACCACGTCATCTGGGGTTACTGGGAATGGCATCGAATGAATCGATTCCTCTGGGATGCACGCTTTTACAGCTACATTCATCAATTCTTCTCTTGTCACTTCATGAACACCGATATCTGCAAGACATACGGGCAACCCGACTGATACGCAGAAACCCAATACTTCGTCTAGCTCTTCTTTGTTTGCATTTTCAAGCACCAATTGCACAATTGTTGTAAATGCCACTTTCTCACCATGGAAATAATGATGCGCACCTTCTAATGCTGTCAATCCGTTATGGATCGCATGTGCTGCTGCCAAACCGCCACTCTCAAAACCTAGACCAGACAACAAAATGTTCGTCTCGATAATATTTTCAAGCGCTGGTGTCACGATGTTTGCATCCGAAGCCAACTTAGCTTTGTAACCATCCTCAAGTAGTGTTTCATAGCACAGCTTCGCTAATGCAAGCGCAGCCTTTGTTCCTTTTGCAGGCTCGCCTACACCTTCAATACGTCCGCACGGAAGCCCTGCGTTCACATTAGAGTAGGATTTCGCTGTTGCTCTTGCTTCAAAATAAGTAGACAGCGCATCACCCATGCCCGCTACTAGGAAACGCGTTGGTGCATTCGCGATAACCGTCGTATCAATCAATACGACACTTGGGCTTTGCTTGAAGTAAGCATAGTCGTCGAACTCGCCTTCTGGTGTATACAACACCGCGGAATGGCTTGTCGGCGCATCTGTCGCAGCAATCGTCGGCACAATAATAAGCGCCTCTCCCTCAGCTACACATTTCGCTGCATCGATTGCTTTTCCTCCACCAAGACCGATCGTGCAAGCACAATTATGCTCTTTCGCCAGCTGCTGCAAACGAGCAACTTCCTGACGGGAACATTCCCCATTAAAACCGCTTTCAACAATCGTAACTCCATACTCTTTCATCGTGTGTACTAATTTATCTCTAACGCGCGCTGCGTCATCTTTGCTAGCAATCAATAAAGCGGATTCACCAAATGTTTTGATGAAATACCCGAGATTTACAATTTCATTTTCACCTTGAACATATTTAGCTGGACTAATAAACGCTCTTCTCATGTTATTCATCCTCCTATGCGATCCTGTACGGTAATAGTCAATGCACAATTTAGTTCATACTTCTTAATCGTCTTCATACTTTCTAGCCTTGGAAATTTATTAATTCGATTTGTATGTAATTTTATTATAGGATTACCCAATCTGAAGGTCATTGAACAATGAAGTCTAAATAAAGCGTTTTCATATCACGTTCTAGCAGATCTTCTGTGCAAATAGGACGATCTTGTCCTTCCATAGGAATATCATGCTATACTTGATTCAAGCGTATGAATGGAAGATGGTGATCAGCATGAGCTCGCAACAATTTCAATTAGACAACATTATCGACCTGGAAAAGTGGCAGAAGCTGCAGGACTCGCTTTCTCTCGTCACGAAAATGGCCATCATTACGACCGACTATAAAGGCGTCCCCGTATCTCAACATAGCCAATGTCAAAGCTTCTGCAAGGCAGTTCGTCAAGATGAGTCGCTGTCTCCCTATTGTCAAAAATGTGATGCTAGAGGTGGACTTGATGCGGTGCGGCTGAATAAGCCTTATATATATCGATGCCACTTTAATATTATTGATATCGCCATCCCGATCATTGTGCATGATCAATATATTGGTGCCATTATGGCTGGCCAAGTGCTGTTAAAAGATGATAGTACGGTTGAGCTGGAACAGATCGTAACGCGTCCTCCTCGTGTGGAGACAGATGAGAAGTTTCGCAGCTTGGAGCAAGCTTATGCCGAGCTTCCCGTACTAACTTATGAAGAAGTAGCAACAATCTCCGATATGCTGTATCATTTGTGCAATTATATGGTGGAAGAAGCGATTGATAAAAATGCGGTGATTGAAAGCTACCGCCAAGCGTTGGGCGCGAACTCTTCTGGGGTGCAAATGGATGCTTCCGATCAGGAAAGTCGTTCTGCGGTGTATACGAATGTTTCTACGCGACAAGACCGTCCTGATATAAGAGCAACGGCATCGGCGAAATCAGCAAATTTCTCTAAGCTTCCCGTTCATGCTACCGCGAAAGAGGATTCGGGACATTCGACAGACAAGCTTGTAGACGAAGCAATTACGCTCCCTAATTCTGAAATGAAAAAGCATGTCTCTAGCTCCATACTTCAGCCTGCTTTTGACTATATAAATGCGCATAGAAGTGCCACGATCAAGCTTACGGATATGGCCGATCTTTGCCACGTTAGTCCGAGCTATTTTAGCCGCCTATTTACAAAAGAAACGGGTGAAAGTTTCTCCACATTTGTCCCACGCATGAAGATGGTATGGGCCAAGCAAATGCTGGAGTCTACCGATTGGGCGATTGCACAAATAAGCAATGAGCTCGGATTTAGTGAGCCTAGCTATTTTATAAAGACATTTAAAAAGTTTGCGAGATGCACTCCTGCTGCTTATCGGAAACTAACATGGGTAAATGATGGTATGAACATATAATAGATAGTAACCTTGTTTTTAATTACTAGCCGTTCAAATTGCTGACATGCACTACTTCAAGCAAAGGAGACTTGATATGAAGCTAAAAGTGCTGGAAATTGTTATTAGTATGGTGCTGGGATTCTTTACGGGAATCCTACTCAGCCCTGAAGGTATAGACATCGCTGCAAGCGGGCTTTATATTTTATTGGGCTGCATCCTTTGGATGCTCCTATTTATATTTTTGCACCTGCCTTCTAAGCAGCGTGATTAATTGGACATTGACTACTCGCTAATCTCTAGTGGCTAGTAGCTCGAATAGGCGATACGCCAAACTACACAGCATCCAAAACCGGCAAAAGTGCAGTTATTTTTTCTCAAAAACAGCGTATAGACGCAAATAAGGACAAAAATGCAGTTATTTTTCCCGTTTAAGCACCTAAAGTAGAAATATTTCAAAAATAAATGCATTTTTGTCACTATTAGCCCTGAAATGAGTTGAGTCCGTATAATTGTGTAAAATGGTGATTAAAAAAGAGCCATGAAATAGAGCCTCGTCTAGAATGAAGTTATGCAGACCCATTCAGAGGAGGTACTATTTATGGCTCAATATCATATTACCTTAGATGAACCATTATTGCATCAATTGTTTATTGGTGAGTCCCGGGATGCGGGAGTTGCTGCATTGCTTGAGACCGTTCTAAACCAGGTCTTGAAAGCACAAGCAACGGACCAACTCCAAGCGGAACATTATGAACGTACGGAGGAACGGCAAGGATATCGAAATGGAACCTATCCACATACGCTGACTACACGAGTTGGAAAGCTCACTCTGAATGTACCGCGCTTTAGGGACGGAGCGTTTTCCACGAAGTTGTTTGCCAGATACCAACGCAGCGAGCAGGCACTTGTGTTAGCTCTTATGGAGATGGTGCTCAATGGCGTGTCGACAAGGAAAGTGGCCAACATAACGGAAGAGCTTTGCGGGACAACGTTTTCTAAATCGACGGTTAGTGAGCTGTGTAAGCAATTGGACCCGATTGTGCAGGAATGGGCACAGCGACCGCTTAGCCAGAAGATGTACCCTTTTATCCTGGTCGATGCTTTATATGTAAAGGTGCGTGAAGATGGTCGAGTTCGCTCACGTGCTGTGATGATTGCCGCTGGCATTAACGAAAAAGGTACTCGTGAAATTTTAGGCTTGCAGATTGGCGATACCGAGTCTGAAGCAAGCTGGGGCGTCTTTTTCATGGAA
>NZ_JACYTN010000012.1 GCF_014841135.1 Paenibacillus arenosi
CCTCCAGCTTCCTTCAGATTCTGCCTCACGACAGACACCCTTGCTCTTGGCTAACGGTAGGCGTTCGCCAGCCCCCGTTCGGGACTTTCACCCTAGAGATGACGCCCATGCTGGGCGTACAACTATAAGACTTAACAATTACACAGTTAAGTCTTTACCATCTTTTACAGTCCATCTTCTCCGATCATTTGCTGTTCGATTTTCTTCATCTCATAAAAGTAGCCTCTTTGCTCCATCAACTCCGAATAGGAACCCGTTTCAACGACCTTACCTTGGTCCATGACTAAAATTTGATCCATCTCTTCTAATCCGGTAAGGCGATGACAAATCAATAGCAGCGTGTCATTAGCCGCTTGTGCGTAAAGGTGCTTCAAAGCGTGCTGCTCTGTCACATAATCCAGCGAGGAGGTAGGTTCGTCCAACAGCCATAATCGTCCTTTGCGAAGCATAGCCCGCGCTAGAGCCAGCCGCTGCTTCTCGCCGTCAGACAAGTTCTCCCCTTTTTCATATACGATATCGGTCAATGACTTACTCGACAGCTGTACTTTATCCAACACATCCAACAGTTGTTCGTCAGCATGTTCTTCTCCATTTAATAGCAGGTTGTCCCGGATCGTTCCTCGGAAGAAATGACTTTGCTGCAGTACCACATTAGCCGAACTCCATATACTCGTTTCATCCAGTTCCTTCACCGAAACATCGTTGAATCGTATATCGCCAGCCGTTGGTGTACGCAGCTTGAGCAGCAAATCGATAATGGTTGATTTGCCTGACCCGCTTGGTCCGACTATTGCCGTTTTGGAGCCAGGTAAAATATGCAGCGACAAATCTCGGAGCGCAGGTCTCCACTCCCCTTCATATTGAAACGTAACACCAGATAGCTCGATCGAAGCGGCATGATCAACAGACATCGCGCCGCTTGGCTGTGAAGTCTGCACATCAAAGGCTGGCACCGTTTCCGTCAGTCGATTAGCAGCGTGTTCACTGTCTTGCTTATACGCAGGTAATGTCGCCATTGCAGTCGCTTCTTCGTATACGGTTAGCGCGGCCATGACTAACATGGCAAGAAATACACCTGCAAGTGCCCCATCCATAATTAAATAGGCTCCAAGAGCCAGCACACCCCAGGAAATGAGAAACGTAACAAAAGCGTGCATCGATTGCCCGCGCAGCAAGTGCGCGGCTGCTCGTTGCTGTTCATTTGCTAAAAGAGCTGAGGCTTGCTGAAGCTGCTGCTCTCGCTGTGCCAATTGCCCGTATACTTTCAAATCTCGGAAACCATACAATACTTCGGTTACTTCCGTAGAAAGTAATGCCCGTTGCTCGCGAACTCGTCCATGTATTTTCCGCTGACCTAACAAAACAATTCCCGGCACAACTAGTGCCGTTGCCAGCATTCCTAGCACAAACAAGCATGCAATCCAGAACGAAAAGGCCGAAGTAAACAGGATCGTAGCCAAAAATACCATGACGACAATGATTGGTGGATATGCGACTCTCAAAAAATAGTGCTGCAAGCTTTCTACATCCCCAACGATCCGCGCAAGCAGATCTCCACTCCGATGTTTGTTAAATATCCCCGGCGTTATTGGAATAAGCTTGGCAAAAAAAGAGGTACGCAAACGGCTAAGTATGGAGAATGTAGCCCGATGTGAATATAAGCGTTCTCCGTAACGACTTGCCGCCCGAAGCAGACCAAGCAATTTAACTAGCGATGTGAGCACAATTAGTGTGTAAAGCGGTGGCGCAAATACCGTTTGCGAGATCAAATATCCGCTAGTGGAAAAGAGTATCACACCAGCTATGCCGGCAATAAATCCGCCCAAAATGGAAAGGACGATATCTTTACGCTCCTGAAACATAGCCTTCGACAAAACAGCCAGCTCATTCATGCTAATCCCCTCCCCCTTTTCGTTGGACATCAATCATTTCAGCATACTGAGGTAGGCGCTCTAGGAGTTCGTCATGTCGTCCCGAATCTACTAGCACTCCATTGTCCATAAATAAAATGTTATCGGCATGTTGAATCGTATATAATCGGTGAGCGACCGTAATCATCGTAGCCGTTTTTGCAAGTTCGGCAATGGAACGTTGCAGTACCCGCTCGGTGTGCAAATCCAGTCCCACTGTTGGTTCATCAAACAAGATGATGGCAGGCCGTTTCAAGAAAGCGCGCGCCAAGGCAAGCCGCTGCTTTTCTCCACCAGACAGTCCTCTGCCTCCTTCACCAACAAACGTATCCAATCCCTGCTCCAATTGAGCAACGAGTTCACTAAGTCCTGCATCCTTCGCTGCCTGCTCAATTTGAGCTCTTGAGACGTTACGACCTGCAGCAATCGAAATATTTTCAGCAAATGTGCCTGCAAAAATATAGGGATGCTGTGTAATGTAGCTGACATGTTTGAACCATGCTGTTTCATCGTATTGTGAAAGTGGGATTCCATTCACCCGAACCGTACCCGATTCTGGCTTCAGTAAACCAGCAATGAGATGCAGCAAGGTTGTTTTACCGGAACCACTTTTTCCAACAATGGCAATCTGTTCTTTCGGGCCAAGAGAAATCGAGCCTGTCTCAAGTTCAAATGAATCAGGTGTATATTTAAAGCGGATATGATCCAATTCAATAGATGGTGGCATGGGTAGTAGCACTGCATGAGCTGTCTGGGACCTATCTACCTGTTCCATTTCATTACTGCTATTGCTAGATGCGCCTGCTTCTATAATTACTTCTTGCTTGCCATCCAGGTTGTTGTTTTCCCCTTCTGTTGCAGCAAGCATTTGTTCCACCTTACGTATTGCTCCCATACTTGTTCGACCGCTATGAAAAGCGGTCCCCATATTTTTTAATTGGCTATAAAACTCGGGAACGAGCAGCAATACGAGAAAGGCGGTGTGGAACGTCATCGATTTGAACACGAGAAGTTGGATTGCCAATTCTAGAGCAACAATACCGATGCTTAACATCACGATTGATTCCAGCATGAACGTATTTGTAAAAGCAATCTTCAAAATACCCATCGTCGCATCACGGTAACTCAAACTGCTGCGTTCAATCTCTTTCTGCTGACGCTCAGCCCGTCCAAATATTTTTAACGTAACCAGCCCTTGCAGAGAATCTAGAAACGTACCTGAAAACTGGGCCAGTTCCGCATATTTTTCTTCTGATTTATTTTTTGTTTTTAGCCCTACCAAAATCATGAATATCGGAATAAACGGAGCTGTAAACAGCATAATGAAGCCTGTATTGGCATGCAGCACAAAGGTAACGACCAAGATCAGAATCGGGATGATAGCAGCTTCCATCATACGCGGCATGTACAGACTGAAGTAACTGTCAGCCTCATCCACAGCATCCAGCGCAATGCTGACCTTCCCTCCTGTCTGTCCACGAAGGGTTGAAGGCATGGAAGCATGGGCCAAGCTTTGCAGCACCGCTGCTCGCATATTCGTTTTGGCATTGGCAGCCATATGCAAACCAATTCTGCCATTTCCATAAGACAACAACGTTCGTACTGCCATAACCGCTAGCAGTATACTGAGCAGCATCATAAGCGATGTTAATGAAGCTTCCTCCACAAAAATCCGCTGAACGGCTTCAGCGAGCAGCGCGGCCTGACTAACAATGGCCGCACCAAGTGCGAGCGAAATGACCGTGAGGAGGGCCATACGTTTCCTTTGTGAAGACATTTGCTGAGAAATCAGACTGGATTTCTTTTTCTTCTTCACAGATCTCTCCTCCTTTGTAATAAGCCTGTAGAGAAACCTCTAACAGGCCGTAATAGATAAAATAACTTTATTTTTTTCCTTTTACATAATCCGCATCAAACAAGAACAGTTTGAAGACCAGAAGAAGTGAAGGAATTAACATGCACAATCCACCGATAAACACAACAACTAGCGCCATGCCCATCGCAGGTGAAGTTGCGCTGCTCTGAACGGTGATGTATGGATCAAGAATGTATGGATATTGCCCAATCCCGTATGCGAAAAAGGCAGTGAAAAATTGCAGCATGACACATATAAAGGCTAATCCGTAACGGCGTCCGTTATAAAGCAGCCACATCGCGATCATGAAGAACGCGACCGAAAGCGCGAGCAACCACCAAAGATCCATCATATTTTGAAAATGCCGCTCGTTGTGTTGTCCCAAATAAATAAAGGCAGTCAATGCGATAATTATCGTCGGTGTGCTCCAGAACAGAGCATAGCCCCGAATTAGTTTCAACGCGGCATGATCCTCTGCACGAGAAGCGTAAAAGGCTAGGAATGAGCTGCTAATAAACAACACGGACACAATCGCAAGTCCAACGATGCTCCACGATAACGGATTGGTAAATAGCGCCCAGTAATCCAGAGAAACCGTCTCACCCTGCTTTACAATAAAGCCGCCTTCAGATAACGTTAGTGCGACTGACAACGAAGCCGGAATAAGCAAACCTGTTGCCCCGTACAAGAAGAGAAACACAATGTTTTTCTTAGAACCGTAATTTTCAAAAGCATAGAATGAACCGCGAATCGCGAGCAATATAACGGCAATGCTCCCCGGAACAATCAGTGCGTTGCCATAGTAATAGGCCGTATCCGGAAAAAATCCAACGATGCCAATATAGAAAAAGACAAAAAATACATTCGTAATCTCCCAAACGGGTGATAAATAACGGGAAATCAGACGATTAATCAAGTGATCCTGCTTCGTCCAGCGTGCATAAAAGGCGAAGAAACCCGCCCCGAAATCAATGGAGGCTACAATTAGATAGCCATATAAGAACAGCCAGAGCACCGAGATGCCAATTAGCTCGTAACTCATCGTGTGGACTCACCCTTTTCAATAGATTGATTGCGCTTCTCCTTCATCCATTTCTCCATTTCAACTTCTGGTGGATTATTGTTGAACAAGCGTCTGAGTACAACCACACACATGGTGCCGAGTACGATGTAAAGAAGCAAAAAGACGAAAAATAAAATTCTAATGCTCGGTGATGTTGTAGCGGCTTCCTCTACACGCATATATCCTCGGATGATCCACGGTTGCCGCCCGATCTCTGCATAGAACCAGCCCAGTTCAACACCCAAAAATGCGAGTGGTGCACATAGTGCGATGAGACGAAGCATCCACTTGTTAAGTTCATTGCGCTTTTTCCAGAACACAAACAAGAAATACAGTAGCGCAATAACGAGCAGTGCAAATCCGACTCCGGCCATCAGATCAAACAGGTAGTGAACGAGCAGCGGCGGCCATTCATCCTTAGGGAATTCCTCCAGTCCGATTACCTCTGCGTTAAAATCACCGAAGGCTAGGAAGCTGAGTACTTTCGGCAAGTGCAGCGCCCCTATTATTTCATGCTGTGCATTTAGCCAACCCATTAATATCAAATCGGCGCCTTTTTCAGTCTCAAAATGCCACTCTGCCGCCGCAAGCTTCTCTGGCTGATGTTCTGCCAAAAACTTGGCGGACACATCTCCTGCTAGCGTGTTGAGCAAACCGAACACCAACACAAGCACCATCATCAGATTCAACGCTTTTTTGTGATAGGCGGACACACCTTTTCTCAGCATCGTAAAGGCTGCAATTGCAGCTAACAAAGCAGCTCCTGTCAAATAGGCTGAACTTAATACATGGAACACCTTGGAGAACGTCGCTGTATTCATCATCGCTTGCACCGGGTCAACCGCTGTGAATTGACCTGCTTCCATGACAAAGCCTCCAGGCTGATTCATAAATCCGTTTACTGTTGTAATAAATACAGCAGACATACATGCCCCGATCACAATCGGGATTGTTAGCAGCCAATGGATATACGGATTTTTGAACCGATCCCACGTATACAAATAAATACCGAGGAAGATAGCTTCAAAGAAGAACGCGAATACTTCTAGGAATAACGGGAGTGCAATGACATTCCCGGCCATTTTCATAAAATTCGGCCATACCAGAGCCAGTTGCAGTGAAATCGCCGTACCAGTCACGACACCAACTGCAACTGAAATGATAAATCCACGTGTCCACCTTTTCGCCATTAATGTGTAATGGGGATCTTTTTTGCGAATCCCGATAAACTCTGCAATAGCGATCATTAATGGTACACCGACGCCAAGCGTCGCAAAAATAACGTGAAACGCTAACGTCATTCCTGTTACCAGCTTGCTCCACATCACCGTATCAATTGCCATTCTATATTGCCACCTTTCAAATTTCTGCTCCATTTTCGTTATAAATGGATACTTAGTTTTAAGTCTGTAAGCCGTGAGGCTTCATTCCATATCTAGTTCGGTCAGGCTCAAAAATATCCTTGCATGTTCCGTTTTCATTTAATATGAATTCCTCTAAATACAAGCTCCTCGAATTTGATATGTAATATGGGATTTTTTTCACAAAACGAGACGTAATGATATCTTCTCACACGTTTATTGAGTTTTACCCCATTCGTTACTGGTTGAAGCGGGATCTGATGACCTGTATGAACCTAGTACGGAATGCAGTCAAAGTACTAGACGAGACCTAATAGCTAAAATTAGTATAGCTTTGTTACGAAGCATTTCAATCAGTGACACATCTTTGACCCTAAATGTTCAAGAAAGCGACACCTCTTTCTGACAACTCTGTGAAAAACATCACATCTCTCAATGGGACCATTGATTGATTTGCTCCTGTGTATTGCTGCAAGTCTTCTCCCCTTTCGAATGCTGCTAATTGTCCGTTGAAAATGGCACATCCATGCCTTGGCTGTTAATACTCGTAAAAAACCGTTCCACCTTTAATTAGGGGAACGGTTCGATATTTGGATATCTATGATACAATCATTTCTTCATTCTTCATTCCGGTGCGTTTGGACCCACATCATTCTTTGTAAGCGGTTTACGGCTGATAGCCGCATTTGAAAATTCATCAGCGCCCACATCGGTTTGTGAGCGTAGCTGACCATCCATATCATCTGTCACATTTACTCGCTGCTCAAGCTGGCTGTCGATTACTGCTTTATTTATAGCTGGGCTGTTGGCAGATAGTTTATGCAAATCGTCAGAAATGGTGAGAGCTGGATTGACGGCCACGATTTCTGACGGTCCACGCGAGGTATTATTCAATGTGCTTCCAAAGCCGATATTGCCCTTAAAGACGGTGTCTGTAATGCTGTTTTCCTCATATAAGATGCCCGTCTGGTTAGAAACGATATTGTTGGCTATCCAGCTGCCATTCGGAGCGTATTTTTTCGTTGAACCGACCGTAATGCCGACTGTACTGTTAACGATGGTGTTATTTACAACAGTGGCACGATACACTCGCCATTGTTTCTTTAAATCATCTTCTGTATGATTCGGTGCCTTACCGTCTGTACCTCCGTCATAATCGCCACTATCCAAAAATATCGCCTGACTTGTTATACCTTGAAAATAATTGTTATAGATTTTATGATCATTTCCATATACTCGAATGCCAAGCACCTTTTTCTTACCATCTCCAAAGAAGAAATTCCCGTAGAACTTATTATTATGCCCATGTCTGGCTGTCAGTCCGCCACTGTTATTTCGGAAAGTGTTGTACCTAACTTCATTGTCACCTGTTTTTACAGACACGACTTCCTTATCGGCGTTACAATCCTCGAATAGATTGTATTGGATTTTAATGTGACCAGAGGTTAAAGAAATCTTCGATATTCCAAGACGAATCACTTCATTGCCGTTATCTTTAGTAGACGATGTTTGGTGGAAATGGTTGTATTCAATCACGTCGCGCTGAGAAATTTCTTTAATTTGTCCATTATTATATCCGCTATAAGCAATTACTGGCTCAGAATCGGTTTTTCCTTCGAAATTGTTGCGATCAATCCGATTGTCGGAACTACCTTTACCCTTGATCTCCAGCCAGATCATCTTATTTCCAGTTGCAGGAACGGCAAACGTATTGCGTGTCAGTCGGATGTTGTTCGAGCCGTCAAGCTGAACCGCTATACTGCGGGTGGCAGTTCCGGTGTTCGTGATTTTAAGGCCCTCAACGACTATATGCGAGGAACGAACAATTTGTAGTACTTCAGCACCAGCAATAATCGCTTGTCCACGGTTGGCGGCTTTAATCGTAATCGGACTATTTTTGCTACCATGCTTACCACTGATCTGCAGTGCTTTGATTCCTGTATAGATGCCGTCTGCCAACACAATGGTTGTCCCAGCAGTTGCTTGGGCAATAGCTCTCTCCAACTGAGCAGAAGTCGACACATTAACTACCCCGGTTTTAAGCGCAGCGTCATATACTACGTCTGTTACTCCAGGCGCTCCACCTGCTGGCTGATTGTCCGCTAACGAATAACTTGTTACGGGAAGCAAGGTTACTGATAATAAGGTCATTAGTAATAATCGTCTAACTTTACTAGATTTTCTCAATACGGTCACCTCTGTATATAATTGTAATATTACTCTCTATATATAACCTTTTTTTGGTATAAAGTACATTTAAATTTGCACAAAATTAAAAAATAGGAACATGGAATCAATTGATAAAGGACGCTTTACCTATAAAATTGTACAAAAGCCGATTCCGTATGATACGAAATCGGCTGGCTATGTCCCAACTTGATTTTCAATTTCTACAATAAATAATCTTCGAATTCTCTCTTACATGACCGTAACTTTTGACAAATCGACAACCCACAAACCTTTAAGTGCAGCATAGGTCAACTTATCCATCGTCGCGCCGTCAAAACAGACGGTTTTGAAATCAAGGTAAGATTTGTTGGTCATCGAAAAAGGAAGGCGGAATGATACGTTCTTGAGTGTTGATCCCTTAAATGAAACCTCGTTCAGTGCAGATTTGTTAAAGTTGACACCGATAAATGTTTGCCCATCAAAATGATTTCCCCTCAAGTCGCAATGCTTAAAATCAACGCCGTTAAAGATGCAGTTCTCAAAGTTTACTTTTCTAAGGTCGCTCTTTACAAGAGTGACGTCGGTCAGTTTTACGTCTTTGAAAGTTGCTCCGTCCAGCCCGGACGTGCTGAATTCAGTGCGAACAAGGATTGTTTTATGGAAGCTCGCATTTGTCAGGTCCATGGTCGATAAGTTACAGTCCGTCAGATTTGCGTTGTCAAAAATGGCTCCATTCGCATCGCTCGTTGCAAACGAGCTACCAGTCAGGTCTGCTTTAGTAAAATCAGCTCCGCGCAAGGAGTTCACTTTGAACTTTCCCTTGTGTAAAATGACGCCAGCAAAATCGCTTTCCTGCAGATCAATCGCATGCAGGTTTATTGGTACTGGCCTTTCCAGTGAACGGGAGAGGTTCGCTACCTCTACTATTGTTTGCTCGATGTCACCGATACTATCAATGCTCATCTTGAACGCTGTTTCATCGTCTTTACCCTCAGCTCTGAGTTCACGATACCGTTCCTGTAAATCGGAGAGTAAGTCGGCTTTCAATTCGGAGACGCTTTTCACCTCGCCATATGGCGCAAAAACGCTATTTAAATAGTCCGTCAATCTATGATTCATCACTACAACTCCCCTTTATAGCAAGTTTTCTAACACGCGCTTTGCAAATTCCCAATTGCTTATGTTACGGGCGTATGTATCTTTTCCCTTAGCGGTAATTCTAAAATATTTACGCCTTCCGCCCTGTGATTCATCGCCCCAGTACCATTCGATATCCCCCTCGGCTTCAAGTCGCCGGACGCTGGAGTACATCGTTGCTTCCTTTAATTCATAATTGCCGCCTGAACGCTCGGCAATTAGCTTGACGATCTCATAACCGTATCGATCAGCTTCGGACAGTAGTCGTAAAATCATCGTATCAGTATGTCCGCGCAGCAGATCGGATGTGATCTTGTTCTCGCTCATTCCATCACCTCAATAACAACATGATAAGATATATTACTATGTCTGTAAAGGTAGTGTTTTTGTTGTTATACTTTCCCTGAAAAATTTGTTACCGCTATTAGCATCAAATGATTTTCAATATGCAGCTAGCACGTATTGTGATGGTCGGGTTAAGAACAGAGTACATTCTTTCCTTCTATGAAAGACTACGCTATCCCAAGAATTAAATAGCATGAATGAAATCCTAATTTCTTCACTCAGCATGTCAAAGACTTGCCTGTAGTTATGAAATGATCATATACTAACTGCCAGTATCGCAGATTCACCTACCCCTTAAGTTAGTCATAGAGTTACCACCAATTCACTTCATTTTCATCCTTTATGGTTCACGTCAAACACCTCAACAATGATTTCATAAAAAGTCTATCTTTCTTTTTCGTTGATCAATGCTGATTTTGTCTTCGTAATCAACCAACTTGTTTATTTGAAGGATATAAAGATCTGGGATTAATGATGAGAAATAGTAGAAGTAGGTCATATTTAATTTGCTTGAGGGCGAGTATAAGGCAGATTAATTATACATATGACAAATTACTATGAGGAGGTAATTCGAATATGAAGAAGCGTCTTATGAGTATTATGGGAGTTGCTTGTCTTTCTCTTACACTGTCGGCCTCTGCATTCGCATCAATTTATAGTTTTAGTTTTTCGGGAAGTTTTGTGGGCAGTTTAAAAAAACCGGTGCCATGACTGTTACCTCATCTAATTCCGCTTATGTCAATCCTAGTGTTTCCTCTGCTCCAACGACATATTATTTAGCCCCAGGTAATAACAATGATACAACTATAGCTGCAAATTGGATCACCGACGTTTCAACAGCGGGCAAACGCAGCTTTACTTATAATTCCGGCTATGGAGGAGTGGGTACTAGCATTAAATTAGCTGGATACCCATCAAACTATAACTTCGGGGCATATAGTGTAAATGGAACTTGGTCACCATAACTTTTTCACAACAGTACAGTAAAATAATTGTCAGCAGATGATGCAGGTGTACTCGCCACCTGTATTTTCTACTGTTCTATGAATAAAAGGAGGACACAACGATCACAATGCGAACATTACTATTATTAGCGGCAAGCTTAATGTTCTTGTTGTCTATTACTGGCTGCACGCGTACCCAAGACAAACAACAACGGGAACCGACATCTGAAACTGTAGATTTACCTACTTACTTGCAATCCGTGAAACTTCCAACAAATCTCACGACAGCCTTTGATCCATCTGCGGTGAAGTCCATCGACTCTGCCAATATCTATATCACTCGACATTTGGAGCTTGATCCCGAGAGCGTTACAAAGCATCTTCTTCGTGGAGAAATTGTAGAGCATATTCCGCAGGCAGTAGGACCAGGGTTTAAAGCTAAGAAAGAAGGCATGATCGAGTATTTATACGTATATGATGGAGGCAAAAGCTTCGGTACAAAGTCTGATGTGAATGGCGGTTTATCGTACGGTGTCGTTCAAGAGGGCTTACACGATCTTTCGTCTTCATCTGTTATTGGCATATCGGCTGGGTCACCCGACATGAATGAGCAGTTAAACGAAAACCTGACTAGAAGTAATTATCAATCCTACACGGATTTGTCCTTTGAGACGTATGCTGATGCACTTGCGGTTGTAAAAGACAAATTAGATAAGATTGGTCTCCCAAGACTAGATGTTGTAGAAGCGTATTCGATAGACTTGGAGACGGTCGAGAGACACTATGCCCTGTACCGAGAAAATCTGAAGAACCGCAATATGGAGAATGAAGAGAGAGAAATTCACTGGTCGAAAGATGATGAACGATACCTGATCCATTATAGACAATTAGTTGATGAAATACCTGTGACGAATGTGAAATGGGAGTCAGCAACTGGCGCAAGAACGGACCATTTGGGCAATTACATGCCAACGACTGTTATCCAAGTTGAATATGCTAAAGATGGTATTGTTCGTATTGGTGCAGGTAATCTCTACGATATCGATCCTGCAAAAAGTGGAAAGAAGCAATCTCTCATCCATGCAGCAGAAGCTCTACGTGTGTTACTCGATGAATATGATGAACTTATCTTGAATGAAGGCACAAGAATAACGACCTTAGAATTGAATTATGTATCTATCCCAGAAGGAGATGCTGGAAGTTACAAACTAATACCGGCTTGGGTCATGGATATTGCAAAGCCAGATACTTATAAAGACCCTCAAAGTGGAGCGTCTATTAATTATGATCTGTATGGTCGGTATGTTGTCAATGCCATTACAGGTGAAAAACTGTCTGGGATGAGGTGATGAATCCATGAAGCTGTTCCTCTCTCTGCTCCTAGTGAATCTATCTCAAGCGATTCTGACCATACGATTCCTTGTATGTGTTTGTGGTGTCACAGCTTTACTCTTCGTTACCTCCTATGGCACAATCGACTACCTTGAAGATGTTAAGTCTGTAGTTATGTTGAGTGGTGGTGGGAATTTCACTTTAGTAGTAGGCATCATTCCGCTCATTCCATTTGCCCTAACCTTCGCTTCTGAGTGGGAAGAGCGAGCCTCCAGCTTCTGGATTATACGTGCTGGAGTAAGTAATTACGCAATCTGCAAAGTTATTGCCGGTGCAGTATCTAGTGTTCTAGTAACTTTTCTTGGTATTTGGTTATATGCCGTGTTACTGATGATTAAAATACCTTTTTTCACGAATTCAAATACTGGAGATGCATATGCTCCTTTGTTAGAAGCTGGTCAACCTGTACTCTATCTGCTTGGTACATCTGCTCATCTTGCTTTATCTTCCGCCATATTTGGCGTAGCAGCTCTATGGATATCTACATTTATCCCTAATCGATTTACTGCTATTGCACTCCCGGTAGTGGTATACTTTGTATGTTTGCGATTAACCCGATTTTGGGAATTGCCTCCTTATATGATGATAGGCACAATTATGGAGGGCACTTACCATGCAGGCACACCGCTTATGGCCTTTCTGTTCAAGCTGATGACGGTTATCCTATTATGTCTGCTTATGGGATATGGTACAGTTGTACAGATGCGAAGGAGGGTGCAGAATGACTGATCTGAAAAATATATGGGTATGCGCGGTAATCAATTTCAACAAATGGTCTGTTACCCCGCGCATGTATACAATAGCTGCGATAATCGCGGCATTTATGATATGGCTCTTCTCATGGTTATCTGACTATGTCGATGCTGTAGGCGTTGCGGTAACGCCATGGGTATTCCCGTTTATGCTTACCACGCCGGTCATGATGATTATCTATGGATGCTTGACTGCGCTATTCTATTGTGATGCTCCCTTTACAGACAGCCACACCCCCTTTCTGGCCATCAGAACAAGCAGACGCATTTGGATAATAGGGCAGATTCTATATATTGTCTTCGCAGGATTCATCTATACTGCTTTCTTTGTGTTCATGTCCATGCTTGCGTTATTCCCTAATGTACAGTTCAGT
Source organism: Paenibacillus arenosi (assembly GCF_014841135.1). GTDB lineage: Bacteria > Bacillota > Bacilli > Paenibacillales > Paenibacillaceae > Paenibacillus_B > Paenibacillus_B arenosi. The sequence continues at coordinate 13,303 of NZ_JACYTN010000012.1, forward strand.
GCGGACTGGGGGGCTGTACTGAAAACGATCGCTTACGATCCTGCGAGCATGACCAGATATGGCATTGAAAATATGGTAAATATAGAAGGTCAAATCATAAGTTTATTCTCTGCTATTGAAGCGATGCTTATTAGTTTTGGACTATTTTGGCTCGTCTCCATATTTATAGGGGTGTTGATCCTATGCGGCAATATCGTCTTCGGGGGAATGAGCGGACTCATTGCGGCAGGACTGTTCACCTTTATTGCTTACTTCTCCATCTATGTCGGCAATATTACTCATGGAAATATCCTCTTTTTCTTATCTCCCCTGAATTGGAGCAGCATGTACTATTTGAATTGGGGCGGGATGGATAAGTTTCCTACACCGATCTATGCGGTGAGTTGCCTTATGACGTCGATTGTAGTGATGAGTGTAGTAGCAGTAGTGGTATTCTGTAAGCGAGACATGGATATACGTGAGAGGAGGCTGTAACATGACATCCTATATGATTGAAATAACCGATGTATCGAAGCGGTTTAAAGAAGCAACTGCATTGAATAAGGTGTCCATTAAGTTTGAGAGAGGGAGAATTCATGGCGTCATAGGTCGCAACGGTTCTGGTAAGACCGTTTTGTTCAAATGCATTTGCGGCTTCATGCAGCCTAGTTCCGGCCACGTGCTAGTAGATGGTCAACCCGTACAGCCTACGAAGGCGCAAGAGATTGGGATTATTATTGAAGACCCTGGATTCATCGGCTCATTCAGTGGCTTCAAGAATTTAAAGCTGCTAGCCTCCATCCGCCGTCAAATATCTGATGAGACCATCCGTGAGACGCTGGTACGCGTCGGACTTGATCCGCACAGCAAGAAGCATGTACGCAAATACTCTTTGGGCATGCGGCACCGGCTAGGCATCGCTCAAGCCATTATGGAGAAGCCCAAGCTGCTCATTCTGGACGAGCCTATGAACGGATTAGACAAGCAAGGGGTACTCGAAATTCGCGAACTGTTAAAGGAATTAAACAGAGAAGGTATCACTATCTTACTTTCCTCCCACTATGCTGAAGACATTGAAGTACTGTGCGATACGGTTTGCGAGATGGATGGCGGAGTGTTATCGGTCATTCGATGATTGGGAAAACTACTGAGCGAGAGATACCATAAGGATGATTTCGACAGCCTAGCTTGAATCATCCTTACGGTACCAATATTTCAGATCACAATGAATGTAATGCAAATAAAGCTCTGGAGCTCCTGAACATAGGTATACAAAAATTATGATCTGGTCATTAACGGAAAAGTCATTCCCTTTTTTGTTTTATATACGTAGTCATATTCTCTTTGTTTTATTACTTCCACCATTGATCGAATGGTGATACCGGTAGCTCCCGCTTATGTTGTGTTTTCGTGTAGCGGTCTTCAATTTGCGACTTCGCCTCAGGAGCTACTTCGTTTCCGACAAGATACTCATCAAGCACAGCATACTCTAATCCAAGCTCAGTTTCATCGGCTTGCAGCGGCTTGTTGTCGAGAAGATCGGCGGTTGGTGTTTTAAGATACAATCGTTCTTCTGCATGTAGTTCAATTAACAGTTCACGTCCTTGACCTTTTGTAAGTCCAGCTAACGGGAGCAAGTCAGCTCCACCATCCCCGAATTTAGTGAAAAAACCAGTGATCGCTTCGGCGGCATGATCGGTTCCAACAACTAAACACTGATGTTCTCCTGCTACAGCATATTGTGCAATCATACGCATTCTTGCCTTTACGTTCCCTTTGTGGAAATCCGTAAGGGATTTACTGTCTGCCTTCTCATAAGCTTCTACAAACACATTTACAGGAGCTTCAATATTAAAAGTCAACGAGCGGTCAGGCTTTATGAATTGCAAAGCCAGTTGAGCATCGTCCTCATCTTGTTGGGTTCCATAAGGTAGACGGATCGCAATAAACGTTGCTTCATAGCCTTCTGCACGAAGCTCTTCAACCGCCAATTGTGATAATCGTCCTGCGAGTGTCGAATCCTGCCCTCCGCTAATGCCCAGAACAAATCCTTTCGCCCCCGTTTTTCGGCAATAATCTTTAAGGAAATTCACTCGAACACGAAGTTCTTCCGACGGTACAATCTTTTGTTGTACATGCAATGCGTTGATGATTTCAGTTTGCTTATTCATATCGTGCTACCTCTTTCATGATTTGTATAGTTGATTGTTTTGAATGTAGTTATACACCTTATCAGGAACCAAGTAGCGTGGTTCTCCACCCATCCTGAATTCGTCTCTAATATAACTAGAGCTAATCTCCATGGCTAATCCCTTGTCGATCAAATGAAACGTATGGCCATCGTCTGCATTTCGAAGAATGGGAGATTTGCTTATGGCAGACAGCATATTGATACCGTCTCTCGCCATGACAATAAACTTATTTTCACGAATGAGCTCTTCTGCCCGTTTCCATTTGCCTTCACCGATATCAACGAGAAGATCAGCGCCCATAATGAAATACACTTCGTCATTCGGATATCTCTCACGAAAATGATTCATTGTATGGTAGGTTGCGATTTCCCAAGCGGGTTGATTCATTTCAAAATCGTCAATTTGAAATTTATCGTTTCCCTCAACCGCAATGTGAACCATGTTAATACGATGTTCATCAGAAACATGAATTGGTTTATCTTGTCGCTTGCTGGAACAAGGCAGAAAGATTACTTTATCAAGCTTGCAGCGATGTGCTACTGTGCTTGCTGTCCAAAGATGGACATTCGTGATTGGGTCAAAGGATGATCCATATATTCCGATTTTGGCCATCGCATACAGCCTCCTTTTTGTACCTTCACCATTTAGGCTTCGAGTGCTGCTTGAACTTTATTTCGAACTTCTTCAATTAATCGCATCTTATTATTCCAGCATGCTTGACTGAGATTAACAGGGTATTCTGCTGGATTGAGCGTACGTTTATATTCATCCCACAACAATGTGAGATTTTCTGTTACAAAGGTCCTGATTTCTTCAAGCGTAGGTAAATCGTATACTAAGTTTCCATGTTCAAAGATGGTGTGATGAAGCTCTTTCGCTTCAAATTCCGTTACAAATTTGGCAATATACGTATGGACGGGATGGAACATGTGCAAACGTTGTTCATTCTGCGGCTCTTCCTGTTCCAGTGCAATGTAGTCACCTTCCGATTTTCCATTAGCTTTGTTAATAATTCGAAATACACGCTTGCGACCTGGGGTCGAAATCTTTTCAGGATTCGAGCTGATTTTGATCGTATCGACCATCTTTTCATTTTCGTCTTCAATCGAGATTAACTTGTACACAGCCCCCAAAGCGGGTTGATCATACGCTGTAATCAGCTTTGTGCCAACGCCCCACACGTCAATTTTAGCCCCTTGTGCTTTTAGGTTCATGATCGTGTGTTCATCCAGATCGTTCGATGCATAGATGTTGGCCTGTGGGAAGCCTGCCTCGTCCAGCATCTTACGAGCTTCTTTCGATAAATACGCTAAATCTCCGCTATCTAGTCTAATACCCTTAAAGTTGATACGATCACCAAACTCTTTTGCTACTTTAATGGCCGTAGGGACACCAGATCTCAGTGTGTCATAAGTATCAACGAGGAAAACGCAGTCTTTATGCGTTTCAGCATAGGCTTTAAATGCCTTATATTCATCTCGATAAGCTTGTACCATAGAGTGGGCGTGTGTACCCGAGATTGGGATTCCAAATAACTTTCCTGCTCTTACATTCGACGTTGCTTCGAATCCTGCAAGGTATGTAGCTCTCGTCCCCCAAATCGCGGCATCCATTTCTTGTGCTCTGCGAGTTCCGAACTCCATGCAATTATCCTCAGTGGTTACTTGTTTAATACGTGAAGCTTTTGTTGCCACAAGAGTTTGGTAGTTAATGATATTAAGTATCGCGGTTTCACATAATTGTGCTTCTACGAGCGGGGCTTCAATTCGCATAATTGCTTCATTTGCAAATACCAATTCCCCTTCTTTCATCGAACGTACGCTGCCTGTGAAGCGTATAGTCTTAAGGTAGTCTAAATATTCCTCTCTGTATCCTTCTTCACGAAGATAATCCACATCACTCTTGGTAAAACGGAAGTTATGCAAATAACGAATGACTCGTTCTAAGCCCGCAAAGATCGCATATCCGTTCTGGAACGGAAGCTTACGGAAGTACACTTCAAACACAGCTTTCCGATTATGGTCGCCATTTTGCCAATAAACTTGTGCCATATTAATTTGATATTTATCGGTATGCAGCGCGAAACTGTCATCACTATAATTGAGTACAGGAAGCTCGAACTTATTCATCTTCATTTCCCTCCTTTTTTACGACAGCAGCTCCAAGCGAGCCTTTGAAATGTCTAAGTGCCCATACATGACCTTCGGCATCAAAGCTTGCAACCGCGTCTTCATACACAACAATATGGAAACCTTTATTGTAAGCATCTACGGCGGTATGAAGTACGCAAATATCCGTGCAGACCCCTACAAGATGAAGCTCATTTATTCCTCTTGCTCGAAGCTGCAGTTCTAAATCCGTCCCAGCAAATGCACTGTATCTTGTTTTGTCCATCCAATAGACATGCTTGGCGTCTTTATTGACTTGATACAAATCCTCCAGGTCTCCAAAAAGTTTGCGACCATCACTACCCTCGATATTGTGTGGTGGAAATAGTTTCGTTTCGGGATGAAACGGATCATTCTCTTTATGCGTGTCGATAGCAAAGACAACAAAATCGCCGTCTTGAATAAATTTTTTCGTAATGTCAGTAATTCGTTCAGCAATCGCTTGCCCTGGAGCCCCACAAGTTAATGCCCCCTCGCTAGCAACGAAATCCTTTGTATAGTCGATATTAATAAGTGCTTTTTTGTTTTCCATGCTCTACTCCTCCTTTTAATTTAACTAATGCGTAATTGTTAATTGTATATTGTAAAAAAGAGTAGTGACAACAAGTTATTGTAGCACTTTACTCATTACGCGTCGACTTGCGTAATCGTGCTCCTACTTATTAGACACCATCTTTTCTTACCTACTGTAAATCAATTATATTTTGGTATGATAAATGGATTTGTTTAGATCCATATCAATGAATCGGTACAACTGTGTCGGTCGTTTCGAGGTGCGCGTTGTTTTCTGACCGGCAACCGCTTCGATAAAGGGCAAAGATTTGATTTTTCTTGCAAATGCCGATTCCATCGCAATGGCAGAATCATCAGTGACCGTAAGGAGAACGGCTTGAAGCTCTGAGTATGTGAATTGTTCAGGTAGAAACTCCTTTGCTACCGTCGATTCGAGCAGCTTCTGACGAATGACATGAATCGCGTCAGTGATGATTTGTGCGTGATCAAAAGCCAGATCGAGATTCATAACCTCTTTTACGGAGAACAACTGAACATCTGCAGCATCATCATTTGCCTGTCTTTGGGACAACTTATGTTCGGGAACGATTGCAAAGTGTGCGTTCGTAATCATCCACCCTCTTGGATCACGCCCTGGTTTATCGTACACTCCATAATGTTCGAGGTGAATGTTTTCAACGCCTGTTTCTTCTTGCAGTTCACGTTTGGCACTTTCATAGGCAGTCTCATCTGAGTTTACGAATCCACCAGGTAAGGCCCACTTCCCTGCTTCAATGTTGGGCTGGCCTTCACTGTTCAGCATACTCCTCTGAATGAGCATAATCTTGAGATCCATCACAGGCGGCTTGAATTCTTTGATGGTAACAGGCAATATGGTAAATACGGCAATGTCTGATGTATAACCATCTGGTGTACGATATTGTTTTACATCATACTGTGCTAGAGCTTCTTTATTTGACATGTATAAGGACAACCCTTTCATTCTCTTAACAATTATCAATGTGTTAATTATATAATAATAGTAGTTCCTACATTTGTCAACGTAGATATTATCTATTTCTTAATTAGCCCTTTTTCCTTGACATTTGATGACGACAAAATAACTTGGAGGCCTTACTCTTATGAAATTTAATCAAGAAAGTATTTTGAATGTTGCAACTAGTGAAGAACATGCTGGAGATTTTCCGAAGGTTGTGCACGGTTTTAAACAATTAGGAATTGAAAAGTATCATTTTATAGTGGATCGTGGCGTTTATGTTTTTACAGATGGTAATATCAGCATAGAAACACAACTAAATGGCATCCCTAAAAAGGTCAATGAAATCTCCTCCAAGGAAGGAATTCAGAGCGCAATAAATAAAGCCCAAAGCGGGCAAATCGAATTTGAAACATTTATTACGTTAGCCGGAGAAGCAGGTATTGCTTATTGGACTGCTGATTTAATTAAAATGGAAGTGGCTTATATGGATACATCTAACCACATCATAGTTGTTGAGCCTATCCCCGCATATAAGGGCTAATCAGTTCTTACCTACATCTACCTAGACATCAGCTTTTTATAATAAAGGTGAAGACCAGTTGTTGTTGCAACTGGTCTTCTAGGCCTACCTTTTAATAACAAGCAAAGTTATTGATCCAACACCTGTTCAAACTTGTCGAACCATGCACTCCAGCCGTACTTCGCGCCTCCGAGTCCATGCTCATTTGTGAATCCAGTTTGTTCAAGATGAAGGTTAACCTTGCCTTCCCCTAATTCCTGTAGCGTCCAAGTGACCGTATGCTTCTCATTTCCGGTAGCCCAAGAATAGGACAACCTGTGTGGTGGTTCCACGGTAAGTACTTCACCGTCAACAATTCCATCCCAATATTCGGATGGCTGATGGCGGAATTGAAAACGATAACCTACGATAGGCTTAAAATCATTTTCCGTGATCCACTTTGCTAACTTGCTTGAATCGGTTAAGGCGTCCCAAGCTTTCTCAATCGAAGTTGTATACTGATAATCCAATTCTAATTTTAAACTCATTCTTCTTCCTCCTCTAATAGTTGATTCAAACGCATCATATTCATACTCCAGTATTTACTGTAGAAAGAGACCCAATCTTGAATTTCTCTGAGTGGTGAGGCATTAAGTCTAAATCGCGTTTCTCTGCCGACTTTGCGATCAAGTACTAGCCCGGCCTCTTTGAGAATGGTTAAATGCTTGGATACCGCTGTTCGGCCCATTGGGAACTGTACCGTTAAGTCATGGAGCGGTAACTCCTCAGCCTCTGCTAACAGATGAATCAGTTGACGCCTAGTTGGATCTGCAATCGCGCTAAACACATCCCGCGACAGTTTGTTCTCGCTCACAACACCCTCTCCTTTTATCAAGGGACAGCCAGTAATGTTATCGGATCTAACGCCTGCAAGGCATGGACCCCTAAATGGACAACTTTTCTTGTCTTTTGATTATAGGATACCAATTGGTGTTGTGTCAGCCTCTACTATCATTATTGCTTAATACCCATAAAAGGAATCCTTTTTAATATTCTGTTTTGAAACCTGCTTGTTTTGTAAATAGCTTGAAATCGAATCTACCATTGACTTTGGCCCTGCAATAAAGTACTTACCATTGTTTTTATATAAGTCATTAAATTTGTCTATTTCCTGATGTAAGTCATCTCTTGAATCCAAATAAGTTACACGTATGGAAGTACGGCTAGCCAGTTCATCAAGTTCATTTTTGTAGATAAATGACTGACTGCTATCTAAATAAAGTAGCTCTCTCTCTTTCCTGCCCGCCCACCTTTCTGCCTCCATCTGTTTTAGAATCGACCGATATGGTGTAATGCCAATTCCACCTGCAATTAGTAGCGAAGGAGTGTTGTCATCTAACTGAAAAGTCCCCACAGGTCCGCTCATCTTCACTTTCATTCCCCGTTTTAATTCTAACAACGCTTTCTTATAGTCACTTGGATCATCGCCGATACGCGTTGTTATTTTAACGATATTTTCTGTAGGAGCAGATGCAATGCTAAATGGTTTTGTAGCATTTTTGGTGGCTCTATGCGTAATACTGAATAGACCATATTGCCCTGCTTTCCAGGTTAAATCGTTCCCTTTTTCAAATAGAAAAGAATACACATCTTCTGATTCTTTCTGACTCTTTAAAAATAACAGCTCTCTCTTTTTGAATATCGAGAAAAAATTTTTAAAGAAACTCATTCCGTCATCTCCCTTGATTCACTTCGCAGACCGTACGTATCAGGTTACATTTTAATTGCGATTAAACGGACACCATATGGTGACGCTTTGATTTTAGGACACCTTTCGGTGTCTTGTCAACTAGGAATTAAATTCCACATGAGAACGTCTCTGTTAATGGAACATTTGAGCATTTTTATCACAAATAGAGCTTTTTCTTGGAAACGAAATTTTATTCGTCAAAGATTGCGTGAATTTTTACGCAGCAGAAATACCTTTTCAGACAAGTCCTATCATTACATAGGTCATTAAGCTTATCAGATGGCCCTTAATAAGCTTGTTGATAATAGTTCTAAAATCTCAGTGCATAAATGTAAGCGATTGCATTATGATAGAGTTGTCTACGATTCCTCAGTCTATACTCAAACGAAGTTCCTACCGCTCAACTAAAAGTAAGTTCACTCATCTGTTAAAGCAACCTAGCACCGACCCCTACCCCATCCTGCTCTATTAAAAAGTCCCAATTGATTTCATCATTACGTATCCACATCGTGTATAAGCTCAGTAGAGTTTATATAAATCAACTGAAAAGGAGTTGATATTGTAAGGAATAAATGATTTCTATGTATGTCAATGTGAATGAAAGGAGGCAGCTAATAACGCTACTTACTGGATGTGAGGAGATGGGTGGATACAATACCATACCAAAAACTTGGGAGGTAATGTTATGACGATGAATGTTCGAATCGATCGGAGTCACATGATGCGTGTGTTGGTTGTTTGTGGTGGTGCGCTGCTTATTTTAGCTGGTATTCTTGCGTCTGCTAAATCGGTTTCTGCTCATGGTTATGTGGATTCGCCAGCTAGTCGAGCGATCCAGTGTAAAAATGGTTTAAATACGAATTGTGGCTCTATCGTACATGAACCGCAAAGCCTTGAAGGATATAAGGGATTCCCTAATGCTGGCCCAGCGGATGGGAAAATTGCGAGTGCGGGCCTAGCTGGCTTTTCCAATCTAGATGCACAAACCGCTACACGTTGGAATAAAGCAAGCATCAGCAGCGGCACGAATACATTTACTTGGAAATTTACTGCACCGCATGCAACGACTAGCTACCGTTATTTTATTACGAAACCGAATTGGGATCCGAATGCGCCGCTATCGCGCGCACAACTTGATCTTACTCCGTTCTGTACCGTTCAAGGAAATGGACAAGCTCCGCCTACAACGCTGTCCCATACTTGTAATGTGCCTGCTAGATCAGGCTATCATATCATTTTAGCTGTATGGGATATTTCAAATACACCAATGGCCTGGTACAACGCCATTGACGTACAGTTCGGGGCAGCCGATAATACAGCACCTACAGCACCTGCCAATTTGACTTCGGGTGCGGTTAGTACAACAACTGCTGCATTATCATGGAGTGCTTCCACGGATCAAAATGGGATTACAGGTTATGAAATATATGCAGGATCGAACACGACACCAGTGGCTACGGTATTAGGCAATCAGCTCAGTACGACCGTAACGAATTTAACCGCAGGAACAACCTACAATTTTACCGTCAAAGCCTATGATCCGTCTGGTAATCGTTCTGCCGCCAGCAATAGCGTGCAAGTAACGACCAGTCCACTCCAGAACGACGTAACACCGCCAACCAATCCGACGGGGCTGCATGTAATGGGACCTGCTGGCACGAATTCGCTTACACTTATGTGGAATGCGTCTACAGATGCAGCAGGAATCGCAGGTTACCGCATTTATAGCGGCACGACTGTTGTCGCAACCGTAACAGGTCCAGCTACTAGTAAGTACATTACGGGACTGACTCCAAATACGTCCTATACGTATACGGTTCGTGCAATCGATCCATCGCTTAACGAATCTGGCAATAGTAATGCCATCACAGTCACAACCTCTCAAGTTTCTACAGCTACGCCATGGGCAACAAACACAGCGTATGCGCTGAATGCTTTAGTTTCTTATAATGGTGTGACGTATAAGTGTATCCAAGCACATACTTCACAAGCTGGTTGGACACCGAGTTCATCTCCTTCCTTATGGCAGGCACAATAATAAGTCAATTTGTTAAGCAGTCTCTCAGATTGGCCAAGTTTTCAAATGAGTAGACATTGAAAAACTAGCAAACAAGCTGGCAACGGTATTTTCAACCGGAGTCAGCTTGTTTCGTCTGTACTGGATTCGTTCCTTTTTATGAAAGTGGATGCTCTACGTATGTTAGTTCACGCCTATTGATTATTAATACAGGATTTGGATGTAATTGAAGGCCGTCTACAACGCGAATTCAGTCCATTACTTCCTCTAACGAGCGCCATGGACGTTATTTTCATAAAATAACCCTTCATATAAATGTAACGGTTGTAGGCGAGCTTATTTAAGCCACAATGTTGATAAACTGCGCTCCATCCGACTAATAAGCGCTGTGACGTCCTTTACATTTTAAAATAAAACGATTTACACGGAATAAGCTCTATGGCAACTGTTAGCGTATTTTAGCCTTACCTAGACGTATTGATTATCTAGATATTATAAACTAAAATTTTATATGGATTAAATTACCTAACCTAATTTATGGAGGCGAAAATATTTGAAGAAAAAAAGTGTTACTCTACTTATGCTGACCATGATGTTCGGATTAATGTCAACGGTTGTATCCGCTGCCTCATTTACCTTAACCGTCAATGCAGACGGGCCTAATTACGGTAAGGATGCATATCAAATATTCAAAGATCATTTTGGACCCAAACCAGTGGATGGTGCTGTTAGTGATCGTATTTTCGAAGTAAACTCCCCTAGTGTCGGACATGCATTTGAATTCATCGTCAAAAACACCGATCCACTAGAAAACAATACGAGTCAACGTAATGAAGTGAAAGTATATAACGCTTCTCGCGCTGAACTAAAAGCCCCTAAAGACTCGAACTACACGTATAAATGGAAATTTAAATTAGATGAAAACTTTGAGTTCCCTAAAAAAGCACACTTTTTTGCTATGTTTCAATATAAAGCTATAGGACAAAATGATGATATCCCACTTCTCACCTTTTCATTAGATCAGAACGTTTTAAAATTTTATCACAATCCTAAAGGGACGGATAATACCCAGCGTAAAGTACTAAGTCAAGTCGACTTTACGAATTATCGAGATGTCTGGGTTGAAGCAACCGTAACCGTTGTAAATTCAGATCATGGATTCCTTTCTATGACATTAAAAACGTTAGACGGTAAAGACGTAATGCCTCCTTATAGCGGTAACCAAGACATGTGGATAGATGGGGCAAACATTATCCGTCCGAAATGGGGTATTTATCGCAAACATTACGCTGAAATTAAAGATGCAAAAATTCAGTTTGCCAACTTCCAAATTAGTAAGCATTAATCATTACTCATTGCTACTTACGAATAAACTTTGTTGAGAAATGCGATCTGGTCAGCAATAATGCCATCCCTCACTCCAGGCTCATAAAACTCAAAATGAGTAGCAGGATATGCCTTTACCTCAACCTTAGGAAGGGCTTCTATTAATTCCTTCGTCTGCGGTCCCTGCGTCTCTTTATCAAACTCACCATAGCAGATCATCACGGCAGCCTTAACTTGGTCTGCTGTGCTGCTTGGTTTATATTTCGCCATCTCCATAATTACTCTTGGAGCGATCTCGTTGCGCCATGTGCTGGACTGCATACCTGCAATCGTTCTGGCTGCATCGCTTCCTACCATAATAGCCAGTTCCCCAGTATTGCCGACCATAGGGATGTAGAGCGGTTCGCGTCCCTTCTTGGCACGGTTCTGATCTTTGCGAATAAGTCTTAATAGCTGTAGCCTTCGCCACCAAGAATGTGTGCTTTTTTTCGGGAAACCATTATACGGAATCTGAGCGATAACAGCTGTAATTTCTGGTGCCCTCGAGGCAACGGATACGACATGCCCGCCTCCAAGCGACGATCCCCATAGGCCTAAGCGATGTTCGTCGACTGCTGGATGATCACGGATAAACTGAATTGCTGATAAAAAATCCTCTTGTTGTCCTGAAATACTTACAATTTGTCTAGGCTGCCCGTCGCTTTCACCGAGGTGACGATAATCGAAAGTAAAAGAGCAAAACCCTGCCTGAGCAATGGCAGTGGCAACTGCAATCAGACTCGGCGTGTCCTGCGTGCCTCCGAATCCAGATCCTAAGATGATACATGGTTTGGGACTATCGTGATTCAGACAATAAAAATAACCGACACAAGTTGTCCCGCTGCTCTGGAATTCTAATCTTTCTATACGAACGGTTGCCTTGTCCATAATTGACTCACCCTTCTTATCGAATTTTCGTGCCAACAATGCGTTCAATGAGACTATAAATTAAACTCCGCTGACGTTCTGATGATTCGTCTACTCTTCTGGACAGTAAATGGTGTACCTCTTGAAGCGCGCCTAGAAGTGCGGCGGCAGTAAATTCAGCATCTTCTGTTTGGAACCCGCTATCCACTTTTCCAGTTTCAATTAAGGACGTAAAGCAACGCAGCAATTCTTTTATGCTTTCTGCAGCCACTCGGCTATGAACAGCTTCAAATACTGGAGAGTGAATCGTATCAAAAATATCGTTCAACTGTCCCTTTTCAGATAAATGGAAATTAAATTCTATATATTCAACGATTCTTGCAGCAGCTGTTTTATCACTATTGTTTAAGATCAAGAGGTATTTGTCGACAATTCCACTCGCTGCGGAGTAGATACAGGCTTCAAATACATCTTGTTTGGTTTTGAAATAGTAATAAAAACTTCCTTTCGCAACTTGCATCGATTGGGTAATATCCTCAACTGTCGTTTTTTCGTATCCGTTTTTTAAAAACAATGCCATGGCAGTATCCATAAATTCTTTCCGTCGCTCTTCGGGCTTTTTCGTTGTCCTCATGACCCACCTCCGTTTTTAGTTATTTCCAGTATATTCATTTGACTGACCCTCAGTCAAATGAATAATTTATGAGTTTACATGCACTGACAACCAAATGTGTAATAGGATACTTCCTTTTAACAGGCAGCTGATTTTTTTAGCCTATTATTTAATTTTATTAATCAACTTTCACCCCTATTGCTAAAAAGGTATATTCATAAAAAACAGCTCAGAAAAATATGCATGACTATATTCCATTTCATTTCAGTTATCCCTCTCGTCACTCATTTTCAGGCACTAAACATTTGCCAATTTGCAGCTGAGAGCTGGTACCTCAATTTACACTTCGATTGGTATGATAAGGAGGTTCAATATGTTGAGGAAGCGTATAAACTCAGGTAGATGGTCTGCGATAATTATTGGAGTGTTATTGATTGCTGGGTTCGTTACAGGTATTTTCAGTGTTGTTCCTGTTATAGATGGAGCAGATTATTTAGCCAAGGCTTCTACCAGTGAGAATCAGGTGCTAATAGGATCATTTTTTCAGCTGCTTATGGTTGTTGCTTATGTTGGTGTACCTATTTTTCTATATCCGATTTTAAGTCAGCACTATAAAGGCTTAGCGCTTGGCTCTGTTGCTTTTGGCATCATTGCGGGAGTGTTCATTATTATTGGTGTAATCATTCTTCTGTTGCTTTTGACAGTAAGTCACGAATTTTCAAAAGTAGGAACTGAGAATATCGCATACTTTCAGACGTTAGGTAGATTGTTACGAGAAGGCCGTGATTTGGTGAACCATGTGGCAACGACACTGTCGTTTGTATTGGCTATGTTCTTGTTTAATTGGGTATTTTACCAAAGCAAAATCGTTCCACGTTGGTTGTCCGTTACAGGTCTTATCGGGTCTGTATTGTCCATATTAGCAAGCTTATTTTTTATGATTCGTTTCATCGGTCTGGATGAAACCTACATGATCTTGAACATTCCAATAGCCGTTCAACAATTGGTGTTGGCTATATGGCTAATCCTTAAAGGTTTTAATAGGGCAGGACAGTATCCTAATAAATAAATAAGTTCTTAAAGCTTTTCCCAAATTCATAATCATTTGATTTTGGCAAGGAGGTACATGGAAATGACTAACAAAGACTTGTTTTTTTCAGACGACAACGCTCAAGCCATTCTTCAATTTCAGTACCAAATCTCATGCCAGCTGTTAGATATTCATCTAAGCGGACTTGGTGAAGATGAATATAGCTGGATGCCTGCTGAGCAAGGACTTCACATAACTTTCGATTCGGGAATATGGCGTGCAGATTGGCCTGACTCTGAAAATTATGATATTGGACCTCCAAGCATCGCTTGGTTGAGCTGGCATATTATTTATTGGTGGTCTATAGTTCTCGACCATTCGTTTGGAGATCGAACGCTGCAACGTGAATCTGTTCCTTGCTTCGGTAGTGCGAGAGAAGCGATTGCCCACATTTATCAACTAAAGAATAATTGGGAAGCTGCAGTGGCTCAACTCTCCCCTCAGGAACTTCATAAGCACACTCGAACCAACTGGCCTTTCAGTAATAAATCATTCTATGAACTATTAGCGTGGCTCAATTTGGAGCTTATGAAGAATGCGGCGGAAATTGGTTCTTGCCGATTTCTCTTTGCCTCCCAAAAACAAGAAAATGACTAAACATCCGATAACCACTCTCCTCGATTACAATTGCCGGTAAACAGCAGAAAATAATAAAGCTGCCGGTTTATCGCCGACAGCTTTATACTAATTATACTAACATTATCTGTTAACTTCATTTATAATCATTGTTCACTTAGCAAACTTCGCTAAGCCCTCTGAATGATCTTTCTATCCTTAATTTCAAATACGATATCAGCTACGTTCTCCAACAAACGAGCATCGTGCGAAATAAATAGGATTGTACCTGCGTAGTTCTTCATCAAGTTTTCCAGCGCCTCTACAGCAGGAAGATCTAAGAAGTTGCTTGGTTCATCCATAAGCAAGATGTTATATCGCCCCAGCAGCATTTTAGCGAGCTGCAATTTAATGATTTCGCCCCCGCTTAAAGCAGATAGCTCTTTGCGTACATCAAGCTGAGAAAAACCCATAGATGCTAGTACAGCGCGAACTTCGGATATTTGATAATCGCAGTTATCCAACATGTACTCCATAACTCCCTGAGCACGATCAAACTTGTAACCATTTTGAGCAAAGTAGCCGATTGCCGCTTTAGGAGATATGGAAATGCCGGCTTCGCGTTCAAGTATCATTTTGAAAAGTGTCGTTTTACCTGTTCCATTGGCACCTGTTATCGCAATTTTTGCACCTAATGGCAATTGAAATGCAGCATTTTCAAATATAACCTTGTGCCCTAACTGTTTACTGATACCCTTCCCTGTGATAGGAAATGGATTGTAAAGTTCCAGCGCTTTACTGAGACGGAATTGGACAGAGCGAATAGCTTCAGGCGGCTTCACATTGCCAAGTTCCTCTATTCTGTGCTCCATATTTTTTGCTGCGTTATGGAGCTTCTTCTGTTTACTGCCCGTCGGTTTTTGATGACTGAGGCGTCCGCCGCTTTCAGAGCTATTTTTGCTTGAAGCGCCCTTTGCTTTTTGATCAAGCTTCCGAGCCTGATTCCGTTTTTCAATGATTGCCTTCTCCAACCGATCTCGTTCAGCAGAAAACTTTTTATATTGCGCAGCTTGAGCTTGTCGTTCTTCTTCTTTTTGCGCCAAGTATTCGGAATATCCGCCCCAATACTCCGTAATTTTTCCATCTTTTAGCTCCCAAATCTTATCGACGACCTGGTCAAGAAAATAGCGATCATGACTTACAATGAGTAGTGCACCTGAATAATATTTAATCTGGTTAATTAAAAAGTCGATTCCCTCGCGATCTAAGTGGCACGTTGGTTCATCGGCAAAAATGCCATGCGCCCCACTAGACAGCGCCTGCGCAATTTTTAACCTTGTTTCTTCACCACCGCTTTTATGCTCCGCTTGAAGATGCTCAATTCCCAGCTTGCCCATTAAAGCGTAATCCGTTACCTCTTGTACGACGACATCTTCCAACTGAGGGATATACGTAAAATCAGCTTCCCGTACCATTTTTCCGTGCGGCAAAATAATTTCGCCCAGCAATATTTTTAACAGCGTGCTCTTACCTGCGCCGTTGGCACCTACCAGACCAATACGGTCATAATCATAGAGCTCCAATTCATCAATATCCAGTATATCGCGCCCCATATATTCTACATAAATATCTTTTGCTTTTATTAATATATTCACAATAGTCATCTCCTCTATAAATCGCAGTGTTCTGTTCGCAGGATAGCCTGCGACTTAAGAAGAGGATCAAATAAAGAAATACCAGTGCCTATATTGCATGTTCATAGCTCCTTTTTCCTGATGGTTAATAATATCGTATATTGTATTTTGGCAATAAAAAAATACAGATCCAAGTCCAATTTGCGGGCTTAGATCTGTACTTATCACGAGAGAGAGTTCGCCGAAAAGGCATAGGTAAAAACCTATCCAAATCGAATTCTATGTCTTTCACTCGTAAAATAAGTAGCTCAAAAAAAGCCCACAATTCGTGGAAATATCCGCTTTTTTATTGCTAGCTTATCTTAAACGAATAGTAAGAACATAGATAACGAGCCTCCTAATAAAAATATGCTTAATGGTAACATTGACTGCTCCGGCTGTCAATTCCGTACATGGTTACATCGCTGCACGAAGTTAAAAAGGCTATGCATAAACATTAAATCCTTTAGTACTAAAATATTTCGGATACTCATATTCTTTCTCGTCATAATCATCTTTGTAATTCTACAACCATGGCACATTGTGGAGGGAGTTGGTGAACCGCTCATAGAAACGGATCAACATTACACGAAATGAATAGGTGTTTCAAAAAAAGATGACAATGGAGGGATTATTAGTGTCTACTGTGAGCTCAATTTTTTCAAAACAGTTAAAGCTGTTTGTACTGTGCAGTATGTTGTTTGCTCTGCTATTCGTATTATCAAATACAGTGTTTGTCGAGAAATCTTCCGCGCATGGGAATGTTACAAATAGCCGTGGTGCATTATGTGCTAGCGGTCAAAATCAGAACTGTGGACAAATTATTTATGAGCCATACAGTCTGGAAGGACCTAAAGGATTCCCAGCAGGGGGACCACAGGATGGAAAAATAGCGAGCGCCAACACTTGGTTCACCCAGCTTGATCAACAATCGTCTACTCGTTGGTCTAAGGTGAACATCAGCCCAGGAACTTACACATTTAACTGGTATATTAAAGTTCCTCATAAAACAACCAGCTGGAAATACTACATCACGAAGCAGAACTGGGACCCTAATGCTCCTCTTACACGCGCTTCTTTTGATCTAACTCCATTTTGTAGTGTATCGTCTGGAGGCTCGATGCCAGGAGGTTCTTATTCCGATACTTGCAACATTCCTAGCCGTACTGGATACCAAGTTATATTAGCAGTGTGGGAAATCTACGATACAAACAACGCGTTCTATAATGTTATCGATGTTAATTTTGGCGGTGACACGGATCAAATTGCTCCTACCGCCCCATCGAACGCTACTTCATCCAATATCGGAACGACAACTGCAACGGTATCTTGGGGGGGCTCCGCCGACAATGTTGGCGTTGTGGGATACCGGATATTTAACGGCTCTAACCAAATTGCAACAACGAACGGAGTACGATCTGCGAATCTGACTGGTCTGACGGCGAATACGACATATAACCTTACCGTAAAAGCTTTCGACGCCGCAGGCAATGTTTCGAACGCGAGCAATACGATTACATTCACAACTCTTCCAGTGATAGGACCAGACACCGTTCCACCTACTGCTCCATCCAGTCTTCATGTTATGGGGACGATCACTTCGACATCAGTCCCTCTCATGTGGAATGCATCGACTGATAATGTAGGGGTCAAAGAGTATCATATATTCCGTGGAAGCACTTATATAGCAACTGTACCCGCAACGTCCGTACATTACACCGTTTCGAACTTAACCGCCAATACTTCGTATGCTTTTTCAGTAAAAGCAGTAGACCATGCGGGCAATATATCAACAACAAGCAATGTACTTAACGTGACAACGCTCTCATCACCTGCCGTTTATCCAGCATGGAGCGCAACGACCGTATATGTCGCAGGGAATAAAGTCACACACAACAACGTCAACTATGAAGCAAAATGGTGGACGCTTAATGAAACGCCTGGTACTTCAACCGCTACAGTGTGGAAGGTAATTCCATAGACTAGATCTAAAAAAGACGACTATACCCCGCTTAAATGGGCTATGGTCGTCTTTTTTAATAAAATTAAATCGCTGCACGAATTCGTTCGAACAATACATTGTTCTCAAGATGTATATGCTCAAAAATGTCCTTTTCAAGCATAGCAAGCCGTTTATAGACTAACTGATACGTCCCGCAGGCATCTTCCGGAAGTTTAAAATCAGCCGTTACCTCTCTGATCTCTTGAAGCAAGCTGCCAGCATGTGCGTGTTCATGTTCTAGTTCAGATACATGTGGCATAAGCGCTGCTGCGGTCTGATGGTTTGGTTGGTCAATAAATTTCAAAATAAGCGGAAATACATGCTCATCCTCATCTTGCGTATGGTCCAGCAGCTCCATTTTCAAGTCTGTGAAAAGTTCCTGTACCCTAATTAACTCAGAATGACGTTCTCCATGCACTCGCGCCAATTTTGTCACGTAGGGTGTTAATGCCGGTAACTCTTCCCGCAAAAATTCATGATGCTTTTGTTGGATATATGAAATCAACTCTGATTCCTTCCATGATGCTGGACGGCTCTCTTGGTAATTTTCAAACTTGACTTCTATGGAATGCACCTTCTCAAGTACATCAACGGGATCTAACTGAAGCTGCATAGCAGCTTCTTGCAAAGGTACTCGTCCTCCACAACAAAAATCAATGCGGAGCGAACGGAATAAATCCGCAGTTTGCGGTATGGATGTAACAATATCAGAGATATGACTTTGAAGTGTGAATGAACTCATATGAGAACCTCCTTTAGATTTGCATTATTTCGTGAAAATCTTCACTAGTACAAATCAAGTATAGGTAATCCCTCAGTCCGCATGTGTGATTCCAGTCATATTTAAATGTAACATTGTGTGAATTTACAATATCTCAATATACCCTTCTGTTCCATGTACGCGAATTCGTTGTCCATCCTTGATCAATCTGGTCGCATTCTCAACTCCGACAACTGCAGGCAAGCCATACTCACGTGCGATAACGGCTCCATGGGTCATCAACCCACCAACTTCGGTTACGAGGCCTTTAATGGAAACGAACAACGGTGTCCAGCTCGGGTCAGTAAAGGCGGTGACTAAAATATCCCCTTCTTCTAGAGCAGCATCTTCCATGTGCAAGATGACTCGCGCTCGTCCCTCTATCACCCCAGAAGAAACAGCTAGACCTATAATAGCTTCAGCGGGGAGATTCTCACGTTTATACTTACCAGCAATAATCTCACCATCTGACGTGATGACACGTGGCGGCGTTAATTTTTCATACACTTTGTACTCGTCTTTTCGTTTACTAATGATCTGGTAATCCAATTGATGAGTTCGTACGACTTCGTGAAGTTCTTCAAAAGTGAGTTCGTATATATCTTCTTTTTGAACAATAACCCCCGCTGCTACGAGTCGATCAGCTTCTTTTAGTAGAGCCTGCTTATATACGAAATAGCGATTCACCATGCTGTACTTTGGATATTCCCGATATCCGATGAAATTCCGCACGAGATCGATCATTTGTTTGGTTTCTTCGGCTTTTTGCTCACCGTGAGGTAATTGCTGCAATCGCTGTAATAACTCTTGCTCTTTATTTACAGCTTCTACACGCCCCTGCTCAAATTTCCGCTTACTTGCATTCGGCTCAAAATTTTTGATATTACTGAGAATCATCGGAACAAGTGTAGATGGTTTTTCGCTCCAACGGGTTCTGGTGATATCAATTTCTCCGGCACATCGCATTCCGAATATGTTGAGATAAGCATGGATGGCGTCTAAGGATTCCTGACCACCCTCAATCTTAACCAGTTCATCCTCCCCAATATCCACGTTTACATGCTGTAAATAATCAATAACATCACGGAAAGGACGAATCACATCTGCGACATCCAAGAGTGCGAGTCCCATTTCTGACGTAATATTATTGGGTACAGATTGAGAAATGGTATCTGCTGCACCCTTTTCGCCTAACCACTCGTTCATGTTCTCATTGATCCATGCTGAAGCATTCATAGCCGTCATAATGACACCCAAACTTTGCGGGTCAAATAAAAACTTCTTTAATTGTTGAATATCTTCTAAAATAAAATCAAATAGCGCAGAGCCTGATTTCGTCTGGATGACTTCTTTTAACTCTTCTATTGATGTTTGATGATTCTTTATTAAATCAGAAACGATTGTTGAATCGGGTTCGAATTTGTTTTGAAAATTGGCAGCTACCATCTCATTATCGTTTGTGTTGGGACCCGACGGTATTGTTTTCTCATTAGGAACCGATGTGATAAAATTTTCGCGCTCTAGTATGGTCGTCAACGCATCTTTGATAAGGGGATCAGATTGCCCTAGGTTATTCACTAACATCTCTCTACTGTCAGGTGAAGCCAGCATAGGTGTGATATCAACAAAGAGCCTTCCACCAGCTTTCCGCATAGGAGCAGGAGTAGTCAGTAGGAAAAAGGACAATCCCAGCGGTTTCATAGCATCGGTCATCATTTGTTGATGTCCTACAGATACGTAGACGCGATTTGCTTGATCATCGACTTCAGGTATCGGATATAAAGTCGTGATTGGGCGACTCTGAACGATATAAAAGGTACCATCAACCAAACACCATTCCATATCTTGCGGGCAGCCGAAGTAAGCTTCGATCTGTCTTCCGATCTGTGCAAGTTGTAAGATTTGTTGTTCCGTAAGGGTTTGACTCTTTTGCTGTTCAGGATTGAGCTGCTGAGTTTCTGTTCCGCCTTCTTTCCGCCCATAAATGGCTAATTTCTTGACCGCGATCCTCTTATCAACGATTTGTCCATCCTGTACTTTGTAACAATCGGCAGATACCAAGCCTGAGACCAGTGCTTCTCCAAGGCCGTAACTTGCATCGATAGAGAGCACCTTGCGGTTACAAGTGATCGGATCAGCTGTAAATAAAATGCCGGATGCCTGTGGGAACACCATTTTTTGAATGATTACAGATATATAAACGTGACGATGATCAAATCCATTTTGCATACGATAGATGACTGCGCGATCCGTAAATAAAGAAGCCCAGCATTTGCTGATATGCTGTAAGATGGATTGTTGGCCAATAATATTTAAATAGGTGTCTTGTTGACCAGCAAAAGAGGCATGCGGTAAGTCTTCAGCGGTCGCGCTAGAACGCACGGCATAAGCATGCTCCTCGCCAAGCTGTGAGAGATAGCGAGTAACTCCGTTCACGATATCGCTAGGAAGTACTACTTCTCTGATGCTTTGTCGAATGGCACTACTAATTTCAGCAATTTGCTCCCGATCTTCTACGGTAAGCATGGTTAGTCGATCCAACAGGGCCTGATACGTTTCGTTTTGTTCGATGGCTTGTTGATATCCGATTGTTGTAATACAAAACCCTTCAGGGACTTGTATGCCTTTCAATTTAGATAGCTCACCTAAATGTAACCCTTTTCCGCCAACGAGCATAAGCTGTGTTTGTTCTATTTCCTGAAAACCGAGCGTCAAAGAACGCATTCAACATCTCCCCTAACCATTACATTTAGAAAAAAGATTTGACATGAGATTAGCAGCATAGTAAAATAAAAGTATAAGATACGATAACTATGCATTTATTGATAATAACAGTCGTGATCTGATTGTATCATCGTGACTTTTTATTTGCAATAGCAAAGAACCTGATAAAATTATCAGGTTCTTTTTTGTACTGCAGGATGAAACTCCAAAGTTACGCCCAGATTGAATCCTAATCGGTATACACTTCTAGCTTCCAGATTGAATATCCCCATAAAGTCGCTTTTTTTACACCAGTCAATTTTACATATCTACACATTACACTTCCAAAATCGCTATGCTCTTCCATTCCACCCTTACCTGAATCCGTATTAACGATTGTCTCCCATATTTCATTGTCGTTCGATATGTCTATTGTGTATGACGTAGCATAAGCTTCCTCCCAATTTATAAGAACACGCCCAATCTCTACTTCTTCTAACAGATCAATGCATATCCATTCATAATCATTTGTTGCAGCGCTGCTCCATCTTGTCTTGGAGCTTCCATCATTAACATTTTCTTTCCGATTAACGTTTGATTCTTGCGATGAACAGAAGACAGGTTTTCCTAATGCATGGTCTTTTCCTCTAGATGCTGTAATTAAGGTTATCTCATCATTGCACAGGCTGATCTGACCTTTAACCGTCCTAACTTTCACTTTTATATTATATTCACGGCCATGATCTACATTTTGTATTTCGTATACATTCTGCAGGGTCACTCCTAACAGAGTATTGTTAGCATATATTTGATACTGATAAATATATTCATCGAGAATATCTTCCCACTTTAGCAAAAGGGCGTTACCTGGTAAAATTTCATATTTCAGCTTTAGATCTACTATCGTTGCAGGTTGGGAACTCATTCTATTAACAGGGTGGCTTCTATTTTGATTAATTCTTTTCTTGATCATGTTAATGTTTTCCGTTTCTAATTCTTTTAGCGCTTTTATTTTTTCAGTCGTTTTTTGAATATCGATCTTTCCACCTAGTAAAATCTTAAGGAATACATTTCTAATAGAACAGGATAAATCAACTATTTCGTCTAATTTATCTGTCCCTGGGTATCGAGTAATTCTGAAAAACTTGGATAAAAAATAACGAGAACCTGCCACCATTGCCAATGCGTGCTCATAACTTTTTATATCTTTTTTATTCTCCTCCATTTGCAGGGAATGTTCTTGTAGCATTTCTATTAACTTATCGTACAAACTCAAATTATCACTAACTGCTAAAAAACCATCTTCAAACTTGTTAATAAATAATCTTACCGTTTCTTCAGTGAAGTTATATTGTTCATCACATATGTATGCCATCGATCTCCATCTTTCATCTAAGCTGTCAAAAGCCTCTTGTATTTTGCTTTGATCATAGGTGTGTCCCATTAAATTAGGTATATCAGAAATCACAAAATTACCCTGACCTTTATCGTAAGATTCCAGACTTATAGCATGAACGCTTCGTGGTTCATTTG
The DNA here is from genome assembly GCF_014841135.1 of Paenibacillus arenosi. Taxonomy (GTDB): domain Bacteria; phylum Bacillota; class Bacilli; order Paenibacillales; family Paenibacillaceae; genus Paenibacillus_B; species Paenibacillus_B arenosi. The sequence goes on from NZ_JACYTN010000012.1 coordinate 36,561, forward strand.
CTAGATGCGGGAGATATTCGGTACATATCCAAAGAAAAATTCGTTTTCCTTCACCAAACTTTTCTTGAACGAAGGGGTATGAGGAGGCTAAATTTGGGAACTTTGTAATTTTTACATCCATCCCTATATCACTAAGATCGTTCAACGTGCTAGTGCTCATGAACCAACGATCTATACCTTTAACAACAATCTGATTATAAATATCCTCACATTCAATATAAGAATCATAGAAAAGGTAATCTACCGGAACACCTTTATTAAGAAGATCAAACAAAACTTGAGATATCCCGCAATTCATGTGCCTAAATTTAAAATAATTTAAGTAATTAATATTAATGTGAACCACTCCTTTATTCTTTCGTAATTTATTCTAGTTAATTTGGATATCCCTTTTCTCATTAAGGACAGCTCTTTTGAAGGGCATACCGGCATCGCCCAACAAATCCTATTCCTATCTGGATACTTGCATAATACGATGAAAAATGCAGTCAGAAAAAGCATGAAAGATGTTGTTTCGGTTTGTGTTGTGAGTTGTTTCATTCTACGTATGAGAAGTGTTTGTGAAAAACACCCAGCCTTTTGAATGTTGGATGTAAGAGATACTCTCGTGACCCTAATGAAGTGTAAATCTGTTGTGAAGAGATAGCAGTATGACTTGCATTATGAAGGATTGTAATGATGAAGTTCGACACTAAAGTAAACAAAAGACTCATCATCGAATTCGTGAAAAATGAGAGTTATCAGACCACCCTGATTACAGGAGAATTCAACATGAGCTATTCCCATCATAGCATAATTGAGCGAGGACAACTAGCGACGTAACATCAGGTTGGCTGGTCGGCCTAGGCAACTGATCGCCAATACGGCATACTCCTTGTAGTAAAAGCGGTTGAACCTGCAGATAATAAGGTAACTCACAATAACCTGAAGCATGAAGCCAGACGCATAACGAAACTTTTGGCACTTCAGTTGCTACGTTATGGAAGATACTCTCTAAGCTTATAGTTATACAAAAGACGACTACAGCCCCATTATGTGGGATATAGTCGTCTTTTTCGATTCTAAGTGTTACATAACACATTAGAAAGCGACTGAACTAAATTCGCGGCATACTAAATGGAGGTATTTCCATATGCGCATTCATGTAGAGTGCGACTGACCTTATCACTTACTGCAAGCGTCATATCTCGGGTTTCAATCCACGCACTCATGTAGAGTGCGACTCCCTTAGTCTCCAATTGAGTGATATATCCTTAGGTTTCAATCCACGCACTCATGTAGAGTGCGACAGCGAATTTAAAGAAATAAAAGAACATTCATTCCCTTTTTATTGGAAAAAAGTATGATTTATGTACATGTATTACCGCCAATCATTGCGTACAGCTCACTTAAAAGTAAATAATTAGAAAAATGGTGGTGCGAATGTCCCGGGGATTTCATGTGCACTTCACATTCGCACCACAACGTCCGTGAGCAAACTAACGAACTGGTTGTAGTCCCACCGTACTAAATTGCATTCTCTTTGTTATAAAAACTCAATAAACTTAGCGATTCCTTTTTCAAAAGTACGATATCCGTCATCTCCGAGTTCTTCACGTAGTGCTTGTATGAACTCTTTATGCATCTCCTCATGTGACAAAAATGCAATCTTCCCTCTTTCTTCTAATTGAACGACAACAGCTCGTAAGTCTACTGGGTGAGCATGACGACTTACAAACCCTTCTCTCTCAAGACGGGATACAATTTGGGTAGCTGCACCTTTTGTAATACTTAACTTCAAAGCAAGCTCACTCATTAGAATCCCCTCACCACATCCAATTGCTTCAATGGTGTGCATTTCAGAAGGGGTAAGAGCTCCAGCTTCACCGAACATGCGGGGCTGACGCTCCATTCTGCGCAGCTTGTGTATGAGTTGGCCTATAACATGATGATTGTCCAAATGTAATCTAACTCCTACCTAATAATCGTTACCTTTTAAGGTAGAGTACCCTATCTATATTGTCAAGAGATGGATGAGTTAAGCTGTGATTCACCCCGTTACTACCGTACCTACATTACAGTGAAAAAATCGGTTTCCAAATGCGTGCTGTAATCTCGAACTAACTTCAAATCCAGTACAATGAGAAACGCCGATTCGTTCAATATCCATCTCTAGTAGAGCTTGAATCGTTTTCTCCTTTTGATTCTCGCTAACTGCCCATAAATGAGTGCCTCCGATGACCGTATGGACTTTTTGTACACCTGTCTTTTGAATTGCATAGTTAATGATGTTAACTATTCCGGAGTGAGAACAGCCAAGTATAATAAACAAGCCCTTCCCCGTTCGTATAATAATCGATTGATCATCCTCAACAGGGTCAATCTCATAACCGTTCTCCGTCTCAATTACGATATCCGTATCTCCAATCTCATAGTCATTCGTTCTCGGCACTTCGCCTGTTAAATAGAGATTTGGAACGATCTCAACAAAATCGCGGTTATAAATAAACTTCGCACCTGCATCGATTAGCGCTACTTCTCTATGCGGAACTCCAATATAACGATGATTGGATCGAACAAGGTAACTTGTCTTAAATAACTGGGGATGTGCGTATACAGGAACTTCGGAATGGGGCATCGCTTGCAGAGCAGACAGCAATCCGCCTGTATGATCGCAATGATGATGGCTTATGATAATCCCAGATAAGTCCGACCATTTCTTTTTCAACAGACTCATGTTGTTTACTAGTGCATTTCCTTGACCTGTATCGAACAAGAAGTGTCCATGTTCCGTCTCAATATACACAGACCAACCATGCTCGGCAACGGCTCCAAGGTTACCGAATACAGTATTTTCGCAAATAACGGTTGCTTTAATCATAGCTTCTTCTTCCCTTCTATTTTGTAATAAAAGTCGGCTTACGTTATTTAGTTTAGTTCATAAACTAAACTATTGTCAATTATATGATCAATCATTCCATTTAAGTCCCGTTAGCTAAAACAAAAACTTCTTCCGCTCTCTAGATAAATAAGAAGTCCGCATGATGGCGGACTCGTCTCTACATAAGATGCTTTATCAAAATTTGATAAAGGTAATCGTAAACTTCGTATAGGCATTCTTCTTACTCTCTACTTTAATCAAGCCTTGATGAGCTTCGATAATGGCTTTGGCAAGCGCCAGCCCTATCCCAATTGAATCAGGCTTCTTAGAACTGCTTGCTTTGTAGAATCGATCAAATATATGCGGCAGTTCTTCAGCATCAATGCCTTCGCCAAAGTCTTGGATCACCAGTTCGGAATAAATCGGTGTGTCGTTAACTTGAATCCTAATTTCACCGTTCGGTTTGGAATGTTCGATCGCATTTTTCAGCAGATTCATGACCGCTTCTTGCATCCACAGTTTATCGTAAGCCATAACGATTTCATCCGGCACATCCCATTGCACGGATAGTTGACGCTCATTAATCATGCTCGCCAAACGGTCAACCACTTCCTCTACGCTCTCCACCAAGTTTGCTCGTTCTTTATCAAATGAAATAGCTCTAGCGTCGATTTTCGCTACTTTCAACAAATTTTGAATCAAGACATTCATTCTAGTTATTTGAACCTCATTATTTTGTAACAGCTGAACTTGCTGCTGGCGGGGCAACTGTTCATTCAGCATCAATTCATTGTAAATGGATATCGTTGTTAGTGGTGTTTTTAATTGATGGGAAATATCTTGCAGCATTTGTCCTAAAAACTTTTTCTCTTCCAGCAGATCCTGCATACTCTTTCTTATAATATCTTTCATGGAACGAAACGAAGCGGCTAATTTGGCTAACTCACCTTCTTTGTTCTCGTTTATGACAACGGAGTAATCGCCCTCTATTATTTTTCTCGCTGCCGAAGTAAGTTGTTTGATATTATAGAAGATTATTTTGTAATGCCAATAGCTTGTCCCAAACAGCATACATGCAAGAATCAGTAGTCCCCAGAAAATAGATTGATTATGACTAGCAATATGGTTGTTTAACATGGGAAATAGCTCTGTTTTCAAAACTTCATCGATTCCATACTGTCTAAAGATGTCCTTTCCTTTTTCCTTGTACAAATTTGAATCCGTAGAATGGTTCGTTAACACTTTCATAATTTCCGCTTCATTATTCGGATTCTGCTCAACCAATCTGGCCGTAATTTCACCCCAAGTTGTAATGGAATCAGCCTTTAATTGATTGTAAAACTGTTGATATGTAACGAACTGATAGCCTACATAGAGCAATAACAAAATACTAAACATCAGCATATGGCTTTTTAACTCCGTATTTTTCATCATCCTACTTACTGCTCACATCCTTATTCCAGCGATAGCCTAATCCTCTTTCGGTTACGATAAACTGTGGTTTTTTGGGATCAGCTTCCACTTTGTCTCGCAAGCGCCTAATGTACACAGACAATGTATTCTCGTCAAAAAATATCTCGTCATCATCTGTTATTTTGTGCATCAGCTCATCTCTGGTTAATGCTTTGTGGGCGTTCGTCATAAAAGCTAACAGAAGTTTATATTCTAAATTCGTTAGTGGAATGATCTCTTGATCTTTGTAACCCTTAATTAAGTTCAAATCGAGTTGTATATTCTCAGATGTTAAGATCTTCGAATAAGCCTCCAACCGCGCTTGTTTGCGCAATTGAACCTTTACTCTGGACATCAGTTCCTTAACTCGGAATGGCTTCGTGATATAGTCATCCCCGCCAATATCCAATCCCATAACTACATTCGCCTCTTCATCAAGGGCGGTTAAGAAAATAACCGATGTATCATTTTGTTGCTTAAAATGAACACATAGGTCATAGCCGTTGCCATCTGGTAGGCCGATATCCAAAATAGACAAGTCAAAAGACTGCTGATCAAACTGGTACTTTGCTTCTTTTACATTCGTTGCCCGGATAACTTCATAACCCTCATTCTTTAATGAAAATTCAATGGCTAGCCCGAGTGCCTCATCATCTTCTACAAGCAATATTTTATGCACGGATGTTCTCTCCTCTTCCAGATGCCATTTCAGTCATAATCATGAAAATAGAACAACCCGACTATAAAATAGCCGGGCCCTCCCTGTTATTGCTCCCTGATCATATCAATAGTGTTATCTTTTTGAATTTTTCTTAGCGGAAGTAGAACCGCTGCGTAACTAATAAACAAAGCAGCAACAAACGTTATTATACAAGCCACATAAGGGATCGACCATTCTACATTGCTAATGCCTGAAACAGCCAAATACATGATATAGGAAAGTATACAGCCGAAGAAGATCCCGTGCAAACTTCCTGAAACACCGTAAATGAGTGCTTCATAGATAATCATTTTTTTCAAATCACGTTGTGACATGCCAATTGATTTTAGCGCAGCCAGTTCTTTGCGTCTAATGATGATACTGATCGTGATCGTATTGATAATATTGAGACTGCCAATCAACGAGACGACGGCAATAAAGCTATAAACGAGCACTTTAATCACAAGCTCAGATTGTTTCTTTGCTTTATTCTCATCGATATGGTTAACGATCGTAATGGAATGCTGCGTTCCAAGAGTCTGCTGAATGTCCTGAACAGTCGTGTTGGATTGAGCTGTATCCTTTAATTCAAGTTCAAAGTGGGAATCCTGCACATGAACCTTGGATACATTTTCAAACGTTTGCAACAGCTTCATTACTTGTTGATTCACTTCTTTCACGGATGAATCTTGATTATCCGATTTTAGAATGATCGTAATATCCGACTTCGTGGATAAATCTTTCACATATTTCGATGAAAATGCCATATCCATGATAGACGTGAACGTAATAAACAATACACTGCTAATAATAATCGATAGTATGGTGATGGTATATCGATTTTTATTCCTTTTTACATTTTTCAAAGCCAAACTTAACGGAAATGATCGCGGCTTTTTTAGCACGGTATTTTTTTGTTTTTTGATCGATTCTTTCTTAATAGATAACCTGCTGCTAATCGCTAACAAGGGAGATATTCTGCCTGCACGCAAAGCCGGATAATAACTTGAAGCAAATACAGCGACTAATGTCACGACCGAACTGATCAATAATATTTGCCAATCGATATGAAAGAACGAAACACCTGAACCACTTACCTCTAGTAGGTCAAAAAGGAATTGGAGCGCAGCAAGCGCCAATAGGCTGCATATAATCCCGATCGGGATAGCGATGACTGCCATCACAGCTGCCTCTCTCATCACAATTTGTCTAATTTGCTTGCGTGTAGCACCGATGCTTCTTAACAAGCCGAACTGCTTCATTCGCTCAACGACGCTGATTTGGAAAGCGTTATAAATAACCACAGCGGTAGCAACCACAACAATACTGACAACGATGACCACCATGGCTAATATGGAGTTATTTGATCCTGGTTTCATGACGTCGATCAATTGCTGATTGATATCAATATTTTTGCTATCTGTTAGTGATTTAATGTCATCTATAACCTTGTTAAAGTTTGCTTTCTCGTTAATTTCGACTAATATTCTGCCCTCTCCGATACCAAAATCTTGTTTATAAGTTAATAAGCGGGCCTCTTTGTTTTTCTGTGCAAATTCACGATTATTTAATATACCAACCAGTTTGTATGTTTTTCCGCCTAACTCGAATGAATCGCCGATCTGAAGATCTTCTTGTACATAAGGAAGTGCCCATGAATCGACAGCCGCCTCATTCGCCTTGGAAGGTACCTTACCTTCAACGAGGCTGTACGTCAAAAATGCCATTGCAGGATGGTCAGCGTAATTCATTTGTACAGAAATTTCTTCAACGGGTACAGCATCACCCTGAGACATCAAACCAACCGATGCGATCTGTGGATTGTATTTTATTTTATTTAAAATCGTTTCATCGTAGTTTGATATACTAACATGAAAGGAAACGCCATCCATCTTCTTTGTGTTCTCAATTTGCGAGAGCTGTGATCCTTTCATAAAAAGGCCTACTGTTGAAATCAGCGCTACGGATAGTACGATTCCAACAAAGGTTAGCACGGTCCGTTTGATGTTTCCCTTCAAATACCTGCTGCTTAATTGTTTATAATTGCTGATCACTTTCATTCTCCTCCAGCCGTATGCTTATTCGCAGCTAGCCGTTGATCTGAAATGATAGTACCGTCTTCGATCGTAATGATCCGGTCGGAAGCCGATGCAATCGCTAGATCATGTGTAATTAAAACAATCGTTTGATTGTATTTTTTGGCCGTTAATCGTAATAGATCCATGACTTCCTTCGTATTTCGCGTGTCCAGATTACCTGTGGGCTCGTCAGCTAATATCAAATGCGGTCGATTGATTAAGGCTCTACCAATAGAAACTCGCTGCTGCTGACCACCAGATAATTCGGAAGGTAAGTGATTTCTCCGTTCATGAAGACCTAGAATTTCAATGATTTCATCCAAATAAGTTGTATCTATCGATTCATCATCCAATAAAGTCGGTAGAGCGATATTTTCTTGAACATTTAATACAGGTATCAAATTAAAGAACTGAAAAATAAATCCTACTTTTCGTCTTCTAAATATCGAAAGTTCATCATCCGAATAGTTATAAATATTATGATCTCCAATGAGTACTTCTCCCGAAGTAGGCCGATCCAACCCACCTAAAATATGCAGCAAGGTACTTTTTCCAGAGCCGGATACCCCTACAATAGAGACAAATTCTCCTTGCTGAATGGAAAGATTAATTCCTTTTAGTGCGTCAACTCTATTATTGCCTTCGCCATAGCTTTTCACCACGTTTTCCATACGTACAACTTCCATACTCATTTACCTCTCATCCCCTGAAGTCCATCTACTACTAACCATTATTCTTGTACATCTACAAAATTTACTTTCTCTTCACTACCTGGGTAGACTTGCCCAATTTCACTTATAACCTCATTCATTTTTACTTTATTTTTGTAGTCAAAACTGCGCTTTTGAAAAGGAATCAATGAGATTGTTGTTTCTGCTTCTGCTAACTTGTTGTACGTTTGGTCATTAACAATAACGAGATCCATCCATTTTATATAGCCGATCCATGCTTGATGCTTAACATACTGTGCGGGTATCATCTGACCATTTAAATCAAGTTGATTGTTTTTCAATTGCTCATCACTCAAAGAAAATAGAAGATTATGACCCGCAGATAGCTCTTTTATAGTCGTAACAGGTTCTGAAATCACGGATGTGCTGTTTGGATCTTTGCGTTGTCTAATTATGCCCTTTTGGATAAATTGTGTAGCTGTAGTGTGAGTAATAACCGAGTAATTTATATGCCGGACACTGAATTGTTGCCCTTGCTCTTTCTGTTCTTGTTCTGACAGTTCAGTCTTTTGTGTTGTTGTTACCAATTTCAATTTATAGTCGTTTGTTTGTTTTGTGTTATCTTTGTACAGCTGCTTCACTTTATTAACATCTTGTTCCGTACCCATAACTAAAATACCATTGACGGGTTGTGACGGACCTTCTACATAACGCTTCACACCAAATCCTATACCTGCAAAAATAATGATTACTACTAAAAATCCGATTATTTTCTTCATCTGTCTGCTCCTTACATGCTAATAGTTTATGACTGAATTATAGACGAAGCTTATATACAAATGAATGACTATAGTCTAACCATTCTAATGTTCAATCTTACTATTTAGTAAGATTGGGTCTCTTTGCCTCCAATTCCAACACCATGTAGTCCCACTTCATTTCATTGAATAAAAGATGCCATACTATACTGTTTGATTGCGAATGTCTTTGAAATAATAACCGTTCATAGAGCTGCTTAGCTCGTGGATTTTTAGCAGAAACGTATAAGCTCAGCATGTCCAGCGTTGATTCTGTATGTACAAAATGGAACGCCCACTGCAATAACAGCTTGCCCACTCCCTTGCCCTGATGATTAGGATGAACAACAACATCTTCAATATAACATTCCCCAACCTCAGGCTTATGCTTAAATAGATGCAATCCAATCAACATTTTAAGCAAGTTCCATTTTCCAAACCTGTTAAAATTGTTCCACGGAAACCATTTCTGTTTACGACTGTTGTCGTATTCACCTTTCCATTTCACACATATCGTCCCAATCACTTCCCCATCTTGCAGAGCAACCATTCTTCGACTCGATGGATTAGTAGGAAGATGTTCAAATAGCTTTTCGAAAAATAGTGCAAGATCGTCATCGCTCAGCGTAGTGAGATGTTGAAATTTGCCGCGAAATACGTGTACAAGTAATCTACTGACCTGTGAATGATACTTAGCCTGCATAGGTTCAATCGTGATCGATGAGTTCATCACGTTTGTATTCATTTTGTACTCTCCTTATGCTCTTGATCACTTTTCTTAGCCTTAGAGTAAGCTTTGACATAGTGTCAAGGTCAATCACTATGTATAAAAATAGCGAAATCATAACGTCAATATACGGGATCATTAAATTAAGATGTCTGTATGTGAACCCTTAATGTAGAAAAGGAGCAGCTGCCACCGGCAAACGCCTCCTTACTAATCTCTTATATAGACAATAAATGTCCTTCTGTTTAGGCTGGAGGAATGCTCTGAGGATTATTAAATACATTTTTCGGATCGTATTTAGCTTTTACTTTCCGTAATCTTGCGTAGTTCCTACCATAGTAAACAGGTCCGGAATGTTTAATTCCTTGGTCTGGAACATTAATATATGATCCTACAATATACGGTTTCAGTTTCCGTCGTGTGTTACGAGCTAGAGCGATATTTTTAGCGGCATTGGATGGCTTTACCCAGGAGCTATTCCATTCCACATAATATTTCGCTTTACGCCAATAGAATGCGCTTGCTTTAGGTAAGACCCGGCTTACAGCACCACCCCAGTTAAGGAAGAAGAAGCCCGCAGGTGTATTTCCCTCCGCCTTCTCCAAAAACTTGCGCATGATTTTAATCGCCTTATCTGGAAATGGACGTCTACCGAAACCGCTGGAAAATTGATTGCTGAATTTCTGGATGAGAATTGGATCCGGAGCTAACATAAATTTTACGACCTGCGTATACGGAAGTAACCGGATGTCTTTCGAAGGAGTACCGACGCAAATTATGGGCTCTAATAAGCGGATAGCCTCTTTTTTAGAACCGAGATACAGACCTAACATACTGACATTTCCGCCCTTTTTCGGCCCTATAGATAATTCGCTTCCCAGTTTGGTATTTACGGACGGAGCCCATCGCTGCCATACTTTGAGTACCTCTTCGAACTGATTCCACGGCCAGGTAATGCGAAACACAGTTGCCTTGGCTGGAGCTCGTCGCACTTTGAATTTGTATTTGGTGTATACACCAAAGTTACCGCCGCCACCCCCGCGGGAAGCCCACAGGAGATCGCTATGATTTTTTTTGTTAGCACGAATCACTTTTCCCTTCGCATCAACCATTTCAAGCTCGATTAGATTGTCACTGATGAGGCCGGTCGTCCGCTGGAGCGGTCCAATTCCTCCGCCAGGAGTAATTCCACCGATCCCAACAGAAGGGCTATCACCAAAGGGAGCCATAAAACCTTGCTTTGCAAGCGCATTTACGATTCTACCTACACGATTGCCTGCCTCTACTCTCGCAATGCACACTATATATCTTCTGTTATCTTTTACGAATGATATCTAACTCTACTTGTGCCTGCTGCTCCAGTTCTGCTATTGCCTGCTCCAACGTCTTCTCTCCGCTAGCTACGGCATGCAACGCCTCATTCAACATCGGCGTATATGCTTGATAGAAGCTCTCCGGGATATTTTTCTTCCACTGCTCATTCACTCGATGCTTCGATGGTTTCAGCATATAGAGCGTCTCTTCGTCTCTTTCCAAGCTTCGTGGCAGATATTCCTTTCGTGCTGGCAAATCACTGCCTCCCGTTCGGGATATGATCTTGGCCATCTCCACTCCATTCATGAATGAAACGAACGCCCAAGCATCTTGTTTATTATCGGATTTAGCAGCTATCGCAAAAATTTGTGTCGCATACGTCAGGGTGGATTCATCCACGCGTGCTGGATCGATCGGGGCTGAAACCATGCCCCAATTCATCTTGGAAGATTCACCGATGCGCGAAGCAAACGACGAATCACTCATAATCATCGGTATATCCCCATTTAGAAATTTGTTCATGGCCATTATGTATCGCGACCCTGGATCTCCGCTCTGCCCCGATGGCCGAACGGATACCGACTTTTGCTGGATGGCATCGACTGTGAGCTGGAAAGCTTGCTTCCAACCATCAGACTGCAGCAGTACGTTCTTCCCTTCCGCATCGAATAATTGTAGACCCATCGTAGTTGAGACGCTCCACATTACATCGGACGCTTCATTATCTATGAAGCCGTATGTAGCATTCTCGTCCGTTCTGCCATTATGGAACCGAGCAGCGAGTTCGATTACTTCCTTCCACTGCATGCTATTAACAGGTAGATCCATTTGCTTATCTTTGAACATATCTACGTTGTAGTATAAAAAGCGAGCGTTGAGTGTGGTTGCAAGTCCAAATAAAGAACCGTTTCCACGTTCGCGCAGCATGTCTATTACGCCAGGTGCATAGCCTTCCGCATCGAACTGCTCTTGCTTCATAATAGGCTCCAAATGATATAGCTTTCCAAGGCTGGATAATTCGTTATATTCATCTTGATTCAATAGGAGCACGTCAGGCTTCTCGCGTTCCAGCATGCGATTCAGTTTTTCCAGTGCACTTGCACTTTCAAATTCGACTTCCCCTGCATCGGTGGACTGGATTACCTCAATTTCAATATTTGGATACCTGCTGTTGAATAGCCTGCCATACTTAACATGGAAATCCTCTACATAGGGATAATAAATCTTCAACTTCCTGCTTCCATCACCGCTTAGCTCGTTCGATAGGGGCTTATTTTCGAAGCACCCGCTTATCAGCAGAACAACACTAAACAAAAGAAGGATAGACGCTTGACGTGTATCAGATCTCCTCATCGCTTCCTTCTCCCCTCCTCTCACAACTTTGCATGACTCTGTCTATTTCATCGTTCCATTTATTTTCCGCTGCTTTTTTGGCGAACTTGTTGAAACGCTGCTTGAGCTTGTTGCTGCAGTTCTGCCAGAGCCTCATCTACCGTTTTCTCATTTGCTGTAATCGCCCGCAGCGCTTCTGCTCGCAAAGGGGTATAGACGCTGCTAAATTCATCGGGAATCCGCTTAGACATATATTCGTGCTTCTGATTTTTTATTTGCAAGGCATAAAAAGGATCTGTACTCTTGCCCTGAACGGACTTGACGAATCCCGTTCGTGTCGGCAGCTTATAGTAAATGGAGGAACTAGCCTGGGCCATTTCCGGGCTATTTATATACTTCACAAATTCCCATGCTGCGCGCTTATTGTTCGATTGTGCATGAATAGCAAAATATTCGTATACATTGGCACTTGATGTTTCATTTGGGTAGGCGGGATCAATAGGAACTGGGACGATACCCCAGTCCATTTTGGACGCCTTTTTGTTCCTCGAATCGTTAAGTTGATGAATTAAATTCGAGCCACTGATGGTCATAGCGGCTTTGCCCTGCAAAAATAAGTGATTCTCGGAACGAAGATAACTTGTATCCCCCCATTTACGAGTTTGCAGTGTGCCGGCACGGATCGCATCGGTGACCATCGTGTAGGCTTGCTTCCATCCTTCAGACTCAAGCTGTACATGTTCTCCCTTGCCATCGAACATTTGCAGACTCAATGTGCTCGCTACGCGATACAGCATCTGATCTGCATGTTCATCGCCAGCATACAGTCCAGGCATACCCGCATTTTCAAACCTTGCAGCCAAATTGAATAGTTCCTGCCAGCTCATGCCGCTTTTGGGCAGTTCAATCCTATTCGTTTTGAACACATCCGCATTATAGTAAATCACTTCCGTATGGAAATACGGTGCTAGCCCATATAACGTACCGCCACCCTGTTCTCGCATCAGATCGATTAAACCAGGCATATATCCTGCTAGATCGAATTGCTCTTGCTTGACAATCGGCTCTATATTATATAACTTGCCGTCTAATGCGAGTTTCTCATAATAATGCGGTGCTAACGTTAATACGTCCGGCCGCTGTTCATCAATAAGTTGCGCCAATGCCGTCCCATAATCAATGTCCTTTTCCGTCTGCTGCTGTAACAAATGCCTAGTCTCCACTATTTCGATCTCGATATTTGGATAGTGAAGCGTAAATGCATTTCCATATTCCTGAAAGAACCATTTTTCATCATAAGCAAGAATTTTCAAGGTACCCTTTCCATTTTTATCAAGCTCCTCTAGCACGGGTTTTGAACCCAAGCATCCACTTAATAGCATCATGATACTTAGCAGAAGCACAGCTTGCTTCCAACGTTTGAATCCTCGCAGTTTGCCTTTCATTTCGCCGATTAATCCCCTTTAACAAACTTATTTTCTAATCATCGTCTTAGCAAGCTCGATAAGCTCGTCTTTCGTTAACGGATTTCCGGGATTTGTGGATATTTCGTATGATGTTCCTTTTTCTCTCCAATGAAGTTTATTGCGCAAAATTTTCGCATACTTCTTTCTATCCTCTTCACTGTGGCTATCTACAGACTGGTAGAGGTATTTTAAATCCTTCATTGGGAAATATTCCATTTGCACTTGGAAAATAATATTGTCTTTTCCATTTGCGTACTCCAACTTGATTTGTCCCGCTTCCGTCCATTCCATCTTTTTGGAATAAACGACTTTACCTTTGCCCTCGGCTTTTACTTTTGCCTCAAATGCCTTGTTGCTTAACGAATTCTGAATTTCGCCTTTAACAAAAGAATAGCCCTCTGGCATACCCTGTGGCTCAACTACAACGGGTCCCTTTAATTTAGTTAGCCATCTCTCGTAATTTTCGTATGTTTTGAATGTTGGAAAATTCACATAATACTGGCACTCACTCCCGCCATTCATCGACTTATCGCCAATACATAGAAGATAGACAGCCCCTGGTGTATTTTCTGTCTCATTCATTATTTTTTTTATTTCTGCTGAAATTATTTTCTTTTTCTCTGCAGTAGTAGGTGCTTTAGCTATAGTCATTATGAGGGAGTTACCATTGAGCGATGAGATCGGTTCCGCATGTACAACACCATGAATAGAACCTAGAAGCAGCATGCTGCTTAGCGTAGCGATTGCAAGTTTTGTCGTGTTTTTCATTGAATATTGCTCCTCTCTATTTAAACGAATGATCGATGGTATCAGGCCACACTTCCGTGTTATTGGGATCCCTTTGCGCAAGCCTCTATTTTATAAACACATCCCCTTTCATTTTGGTTCACTAATATAGGAACGAAATAAAAAAATGCTGCCCAACTCGTCATATCATGACGTGGACAGCATTTATGAACTACTGCAGCTTTACTTTCATTCCCCTATCTCGATGTCGAATTTGGAACTCATACAAATATAGTTCGGCATCGCTTCCCTTGAAATCACGATAGATGTTTACGAACTTGTTCGAGTTCTCCCAATCAAGCCAATTGTCCTCCCATTGGTGAAACAGAACTTCTCCATATACTTTATCTTCGCCTCGTTTCATGTAGGTCTGTGTAACGCCGCTGAAACTGAGATTCTCGCTTTCATTTTCAACATAAAGGTCACCATCTTTTGTATAGTAAGACAATTTCACTGGATACCCTACTATGTCTACTACTTGTTCTCGCTTTTCGTCTGAAATGTTTTGCAGCTTGATTGACTCCTTGTAGTTTCGATGCGATTCGATTTCATTTTCCAACAACAATTGTATCGGCGTCTCCGCGGTTAGTCGCATCTCGGGAGAAAGCCTGAACGTGTACATTTGCTTGTATCCGTGAGATGGAGTATTTGCATACTCGTACGTCTCCCAACCTTTTAGCACACGGTCATTTACCAGTAACGAAACATTCCGATATGGAATTCTTCGAAACTCTTTTTTATTTTCTATTTCCAGCTTAACCCCGGTTGGTCTAATAATTAGTTTCCGGATTATCGAGTCACCATCTGCTGATACAATTGGAATGTCCAAGTTCCGAGTTACGGATGCCTGCAACGATTTTTCCTTATTCAACGAAATATTATCGAAATTCCATTTTCCCTCGATACGATCTCCCTTTACACCATAAACGAATTCATACGTATTTCCGCTCTGCTGTAACTCGTCTAGACGATAGCTTTCTTGTGAGCCACGTTCCCTATGTCCATCAAGTTCAATTGGTGAAGACATCTTATAGCCTATTCGCTTTACTGTCGACTCTCCCTTGTTCACCCGAATTTGTGGGTCGACGATACGAAATATCGAATCATCCGTGTACGATAAGGAATATTTGAGTAATCCCTCTCCCTTTTCCCCCGTCACAACCTGTACCTTTAAATCCTTAATCCCGCCTTCATGGATCGGAAAGCTCTGCACCTCTGTTTTACGTGGATCCAAAGCGATTGACTTGTGAACGTAATCATAAGCCTGCAACCCGCTCACATGCATTTGCACGTTCGACTCATTACCGGAAAATGTCCATGATGTATCGAAAAATCCTTTGTAAATCCGATTTTCTTCATCCCATGCTTGCGAATAATAGCCATTATTCCAGTTCCTTTTTATTGCCGTCTCATTATCAAAACGTGCTATAGAATTTCCTTTATTATCTTTAAACTCAAATTCGTCAAATACCCACTCTCGTTCCTCTTTATCTCCCGTATCTAGGCTATATAATAGCACCGTTCCATTATCGTCAGAGACTGCTGTATCCATGCTTAAGGTAACACCGTTATCCGTAACAGACTTATTGATCGGCTGCCCGAATCCATGATGAAGTGCGGACTTTACTCCTGAAGGATAAATAAAGTCCCATTTCCCAGCAATATAGGCAAGTGCCGGAGTAGCCACTAGGACAAATGCAGCTACAGAGAGTACGGCTAAACGTCGTCCGCGGAACAACGACTTTGTTTGTATCGGAGCGGCAGCTGTGATTGGTTCATCTTTCTCGTTTCTAGCCGCTTCAATTCGCGTCCACATCGCATCAAAGTCTGGATAGGGATGGTCGTCTTTATTGCCCAACTGCTGAGAGAGATTTTGGATTCCGTTTGTTCTCTTCTTCATGCTCCATACCTTCCTTTCCTTGTACGGTGATTTTCTGATTGATCGGTAACTCATCCTGAAGCTTCAAGTCATCCTCTATCTCGTCTAATATAACCCTCATCAACTTCAATCCCCGGTTTAAGCGAGATTTCACAGTCCCCACCGGAATATGTAAGATGTCCGCAATGTCGGTAAGCGGCAAATCATTCGTATATCGCAGCGTTACGACAACCCGAATCTTATCAGGGAGTTTCGCGAGTCGCTGCTTCCATTCTTCATCTGCTTCCTTTTGCTCGGCAATGACAAGGACAGAAGGTTCCACCTGTTCCCGTTGGAATAAGAGCAGCAGCTTCTCCTTCATCACTCTTGACTTGTTCTTCCGCAGGTGATTCAAACAATGGTTGACCGTGATCCGCATCAGCCATGTTTTCAAATACTCGACCTGCTCCCATCCTGAGGCGAGTGCTTTAATAAACACTTCCTGGCACACGTCCTCCGCATCCGAAACATTTCGCAGCATGTAGTAGCAGGTTCTGTACACTTCTTTGTTGTACCGTTCAAAAAACTCCCTGTCCGTCAACAGGTTCCCCACCTTTCTCAAGTCACTCTAGCTGCAGCTCCCCCTTGAACATGCATTACTATAGTAACAACTATCTCCTGTAAAAGGTTCAATAATTGGATAGTTGAGATGAAATATTTTCTAAAAAACGCCATTCTCCTCCGACCAATATCGATTAAGCTAAGATCCTATACCTATTTGTGGATACGAAAAAGAACCGCAAGGATGATGAGCCCCTCCGATTTGCTAGACAACATCTAACATTGAAAGGCGCATTTTAGACGATCCCTACGGTTCTTTCTATTAGGTTTGTGTTTGGTCGTTGAACTACTTATTCCAAGGAATCAATCTTTTTTCCATAAAACGAATAATCATCGTAGAGGCAATACCAAGACCAGCCATCATAATAAAAGAAACAAACATCATACGCATATCAAATATAGAATAGGCCATCCATACACGATATCCAATCCCGGAGTTAGCTCCAATCATTTCCGCAGCAACAATGAGCAATAACGCATCGGCGAATCCGATTTTAATTCCTGCGCATAGGGTTGGCAGCGAACCGGGGATCGCTACTGTTTTTATAAATTGATATTTAGACGCTCCGTAATTTCTAGCTACATCGATATATTGTTGATGGAGATTCAATACGCCAGAAGCTGAATTAATCGCCACAGGGAAAAATACACCAAGCATGATCAATGTAATTTTGGACGCTTCCCCAATGCCCATAACAATGATTAATAGTGGCAGCAGCGCAAGTTTAGGAATGGGGCGAATGGCGAGTAGTATCGGTTGAATGAACATTCGCATGAAGGGAATAAAACCAATAAGCAGCCCTACTACTAGACCGGGTGCTGCACCGAGGATAAAGCCTGTAAGTATTCGATACAGACTAATTTGCATATCTGCTAATAGTTGACCGCTAGATACAGCGACTAGAAGTGCTTGAAAAATATGTGACGGAGCAGGCAAGTATCGGCTGTCCAATATAGATAGGCTGACCACGAGTTCCCATCCTAAAATCAATGATACAGGGATTCCATATTTGATCTTGCTGCTTACTGGTTTCCTAAAGTACCAATCGTTATTGCGATTGACAGTGCTTTCAGATGTTCGCTCAGATATGGGCGCAACTTTAGATGCAATCATATCGGCAGCATTCCTTCCATGGAACGTGATTTCTCTACTTCTTCCTTAAGCTGCATCCATATTTCGTTGAACATATTTTTGTAGAACGTGGAGGATCTTATTTCTTCAATCTTTCTTGGGCGAGGAAATGGGATCTCATACTCAGCGATAAGTGTTCCTGGATGTGCCGACATCATTATGATTCGGTCGCTTAATAAAATAGCCTCCTCAATACTATGCGTAATAAAAACAACCGTTTTTTGATTTTCCTCCCAAATCTTTAACAGTTCTTGCTGAATTAACAATCGATTCTGTTCATCTAATGCAGTAAACGGCTCATCCATTAACAGGATTTCCGGATCATTGGCAAAGGCGCGAGCGACGCTCACCCGCTGCTTCATCCCGCCAGAAAGTTGGTGTGGATAGCTTTCAGCAAAGTTAACCATGTTAATTTTTAATAAGTAATGATCTACAATCGACTTCTTAATGGACGGAGGAACTTTTCTCATTGTTAAGCCATAGGCAATATTTTCTCGTACCGTCATCCAAGGAAATATAGAATGTTCTTGAAAAACCATAGCATTTAGAGGTTGGTTCGAATCATGATGCTGAATGTGCATCGTACCAGAGGTAGGAAGTTCAAGCCCGGCAATAACTCGTAGTAACGTTGTTTTTCCGCAGCCGCTTGGTCCAACAATGCTTACAAACTCTCCATCCTTTATTTGAAGGGAAATGGAATGAAAAGCCTCCACCATTTTATTCTTCTTGACGAATTGTTTACGTAACTGCTCAATCCTTATTTTTTCCACTTGCATCCCTCTCCTTCTGTGGGCTTCTATGCCACGAAATAACTCGGTGTTCTAACTTCTCGATGACTGTATATGACAAATAGCCAAGCAGTGCAATAGTCGATAAAGCAACAAACATCGTTGGAATGTCAAATAAACTGTAGGCAGACCAAATCCGATAACCGATCCCAGCACTTGCACCTTGCATTTCCGCCGCTACAATTAATAAAATGGCCATTCCACTACCCAATTTGAGTCCTATAAAAATGGATGGAGCCGCAGCAGGCAGAGCAACTGTCTTGAAATAATTCCAACGCGAAGCTCCATAATTATAAGCAACTTCTTTATAGGTTTGGTCCACATTGCTTATACCAGCCGTTGTTTGGATAATGACAGGGAATAGTACACCGATGGCGATGACAATTACTTTACCGAGTTCATCTAGTCCGAAGAGCAAAATAATAAGAGGCATGAGTGCAAGCTTAGGTATTGGGAATGTTGCGGCAACAATGGGTTCAAACAAAGCACGGCATAGAGAGGATATTCCTATACTTATTCCGATGGCGACGCCAACAACGGAACCAATGACAAAACCGAGCGTGATGCGAATTAGGCTGCTGCTCACATCGTGCCAATAGTAGCCGAGAGTGATTTGCTCCCACAATGAAATCAAGATAACATGCGGTGCTGGAAAAAATCGTGCATCGAGTACAGCAATAAGCACGAATAACTCCCAGAGTAGTAGAAGGGACAGTGGTGGGATCATTTCTAACGTTTTTTGATAAATTTTATTGTTCATATGGACCTATCACTTTAAGAGCCGCTTCGATATAGGAATTATCAATCATCTGACCCACATCAACTTTTTGTTTAATTAACTGATTCTCAAAATAATAGTTTTGATCGTTCTCGATCCCCTTTTTCAATATCGTTCCGTCTGGATCAAGCAGCGGTTTATTCATCTGGGCATATAATTCCTTATCGTTAACGAATGTATATTGAGTCAAAATGTCAATGACTTGCTCTCTATTTTTGTCACCACTAATAATTGCTTCATGATAAGCACGAATGCCTTTCAAGTAAGCGACCATAAAGCGATTGCCAAGTTCCTTGTCCTTCATCATTCTCTTGCCGTACATCAGGATGGCCAGTTGTTCCTCAGGGGCATATTCAACAGGATTTTTGAACAAAGCATAGGTTCCATTCTTTAATCCCTGTGTGATGAGTGGTTCAAGTTGAATAACCGCATCCACAGCTCCGTTTGCGATTGCTGTTGTTAAATCTGGAAAGGAATCAATAATTACTTTTTCAATGTCCTGCATCGTTAGTCCGCCTTTTTCCAAAGCTTGTGCAAGAAAGATTTCATTAATACTTCCTTCGTTAGCTATTCCAATTCGCAAACCTTTTAAGTCCTTATAGTCTTTCACTTTACCCTCTAATGATTTTGCTATAACGATAGAATAATAAGGACTTAGAGGGTCGTTATGACCACCGTCAGCTACGAGTTTTACATCTATGCCACGTGCGTAAGCGTTGAACAGCCCAGCATTAATAACCCCACGTGTAACATCGATTTGTTCCGAAGCCAACGCAAGCAGCATATCAGGACCTGAAGGGAACTTCACAGGTTCAATCGCAATTCCTTGTTCTGCGAAATAACCAAGATGATCACCTAAGAATATCCCGACTTCCGCTGGTCCATTATCGATAGCTACTTTTACTTTCGTTAACTGTTGCAGTTGGTTAATACCGTCATTCCCCCCTATTCTATCAGTCGTTTGTTGCGAAACCCCGGAGCAGCCCACCATTACCAAGATCAGGCTCATAAGAGATCCAATACGTGCGATTTGTTTCCATTTGTTCATTATTCACTCCTCCTTATCGATACTAGTGGTTACTAACTAGTTATTACGTTTTTAGTTTAGTTTATTAACTAAACTAATGTCAATTATTTTATCTCGCTCAATTCGTTATACTAAAGCAGCTCTCATTCCATGAAAAAGGAAAGCTAATATCTACTCTATTTATCTTTACACTTTTTCTATACTATTGTGAACGATTTGTCCCGAATAATTGTGAATTTGTGGATGCTCCCCGTTTCCCACACTTGTATAACAACAAAAAAAAGAACCAGCGCTTTGGATTTTCATCCTGCGGTGGTTCTTTCTCTACTATTCTTGTAGGATGTGACGATAAGCAAGGTTATCTAGATATTAAAGCGGTTTGTAAGTTTCAATCCACGCATCAATATAGGATGCGACATCATCCATGGGGCGTTTATCTAAACGTACATATGTTTCAATCCACGCATCCATATAGGATGCGACTATCTGGGCTATTCCAATCCTTTTCTAATTGGATGTTTCAATCCACGCATCCATATAGGATGCGACATTGTTGTGTCATCGCACCACCAACTCCGAATAATGTTTCAATCCACGCATCCATATAGGATGCGACCCGCTTCGTGCCGTCTGATTTGTGCTAGATTAATAGTTTCAATCCACGCATCCATATAGGATGCGACAGCGAATTTATACAAAAAGAGAGCGAACGTTCCTATTCCTGAGCAGTAATACACCATAAATCAACATATATTACTATAAAAACCAGAACAGCACCACGAAAATGTATATCATTGTAAATAAAATGGTGCGAATGCCCCGGAATTTTCATGTGCACTTCACATTCGCACCACCAAATTGATAGAAAGTGTTTTTCAATGAATTGCACTTCCATCATACTCCATTCGGTTCATTACTTCTACCTAATCATTTAAAGTTAACAGGCACCCTAAATAATAGCTTCGGTCAAGTTAAATATTTTCCCGTAATCGACTGCTCCGCATGGATGATTTGCATCGGTTGACCCTCAAACACCACTTGTCCGCCATTGCTGCCTCCGTCCGGCCCCATATCGATAATCCAATCGGCTTGACTGATTACATCAATGTTATGCTCGATGACGATCACCGTATTACCCGCATCTACAAGTCGGTTCATAATCTCTACAATATGACCGATATCTGACATGTGTAAGCCAGTCGTAGGCTCGTCCATGACGTAGATACTTCCCTGCTTGTGCAATTCACTAGCTAGCTTAATACGTTGGCATTCCCCACCTGATAGCGTACTAAGCGGTTGACCAAGTGTAATGTAGTTCAACCCTACATCACTCATCGCCTGCAGCTTACGGACTACTTCTTTAAGCTGGAAAAACTCCAATGCCTGTTCCACAGTCATTTCCAGCACTTCTGCAATAGATTTCCCATTCAGCTTGTATTCGAGCACCTCTTCCTTGAAGCGTTTACCTCCGCACACTTCACATGGCAGTTTCACACTGTCGAGGAATGAAAGATCTGTATATACAACACCTAGTCCTTGGCAGTTCTCGCAAGCCCCCTTGGAGTTGAAGCTGAACAAGCCTGGACTGACCTTGTTGGCAGAAGCAAATGCCTTACGCACATCATCCATAATACCCGTGTAAGTTGCAGGATTCGAGCGTGTTGACACACCGACTGCGGATTGATCAATGACAATCGCATCTGGATGTTGACTAAGGAATACATCGTTAATCAGCGTGCTCTTGCCTGAACCAGCAACACCCGTAACTAGGGTCAGTACTCCAGTTGGGATATCAACACTTACGTTGCGCAAGTTGTGCAGTGTGGCATCCTTGATAGATAGTTTGCCAGAAGGCTGCCTGCAATCTTGCTTGAGTTGGAGCGGACGTTTCATATGGGTACCTGTCAGTGTATCTGCCTCTAGAAGGCCTTGATAGCTTCCTTCATATACGATAGTACCGCCACGGCTTCCCGCGTGAGGACCGACGTCAACGATATGATCGGCCACCTTGATGACATCTGGATCATGCTCGACGACAATCACGGTATTGCCTTTGTCCCGCAGCTTCTGAAGCAGTTCATTTAGGCGGTGCACATCACGCGGATGCAAGCCAACACTAGGCTCATCAAAAATATAAGTGACATCCACCAGACTGCCGCTCAGGTGCTTCACCATCTTGACGCGCTGTGATTCGCCACCAGACAAGGTATCTGTCTCACGGTCAAGTGTCAAATAATCTAGTCCAATATCCACCAGATGCTGCAATCGCTCCGTCAACGACTTAGTAACGGGAGCGGCAACAGAATCGTCTATTTCCCGAATAACGCGTATAAGCTGCCCAACCTCCATAGAGGACATGTCTGCAATGTTGTGTCCATTTATTTTGCAGTTGAGTGTAGCTTGACTTAGTCTCGCACCGTGACAGCTAGGACACGAACACTCGGTTATAAATGGTGCAACCGTTTTTTGTGTGCGCTCGGACTTCGTCTTTACATCCTGCTTAATGTATTTGTTTGTAAACTTCTCAAGGGCACCTTCTACTGTAATATTCATTTCCTTACCAGCGAAATCCATCTTCACTTTCCGTGCCTTACCATACAGTAATTCTTGAAGATCCTCATCCGGATACTCACTCAGCTTCTGATCCAGATCGTAGGATCCAGACTGCACAAGCATGTTCCATTCCCAGTCGTTCACGTTATAACCCGGCAGCATAATAGCCCCTTCGTTCAACGATTTGGTCATATCTACAGCCTTGCTCATATCAACACCTAATTTGCGGCCAATCCCATTGCAATCTGGACACATGCCTTGCGGATCATTAAATGAGAACATGTTCGCTTGTCCGACATAGGGCTCACCTACGCGAGAAAAAAGCAGACGTAGAATGGGAGAAATATCGGTAATGGTGCCCATCGTAGAATGGGAACCTCCGCCTAACCGCTTTTGATCCACAATTACAGCCATACTCAAGTTCTCGATCGCATCCGCGTCTGGTTGTGGAGCGCGTGGCAAGAAAGTACGCACGAACATGCTGAAGTTCTCATTCAGCAACCGCGTGGACTCTGCCGCAATTGTATCGAAAACGATCGATGATTTACCAGAGCCGGATACCCCTGTGAAGATTGTAATCTTACGCTTTGGAATTCGTAACGATACATTTTTTAGATTGTTTTCCCTCGCAGCCGAGATTACGATATATTCCTGATTCGTTTCGCTCATGACATAAATACCTCCACTAGTGTTATTCGCTATTTAATAGCTGCAATTATAAAAGCTCTATAGAAAACATGAACTGACTGCAATCCACATGCAGCTGATTCATGCTGGTTAAAGATAAGCAAGGTTAAGCAACAAATATACATACTGAATGTAGTATTATAGCAGGAAATGGTTCGGGGACAAAGACTAGCGCTAAACTTATTTTTCCACTTACTCCTCACATTATTACCAAGGGACAGCCGATACTTTCACATCCTTCTGCAAGCATCAGGCGTTGTATGTATCACCTAGCAAGGGTACATAGATGCACACACTCCTTGAATAAAATAGTTTACTTATTGAAGCATCTTTGTATAATAGACTCTGGATAAAATGAAGCTTTATATCGATCTCGCTACAAGATACATCTTTATCAGAAGTCGTTTACTTACATCCACATTGTTGTAAAAATTTCAAGGAGGAAGAAATGCTGGCACTTGCTGTGTTTATATTTATTGCTACACTTATTTTGGTCATCTGGCAGCCAAAAGGATTAAATATCGGGTATTCTGCCGTAGGTGGCGCTGTTATAGCCCTTCTTTTCGGAGTTGTTACCTTACAGGATGTATGGGATGTTACCGGTATAGTTTGGAATGCAACACTTGCCTTCGTTGCAATCATTGTTATTTCCCTTATCTTGGACGAGATTGGACTGTTTGAATGGGCAGCGCTTCATATGGCGCGCATAGCTAAAGGGAATGGATACCTTATGTTCACCTATGTCATTTTGCTAGGTGCTGCTGTATCTGCTTTCTTCGCAAATGATGGAGCTGCCCTTATTTTGACCCCAATTGTACTGGCTATGGTTCGGGCATTAAAATTTGACGAGCTTATGATCCTGCCGTTTATTATGGCTAGCGGGTTTATTTCAGATACGGCTTCCCTGCCGCTTATTATTAGTAATCTAGTAAATATCGTGTCGGCCGATTTCTTCGGCATTGGCTTTGCTGAATATGCTAGTCGGATGATTGTACCAAATTTCTTTGCAATTGGCGGTAGCCTACTCGTTCTATTTATTGTGTTTCGTAAAGGTATACCCAGAACCTACGATCTTAGTCAGCTGAAACAGCCTAAGCTTGCTATCAAAGATATGAGGATGTTCAAGCTTTCCTGGCTCGTGCTGTCTCTATTGTTGATAGCTTACGTGATAAGTGAATTTATACCTATTCCTATCTCTATTATTGCTGGTATCGCAGCTCTTGCACTCATTTTATTTGCTCGTAGGAGTAAAGATATTCATACTGG
The DNA here is from genome assembly GCF_014841135.1 of Paenibacillus arenosi. GTDB lineage: Bacteria > Bacillota > Bacilli > Paenibacillales > Paenibacillaceae > Paenibacillus_B > Paenibacillus_B arenosi. The sequence continues at coordinate 61,454 of NZ_JACYTN010000012.1, forward strand.
ATCTATTATAAAAGAAGCACCGTGGTCCATTGTTTTCTTTTCTATTGGCATGTATGTAGTCGTCTATGGACTTCGTAATGTGGGTCTTACCGATGAACTAGGCAACGTATTTCAATGGCTGGCTGATCAAGGGCTGTTCATCGCGACTGTTGGGACAGGATTCGTAGCTGCAATTCTCTCCTCGATTATGAATAACCTACCGACGGTTATGATTGACGCCCTTGCTATTCAGGGGACAGCAACAGAAGGTGTTGTACGTGAAGCGCTTATTTATGCAAATGTAATAGGTTCTGATCTAGGGCCCAAAATGACACCAATTGGCTCGTTAGCTACTCTATTATGGCTTCATGTCCTTGCTAAAAAGAATGTGAAAATTACATGGGGCTATTATTTTAAAGTAGGCGTCGTATTGACTGTACCCGTGCTGTTCATTACGTTGACGGGGCTGTATTTGTGGCTTAGTGTTCTTTATTAAATAGTATATTGCCGAATAACGTAATAATAAAGGTGGCCGTTGTTAAACGACCACCTTTTCTTATCTCTTTGTCTATTTTTTTGGCTCATTTCCACAATTGTTGATAGGCTGGATAAAGTCTTAAATCACTGGATTGCTGAACATAATGCATGTACGCCTGCTCCAGTTCTTCACGACTAACCATATGTTGATGTCCTAACATGCTGCGAACACTACTCTCTGACATCGTTGGACCAATTTGAAGCTTGCGCAGCTTCATCTCCTCTGTCCATGGACTGAAATAGCATTTTATCACAAAAGCAGGATCCACAACATCAAGGAATGGAAAGTGTGTAAAAGATTGATCCGTCGAATGTCTGCCAACCGTATAGCCTCCATGTGTATAACGATGGATGAACCTTCCGGCATGCGGTAATAGGAAGCCATGATATCGCTGTTTAACGAGGGGTACTTCGGGGTTAGGTGCTGTATATCCATAGTCAGGATCATCCACGAGAAAAATAGTTCGAAGATGATACATACTGCTGCCTAACCCTTTTAGTTTGGTGAAAAATTGCTTCGTATTGCGAAAGCAGAGAAATTCAGTTGTATTTAATACCATTTTCCAACCTTTGCATTCCGTTTCGATTTCCATCATTTCACGATCAACGAGTAGAGCGTCGAACTCTGCTACTTTTGAATCTCGAACTTCCCAGTGCGGAGCAAGCTTCTTGCATATATCAACAGAGCGATCGGTAGAACCGCGATTAACCAGAATACCATGCTCAAACAACGGAATATGATGCTTTAACCACCATGGAAGTAAATACTCTTCATTGTAAAAATGAGAAATAATCGTATTCATGCTACGATCCTCCTTTCATGTTTACAATATGACCGTAGCATGAAAAATGGTATCTGCTATTATCCTCCTGCAATGTATCTTATCGGTTCATCAAACAAACTGTATCATTTGCATAAACCTTCCCATCCGCTCTAACACTCTCTCCAAATCGACGAGCGAAGTTGCATAAGAGCAGCGAATGAATCCTTCTCCACCTGTGCCAAATACATGTCCCGGCACAACCGCCACTTTCGCTTCCTCCAACAACCGAAGAGCAAACTGCTCAGAGGACATACCTGTGGATGCAATGCAAGGAAAGGCATAGAAAGCTCCCTCAGGCTCGTGACAGGTTAACCCGATTGCATTCAGGCCAGCTACAAACAACTTGCGGCGCTCATCGTATTTCGCCATCATTTCATCTTTGGCAGCTAAACCATACCGCAATGATTCAAGCGCAGCAATTTGCGAAATGGTAGGAGCACTCATCGCCGTATACTGATGGATTTTCAACATACCAGCGATTAATTCGTACGGGCCACATGCATAACCGACCCGCCAGCCTGTCATCGCAAATGCCTTAGAGAAACCGCTGATGACAATCGTGCGCTCTTTCATGCCTGGCAAGGAAGCAATACTGACGTGCTTCCTTCCATAAGTCAGCTCGGCATAAACTTCATCTGATATAACAACTAAATTGTATTTGATAACAAGTTCGATAATGGGTAACCAATCTTGCGTAGTCATTACTGTTCCAGTCGGATTACTCGGATAATTGATCATCAAAACCTTTGACTGAGGCGTAATCGCTGCTTCGAGTGCTTGTGCTGTCAGCTTAAACTGCTCCTCTGCAGTAGCGTGCACCTCCACAACCTTTCCACCATGTAAATGGGTAATCGGTTCATAAGCGATATAGCTTGGCGCTGGGACTAGCACCTCATCACCGGGATTTAGTACTGTTCGGAGCGCTAGATCAACCGCTTCACTGCTCCCCACTGTCACGATAATCTCCTGCTTGGGATCATAAGATAGTGCAAAGTTGCTTGAAAAATAAGCCGAAATCTCCTCGCGCAGCTCCATTAATCCAGCATTTGAGGTATATTTCGTGTCTCCTTCACGTAATGCCTGAATACATGCTTCACGTATTTTTTCGGGTGTCAGGAAATCGGGTTCGCCAACTCCTAGGGAAATGGTATCCCCCCCAGCTACATTAAGATCAAAAAATGCGCGAATTCCAGATGGTCGAATATCCTTTACACGTGAGGATAAAAATTGTCCTGAGCCTTCTACTTTAAGCATATTACACCATCTCCCATTCCTGTTTCCGTACGTGCAGTGAGCTAGATATAATACGATCTAACAACTGTGTAAAGCTCAACCCTGCTGCGGCTGCACTCTTCGGAAGGAGACTGTTAGCGGTCATCCCCGGTAACGTGTTGACTTCCAATACATACGGTATATCCTGACGCAATATCATATCAACTCTGGCATACACCTTACACTGCAACAGCTGATAGCTGGCAAGTGCGGCCTCTCGCACACGCTGCTCTATGATAGGAGGAAGCTCTATCACCTTCTCCTCAGCCTCGCCATTCTCATATTTTGCTTTGTAATCGAACCACTCCGAATGGACAGCGCGAATACCGATAATCGGGAATACTTCTCCATCAACAATCGAGCAGGTAAGCTCTGTGCCTTTTATATAAGGTTCAATTAAAATATCCTGACCCAATCGGCATGCCTCTTGAACAGCTGGCAACAGTTCCTTCTCACTATGCACAATTTGGATACCGATGCTGGAACCTCCCGTATTGGGCTTTACAATAACCGGATAACCGAGCAATTCCACAGCTTGAGGATCATAATCGTCCATCCCCTGCCAGTAAAGGCCCGCAGGCGTATGCACGCCACCTGCCTTCAACAACATCTTCGATAATTGTTTATTCATACATAAGCTGCTAGCTAAAACACCGCTACCAGTGTATGGAACGCCCAACGTTTCCAGCGCTCCTTGTACCGTGCCGTCTTCACCATATTGACCATGGAGTGCCAAAAGTGCGAGATCGATATCCGCCTGCTGTACCAATGTAATTACATCCGCTCGTTGATCAATAACAATTGGAACTACCTCATATCGAGTACGATCCAAATGATTAATCATCTCTTGACCTGTCTGTAAAGAAACCTCACGTTCGGTAGAAATACCACCCATTATGACACCAATCTTCATCATGACACCTCATTTTTTAAATTGATCGCCGATAATCTGAATACCACGTTGGATATTTTCATCCGATACTCGTGAAAAACCAAGCCGCAGCGTGTTCGAACCTTCGCCTTCTTGAATAAAAAATTTGTCTCCTGGGGTAAAAATAACACCCTGTTCTGTGCAAGCTTCCAGCAGCTCGCGTGTATTCACGCTTGACGGGAAGGTTAAAAATAAATGCAATCCCCCGTCGCCAGACAGCTGCGCATCAGGTAGATAGGCTTCACAGCATGCCTTGGTTAACTCGTATTTGCGCTTATATTCCATACGCGCTTTTTTTACATATTTATCGAAATTTCCATTGAGCAAGTATTGATAAAGTATCGCTTGGTCAAATGTTGATGTATGAATCGTACGCGCTCTTTTTATACTTTCTAAATTGTCGATTAGAGCCCGGTCTCCCAGCACCCAACCTACTCGCAAGCCAGGGAACAGCACCTTGGAAAGGCTGCCAATATAGATGACTCCGTTACCCTGTCCTGCTGTCGCAATTAATGGCGCAACATGCGCTCCCGAGTATCGCAGCTCCTCATTGAACCCATCCTCAATGACCGGAATTTGATAGCGTGTCATTAATTTCATAACAGCGCTGCGCTTCGCAGGCGACATGACAATGCCGGTAGGATTATGATAAGACGGAGTCAAATAGGCTAGGTCAAAGCTGTTTGCTTGCTTTTGCAATACAGACTCAAGCTGCTCTACATCAATACCATCACGCTCCATCGGAATGCCAGTAATGTCAAACCCATGCAGTTTCAAATTTTTAATGGCGGTATGATGCGTTGGATTTTCACAAATGGCTCTCCCTCGTCGTCCAGAAGGTCGTAATGCGGACAGCACAATGTCAAACCCTTCCGTGAACCCACTTGTAATCAACATTTCCTTACCGTTTGTGTCGACGCCCTTGTTCTCCATATAATGCATCAAATAATCAATTAATGGCTTGTAGCCCTTAGCATAGCCGTAGTTCAAGAGCACTTGCCCTTCGATTGCCATCCGATCCATAAAGGCGCGCTTTACATCTCCGAGATCAAACAATTGCTCGTCTGGAGCAATGCTTGTAAAGGAAATCGTTCCTTTTTGAGCGCGAATGCCCTGCTTCATCAAATCCAATTCCACTGCTGATACAGCATATTCGTTCATTCTCGCCTTCCAATCGATCTGCCAAGCTGTGGAACTGTCGGTCTCCCCGATACTCGTATCCAAATGACTGATCATCGCAGCTACATAACTGCCTTTGCCGGGAATGGTATATGTAAATCCGTCATCCTCTAAACCTTCATAAGCAGCAATAACTGTATTGCGACTCACCTTAAGCATATCGCTCATTTCTCTTGTGGATGGCAGCTTCTGATCGGCCTGATAGGACCCTTTTATAATTAAACGTTTGACGTATTCTTTTACTTGTAGCGCGACCGGACGGTCACGAACGACTTTGAAATCTTGGAACATGCTTCATCGCCCCCATACATAATGATGGCATACCAGCGGAGAGAAAAAAAGAACCACCGCATTGGATTTTTCATCCGTGGGTGGTTCTGCCGCTTTCGTTCGATTCAAAATAAATCGAATAGTGCAGTGCGCATCGCTCATTGAATGAAGCTTGACAATAAGGACAATCGTTCGTATTCATATACTGCAGGATCGTCATTTGACTACGACAACTTCCACACAAAACAGCTTTTTCCTCAAATTGTTCCTGCGGCCAAGCTTGAATGTCGTGGTCTTCATTCTCTTCGTGGCATTTGTAACATGGGTAATAGCGATTACAACAATAAAATTTGATAGCGATAATATCTTTCACTGTATGATAGTGTGTGCACCGGGTCTCACTATCTATGATTGCACCGTATATTTTCATTTTTACTTCCCCTATGTCCACGGATTCGTGGACGGATTTATCGGATACATCATTGGTTTTGTATACATCCATAATAATTCTTCTAGGATGCGACTCACGCTCAGAAAAAATGGTTGTTGTTATAGCTTCACAGTTTCAATCCACGCATCCATGTAGGATGCGACCTTTGGCTTAATTACATGTCAAACTCCCAACTAAAGAGTTTCAATCCACGCATCCATGTAGGATGCGACAAAGTATGGTACCGTTGTTGTCCGACATCGTGCATGGTTTCAATCCACGCATCCATGTAGGATGCGACGAAGATAGACGCAATCATGGAGGAGATCGGAATTGTTTCAATCCACGCATCCATGTAGGATGCGACCTATGTCGAGTGTAGATCGGACTATTCCCTATAAGTTTCAATCCACGCATCCATGTAGGATGCGACACAAACGCCGTGGCAGTCACGCTATGAGCCACTACACGTTTCAATCCACGCATCCATGTAGGATGCGACAGCGAAATTACAGCAATAAAAGAACATTAGTTCTTCTTTGCTAGGAACAGTCAATAAAATAGTGCACTTATCCCCAAATCAATAGGCGTCCATGCAACGAAAAAGTAAATAACTAGAAAATATTTGGTGCGAATGTCCCAAGGATTTTATGTGCACTTCACATTCGCACCAAGCAATGATAGTCCGATCAATCAGTAAAAGTCGTGCTTCCATCATACTCTATTCCACTTTTAAATGCTATCTGGTAACTTGAACATGCATTAGCTATTAACCTTTAAAGTCTATAACCATGTATCTAAAGAACATAGTCATTTTCACATAATAAGAAGTGTAAAATGTAAATGCGAATAAATTCACAGACAGACACTTTAAATGTAAGATAACGAGTAAATCTTCCCACTTCCTATTTTTGTCGTATGGCCGCATGAATGAGAATCATATTTACGCAAATACAACGTCAACCTGACCGCATCCAAAAGTCGTATTACGACCAATATGAAGCGTCCGTGCAGCATTCAGCCAAGGAACAAAAGGAGTCAAATCTCCTTCTAGCGTCATTGCACCCAACATACCGCTCATATCCATCGTTTTACTACGACGATTAGAATAGCGCTGGACTTCGCTCAAATACAAGCCTGATGAAATTGTGCGAACGGCGGATGCCCATTCAACCAGCTCTGAGATAGTATCTGACGATGCATGACCTCCATAGCGTTCGGTTACAGCTGCTACTCTTCGAGTTATATTTCGGATTACAGCAGGAAAATCAATATTTTGTAGTAACTCCCCATTACGACGTATTCGCAACGGCGTTATATATTGAATTGAACAACGTGTAACATTGGATTGAGCAGATACTGTAAGCACTTCGGAGGTAGCTGCGGCTACATCTACCCCACCATTGCGCCAAATCGGACTAAACTGCTCACCGTGTAAAATATCGACCAGTCGAAATTTTTTTCTGCTGGCTCCGAGTTCGTAGCACTGTTCGTTCGTCAGCGCCTCTAACACATCATTCAAGTAATCAACTGCGTTTCCTAATAGAATTAGCTTGAAACATAACATATCCCCATGTCGGTACATAGATCGATATCTAGGAACCTGGATTAAATAAGGATTGACGATGTCCTGATTGCTAGCGCCAAAGCGACGATTTTCAAATAAATACTTGTATGCTGCGGGTTGCTTTACTATTTTCCACCCTAGAACGCCATGTAGGGTTGATCCTAGAAAAGGCGGTAATTGAACGGGATCACAACACTGCAGGCGAATCATTAACGGCAAATAAGATAATGAAAAAACTGACGTTTTACTCGACATAAATTTAACTTACTCCCATTTTATTTGTACAAGACCATGAGGTAATTTCTGTTGCTTATCGAAATAGATTGCACTCTTATGATCTACACCATCGTTATCGATATATAGACCTGATAGAATAGCCCCTTTATAACCGCCGAGCAGTATGGTCAAATCAGATGTACTATCGTCTTTTAATTGATATAAGCAACCCTCTGAACGTTCCTTTACCTCTTGCAAATCAGCCCTATCTTTCGTATCTCCCATATTTAGCATGCTGAAGTTCAACTGCTCTACATACTGATGAAGTGTATGTGCTGTCTTCTGTTTCACACTCAACAAATACTCTTTAGGATCTTGATCACAATACATTACCCCTTGGTACTGTATACCTGCATTCAGCATCTCTACACCAACATTCGGGAAAAATACCTCTATCTTTGCAGATGACTCAGTATCCGTTCCAGCATGCTGCACTTTATACAAATTACGCAGTCGAATATCTTTACGGTCAACGTTAATATCATCTACCATCAACTGCGTTGGAAGAGGAGCAAATCCACTAGCTCTAAGCGCCCCTTTCATAGAGGACCCCGGTATGTAATATTGTGCGCTTTGCGGATTGTATTTAGTATAGGAACCATATTGGTAAAATGGATAAATGATATTTACTTCCTTCTTTTCTTCTGAGTCAGCTATGATCGCTTCAGTAGCAAAGTCCCCAGCTATACGATAGAAGCTATGTTGCTCTCGCGGGGAAAGCACTAAGCTGGAAAGTGTCTGAAGTTGAAAATTATACGTTTTGAGTGATGCCAAGTGATGACCTCCCTTCGATGTCTAAGGGGAACAAACATGCATGTCCAAACACAACATCACGATCACGGAACGGCGATGAAATGGAACGTCCTGCCTGTTGCCAGCTATTTTTTACAGATACGATACTGCCTGCCTCAATAAAACTGATGAATTCCCTTTGAAATTCATTATTGTCCCACTTACCGAAAGCTTCATATGGTCGACGCTCCGATGTATACAATTGGATGAAAGATTGTTCGTAATTGATATTTTTGGGCAACAGCATTCCCATATTTAAAAAAGTCCGTAATCCATCCTTTACCGCCCACTCGTCTGCTCGTATCGCAGTAATCATATATTGATTTAATCCTTGAGAGGCTCGAGCACCTAAGAAAAATCGTCTATTTTCACTATGGGCATGATGCAACGCATCCAGCAGCTCGGCTGATTCTAGGCTATCATCGAGACATAGGTAAAAGGAAAATGCAGTGACATGCTTATCTTTTCCTGTTTCAGATTCCTTCACCAAAACAGTAACTTCAGGTACAGAATATAAGTTAGGATCAAGACCTGGTATGTTCAACCTCACACTATCGATTGAAGCATGAATTTGTTGCCCGGATCGAATATGCACATACGGAAAAACATTGGTTGCATGCTCAGGATTAGCAATAAAATCTTCGAGCTGCTCCTTTTTGACATACACGCGCTTTTTAATCGCTTGATATATTTGTTTGGCCCTAAGGAGATCCCCAGCGTTATTTTGCTTAGGTAGTCTAGCTGCTTGATCTAGTAAATAAGATTGCGGCACTGGCAAGTAATCTAGCGGCATCATATTAGACAATGATACATACATTTCCTCTTCTCGAATTTTCGAAACTAGCAATGCCGCTTTCTGAGAGGAGTAGTAGTCAGCATACATGTATATGAGCGCACCAAAAATCTTCTGCGAGTCGGGTAATTGAGTAAGTCGGCCTTGCAGCAACATTTCAATCTTATAGGTCTTGATAGCGGTCAACCTACTCATCCTCCCCAATAATCTCTACTTGTATTTTGCCGTATCCACGACTGCCTGAGTTACCCAGACGATACACACCATCATTAAACTGCTGGATCGCATGCGTGATAAATGTTCTCACCGTCTGCGGTTCAATCGATAATTTGTTCATCATGTACATATTGATTTCGCCTGCGAACTGTACGCCTGGACGTACGGTCTTATAAGTTCGTGGGTTAGCTGAGATAGCAGATGCTGCTCCATCATTACTGATCTCAATCGTGTTTTTCGAATCGATGGAAAATGGATCAGCTGTGCCGCAAGACAGTCGCAAATCATTAAATAATAACTTCGGCGTATGATTGAATCCTTCCATTCCAAACAAACATTCCGCAGATGCTTGCTTCTTTACACGCTCAAATCGATCCAACACTTTCTTTTTTCGTTCATCTTCAATTTTCATTTGCTCTAACTGCACTTCGTTTTCTTTTTCCATTTTTTTCAAATAAGTTAGGTAACTTTGTTTAATTTCATCCGCATCCGATAGAACACCTTCATTTACTATATCGCGAACGATTGTACGCAAACTCCCTTTGAAGGAAGAGGCAGGAATGTATGGATTGCCTTCATGATCCGTAACGGTAAACAAATCGACACCGCCAATTTCAAACGTGGCTGGCGATCCTCCGATAAATAAATTCGAAAGCGTAGTCACTTTAAAACGAATCGTTTCGATACTCATCTCTTTTTCCCCCTGTGAGACTGCTGTCCTTTGTTAAATGATCGTTGTGCATTTTTATGTGGTGACTTCTTGTTTTTCGCTTCTTGCCCGGGTGATAATTTGGGATTGCTTTTAAATTGGATCGATAACTCATTGTACTGATGAAGGATGTATAGAGAGTCGATATAGTCCTCGGTCCAAAGTTGTGAACGTTTTGCCGTATGTATAAAGCTGTCCTTGTCAAAAAATAAGTTGGGAGGTGCTTTCTTCTCACTTGCTCGTTGCTCCTCCAACTCATTGATCGTTTCTTCTGTTCGATCATTAAAATAATGAATCATCTCAGCAGCCTTGTAGATATCGATTTGCTTCCTATTCTTTAGTCGATGAAACATAGAGCTAGAAATGCGAAGCGTGCGATAAATTTTAACGTTTTCCGCTTCCTTCGTTGTTTCCTTAGCTGAATACTCTGTATGTTTCACTAATATGTCTCGAAACGTCTTCCTATTATCTTGACTGGAAGCACTTCCCGTATTCTTAAGTGAGTAAAGCAGACTTTGTTCAAACAAATACCGTAACGCCTTATTGAAAAACGTTTTTCGGATATCGTTCCCGTTATATTCCACGCGGGAATTAGATTGTTGGTCTTCTCTAATATTGAATCTTGGATCTGAAAACAATAACAGTAAGCGAACGTAAGACTCTAGACGCTTACGCTGTTCAGGCTTGACATTCAAAAAATGTGGAGCTTTCTGGTACGTCCCCCGCTTCACTAAAAGCTGTTTGATAAGTGATTCGAGAATTAATAATTCGGATTTTGCTAACTCTATGTTGCTGCTACCGAGATTCTCAGGCAACAAATGATAGAGTACGGCGTTGCTGTATTTCACATCGGTCTTACATATCGTAGGGTCAGTAATTTTTTCAAGCAAATGATAGAAAAAGTGATGACCTACATACCCTTGGCTTATTGCTTGCTTCAGACGCTTAACCATGTTTAAGAAGTGTCTCCAGTTCGGAATGTCTGCGTAGACTTCCTTCTTATCTTTAGGCGGATCAAAGTCATAAAACACATACTGATTGATGCTTACTTTGACATACGAAGCAGATAATCCCTGTAATGGAGGTACCTGTTTGGCACACTCTACTTGTTGCTGTACCCGCTCATAGTAATAACGGATTGGCTCACGATTGAATGTAAAATCAATGCCGATACTCATGGAAAGAGGTTGAAGATTGGTAGCGTACGTTATGTTGATTGCTTTTATTCCTTCATTTAATTGCTCCAACAGATTTTTACATATGTTCACACCTTCAGTCAGCCAAGGTGAAGCGACCGCAAAGAAAATGTCATCGCCTGCTATGTAGAGCGGATAGAGAGTAAAATGATTGCGTCTATCATTCTGCGTGTCCTTAGATTTATCACGTTGCTTGCCTTTATTTTTATTTTGATAACTCTGTGCTTGACGATGTAAGGATTCCAAAGAAATATCGCTTGATAACAGCTCACTTACCGCTTTATACCCCTCATATGTCTTGATTTGTCCAAACCAATCACCCATTCCATCCAAATCGGCTTTTATCACCGCAATACGGAAATGGTTATCATTCCCCTTCTCCTCATTTGAAAAAAGTTCGTTGATCGTACGAGAAAAAGCGGGATACTTGCTGTCATCAATAGTGGATTTACTTTTCCTATCAGATGCAGGAACTTTATTAAATTGAAACAACAGCTCATGTTGCCTTTCGATCATCGTATTTAGACATGATGTATGTCTAAGTCTCTCTTTGCTTTCTTTGATCGCTTCCAGCTTGTGCTGATCATTTACAATCTCTTTCTCAAAGTAAACATATTTGACCAACAGTTGTCCTGCAAACGATTTATAGTAATCTTGAAATAAACGATCTGCTCTATCTATAATCTCGTTCGGATGTAACGAAGTCGTAAAAATACACACTCCTGAGCATTTCAACAGTTCTTTTGACACGTGACTGCTAAATACCCCAGTGTCACCTTCCAATCCGATATCTTGATAGAACTGTTCTGAGATCAGTTTCGAGGAGTTCATAATGTCTTTTAACGTGCCGCTGTTCGACTGATTTTCTTGTATATTCACGCGCAGGACATGATAGAGGAAGGTTTGTACTTTGTCGATTGAAAAAGCTACGATGTACTGCTTCATCAAATACCCTCCCTCTGAAAATCAAATAGTTTGGCATATGCTCGATGTGGGAAAAGGATCGGATTGTTAATCAGCATTAGCAGTTGGTTAAGTTGGAAGTTGAACGTAAGCAAAGATATTTCGTTCCCATCGGGATCATACACTTTATATTGTTCTAGATCGATACCCTCCAGCGGTGCGGCATACGCATCTGCAGCCTTCTTATCAACCTTATTAACCTCATCACCCTCGTGGAAATTCAGTTGCTTGAACCAATAGGATAAATTTTCACTATTAGAATAATTAATTTCGATACTACCTTGCCCGGATGATTTGCCTTCTTGTACCGCGGATAGGACAATATCAAACCCGTCGGAAATACCCTCTTTAACTTGTGACTGAAGAGCACATAGGACGCGAATCGGCCTTGTAGAAGGTTGTGTACACACCGGTTTATCTGAAATAGAGCCGGCCATTCTAGCTATTGCTCCAACAGAAGTACACAAACTACTCATACTTTTTTTCCACTCAGTAATCGTTTCTTTGTCTAGACTTTGACTTTTGCATTCCACGACGACGGCAACCGCTTCAATCGGGATAAATTTAATACGTCCATTACGAAAAATATAAGGTGTATACGTTTCATCCATAATTGCCAGATCGACCTCTCGAGAAACATTACCTTTCGAATCGATGATAAACACGGACGACTCGATAATAAACTTTTTCGGAATAATCATCTCAAACAATTGCTTCCATATATCTTCTCTATTCGAACCGACAGTAGTTCCATGCAAATCATGCTTCATGTACAACTGCTCTACAATCGACTTCTCTACTTTGCGATAATTTGAACGAATGTTTTCAATCATAATTTGTTTTGGTGGCTTAGTGAGCGATTTCGTTGTCATTTGGCTCCTCCATTGCGTTAAATGTTGGCATGATTATTACGTTCAATAAGTGGGCTCTATAAGCGTGGTAATCTGATTTAATACTCCATATAACAGCATATTTCTACATGAATCACCTGAACTCCTCTCTGTTCAAATCAAATTTCGGTTGAATTCCCCTAAAGTCTACAATCATCAACCATATATGCTGCATTTACGTGAATAACAAAAAGACGGACCTTCGCTCTAGCATACAAGCTAGACTTAGCGAAGGTACCGTCTTTTCAAACTTATTTTATCAACACAACTATTTTCGCTTTTGTTTCAACTATCATTGTAGGATGCGACGCAGCAGTCGCTGATCCACGAATTCCAGCAGACAATGTTTCAATCCATGCATCCATGTAGGATGCGACGGCGACCTATTCAACCATGAAATTGTGTTTTTAGTTTCAATCCACGCATCCATGTAGGATGCGACAGCGAATTTCCATCAAAAGAAGAACGTTAATTCCCCTTTTGATGGAAACATTAAAATAAAAATTATATTTATTACCAAAACAGAAGGTGTGCATGAAACGAAAAAAGTAAATAACTAGAAAATACATGGTGCGAATTTCCCGGGGATTTCATGTGCACTTCACATTCGCACCACGAAATAAATAAAGAGATCGCTTTTACTATCAACTCTATACATCAGATCGTAGTTTCGAATTCATAGCAAGGTCGTTAAATATTCCGCTTACTCTTTCATACTGTCTCAGTGTTCCCTCAAATGTAAAGTTCAACTTCTGTAACACTTTGGTTGAATTCACATTCCTCAGCTCTACATTGGCTTCAATCAGATTAAGCCCTAAAATTGAGAATCCGTTATCTATTAAAGAGGGAATAGCTGTCCTCTTCCCCAAAATGTTTTAGCAATGTCATATCCGATTTCTGCTGTTGCATGTTCAAAATTTTTATCATGTGTTTGAATCTATAATATGGAACTCTCTATCGGATGTGGATTATGTTTACATATTCTCAGAGCCGAATAAAAGAATATTCATACTATAGTATAATAGTGGGATGTTTGCGTCAACTTCTCACGTTATAATAATATAGTATTTTGTACATATATTTATATGTTTCACTAGGTTTCGTTTAGCTTAAACCTGTTTCTGATACACGCAATAAATTCCACTGATACATTCAGTAAATCTCAACTAGGAAGGAACAAACTAATGATTTGGGGAAATGTATGATTTTTTTGCTTTTGATAGCAGGAGCGTCTGTGAATGCTACCTTATCCGTTCAATTGAAGAAGAACTTGGATACAAACTCCCCTCTTCTTATATAGCCCTAATGAAACTGAAAACGACGGAGTACCGAAGAACACCTACTTAGGCCTTGTGAACGAAGAGGAATATGATACTTCTGAAGAGGACAAGACAAAAGCACTTTACAAAGTTGCTCACGGCAAATTTTCTCCGTTATTGGAGGAACTTTGCTCGCGAGTAACAGAAGTTGATCAGATTGAGATGAAGATTCGCACAGTCTGTACAAAAATTGTTGAGGAAAAAGGTTATTTTTCCTTTCATGCCGATGAGTTATCATATTTAATGTATGATGTGCAGTTTTGGCTGTACACCAGGTCCTATCCAGAAACGAATCGCGAGCAGTACCTTGCTGTTTATGAGAAGATGATTGCCTTCGGTGGCGAATTTGGTCAGAGCGGCTACGCACCTAACAGTATTAGCGAATGGTTGGATCGGCGGATACAAGAAGGAAGAATCGTGCAAGATCATGAGCAACTTCGGTTTACAGATCGGTTCACGGCCGAACTGATTAAAACGATTTCTGCCATCTGAGTAATATAGCCGTAACAGAAATACCACCTATTCCCTTCCATCTGTTGCAAGGAGATAGGTGGTATTTGTTTCTTATCCATGCCCTTTAAAAGGATACGTTTAAAGTTGTCCCAACAGCTCCTCCAAGCTTTCTTTTAGAGGCGAATCTGCTTTCTTGGCTGCTGCGCTCAGTTTCTTCACACTTCCGAAAATCCGGCACACAACCAGCTCGATTTCATAGACTTCTTTACCCTTTAGTGCCTCGACAAGTGCATCGGCAAGCTCAGGATGATCGATGGTCAGATTTTTGACCTGTCTTCCTTCTTCATTGCCTCCTAGCAAAATGGAGACAATCACGGGCATATGCTCTGCCTTTACGCCATGGGCCTCAATAAATGCTTGCGCATAGCTATCCTGCACCATTTGATGCTCTGTATCCACCAATTCCATATAACGGCATACTAACGGAAAATAAGCTTCGCTGTACAATCCGAGGCCAAATACAGCGTAAGTGCCCGGCATGACGGATTTTTCTCCCGGCTCCACATCGTTGTACCACGCGAACTCTTCCATCGCGGTTTCCGCATATTCCGCAAGCTTAGGAAATAGGCTTGGGTAGCTGAGCGCATTGGCAAAAAACTGATGCAGCTTGGACTTCGCCAGTTTTTTCAACGGTAGAAAATGTTTTTGACTACTTTTTAACTTTATATGGTAGCCTTTAGGGAAATCTTGTCGCAACAGTTGGATGATATAATCAAGCGCTTCCCTGTAAGCCGTCTCTTCTTCAGAGAGGATTCGGATGTCGATCGTCTGCAAGACATCATTGTTTCGGGCCTCTATCTGTTCTCCTCGATAGGTACTCTCAAATTTTCCACTGCCTATTTTTAAATAGTCAGCTGCTTGTTTAGAACCTAGAATGACCGCCAGCTCTAGATACTTCTTCCGAGTATCCGGCTCGGTAAAGCCAATCTGCAAGGCTGCATAAAGAAAGAATTCCATTTCTTCTGCATCCAAAGGAGGATGATCCCCCTGTTCCTTCGCAACCCAATGGGACCCATAATCTTCAGAACGGCTAAAATACTGCGGTAAAAAATGCTCCTCAGACCATTCGCTGAAGGCTCTTGTATATTGAGTAATCCAATCATGTTTACGTTCTTGATTCGTCGTAAGCTTGTCGGAGAGCCGACGAATAAGAGGCTCAATCTCTTCAACTTTCTGCTGCATCATATCTGGATTGACCAAATGATAGGCAAAAAAGAATATATCCTTTTCTTTGGGCAGCACGGGCGGATCGGAAAAAATCTTCGTTTCGATAAATTGCTCCAAAGATTGTTGAAGTTGAATCCATTTAGGTTCATTAAGCAGCTTCTTTGTTAGCATGACCTTCGACTGCTCCCACTCGAATTCAAATACAACCTCAAACTTGTAATTAAAGAACCGAGGGCCCCATTCCTCTGAAAGAAATAATTGCTCCATACGTCCGCATAATGCAGGAAAAAACTGTTCGGTCAAAAGCTCATCAGTTAGCTCCGTAATATAGGAGCCGGCTTCCATTTTGTACGAGTCGTCACCCCAAGAAAATGGTTCATACACATCAATATGAATCTTCCCATTCGCCCATGCAAACTTACCCTTGCGCCACGCAACACGAACATAGTCCTTAATACCTGCTTGCAAGCTGCTTCGATCTTTTAATTCATCAATCCTCTTTCTTTCTTTCGCATATATAGACATAACTTCCTGCCATACATCGTCCAAAAAAGCTTCAACAGCCTGATTCAACGGTTTCTCCCCTTTCATAGGTGCAAAGCGCTGCCGTCCGTTTTATTGTTCTACATTGCTGTATGTGCTGCTTGCAGCGCGGTTCTCCCCGCAGTAAAGATTAGGACAATCTTGCATTTATCCTTAAGGCAAGCTCTTGCCAACGCAACCCCGCTACTGTTTCCTTGAGCTCCGAATCGTCCTTCTCCAACCAGTAATCACCTTCTAGCAGCTCGTACATGTCAAGCAGTGTAATCTCGGAAATGGCCGAGTTCTCGAAGGCTGACATCATTGGTTCGGGACCGTCATCCCAGTTATACCGATTCACAATCGCATGCAGCAGAACCGAGGAATGCAAGCGACCGATTTTTTCGCACACTTTTTTTAGAGACTCCTCATATAAAATCTCATCTACGATCTCTTGTTCCTGTGCCGTCAAAGTTAGGCGAATCGCCCCCTCCGTCTCAAGCAGCAAATCGGCCATTTTGGTATCGCTGCGTGCTGCATTCCAAGCCGTCGCTAAAATACCACGCGTCGAATTAAGCTCCGCACCTGCTTCGATTAATTTATGAATCGCATCGGTCTGCTTGAATTTAACTGCCTTTTTAAGTGCTGTATCTCCAAGCTTATCCTCTAAATCAAGCGCTGCCCCCTGTTCGATTAACAGTTCAATCGCTTGGATAGGCATTCGATTGGTTAAAAATAGCATGAGAGGCGTTCTTCCCCGCTCGTCCTGTTCATTCACATTTAGCTTGGTTAGAGCTTTGCTAATCTCTTCTAGGTCCCTCATCTTGCTGACTTCTTTCCAATCCACAAAAAGTCGACCTCCGTTATCAATCTAGTATTTCTTGAACAATTGTATATGTATTTGATCTGAACTACGTTCAGCTTGGAAATTTTCCTTGAAGATAGGACTTCCACAGGTCATAAATAAATGGAATATCGATCTTGTTATCAACTGCTTTGGCAATAAGACCAAAATCATCCGACGTATATCCTGCCAATTCTGGATTATTCGTAATCCGAAACGTTTGCTTGAACGCAAATTCCCTAATATCTCGAATCATCTCCTGTTCATCGGGAACGAGATGATTTAATTTTTCATAACTCAAACGCCATACATTATCAAATTCAGCAGCATCTCTTGCATCTAACTCTGCGTCCCAATCTACTTCTTTATCGAAAACATTTTCAAAGAAGCCGTCTGTGCGGATGATTGCGAAAATTTCATTTATTGTTGTCAATGGACCCCCTCCTCTTGAGTTGTATTCGTCCCTCATTACTATTTTAGTTATGCGCTCTTACCGTTGCAGCTCCACATTCAGGAACTACAAATATTCCCCAAAGTAGTCTTTCAACCTATCCGCACAGTACCGATCCTCGCCTCTCCAGGTTGCCATTGAGACAAAGTCAGTTCCACGTCCACGCTCTTTACGGTAATCATTCTGGGACTGTAACAGACCAGCGTAGCCCCATATTTCCATCACGCGATCTCGTTCATGCTGGTTGCTAGGAAAAATTTCTTTCCAGCGCTTCTCTAACTGTCGGGCTGCATCCTTTTCCTCGCATGCCTCTACGGCTTCGATCATTTGCTTGAGAATATCAATATCTTCGCTTCTAACCTCAAACTCCGCTTCCTGACTAAGTAGATTCAAGTCCATCATACAATAGAGCAGCCAGTTCAAACGGACGCCGCCCCATTTGATTCGCTCAAAGTTAAGTACATTCAGATCCTCATCATCATAATGTTCCTTCGCCACCAGTTTATTGTCATTGCAATCGCCACAAGCACAGTAGTTTATTTGTTCTGCCGCCCGTTCTGCGAAAGTATGTATCGGTAATTGATGTGTCAAGGCAAAGCTGGACAGGGCGCTTCGTAAATAAACCTTGCGCGTGGATAAACTGTGTAGAAAGGCACGAACTACTATTTCTTTTGTTATTTTTCGCTCGTGCAGTTCTCTTAATGCCAGCACGCATTCCTCATGTGATAGCGTTATTGGATCGAACATTAACCCTTTGCTTTTCGCATATTGAAAGTCTTCATCCGTGTAAGAGTAACCGCCTGACCTCCATCCGCCAGAGCTCCAGAACGTGTTGATCAATATTTTTTTTGCTTTAGCATCCATTGCAATTCGACTCCTACTATTGAAATGTATTGTCTATCTTTTATGATACACTTGCAAAGCTATACGGTGACAGAGACGAATTTCACAAAAAAGATGAACAATTGCACACTTTATCAAAAAAATGCTAGTTCATCTCCACGTTACAAATAATTTTAATAGCTGAATGAAATATATCGAATACAAAGAAGCCCTGCACCATTAAGTAGGCAGGGCTTCTTTACGACGTATCCGTTCCTTTCTAGTTGCCTATTCTCTTAATGCTTTTTTAAACTTTTGATCCAAATCAGCGTTAATAGGATCCCTCGGCAAATGTATATTCTCCTAACCGTGTTGTTGGACGCTTTAGAAACTCTCCTTATTAAAGTGCCAACCTTTTGCATATACGATTCGTTCGTATGGTGCTAATTCCTAACGGGTCCGTACCAAATCACTTCTGGACCTGAATGTTTTGTCTTTTTGTTATTTATGTACGCGCTATAAATATTATCTGGATTTTTTCATCCTGCGATGATTCTTGTTCTATTATCTGTTTAGGATGTGACCATATACGTCAACGTTCTCGCCCTGCGTGTCAAGGGTGTTTCAATCCACACATCCATGTAGGATGCGACTTGAAGAGCAAAACAAAATTGATGAGCAACAGATGCTTGTTTCAATCCACGCATCCATGTAGGATCCGACCCAATTTAAGAGCTTCCTACCCGCATACGGAGGGTGTGTTTCAATCCACGCATCCATGTAGGATGCGACGATTACATTAAAGCAAATGAATACCTACATCGATGTTTCAATCCACGCATCCATGTAGGATGCGACTCTGTATCTACTCAATTCCGTTTAGAATCTTATTTGTTTCAATCCACGCATCCATGTAGGATGCGACTCCAGTCAATGCTCAAATACAGCGTCCAATGGACTTAGGGTTTCAATCCACGCATCCATGTAGGATGCGACCTGTGCTTGGTTGCTCTGTCACGACTGGGCCGACCATAGTTTCAATCCACGCATCCATGTAGGATGCGACACCGCTCGTTTCAAGGTCTATGAGCAATCGAATCTGGTTTCAATCCACGCATCCATGTAGGATGCGACGTGGCGATGCATTTAGCCGCGCCTCTTCTAGTTGTGTTTCAATCCACGCATCCATGTAGGATGCGACAGCGAATTTCCAGCGAAAGAAGAACGATCGTTCCCCTTTCACTGGAAACAGTCAAATAAAAAGTACATTTATCACCAAAACAAAAAGAACGCACGACATTTTAAAGTAAATAAATAGAAAATAATTGGTGCGAATGTCCCGGGGATTTCATGTGCACTTCACATTCGCACCACTAAATAAAGAGATCGCTTATACTATCAACACTATGCATCAGATCGTAACTTCGAATACATAGTAAGGTCATTAAATATACCATTTATTTTTTCATACTGTCTTAATGTTCCCTCAAATGTAAAGTTTAACTTCTGCAAGACCTTTGCCGAGTTAACATTCTCCGGTTCTACTTTGGCTTCTATTCGATTAAGTTCTAGCGTTGAGAAACCGTAATTTAGCAAAGATTGAATCGCTTCCGTGGCGTATCCTCTACCCCATGATGTTTTAGCAATGTCATAACCGATTTCCGCCTTGGCATGTTCAAAATCCAAGTAATTGAAGCCACAAGAACCTATAATTTCATTCGATCCTTTTTCAATAATTGAGTACCGAATGGCTTTGTTGTCTTGAGAAAGTTCATCTAGAAGTTTAATTAGATCTTTCGCTTGACGCTCCTCAGTAAAACTACTCACATTCATAAATTCGGTGACATCCGGATCAGACCAAATTTTAAATAAGCTCGGCGAATCCGACACATTCATTTTCCTCATGTACAAGCGTTCCATGTGTAGCTCCGTATTCCAAGTAATCAATATTTTTACCTCCATTTTATAGTTGAAATAGTTGGTTTTAAAATATTGACCATCTGCGCATAGTTCAGTCCCTTCATACTAAAAGATAGTACCATTATACAAGGAAATACAAACTTTATCTATCACATTTATCCATAATGTGGATTTTTAAGTGTTCGCTAATTACGATTCTCGCTACCGAATAGGATCTCTTCTTATGGTATATTTAAATATAATGGAATCGTATATGTATCTAATAAAAATGGCTGCCTACAGATGTGGCAGCCATTTTGAATAATTAAAAACAAGTAAAGGAAACAATTTGTCTTAAGTCAACGCCAAAGAACATCCATCTTCCGCGGAAAAACCTAAATCCTGATACTGAAGTGCGTCCTACAAAGGTTGGGAAGAACCAAAAGCTATCTCCATTTCTCAACCAAACGTACGTATTCCGAAACAAACAGCGGGAAATAGCTCCAGGATCAATAGCAAGTGGAGACATTTGAGGAACAAATGGTGGGGGTGGAGCTGCTGGTACCTGTTGACCGGGTCCTTGAGGTCCCTGACCTGGACCTGGCGGTGGTGGCATCATCGGTCCAGATGGTCCTGGCAATGGTACAAACGCCAATGGATTCACTCCTTTTACAAGTAGGCTAAAACAATGTATGTTGGAGTGAATGCATTGGATTGGACGAATACCTATAATCCCCGTTAATAGAAAATAACACAATTAATCGATCACGAATGTTTTATCGAGAAGATAATTAAAGAAGAAATTTTTATACTAAGATACAAGATTGGAGTAGATACAAATGAAACCAAAAGTTAGTATCATTACACTTGCAGTAGACAACCTAGAGCGCGCATTATCTTTTTACAGGGATGGACTAGGATTAACTGATATTACAATGGGTGGTGAACATATCCTATTTCAATTAGAAGGACATTTATCGTTGGTGCTTTATTTACGTAGTGAATTCGATAACACAGCTAATCAATCGAGCTCATCCCCAAGATTCTCTTCAATTAGTCTTAGTCATCAAGCTGATAGTAAAGAAGAAGTTGACTCCATCTTGACTGAGGCCAAAGCTGCTGGAGGAACAATTTCTGCGGAGCCGATGGAGTATGATTGGGGCTACACAGGACACTTTAAAGACCTTGATGGGCATCTATGGGAAGTTGTGTATTTTAAAGTTTAATATAGAAAAATACGAAAAATGCAAAAAAGTCGATCCCTTATACAGGAAATCGACTTTTTTAGTTTGAATGCTCATGCTAGGTTGTTTATAAATAATTGCATGCAGATCAATTGTTTTACTTCATTACTCCTCTATTTTCGTACATCCTTACGCTTCTCACCTTCAATTGCAACAATCACTTTATTTTTGTTTTCAGGTTGTGTTCTGTCAATCCGCCCAAGCTTTGTCTCTACACCAGCATTATTAATCTTTCCATACTCTGTCGTGTCAAGCATTAATTGATCGATAAAGTAAACAGAACTTCCAAACGCTGCAGGTTTCTTACCCCACTCTCGTTTCTTAGCGCCCGGAGTGTCGTACTTATCTTCCGCCCACTTTACTTCAGCAAAACCATGTTCACTGATTTCAATATATTCCCTCAGATCTCTATGCTCTTCGATGAAACGCAAAGCTTCACCTTCAGGGAAAACATAACGGCTGGTGAACCCTTCCCCTTCTCTCTTTAATGCGTCCTTCTCGTATATAACTGGTAACGAAATAGCAATCTGCCGCGCTTCTGATAGCTCCCCTTCCATTAGCGTCTTCATTTGCATGACACGTGAAGGAGTTTGCACGACCGTACTTTTGCTCTGCTTATGATAGAAGATGCTACCACCGAGCTGTTCTGACAGAAAACGAAGTGGTACATAGGTACGTCCATTGCGAATCGTTACTGGAACATCCAACGTTTTTTTAGTTCCGTTAACCAATGCTTCTTTCTGACCAGCTGTAATCCGGATGTCAATTGTTTTCGCTTTATTCGTAATGCTTATCGTTTTCGTATGTTTATCATAGGAATAATTTGTCCAAGTCGGATCATTGAATGCCACCAATTGTACTAACGTGCGGCCCTCCAATGTCAAGACATCACTTTGCCATATGCCATCTATGAACACTTGTGGAGAAGTATGTAAACCCGATGCTTGTACATTGGTTCCTGCTGAAATAGCCCCCCATACAAGGGCTGCTGCCATCATGCCTAGAAGCTTTCTCTTCATAACGTACCTCCAAAGTTGATAAGATATTTTTATATGTACTTATATATATAGACGAAATAACGATTAAAAAAGTTTCTGTGGACTGAGTCTAATCACTAGGGAACTTGAGAGTACCTATAGCACTTCAAAGTACGTACTTCACAACTGGTTGTATATTATCCATAATTGCAGCTATATCCGGACATTACCCAATATGCTGAGCTATTATTCATGAAGTTACCGGAATTCTACAAAAAGGAAGGTTGTTGAACGATGAAAGCTCTTATTACCGTAACTCATCCTCGCACAAATTCTCTCACGCATGCAGTGATGAATCGCATTGTAGAAGGTCTGAAGCAAAATAACCATGAGATAGATGTATTAGACTTGCATCGTGATGGGTTCAACCCTATTTATACGGTAGAAGATGAGAAGGACTGGATAAAGCCAGATAAAATCTACGCTCCAGAGGTTCGTAAGGAGATGGATCGGATTGCTGCAGCAGACACCCTTATTTACGTATTTCCATTATGGCAGTACAGCTTGCCTTCCATGCTTAAAGCGTATTTGGATAAAGTATGGAATATGGGGTTGTTTGGTAAGATGGGTGAGAAAAAAGTGCTGTGGATTTGTCTGACCGGCGGAGATGAAGATCATATGTCAAAATACAACCGCGAGGAGATGCTAAAGCACTATCTTAATGTAGCTGTATCTGGCTATGCACGTGTGAAAGAATCCAACGTCGAGCTTCTATACGACACCCTTTCCGAGTCGAAGGAACATATTGAAAGTTTGCTAGAACGTGCTTATCAGCTTGGACGAAACTATGAGTAATTAGAAATGCTAGGATATGCTTGATACGGAAGCTTGTTAAAGAATCGTATTCCTTAATTTTTGAAGCTTACACAGCTCGCATGTTAATTTGCCGTATTTCAACATGCGAGCTTTTTCTATGCTTACAATGCGTGTTTACTATTCTATTTTAATTATGAATAAAGCGTATTTATCATCTTATTCAGCAGTTACTTATCCTTACGGCAGTTGACGATAGCATTCGCTTCTGTATCCCAACGCCAAGGTACCGACTGCCCTAATACATGCACGCCACCCAGCCACGTATCGATACCATATAACGCTATCCAGTCAACTTTGCTTTCCAGCACTTGTCGACCCAGTTCCGTAAGGGAGATAGTACAGTTATGAAAGGAAGGTGGCGTACCTTGGAAATGAGGAAAAGACTCCAATCCTTCGATATGTAGAAGTGGCTGAGTACCTTGCGAAAGCTTAGATAATACATGCCAATATTGCAAATCCCCCATGCCAAGCTCATGCAGCTTATCTCCCACCTTTTGAAATAAAATATAGGGTGTATAATCGTCATTCTGGACATGTTCCAGCGTGATTTGCTCAACGATGCCTAGCCCATTATGGACAGATGGAAAGCGTGCAAGATGCAGCTGAAATGCAGCTTGAGCGAACGGCAATGCCGAAGTGTCACCATTCAGCAGTTGTGAAAGCTTATTAGGATCGGAAGAAACATACGCCTCCCATAGGGCAGAGCCGAGGGCTAGTTGTTCGCTGCCAACGATTTGCCACGTGCCTGATAGTGTAGCCATCTGCTCTGCATGAAGCTGTCCAAGTCCCCGGAATAATTCGATACCTGGGAACGAGCCGATACACAATAAGCTTAACTTCGTATCGCCTAGTGGGTGCTGAGCAAACCAATGGAGCAAGTAGCACAGCATCGTCTGGTCGAATAAATCATGCTCGAACCACAATACAACCTCATCATATTGAGCGAAATCTGCTAGCTGCTTCTCCTGTATTTCAGAGTTCCTAGTGAACTCCGCGGTTGGAATGCCCATTGCTTGCTCCAAATATTGTGCTCTTATTTCACGATTGGCAGGTTCTGCGGGATTCGTGAAGTTTGGTCCATCAGGATACACTTCTCTCCAAACGAGAATG
This sequence comes from Paenibacillus arenosi, assembly GCF_014841135.1. Classification (GTDB taxonomy): domain Bacteria; phylum Bacillota; class Bacilli; order Paenibacillales; family Paenibacillaceae; genus Paenibacillus_B; species Paenibacillus_B arenosi. The sequence continues at coordinate 86,019 of NZ_JACYTN010000012.1, forward strand.
TCGCCTTTATCTACAACTTTCTTTAGTGTTTCAGCTACGTGATCTCCGTTTACAATATGCAGCATCCCTTTTCCTCCCTCAAACAAATGTTGAACCACATGCACACTCAACTCCTTTGTTCTGTTGTGCAAAGAATAGACAGTGACTAAATCGTATATTTCTATTCCCTATAACAGTAAAAGTGCCTGCAACGCGACTTGTGCAGGCACTTTCGTTCATCTCATATTACTAGTTAAGGCAGCAAATGGTTCGATTTCAGAAATTGTTTGGCCACCGAAGCTGCATCTTTCTTCTCCACATTTACTTTGTAATTCATGAGTCGCATTTCATCATCCGTAATTTTGCCGGAAAGCTTGTTCAATACGTTTTCCAGCTCGGGATATTTCGCTAACGTTTCAGCTTTTAATAAGGGTGCTCCTTGATAAGGTGGAAAAAGATGTTTGTCGTCCCCTAATACAGTAAGGTTATATTGCTGGAGTTCACTATCTGTTGAATAGGCATCAATCACATGGATGTCACCATTATTCAAGGCTGTGTATCTTAGTGCTGGCTGCATAATGTTGATCTTGGCGAATTGAATGCCGTACAACTTCTGAATACCTAAATATCCATCTTCCCGTTCAGGAAATTCCGGTGTGAAACCAGCGTGCAGCAAATGTTCGACTGCTTTTAAGTCAGAAATCGTGTTAAGATTGTATTTCTCTGCCAGAGCTGAAGGAATAGCAAGAGCGTATGTATTATTGTAAGCCATGGGCTCCAGCATCCGTAAATTCAATTTGTTCTGCAGCCCATCTTTCGCCTGCTCAAATACTTTAGTTTGATCGGTACTTTCAGGTTGCTCTTTCAAAAGATCAACAATAGCGGTCCCCGTAAATTCAGGATATAGATCGATACTGCCAGATGTAAGCGCGGTATATACAAAAGAGGTTCCGCCCATATTGGGCTTCAGCTCTACGTTAAGCGACGTATTTTCTTCTATAAGAAGTTTGTACATATTCATTAATAATTCCGGCTCTGCTCCCAGTTTCCCTCCTATAACTAAATCTTTTTGGGATTGAAACCCAAGAGATACGAAAATCAATAAAAAGACGGCGATAACAGCCGAAACAACCGATACCATTGACTTCTTAAATGAGAATTTTTCAATTTTCCTTAATAAAAAATCAAATAGTAAAGCTAATACAGCAGCGGGAATTGCACCAAGGACAATAAGGCTAGTATCGTTCCGATCAATTCCAACGATAATTAAATCCCCAAGCCCACCTGCTCCGATAAGAGAGGCAATAGTCGTGGTTCCTATAATTAGCACCATCGCTGTACGTATACCTGCCATAATGACTGGCATCGCAAGAGGAAGTTCCACTTTAAGCAAAAGCCTGCGATTATTCATGCCAAGACCTCGGGCAGCTTCAATCAAGCTGCGATCTACTTCCATAATCCCCGTATATATATTTCTTAGAATGGGTAGCAGTGCATAAAGGACGAGAGCAATGATGGCCGGCACTGTCCCAATACCAACTAGCGGTATAAGCAGACCAAGTAGAGCTAAAGAAGGAATCGTCTGACATACAGCAGCTGCTCCAATCACGATCTCAGCTGCTTTTTTCTTTCGTGTCAAATATATACCTAGAGGAACGGATATCAATAGCGCAAAAAATAACGAGATAAACGAGATGGTCATATGCTCGATTAATGCGCTCCATAAGTCTTCTTTTCGGTCTAGAAAGGTCTGCCACAAAGTACTCATTTGACGTTACCTACTTTCATTTTCACCTGACCGGATAAATGCTGCAGCATCGTTTGGCGATCTAACATACCAACCATTACTCCGTCTCTTACGACGGGTACCTGCTCCTGTTGGGATAACAGCTCTAGTGTGCGTTCCAGTGAGCTATTTACGCTTAGCGTTTCCATTCCCTCATAATTCCCTGTAAAAGAGGTTGAATCGGATATCAGTCTTGTCAGATCAAAATCTGCGACAGGTAATTTCGTATCTGTCCTGCCTATAAAGCTGCTCACAAAGTCATTGGCTGGTCGATGAACTAATTCATCAGGAGTTCCCACCTGCACCAATTCTCCGTCCTTCATGATCGCGATGCGATCCCCCAGCTTTAATGCTTCCTGCATATCATGTGTTACAAATACGATTGTTTTCTTAATCGATCTTTGCAATGTCAGAATATCGTCCTGCAGCTTTTCTCTGCTAATCGGATCTAGCGCACTGAACGGCTCATCCATAATGATGATGTCAGGATCTGCTGCAAGTGCTCGAATGACCCCCACTCTTTGCTGTTGCCCACCAGACAGTTCTCTCGGTTTTCTATTTCTATAAATATGGGGTTCTAAGCCTACCATCGTCAGTAATTCATCTACCCGCTCCACCATCTTTTCTTTCGTCCACTTCTTCATTTCAGGTACGATGGCGATGTTCTCCGCAATGGTCATATGAGGAAATAAAGCAATTTGCTGCAGCACATAGCCGATGTTCCAACGTAGTTCGTGAATATCATAGTCACTGATCTTTTTTCCATGAATGAGAATCGTACCTTCCGACAGATCGATAAGTCGATTTATCATTTTCAAGGTTGTTGTTTTCCCGCTGCCACTTGGGCCAATTAAGACAAAGAACTCGCCTTTATGAATGGTCAAATGTAAAGATTTTACGATAGGTGCACCCTGATCGAAGTGCTTGGATACATTTTGGAATTGGATCATGATTTGACTCCTTTATTGCTTTAATACAAGCCCACTTCTTGTCTTATTCAATCTTGTCTTCCTTAGACATATTGGTTACTGCTGAAACATAGTACTCATCATATAGTAAAAAACCGCGATGATCGCGGCTTTTTTATTAAATATTCAATTTGAGCTATACCTATGTTGTGGTTATGTTATCCTAACCGTATTCCCACTTAAGGAGTTACAATATTGGACATAATGTCGAACGTATCCAAAAGCTCTAAAAACTCATTTAGTTTTGCAGACTCACCCGATAAGGATAACTGACCATCTGCCAGCGCTTGTTCTGGTGTAAGTTGACCCGTTCCGATCTTATAAAATGCCACTTTGTCGATAATTAAGGCAGTATCAGGTTGGTCGGCTGCTACATTTGCTTTGTACGTTAACACACTATTTTCCACATACAACGTGTACGTCTCATTCATATCTGTGAAAGTCACATTTATCGTTACGGATATCCCTTCCGCTTTTGGCCCATTCAATTTAATCGCCAACAGCTTAAAGAAGTCATCTACGGGCACATCGTTTAACATTTTTGATGTATTTTTCGTTTCGGATTTGACGCCATGTCTTAGTTCGTGGGCACCAGACAGATATACATTGCGCCAAATCGCAGATTCTGCTTGGAATCCTAGTTGTTCAAAGGCATCAGCTAGCAATTGCTTAGCTTCTTCATGATCTGGTTCGGACATAACGACATGCTTCAAAATTTGAGCAACCCACCGGTATTCTCCCTTTTCATAATCGACTCTGGCTTGTTCGATTACCTTCGACGCTCCCCCTATATATTGAACATACTTTTGGGCAGACTCGACTTGAGGTAGCGGATCCAAATCGGATGGATTACCGCTGTAATACCCTAAGTAAAAATTGTATATCGCTTTCACATTATGTTTGAGTGTTCCATAATAGCCTCGATTACCCCAATACGTATTCAATGTAGGAGGAAGTTGCATCGCTTCTGCTATTTCATCCATCGTATACCCATGATTAGCTAGGCGAACCGTTTGATCATGCATATATTTGTACATATCACGCTGCATTTTTAAATGATATAGCGCATTTTCCTTTCCAAACGCAGGCCACGCATGGATCATAATCAACGCTTCAAGCTCAACTTTTTTACAAAAATCAATGGTTGTATCCAGTGCATTCACCCATGCTAATGTATCTCGCGGCTTTGCACCTCGTAGTGTATAGATTTGATGCATCGTTCTATTGGCATTTTCGGATGCAAACATAACCTTATAATCATGAACATAAAAATGCATCTCCGAAGGAGCTTCTGTATTTAGAGCCAACTGGAATTGAAACGTGATGCCGTCTATTTCAGTTTTAAGGAATTTTTCATGGATTTCATTAGTAGGTGCTTTAAAGCTTATCGTACCACTACCTACATCAAGACCTATGCCAGCGTTTATTTGCCCTGTTGGACCAATCGGTAACATCGCTCCAGCTTGATATTGAGCACGACGACTCATGATTATACCTAATAGTACTTGCTCACTCATCGTTTCTTTGGTGAAATTTTCTGGCGCAATAATCGGGATATTTGCGTTCTCAGCATAGTGCAATATACCATGGATGCCACCATAATGATCAATATGGCTTTGGCTAATAATAATGGCGGATACCGGTTTTTTGGGTCTATGTTTATAATACAGCTGCATGACTGCCTTGGCCGATTCTATCGTTGATTGTGTATCACACACAATGACACCCGTTTTACCTTCGATCAGAATGGTGTAGGCTAATCCTTGACCACGTACTTGATAAACACCCTCAACCACTTCAAATAAGCCTGTAATCGTCTGCAACTGCCCATTTCTCCATAAGCTTGGGTTCACTGTCTCAGGTGCTGGATCTTGCTCTATAAATTTCATTTGTTCGATATCCCAAGCAATGTCACCTTCATCATTAAAAACTTTCGTTTCTAATGGTGCGATGAAACCTTTTTTAGCCTCTTCATAATCTTGTTTATTTTCAAAGTTCAACTCGTTATAAACATGTTCGTGTAGTTTTTTTGTAAAAGAAGTAGCTAATCTAGGTGTAGCTTCATTTGACATTTACGAATACCTCCGTATGTTTTGTTAAGTTGTATAGTTTTCAATGCATATTGCGTAATATGTATACTGCTATTTTCATTGCTATTGTCTCCGTTTTTCTAATGTTTATGTTAAGCACAACAGCCGGATATAGACGGTCACTTTCCAAACAAAGAAAAAACCCATGCAATCCTAGTATCTCACTGGACCACATGGGCTAACCTCGTCAATTGCTTAGAGCAATTCGTGTTTGGGCTAACTCGTATATTAGCTGCGCACAATTACACCTTATTTTATTTTTTAACCGCTTCTTTTAGCAGTTCGATCTTGTCTTTCTTAGACATATCAAATGTAGCGGAAACGCTGTACTCGTGCTTATCATCATGCCAAAACATATATTTTGGATACATATGGGCTGGCAAATCATCCTCAAAGAAACCATTTTTCTTCACTTCATCTGCGCCAATAGTATACTTAGAAATCGCAATCGTGTCCTTACCATTCGTATACTCAAGACGTATGGTTGCAGCCTCTTTCCAATCTATCTTTTTCACGTAGATAGGTTTACCGCTCTGCTTTCCTTCAGCTCGTACTTCTTCCACGAATTCCCCTTCTGTTGGGCCTTCGATTCTAGCTTTTGAGAATGTAAATCCCTCTGGTAAGTTGGACGGCTGTTCTAAGATGGACCCTTCTAGCGTAGAGGCTTGTTTCATATAGTCCTCGTAGCTATTGTAATGGTCGATTCCTCCCCAATAGCTTAGATCGAGACCACTATTAATGCCTTTATATTTATGATACAAAACAAACATATCGCCTGTTTGTTTATGTAGTTGTTTCACTCTATTTTTCTCGTCTTCAATAAACTTCAAATCCTCGGCAGGTATAGATTTGGCTGCTTCAGTGGATTTTCGGTTAGCTTCGTCTATTGCTTTTTTATAGTTCTCGCGCTCTTCCAAAGAATCTATTCCCTCTGGGTAAACAATCGCTGGTTGTGATGTAGGGCCTGTATTGCTTTCTTTAGCATTAACCAAGGATACACTGCCAAGCGCAAGAAGCATCGTTAATCCTAGAATAGATAATTTATATGATTTTTTATGAAAATGTTTGATCATGATAAGTCTCCTTTTCATTTGTTTATGAGTGGCAGACAAAGCAGCAACCCCTGGCTGCTGATGATGTCCTGTAAAATGCTCCAGCACGTGGAGAATCGTTAGCCCGTATGCATGATTTTGCTGAGGACTCAGTCTATCCAGTGCACATGCATCACAAGCAAGCTCTTGATGCTGCCTTGCTTTGTGAACAGCAAGCCATAGCAGCGGATTGAACCAATGGAGAATCAGTAGGAAGTGCATCATCCAATTCACAGCCACATCCCAGCGCTTAATATGTGCAAATTCATGCACGAGAATATAGCGCAGTTGATCCCTTTGTAGTGTTACAAGCAAACTGGGTGATATAACGATCGCAGGGTTCCGTAAGCCAACCACTGCTGGTCCAGGAATTTGCTCTGATGCGACGAAGCGAACGTTTCGCTGTATATGCAATAACTGCTTCGTCTCCTGAAATAATGACGATAAATAAGGCGTATCAATGGCCCGGCCTGCACGAAGCGCTTGTTTCAAGCGAAATTGATCAACTACGGTCTTTACAGTTAAAATCATAACGCCTGCAAACCATACCACCATCAGCATGTTTATGAAACCTAATTGCTTGACAACGCTCCACCATGAAGCATCTTCTTGCCCCGCCCCTGATAAAAGATTCTCATTTGTTCCGTCGGTTAATTCGATATTGGAAAGTCCTTGATAATAAACGCCATCTTCCGAGACCCCTAGCGTGTCCTTCCGCCAATGATGCCATGCCGCTGAATCTTGAACTCGCTCATGCACACCAGGCGCAATGCTTTCCAATGCAAACATATTGTACACACTTAGCGATGATTCTGGTGCCCACGGCAGCAGAAGACGGATGACAACAGGCATCCACAGTAAATAGTGCCATCTCGCTTCCAGTTTGTTTTTCATTATAAATTGTAAAATAAGAACAACAATAACTAATATGCTTGCCATGAAGGATGCCTGAATGACCCACTCAAAAATGGACACTAAACCTGCATATAAGGAAGGACTCATCATCTATCTCTCTTTTCTTGTTGTTTGTCGCTGCCATTATCGTCAAATAAAGCTTTTAATGCCTCAATCTCTTGGGTATTCAACTTTTCATCTTCTAAAAAGTGGGCTAGCATGGGCCTCCATGATCCGCCATACAGCTTTTTAACAAAAGACTTAGTTTCGGATCGCAAATATTCCTGCTCGCTAACGAGGGGGTAAAATAGCTGAAAACGCTTTGCACTATTATCTAGCTTCACCCCAACCGCTTGTTTTTGCACCAAACGGTTCAAGAGCGTTCGAGTTGTATTCGGACTCCAATCCATTCGATCCGCCATTATTTTTACGATTTCGCTAGAAAGGCGATCTGGATTCGTCCATAAAATACGCATGACTTCTAGTTCTGCATCGGTAATGGATGGTATGTGCTGCATTTGTGAAACCTCCACGGTCCATTTTCTCAGATTACGTGTAGACAATTATCAGACTACGTATGTAGTTATATATTAAAATACTACATTTGTAGTTTAGTAATGTCAACCTGTTTAGTCGAGAAAAGTTCCCATATATTTAGTATCATGCAGCATCTAACAACTACTTTTTCTTAATCGCTTTTTTCAAAATTTCGATTTTTTGCTTTTTTGGCATGTCAAATGTCGTGGATATACTGTAGCCAAACGTATCATCCTGCCAGTACACATATTTAGGATAAATATGTTTCGGGAGCTCATCTTCGTAATAACCTTTTTTCTTCGTTGAATCTTTGTCTAATGTAAACTTAGAAAGAGCAATAGTATTTTTGCCTTTCGTATATTTCAGGCGAATGCTTGCTGCTTCTTTCCAATCTATCTTTTTGGTATAGAGCGGTTTTCCACTTTTCTTGCCTTCGGCTCTCGCTTCAGCAACGAACTTTCCTTCCGTTGGGCCTTCGATTAATGCTTCTGAGAACGTATAGCCCTTCGGTAAATTGGAAGGCTGCTGCATGATTGACCCTTTCAACGTAGAGGCTTTTTTCAAATAGTCTTCATACGTTTTGTAGGAATGAGTCCCTCCCCAGAAGCTTAGATCAAGTCCGCTATTCAATACTTTGTATTTGTGATACAAAATAAACATATCACCGGACTTCTCGCTTAGCTCCTTTACTCTTTTCAATTCATTTTCAATAAACTGTTTGTCTTCTTCTGGTATAGCTTGGCTTGATTTGGCTGCTTTTTTAACGGGCTGTTGCTGCGTCGCTTTATTCGATCCCACTCCTGCTGTAAAGTGCATGGAGGAGCCGAGTAATAAGACACCGCTTAGTACTGCAACTGCTGCTTTTGATACTGTGTTCATGTTGTGTTTCTCCTTTCTTCCTCATTGCGATCTTAAACTACATTTGTAGTTACAAGAACAATACTACAACTGTAGTTTGTGAATGTCAACCTATTTGCATAGAGAAGGCCTCTTTATTTTTATAAAAGTAATTACATAAGGCGCTGAATTACAAAAAAACTCCCCTACTTAGGTAGAAGGAGTAAATACACTTGTATCGTTTTGTTTCTATGAATACTACAATGCGATTCGATTAGTATTTTCATTTATATTTAAGGTTCATTTAAGGTTCCAGATATAATATACAATCCGTAAGAAAAGTGGTTAAAAATTACAGCTCAGGAGTGATGCGCATGTTCAAAAAATAGGACAATACACGACTTTTATAAAAGGACAAAAAAATGATTAGGGAGTGAATGGTTATGCGAGAAAAGTGGAGTAAGATTTCATTAATGCTGACGATTGTAATGGGATTTTTAATGGTAGTTCCCCTTACCGCATTTGCTGCACTGCCCACGCCAACGCTAAATGTCAGTGCATCTAATGCAGCTTGTACGCTGAGCTGGAATGCGGTAAGTGGCGCTAATGGTTATGATGTTTATCGCAACGGAAACTGGTATAAATGGACTAATACAACTTCATGGTCTGATACAGGCTTAACCAACGGGACGGCTTACACGTATACCGTCTCTGCTCAAAATGATACGACCACTCCAGTGACAACCTCACCTAAAAGTGCTAGCAAATCTTGTACGCCAACTGCTGGAAACGGCAATACGGGGGGATTTGTTGTATCAGAAGCACAATTCAATCAAATGTTCCCTAACCGTAATTCATTTTATACGTACACTGGCTTAGTTTCTGCAATGGTTTCGTTCCCTCAGTTTGCAAAAACGGGAAGTGATGAAATTAGAAAACGGGAAGCCGCTGCCTTCCTAGCCAACGTTGCACAGGAATCAGGATTTTTACAATATGTACGAGAGTCGAATACAGCGAATTGGCCGCTCTACTGCGATAATTCAAATGTTCTTTATCCATGTGCTCCAGGTCAGCAGTACTATGGACGCGGACCGCTTCAATTAAGCTGGAACGGAAACTATGGCGCAGCTGGCGCTGCTTTAGGACTCCCGCTTCGTACAAATCCTGACTTGGTTGCCACAGATCCTGCTGTGTCCTGGAAAACAGCCTTGTGGTTCTGGACGACATCAACAGGCGCAGGAACGATGACTGCTCACAATGCCATAATAAATAATCAGGGTTTCGGTGAGACCATTCGAGCAATCAATGGTGCTGTTGAATGCGGCGGCAAAGAACCTACTAAAGTGAATAATCGAATCAATTACTTTACTAATTTCTCCAATATACTTGGTGTCTCCACTGGCGGAAATTTAAGCTGCTAATTCAAAATAATTGCAACATGAAAGAGCCCAAATTTTTATTACGGGCTCTTTCATGTTCTACTAGCTTACTTTTATAATTTTAGGCTGCCAACTAGTAAATGAACTAGCTTGTTTGTCTAGTATGACCGTTTTTATACCCCAGTATTGATAACTCCATAATGAATAAGATCCTCATACTTACCTTCTTTATAAACATGCTGTACAAGCCTACCTTCTTCCACCATACCTACTTTCTCCATTACACGTCCAGAGGCAGGATTGGAAGCAAAGAATCTCGCAAATACTCTGTGATATTTCTTTTCTGCAAAAGCAAACGAAATGACCGCTTTGCTTGCTTCTGTTGCATAGCCCTTCCCCCAATATTCCTCACCTATCCAATAACCGAGCTCGCCATTTTTATGTAATGGCTTATAACTTAGTCCTATCGCTCCGTAAAGCTCATGCGTATATTTATCGGTGATCGCAAACTCGTAAGATCGATTATGACGAAAATTGTCTTCATGTGTTTGAATCCATGATTGTGCACTTTCTATCGGATACGGATAAGGCAGCGTCAATGTACTTTTATAAACATTATAATTGTTGCAGAACTCGGAGACACGTTGTGCATCCGATAATTGAAACGGTCTTACTAACAATCTTTCGGTTGTAATGGTTCTGTGCTCTTCATTGTACATAGTCCTGCCTCCTCCATATGCTTACACATCTTACTCTCATCGTATTATGTGCCCTACAAATGAGTATTCTTGATATAGTATAATAGTGGGATTTTATCGTCAATCGATTTACGTTAAAATAATATAGAAACCTATACATATGTTGGTTTATAGCATTACTCTGAATGCAGGTTTACCTATTGCGATTATTTGATAAAAACGCCAATGAAATCATGCCCTATCCCGATAGGAGGAGCAACGACATGGATTGGAAAGCTATTTTCGAAATGTGTTACCACAAGTGTCCCGAGATGTCAGAACATGAATTAGAACTGCTTATAAATACTTGGAATCAACCTCTATCTGAGCAAGAAATTCAGGAAATAGTAGAAAGGCAGCGCAACCCTTTCCCAGTAGCAGATCCCCTACATCAACGGTACCAACCATTTGATCCTGCAAAATGGAACATTCCGAACAAACGATTACCAGCTGCCTACATCGAATTGCTGCGTTATTCCAATGGGGGCGAATTTAGCAACGGAGAACGGCATTTTCAATTTTTTAGCAGTGATGAGTTAAGATCCATGATGCTTGCCTATGAATTTCCCGAGTATATGCCTGGAGCTGTACCATTTGCGATGGACGGCTGTGGTCATCATTATGCATGGGACATGAGAACAGACAAGCATCAAGATGAATATCCTATTCTCGTCACTCACTCAGGAAATTTAGGTTACGAGGATGCTGTACCAATTGCCGTATCATTTATGGAACTGTGCAAAGGGACTATTTCGGTCGAATACATACGATATGGCTAAAAACCAAGTCTCACACGGCATGCTCATCAAGTTTAGAATCTACAGCATGATTTACGCTAATAGAAATATTGCACCGAATAACCGCTTTATAGCGAGAACTTTTTAACCATTACAATGTTGGAGGGTACCATGGATCAATCCCTTATTGAGCAATTCAATCAATGGCATGAAGAAGACAAACATCAGTATATCGTGGATAAATTGTTAGCCATTCCCGAGACTGAATGGGATTATGAGGCGTTCAGTCGAATAGGAAGAGCCTATAATAATTTGGGCCTTTACGAAGAGGCACTTCAACAATTCGATAAAATTGCTGAAGAAGGACAACAAGATTCACTGTGGCATTATCGAGTAGGCTTTGCCCTATTTCATCTGAAAAGATTTGAGGACGCGGCTCAGGCTCTGCGTTCTGCTGATAAACTAGAAGCTGGTGATCCGAATATCGAATATTTGCTATCATTGAGTTTGCAAAAGGTGAAAAAACAACAGCGAGAAGAGCTGCGAATTGCCGCGAAAAGAAAACATGCGATCGAATGGAGTATTTCAACAGCATTAAAGATACCTTTTTCCAACATTTCCTTAGATGATTTTTGGGAGGACAGTGAATATGCGAAACAATCTTATCTATCTGATCCTCCGACTGTTGAGCTGATTCATTCAATCGAAGAAGAGTTAGGCTATAAGCTCCCCTCCTCTTACATCGCATTGATGAAACAGCAAAATGGAGGAATTCCTAAGAACACCTGCTTCCCAACAGAGGAAGCAACTTCTTGGGCTGAGGATCATATTGCCATTACAGGTATAATGGGCATTGGCCGAGAGAAAAATTATTCCCTTTGCGGAGAGTTAGGTAGTCCGTTTATGATCGAGGAATGGGGCTATCCCGACATCGGCATCGTTATTTGCGACTGCCCTTCAGCAGGACATGACGTAGTCATGTTAGACTACCGAGCATGCGGGCGAGATGGCGAGCCTGAGGTCGTTCATGTTGATCAGGAAAACGAATATGAAATTACATTTTTAGCTGATAATTTTGAAGCTTTTATTTGTGGACTTGTAAGCGAAGAGGAATACGATACTTCCGAGGAGGACAAGACAGAGGATCTTTACAAAGTAGCCCATGGCAAGTTTTCACCCTTGCTGGAGGAGCTGTGCTCACAAGTATCAGAGGTTGACCAAATTGAAATGAAAATTCGTTCGATTTGTACAAAAGTTGTTGAAGAAAAAGGACATTTTTCCTTTCATGCAGATGAATTATCTTATTTGATGTATGATGTACAGTTTTGGTTATATACAAAGTCATATCCGAATACGAATCGCGAGGAATATTTGAAGATGTATGATCGAATGATTGCCTTCGGCGGTGAATTTGGGCAAGGTGGCTATGCTCCTGGATGGATTACCGAATGGTTAGAACGGCGCATGAAGGAAGGTCGAATTATACAGGAAAATGGACGTCTTCGGTTCACCGAGCAGTTCACTACGGAATTGATGAACACCCTACTGGTTATTTAAAGTTATTTAAAGTTATTTAAAGCTACTGAAAAAACAGCTATTATAATGGATTGAATTCCACGCACCTACAAACAAGGTCGGTATGAAGTATATCCGATTTAGATAAACAATCCCGTAGGATACGATGGTGAACGCTACTCCTATAAGCTTCTAGCTTAGCCGAGTGACAAATGTGCAGTTATTTACTCCGAAAATATCCTTTTTCGGAGTAATATTGACAAAAATGCAGTTATTTCGGTTTAGTTATCGATATCAATTGCATAATCAAGAAAAATAAATGCACGTTTGTCCAAATCCATCGAAAATGGATAATCTCTCGTTATGGTAACTGCACTTTTGTCCAAAGCATCGATAAGTTTACTATTGCATCGAAAGAGTACGAGTACAATATAGGAAGTAGTACGTCTGTTTCACACTACCTTTATAGGAACCAGCATGCATATAGCCCCCCATCCCACTGCAATCTGGTAATGGAGGGCTATAGATATTGGCTATTTTGCTTCCGTTACTGGCGTAGTGGCGATAACTGCGCGATTTTTAAAGTCACTATCAGCTGCATATTCTGCTGGTGGATGAAACTCTTTCTCCATTTTTGCCACGACAATCGTAGCGACGCCGTTTCCGATCAAGTTTGTAATCGAACGAGCTTCAGACATAAAGCGATCTACACCAATCAAGATGGCTAAGCCAGCAATTGGGATCGTCGGGAACGCCGCCAACGTTGCGGCAAGTGTAATAAAGCCTGAACCTGTTACCCCTGCAGCACCTTTAGACGTCAGCATCAAAATTCCGAGCAATACAAGTTGCTCCCATACGCTAAGATCAACACCGTACGCTTGTGCTATAAAAATGGCTGCCATAGATAAGTAAATGGATGTTCCGTCCAAGTTAAAGGAGTAGCCCGTTGGAATAACTAAACCAACAACGGACTTCGAACAGCCATACTTCTCCAGCTTATCCATCATGCGCGGCAGCGCCGATTCCGAAGAAGATGTACCAAGTACGAGCAATACTTCATCTTTAATGTAGCGAATAAATTTGAAAAGACGGAAGCCGTACAATCTTGCGATACCACCCAAAATAAATACTACAAACAAGAACATCGTAATGTACACACAAGTCATCAACAAACCTAGTTTTGTTAAAGAGCCTATACCGAACTTGCCAATCGTGTATGCCATTGCACCAAATGCAGCGATGGGAGACACTTTCATAATCATATTGACGACATTGAAAAATGCATGTGACAGTCGATCAAACAAGTCGATGACTGGCTTTGCTTTCTCACCCATAGCGGTTAACGCCAAGCCGAACAATACCGCAAAGAACAAGATCGGCAGCAAGTCACCACTTGCCAACGCTGCAACTACATTTTCAGGCACGATAGAAACGACGAATTCCATCATGGTCTGATTGCCTTCCTCTGCCTTTTGTACATACGTAGTTACATCGCCCTGCACCGCAGCCGTATCAAACCCTTCACCTGGTTTGATAACGTTGACTACGATAAGTCCAATCGCTAGTGCAATGGTTGTAACGATCTCAAAATATAGCAGCGCTTTACCGCCAATGCGGCCAACTTTCTTCATATCCCCCATACTGGCAATACCATTCACAACGGTGAACAAAACGATTGGTGCGATAACCATTTTAATCAACTTAATAAAGACATCTCCGAGCACTTTGAGCTTTTCACCAAAGGCTGGGAAGAAATGACCGACCAAAATCCCAATAATTATGGCGATAACTACTTGAACCGTCAAGTTTTTAAAATTGATTCTCAAGAGGAACACCCTTTCTTGTCACGTTCTACAATGTGAAGGAATGTGAATTTGTGTCCTCATTGTAGGCAAGAAAGCGGTTCCATTCAATAATGTGGTCATATTGGTCTTTTTGGTCTTGCTGTTTCCACATCGTTATGGACTGTGTGTATCATATTTATGTCGAAGTGACTTAATTTGCGCCAGTAAAGGAGCTCCAATCTCTTGCTCCACCTGCTCGTAAATGGGTGCTAATTTCTTTAGCCACTCGTCTCGCTCTTTGACAGTCAGCTGATGAATGGTCATCATGCCGCTCTTCTTAATTTCATTAAGCTGCTGGTCATTAAGCTGCTGAGCAAGCTTCCTATTCCATTGTGTCGTCTCTGCTAATGCCAGTTCCAGCTCGTGACGAATATCAGCAGGAAGCCCCTCCCAGAACGAGCGGTTGACAATAACCGCATATCCTAAATAGCCATGATTGCTGATCGTCATATACCGCTGTACTTGATAGAGGCGTTTACTATATATGTTTGAAATCGTATTTTCCTGTCCATCGACGTCGCCGCGCACAACGCTGTGGTACACCTCCGTGAAGGGCATCATGACCGCTTCCGCGCCCAATGCATGAAACTGCTGCTCCAACACTTCGCTCGGCAATATGCGGAACGTCTGACCTGCGAAATCTTCAGGATGAATTAGTGGCCGCTGGGCACTTGTTACCTGCTTAAAACCGTTGTTCCAAAAGGAAATACCTCTCATATTTGCATTGGTCAGCTCACCAAGCAACTGCTTGCCAATCTCACCTTGTAACGCTTCATCTACCGCTTGTTGATTAGGAAAAGCAAATGGCAAATCAAACGCTTTCCAGCTTGGGAATGCACTGGTTAGATTCGAAAAAGACGGCGCAATCATTTGGATATCCCCTCGACTAAGAGCGTCTAGCTCATGCTTGTCTGTATATAAGGTTCCATTCGGGTATACTTGCACTTCGACACGATCGCTCAATCGCTCGTGAACGAGCTTGGCAAATCGTTCTGCCGCCAATCCCTTGGGCGTGTTTTCAGCAACAACATGACTAAACTTAATGACAATACGATCTTTGAGACCCGCTTGTTCTGCATCATAAGGCAATGGTTTCGACGAATGGAGTGGAAATCCGATCAGTATAGCAGTAATGAGACCAACAAGTACAAAAATCCCAATTGTGACGAAAGATCTCATTATTTCGCCCCTTCCCTGTTGATTATTTCCATTTATTATTTCACAATGATAGAAAGACGTAAATGGTAGGGAGCGAAACTAGCCATGCATCAAATCAATATTCGCCACTTGCGCTATATTCGCAACTTGCCTGTATATGGTAAAATTGCGCTACTCGCATTTGGTCTAACTTCGTTCTCACTCTTAATTGGCGGCATTATCGTCGTAGGCATTATGACACGCATGACCGAGGATGAGCTTGGTCGCCGATTAATGACGACAGCGCGAACCGTTGCGGAGCAGCCGCATATCCGAGAAAAGGTGCAGCTTCCGGTATCGGCAGCACAAGACATCGCCTACGAAACTGAAAATATCCGAATGATTAATGAAGTATCTTATATCGTCGTGCTCAATATGGACCGCATTCGCTATTCGCATCCGATCACGGATCGGATCGGCAAGCCTATTACGGATGATAAAGACATGGAGCCTGCGTTCGCGGAGCATTCTTACTTATCTAAAGTAAAAGGCGAAGCTGGTTCTGCCCTGCGGGCTTATGTGCCGATCATGAATACACAGCATCATCAAGTAGGTGTGGTGATGGCTGGGTTGCTGCTGCCGAGCATCAACCAGATGATTTGGGAGCAGCGCGGGGCCATTGCTGCAACGCTCATGCTCGCCCTTCTCTTCGGATTGCTTGGGGCGTGGCAGCTATCCCGAAATATTAAGCGGCAAATGTTCAATTTGGAGCCGCAAGAGATTGCGCGTATCTTATTAGAGCGCACAGCCGCTTTTCAAGCGATGCACGAAGGTGTTATCGCGGTGGATAACAAAGAGCGCATCACGATATTTAATGAGCGTGCAAAGCAAATTTTTGATATCGAAGGCAATCCAGTTGGCCAGCCCATTCGTGATGTCATTCCAGATACGAGGCTGCCAGAAATTTTGACGTTGCAGCAGCCGATATATAATCGTGAATTAATCGTGCGCAAAGCGGTGATTTGGAGCAATCGCATCCCCATTACTGTGCAGGGACAGACCGTCGGTGCGATCGCCATTTTTCAAGACCGAACGGAACTAGCGCACATGGCGGAAGAATTAACTGGCGTTAAGGCATTTGTCGATGCGCTACGCGTCCAAAATCACGAATATATGAATAAACTCCATACGATAGCAGGCCTTATTCAGCTTGAGCACTATGAACAAGCACTTGATTATTTGTTCGAGGTATCTGAACGACAGGAAGAACTACTTTCCTTCGTTAAAGAACGCTTTTCAGATGAAGGGATTGGCGGACTGCTGCTCAGCAAAATTTCGCGTGGTCAAGAACTTGGTATTCACGTAGAATTAGACAAGCGCAGTGGATTGACACAATTTCCACCGAAGCTGGATCGGCACGATCTTGTGCTGCTGCTCGGAAACTTAATTGAAAACGCTTTCGATGCATTGGAACTGGCTGAACGTGAACATAAAGAAGTGGTAATCAGCATAGAACAAGATGATGAAGTGCTGTCGATTATGGTCGAGGACAACGCAAACGGCATGGATGAATGTACACAGCAGCATATGTTTGAAAAAGGTTTTTCCACCAAAGCTGCCGACGGGCGCGGCATCGGTTTGTACTTAATTGACAACATCATTGAAAAAGGCTGTGGAGAGCTTGTCTGTCACTCCTCTACTGGAAACGGAACATCGATGATTATTACCTTCCCGATGCAAGAAGGAGCATCCTAATCTGCAATTGATAACCATGTATCACTATTTAAGATGATGCGCTTGTGAAAGGAGTCAAAATCCATGAATAAGAAGCAAGCTCAAATAAATGAGTACCGTGTCTTGCTCATTGAAGACGATCCGATGGTACAAGAAGTGAACCGCCAGTTTGTTGAAAATGTGACTGGATTTCGTGTTGAGGGCATCGCTGGAAACGGTATGGAAGGTTTGAAATTGGTGCGGGACTTAGAGCCCGACCTCGTATTTCTTGATATGTTCATGCCCGTACAGGATGGTGTCGAAACCCTTCGGCAAATCAGAGCTGAAGCACTTCCTGTCGATGTTATTGTTGTGACAGCGGCTAAAGATTTGCCTACAGTGAAAAACATTATGCAAAAAGGTGTCTTCGACTACGTTATCAAGCCATTTAAGTTCGAGCGAATTGCGGCGGCACTGGAGCAATATCGAGCATACCGACAAGCACTACTTGAAGAACGTCATGTTACACAGGCAGAACTGGATGCGATTTTACGCAGCACGACTTCCGACTTTGTATTAGATGCTGCGGCGGTACTGCCGAAAGGCTTGCAATCAAGTACCATGCGACAAGTCATTCATTTGCTACAGCACCAGCGTTCATGTTTAACTGCTGAAGAAGTAGCGGACGGTGTCGGTTTGGCGAGAGTAACTGCCCGACGTTATTTAGATTACTTAGTTCAATCAGGCTCTGTTCGTCTTGATATACGTTACGGCAGCGTTGGTAGACCGGTAAATCGTTACGCACTTGTTTCAGCTATCGAACCACACTCACGCTCTTAACATCTTACATCAGGATTGTGAAATAGACACGCCCTGACAGTGATGAATACCTTTACCAAAGGCCAGATGCTCGTTTTCTTTTCTGGTACTATCAAAGCTTCCAGGATCGGAAAACAGTTTGGAATCAAGGTGCGCAGTTGCAAGTGAGAATAGAACCATTTCTCCTTTATGGAGGTTCTTCTCATGCATCGTTAAGTCTTCACTTGCAAAACGCCTGTGGATCATAATGGGCCCGTATAGCGAAGCAGCTCTTCGATAGCATTAGGTAGCATTGCTTCCATAAAAAAATACAGCCACTCATTATTGATTGAGTGACTGTACCCTCTAAAAACGACCTCTTCTACAAGATTGAATACGAATAGATCCATACATAAATCAAACTATAGCTGTCCGAAGTTAATAAAATATGGGATATACCTGCTGTACGGCTCCTTGGTCAATATCATGACCAAAGAAAATGATGCTCGGCTGTATCCCCTCCATTTTCTGTTTGATTCGCTCAATAGATTGCCTCGCCTGCCTATAATCGTACGTAAAAAATGGGGCCCCTTCTTCATAATTGCTTCGCGTATACGCCATATCTACAGTTAATAAAATAGGACCTGTTTTCTTTGTTGTCACAAGCACGGATTGATGCCCAGGTGAATGTCCAGGCGTAGACAAAAGCTGTAATCCTGGAAACGGTTCAGTATCACCTTCCACAATGGTATAGTTCAGATTCGGCAGCAAGCATTCTGGAGGCGCATAAGCAGAGATCCCCTGTTTAACTATTTCCCATTCCTTCTGTTGAATATAAATCGGGGTATCAGGAAAATAAGGGTTACCTCCAGCATGATCCATGTGAAGATGCGAATTGATCACTGCGATCATATCACTTGGTGAGTAGCCTACCTTTTTTAGCACAGAGACAATATGATCATCACGCTCCATCAGCGGAATGATTCGCCCTTCGTAGGGAGTACCCTTAAAATAATCAGGGTTGTTAATAAAGGATTCCGGCATTCCCGTGTCAAGTAGGATCGGACCGTCCTCAGTGACCAGTAAAAAAACCCAAATTGGGATGGTCACCATCTGACCAGGCGGTACATTTAGATTAAGTGCGGAATAATCCGAGGAGAGTTTACCCGCTGGAAGCCAATACAATTTTTCGATCATTACAAATCACCTCATAAATGCCGTAAATTTATTGAATGAATTGGGAAGCGTTGAAATCATTGAAATAGTGCACACCGTCATGCAAGAGGTCTGTCGATGTCTTTTTTCGATTCGTATTAAACCAGAGCTTATCACCATGGGCGACTCCGACACCTTCAATTTCAAATAATTCTGGATACGTAGAGGAAGTAATACGGAATGACAGATTATTATCTGCTTGAATGGTACCCGAAGCACTTGATACATTACGATATACAAGTACAATGCTGACATTTTTATAGGTCATCGGTACAAAGATTGTATCTTTATAAAGACCGAATCCTTGGAATACATAGGATCCGATGTTTGATACCGGGCTGCCGTTAACGAGTGCATTTTGTGTATTTATACTAAAGGCAGATGATAGATTAATCGTCCCACTGTTGGCAGTTAGCGGAATAGTTCCTTTGTAAAAATTATGTCCTGTTTTGAAAAGAAAAGTAATGTTATTGGCATCTTTGCTGAGGATTTTCACACCTGACATTGCCTTGTCCGTACCATTTAGTTTGATCGTATAGTTACCAACTTGGTAATACGTCGAACCTACATACTTCAGTTTTACAAGACTCATATTGCCAGCTTTCATCGTGATGATAAACATATACAGTTCACCGTTGATTGTGCTAAGTACCATATCGTTGGCATGGTGTAGGTTGGTCGTGTAGGTCGTTCCAGTGTCACCGTTTGTCATAAGATTCGTCGCACCTGTGGTCATATTCGTACGGTAAATGACCTGCTTGGCATTGCCATTGGCAACTTTAACGGTATAGGCATAGGTAGAACCTACGGCAAATGCCTGTGCGGAATTCCCACCGTTCGCATTTTCAAGCGTTGCGACAGTCGTATAGGTGTTGAAATAAGCGGCACTTGCTGTGATTGGGAGTAGCATCGTGGATATGAGAAGAAAGACTACAAATAGGTTCAAACCTTTCTTGGGCCTAACGGTCATGTTCATTGTACCTATTCTTTTGGGAAATATACTTTTCATACATCATACCTCCAAATCTTTTTTTGTTCATCAAATAGATAGAAAAGGTCTTCACACAATCTGCCAGCATAACGCAGACATGCAAACAGGGCTTCATTATTTTCGGATGTTCTGAATGCTTCTTGTAAATGAAATAAAGTAAAATAACAAAATTAAGAAGTCTGGTGAGTAACCGCTTTCACCTCTTTTCGTGGATGATATGTGGGAGTTGTGGTAAATCGTTCATCGGGGAAATCGTAGACTTATTTCGTGACATTAATATACCCGCAACCCTATGAAAAGTCCAGCAATTTCTGGATATAAAAAATAGCTAACGCAGCTTACTCAAAATAAAAAAAGCCCGCCTAAACGGACTTTTTCTTAATTTCAAATAAATTAATTTCTACCAATCATTGTTTCTGACAATATAATCAATTCTTCCTTCGTCAAAGGATTATCCGCATTCGTAACGATTCTGTATGACTTATCCTTGCCATACCAAGTAAGCTCGTTTTCTTGTGGTTTTTTATTTGTTGCATCTTTTTTAGCTTGGTAATATTTATAATCTTTCTGCTTTTCCTTATGTTTTGAATCTATTTCGTAAAAATTAAAAATCACATAGTTGTCCCCATTTATAAACTTGATCAACGAACCTTCCATTGTGTTCCATGTGTATTTTTTTGAGTGTACTGCTTTGCCATTCTTTGCTGCTTCCTCTCTCAAATCTTTCTTGAATTTTGGATCTAAATTGGCCATAATTTGTCCTTCGACAAAAGTATATTCTTCTGGCAGTGTTGTTGGACGTTGTAGAAACTCCCCTTTTAACGTATCAGCCTTTTGCATATACGACTCGTACGTGTGGAACCAATTCTCAACGGGTCCGTACCAAATCACTTCTGGGCCTTTACTATTTGTCTTTTTGTTATTTATGTACACGCCATAAATATCATCTGGATTTTTTTCTTGTAGTTGATAGAGTCGATAAAATTCGTCAATTGTAATTTTCGCCTCTCCTTTATACAACTTATCAAATTCTTTTCTACTTAATCTTTTGTTTTCTTTCTTGGAAACTGAATCAGACGTAATAACTGTTGTTTTCTGATCCATCTGAGCCACCGCCACGGCCGATTGTTTAATCGAGCTTGCACTTGGCTTTGCATCAACCAATGAAACACTGCTTAGTGCTAGTATTGTTGATATTCCTAAAATGGATAAGCTGTAGGATTTTTTATGGAAATGTTTAATCATGAGTAATCTCCTTTTCATTTGTTCATGCGTGGAAGACATCCCTGCAAGACCTGGCTGCTGCCTATTGCCTGCAAAATGCTCCAGCACGTGGATAATCGTTTGCCCATATATATGGTTTTGCTGCGGCTTCAAGCGATCCAAGACGTATGCATCGCAAGCCATCTCCTGATCCTGTCTTGCTTTGAATAGAGCAAGCCAAATGAACGGGTTAAACCAATGAAAAATTAGAATGATGTGCAATATCCAATTCACAGCTACATCCTGGCGCCGAATATGAGCACATTCATGTGCCAGTATGTACTGCAATTGCTCTTGCCTCAACGTGACGAGCAATTGGGGCGAAATAACCACCACTGGTTTATAAAACCCAACTACAGCGGGTCCAGGTATGCGTTCGGAAGCTACAAACTGTACCTTTTTCGTAACGCCAATAAGATTCTTCGTCTCTTGAAATAATGCTAATAACTGTGGCGTTTCAATAGTACGACCTGCGCGTAAAGCTTGCTTTAAACGAGTCTGCTCATATCCCGTTTTCGCAGCCAATAATACAACGCCTGAGAGCCAAATGAGCAATAAAATTGTTACAACGCTAGTCTTCCATCGTAGTGAACTTTCATTTGCCAAGGCTGAAGCAGGACGTTGGTCAATGAGTGAAGATGTTTGGTCTAGTGATTTGCTGTTTTCTGGACTGCTGAATAGTGACTCCTCTACAGCTATTTCACCCTTCCCAGCCGACTGCATCCACGCTCCTGACGATAGTAACGGAGCTTGATTTTGTTGCTGAATGCCAAGCGTGACGAGCTTTTCAGGCAAAATGTTATAAATGCTTAATGAAGATTCGGGAGTCCAAGGAAGCAGCAATCGTAATGCTACTGGCAGCCAAAGTAGATACATCCATCTCGCCTCAAGCTTCTTTTTCAAGAAAAATTGTAAAAACAAGACAAGTACGACCAGAATACTGGCCATAAATGATCCACGAATTACCCAATCAAAAATCTGTAGTACGCTTGCATACAAGGAAGCCATCATTCGCTCTCGCTCTTTTCTGGCTGCCTGTTACTGCCGTTGTTGTTGTCTTGCTCTACAACTACGCTGGGTGGGCAATCCGGATTTGCCCTACACACTTGCCAATCTTCATGTTCTACTTCCGCAGTAAGTAGTGATTGTTTCATGCATGAAACCTCCAAAATCAAGATGACACTACACGTGTAGTTACAATTAAATACTACATCTGTAGTTTGAAGATGTCAACCATGTTTTTTACATTATTTTCTTAACTATTTCCCAAAAACATTTTTGACCTCCATATAAATATAAAAAAGGCACTTGCAACTGTCATCTGTTCAATTTTAGAGCAACAAAAAAACCACCGATTTTTCATCATCAGTGGTCTTCTTTATCATTCAATTCGAGTTCTTTCTACTAAAATAGATGTCTTTCATGACACCTATACACGCATACGGGAGAAATAGAATGATAAAGAACACTGTAAAAATGTTAAACTCCATCATTGTGTAAGGACTAAACCATTCCGTAAAAAACTTCGTACCAGCAAGGTCGTGAAATATACGGTCCAATAGTGATCCCTCATGTAGATTGAGCGGCCACGATGCTTAGAAAAAGTCCAGCAAAAAGCGCTAGTACTCGACTCTAAAGGCTGAACTAAATAATTAATTATGATCATATATTCATTAATTTAGTTTGTAAGAGAAGCATCTCGCTTCATTTTCCTTTTCTGTACGAGATGCTTAACTCCTAATATAACGAGGGATGCAACACCGCCTCCCAAAATCACCACAGCAGGAATGATGATTATAATCCCTGGTACGGATTCATGATAGGTCAGGATCGGTGAAGCTCCATACCCTTTTGCTACAACAAATCTCATAATTTCTAAATAGGCAATATGAAATCCCATTGAAGCCCATATATTCCCGCTCCATAGACGAACCAGCTGCAAAACGAATCCAAAGCTTATTATCGTGATAACGTAACCCATATTAATGATGTTCCCCGGAGCCATTCCAACGAGTACTTGAAGCTGAGTTACGAAGATAGGAACAGAGACAAATAGTAACATTTGTAAGGGTACTGCGAGCCATGCCGTGAATCGATGACGCAGCACATCATACAACAGTCCCCGCAAAGCTAGTTCCTCGGGGAAAGCTTCGTATAAGAAAGCGATGATGATATTTATGAACAGCGCAGCGAACCACTGATCAGGTGCGTGCCATTGTACATTGGCTATTAATCCTTGTGCACTGAGTATAATGAAACCCACCGCAGTGAGCGCTATTGCAAAGAACATGCCTGTAAATAAGTGATACATATTTGTCCATGAATATTCCAGTACTTTAGGTTTAACTCCCGTTATTCGATAAACATATCGATACAAATATAAAATAGTTGGAACAACAAGAGCAGTCATTACGATAGCTTGAACCCATTGTTGACCCATTCTGGGCAACCCAAACACTTGTTCAGCTACTTCAGCTGAACAAGTAGCGAGGAACAATCCTAGTACTACGGTTGCCCACCCAGCAAACATGAATCTTATCCATTGCATGGTTTTCATTTTCATATGAAAAACTCTCCTTTGCTCATTAACTGTACAGTTACCTTCATATTTATCTTTAGCCTTGCAACAGCATCTACTTCTATTTTATAAGTCCTTCTTCGTAAACAGATATACCGTTACATAACAAGATGCAATAAACAATAATAAGGTGCTGAATAGGGTTCCATATACAAGTGGATAATTAATTCCATTTAGAGATGCCTTATGAATAGTCTGAGCTACTGGATCCGCCATTATAAGAAAAATGAAAAAGAATATAACATTTAAAACAGGCGCTCCTTTCTCACTGAGCATGTAAAAGAACGGCAGGTAAATAGAAGTTAGAACAAGCATAATGGCGATAGGGACCAAAATGTCTATCATGCTATAACCTACGGTGATGTACCCTGGAACGGCTATTTTTACAAACGAGTGAACTCCGTAAGAAGCAAGTACGGCAACAAATATAGTAAGGAGAGATATCACATATTTGGCTTGCACAATATGCTTGCGACTGACAGGTAATGTAACTAGAAAAAGATGATTATGATTTTTAGTATCGTTAAGTGTAAGGCTGCTAATTGTGGCGAAGGCGGTAATGATACCGACAAGATGCATAGACATCTCTTTTTTCATAAAGAAGATACAAAATATAGAAAAAATTAAGATACTCATACCTAAAGACATCTTTGCGGCTATGAAGTCTTTACGAAGCAGATTAAGCATGAGCGCGGCCTCCCTTGGCGTTGTAGTAGATAATGTCTTCTAAGGATGCTTTCTCAAATACAGCGTAATTGCCAAATAATTGTTCGGCCTCATGCCTATTCTCCACTAACCCCTCAAACCCAAAAGCAGTCTCACGCACCCCCGTAAACTTCTTTCGAATGTCCGAATCAAGCAGTTGCCTATCTCCTTTCACAATTGCGTACCTATCAAGAACTTCATCTTTCGCTTCACTAAATACAAGCTGACCACGGTTAACGAAACTAATATAATCAGCAATACGATCCAAATCGGTTGTAATATGGGTTGAGAAAATAATTGTATTTCGCTCGTCCTGCATCATCTCCGCAAGCAGATCAAGCAATTCCCTTCTAAACACAGGATCAAGCCCAGAGGTGGGCTCATCCATAATGAGCAGCTCCGCCTCATGAGATAGAGCAACGGCAAGAGCAAACTTAATCTTCATCCCTTTGGACAATTGTCCAATCTTCTTCTTGGGCGACAACTCGAATTGTTCCAAATAACTGTTAAACTTTTGTTCATTCCATTTCTTATAGAACGGAGCGATTATACGCTTCATATCACGAATCGAAACATCTTCATAATAAAAACAATCATCCGACACAATACCGACCCGCTGCTTAATATCTATCTCCTGCCTAGGCATATCACACCCAAGTATTTTGATACTGCCGGTATCAGGGCGAACCATTCCAAGCATCATCTTGATCAAGGTACTCTTACCTACACCATTCGGACCAATAAGCCCGGTAATATACCCTCGCTTCACATCCAAAGATACATTATTAACCGTAAATTGAGGGTATATTTTCGTTAGATTACGTAGTTCGATTGCATTCATGATGTCTGATCCTCCTCAAACAATAGTGTCAGATGCTCCATTACATCTTGCTGACTCATGCTTAATTCTTTGCTGTCTTGGATGACTTCCAATAGCTTCTCTTCTAGTCGTTTCATCCGCTGCTCCCGAATAAAGTCTTTGTTGGCTCCTGATACGAAACAACCTTTTCCTACCACGGAATCGATAAGCTGCTCTTTCTCCAACTCTTCATAGGCACGCTTCGTTGTAATCACACTTACTTGCAAATCTTTAGCCAACTGTCTAATCGACGGAAGGCTATCACCGGCTTGCAATTCACCACTTAAAATACTTTGTCTGATCTGGTTCAAAATTTGCATGTAAATCGGATCGCCTGATGCATTTGAAATAATAATGTTCATGTTCTACCACCTGGTTTAAGTTAATCGATAAACTACCGTATATACACAATATATACACTATTCACTTATACGTCAACATATGAATGGATGTACAAATAAAATTTAAGTATTGCGCCTAATGTTCTATCCTCAATTGAAAATATCAACTCGATTCGTGCACAATGAAAAAAACCGCCTAACGGCGGCTTTTAGAGGAGATATTCTGATTCGTTCAAGAGACAGTTAGACTGAAAATTTATTAGTCGCAATGATTCTCTCCACTAAGCTTGGGATCGGCTTGTTCGGGAAATCCATAATTATCGTACCTAATCTCTTCGTCGTTATATGATCCAAGTAACTGTACATATGGGAATTAAGACCTTCTATACCAAGGCTACCTTCTGCAACCGTATAAGGATAGGCACCAGCGGATGTACCAGATGTAAAATTGAGATACCAATCTGTTTGTGCTCCATCTACAGCACGATCCAAAAGTGATTTGACATGGTCCCACTTGTTACCGATATTAAATACGGTTGGTACTTTGTATTCATCTTGAATCCGAAGGACAGCATAAGAGCTCTCAATCGAGAACGTTGCATCATCTTTCCATGCCGTTGCGTCTATACCTAGTGAAAGATTGGACTTAAAACGGCGAAGCAGAACAATTTTCCCCCGTACCTCATCCAATGTTGGGATGGTTTCACCTAAATACCACATTGATTCATTGCCTTCCAGATACCATCGGAACGTATCTTCAAAGCTTCTCGTGTCATCCGCATCGTCGTATTCATGTTTGACTGACATAATAATCGTCTCTCGTGGATGATCTTCTAAAAATTTCAGACATACATCTCTGACTCCTCCGCCGAACATTAAATGCTGGAACATAATACCGTGGTGAATCGCAAATCGATTCTCAATATGGCGACATCGTATATCTATGAATCGAATACCAGATTCCAGCTGCTCTTGAAGCGTCTGCGTCTGACAAATGGCCAAGTCTCCACCATATAAGGCGCAAGTATCATGCGTGCCAGGGAGATTAAGCTCGGACAACTTTGAATTTCCCGCAATTTTGTCCATCCAGTCGCTAGTTGGCATGCGAAGTGATATCGTAATCTTGTTCCAGTTATCTCCGGAAACTTGCGTCGCAATGTATTTGCCTGCGTTTTCACCATGTAGTGTAATTTTTCGCTTATGATCATGGCGAGCATCGTATTGATCATTTCGATATGAAATGGTATCGCCATTTTGAAATTGCATATGAAGGGTATACCAAGCTGAACTTGCCCAATAGTTAAGTTCTTCACGTTCTTCACGGCTGTTGTAGGCCGTAAGACTTACATTTTGAAAATTATGATCAGGCCGTGAGCCCCCATCCCAGTCATAATTATCGGTGTCCGTCACCCAAATTCGTACCATTTGTAACGGAGTATTATTGGTTAATTTCAAGTCCGTGCGAATAGATGCCATCATTCTCCTCCTTTGTATACCCTTAATAAGGCTATGAGAGTCTCTCAGGAAGAATTATATGATATCGCTTCAGGAACCATGCTATAGCAATCCATTAGCTACTCAAATTTGGAAGTTTTAATTTCCTACACGGCAGGGGCAACATACACCTCACACCTTTCTCTAGGCAGATGCATAGATATGTTTCATCGTCGAAATGAACTGATTGACAATGGAGGGGTATCATGACAAATGAACTGCATACACAGTTTGATGCATTTATTAATAGTGCGGCATTTTCGCTAGACCCATGTACGGTCGCAACCGCTATCGCATTAACGAATCAGTCAGTAAGGGAAAAGCTTATTGAAAAATTCAAAGCAGGATATATTTACAATGGATATGGATGTTTAAAAGTCGTTGGAAATTTAGGAATTTCCTATGTTGCTTTTAAATTTAGTTGTCCTCCCGGCGTACATTGCTTTATCAATCCATCATTTGTAGCAGTGGTCAATTTAACAACAAAGAAAGTAATAGATATTCTTGACCCTTTTAACATCTCAGAATATGAAGAGGTAAAAATTACAGCGCAACCGAATTGAATGTTATCCCCTGTATGACCCGTATGATCGTGAATCCAAAGATTTAACAGATCACAATCCATTATAGGAGCTGTTTTGGATATTCCTAATTGATAACTAAACGTCCAATTTGATCGCACTGTTCAGCAAACCAAATATTCCCCTTAGAACAAATCGCTAGACCATGCGGTTCTGCATTCTGTTTAGGAATTAGGAACTCCGTTATAGCTCCGGTTTCATACTTGCGCATCGTTATCCTCATACATGCTGCCTCCTTTTCCTGTCCTATCATATGAATAAAAAGCAGGATAATTAGCATCATTTCTCGAAAACCTTACAAGCAACTTTAATTTAGCAACATTTCAAAGGGAGAGACACACAAATTGACGATACGCCCTAAAGAGCTGGCCTCCAAATACATGATAAGCACCAGCACCTTGCGAAATTACGAAGCTAAAGGTCTAATCCCTCCCGCAGAACGCTCTGCTAATGGCTATCGCGTTTATACAGATCTGCATGAAGCTTATTTGGCATGTATTCAAGCAATGGCTCCAGCTTTCGGAATGGAAGTGACTACAGAAGTACTTAATCTCCTTCATTTAGAGCAGCCGTACGATGCTTTGTGGGTTGTGCGGGAACAAGAAGTCGCTCTGTATAAGGAAAAAACAAAAGTGGAAAAACTGATCGAAGATATTCAACGGTACATGAAAGAAAGTCCGAGTGTCCATAACGACAATTGGTTCTCCATAAATGAAGTTTCAGAAATGACACAGGTTTCCAAAACCGCTATTCGTTACTGGGAGCATGCTGGTTATGTGAAGCCAGATAGAGCCCCTACTAACCGATATCGTCAATACAGCGAATCTCACCTTCTAAAAATCAGGCTGTTGCAAGTACTGCAAAACTCCGTCTATTCAGAAGAAACGGTTCATTTCAAGCAAGCAATTGCCTTAGTCGAGTATACCGATTTGCCGCGTATTGTACAGCTTGCAGAAAATATTCGTGCGTATTTCAGTCAAATCATCGAATCTCAAATGCGAGGGATATCGTTTTTATATCCATTGACTCAATTGACACAAACTTCAATGTTGAGTGGAAGTCAATCCGTGGACAGGCAACAAATTGACTAATCGAGTATGATGGGAAAAATAGACGCAAAAAAACCGCAATATAGCGGTCTTTTTTTGTTTCTTTTCTTTTTCGGTGTTTCACCTGTGAATTTCCTTTAATTCGTTATTCGTTAGCGAGCTATACAAGGCTTCGAGATAATTTCTTTCCATTTTATGAATGAGATCGAGTTTGCCAATTATGCGCTCGAGCATAGCATGTGAACCTGTAACATTAAATTTCAATATCAAACTACGAATGAGTACTGCTTGATGCTCAATTTCGCTTGATATTTTCATGTAATGCATCATCTCAGAATCGGCAACATACTTGTTTTGTTGCATGTATTCCAAGCGCATGCTCATCGCTTTTTTATGATCATATAGAACATGAAAGAGCCTTACATCCCCCCAGCCATGATTTACTGTCAATGATTCTGTATACTCTTTTAATTTTTGATAAATGTTAGTGCCATATATCCAGCCCTCTTCTTTTGGAGGAATGTACATTCTAAACTTATTTGAACAATTCGTTCCATCTAAATACTCGCGCAATCCATTCTGCACATGAACCAGATCAAAATCGTACCTTGCCTCTACTTTTCTTTTATACAGAAAAATAGATTCCAAATAATCATCTTCTTCTTGAACATGGCTGTAAGCAGCATGTAATGCGCGAAATGAAACACTATCATATTGATATTTTCTATTTTGTAAGAAGTCAGCTATGAAGAATATTTTTTTATGTTGATCATAACCATATATGAATATTTCATGAGGGTGATGTTCTGTATTGTATTCAGGAGATGGAGGGATAAAGAACTCATCAACAACCAAACTAATATAATAACCTTCGTTAATGCAATTTATTAGGAAATCAATGATTCCCATTGGATATATAACAGGAAGGAAACTTCTAGATATCTGTTGTGTATATAATAGTGGGCAGTTCGTATGGAGAAAGGGCATATAGAAATCCATAACTTCAATATCTTGTCTATACCATAATTGAATGTAGTTGCTATAAAACCATGGTAAATAATTATTATTGGTAGAAAGTACGGAAAGTGTATTTGCGTGCTTCGTAAATGATGTAATTGGTGGGTAGTTTACTGGTAGTAAGATAAGAATCATCCTTTCCTACAATTCGTGAATGGTCACTTCACTGCGGACAAGAAAACGTGCATTTAGACCTGCTTGACCTATACCTTTCGATATGTAATAGGGTCCGAATTGTCCAATATGCAATCCCTTATAAATTCCTTCAGATGCTAATTTCCCTTGGATTCTTAACGTAAAGAGAAACGGAATGTTGAATTGCATGCCGTGATAATGCCCAGACATTAAATAACTATAATTGTTGTTCAAATGAAGAACTAGATTAGGGTCATGAGTCAGAACTAGTATAGGTTTCCGGGGATCAATGTTTTCATAAGCGCAGTCAATTCTACTTTTCTTGCTGCAGTAATCATCAATACCGATGATTTGAAATTCATCTAAATCGCAGGAACTATTCATTAAAACGGTAATGCCCACCTCTTCAAGAATGTTGATTAATACATGTAATTCCTGAGTATTCAGTCGGTGGTCGTGGTTGCCTAGTACCGCATATGAGGGAATTTGATGTGAAGCGATCGCTTCAAAATAACGTTTTACCTTTGGTAGATACTTTGCTTTCTCAGTGAAATCACCTGTAATGAAGATATAGTTCGGTTTTTCCTTTTTGATGATTCGATTTAACTTTCGGGGACTAATTCTGAGCTTCTCAACGTGTAAGTCACTGATTTGTAATGCTCGAATCCCTAGCCCACATGGGTAATGTATCCGTTCCACCTTTAGCCATTGAGTCGGGAAAATAAAAACAAAATAGCAGAGTGTTACGACGAATATGGTGATGAGAATGACATTCATATTTATCACCTCTTTAATCATGCAAATTCAAGAACCGAACCACACTTGTGTCCAATAGATGCGATTGATCGATGAGTAACCTTTAACTAAAATTCGATCAATATGCCCGTTCTATCATCTGCAGGCAACCCACGTTTTCGCTCTTCAAGTTCTATTAGATCGGCATACTGTTCGAATCCCAGCTGTGTAATCATCTTACATGCTGCTTCTAACGATTCTTCTGGGTGAAATAGTCCATCTGTTATTAGTAGGATCGCGTGCAAGTTGTGTGACGGTAATGTACCGCGTTGGATATACTCGCAAGCTTCCTCCATCCCATTTGCAATTCCATAGCCGCCGGGTATATTAGCCATCCACCTGTGATAGGACATCTGATTGTTCCGATCTTCGAAATAATGTTCGTCCTGTACGGAGATACCGTTAAGTCTGTCCACCTCCCGCTTCGCTCTTGATCGTTTGTCTATCCCCATCACGTGATTTTCCGTTAATGATTGGATTCGCCCGTCTCGAAAAATAGCTACGATCATCGTATCGCCAAACTGAGCATAATGTACATCATCGCCGCAAATCTGGACACCCGCCACGCAGGTTGACCATAAGTGATGCTTTTGGCTCATATCAATTTTTGCTTCCTCCATACAATGTCGAAGCATATGGTTGGTGTCCCTGATTTCTTCATATAGGTTGAGTAAATCCTCTGTTCGTTCCAAGCGCCTTTTGAATAAATTAGCTGCGATATAGGCGCCATTGTACCCGTTCTTGTCTCTGTAAGCGTCTAACGGAGTAACTCCATCCATTACCGCATATATATTAGCCGTGTCATTTAGAGCAAAGGCATCCTCGCTACATTTTTTCAATGGATTTTTTTGATTATAATGGAAAATCTTCATATCAAGTCACCTATCACCTCTTATTGACCAACATTCATAATAAAAATCCACTTTTGCAAATACACCATTTCCCTTCAACTCACTAAACAGGGATTAATACCCAATTACTTCTTCACACCTTATCGTTTTTCCTTCCGAGAGATGTGTTTTTTACAAAAAATTAACTTTGATTCAAGTAATGATATACTTTCATGTTAAATTTCTAGTTCTAGGAAATAAAAAAACTGCCCTTTACCACGGGCAGCTTGTACTATTCACATTTCATTAAGCTCTGTTAATGTAATAAAATCGATACTAGGCACACCATTTTCCGCTTTGTTAATTCTTCTTCCAAACGATATCATTACTCCATCTTATACACTTTGCTATACAACATATCTTTATAAAGAGCAAACTCCTCTTCAGTAAGTAAGCGAGGATAGCTCATTACTTTTAACGGAACAGTAGGCTGCCCACGCTGAAGAGACGGTTGTTCATATCCGAAAAAATTGAGGTGAAACCCAAGTCGCTCATAAAAGCCTATTCGCCTCTGAGCCAAATCGGTATCAGGTAGCTCAACTTCCAATATAATCGGTGTTTGTGACTCTGCGATATAATCGCTCATTAGCTTTCCACCGATACCGCTTCCACGCCCTGCTGTCGTGACAGCAATATGTTCGACAAAACGAAACAAGGGAAATTCCCATACGGCTAAGAAAGCGACTACTTGATTCAGGTCATTAACTTTTGAAATGATACGGTAATGGGGATCGTTCAGCAATTCCTTTTGCCCGGCATATGTTCTCCGTTCGCACTCAGGAAAAGAGTCTTGCATTATTTCAAAGATCGTATCGAACTCTTGGTCTTTCATGTGTAATTTCTCCTTGTGTAGTAAGTAAAGAAAATAATTAACTACCTAAATAGTTTTATCATTTTAAAGTTTACTAGTGTAACGCCTTTTCGCTCAATATTCTGTTTTCGAACGAACTGGTATCCTCGGTTCATGAAAAAGGACATAGCAGTAATACTTGCATCTACGGTTAGTTCTGTAAGGGCAAGCTTCTTTGCCTCAGTCTCAATCACATGAACTAACAATGAAGCTATTCCTTGCCGTTGAAAATCTTTGTGCACATATATTCTGTCCAAGTACCCATGTTGTGTCATATCTATAAAACCAACCAGTAAGCCGTTTAATCGAGCAACAAAGGTAATATTGTTTAAAAATGATTCTAGCCACGATTGTTCCTTATGTGCTTGATCATCTTTAGGCGCCCATACGTCTAATTGAGTTTGTAAGTAATCTTGAGCATTGATAGAATGTACAGTCTCATAAAATAGCGTAACCATTTCTTGTATGTCGGAGCTCTTAAATCTTGTGATCTCTATGCTCATTTGTTAAGAACCTCTTTTGTTTCTTATGTCTGTGTAATGATACTGCACTTATTTCATTATTGACGATGTTTTCGGTAAAGCATGCAATGGCTTTCCCTCTTTATAGTAAAGAGAGGGTGATAAGATTACATAAAAGATATGTGGATGCTGACATCCATAGTCACTTAGCTTTGCATATATCATAGAAGCAACGGCATCATGAATTTCTTGTTCACGTTGAAACATATATATTTCAACCGATAACGGTGAATTCG
Source organism: Paenibacillus arenosi (assembly GCF_014841135.1). Taxonomy (GTDB): domain Bacteria; phylum Bacillota; class Bacilli; order Paenibacillales; family Paenibacillaceae; genus Paenibacillus_B; species Paenibacillus_B arenosi. The sequence continues at coordinate 119,581 of NZ_JACYTN010000012.1, forward strand.
CTATTTGGTCCACATGAAGAAGTTCAATTTTTATAATGTCTTTTGGAATGTCGACGATATTGGCAAACTGTTCAATGATAGATGGTGATACTTGTTCAATAACTTCTCTTTCAAAACCCTTAAACCTCAAAAATGGCATACAATCATTTCCCCTTCTACGTACTTACTTTTAGTATACAGCTAATTAACGTACTTTAATATCTCTGAATTATTTCTCATTCTTGAAAATTTGTCCTGATCAGGCTCTAGAATTTTTATAAATTTGTGTACTCACTAATCGTAAGGTACAATGAAAAGTATAGATTTCACGTTGTTATTATGCACCAGGAGGTTTCGATGACATTGAATAACGAGCCCAAGCAGCCATATGATTTAAGCAAATTAACGACGATGCTGCACGAAGACCATATCGCATGGAGCTTCCGCAATATGGACAAGATTATGCCTAAAAACGATATTCACTCGTCAGAGCAGCCCTTTTTGTTTCAAAAGAAAGAACTCCCATTAACGGAAATGAACTATGAATTTGATGGGCGCAGCAGTAACGTAGCCGAGTACTTGCAAAAGGTTTCTGCTACAGGGTTTCTCGTCATTCATGACGATACGATTGTGACAGAGCAATACTATAACGGTTATAACCAACACTCGACTTCCATGTCGATGTCAGTCGCCAAATCGATCGTTTCTGCTCTTGTAGGCATTGCATGTGATGAAGGGGCTATGAAAGACATTCATGATCCTGTTACTGCGTACCTACCTGAGCTTATAGGAAGCGGCTTCGATGGGGCTAGTATTAAAGATGTGCTACAAATGTCCTCCGGTGTACGTTTCAATGAAGACTACAAGGATAAGGATGCAGAAATCCACACCTTTTTGAGTGACGTGTTCGGTGAAAAAGCTGTTCCAATCTCTAAATATGTACAGCAGCTGACAAAATTACAGGAGCCAGGCCAGTTTGAATATAAGAGCGTCGACACACAAGTGCTTTGGATGCTGCTTGAAAGAACGACTGGTAAAAATGCTTCTGCTTACTTAGAAGAAAAGCTTTGGAAACCGCTCGGTATGGAGCAGGATGCTTATTGGAGCACCGATCTACATGGCAATGAAATAGCATTCACCTTCATAAACGCGACACTACGAGATTACGCTAAGTTCGGAAGATTGTATTTGCATAATGGCAACTGGAATGGCCGCCAAATTATTTCTGAGCAGTGGATTAAGGAATCGGTTACACCTGACAGAGCGGATTTGATGCCTGGCACGGCTAATGATTTCTTCGGTTATGGATATCAATGGTGGACTCCACTAGGCAGCGATGGAACGGAGTTTATGGCTCGAGGCATATATGGACAACATATTTACGTGAATCAAAAGAAACGAACGGTTATCGTTAAATCTGGAGTTGATCCTACCGTATTTAACATTCATGACTATGAGGCAGTTACGGCTTACCGTACGATCCTTGAGCATTTGACGTAAGTGATATAGCCGACCATCGTAAGGCGATAACGTGAAAATGATCGAGTAGGAGGGGGCGCCTAGCCCCCGTCCTCTCACACCACCGTACATGCGGGTCCGCATACGGCGGTTCCAAAAGGTTAACAAAGTTCTACATAACGAGTAAGTAAACTTCTCAGCCCTT
>NZ_JACYTN010000013.1 GCF_014841135.1 Paenibacillus arenosi
GGCTGAGAAGTTTACTTACTCGTTATGTAGAACTTTGTTAACCTTTTGGAACCGCCGTATGCGGACCCGCATGTACGGTGGTGTGAGAGGACGGGGGCTAGGCGCCCCCTCCTACTCGATTGTATAGGTAGGAGTCTGATAGGATAAGCAATTAAATGAAACGTTTTATCTCATGCAACATCGTTTGAGCAAAATCAGACAAAGGCTGATCTTCGTAATTAATGTTTGCAGCAGAGCCAGTGTATTCCCCTAAGCATTTTTTTATTAAATCATGATATTGAATTGGTAGCGAAGTAATGCCCCATTCTCCACCTTCCTTCTTGGAGCAAATTATATCTTCTCTTAAATAATGCAGAACTCTACACAAATTTAGCGTGATGTACATCGTATTATGCAAAATATCAGCATTCGCATTCTCGATATCATAAAGTATAGACGCTAAATAGTACTGTTTTTCAATAGGCTCGTACAACTCATTCAATGGTTTACCGTATAACGCCAATCCTCGATGATAGGCAACAACGAGTTGGGAGGCAAGATCATAATCTTCATATCCTCCACATAGATAACTTGTATCTGAATGATATCTTTCTTTATGAAAGTCAGAGTAATGAAATTCGCAAGGGGTAGGATATACAAACTGAGCCAAGTAGGACTCCAAAATAACATGAAATTCGAGGCCTCTCGCATTTGGCATCTCGTTGTGCAAGTTTAATGCAATTTTTGCAATATTGAGTCCGTTGACCGAAGTTAGACGATCTTTAATAACGACGATGAAATCAACATCGCTTTTATGGGGGTTAAAGCAGCCCATAGATAGTGATCCATGTAAGTAAATGCCTAGCAAGTTTTCTTTAAGTTCTTCCTTGAAGTGAGCTACAATTTTGTCTAAATATATTTGAGTATCCAAGTATATTCCGCCTTTAAAAGTTTTGAAGGACACCATTGTAGGTGTCCTTTTTACATGAATGTAACGTAACTAATCTTTCTTCACTAGCAAACCATTCAATACAATGGAAACGCTCTGCATAGCCTTGGCCAATTCGGCGTCAGGATTGTCAGAATTAGCGATCCAAAAGGCGCTGTCCATAAGTCCTCCATTTAACATTCTTGCCAATGCTTCATGATCGGTGGTTATAATGACTTGGTCGATCATCAATTTCTGTAGTGTATTTGCCATCGTGGCTAGGCAGTGAGACTGAGAAGATTGCGCATAGGCATTGCCGAGTACAGATGGCGCATCTCTAAGCACAATGCGTTGTATTTCTGGTTCAAGTGCCATAGCGAGATAGGCCTGACAGCGCTCAACGAAACCTTCCCACATTCCTGCGGCTGCATCTGAAATGTGCCCTAAACGAATATCCATTTCCCCGTCAATTTGTTTGACTACGGCTTCTAACAGCCCTTTTTTGTCCCCGAAGTGATGATAAAGTGCCCCTCGTGTCAGACCGACTGAAGCTGTGAAATCATCCATCGATGTTTGAGCATAGCCAATTGTGCCAAACGCCTCTCTTGCGGCACTAACTAATTTGGTGCGCGTTTCCGCAATCATCTCTGAACGTGCTTTACGAGCCATTTATTCACCTGCTTACCTAAGTTGATAATTGAAATTACTAAATTGCACATTGACATACGTAGCGTATGTATTTATATTAATTCACATACGTGGCGTATGTCAAATGATTCGAGTTTCATCATAGAGAGGAGTTAGAGGAATGAGTATTGTTTTTCTAGTTGGTTCCTATTTGGGGGTGCATCATGGCTAATCCATACCGTGAACTATTCGATGCCCCTGGTACAAAGGGCTTCTCTGCGGCGGGATTTATCGCCCGTATGCCCATATCGATGATGGGAATTGGCATTGTTACGATGCTGTCTCAACTGCGAGGTGAGTATTGGTTGGCTGGTGCTGTAGCAGCGACTTTTGCGTTAGCAACTGCGTTGATAGCTCCTCAAATTTCTCGTCTTGTAGACCGGTTGGGACAATCTCGTGTACTGCTGCCAGCTGCAGGCTTCAGTGTAACATCGGTTATTTTGCTGTTGCTGTGCACGAGATATGAAGCGCCGGATTGGACACTCTTCCTATTTGCGCTACTAGCGGGATGTATGCCGAATATGTCAGCTATGGTTCGGGCGCGTTGGGCTGAGTTGTATAGGGGTTCCCAAAAGTTAAATACCGCGTTTTCTTTTGAATCCGTTATTGACGAATTATGTTTTATTGTCGGCCCCATTATATCGGTTGGGCTTAGTGTCATGATGTTTCCCGAAGCGGGTCCACTGGTCTCATGCGTATTTCTGGCGATAGGTGTATTGCTGTTTACGATGCAGAAAAGTACAGAACCCGCTGTACATCCACTTAGTATGAACAACACAGGAACGGTTATTAAAATTAGATCACTTCAAGTGCTAGTATTAACGCTTATTGCTATTGGGACTATTTTTGGTACGGTCGATGTAGTAAGTGTTGCTTTTGCAGAACATGAGGGGAATACGGTAGCCGCAAGCTTTGTGCTCTCTGTATACGCGATAGGTTCTTGCTTGGCAGGACTCATTTATGGCACGCTTCGGTTGAATATACCGCTACAACGCCAATTTTTGTGGGCAGTGACCTTATCGATGGTCACGATGTTTCCATTATTGCTTGTAGATAGTATAGGAAAATTGGCGGTAGCCGTTTTTTTTGCTGGAATATCCGTGGCTCCTACCATGATTATTACGATGGGGTTGGTGGAGAAAATAGTACCCGAATCTCAGGTAACAGAAGGGATGACTTGGGCGATTACTGGCTTGGGCATTGGCGTGTCTCTAGGTTCAGCTGCTGCAGGAGGGATTGTGGATGGCTTGGGGGCTCGAACGGGGTTTGTCGTAGCTATTGCAGCGGGAATGGCTGCAGTGGCAATCGCGCTGGTTGGTTATAAGATACTGCGTTCCGCATATCTCAGCTCAAGAGAAAGTTAATAGTGTTCCTTACTCAGCTCAGCCCTTGCTTCCTGGTCAGGTGCAATTCGGGCATTTAGATTCTGGAGGAGATGTAGATGGGCATTCTTATTTCAATAATTCGAACGATTTACAAGCATCGGCTATATCCGCTGCATTTCCTTCAGATTAGAGAGTACCTTATGAGGTGCTCTCTTTTGTATGAATGAGCGGAATAGAACTTAAAAGGACCGATCTTTTTAAGCAACCAGTCCTTGCACGGAATACTGATGATGTTGTAAATGCCTCGTAAAAGGCATTACTGTAATGGCACTGTAAACCAAAAGGAATGCTCATTTCCTTCCGAGTGTAATCCTGTTTTACCACCCTGCTGTTCTACAATTTCCTTAACCAAAGACAACCCTAATCCTGATCCACCCGTATCTCTGCTGCGAGACGAATCCAGTCGGTAGAATCGTTCAAAGATAAGAGATGTTTGTTCATCTGGGATAGGTTGACCTATATTGGTGACTATAATTTGATAATCGGTATGGGCGTCGTTCAACTTCCCTTCAATTGTAACCCAGCCCCCCTGATCGTATTGAAGCACATTAGTCAAAAGATTATACAGCACTTGTATGAGCCCATCCTCATCTCCGAACACTCGCGCAGATTCCGTATCGTATTGAAGAGAGATGCCTCTATCTTTAAATTGTAGTGCAAAGTGATCGATGCAGGATTCAATTACTTTATGAATAGGAAGTACCTTTTTCTCTTGCTCATTAGAAATTTTCTTAGCTTGCCATACATTTAACTGGTGCAGTTGCTCAACTAAACGGGTTATGCGGATCGATTCTTCATGAAGAGACTCATACATCTCTTTGCTGCCTTGAATAATTCCTGTGCTTAAAGCTTCCAAATAGCCATTAATATTCGTCAAAGGTGTACGCAGCTCATGGGCAATATCGGACAGCATTTTTTTTCTAAGCTCATCCACCTGTCGCAATCGCAGACTTAAATGATTAAAGTCTTCCGTTAATTGACCAATTTCGTCACGTATTTGAACGGATAATGGTTCAGGCATCTCGCCTTGGGCCAGTTGTCGCGTAGCATCACTCAACTTTTTCAGAGGAAGAAGAAGTTTTTTAACAAAATAGAAATGGAACACGCCTGCAATGACAACGGCCAACAGACTGGCCTTGATTAAGAAAGCTTGCATCGTTTGAGTAAAGGCAATGCTGTCTTCTGGACTTACAGAAGGATAGTTGGAAAATAATAGGCAGGCATAGTCTTTTACCGAAACACCAGCTAGCCAGATAGCGATACCAATGACGGCTACATTGATAATAATTAATTTCCACATGACATTGATCCGTATGGGATTATGTTTAAAAGGCAACAAAGCGATACCCCATTCCCCGGATGGTTTCAATGAGTTCGCTATCCCCATCCCACTTTAGTTTTTCTCTCAGCTTGCCAATATGCACATCAATCGTTCTTTCGATAACGACCTTTTCATTATTGGGATATAGTTCATTAATGATTTGTTCTCTTGTCAAAATATGATTCGGATGTGTCATCAAAAAATGCAAAAGGCGAAACTCATGTTGTGTCAGCAAAATGGGCTCTCCGTTGTAGTGGACTTCTCCTCGTAATGTTTTGATCGTGAGACCACGGTATGTGATTTTGCTACAGCGTTGGCCCGTTCTCCTTAGAACAGATTCTACGCGGGCAACCAATTCAGCTGGACTGAATGGCTTCGTAACATAATCATCGGCCCCAGATTTCAAACCCTCGATCCGATTATGTTCAGCTACTTTCGCGGTTAACATAATGATAGGAACTTGTTCTTTTAAATCTGCCCGAATACTTCGGCAGACTTCCTCTCCGCTAACTTTGGGAAGCATTAAATCCAGAATGACGAGGCAAGGATCGTGCTTTTTAAAGAGTTCGAGGGCTTCCTCCCCATCTCCAGCTTCATATACTTCATACCCTTCCTTTTGAAGATAAAGGACGATGAGCTTACGAATCTTAAAGTCGTCCTCTACCACCAATATCCCTGTCCCCATTGCAGTCATTCTGAATACCTCCAACCTCACTAATTTATTTCAGTAATCATCTTTTCCATCATTTCATAATGCATCGGTCCTGTAATCTTCTGTTGAACAATTCCATTAGAATCAATGACATAACTTGTCGGAAGCATATAGGATTGATAAATGAAGGCTATTTCACTTTTAGGGTCTAATACAACGGGGAATGTAATCCCCATTTCATCTAAAAATGTAGGAATGCTATCTACATTCTTCTCCGTTTGCGTCATATTTACAGCTAGAATAGTTACATTTTCATCTTTGTATTTCTCGTAAATTTTTTGCATATCTGGCATCTCAACTTTACAAGGTGGACACCATGTTGCCCACATATTTAAGATTACCTTTTTTCCTCTATAATCGGAAAGCTTGATGCTTTCGCCTTCTAATGTCTTGAGCTCAAAGTCGGGGGCAAGGTTACCCTGGTTAATGCCTACTTCAAGTGAAGACTCATCCACTTTATTTTTAGCCTGCTCCGTGTTTGCTAGGCTTTCTTGCTTCATATTGTTTTTCTTGATTGTATCGTAGATACCCCATGAAACTAATCCGAACAGGATGGCGATAATGAATATATTCTTCTTCATCGATGTTTTCATAGTATAGTTATCCTTTCTAGCTTAAAGAATTGGCGGCGCCATAGCGGCGAGCCAAGCACTTAGTTTTTGTAGTTGTCCGGTAAATAGCAGCAAGCCCAGTACGATTAGAATCCATCCATTTATGAGCGACAGCCGAGGAAGTAGCTTGTTTACCTTTTTCATCACTTTAAAAGATTTGGTCAACAGGAATGAGATCAGTAGAAAGGGAATTCCTAAGCCTAATGAATAAAAAAGCAAAAGGAGGATTCCGCTGGACATCGTTTCTGTAGATCCTGCAAGGATTAGGATTGAAGATAATGCCAGTCCGACACAAGGTGTCCAGCCGGTTCCAAATGCCAGCCCTACGATAAATGAATTCCAGCTTCCTTTAGAACCTTTGGCTTCCCACCTCTTTTGAAACATAAGAAAACGAAGGTTTAAGAGCCCTGCTGTTTGTAGGCCGAACATAATAATGAGCAGTCCGCTGACTTTTTCAATGATTCCTCGATTTGCAGCGAAAACTTGTCCAATTACACTAGCGGAAGCACCCATTGTCATAAATACGATAGTAAAACCTAGAATAAAGAAGATGGAGCGCATAAACAGTGTTCTTTTGGAAATAATTAATTTATCCCCGCTCACATAGGAGCCTGTCAAATTGGCCACATAGGCAGGCAAAAGCGGGAAAATACAAGGCGAAAGGAAAGAGAGCATGCCTGCTGCGATAGCAAATAAAATTGAGATATCATCCATTTATATATCCTCCAGCCAAATAATTCGGTTACGAGAGAGCGATATTACTTAGAAACATGAAAGTCGCTCTTCATTTTGAAGTTCTGTAAAAATAAGCAGCTCAGTGCAAGAATGAAAAAAATAAGCTGTTCTATGGATAATCCCATAAACACGGCTGCCCGATTATCTTGTAGAAAGGCACTGAGTATTTGGCCGATACTGAACCAAACAATAAGCTGGTACATTTCAAAGGGTTGTCTGAAGTTCTCTTTTTTGATGTCCAGCCACATGAGTAGTGCGAACGTTATAACAAAAGGAATGAGATCCGACACAATCGATTGTGTCGTGCTGCTGAACAAGAGCTGGAACAGAGCTTCCATCAGTTTATAGGTTAAAAAGCCAGTTGTTACTGTTGCCATATAGACCCAACCTGAAATTTCTCGTTTTTTCGATTTCATGATGAGGAAGATAAGGGCCACGATAGCTGCCAGCCATATTCCGCGTTCGCCTCCGTTAAAATAAAGCAGGTAGTAAGGATTGTTGAAAATTTGAATAGGGTTAAAAATAACCACACTGAATTTCCATACGAGTAAACTCCAAAATGAAACGTTAGTAATATCATCTAGAACAGGAGTATTTACTTCATTCATGTCTTTCAACCAATACTTCATGGCGGTGTAAGCAGCTAGTGCAGAAAGGGCAAAAGCGATATACGAGTACTTAATAATGAATGGGCCCCAAAAGATAGCATCTTGCATCTTTTCCCTCCTTGTAATATTATGTACTTGCAACATTACAACCTGATTGTTAAGTTTCGTTAAACTTGAACAGGCTAAGAACATAAAATTTTACGATTTTGTGGTCTTTTATTTAATTCCAATATCTATTTTCGCGGAGATGTGTTATGATAAGAATAATGATATAGAGACCCAAACGAATTCACATAACGTAGAGGGCTATTGATACTTTAATAACCTTGTACAGTATGTGGATTTTTATTTTTTGCATAAAGAATAAGAATGTCATATAACATTTAATTAAAGGTGGTACTTATCAATGGAACAAGGTATCGTAAAATGGTTTAACGCAGAAAAAGGTTTCGGTTTCATCGAAGTTGAAGGCGGAAACGATGTATTCGTACACTTCAGCGCAATCACAGGCGACGGCTTCAAGTCTTTGGACGAAGGTCAACGCGTAGAGTTCAACATCGTACAAGGCAACCGTGGTCCACAAGCTGAGAACGTTGTTAAGCTTTAATTTTTAAAGATGAAAGAGCTCTGAACTTCGGTTCAGAGCTCTTTTATTTGCTCATTGCTCATCCTCCCATCAACATGGTAATTCCATTCGCGGTCTCCGATACGGTGTAATGCTTGAATCGTTGCACCAACCTCACAGCAGACACATACAATAGCCTAAATCAAAAATCATGGGGGATAACGATGATTCTGATTCATGGTGTTAGTGCTGAACAAATCAATATGCTGCCTTTATCTTTCTTAGAAAGAAGTATATTGAACAAGAAACAAAACAGCCCTGTCGTTTATCGTTACGATTCCCTTGGTGCTCTCCATTTTGAACTAAAGACAAGAGCTAGTATTGTGGAAGCCGCCAAAGCCCTGGATGCTAGTGGGGTAGACTTTGCTGACTTCGATCAATCGCGATGCAATGAGCAATTTTGGAATCGCATGGAAAATGGGGGGTTCCAACTGCGGAGCGATGTACTGCCTTCTGATGGAATTAACGATATTTTCCGAAATGGCAAACGCTACGCATTCGAATGCTCGATGGCAATCGTGATGGTGTTATATAAGGGCATATTAGATGTACTTCCGAAGCAAACCTTTAATAGACATTTTCAGGATATTATTTTATATGGCTGGCATTATGACAGGGATTTGCCATTGCGGAAAATAGAAAGTGGTCTAGAGGTTTACTCTGGCGATGTCCAATATTTTAAAAATCCGGACTATGATCCTGAAACACCGGAGTGGCAGGGAGAAAATGTGGTTGTGCTTGCTGATAATTTGTATTTTGGGCATGGTATCGGAATCCGAACATCGAGAGGGATAATCGATGCCTTGAATAAAGCAAGACGACCATTTAGCTACACTTCAGCTTACCTCATGGATGAAGTCGTTATTTTGGAATATGAACTGCTTCGAACGCTTCCGCTGAGGGAAGAGCGCACAGAAGCGGATATCGAAGATGTAGTTATTGCTCATATTGGAATAAGGAAATATAGTTATCAGAACAGTTAGTTTGAAGTATGGGTATCGTGAAGTTTCATATAACCTATGTACCTTCAAGTGCGTCATGGCGGCGTACTTGAAGGCTTTTTATTTTCTGAAATACAGGCAATTGTCCATAACTTTACCTTATTCCGGTCATCTACTGTAGGAGTAGGAAAGGAAAGGTGAGTTAGGAATGGTGAAATACTCAACTGGCATTTTACGTAAGGGACCAAGGACCAATTATGCTTTGGTAGATGTGGTGAACGTAAATACTCGCCATAGTCGAAGCGTGACGGTTCAGGTGTTTGATTGGTCGGACGGAAATCCTGTTCCGCTAAAGCTCGTTCCGTATAGCCTGAGAACCTGCAGGATTAGAGTTGGTCCTAATAAATCAGTGTATGTGTACGCAGATGTATCCAAAGTTAAATTTAAGTACGAGGTTCGCATCACACAATCAGATGCGCGTGATTTGATTTCTAACGTAACAGGCGTTACGAAAGTAACCTTTGCTCCACAGTCAGGAGACACCGTGCTTCAGCATAATTTGGTGAGAATTTCATCATAAAGGTAAAGGTTGGTTGGAGCTAGTATCTAGACGGGGTAAATTCAGTTTTCAGTAACAAACCAAACACAGCAGAAACGGGCGTAGATTTATATGCTGTGTTTGGACTGTCCTTACATCAACTACGAATGTGTATTGACGTGTTGGGTATCATAGTTGTAATCGCCCATTTGCCTCAACTTGCTAAAAAACGTTCGTATTTTCTCCGCTAGCAATCTTGGTTGTTCAGCCGCTACAAAATGTCCTCCTGTATTCAGCTCCTCCCAACTCATAAGGTTAGGAAACATTCGCTCCACGTATTCTCTTGGAGGACGTTCATGTGCTTGTGTTGCGGTCAGAGCAACACCAAGCGGTACTTGAGAAATATCATGCTCATCTGGCCATTTCGTATGTTTGCCTTCAAAATAAAAACGATTGGACGCATTCATCGTTTGGGTGAACCAATACAAAGACACATTTGCCAGCAAGCTTTCCTTGCTAACATGGTGCTCTAGATTTACGCTCTGTGGTCCTGTCCACAAGTGCCATTTCTCTAAAATAAATGCAGCGAGCCCCACAGGTGAATCATGGAGTGAGTAGGCTAATGTTTGTGGCTTTGTTCCAAGTATATGCGCATAACCACCTTCTTCGTTATACCACTGCTTGCAGCAGTCGAGGTACTTTTGCTCCGCCTCAGATAGAGCGGCATCTTTTGCTATATAAGGGCTTGGGTTGCCCGGGGAAGTGGTGTGATAGCCGATTACGTGTTCAGGATAGTCCAAGCAAAGTAAGCCTAGAATGCTCGCTCCAAGATCATAGCCATGTGCAGCAAACTTGTTGTAGCCCAATCCGTGCATTAACTTTACAAGGATATCTGCTGCCTGCCGATCCTCAAACCCAGATGATCCAGGAATGTCTGAGAATCCATGCCCCGGAATCGAAGGGATGACCACATCAAAGGAATCCTCGGGATTGCCGCCATACCGTTCAGGATTAGTCAGGTAAGGGATGAGATCTAGCATTTCGTAAAAGGTGCTTGGCCAACCATGAGAAATCAAGATCGGCATCGGATTATGACCGTTTCCACGAACATGGACATAGTGTATTTCAAGCCCATCAATCGTCATTTTGAAATTAGGATACGAGTTGATTTTGGATTCCACTTTACGCCAGTCGAACTCATGTCTCCAATAGCTGACCATTTCTTTCACCCAATTCAATGGAATGCCGTATTCCCACTGAGAGTTAGGAATTTCATCTGGCCACCGAGTTAGATCTAACCGTTGATGAAGATAGTCAATTTCTTTGCGATCAATGTTTACGGTAAAAGGTGTACTAATCATAGATGACACTCCTTATCCATATGAGGTTGTGAATGATAAGAAAATCTGATACTTCTGAAATCGAAATACATAGACCAATGAAGCTGAAAATTAGGATGAATACTGTGATAATTGAGGGTACTCTGATAAACTTTTGTTACATAGATTCGTAAGATTGCTTGTGTAATTGCTGCCGTTAGGATGAGGAGATGCTTCTAGTTGTTGGGGGCATGTTGGAGATCGTTCATTCATTTAAAGGTTATTATATGACTGTTTAAATTATTTTACTGGTTAATTAACCGTTAAAACTATTTTATTGGTTAATGTTAGGCTAGTCAATAGGGGTGTTGACGATGAGTACGGCGTATATAGAACTTGAGATACTCGCGGATTTTTTTAATACATACGATAGAAGGACGCGCTTTGAAGGGGATGTTGGAGAAGAGCATCTGCAGCATTCACAGCACTTATATGCTTGGTTGCTTGAGCATCAACTGATTGATGAACAGGATGAAGTGACGGAGCAGGTGCTGGAGCGGGCTTTGGAATTGAGAATGGAAGCTAGGAAAATGATCGTAAACAATGAGTTCGATCACGCAGAGGATGGGTGGGAAGCTGTGAATGAGCTGATGAATCAATTTGCGTTTACGATTCGTTTTCGTGATGATTCGGCACAGCTGCATCCTGCTCACCATGATGGAATGAATGGGGTAGCAAGATTGGTCGGGCTTATATTTGAGCTAAAAAGAAACCAGATGTGGCATCGAATTCGAGTATGTTCGGCTCCGGACTGTCAGTGGGTATTTGTAGACCATTCACGTCCGGGAACGGGGAGATGGTGCACGATGAAGGCCTGTGGCAATCGCGCGAAAAATAAGGCATACCGTGCTCGTAACAAGCAATTGTAGGATGAGCATGACCGGTGCACTGCCAGCGAGCTGACTCCATACTTTTTACTTCAACAAGTTCACGCACTACCTATGGAAACTTGAAATTTTATGCTATTTTCGTTACAAAATAAAGGAAAACCGCCTGCTATGTATATTAGCAGGCGGTTGTTTTATGGAATGAATATTATGATTTCAGCCATTTCTTGCGTGTTACTAGCAATGCAGCACCGAGCAGCATCAATATAAAGCCTGCTAGTTGCATAGGCAGGGAGCTTTCTTCCCCTGTCTTAGGTAGTACATGGTTAGAAGATTTATCTTTTGTTTTGTCAGGTGTTTCGTTCTTACTCGAGCCACCATCGGAAGGGTGATCAGTACTGCCATTCGAACCACTATCCGGAGGATTGATAGTACCATTATCCGACCCACCGTCAGAAGGATTGTCAGTGCCGTTATCCGACCCACCGTCGGCAGGATTGTCAGTGCCGTTATCTGACCCACCGTCAGAAGGGTTGTCAGTGCCGTTATCTGACCCACCGTCAGAAGGGTTGTCAGTGCCGTTATCTGACCCACCGTCAGAAGGGTTGTCAGTACCGTTATCCGTACCACCATCAGGAGGATTGTCCTTATCGTTGTCCGAACCACCATCTGGTTGTTCTGGCGTCTCTTCACCGCCATCTACTGGTGGAATAATAATTGGCGGCTGTGGTGGAACAGGTTTGCGTTTGTTCTCCACTGTTACAACTGTCTCTTGTTCAGAAACAATTGTGAACTCCGTAAGTTTTTGCTCAATGAGATAGCCTTCTGGTGCTTTAACCTCTTCGATAAAATAGTTCCCCGGTTTAAGCGTCGGAATCATCAATTGCCCGTTCTTGTCTGTAGACATGAGTGCGAGCGGTTGTCCCGCTAAGTCTGTTACTGGTTGTTGATTCGCATCCAGTAATCTGAATTGCGCGTCCCCGAGTGTAACCGTCGGCTTGCCTGTCTCAATCTTAATGAGCTTCAACGAACCTGTAAGTGGTTCGAATTTATTTTCTACCGACACAACGGTTTCTTTTTCGCTTACGATAGTGAACTCGGTTAATTTGTTCTCGATGAGATAGCCTTTTGGCGCAATCACTTCTTCGGCAAAATACTTGCCAGGCTTAAGAGTAGGAATCTTGATTATTCCATCTGCATCGGTTGTCATCAACGGAAGCGGCTTACCAGCCTTATCGATAACTGGCTGCTGATTCTCATCCAGAATTCTGAACTGAGCGTCCGCGAGTGTAACCGTTGGCTTGCCCGTTTCAATCTTGATAAGCTTCAACGAACCTGGAAGCGGTTCAGGCTTGTTCTCGATCTTGAGAAGTGTTTCTTTCTCGCTAACGATAACGAACTCGGTTAACGTCTGCTCAATAAGATAGCCGTCAGGTGCTTTCACTTCTTCCACAAAGTACTTACCTGCCTTCAGGGCAGGAACAGTAAGTTCTCCGTTAGTACCCGTTGTCATAAGTGGAAGTGGCTTACCAGCCTTATCGGTAACTGGCTGTTGATGCTCATCTAACAACTGGAATTGAGCACCTGCAAGTGTAACGGATGGCTTACCTGTTTCGATCTTGATGAGCTTCAGTGAACCTGGAAGTGGCTCACGCATATTTTCTACTGTGACCACCGTTTCTTTGTCGCTCACAACATGGAACTCAGTCAATTTTTGAACGATGAGATAGCCTTTAGGAGCTACAACTTCTTCAGCAAAATATTTGCCTGGCTGTAGAGCAGGAATAATAAGCTGCCCATTTGTACTCGTCGTCATCAACGGAAGCGGCTTACCAGCCTTATCCGTAACGGGCTGTTGATGCTCGTCCAGCAATCTGAACTGAGCGCCAGCAAGTGTAACGGTTGGCTTACCCGTTTCAATCTTGATCAATTTCAAGGAACCTGGCGATTTGTTATTTTCGAAAGTGAACGTTAGCATCTGTTCGTCCACAATATTGAATTTCAATGGTGTTGGATCTAGAACATATCCAACTGGTGCTTTCGTTTCTACTAGCTGATAGCTTCCTACAGGGAGATTGCCGATAGGGAGTCTTCCAGATTGAGCAGTCGTTAATCCACTGCGTAGGGCCTTGCCCGTACGATCTTGCAGCTGGAATACAGCACCAGCAATTGTCTTGCTAGTATCGCTCGCATCGACTTTCGTCAATTCAACAGAGCCCCTGATCTGCTTATTTCTAGCTGTTAATGTCTTAGATTTTTGTTGATTGGAGTCAATGGTAAATTTGATTGGTGTGTTATCAAGCTTATAGCCTGTTGGTGCCGCAACTTCAATGAGTTGATAGTTACCTGGCTTCAGGCCATTCACAGCAATCTTACCCTTAACTGTCTTCAAATTCGTATGGCCAGCTACATCTTGATAGCTACCGCTGCCATCGTCTGCTTGAAGCTTGAACACAGCGCCATCTAGAAGCTTCGTAGGTGCGTCAGCATCAACTTTCGTCAATACAACTCCCCACTCATCTTTCGTATTAGGTACTGTAACTGGCACCAATGCATTGTTTACTTGAACGATCTTTCCTTTACCCGTATATTGTGCATGCAAGACATATCCAGTCGGGGCTTCTAACTCTTTAATGATATATTCGTTGTATTTAAAGTTGGTAAAGGTAGCTTCGCCATTCGCATCCGTGACTACTTCTTGCAGCAGCATGCTGCCGCTCTTATCATAGAGACCGAACTTAGCGCCAGCTAGTGGCTGCTTCGTAATTTTGTCTTCTTTAAGGATTTTAATATTTCCTTTTTGAACAATCGAACCGCCGCCGCCAGCTCCGGAGAAACTGACTTCGACTTCACCGTTATTGTCTTCATTTACGGTTCCTGTCGATTGTCCTTTAAAGGAAACCTTATTTGTAATTTTTTCTTTGTTACCCGCATTAATAAAGGAGGTGTACTCTAGCAGATAAGCTGTTTCGATATCCTTGTTAAACGTAAGCGACAGTGTATTGCCCTTGGCAGCAAGGGTATAGTCTGCAGAATTTACCGCACTTCCTTTACGAACTGTTCCGTCTGTTCCTACAGTGTAGTGATACAGCTTAATCGTATCTGGCAGTAGAATCTGATTCGTCGAAAGCGTATCTGTCAGCGTGGAGCCTGCCGTAATAAAGGACTGGCTGCGGTTAATATGCACTTGCCAATAAGCAAATTCGGAATTAGCACCTGTCCCTTGCTTGCCGTTCTTGAATACATATTCCTTGTTATGCTTAGGTGTTACCGTAGCTGTTTTTTCAAAAAGATTTTTGGTTGGGTTGGCCCCATCATGTAATATAGCATGGTTACTGTATGAACCTTCAACAGCAAGCCCTTTAAGGCTTGTCTTATACGTAATACGGTAAGCAGAATTGATCGGCTGGTTGAATCGAAGCTCAAAGCCTTGATCACCAGCTGCATTCTTCACCGTATCATCAAATGAATATTCCGAAGGCGGTACGAGTGCTCCTGGTGTAACCGTATTTTGATTACCGGACAGTGTCAGGTGCTGCACTTTGAATGAATCTTTTAAGAACGTTTGCTTACCTTTATAGTAATCGCGAAGTACAGGGTCGTTAATGGTGTGGAGGTTGTAGTTAATATCAATCGTCCACGTAATTTCTTTTGTTGCTGCATCATAAACGCCTGTCTTGTTGCCATTATCCTGTGTGTAGCTGTCAGGCGTAACGGTAGCCGTCTTCGTAATTGAAGGTTGGGCAACGCCGTTCTCTTCCCAATTCAAAGTAGCTTTGTTCGAGTATAGCGACTTGTTGGCAGTCGGATCGAACTTTGTTCGATATGTGATTTCATGTTTCTCTGTAATATTGACTAGGAAGGTGAGCTTAAAGCCTTCCGAGTATTGCGGGTGGGGTTCGACTTTATAGTCGACATCCTTCTTCAAACCTGAAACCGCAAAGCTGTCAGCAATGAATGCCATATTTTGACCTTTAATGTTGTCTGTAATGACAACATTGTCCATACGCTTTTTGTCAGCATTTAGCTCAAGCTTCCATCCAATTGTCTTATCCGCATAGTTAGTACCTACCGCAGATTTATGGAAGATGGCTTGAGTGAGCGTTTCTCCCACCGTAATGTTGTCTTTATTGTCGGGAATTATAACCTTGTTCGTAATGCTCACATCTTGGTGCACGCGATTGATGGCTTCCGTTTTGTATTTGATTTCATAGGCATGCTCAATATCTTTAAGGAACTTCACCGTAAATCCGTGACTAACTGTGTCATCGATGACATAGTCCGTTCCTGCGACGAGCGGGGCGCCAACTTGTTTCGCTGTGCCGTTGTCATCAATAATCATCTGCGTGACGATGACATCGCCTGTTCGCTTCATCTTCGTCTTGTCAAAATGATCTTCGATATATGCTTTCGCTTGGCCGATACGCTGTTCGTTATAGTTGTATTGAATAGACCAATTAACGGATTGTGTATCACGATCATACTTTAGCTTTTGTTTGCCAAGTGGTTTGCTGTACTTTACCTCTACAGTCGTTGTTCCCACTAGCGACTTAGTCAGATTTGTGCCCGTAACTGTTGCCTGATTCTTATAAAAGGCATCTACGGTTCCGTCAATTTTCGTCGTATACGTTACGCGGTAAGCATTATGTATATCCCCTAACGGCAGTTCGAATCCATCTGCTGTTTGTTGTGGAGTAATGCCTGGAATTGGATTTGTCTCTGGATGGAGCGTACCATCCAGCTTAACATCCACTTTGTACAAACGAATGGAACCTAAGTCGATCGTAAGACCAGCGGGTAGCTTATCTGTGAATACAGCTTGATCGATCTTTTGCTCACCAGTATTAATATCGACGATCCAGTTAATTTCGCTAGCATTCATGCCTTTGTTGGCTTTGCCTTGCTTGTTCATATTCCCATTGTCTTTACCTTTGAAATGAACAGGGATAATGATGGAATCCGCTTCGAATACGAATTCAATATTTTGATGCGTCCCACCTGTAAACTTGTCTTTGTTGAAATATCTCCATACAAAGAAGTCACCTTCTATCTCCTGACCGCCTTTAATGAGGTCGTTAAAGGTGAAGGTTACTTTTCCTTCTGGTGTTACGACATACGTTCCGACTTTACCGTCCAATTGACCTTCTAATTTACGGTCTACTTTGAACTTGTCTGGAAGTTGGAACGTAAAAGTGGAACCATTCCCGTATGGATGACCTGCAGGGAGCTTCCAAGTTAAATCGACCTGTACTTTTTCATCTAGGTTAGGTCTGACTTGGGTAATATTATTCCCTTTCTCATCGGTGATGGTTACAGAGGTGATGATGTTCGTAGAAATAACACCATAGGTACTGCCTGTGACACTAGTATTGTTGCCGTAGGTTGCATTCGAGACCGATTGATTGGAATGACTGCTTATCGGGAATAGGGGAGTACCCTGCCCTGAGTTTGCAACGACTAGTGAAGGAGGCAGCACAAGATTCACCAGAATTGAGATGACCAGTAGGCCACAGAAAAACGTTCTAGTGTTGTACTTATGCATAGATTCTCTCCTTCTCCTGTGTAGTATTTTATATGAAATTGATCAGAGGATTGGTTTGCCTGTTGATCAATAACTATAACGGATATCTATTGTGATCGGATGGACATGGATTTGTCAAATTTAATCGATTTTTGTCGAATTCAATTCTTCTTCGATAAATGCTTTTACGATCAGTCTATGGGTAGCTGTATCAATTGGATCACATGTAATGAGTGTTAATTCGCGTTCGTGCGGATTTTGATCCAGCACAGATAAATCATCTGGGGTGACTATGCTTATGGAACGAACCGTATAGGTGAATGTTCGATCAGCTGTTTCGACTTGAATGGAATCTCCGATTGCAAGCTCATCCAGTCGGTTGTAATGGCGTCCGAACTTCAAGCTGCGATGGCTCGCCAAGACGTAATTTCCTATCTCGCCTGGCGCCCTGCCAGGTACAACGCTTCCGCTGCCTACTTTTAATGATTGTGGAGTAGCGCCTTCTACGATCGGTTCTCGTAGGTCGATCTTATCGATGGCAATCGTGCCGTGCACAGGAATTCCATCTAGTAGCTTTGGCTCCATAGCTACTTTGTTTGTAGTCGTGGGTGTGGTCTGTGAAGAATGAATAGATTGTCCTGCTTGGGAGTGTTCTTTTAAATACGTATCCCATTCCGTCAGAAGTTGTAGTTCTCGTCGTTCTTCCATATATGTATTCCATTTCGGATAAATGATAAGGAGGAGTCCGCTAAGTAGGAGCAGCAAAGCGATTATCGTTAAGCCGTTTTTCTTGAAATGATAAGAACTTGAAATAGTTTCACGACCTTTCTTTCATTTTACATAGTATTTAACGTAATTTATCGGTTTTTGTTGCAGTGATTTGTATATTGTTCAAAAAAAGAAAATAAAAGACTATCCAGCAAAAGCTAGATAGCCTGCGGATACAAATACCCTGATTTGCTTCATGTTAAACTGGAAATTTGATAGGAGCTCATTATTCAACCCTATTTTTTGTATCAAAAAAGCTAAATAATATGATGCATTTTAAGTTGATGGATCATATAACTTGCACGCTCTTTGTAGCTATGCCGTTGTACAGCATGCATACCTTGCTGACGTATTTGCTCGCGTTCATTAGGACGATTCGAATAGTAATGGATTAGCTGTCGTGTCTCGAAAGGGGAGCTGGATACAACGAGATCCCTGCCAGGTATAAACAAGCGGCGAACTTCTGGTGTATCGCTCGTTAATAGAAATCCTCCGGATCCAAGAATTTCGTATGTGCGCTGCGTAACTTGAGATAGGTGGTTTTGTGGGCCGATGATCATGTCGGCAGAGCTGTATACTTTGCATGCTTCTGTATAGTGCAAATAGCCATGAATCCAAGCAGTGGGCACTTGAATGCCGAGTATGGGCTTCATTTGACTCCAATGTCTTCCCCAAAAATCAATTTTTGTTCCATCTTGCAGAAGAGGTACGATTAATTGCTGCAAGGAATGGATTCGATAATGATCCGGGTACTGCTTCAATATTTTTGAATAGCCGTTTGCAACAACGGCAAGGCTGCTTTTATATTTTGCTTCGATTTTTCCTCGCTGGTGAACGCTGTGATGATAGCCGAAGTCCATATGTGCCGCTGGAATGCCCATACGGATGTAGTCTCGTACTTTCTCCGCACTTATCGTGAACACAAAATCAGGTTGAACGTTGCTAACATAGGGGGCTGAAAATGTTTGGTGATGGGTAGGATCTTCTGTCGCCCAGAAAACATGAGGGATACCTGATTTCTTAACATATTGATGAACCCATTTTCGCTTCGTTACACTATGTTCTGCTGTCCATCCTAGGCTAACAATAAGATCAGGGCGAAAGGTACGAAGCAAATAAGGGATTTTATTTTTTGTCAGCACGCCCGAAATTTTTACGTTATGTCCTAAGTCACGGAAGCCGTTCGGCAGACCATGAATCCACATCGGATGATTTTCAAGAAACAATACCCTCATCTTATCATCCTCCTTTTCTTGTCTACGTTAAGAGTAGTTAAATCAATCCGTGTTTTTTGAGAATGGAAAGCATGTAGCGTGCTCGATTCGTATAGTTATGCTTGGATATTGTCTGCCGTCCATTTCGTCTTACTCGTTCTCGTGCTTGTGCATTCGCCAAATAGTAGCGGGCAAGCTTCAAAGTTTCCGCCGGGGAAGAGGATAGGGCGGCGTCGCGACCTGACTTCAATAGTTGCCTCGTAGCGGGGGTGCTGTTTGTTAATAAAAATCCACCTGAGCCGATTGCTTCATAGGTGCGCTGTGTGACCATGTCCGTATAATTTTGCAATCCTAATATAATTTTTGCTGAGCTGTACACTTTATTTGTATCTTTGTAGGGAATAGGTCCTTTGAGGAATCTTTTGGGAATCGCTTTGCC
This sequence comes from Paenibacillus arenosi, assembly GCF_014841135.1. Taxonomy (GTDB): domain Bacteria; phylum Bacillota; class Bacilli; order Paenibacillales; family Paenibacillaceae; genus Paenibacillus_B; species Paenibacillus_B arenosi. Next base: position 19,219 of record NZ_JACYTN010000013.1, read on the forward strand.
TAGATACGGTTTCATCCGTGCCCAGTTGCGCCCGTAGAAGTCAATTTTGGCACCACTTTTTAGCAGCGGTTTTATAAGGGTGTTTAGGGATGTGCGTCGATACAATTTGGGGTATTTCTGCAGTACATCTGGATAAGCGTTGGCGACTACAGCGAAGTCTGCTTTATATTTTCGAATGGGCTGTAGTTTACGATGTACGTTAGGATGAAAGCCGAAATCCATATGTGCTGCTGCATAGCCCTTTTTGCGGAACACGTCGACGGTTTGAGGTGAAATGGTAAATACGAAGTCAGGCTTCAATCTGCTTAATAGAGGCAGGGTGAACACTTTTGTAAAATTGGGATCCTCAGTAGACCAGTAAATCAAAGGTATTTTGAATGATGTCGCTAACTCTCGCATCATAAGCTCGTTTTTGGGTGTATGGTCAAGACCCCAGCCAACATTAATGAGGAGGTCTGGTTTGTAGAAGGTGAAAAGGGTGGATAGAGAGTGTCTCGTAATGGGGCCTGATGTGCGTACTTCATGTCCAAGATCTCTAAGACCGTCGGGTAAGCCATACGACCACAGCTTTCCGCGTTCTAGAAATAAAATTTTCATGACAACCACCTTTTGTCAGCCATAGTAAAGCGTTAATCATTTTGAACAGCGGGCGTAATGACATGTACTCGCTATCAATATATTCACAATCCCAATAAGGGAGCAGGCTCGAACCTAGTAAGGGAAAAACGCATATGAAAAATGACCATATATAGGTACCTTTATATATACAGTAATTTTCCAAGTGCTAAAGAGGTTGTTGCTGGTAAAAAAGATAGGCTCCAATTTGCCGAGATTTACGTTAAGCGATATAATTGGGTTGATTATGCACATTTAAATGTGGAAAGAGAGCGAGATTAGTATGGGGCGTAAATGGAACAATATTAAAGAGAAGAAGGCATCGAAAGATACGAATACGAGTCGTATCTATGCTAGGTTCGGTCGAGAAATTTACGTGGTCGCGAAGCAAGGGGAACCAAATCCTGAGTCCAATCAGGCTTTGAAATTCGTTATCGAGCGTGCCAAAACATACAACGTACCAAAAGCGATCATTGACCGTGCTGTTGAGAAAGCGAAAGGCGGCTCTGATGAGAACTATGAGGAGCTTCGCTATGAAGGATTCGGACCGAACGGATCGATGATTATCGTAGACGCTTTGACGAATAACGTGAATCGTACGGCATCTGAGGTTCGTTCTGCATTTAACAAAAATGGCGGTAACCTTGGTGTGAGCGGCTCTGTAAGCTATATGTTTGACCAAACAGCCGTTATCGGCTTTGAAGGCAAGACAGCAGACGAAGTGTTGGAACTGCTTATGAATGCAGATATTGATGTTCGTGACATCCTAGAAGAAGATGACGCTGTCATTATTTACGCGGAACCGGATCAATTCCATGTGGTGCAAGAGGCATGCAAGGCTGCTGGCGTTACGGAATTTAGCGTAGCGGAGTTGACGATGCTGCCGCAAAACTTTGTTGAAATTGAAGCTGATGCTCAGCCGCAATTCGAAAAGTTGATCGATGCATTGGAAAACTTGGACGATGTACAGCAAGTTTATCACAACGTAGAGGGCGACGAATAAGTCCGACTCGCTAAACTGTGATTAGACTGAATCAAGGCCATTTATGGAGAAGAGGGTTGCCCGTTTAACCATTGCTCACGGCTCAATGGGGGAATTCTCATTATCGTCAGGCTTTGTTTGCTGCTTGTCTAACATTCGGTTAAACAACACCTTATACATGTTGTTACCATCGTACAGAGTGCGCTTCACACGCGAGATGACCTCCGTGCTCGCGTGTGCCTCTGCTTCGTTTGTGCTGTATTCCTCCAACGATTCCAAAAGGCTATAATCCCCTTAAATAAATCATCTAATACAGGTCTCCTTAGTTTACGGATAATAATGTTCTTTCTATTCCAGTTCCATTCCATACAAAAAAGCAACCGCGGTTTATTGCGATTGCTCGAAAGGAATGCTTGTCCAATTCTATATAGAAGAAAAGCTCAGGTCTCAATTATTTGGATGACCAGTCGCTCGTCAAATATTTCTCAGTCAAAATAGACAGCAATTGAATGCCTACTTCATTTTCTCCACCTTCAGGGATAATGATGTCAGCATATTTTTTGGATGGTTCGATAAATGCTTCGTGCATCGGCTTAACCGAGCGCAAGTATTGCTGATGGATAGATTGGATTGTACGCCCGCGTTCTTCAATGTCACGCAATACGCGGCGAAGAATGCGAACATCCGGGTCTGTATCAACGAATACTTTAATATCGAGCAGCTGACGCAAGTTTTCGTCAGACAATGCGTGGAGGCCTTCAATAATGACGATGTTGTTCGGCTTCAGCTCAATAGTCTCGTCAGTTTTGCGGGAGTGTGTCGTAAAGTCATAGACAGGTGCATGAGCCGCTTGTCCTGACTTCAGGACGTTCAAGTTCTCAATTAACAGCTCATTGTCAAAAACGAAAGGATGATCGAAGTTGATCTGTTCGCGCTCTGACATGCTGAGATGAGAGTGGTCCTTGTAATAGTTGTCCTGAGATATAAATGTCACTTTGTCTGAACCAAGACGATCAATGACGGATCTTGCTACAGTTGTCTTGCCTGAGCCGGTGCCGCCGGCGATACCAATGATAAGCATGGTGTTTGAGTAAACCTCCCTAGTGGTGACTGCCGATACGAATTGTGAGCATTCAGATCCTTACTCTAAAAAAGAGCTCGCATCGAACACACAATTATAGTATTTTAGCACAGGTCACATTTATTTTCATCTGTGAGGCCTTATAGTTGCTGACTTTTTCGATATTCGTTAGGCGAGACACCAACTTGCTTCTTGAACACTTTGCTAAAATATTTCTCATCTGGAATACCTACCATAGCGGCAACTTGTGAAATGCGCAGATGCGGGTTCATAAGCAGCAGCTTGGCCTTTTTCGTTCGTATCGCAGCAAGATAGTCGGACAAGTTAATACCGAATTGTTGTTTGAATTTGCGCGAGATATACTCGCGGCTTACAAAGAAACGCTGCGCCATTTCTTGCAGCGAAATGTCCTGGTGGTAATGCTGCTCGACATATTTAGCGATGTCGAAGATGATGTGCTGCTCTTGGCCCTGCTGCATATAGCAGGCATCGGCCAACAGGGTTAGCTCTTGCAGCCATAAGCGCTGCCATGCATCCAGCGAAAATGGCTCTGCGATATGCGGTGAAGCATGCGTGTGCGCCGTCTGCGACGGGTATTGTCGCAGCAGCTGCTCTGCGGCTTCACCAACTGCTTCATGCGCAATATTGGCGCGAATCGTTTCCCATTCGCGGTAGCTGGCATGAAGCAGCTTCGGGGTTAAATATCCCGAAGCCCGCACGGCTTCCATAAACGGCTGCACAGCCTCCGTCATTTGAGCGGCGCTGCCGCTAAGCACGGCTAGCTTCCAGCTCTCCTCATAGGCGGATAGGCGAATCGATCTTACGCCTTCAGCGCCAGTTCCCGTTGTAGGGGAACTTATTGCTCTTGTTGCATCATTATGCGAGCTGGTGGCAATTGTCGTATCACTTGCAGCAGTTGCAAATGTAGAAGCTGTTGCTGGGACGTTATGAAGATAACGGTCCCCAAGCAGCAAATTGCGCTCGAGCAATGCCTGCTTTGCTTCTTCATAACATTGAGCCATGCCTGCTGGGAAATTCCGAACATCGCTGCATCCAAAATGCAGTCTGCGATGTAAAGTCCTGTATAACGCTTCGTTTATATCTTGCAGTAAAATGTCCAATGCTTCTGTTTGCTGCCATAGCACGATTGCGATCTCTCCAGGGGAGTTCCAGCGGCGAAATACAACACCGCGCTGATGGCTGTCATTTACATACTCAGACATAATGTTGACGAGTGAGAAATACAGCAGGTCGCGATGATGCCGGAAGCGATGTTTGAACGCTTCGTCATCTGCATTTACATACACAAGAGCTAAGCGGATATGCTCGATGTCGGAGGCCAGTTCAAAGCTCTGCTGAATGCGGCGTACCGTAGACATTTGTGCATTAGCGCTAGGGTCATCAATTAAGCTTGACCATAGTTTCTCGCTGACGACCGGTTTGAATTCATTCATTTGAATTTGCTGCTGATTGCGCTTGCTGCGCTCTGCTTCTTCCTTATTCCACACCTCTACAGCCCTTCCGATTGCTTCATTAACGCCATCTGGTTCGATCGGCTTCAATAAATAATCGATTCCACCGTGCTGGAGTGTGTGGCGTACCAAGTTGAAGTCACCATGTCCACTAATTGCTATCAGTTTGGTAGTAGGACTATGCTCGCTAATCCACTCCATCAGCTTCATGCCGTTCACATTTGGCATCATCATATCGGTCATAATAATTTGCGGTTTGTGCTGCTCTATATAGGCAATGGCCTGTTCCCCATCAGCGGCTTCATCAACTTGTTCAATACCGTGCTTTTGCCAATCGACGAGCAGGCGAATGGCAGCTCTTACATGAGTTTCGTCATCAACGATAAGTACCTTCATTCCGTTTCTCGTCCCACTTTCAATAAGATCTTCACGCTTGTTCCGTGCGGAACGACAGCCTCCACCTGCATGGATGCAGGATAGCTGTTAAAGAGCTGGAGCCTTGTCATTACGTTAATAAGACCGATGCCACTTACACTTTCTTCAGATGGAGCATCGCCATCCATATATAAAGACTTCTCTTCTTCTTGGTTAGAGAGCAGATGATTCGGCTCGTACATAATCGTGCTTCGTTTCGTCGGCACAGGCGCGCCTGCTGCTTGCAGCTTCTCATTCAGAAGCGTGAGCTTATCTGGTGCAATGCCGAAACCATTATCTTGCACGCTAATTTCTAGCGTGTCAGAAGCATGCCATCTGCTGGTTATTCGCAGCAGCCCACCTTGAACCGTACGATCAAGACCATGTTTGAAATAGTTTTCTACGATCGGCTGCAATGTCATCTTCGGTACGATGACAGAGAGCGTGGACGGATCAATAGCCAGCTCTACCTCGAATGCGTGCTCGAATCGTTGGCCTTGCAGCTGCAAGTAGGCTTTTACATGATCGACTTCTTCACGTAAAGAGGCCGTGCTCTCATTATTATACATGCTGTAGCGCATCATCTTTGCTACCGCTGACAGAAGCGAGTAGATGTGCGGCGCATCATGCTTCAGTGCTAATGTACCGATCGATTGCAAGGCGTTGTTCATAAAATGCGGATTGATTTGTGCTTGCAAAGCTTTGAGCTGATTCGTTTTATTCGCAAGTTCCAGCTTATATTCTTGAACGATTAAGTCGTTAATCGTCTTCATCATATCGCGGAACCGTTTGGACATCATGCCGATTTCATCATGGCTGTCCACTTGGATGTTGACGTTCATTTTGCCTGCTTGAATTTGATTCATATAACGCATAAGCTGTGCAATCGGCTTCGTAATCCGAATCGATATCCAAAGGGTAGCTCCAATAATAATAAGCGTTGATATCGATAGTAGGGCCATATTAAACATCAGGGTCCGATTCGTATTTTGAAGCAAGTATTTCTTCGGCATTTCTTTTACTAATGTCCATTGGGCAATGGGTGAGTCTATACTTTCATGGACATATAAAGCGTTATCATGTTCAAAGTTGCCTTTCGTTTCAGCTGTGAGCAAGCTATCGCTTAGCCAAGGCTTTTGCAGTGGCTTACCCAGCAGCGTCTCGTCATCTGTGTACAGTACTAAGCCATTTTGATCAACAATATAAAGTTGTTCCTTGTCTTTCTCATATAGCTGGTCGGTTATTTCAGATATCGCTTCCAGCTTCACATCAATAGAAAGCATGCCTAATTCCTTCGTAGACGGCACCTTGTAAATCGGACGGTGCAGCGTAAAGACAGGAACGCTTGGCTTCCACTGGGTAGAAGGGGCAAAGCCATATGTCTCACTCCTATAAGTAGGCTGGATTTGAATCCCTTGCTTCGCATAGTTGGCCGCAGGCTCATACGGTTCTGACTCGTATTTGCGGTGAGGCAGGCTTTGTGCAACTAGAATGGCTCGCTTCACCTCATTGCGGTACATATACACCTGATGGACATGTCGCATCGAAGATTCGATATTTTGCATGACGGCATAAGCTTGCGCTTCCATATACGTATCATCGTAGCCTCGTTCGAGCATTTTGAAAAATTCAAAGTTCGTATAGACGAACAGAGAAGATTGATTCAAATCATGCAACATATTTTGCAAATTGTGCTTTCCTTGATAGATAAGCTTCTTGTTCTCTTCTAATGTACGTTCCTGCAAAGATTGATAGTTGTTTATATAGGTAATGACCATCGTAGACATGGTCGGTACGATTGTTGCAATGAGCAGCAGCGTGATCAGCTTTGTGCGAATACGGTTCCAGCGCATGTTCGAACCCCCGGTCAATATTTTACACCAATCCGTTCATATCCATCGGTGTTGTCTCATTCTCAATCCATTCATAATGAGAATATCACAGGATATTTGAAAGGATAAGCAGGAAAACGATCAACAGTGAATTTTGATCGTATCGTCCTAGTTCACAATAAAGGGGTGTAGCGGATGTCACGAAAAGCTAGGTCACAGCTAGGTCAACAACTGTTCTTCGTCGGACCGGCAACCTTCTTCTTTATGATTATTGTTGGTATTCCATTCTTAATGGGGATGTACTACTCGTTCACCGATTGGAATGGTGTAGCTGGAACGGTAACTTGGATCGGACTGGATAACTTCAAAGCGATCTTCAGCAGCGATTCCGATTATTTTGCAGCTTTTTGGTTCACGGTTAAATTTACGGCAGTCGGCGTTGTACTTACGAATGTGATGGGTTTCGTTATTGCCTATGTGCTTACTAAGCCGCTTAAAATGCGAAACGCACTGCGAACGATATTTTTTATGCCCAATGTCATTGGAGGCCTGCTGCTCGGATTCATCTGGCAGTTTATCTTTGTAAAAGGATTCGCTACTCTCGGTGAATTAACCGGTTGGTCCTTCTTTAATCTGCCGTGGTTGGGAGATGAAAAGACAGGTTTCTGGGGTATCGTTATCGTATTTGTGTGGCAAACGGCTGGATATTTAATGGTTATTTATATTGCAGCATTAACCAACGTACCGCGAGATATCATGGAGGCGGCAGAGATTGACGGTGCATCTCGTATGCAGGTATTGAGAACGGTCATTATGCCGCTCGTTATGCCAGCGGTTACGGTATGTTTGTTCCTCGCCATTTCTTGGTCGTTCAAAATGTTTGATCTGAACTTGTCGCTTACGAAAGGCGGGCCGTTCAAGTCTACAGAGTCGGTAGCGCTCAACATCTATTTGGAAGCATTCCAAAATAATCGCTATGGCTTAGGTGCAGCAAAGGCCTTTATCTTCTTCGTTATCGTAGCGCTCATAACGCTCATCCAAGTACGCATCACGAAGAGCAAGGAGGTTGAAGCGTAATGAAAAAGCTAAACAGGAATTATTCAGGCAAAACGTTTATCGTCGAAATCGTTATGATCTTAATGGGATTGCTGTTTCTCGTTCCATTCTATTTCCTACTCGTCAATTCGGTAAAATCGTTCGGTGACTTGCTGACGAATGCGGCTAGCTGGCCGACAACGTTCGAATGGGGCAACTATAAGCGTGCATGGGAAATTACAGACTTCCCCGAAGCCTTTATGAATTCCTTGTTCATAACGGTAGTAAGTATATTGCTCATTGCTCTGATAAGCTCGATGGCTGCGTACCGCATGGTGAGACATAACAGCCGCTTCAATAAAGTGTTGTTCATGGTGTTTGTAGCTGCGATGGTTATTCCATTCCAATCCGTTATGATTCCGCTCGTCAAAGTAACGGGCTGGCTTGATTTGGCGAACAGCCGCACAGGGCTCATTATTTGTTATCTCGGATTCGGGGCGCCGCTGTCGATCTTCTTGTTCCACGGATTTATTAAATCCGTACCGCTTGAGGTGGAAGAGGCGGCAGTTGTAGATGGCTGTACGCCATATTCGGTCTACTGGAAAATTGTATTCCCATTATTGAAGCCGATGCTCGTCACCGTCATTATTTTGAACAGCCTCTGGATCTGGAATGATTACTTGCTTCCATCCTTAATGCTGCAAAGTGACGCGCTGCATACGATTCCGATCGCGACATTCGCGCTGTTTGGGCAATACACGAAGCAATGGGATTTGGCTTTGCCTGCATTAACGCTTGGCATCCTGCCGATTATTATCTTCTTCCTAGCGATGCAGAAGTACATCATTGAAGGGATTACGGCTGGTTCGGTAAAAGGGTGATATGAACGATAAGTCGGTGGATGGTTGGGCCATACATGCTGTTCATTCTTTAGCATATTAATCTTTTGATCCAACAATCCGATCAATGATTTACACCTTAATGGTCAATTATGTTGGTGTAATCGCTTTCAATAGAAGAGCTATACTAAGTTTGTAAATAAGATTCGTATTTATCGGAGTTGCCATTTTATTGTCTTACTAAATGGTAGTGCAAAGAAGTCAGCTGCCATAAGCAGCTGAACGGGAGGGCTTACGGATGAAGAAGTTCGCAAAATTATCGTTGTTAATGCTAGTAGCAGTTTCGGTCATGTTAGCAGGATGTGGCTCCAAAGATTCCAAAGAGAGCACAGCAAATAACGGAAATAGCACGAAGACGGTTAACATATTCCAATTCAAAGTAGAAATCGCGGATGCGATGCAGCGTATGAAGGCGGAGTTTGAGAAAGAGCATCCAAACATTAAGCTAAACATTCAAGCCGTGGGCGGCGGTGCCGATTACTCCGCTGCTTTGAAAGCGAAGTTCGCTGCTAATGATGCGCCTGATATTTTCAACAATGGTGGATTCCAAGAGATGGAGACGTGGATGGAGCACTTGGAGGACTTGTCCGCAGAACCTTGGGTGAAAGACGTGATTCCACTTGCTAAAGAGCCGATGACGAAGGATGGCAAGTTGTATGGTCAACCGATGAACTTAGAAGGCTACGGCTTTATTTATAACAAAGACTTGTTTACCAAAGCAGGCATTACAGAGTTGCCTAAAACATTATCGCAGCTAGAAGATGCAGCTAAGAAGTTGCAAGCTGCAGGCATTACTCCATTCGCTAACGGCTATCAGGAGTGGTGGATTCTAGGCATTCACAACTTAAACGTTGCTTTCGCACATCAACCAGATCCGAATGCATTTATTCAAGGATTGAAAGATGGATCTGCGAAAATGACGGGCAATACAGTGTTCCAAGATTGGACGAAGATGCTTGATTTGACGATTCAATACGGTAATAAGAATCCGTTGACGACAGACTACAATACGCAAGTTACGTTGTTCGCTAAGGGTGAAACAGCGATGATGCAGCAAGGGAACTGGACGCAAGTACAGATCGACGGCATTAACAAAGACTTGAACTTGGGCGTCCTGCCAATGCCAATCGATGAAGATGCTTCAAAAAATGACAAGTTGCTTGTAGGCGTACCGAACAACTGGGTTATTAATAAGAATTCAAAAGTGAAAGAAGAAGCGAAAATCTTTTTGAACTGGCTCGTATCTTCCGAAACAGGCAAGAAGTATATTACGAAGGAATTTAAGTTCATTCCAGCATTCTCTACGATTACAGCAACAGCTGAAGACCTTGGTGATATCGCAGCTGATGTGATGAAGTACAGCCAAGAGGACAAAGCGTTGAGCTGGAACTGGTTCAAATATCCGGATGGTGCGACGCAAGAGTTCGGCAGCATGATTCAGGCCTATGTAGCGGGCAAGGATGATCAGACGAAGTTGTTGGAGAACTTCCAGAAGGCATGGGATAATCTGAGCAAGAAATAAGAGTAGCAAAGCTATCCACGGATTAGTGGGTAGCTTTGTTGTATTTATTAAGGGAGATGATGCATGTTGTTATCCGTTAGCCCTGTAGTAAAATGAATATTGATATAACAGTAAATGGGAGGAGTATTCGATGCAAAAGATGCGGCATGAAGCGCTTCGTTCACGAACAGAACGCTTTTTAAGTCGTCTTAAAACTGTAACACTACTCGTTGTTCTACTTGTAGCTCTCTCTAACCAATTTGGTACTTATCGCGCATATGCTACCGAGAAACACCTTGTCCAGACTACAAGTAATATGAAACATGACAATAAAGGCAGCATAGACATAGCAAGTAAAGAGATCGATTCAGAGCGTAAGCAGCAGCTTCTGGAGGAGTATGGTTTAGAATCAGAGCAGCCTTCGAATAACTTTCAAGGCGGGGACTTTGGATTCTCCGTAAGCGATAATCCGAATCAGGATACGCTTGTTATGTACCTGCTGAAGCTGCTTCTCAGCTTCATAAAGTCGCTGTAATCTTCACGTATTCACATCTGAGATTGGATGAATTTACATCATTTCTGATCAATAACTTGCCTACTGAACCATAGGTCACTATACTAAAGATAGTGTATACTTTTATACAAATACTAGATTTCATTGAGGAGGTGGCGTCAGTTATGGACGATGAGCCAGGGGAAGCGGGTAATAGGATTCAGGCATTATGTGTAATCAATAAGATCAAGATACGTTTAAAAACAAGCTATTATCGCCGGAATTAAATCATGTATTCCAAACTCATGGATATCGATGGTTATAGGAATACTTGAAAATGATGATGGAGGATGAATAGTGTGTTTACGGAAATTTTGATTCTTTTGATACTCATAGTGCTAAATGCTTTTTTTGCAGCCTCAGAAATTGCTCTTATTTCATTGAATGACAACAAAGTTAAGTCTATGGCGGAGGCAGGGCATAAAAAAGCAAAACTATTGCACAGTCTTCTGAGCGAACCGAGCCGTTTCTTGGCCACAATCCAGATCGGTATAACGTTAGCGGGGTTCATGGCGAGTGCATTCGCCGCTGAGAGCTTTGCTGGCAGGTTGGCACAATATCTTTATGAAGCAGGGGTACCTATTCCGAGAACGATTTTGGAGACGGTATCAGTCATTGTGATTACGATTATTTTGTCTTATTTCACGTTAGTATTTGGTGAACTAGTACCGAAGCGATTGGCGATGAAAAAGTATGAGTCGATTGCGATGTTCGCAGCCGTGCCATTGACCGTTCTATCTAAGGTTACTGCGCCATTTGTTCGATTACTTACAGGTTCAATGAACTTGATCGTACGTATCCTGGGTGTTAACCCGGATGAGAACAAAGAGCAGGTAACGGAAGAAGAAATTCGAATGATGGTCGACGTTGGTAACGAAAATGGTACGATTCAAGAAGACGAGAAAATGATGATTAATAACATTTTTGAGTTGGACAATAAGACAGTGACGGACATTATGACACATCGAAGCAGTGTAATCGCCATTTCGATGGATTCCTCACTTAAAGAAGTTGCGAAGCTAATTAATATTGAAAAATATACGAGATATCCTATATATGAAGGTGACATCGACAATATTGTCGGTATTCTACACGTGAAAGATATTATTAAGTATCTTGAAACGGACGTAGATGATTCCTTTAATTTGAAAGATCTCATTCGGGTTCCTTACTTCATCCCGGCTTCTAAGCGTATCGATGATTTGTTCAAAGAACTGCAGAACAATAAAGTTCATATCGCTGTAGCGATTGATGAGTATGGCGGTACAGCAGGAATTGTAACAGTCGAAGATTTGCTGGAAGAGATCGTGGGTAACATTTTTGACGAACATGATGATGAGGAAGAAGAGAAAGAGATCGAGCAGGTTGAAGAGGGCGTCTGGGTTGTAGACGGAACAATTCAACTACGCGTGCTTAATCCTATCGTTGACGCAGATTTCCCTACGGATGATTACGATACATTAAGTGGTTTCGTTATTGGTCAGCTCGGAAGAATTCCTGAGCAGTCGGAGAAGCCTGTTGTGATGTTTGGTGGTTTCGTATTTGAAGTGCTTGAAGTGGACGAGAAGCGAATTCATAAATTGAAAGTGCTTCGTTCTAATGCGGAAGTATCTTCTGTTGCTGAACCGATATTGGAAACGTAATGAAATAGTTATTGAGATAAAAATACCGCCATTGCGCAATCCAAATGCAATGGCGGTATTTTTGTGAATGCTTTACACAAATACACTTCCTGGTCTACCCATCCATACATAGATAATCATTAATGTGAAGAGCAGGGCGCTGAAGTTAAGGACTATAAATGTACTGCGTACCTTTGGCGAACGAAGAAACTTGAATTTGAGCATCGTTTTTGTCTCGTCCGCGCCTTCAATGATAAACATGACGAGAAGCGTATGTACAACCATATGCCCGACGATTTCTTTTAGGCCGAATACCGTTGTCGTCATAAGGAATACGCTTGTCAGAACGAGTGCGGCAAATCGATTCATCATCCCCACAATAAAGGCCCAAGCAATCCCGATTTCAATGAAAGCGCTAATAAGAACGAAGTCCTCAATCGTAAATCCTAAGGAAGGAAGCCCATACTCATGAAAAAGGGAGCAAGCGAGTTTAGCAATTGTGATTTTTTCAATCGCCAGCCATGCTAAGGATAGTCCTGTGCTTATAAAAAGGGCAGATGTTGCTGTGTGGCTCCATTTCGTATGAATAACGAATAAATAATAGATGATCCCAATATAAAACATATAATCGAGTGCATGAAACAGGCCGTATATCATAATGGCATGGATGTAAAGGAGTGTGAGAGCGGATGCACTTATGAAGAGTGTCTTGCGATGCAGCAATCCAAATAGGGCAACGGTAAGGACCACGTAAACCCACCATTGATTCGAAACAAGGTCAGGTGCCAAATACGATCCTGTACTAAGCTGTAAAAGCAGCCCAATTCCGAGTCCAACACGCAGAATAATCGAATTAAAGCGTTTTAACCCATGTAGATGACGATGAATGCGGCTAACAACGCCGACATTTCGAATTGATTCATTGAAGAAAGCTAATATAAGTAAGACAATGGTGGTAAAGATAAGCCAAAACAAAAATGTAGGGGTAATCACATTGGCAATAGGTGAAGGGATCCAATCTTGATCCTCAGTAAACCATTTTACATGCATATACTTGCTGCTCCACGAAGGAAGCCATGAATTCATAAATTCGCCTCCATTTGCTATTTAGTAGGGTAAAGATAAGTAACGGAATATTCACCACCTTTTTGTCGTATACCTGTCGTAGATGTAAGAGATGCACGGCCTTAACATCTACGTATCGGATGGATACTTGTACAGAATGATACTATATATTCCAATTTATAGTACCACATACCAACAGATTGATCGACAATTTTTGTCTTTTATCGGCTATCTTCAACATTTTCTTTATAGTTCCTTATGAAAAAAATTAAGGGAAAAAAGGTTAAGCGTATTTATTTTACCATTGTTCAGGAATATATGGATGATATGAATGTATTTTGTAAAGCGCTTACAATACATTCATATTACTAACAGTAACCGTAGTTTCATGACTATTGATATTTTATTGACTTCTTAAACAGGTGAAGTATTATGTTAAAGCGCTGATCTAATTAGAGCGCTATAACATTGTCATGAAAGCGATTAAGATACCGTATCCTTGGTATGATATAATACATTTAATTAATGTAGGTTTTGGAGGATTTCACATGCTTAGTTATGAAGAAAAATCCGCGATTGCGGATTCATTTTTAGAATTAGAACGCAGACAAGTATCACTAGGTCGCTCAAATTACCATTTCGAACAAAGTATGTACGACAAAAAAACGGTTGTGTATCATTTGCATCCGAATGGTAATGGATTTGTTTACGCAGGTTTGTTGAAAGGTTATGAGAAGGATGACAAGGGACTTGTGAATATTCGTGATTTCACAGCGGATGAATTGCGTACGATTATTGAACAATCTATTCGCTCCTTATCTGCAATGCCTGCATCACTAGAGTCTGATGACTCTCATGGCTCTGATGAGTCTGCACAGGAAGAATATTGGACTAATGCCAGCAATCAGACGCTTACCCTGCAATTCGAAGATGAAGATCAAATGTGGTACATTTATGCAGGGTTAAACTTAGATACTGTTTTTGAAACGTATGAGGAAGCGAAGGAATATCTCGAGGAAGAAGGCTTCAAGCCTGCAATGAAAAAGTAATTACATCATACGAACAGAAATGGGTGCGCAATGACGAAGAAAATTGCTTGGATAACGGATAGTACCGCTTATATGCCGGATAACTTGAAACATAACGAAGATGTGTTTGTCATTCCAATGGGCATTGTATTTGGCAACGACGTTTTTGACGATGGCATTGATCTCACCACAGAGGAGCTCTACCGTCGCATTCGCGAGGAAAAGGAAATGCCGAAGACGTCTCAGCCGCCAATCGGTAGATATGCGGCGTTATTTGAACAGTTGAAAGATGCTGGTTATGATTGCGCAATTGCTATTCATGTATCAGAAAAAATAAGCGGAACGTTGGCATGTTGTCACTCTGCTGCTGACCTTGCGTCGTTTGATGTCGAAGTTGTCGATTCGAAGGCGATGTCCTATGTTCTTACGACACTTCTCTACAAAGGGCTGGAGCTTGCTGAACAAGGTCTAAGCTATCAAGAGATCGCAGCTCAATTACGGCAGGAAGCAAATAAAGCAGAGAATTATATTGTACTGGGCAATCTGGATCAATTCTACAAAGGTGGAAGAATGTCAGGCACGCAATACTTAGTCGGTTCACTTCTTCGTATTAAGCCAGTGCTTCGTATCCACGAAGGCGCGTTTGAACTATTTGATAAAGTACGTTCTGAAAAAAAGGCATATGCACGTTTAGTTGAGCTATTTCAACAGGCTTATGAACGGAATCGTGTCCAAAGCATTCAAATCATGCACGGTAATGTGATCGATAAAGCAGAAACATTGAAGCAGCAGATTCAAGCGCTTTTCCCTCAGCTTGAGGTTGTAATCGGGGAAATCAGCTCTGCCATTGCTGTACATGCTGGTGAAGGAACTGTCGCTGTTATTTGGCATAATGAGCCGAAGAACTCATAATAAATTATAAAATATGCAAGTACGTAAATAAGTAAGTATGCAAATAAGTAAGTGTGCAAAAAAGACTGTTCTCAAGCCGCGAAACGGACCTGGGTTCAGTCTTTTTTTCATTTAGGGAACCAAACTTCTTTCAAGCGCTGTATTCCTTCATCTATGAACTCCTCTGCAATTCCACCGAAACCGATTATGAAATGCAGCTCATTACGTTGAGAAGGTAGCCACCATGTGAAAGACATAGGTGTCATTCGTATCTCGGCTTCTCTAGCTAACTCAACAAGCTCTGCTTCTGAGCGCTGATCGTGAACGGTCAAAAGGATATGGAAACCAGCATCTGTTCCGGTTATAACAGCGCGATCTTGAAATTGTTCTTGAATCGATCGAATTAGGATGTCGTGCTTTCTCTTATATAGCTGACGCATTCGTCGCAAGTGTTTCTCGAAATGTCCTTTTTCCATAAACTGATGCAGAGCAAGTTGATTGATTCTAGAAGCTGAGTGCTCTAGGTATAGCTCCCATTTTAGTTGATGATAAGTAGGTAGTAAGCTATTAGGCAGGATCATGTAATGAATACAAAAAGTCGGTGCAATCGCCTGAGAAAAGCTTCCTAAGTAAATGACAGGACTATTTTCGACCAGTCCTTGGATGGACGGGATGGATCGACCATGATAGCGGAATTCACCGCCATAGTCATCTTCAATAATGAAACCTTGTGAATCGTTGGCCCATTCCAGTAGTTGAATTCGCTTAGCAATTGGCGTCATCAACCCTGTTGGGAACTGATGCGATGGGGCTGTGTAAACGACGTTTATATTCGAACTGTACAATGGCTCGATCTGAATCCCGTCTTCTTGCAGTGGGATGGGAACGACTTCATATCCATGATTTTTAAAAGTGGCTGGCACCAAATGATAACAAGGGTCTTCGATGCCTAGGCGATTGCCGCTGCCGCTATGTTTGAGCAGTAAGCTTAACAAAGAAGCGAGTATGTATTGGTCCGCCCCAACAATGACTTGATCAGGCGTGCAGCGAAGTCCTCGGTAGCGGCGCAAGTATGTTGCAATACTTTGTCGCAATGCAGGTTCCCCTTGTGGATTACCATACTGTAAGCCATCGGCGTGATCGAGTGCATCGTGTAATAAGCCCCTCCAAATACGATGCGGAAACGTAGAGAAGTCGTTTTTTGATATATGAAAATCATAGCGATAATAGTGAGGATCACGTGCTGTTATCCGATGTGTTGGAGGCTGTTTAGAAGAAACTGCGTACTTATGGTAAATAGGGTGCAGCGTTTGAACATAATAACCGCTCTTTGGCCTGCTCTTAATAAATCCTTCTGCCACTAACTGCTGAAAGGCGAGCTCTACAGGAGTCGTGCTCACATTAAGATGTTCTGCAAGTTTGCGCAAAGAAGGCATACGAGTATTGGGGGATAGATTTCCTAGTCGTATTTCTTGTTTGAAGAACTCGTATAGCTGTAAATAAAAGGGCGTTTTGCTTTGCTCATCAAGCTTAGGAGCTATGAACATGAGGTAGTCCTCCATCTGTCCTTTTTTTAATAACGATTCTGTCTATTTTGAAGTATACAGTTGTTCACTACGATAGGTATATAACGAAAAGGGGGATTATGATGACTATCGCTACCACTCAACCCAAATTGCTCACAGGCAGCCGCGTATATTTGCGTCCCATTAATGGGGAAGATGCGGGCATGTATTATGAACACCTATATGTAGAAGAGACGAGAAGACTCACTGGAACACACAAGTATGCTACCAAAGAGCAGATCTCCCGTTATATCGATGCCAAATCACAAGATGCTTCAAGTGTATTGCTGCTTATTGCATTACAGGAGTCAGATGAAGTCATAGGTGATATTGCGCTTCAAGATATCGATACCATTAATCGTAGTGCAGGCATTCGTATCGCAATTAGTTATGAGCAGCATCAAGGCCAGGGGTATGGACAAGAGGCAATGCAATTGCTGCTTGAGTATGGATTTGGTGTGCTGAATTTGCAGCGAATTGAACTCGAAGTGTTCACCTACAATCCCCGTGCTGCGCATGTGTATGAGAAATTGGGCTTCGTACGTGAAGGAATTAAGCGTAAGGCACTCTATTATCATCATCAATACCATGATGTTATTACGATGAGTATGTTAGCAGATGAGTATCGTGCGAAGTATGGGATATCAGAGTTATGAAACGGTTGTATGAGGAGTTAGAATCTCAGCGTTAAGGGCGGCGAATATCAGTTAAAGTATCAATATTAGTTAGGAATTGATATTTGTAACTAAATGTTCACGAAATAGACACAAATAAAGCAGGAAATCATGAAACATTTTCCTTACTTTTCGACTCTTTACATATAGGTAAAATTCGCCTTATTAAGTCGATCAGGAGGATGCAAGTATGAGGAAAATGCGAGTTCTGTTATCTGCGCTATTGATTGGTAGCTCATTAACGTTGTTTTCAACGCAAACACAAGCCGCACCAGCTATAAAAGTCTATATTGATGGGGAGTATTTATCTACACCTCAGCCACCTATTGTGGTAAACAGTAGAACGCTACTTCCGCTCAAATCCGTATTTGAGGGACTAAATGCAACGGTTCACTATGATAAAAAGACAAGAACAGTAACGTCAAGCAAAAGCGGCACCACAGTAGTGTTAAAGCTAGGATCCAAGAACGCAAAAGTAAATGGTAAAAATGTTACGATGGATGTACCCGCACAGTCAATCGGGGGCAGAACGATGGTACCTGTCCGATTTGTTAGTCAGTCGTTCGGAGCGCAAGCTGATTATGAGCGATATAGCAGAACGGTGCACATCACGACTTCGGATGGTTCCGGAAGCAATCCAAATCCAGGTACACCGCAAAATCCAGACAATACTTCTTTCTCAGCTGTTCGAAATGTTAGAGCTGAGATTACAGGTAAGTCAGGTGACGCGAGCGATATTACGGTTCACTTTGATAAGTCTTCCACCGAGGCAAATGTGAAGAACTATCGTATTTTAGTTGTGAAAGCTGACAATTCTAGCAGCTTCAACGAAACGAGAGCGAAGTCAGCATCGCATGGCAATTATACAGAAGTGAATACACATGGCATTAACCAGTCAGTTAATTTGCCGGCAAGTTTGCGTGATGTTGATGGAGATGTGATTCGATCAAATCAGTCCTATAAGGTGTATATACTGACTCAAGGTTTGAATCATAGATCGGGACTATCTTATGCGTCTTCTACGGTGAAGATCCCAGAAAGTGCAACAGGAATCACGGTTACAAATGTGAAGGCAACGGATGTAAGTGATTACGGAGATGGACGCGATCTATCGGTTAGCTTCTCCAGACCATACAATGATGACCTAGTATCCAATTATCGCGTGATGGTTGTTAAGACGAAGGATGCACATCGTTTTGATCTCAATGCGGCAAATGCCGTTCCTAGTCAGCATTACAGTACGGTATATAAGAATGGATCTACACTCACGGAGAAGCTGAATTCGACAACTAAGGATACTGCAGGCGATTACATTCGTAATGGCGAATCCTATACGGTGTTTGTATTATCAGTAAGCAACAATTCGAGTAGTTCACCTAACAAGTTGTCTGCTGGATCAGTAGTTACACTGGAAGGGGCCTCTGGCCTGCCGGTTATTACTAAGATTGAAGATGTAAGCAACTATGGAGATGGGCGTGACTTAGAAGTTAGCTTTAATCGTGCTGATGATGAGTCTAACGTCAGCCAATATCGTGTCTTCGTCGTTAAGTCAAGAAATGCGAGCAGTTTCAATCTTGCGGAGGCAGGTAAAGTATCTTCTGGTAGATATACGGAAGTAAGTAAAAATGGCTACTATAGCTATAAAGTGAACCTTACTTCTAGTGCGAGAGATGTGGACGGATCATACCTCCGTAATGGGGAAAGCTATCAAGTGTTTGTCATGGCGGTGTCTTGGAATAAGGACAGATTGTCTGCTCCATCTCAAACGATGACTCTATCTGATAATAATTATTCGAATGCTCCGACTAATGTAATAGTAAGAGATGTAAATGATTATCACGATGGTCGAGATTTAACGGTTTCCTTCAATAAAGTGCATGATGAGTCCAGCTTTAATCACTATCGAATTTTTGTGGTGAAGTCATCACAAGCACACAATTTCACTTTACATCAAGCGAATGGTGTGGGAACGAGCAATTTTACGTATGTAAATAAAACGGGCGGTAATATTAGTCAAACATTGACTTCCTTTACTCGCGATATCGATGGTGTGCCTATTAAAAGTGGAGAGAGCTATAAAGTGTTTGTAATGGCAGTCAACAATAATCAGCATTACAACGTTTTATCCACTGCTTCCGATTCGATTACATTGTCGGGCAACTCAAGTGTGCAAGCAGCTTCAAATGTTCATGTACGTGACATTAGCGATTTCAACGATGGACGTGATGTGCAGGTATCCTTTAACCGCGCAGGGGATGAGTCGAATATCAATCACTATCGCGTTCTAATCGTTAAAGCTCATCAAGCTGGAAATTTCACATTGGCTCATGCGAACAATGTAAATAGCTCTTATCAAGCTTATGTGAGTAAGACAGGAAAACATATTACGCAGGCGATGAATGCTGATATGAAAGATGTAGATGGAAATCCTATCCGCAGTGGTGAAAGGTATCGAGTTTACGTCATGTCAGTTGGTTTATACGGCAACACATTGTCAGCTCCTTCGGGTGAATTTACGTTATCTGGTACGCTGAACACTAGCCCTGTAACGAATGTGACGGCTCAAGTTGTGAACCAGCATACGACAAATCGTAAGATTGATGTTAGCTTCTATACAAACAGTAATGAATCTAATGTGCAAGAATATCGAATTTTGTTGGTTCGTGCTGAACAAGCACATATCCTAAATGCTTCAACTGCTTTAGGTGTTGCGGAGTCCAATTTTACAAGAGTCTCCAAGCAGGGGGGATATGTAAAGCAACAAATTGCTGATACGGCTAAGGATATGCTGGGCAATCCTCTGATTAAAGGTGTTACTTACCGTACGTACGTTCTTACGGTTGCTAGCAATAATCCACATCAAACAAGTTCACTGTCTAATGGTTATGCTGAGTTTACGTTATCTGAGCAAGCAGTACCTGCTGTAAACTATGTAGCTGCATATTCAGATGGCAACCAATATAGTTTTAAGTCCGTATTTGAAAAACCGACGAACTCCAGTCAAGTTGCTTATTATGCAGTAATGGTCGTACCGACTTATGCAGCAGGAAGCTTTACGTTGGAGCAAGCTAACCAAGTTCATTCCAATCGCTACAAGTTCTCAAACGGCAATGGAGACAACACGATTACTTGGTCAACGAGTGACGTTGACATATATGGTAGCTCTATTCAAAGGGGCGTAGCATATAAAGTGTTTGTGTTATCTATTTCCAACGGAGCTAACGGAACAGGCAATGCATTGTCTTCCGCTTCTAATGAGATTGTGTTGTAAATAATAAAGGGCTCTCTTGCCGTCGCAATTGACGGACTAGAGAGCCCTTTTATATGTTCCCATATGATAATCAAGCTTTCATGTTATACAGTTAGTAATACATATTGGTATGCAGGAAGCAGCACATAGTAGCATGTCAGCATCGATCTTTGCACAGTTACACTATAGCAGGCACGATCGATATCAGAACAGCTATAAATACGGTAATAACTGCTAAACAACCTATCGCAATGAACACAAATGGAGATTGTTTCTTCCGATAAGCCATAACCATCAAAGCGGCGAATAGTATAGCCATGAAAGACAGTATTAGAGTGTAGCTATTAAAAGCTAAGTCCACTCGCCAGTTGATGCTCCAGCCTCCTTGGTGCAGCAGTTCAAACCATTGGGATACACCATCCGTTTGGAGTACTTGTGCTACATCACGGGGTGAAGCGGAATGCGTCATAAATGCAGTCACTAGCAAAATAATAACAACGACGATCGTCTCTGCGCGCAGCCACTTTAGATGCATTTTCTTTCTAAGTAAAAATCCATTGATGAATGCTAGGCTTATCAATACAGCATATAAGAGATGCTTCAACAGCAGCGCTTGTCCGTAAGGCAGCAGCCAAGAATCCCAATAAGTCGGTGTGATATATTCCATTAGGATAAGGCCTGCTGCTGTAATGGCAGTCATACATCCGATAGCTAATGGTGAGTACCAGTTCATGAATGTGTTCCAGCGTGATTCACTGGTAGAGAACCAACTAACTATCAGCAAAATGCCAAACCACAGGCATACGGCGGCAAAATGAATCCAGTGCGCAATAAATCCTCCTATGGCATCTACGGATGAAGCATGACTCGTCCAAGCGATTAGGACACTCAGCAGTAAGCTCCATACGAATGCAGTAGCAGCTGCACCTCTAGAAGCTTTTACATCGATAAGCTGTATAAAAACGGCTAACAGGATCGCAGCTAAGCCAAGTGTCAGCCATTGAATCCCCATATCGGAACTTAGAAGATAACGGAATATTGAGAACGGTTGCCCCGATTGCTCCGCTAGAAAATCCAAAATAGGAATAAGTGGTACAAATGATAACAGAGCTATTAATAAGCTGCTGCCCGTTAGTAAACAAGTAGGCAGTGTATATGCTGGACGAGTGCGTTCAGGTAGAGAATATAGAAACAGTCCCCCAATTAATATAGCGAAGCACACGTATAACGCTGCTTCGGTAACGGTTAACAGCCCAATCATGAATTAGCGTCTTTCTTTTTCATAATAAAGAACAATACGATTACTGCGATTCCGAGCACAACGACGATAATAGGGAGCATAAGACTGTCACCGTCAAGTTTGGATGTATTTTGTTGCTCGTTTACAGAGGTAGCTGCGTCTGTAGTAATCGTTGTCTGTTTCTTACCATCGTTAGCTGCAGTTTGCTCATCTTGTACGGTAAATTGGTAGTTTCCGTGGATAAGATGACCGTCTGCTCCGATGATAGACCAGTTTACTGTTATTTTTCCATTAGGCAATGGAACTGATGTCGTACCTTTCAAATGAGGTCCGTCAATTTGAATCGTGTCTACAGCAATGGCTTGCCCAGCTTCATTTGCAAGGGTAAACGTGCTTCCTTTGAGTATGTCTGTATTAAAAGTTAATTGAAGTGCTTTGACATCTTCCTTCACCACTGCATCTATAGCAGGAATCGACTCCGTAAGATTACTGTGAGCCCATACTTGAGTAGGAATTAGAATAAGGTAGAGGCTTAGTATACATGCAAAAAAATTTCTCATCTGTCAATGCATCCTTTCCTTGTGTGTGGTCATGATGTATGATTCAAACTTGTTGGGAACTTATTCATTTTAACGAAAAATAGGTGGGATGAACACCTTTTTCGCATTAATCCTATCCGAATAAAGGAAATGTTGTGACAGTATATTCACATTCATAATAGAGGCTGTGTAGTGCAATTCTTAGTGTTAAACAACTATGTATGCATGGAGGTTTACGTGTGGTAAGGTAAGGCGATAAGAAGTAAGGAGTAACGTTTACGTAAAGGAGAATGAGTGTGGCTAAGCAGAAGTATTACGTCGTGTGGGTTGGGAACACACCTGGTATTTATACGAACTGGAATGAATGCCGAGTACAAGTTGAGGCATTTAAAGATGCCAAATATAAATCGTTTACGTCTAAAGAAGAAGCAGAACAAGCCTATCAAGATGGATGGGCACGTCACTATGGAAAGAGTAGCAATCAGGCATCAGAGAAGGGGCGGTCTGCTACCTCATCCGGGATCCATACGACGGCTGAAATTGATTATCATAGTATCTCGGTAGACGTTGGAACAAAAGGGAATCCGGGCCCTATTGAATATAGAGGTGTAGATACGAAGACAGGGGAAGTTCTATTCGCTCACGGTCCCGTTCAAAATGGAACGAACAATTTGGGAGAGTTTTTAGCAATTGTTCATTCATTGGCATACTTAAAGAAACAAGGCAGCAACAAGACGGTATACAGTGATTCTCAAACTGCTTTGAAGTGGGTACGTGAGAAGAAGGTAGCTACGACACTGGAGCGAAATGAATCAACAAAGGAAGTATGGACGCTTGTAGATCGAGCACTGCATTGGCTGCAAGCAAATAGCTATGAGAATAAGCTGCTGAAGTGGCAAACCCAGCAGTGGGGTGAGATTAAAGCGGACTACGGTAGAAAATAAAATAGACACAAAAAAACACGGATGAATAGGGATCCGTGTTTTTTTGTTGAAATGGATACTTAGCGACGTAGTTGTCCTCTAATTTCTCCATTCGGATGCTTAACCGTGTGAACGTTAACGTAAGCATTGCCGCTTTTGATCTCAGCGACTAAATCTGCGATCGTTCTGCCAGCCAGAGGCCCGACGAGATCGTTGCTTGTTAATACACCTGTAACGAAGCCTTTTTTAACCGATATTGGATACTTGGTTGTGCTGAACAAAAATGCGACAACAGGTCCGTTAGCTCCTTTTCTTGCGAGATGAATGTGTGCTTGAAGTAATTTGGAAATGTTTCGAACGGCAAGACGGAACCTGATCTGTGTTCCATTATTAACTACTTTAAGTACTGCAATTCCTGATGCTTTCGTTTTGACTGGTGGAACTTCGTTACGGCCTCTTAGGACGGCCTTGAACGCTTTCGAATGTTTTAAAGTACCGATGACTACCCACTCCTTTTATTATGAAGTTGATTTAACTTATTCTGAAGGAAGAGGGAACGGCTGTGTTCCTGACTAGAGAAATGAAATAATTACCGAAAAGCTGTCATGTTTAACTAAGCATGTGCATATGATATCAGTAGTGGCCTCAATCTCATCGCTTCTATTCATGCAAAAGATTGGTTGCCATAAAGGGCGTTGGAAAAATTTTTTTCTGCTGTGAAAGATTTGCGCTCAAATGTGTTATAATACAACTATCGAAGTTATTGCACGCTGAAGTAAGTGCCCCGAACATAGCGTTTGGGGCACTTATTGTATCGCATGTGAATCTTGAAAAGAAAGAGGGATGGTTCATGTATAATTCACGTAAGAAACCTCAAGATGACATTCCTGAAGAAATCACATCCATATGGGCTTGTACAAGTGAGGACTGTAAAGGATGGATGAGAGATAACTTCGTCTTCTCATCTGAGCCAACGTGCGTTCAGTGCAACTCGCCAATGGTTAAGAGCGAAAGAAAGCTGGCCGTGCTAGTGAATACAAGTCCGAGTCAGTCAAAGAAATAAGATAGAATATCTGCTATTAATCATGTAGTTGGTGCTGTCCTGTAGCGAGGTGATTGTTTATGCAGTCATTTCCACGTGGGTTTGGTACCTAAAGTTAAAATCACCCAGTAGGGTGATTTTTTTCTTTATAGATAATGACCATAATATAAAAAAAGTAAGAGAACGACAGTCTGGACATACTGCCTCTATATGCCTGATGAAAAATGTTAAGAAATGCTTGAAAATGATATCTATAAGGAGTATATTGGAAATTAAAGGGTGTGACAGGATATAGAAAAGCATCCAGCAGTTTTTATGATTGACCTCATTTTGGATGTAATCCACATCTAATTACCAATTGAAATGGTGAATGGAAATTGAATCATTTCTCAGCTAAGTAAAATGATAACCCAACTTCAACCCCCTATTTTAAAATCTTGCTGAAGGCATTTTTGCAACCATTTGTTTATGTATACATATGTATTTTATTAATAATATGATTCTTCGCATTTGATACTCCGATAATGCTTACTTCCTTTTCGTTTTTCTAATGTCGGTACGACAACTACGTTTAAATTGTAATTTCATCATAATATCTTCTCATACTCCATTGCCTATTTCATTTGTATTAGAAACTAACCACGTTTTCAATTTCGTATTTCGTACTTTTGTGGCTGCTATCGTCTATAGTAATTCGACACGTTCTGCATCCAAATTTTGAACGAAAATACTAATTACGCTTTTTATATCACTATTTACATAAATACCTTTTAACTCCATTGTTCGATAGACATATACATGGATAGCAATCATGATTCAGGTCTTTTTGTCATTCACAAAAAAAAGATTTGGCTTAAGACAGTAAATTTCTACTTCAAATTAGTCGAATAAAGTCGATAAAAATAGATAGAAAAATCGATCTAAAAATGATTGACGTGACATTATTTTATAAAATATGATTATTTTAGAAGTTTATCTGGCCAATAGACTTTTAAAAATTATACTAGGAGGACAAAAGTGTGAAGATGAAAAAGCTTTTATTCTTGACGATGTGTGCAGTATTGTTGCTAGTAATTCCTGTACAGGCGGGTGCAACTTCAAGTGAACCGCAGTTGGAACAAATTGTGACGCTACATGGTAATGGCCTGACGAAGCAAGAATTGAAGCAGGATATTTCTAGGCTGGCTAAAGAAGCTGGTCTGAGCGAGCAACAAGTGAGCCAGCAGATTCTAGATGAGCTGAAATCCAAACAATCCTCTGACATTGGCGTCTTCTCTTCAGGTGGCGGTGGAGGAAGCTACCAACTAGATACAAGCCGCAAAGGAACATTCTTCTATCAACCAGCCGCTACTTTCGGCGTACCTCATGGACACATTGGTATTTATTATTCCACTACTCAAATTGTTGAAGCTGCTAACAGTACCCTAGGCATCCGTAAAGCATCCGTCTCTGGTAGAAAAGTAGAAGGAGGCTCTCGTATACAGACTGTAAATTCAACTTCGACAACTCAAGATAGTAATGCAGCGAACTGGGCAAATGGAAAAGTTGGTGGCTCGTATAATAACAATTTTGTGAGCAATCGTTCTTGCGGAGGAAGCTCCTTTAACTGCTCTCAGCTTGTATGGTGCGCATTTAAACAAGTTGTTGGTATTGATATCGACAAAGATGGTGGTTGGGGTGTTTATCCTAAAGACATCCGTGATTCTAGCCTCGTGAATACAATAAAGACTTACTAATATCATTTGATAACTGAATAAGAATGAGTTAGTGTGTGCAAATACTGGGTGGGAGTGTCGTAAATAGTACGGCACTCCACTTACAGCTAGATAAGAGCAAACATTTTGGAGGATGCAAATATGAAACTGAAAAAGTTATGGATATCTGCAATTTCTGCAATGATGTTGATTACTATTCCAGCGCAGGTCGGTGCTAGCTCGAATGAGCAGCAACTGAATCAAATTTTGACGCTTCATGGAAATGAAATAACTTTGCAAGAGTTGAAGCGAGATATTGCTTCCATTGCAGTAGAATCCGGAGCAAGCGAACAACAAATTACTGCGGAATTACTAAAAGAGCTTGAGTCTAAACAAACAAGTGATATCGGTGCCTATTCTTCTGGTGGTGGTGGGGGAAGCAAGCAATTAGCAACCAGCCGCAAAGGGACATTCTTCTACGCTCCTGCATCATTAGGACCTGTTAATCATGGACATATTGGCATTTATTATACGAGCAGTGTAATTGTAGAAGCTGCTAATAGTGATCTAGGTATTCGTAAAGCATCAGTATCTACTAGGAAAGTAGGAAAAGGAGCTCGCATTCAGGAAGTTAAAAGTACATCTATTTCTCAAGATAGCAAGGCAGCGAACTGGGCACACGGCAAACTCGGTAAAAATAATTACAACAAGAACTTTTTGAAAAATCGTTCTTGCGGTGGTAAAAAGTTTAACTGCTCTCAGCTTGTGTGGTGCGCATTCAAACAAGTAGCTGGAATTGACATTGATAAAGATAAAGGGTGGGGCGTTTACCCTGTTGATATTCGTGATTCGAGTCTAGTGAGAACAATTAAAAAATATTAAATTCCAATTCGATTATGAAGGAGCATGAAAATTGAAAATGAAAAAGCTCTTACTTGTCGTATTAAGCGCAATGATGCTGCTTGTTATTCCGGTGCAAGCGGGTGCAACTTCTGTTGAACATCAATTGAATGAAATTGTGACGCTTCATGGTAATGGACTGACAAAGGCAGAATTAAAAATGGATATCGTTCAACTTGCTAGAGAAACGGGAAAAAGTGAGCAGCAAATTGTGAATCAAGTGCTTTCCGAATTGCAATCAGAACTTTCTGAGGATGTAGGTGTATTCTCTTCAGGAGGTGGTAATAATGCCACTTACTTATTAGATCCAAGTCAAAAAGGACATATTTTCTATACACCAGCTACCTCCTATAAGGTTTTCAACCATGGACATGTTGGTATGTATATTGCTAGAAATCAAATAGTAGAGGCCGCAAATCCTGATGACGGTATTATTAAATCTACTCTTGGTAGTAGAAAAGTGGACAAACATTCTAAAATCCAATATGTCACTTCAACGACTTATACGCAAGATAGCAATGCAGCTGACTGGGCTGGAGGAAAGACAACAGGATCTTATAATAAGAACTTCGCGATTAATCGGTCATGTGGTGGAACTTCCTTTAACTGTTCTCAGTTAGTATGGTGTGCATTCAAGGAGAAAGCTAACGTTGATCTTGATAATGATGGTGGTTTAGGGGTTTATCCGCGTGATATTCGTGACCACAAATCAGTAAAAACAATTAAAGAATACGGGGTTTAAGCATTTTTCTCAATATTATTTTGAGAATTTACGCCCAGTATTCATGCTCGGGTAAAGGAATTACAGAGCAATCGGTGACTGATCAAATCCACAAACAACTCCTCGCAAAACTTGAGAAAAGTCACGAAATTTCAACTTTGGGCATCGACATTGGTATTTATCCACTAATGGTATTTTTAAAGGGTCATTCTTCTATTAACTAGCTCATACGTATGCATTTCCTCAGATGATGTAAAGTCAAAAAAATATGCAGTCCAGCAATATCATAAATTCATTATAAAGGAGATTAGTAGATGAAAAAACTTGTGTTCTTAACATTATGTGCATTGATGTTGATAGCTGCTCCACTACAGGCTGCAGCTGGTTCCACGAATCAGCAATTGGATCAAATCGTGTCCTTGCATGGAAATGGTCTAACCAAAGAAGATTTGAAACAAAGTATTACGGAGTTAACAAAGCACTCAGGTTTATCAGAACAGCAAATTACTACTCAAATTTTGAATGAACTCTTAAGTCAGCCAGAAGATATTGTTACGTATGGTTCTCCGGTTGAAGGTGGAACGATTCAGTTGGATTCAAGTGCTAAAGGTAACTTGTTCTATCAGCCAGCTTCCTTTGCTGGCGTTGAGCATGGACATGTAGGTTTATACTACACTCCTAGCACGATTGTTGAATCATCTAGCCCGAAATATGGTGTTATTCTTGCAGCGGTAGCCGATCGCAAAGTAAAGAGTGGCGCTCGCATTATGAAAGTAAACGTCACATCTACTGCACAAAACCATAGTGCAACAGAATGGGCAAAAGGAAAAGTGGGGCTTGATTATGACATCCAATTTTTCCACAACCGTTTCTGTAACGTTAATTCCTTCAACTGTTCTCAGCTTGTATGGTGTGCTTTTAAAAGCGTAGCGAATATTGATCTCGATAAAAACGGCGGTTTGGGCGTATATCCAAAAGATATCCGTGACTCCAGCTTAGTTACAACTCTTAAATCTTATAATTAATCCTTCCTATAGCTATATGTGTAAGTACAAGTAATGAAAAGAGGTTCAGTAATTCTGAACCTCTAAATCTACATTCTGGGAGACTACTAATGAGACTACAAATGATATTTCAAGCGAAACGAAGGTCTTTTCGGGTACGGCTTACTTTGTTGATTGCCATCATACTGCTCTTTGTGACGGCTTGTACAGACTCTGCTACGAATAAGGAGGTGGCTCCAGAGACGGTAAAGCTTAAAGATGATCCGCATGCTATTGTTTATTATTCTACCGATCTCCCACATGAGCGAATAGGAGATGGGTTGAGTTATTTGTTCCTGATTGATAAGCAAGGAAAGTATACGAAGATTAAGAAGCGAGGGTTGGAGTTAAATTCAGTCATTCCGCTCGGGCAATCGTTACTGCTTAATCAGAAGGAACAAATGCTGACTATTCAGGCTGATAATAATATTCAAACAACCCCATACAAAGAAGATTGCAAAGTGCCGGCAGGTTACGGTCAGTCATCAGGGGAATTAAATGGCGGAAAAACGTACTATTCCATTTTCAATGGACGTTTTAGTGAAGATATGAAGTATTACATTTCTAAAGTACGTTGGGGAGACGAAACGAAGCATTATTGTAAAGACATTCGTGAATTTGTTGAAGCAACAGGAGATGATGGCAAGCATATTTATTATATTTCCTCTGATGTGGAGGATCCTTCTAAGAAGTTTTTCCATAAAGCTTCGATCCAAGGCGATCAGCTCAAGTTCGACAGTAAGACACTTCTAGAAAAAAGCAAGGAAGAAGGCAGGTTCATGTTCACCAAGTTGATTGCTGCGGGTGATGACATGGTAGGTGTCTACGCTGATCTTATAGGCAATAAGGTTGAGCTGAATCTGATGCAAGTAGCGAAGGACAACAAGACTCCTTTTAAGAAGCATCCTTTACTTCAATATGATGGCACTAACACGAAGTATTATTTCTTCAATAAAGAAAGTATTTACCTCAAAGATGGACAAGTTTATTTCGTTGATGGATATGGGGACGTGTACGCCTACAACCTAGAAACGAACAAGCTAAATAAAAAATTCCACCTCAATGATTATCAACGTGATGAAAAACTCCAGGATGAAATCGTCTATTTCTATAATGATCATTTGTATTTCTATCACTTCCATGAGAAGAGCAAATCCCATCAGATTGAAACGTACAATTTGGAGGGGAAAGTAGTAAATACTTTGAAATTACCCGATTTGAAAAAAGAAATTGGAAGAGATTCTGTCTATTTATATGATTTCAAAATTCTAAACCACTAAGTTTATTACCAATAGCAAGATCCATTACATTGTTTACATTGTATCGACTATAAAACGGATAGAGTGAGGGATTAATATGACTTTTCAAGAACAATTTGATGCAGATGTTATACAGCACCTTAATAGCTTGCCGGATACGCTAAACGAACAGCTTCGTCATGATTTTTCAACGAATGATGTGGTCGTATTCGAGGCGATGTTGCCAGAAGCATTACGGATCAAAATGGAAGATGAGGCTTTATCCATCCTTCACCACTATGGTGTGCGGAGGGATCTTGTTATTAAAGAAACAGGAAATACGCCGCGCAACTTTAATAGTGTAGGCCGAGATGCGATTGCTGAGCATGGTCAATATATTCCGGCTTTCTTTGCTTCGGAGCCGATTAAACAATATCTCGCATCTATTAATAATAATCAAACTGTACTTCCAGTACCGTATCAACCTGAAGAATATATTATTAATAGTCAACAAGCGACAGGTGATACACATGGCTGGCATTGGGACGACTACACGTTCGCGCTTATCTGGATTGTCGAAGCACCGAGGCCAGAAGAGGGCGCTTTAATCGAATATATTCCTCACACGGAGTGGGATCAAACGGATAAAAAAAATTGTGTGCAAAAAATATTGGATACACATACGGTAAATTCCAAGTATATCCCCCAAGGGAGATGCTACTTTATGAAGGCGAATACAACTTTGCATAGGATAAGTCCATTGGTAGGATCATCTAGACGTACAGTTATCGTATTCACATACGCGACGGAAGAAGATATGACGAAAGATATCTCTCACGAAACAATGGAACAAATCTGGGCGAAAGAAATTAAACAGGATGATCCTCAGCCTGTAGGTAACTAGAGAGAACGGTTAGGTTGGAAAAATAGAAGTATAGACGTAAGCAAGAGTTTGTTCAGCCGCAGCATTTGAACATTCATTTCTTGAGGAGAGGATAGTCTGGGATGAAGACTTTGCAGAATGTACTTTTAACAGCCGCTAAGAAGGATAAGGGGATTTACGTCATTGATGGTAAGCAGGATCATTTTATCCCGTACGAACAATTGCTTCAACGTTCTCTTTCTGTACTCAATCATCTTCAGCGTCGGGGCATTCAGCCCCGACAAGAAGTGATTCTTTATATAGACAATCATGTCCAATTCTTATACGCATTTTGGTCTTGTGTACTTGGAAATTTTATTCCCGTACCTGTTACCGCTTCAACAACGCCTGAGCATATAAGTAAATTAAATAAAATAGCAGGTGTGCTGGGAAATGCCTTTTTAATTACGGATATGGATTTAAAATCTCTCGATGTACATGGTCTATGGAGCAGCGAGCATAGTGCTGACCGTACTATGTTTATTGATTCGAATGATTGGAACGGTGACGAAGGAGTAGTTCATACAGCCGAAGAGGATGAAATTGCTTTCATACAGTTCTCGTCAGGATCGACAGGAGAGCCTAAGGGGGTTATGTTAACCCATCGAAACTTATTAACAAATATTCGGGCAATTATGAAAGGCATGCATATACAAGTAGGGGAGACATGCTTGAACTGGATGCCATTTACCCATGATATGGGTTTGATTGGAGGGCATTTAACCCCCTTAACGGCGCAGGTTGATCAGTATCAGATGCCAACTTCTTTGTTTGTTCGTCGGCCTACTTTATGGCTAAAAAAGGCGAGTGAATATCGTATTGAGTATTTGTCCTCACCTAACTTTGGTTATAAATATGTGCTTGATATGTGCAAAGATAGTGACCTAGCTGCATTAGATTTATCGAGCGTCCGATTGATATTTAATGGAGCAGAACCAATTTCAGCGAGCCTTTGCCATCGATTTTTGGAAAAGCTCATTCCGCAGGGACTTAGAGCAGATGTGTTTTTCCCAGTGTACGGAATGGCTGAAGCTTCCCTCGCTATTACATTTCCCAAAATAGGAGATGGTTTGCAGAGCGTATGCCTGGCCCGTAATCAATTGAACAAAGGAAAACGAGTCCGCTTTGTTACAGAAGAAGATAGCAAAGGAGTCATTTTTGTTGACGAGGGTTTCCCTGTAGATAATTGCCGCATTCGTATTTGCGGAGATGATGATCAATTGCTGCCAGAACGGACGATTGGTCATATTCACATTCAAGGCGACAACGTAACGAAAGGATATTATAACAATCCTGAAGCAACGGAACGAGTGCTAACGACAGATGGGTGGTTGCGAACGGGAGATCTTGGCTTTATACATAATGGACGTCTCGTTGTTACGGGCAGAGAAAAGGACATTCTTTTTGTAAATGGGCAGAACTTCTATCCTTATGATATCGAGAACGTAGCTGAAACTATTGAAGGTATTCAATTAGGAAGAGTAGTCGCATGCGGTGCTTACAATACGGAACGTGCTCAAGATGATTTGATTATTTTCCTCTATGCGAAGCCTAATATGGAAACATTCATTCCCTTGTCTCGTGAAGTGAAGCGAACGATTAAAGATAAAATGGGTCTAGACGTTCAAGAAGTGATTCCGATTCGTCGTATTCCTAAGACGACGAGCGGCAAAGTACAGCGATATAAACTGGCAGCCAACTATGTAGATGGTGTTTACAGCGAAATCATTAATGAAATCCGTAAGTACACGGAGCTGAGCGCTGAAGAGGCATCTATTGACAGAGAGCCAATCACTGAGACAGAGCGTAAGCTCTTAGCACTGGTTAAAGCTGCGACAGGAAAAAAAGAGATTAGCTTGATGCATAGTTTACGTGAAATAGGATTGAATTCACTCAAAGCTATTTACATAAACGCCCAGATTATGGAGCATTTTGAGTTAGAAATTCCGCTAGGAAAATTGTTCGAACTGGAGACCGTTGCAAACGTAGCAAAGTATATTGATACCGCTGATACTACCTATACAGATTCCATTGGACCAATTGCGAGAATAGAGGGTTTAGGGCCATTTCCTTCGCTATTGTCCCAACGGAGATTATATGTACTCGAACAACTTGATGGGGTAGGAACAAGCAATCATATTACCATAGCTCTAAAAGTAAAAGGGCAGCTTGATCCTCAGAAATGTAGGTTGGCAGTTAACTCTCTTCTAATGAAACACGAAGCGCTTCGAACGACGTTCCAAATTGTTGATCAAGAGCTAATGCAGTTTATTCATGTCCCTACTCCAATAGAAATTGAAGAGATTCAAATGAAAGGGACCTTAAGTGAATCTGTGGGGGAGTGGATTACCCCCTATCATTTGCAAACCTATCCATTATGGCGCGTAGGGGTTACTGCTGGGCAGAAGAAGGAGGAGCATACACTCGTCTTCGATTTTCACCATATGATTATGGATGGAAGTTCAGTGATGCAACTGCTTGAAGATTTTTTTGCTGCACTGTCTGGTCATGTATTAAAGCAACCTAAGGTGCAGTTTAAAGATGTCTGCCTATGGAGAAAGCAGCAGGAGGCTTCTGAAGCATGGTCAGCTCATGAAGCTTATTGGATGAGCCGATTCAGCGATGAGATTCCTATATTGGAGCTGCCGATAGATGGTCAACGTCCGACTGTACAAAGCTTCCACGGTGATTCTATACACTTTACTGTTAATAGTGAATTGACCGCTGAGCTCAAGCATTTGGCTCAAGCCACAGGAACGACTTTATACATGGTGCTGCTAACCACTTATTATGTGTGGTTATCTAAGCATACAGGTCAGCGGGATATCGTAATTGGTTCTCCATTTGCCAATCGCACACACCCAGATATCCAACAGACGGTAGGGATGTTGATTAATACACTCCCACTGCGGATAAATGGTCAAGCAAGAAACACTTTTGAGGAACTGTTGGCAATTGTAAAGGAGGATGTATATCAGGCTTTGGAGCATCAATCGTATTGGTGCGAGCAGTTAGTTGAGAAACTGAAAATTCATCCTGAGCTTAATCGGAATGCGTTGTATGATACGGTTTTCATCATGCAGAACATGGCTGCTCCAATGATAGGCGAGGAATGGCATATTGAGCTGGAAGAGCTGGAACGCAAAACATCGCGTCTGGATGTAACATTGGAAGTGGTAGAACGTGAGGGGACTCTGTCTCTAATTTGGGAATACAATACTGATTTGTTCGACCGAGCTTCTATGGGACGTATGGCGGTCCGTTATTGCAATATTTTGCAGACGTTAGTCAGGGAGCGAAGTGTTCAGCTTGATAAGCTCAGCATTATGAACGAGCAGGAGCAGGAATGGATTGCTAAGTTCCAAAATAGTGGAATGATTGAGCCAGGGTTGGAGCAGATCAAGCCATTCTTAACTTTGTTCTCAGAGCAGGCGCGGTCACAACCAGATAAAATGGCGCTTCAATATGCTGGAGAGAAGGTTACGTATGGTGAATTGCATAGATTGACTGATCAAGTGGCAGCAGCCTTGCAAGATAAAGGTATTGGAAGAGAAGTGGTTGTTGGTATATGGATGGAAAGTGGTATTCAGCAAGTCATCGCGATACTAGGCATTTGGAAAGCGGGTGGAGCATATCTGCCTATCGATCCGAATTACCCGGATGAACGCATTCTTTATATGCTCAATGATTGCAAACCTGCGCTATTACTGACGGATCGAAACTGGAGTGGACAGCTATCCTATGAAGGTGAAGTATTGGAGTTGCAAACCTGTACCGTTTATGAAGGTCTAGTTTCTTCTCTAGATCATCATGAACAGAATCATTTAGCTGTTATTTTATATACGTCAGGGACAACAGGAAATCCTAAAGGGGTTATGATTGAGCATGGCAATTTAACTGCTTATATTGACGCCTTCAAACGGGAATTTGCAGTAACTTCGAATGACGTTGTTCTCCAACAAGCATCATTTGCTTTTGATAATTTCATTGAAGAAGTATTTCCTGCGTTAGCGTATGGTGCTAAGCTCGTCATGATGAAAAAGGAAGACGTACTCGATATGAGGATATTGTCTTCACGGTTGATTGAATCTCAAATGACGATAATAAGCTGCTCTTCGTTGTTGGTTAATGAGATTAATAAAATAAAACTTCCTTCTTCATTACGAATCGTCATTAGCGGTGGTGATGTGCTGAAGTGGGAGTACATGTCTAATTTGCAAGAGCAATGTGCGGTCTACAACTCATATGGTCCGACAGAGGCTACGGTATGTGCAAGTTACTATCGCTGCTATGTACCGGATGAGCAGGTTCCAATTGGTAAGCCGATTTCTCACTATCGAATTTATGTTATGGATGCGTCCTTGCAGCCAGTTCCTATTGGTGTGGCAGGAGAGTTGTGCATAGCAGGTGCTGGTGTAGCCAGAGGCTATTGGGGCAATCCTGAATTGACGACTGAGCGTTTTCAAAAAGATTGGTTTGTCGAAGGAGAACGTATTTATCGAACTGGCGATTTAGTGAAATGGCTACCGGATGGAAATTTAGCATTCATGGGGCGTACAGACCAACAAGTGAAAATTCGTGGTTATCGGATTGAGCTGAGTGAGGTAGAAAAAGCAATTGAACAGTTGGAGATGGTTTCTGGGGTAAGAGTTATTGCGACGCGAGAAGGAGCTTCTAGTTTATATTTGTGCGCTTATATATTATCTGCTAGGCCATGGACTGCTGCTGAGTTAAGACGAGAGCTAGCAGAGAAGGTGCCGGATTATATGATACCGTCGTACTTTATTGAGATTGAACGGTTCCCTATGACGGTTCATGGTAAATTAGATCGCAAGCAGCTGCCGAATCCTACTCTGAGCCCAACTTCAAGTGAGGAAATGGTGAAGCCAGAAGGAGATATTGAGCGCCGTTTAGCTAATATATGGGCAGATGTTTTAGGGATTCAACTTTCTCAGGTGAGTGTTCATGATGATTTCTTCCTATCAGGAGGACACTCGTTGAAGGCGACGATATTAGCGTCTCGAATCGATAAAGAAATTGAAGCAGCCGTAACGATAAGGCATATTTTTGCAGAACCTACGATACGTCAACTTGCGAATCGGATTCAATTATCCAGACCTAGTAAACTACCATTGTTAGTTAAGCGTGATCGTACCAGTACGGTATGTTTAGCTTCTGCAGCACAAACGAGAATGTTTATGCTGCATCAAATAGACCCTAATTCTACGAGTTATAACATCAGTAAGGCACTTCTAATAGAAGGAAATCTGGAACAGCAAAAAGTTCAAGCTGCCGTGAATCAATTAATCCATCGACATGAATTGTTGCGAACATCGTTTCATTTTACGAACGGTGAAGTATGGCAGCATATACATGAAGGTGTGATGATTGCTGTAGATTGGATGACAGCAGATAACGATCATATTCCTAGCATGTTGACATCCTATATTCGGCCTTTTGCTCTAGAACGACCTGGGTTACTGCGAGTGGCTGTCTATCAATTGGACACGGAGCGCTCTGTACTGGTTGTAGATATGCATCATATTGTAAGTGATGCGACTACAGTCGGTATCTTGCTTAACGAATTTAAAGAATTATATGAAGGTAATATATTAAAAACAAATGAACTGCAATATCGCGATTATGCTGCATGGCATCATGAACTGTTATCTTCTGAATTTATGTCAGAGCAGGAAGCTTACTGGTTGGAGCAATTTAAGATACTGCCGGATGTGCTTCAGCTTCCTACTGATTATGCTCGACCTCGGATGCAAAGTTTTCAGGGTGCTACCCTCTCATTTACGATAGATGAATCCGTTCAGAAGAGGTTGTACGAGTTAACAAATCAGACAGATACGACCTTATATATGCTGCTGCTGTCTGCTTATGCGACATTACTGTCCATTTATACCGGGCAGAGTGATATCGTTATTGGATCACCCGTTGCAGGCAGATCTCACGCAGATATGGAAGCCATTGTAGGAATGTTCGTCAATACGCTTGCGATTCGTTGCCACCCAGAACGGGAGGACTCATTTCTATTATTGCTTCAAAATGTAAAGAAAACGGTGTTAGATGCAATAGAGGCACAGCAGTACCCGTTCGAGCGGCTTGTTGAACGTGTACAAGTGGTACGTGACAGCGGGCGGAATCCATTGTTTGATACTGTGTTTGTCATGCAAAATGCCGAATTACCAACTATGAGTACGAAGGATTGGCGAGCTTCTCTTTACCCAATTCAACATACTAACTCTATGTTCGATCTCACGTTGGAATGCATGGATTTACATGGGGAGATGCAATTTTCATTAGAGTACAGTACAGATTTGTTCACGTCCGAAACAGCGCAACGTATGATGCGCCATTATGTACAAGTACTGCATATCCTAGTCGAACAGCCACACCTAAAGCTAGCAGAGATCGAGCTGCTTAACGAGGATGAGAAGCAGCAAGTATTGTATCAATTTAATGATACGGTCGATGCGGAGAATCTGACAGTAACACTCCCACAATTATTTATCGCACAAGCTCAACGAACACCGAATGCGATAGCGATTCGATTTGAAGATATCGTTTTGACCTATCATGAGCTCAATCATCTGACAAATGAAGTGGCACATCAACTGAGAGAGATGGGGATTCGCCAAGAGTCAAAAGTAGCGATTCTGATTGATCGAGGTCCTGAGCAAGTTATTGCACTTCTAGGCGTGCTGAAGTCAGGCGGGGCCTATGTGCCAATAGATACTGCTTATCCACAAGAACGGATCGCATTTATGTTAAATGATAGTCAGGCTTCTGTGCTATTAACGGATAACCGCAAGGAAATAGCCACTCCTACAAATATTGTTGTTGCAGACATGAATGCATTACTAAATGAAGCACGCTGTAATCATTTGCTGCCAGCTTCTACAACGGAAGCAACGTGGCCAGTAACATCCACATCAAATCCTTCATTTGAATTGATAAACACTCCTAGTAACTTGGCCTATATGATCTATACATCTGGCTCGACGGGACAGCCAAAAGGTGTGATGGTAGAGCATTGCAATTTATCAGCCTACATCCATGCATTTCAACGACAATTTCAGCTTGCATCTAGTGACGTTGTGCTGCAGCAGGCTTCTGTTTCCTTTGATACGTATGTCGAAGAAGTGTTCCCTGCTTTGACATGTGGCGCTTCGATTTTGTTAACGAGATCGGAGGACCTTCATCAGATTCCACAGCTTCTAAGTAAGTTGGAGCAAGAGCAGGTAACCGTAATAAGTGCTTCACCGTTGTTGCTTAATGAGATTAATAAATACCCCGTCCCTTCTAAATTGAGGCTTGCAATCAGCGGAGGAGACGTATTGAGATGGTCGTACATCTCAAAGTTGTCTGAGCACTGCGATGTGTTCAATACGTACGGTCCAACCGAGGCGACGGTTTGTGCGAGTTATCATCATGTTGAACGGGGGACTTCTTATGAGTCAATTCCTATCGGTAAGCCGATAGCTAATGTTCACATCTATATTTTGGATAACGAGGATCGTCCAGTGCCGATCGGTATTGCCGGACAGTTATGCATAGGTGGAGCAGGGGTGACGCGTGGCTATTGGGGTAACCCTGAGCTTACAGCGGAGAAATATGCGGATAACCCGTATAAAGAGGGAGATAAGCTGTATCGTACTGGAGACTTAGCAAAATGGCTACCGAACGGCGATATTCAGTATTTAGGACGGATCGATCAGCAGGTAAATATTCGTGGTTACCGTATTGAGTTGGAAGAAGTAGAGAATGTACTGCTTAAATATGAGGTAATTGCGGAGGCCGCTGTCGTTTGCCATAAAGAAACAGAAGACACGTCCTATTTATGTGCATATTTCGTTCCAAAAGGAACATGGAGCATAGCGGAATTGAGACGTTTTTTAGCTATTCATTTACCAGACTACATGATTCCTTCTTACTTTATTGAGCTAAAACGATTGCCAATGACTACAAATGGAAAGCTGGATAGTCGTGCTCTTCCAAATCCAAAGGATACTTTTGTAAGTGGAAAAGAAGTTCAACCTGCTAGAAATTTACTTGATCAGCAGCTGATGAATATTTGGAAAGAAGTTCTCGGACTGTCACATATCAGCATAACTGATGATTTCTTTGAAATTGGTGGCCATTCATTAAAAGCGCTTGAGCTCGTAAATCAAATGGAGCAGCAGTTGAATATAACAGTTCCCGTCAGTTATCTGTTCCGCTTCTCGCGTCTATGCGATATTTCGGATGAAATGAGTAACTTGAATTGGAGTGAGAAGGAGTCATTAGGAGCATTTGCTTATAGCTCTTCCATAAACCCGATTGAGCTGCAATCAAGCTATGATATGTCTGCAGCGCAGCAGAGATTGTATGTAATTGAGCAGTTGGAGACGGACTCGACTGCTTACAATATGCCAGGGGCGTTCTATATAGAAGGTCCATTGTCGCTGACGCGTATGATGCAAATATGGAGTGAACTGGTAGATCGGCACGAAAGCTTACGGACGTCCTTTGATCTGGTAGATGGCGAACCGAAAATGCTTGTGCATGAGAGCGTCAACTTTTCCATTGAATATATTGATGCTGAGGTAGAAGGTCGACAAGATTATCAGCTAGAGGGGGACGGTTGGTCAGTAGAGCAACTGCAGCGCTATGTACGACCGTTTGACCTAAGTAAAGCGCCACTTCTAAGGGTAAAACTAATTCGTTTGGCAGAGGAAGAGCATCTATTCTTCATCGACATGCACCATATCATTTCAGATGCTGTCTCCATAGAAGTTCTTTTCCATGAACTTGATCAGCTCTATCATGGATCTACCTTACCGCCGCTTACGATACAGTTTAAAGATTTTGCGGCTTGGCAACGTCAAGCTGCGCAAGAGGGGCAATTTGAACGTCAACGTGACTACTGGCTGGAGCAGCTCAGAGGAGAATTACCAACACTGGAATTCCCAACTGATTATGTGAAGGGAGCAGGTGAACAGCTTTCGGAAGGACATAGTTTGACGTTTGAACTTGGTAGTGTTGCATACGAGCGTTTAAAGAAAGTGGCTGCTAAGTTAGGTGTTACGCCATACATGTACCTATTGAGTGCTTATTGCATCTTGTTGTCTAAGTATAGTTCGCAAGAGGACATCATCGTCGGTGTTCCTGTAGTTGGCCGCTCACGTTCTGAGCTGCAATCCGTCGTAGGTATGTTTGTAAATACACTGGCCTTACGCATATTCCCTCACAGTGATAAATCATTTACTACTTACATTCGCGAGGTAAAAGATGCAGTAACGGGAGCGTTTCAGCATCAAGATCTTCCTTTGGAATGGGTTATTGATGAATGGAATGCACAACGTGAGCAGCGAGATGTAAATTACCGTGCCCTCTTCACGACGATGTTTTCACATCGGGAAGAAGAATCGCAAGTTCATTTCGGAAGTATGCCCGTTCAAGTGATGCCACTGCAGAATCAGAAGTCAAAGTTCGACTTCGCTATGGAGGCTGTCCAGCACGAAGACCGTATAACGTTCGAATTAAATTATGCCGTCTCCTTATTCCGTGAAGAAACGATGCAGCGGTTCGGCCACCATCTTCTTCAGGTGCTGGATGTTATTATCGATAAGCCTGACATCATTCTAGCGGATATCGCTCTATTATCAGTTGAGCAATCACTACAGCAATTGGCTCAGTACAATCCGTCTGAAACTTCCCTTGAGCTGGAGCCTGTCCACTATTGGGTGGAACAACAGGTTGCTATAAATCCAGAGCGTATTGCTGTTGAATGTGGAGATGAAGCGATTAGTTTCGCTGAACTGAATGGGCGTGCAAATGCAATGGCACACTGGCTGCGCAATCAAGGGATCGGACCAGGTAGTTATGTGCCGGTGTGGATGGATCGTTGCATAGAATTGGTTGTATCTATTTTTGCTGTAATGAAGACGGGAGCAGCGTTTGTTCCAATGGATGCAGGTTGGCCAACTGGTCGTGTTGCTTCTATTTTAGAAGATACAGGAGCAGCATTTATATTAACGAATGACAGCCTAAAGTATAGTGAGGTGCTGTTGCAATTTCCAAAAGTCTCAGCAATTGCCGTTCACTTGGAAGAATGGCCACTCGCAAGCAACTTGGGCCGTATTGCAGGGTTGGATGACACTATTTACGTTATCTATACGTCTGGTTCAACAGGAAAGCCCAAAGGAGTTGTTGTTCCTCACCTCGGTATTGCGAATCGATTTGCATGGATGAATGACTACTTTGGAGACACTGCCGCACGTGCGGTATTGCAAATGACAGCTCATGTATTTGATAGCTCTGTATGGCAGTTTTTCTGGCCATTAACGCGTGGTGGGAAGACGGTTCTTCCAGATTCGGATAAGCTTCTTTCGGCAGATTATATTTCTGCAACGATTGAGAAGCATCAAATTACACTAACCGATTTTGTCCCGTCTGTATTTAATGTCATCGTTGAACAACTGTTGGCGGGCTCCAGAGAGCTGACTGCTAGATTGCGTACGTTAACAAGTGTCATCGTTGGGGGAGAAGAGGTTGCTGCTTCAACGGTGTATAAATTCC
The DNA here is from genome assembly GCF_014841135.1 of Paenibacillus arenosi. Taxonomy (GTDB): domain Bacteria; phylum Bacillota; class Bacilli; order Paenibacillales; family Paenibacillaceae; genus Paenibacillus_B; species Paenibacillus_B arenosi. Next base: position 60,529 of record NZ_JACYTN010000013.1, read on the forward strand.
AGTCCCTGCTTCCGGATGTGCAGTTAACGAATCTTTATGGGCCTACGGAAGCCAGCATCGGTTGTATTTACCATCAAGTTCGTGGAAATGAAGGGCATCGTATTCCGATTGGCAAACCGATTTATAATACGCAGATTCTATTACTAGATAAGCATCTTCAGGTCGCTCCTCCAGGAGTTACAGCAGAGATTTATATTGCTGGCTTATGTTTAGGTACGGGTTATTTACATGATCCAGTTAAAACTGATGCTGTTTTTCTGCCTCATCCGTATCCAGAGAGTGGATGGAATAGGATGTATCGAACAGGTGATCTAGCTCGTTACCGAAAGAATGGCGAAATTGAATACCTTGGTCGTGCTGATTTCCAAGTGAAGATTCGCGGTCTCCGTGTTGAGTTAGGAGAAATTGAATCTCAAATCTTGCAAACAAATCTCGTTAAAGAAGCGATCGTAACTGCTGCTGATATCGAAGGCCAACCGATGCTGTGCGCGTATGTTGTATCTGATGAACAGCCTATTGATACGATGATGCTTAAACAGAAGCTATCTGCTATTCTGCCTAGTTACATGGTCCCTCCATTATTCGTTCAACTGACTGAAATGCCGCTTGCGCCAAGTGGGAAAGTAGACCGGAAAGCACTTCCTGCTCCTGATTTGATTCAGTATGGAGAGAGAGTTCAGCCGAACACGTTGACAGAACAAAAGCTGCATAAGATGTGGAGAAGTGTTCTTGATTTTAATGATATTGGTATTACAGATGATTTCTTTATGTTGGGTGGGCACTCATTAAAGTTGTTTGCCCTTGCATCGCGCATACGGCAGCAGTTCGGCATCGACATCGCGCTGCGTGATTTGTTCTCACTAACAACGATACAAGAACAAGCGCGATGGATTGACGAACAGCGTATACCATTTCTAGAAGTTCCTCAACTTGCTAATGAATTGTCATTGCATGAGGTGGCGGCAACGGTGGACGCGGTAGGTGAGCTTGAATGTGGATTGTATATCAAAGCACCTGCTTCGGCGGCACAGCAAGCGATGTACATCGTCCATCATTTAGAAGGAGTAGGTACGAGCTATAACATGCCGCAAGTATTTGAATGGAGTGAACAAGTGGATGAAGCCCATTTCCATTATATCGTTCAGCAATTGGTAGAGCGCCATGAAGCACTGCGCACCCGATTCCAAATGATTGATGGGGAACTCCTCCAGATTATTAGTCGTTCTTGGACCGCAGAGACGGTGATGTTAGAAGATATGGGCGATGGATTGGATGGCGTAATGGAGCGTTTCGTTCAACCGTTCGATTTAACCATGCTCCCGTTATTCCGAATTGGACTGTATCGTTCCGAAGAGCGAAATTTCGTGTTCATCGATATGCATCATATTATTTCAGATGGCCAATCGATGGCTGTACTAATTGAAGATTTTATACGTATTTATCGAGGTGAATCATTGCCGGCACTACCTGTTAAATATCGACATTATGCAGAATGGCAGCACCGAATGAAGGAAACAGCGAAATGGATCGAGGACGAGTCTTTCTGGCTGCAACAATTTGATTCACTGCCTGATCTGCTACAGCTCCCAACGGATTATAAACGACCGTCTGTTCCAAGTTTCGAAGGGGATGCGGTGCAGCTTATGTTAAGTGTGCCCCTATCTAATCAAATTAAAGAGCTATCTCAACGGACGGATAGTACGTTGTACATGCTTATGCTTGCTTGCTACACAATTCTGCTGTCCAAATATTCTGGGCAAGAGGATATTGTCGTTGGAACACCTGTGTCTGGGCGTGCCCATATCGAGCTAGAGTCAATTGTCGGGATGTTTGTAAATACGCTGCCTGTTCGTAATAAAGTGACACCAGAGCTCTCATTCTCAGCTTATGTGAATCAAGTAAAAGATAACGTTTTGAATTGCTTGGAACACCAGTACTATCCATTTGATAACCTTGTACGTCGTCTGAATGTGGAACGTAATGGAAGCAGCTCTGTGTTGTTCAACACGATGCTTGCTGTGGACACGGCAGAGAAGACGGAACTGAAGGATTTGATGTGGACAACGGAGCTGCACAACTGGAAGGACAAAACAGTTAAATTCGATCTTATCTTGACAGCTCGTGATAATGGAGACCAAATTTTATTGGATTTGCAATATGCGAATCGGTTATTCAGCAAGGAGACGGCGTATACCATCATGGATCATATTCAACTCATATGGCAGCAAGTCGTGCAGGATTCCAAGAAACCGATATCGGAACTCTCTTTGCTGCCGGAAGAAGCGAGTGATGGACAGTCTGTTGAAACAAACATGTCATCTCAAATCGTAGAAGCTGCAGCAGATTTTGACTTCGAGTAATACAGCTGACAGGCTCTAAGGGAGTGGAGAATGTGCTTAATCAATTAGAAAAAGCAGTATTACTGCAAACAGACAAGTTTAAGCAAATGCGATCGTTCTGGCAGAAACGTCTGTCTGACTTCGCAGCAGATGCCGATGACAGATGGATGGGCTGTGTCGTCCATCACAGTCCCAGAGACAATAGCAATAAAAGTGTGGACAGCAATAGAGGCGGAAATACAGGTAGACGTATGGCCAGCATACAGCACACGTTGGATCAAAGCTTATGGCAACAGTTGATGAAAATTAGTAAGAGGGACGATCTGTCCCTCTTTACTCTTCTTTTTTCTAGTCTACAGCAGAGCATTCACTACTATTCGGATCAAGATCTCATAATGACCGCTACACCTATTCTTCAATCTTCTAACAGCCCAAATACGCTAAGCGAAACGGTCCTTTTTCCAAGCCATAGAGCCAACCAAGGATCTTACGCTGAACATGTAAAACAGCTAAAAGTTTCACTAATGGAAGGATATATGCATCAAGACTATCCCATAGCTGAATTGTTTAAGCAGCAATTCAAGCAAGAGCTGGAGACAGTGGAGTTGGAGCTAGTGTGCAGGTTTGAGGGACTTCATGCTTCCTTACCAAGCCATTTGTTAGGGCAAATAGAGGTTGAGTTTCACCCTGGTACGGAGTTGAGAGAAAGGGAGGACGACAAGCCCATTTCTCTAGTTATCCATTATAACGAGGCTGTACTAGAGAAGTATGCTGCTGAGTGCTTCTTGTCATGTTTCTTGCATGGTTTGGCAGAGATGCTTAGCCATCCAAAAGCAGATATAAATAAGACTTCGTTTATGCCTAAATCCATTGAACACGTCATCAGATTGTATGTTGGAGATGAGCACCAATCTCCTATCCCAGCAGGAGCTAATTTGGTTGATAGGTTTGAAACGGAAGTAGTACGCAACCCTAAGCGTATCGCGGTATGGGGTGAAGGGGTAACTTTGACCTATCGGGAGCTCCATCTTCGATCTGATCATCTAGCCTATGAAATACAGCGTCGAGGGGTAATGCCGGGCAGTATCGTTGGTATCACTGCGGATCGTTCTGTTTCTGTTATTACAGGAATGCTAGGCATAATCAAGGCGGGATGTGCGTATATGCCAATAGATCCCGCTTGGCCTGCGAAACGTGTACAGGATATTTTGGAGAGCAGCAAGGCTTCCTTAGTGGTGAAATGTGCTTCGGATTTGCTCGTTGGACCCGATATCGATGTAATTGATATGAGTGCTCCTTTTCCTAAAATGGAAGCAGTGTACGAGAGCCCCATCATTAAAGGGGATCATCTAGCTTATGTACTGTACACTTCCGGGTCAACGGGAACACCAAAAGGAGTTATGATTGAACACCGCAATGTCCTTAATTTAATACAAGGGTTGCAAGCACAAGTGTATCATGAGCATGTTTGTAGTAAGATTGCCTGCGTGGCACCTCTCTATTTTGATGCCTCTGTAAAACAAATTTTCACCTCACTATTGCTGGGGCATAGTCTTTATATTGTACCGAATGAGGTCCGGCTTGATGGGGAGGCGCTATGGAAATTTTATATGGAGCATGAGATCGAGATATCTGATGGAACACCTATGCACATACAGATGCTGACTGTAGCGGCTATCTATCGCGGATATAAAGAAATGTCGGTTAAACATTTTATGATTGGTGGCGAAGCTTTTCCAGCTAATGTGGTTCGCGACTTTGTTAGAGTATGTCAACCTACCTCTCCTAAAATTACAAATGTATATGGCCCAACAGAATGCTGTGTGGATACAACTGCTTATGCAATTGATCTACATGCATTGGAGAAGTTACCCGCAATTATTCCAATTGGACGACCGCTGCTTAATCAAGGTGTGTATATATTAGACAGCCAGATGAGGTTGCGGCCACAGGGTGCTTGGGGTGAATTATACATAAGTGGTTGTAATGTAGGTAGAGGATATTTAAATGAAGTCGATAAGACGGCTGAACGATTTATCGAGCATCCATACTATCCAGGAATAAGGCTTTACCGAACAGGAGATATGGCTCGTTGGTTGTTCGATGGGCAAATTGAGTATTTTGGCCGCAAAGATTTTCAAGTGAAGGTAAATGGTTATCGGATTGAGTTGGGTGACATTGAGCAAGCGCTGCTATCTCACCCTCAAATAAAAGCGGCGATTGCAATTGTTTATCACCCTCCTGAATCACTCCATTCATCTGAAATAACTTCACAGACGGGATATGAGGGGAAACTAGCTCTTTATTACACATCTGAGCCAAGGTTAGAAGAAGCAGAAGCCCAAAGGTACGTCATGGATAGAGTACCGTCCTATATGATCCCTGCCTATTTTTTGTTTGTAGATCAATTTCCGCTCACACCGAATGGGAAGATCGATCGGAAGCAGCTTCCGCCTCCCGCGATTCGCATGAAGTCTCTTGAGGATAGGGATGAGTATGATGGGCTACCTACCACGCAATGGGAATTGGCGATTGCCGACGTGTGGACGAAGGTATTGGGAGAACGGAGTTGGAGCGTCCATGATTCTTTCTTTCAAGAAGGAGGAGATTCGCTGAAGGCATTAAGGATTATGATGGAGCTTGAAGGGATGGGTATCCATGTTAAGCTTCATGATATCTTTAAATATCAGACGATACGAAGCTTAGCTGAGAGATGGTCATCAATCGCGGCTCTGTCGTTGTCTGTATCTAACGTACCTCTAGCAACAAACAATAACCTTAATGAGAGGGAGCAGCAACCGAGAAAAGATTGGCATGATTTTTCGAAACGGATATTGTCCAAGGCTGTGGAAGAAGTTACGGCTTATAGAGATGGATGGTTGCGTCAGCCTACGATTGGTAGATTTGAAGTCAGTGCTATCCAAAGGGCATTTCTTGCTTCTGATGCTGCGTACTCGGGAGTAGTCCTACCGATCCATGCAGCGTTAGAGTCAGAGCAAATTAGAGAAGGTGTTTCCCTAGTAATCCGTGATCATGCCTTGCTGCGCAGCGAACTGAGCATGACGGGTGGAGGGGAATGGGAATGGTCGGAATATGAATGGACGGCCGATTTGGCTGTGCCTTTTCTTGATATCACAGAATGCTCCTTATCTGAGCAAGCCCTTGTCATGCAGGAATTAATTACAGAGCTTTATTACGCACCCTACGAGGTAATAGGCAGACCGCTATATCGCTTACTCCTTGTTAAATTAAATATACGAGAATATCGACTTGTGCTTCCATGCCATCATGCCATTTACGATGGAATGAGTGGAGATATTTTGGAACGAGCTGTAATGGATAAATTGTTAGTTCATTCTCTACCTTCTCCTACGAGACAGCAGCCGATATTCCATTATCGTGATTTTGTTTCCCAAATTAAAAGAGGGCCGCAGATATCGGAGCCGGAGCTTATTACAAATTTCCGATTAGAGACCTATCATCATGCATCCAAGCAGCTTTATGATTGGCTGCAGAGATATGAAGAACAACCAACTCGCCAATATAGGATTGAAGTACCATTTGAGCAATATTACGACAAGCTAAAGGCTGAACAGTTGTTTTCTTTATGCTTGAATATGGTTGAGCAGTTTGGAAGCATGTACCGTTTGCCGTCTCCATTGCCACTTCTGATGTTTCATTACGGAAGAAGATATGAGCAGTCATCGTTCTACGATACAATCGGCCCCTTTATCGACTTATTGCCTATGGTATTGGAACAAGGGACGAGCGAACCTTCTGCGCAAATTAGCGAATATATGAGGAAGGCTGCGGATACTAATGTAAACTTCATCTCATTTGTTTTTGATGAGCGGATTCAGGAGGAGTTTCCACGAGCAGCCGAACTTATTCATCCATCAGCACACACGGGTATTCTTTTCAACTATCATGGTCAAGTAGAGCACGATAAGATCTTGTTATTTAATGGACTTGTAAACCCGATAGAAAAAGAGCAGAAGAAACGAGTCAATGGTGGAATTGTACTTGATCTTGTTACGATAGATATCATGTATTCTGAGCAGGTACTTCGACTGTCACTGACATGTCCATTTGAGGTTTCGGAGAAAGAGTTAACCCTGCAAATAGAAGGAATACTTGCATCATCTGTGCTTGTAACAGTGGAAAATTAACATGAAGAGGCTGCATCGAACATACAATTTTTATGTTCTTTTATTTAGTCGTATTATTTCAGAGTTGGGAAGTGCGATGTTCACTTTTTCTTTGAGCTTGTTTGTCTTAGATACGACAGGTTCGGCTCTGAAATACTCATTCATTCTTACTGCTTCCATTTTCACCCGAGTGATAGCGAATACGATTGCAGGTGTAATTGTAGATCGCTTTGATAAGAAGGCACTGATTATATTTGCTGAGTTTCTAAATGGATTTGTTTTGATCTCGTTATATGTTTTGTTTATACTAAATGAAATGACATGGATGATCGCATGCGTGGGAAGCGTGCTGCTGAGTATGTGCGGTAGCTTGTTGCGTGTATCTATCCATTCTTCCATTCCTACTCTTCTTGATGAGCTGGCTGCAAATAAAGCGAATGCACTGTTTCAATCCATAGGGGCACTCGTGCTCATTGTAGGTCCATTATTGGCAGCTGTGCTGTATGAATGGTCTACGATGGCAGCTGTATTGTTATGGAGTTCTTTGTCTTATGCTGCTTCAGGTTTACTGTTAATAGGATTGACTTTTCCTAAGAGGAGGCAGCAGCTTGCTAAAGCAACTGTATTTGCAGAATTAAAGGAAACGATGAGCTACATTCGTGACTATTCCTTCTTATCCTACTTTCTAAAAATATCTTCCTTCATGAACTTCATCTTATATCCTATGATGATTCTCGTATTACCCTATATCGTTTATCAAGTGTTGAAAGTAACGGGAACAGAATTGGCCGTCATCCAAGCATGTTGGGCTTTGGGCATGATCGGCGGTTCATTAACCATGTTAAGGCTGCCTTCCACACAAGGATTTATTCGAAGATTTTTCGATTTGCTTATGCTTCAAGGTGTTATTATTATAGGTTGGTCACTAGCTGGTATTTCTTGGCTTCATTCATTTGGGAACGATCCAATCATTGTGTTATATTGCGGCATGGTGTTTATGATCGGAGTATTGCAAATGTTTGTACAAATTCCGTTGTACACCTATTTTCAATTTCGTATTGCGGAACAGTATCGCGGTAAAGTATGGGGGGTTGCCAATACCCTTACAGATATTACGGCGCCGCTGGGGATATGGGTGTATGGGTTACTATTAGAAGGAGTTAGCTGGGTATGGATACCAATCGTATCTGGCATTGTTGTAACCATCTCCTCCGCTTTATTCAAGTCCAATCGTGCGATGCAGCGGATTGACAAAGAAATTGAACGATCCAAACAGGCTATATAAGTAGTACGCAGAACGTGATTGTTCGCCCTATCGGGAAAAGTTGCTCTAAAACGATGATTTAGATCTGCAATGTTGTTCAGTTCATGTCGGATAGAATGTGTTTCATGAGAGGAGCGAGTAATGAATCGAGGATTGAATGCGACGCATGCAGGATGGCTATTTCTCACTTCCTATATAGCAGGAAACATCTTATCTACCTTTTTATTTCCTGACAAACAACAATTATATGCGAATGTATGGTTTTTTCTAATATACGTAGCTTTCGCACAAATTGGGTTGAATGTAATTCCTTCAACGGCGTGGATATCGAGTAAACGACTTTCATGGCAGTCTGTTTTTAAATTCCGTAAAGTTGCTTGGACTACCATGGTGCTCAGTATACTCATTTATGCGATTAGTCAAGTCTTTATGCTATTTATTCATCAGATGACCGAAATCGTATCGGTTGCACTTGGACGGACGTATCAAGTATCTGTCTATCCGATAGCTTCAGATTTGACTTCACTATTTGTGCTGATTGTTGCTATTGGTGTCATTCCGCCCATTTGCGAGGAATTGCTGTTCAGAGGGAGCCTTTTAACAGGGTATGAGCAAAAAGGAAGATGGTTTGCAGCGGCAATGAGTTCAATTCTATTTGCTCTATTTCATGACAACCCATATCGACTTGTGGAATTGTTTTTTGCAGCATGGGTATCGGCGATTATTGTGTTGTACGCCCGTTCGATCTGGCCGGGCATCGTCATTCATATGGCTACCAATATTACATACGTTATTGGTTCCTATGTTCAAGGTGGTGACTTGGTGAAAAGCGTGTCTTCTCCTGGGGGATCTCCTGATTATGTAACGCTCTCCCTCGTTGGTGCCGCATCGATTCCGGCGTTATATATATGCTGGTTGCTATTGCGAAAAATTGAGAAGATAGAGAAAACAAGAGATGATGCGAATGAACAAGAATCATCCGGTTCAATAAGTAGGTATTGGCTGCTGCCAATTGCAATAGCTGTGGGTTTATTTATAGTCGAAATTGCTGTATTTTAATAAAAAAAGGAAGGTGCCCTAGTAGGCCCTTCCTTTTTTGCCGTCTCGGCTTACATGCCCAGTCAGCTTCATAATTTCAGCAAGCTCTTTATCAGTCAAATCACGCCACTGTCCTCTTTTCAGGCTGCCCAGATGAACGTTCATAATACGGATACGCTTCAGCTTCACAACCTTAAAGCCGAACACTTCACACATGCGACGAATTTGGCGGTTCAATCCTTGCGTCAGCACGATATTGAACATACGCTCACCAATTTGGGTCACTTGGCAAGGTTTTGTTTTTGTACCTAAAATTCGAACGCCACGGGACATGCCGTCCACGAACGTTTGATTAATAGGCTTATCCACGGTCACGATGTATTCCTTATCGTGGTCGTTCTCCGCACGTAAAATTTTGTTGACGATATCCCCGTCATTCGTAAGCAAGATCAACCCTTCAGAATCTTTATCAAGACGTCCAATCGGGAAAATGCGCTCTTTGTGATTCACGAAGTCCACGATATTGCCTTGGACATGATGCTCGGTTGTGCTCGTAATTCCTACGGGTTTATTCAAAGCGATGTATACGGTATTTCTTTTATTCCCGATTGGCTTGCCATCTACACGAACATCATCGCCGTCTTCTACCGTGCTCCCTAATTCGGCTACCTTGCCGTTAATCGTAACACGTTTGGCATCTACCCACTTGTCAGCTTCGCGTCTGGAGCAGATGCCTGTCTCACTAATAAATTTATTAATTCTCATTGGTAATCCCTTTCTATGTCGCGGCGAATTCGTATTTGCTCCTAACGTCATATCGAATTCCCTTTATATACAGGTTTGAAAAACGATCCTTACTTCAACATGGTCTATTATACTATATTTCTTGCTTGCGGGACGGTTATACATTTGAGCCTTTATTATACGGATAAGCGTAGCACGTTGGATTATCTAGCAAGAAGGTGAATTGTGGAATTCAACTAATTGACATGGTTCATTTTTCCAAGTATAGTTGATTACACAACTAATCAACCGACCAAGGGGAGGTGTTTGTAGTGGAATTGTTAACCGATGATGGTCGTCCTATATTTATGCAAATAGCAGAGCGTATTGAGGATGACATCATCGCAGGTCGATTAACCGAAGAGTCTCCGGTACCTTCTAAGAATCAATTCGCATCCTTTTATCAAATCAACCCGGCGACTGCAGCAAAAGGCGTTACTTTACTCGTTGAGCGAGGTATTTTGTATAAGAAGCGGGGGATAGGGATGTTTGTAGCGTCAGGTGCGCTGGATATACTCATCGAGCAGCGCAAAGAGAAGTTTTTCGAGCAGTATGTCATAACCTTGTTACGTGAAGCAGGGAAGTTGGGCATTACGGTAGATCAACTGACAGAGATGCTAGCGAGAGGAGCGAAGCAGGAATGAGCAACATCCTTGAATTGCAACGATTAACCAAGTCTTACGGTAGTGTAACAGCTATCCGCGACCTTACTCTCCATTTAACGCAGAATAAAATATATGGGCTGCTTGGTAGAAATGGGGCAGGTAAGACGACGTTGCTTCATATACTCAGCGCGCAGTTATTTGCTTCAAGTGGAGAAGTGAAGGTATTAGGGGAAGATCCCTTTGAAAATGAACAGGTGCTGCGGCAAATGTGCTTTGTAAAGGAAAGTCAGAAGTACCCGGAAACCTATCGTGTTATGGATGTATTAAAAGTTGCTTCTGCTTTGTTTCCTAACTGGGATGGAGACTATGCGAATATGCTGGTAAATGACTTTGAATTGCCGTTACAGCGGAATGTTCGCAAATTATCACGAGGTATGCTTTCTGCGCTAGGTGTTATCGTGGGGCTTGCCAGCCGAGCACCGATTACAATATTCGATGAACCGTATCTAGGTCTTGATGCTGTAGCTAGAGGCATATTCTACGATCGATTGCTTGAGGACTATGAGGAGCATCCAAGAATGATTATTTTGTCTACTCACTTGATTGATGAAGCGAGCAGAATACTTGAACATGTTGTCCTCCTTGAGCAGGGTAATGTTTTGATTAATGAAGATGTCGACCAGCTTAGAGAGAGGGCGTTTACGGTCGTCGGAACAGCATCCAAAGTTGAAAGCTTCCTAATGGGCAAGAACGTTGTACATCTCGAGGAATTCGGCGGATTGCTTAAGGCAACCTTGGTGAATAGCAGAGAAGCAGGCGACTGCCGTCAGCAAGCGCAGGAACTGGAATTAGAAGTTGTCCCATTATCACTGCAACAACTTATCGTGTATTTGACGAATAAAAAGGATGAGAGAAAGGTAGTTGAATCCCGATGAATCGAATACAAGGTGTCGTCACCATATACCTCAGAGACAAATGGATTTGGTTTCTGACTCCCCTTATCATTATAAGTTCTGCCTTAATTCCTAACCTCATCATTAGCAGCTTCATCAGTTACTATATATCGCTTGCCTTCATTTTAGTGTCATCCAGTTGGGTCTACATGTTCGTAACAGGGATCGTAAGCGTACCACAGACGTTCTCGTTTGCGATCGGTATGCAAGTTAGGAGAAAGGATTATTTCTTAGGGACTTCCTTCATGGCTGTTATGATAGCAGCGGGCCTTACGTTGTTTTCTCTTATTCTCATTATATTGGAACTGGAGTTGTCCGATCGATGGGGGCTCCAACTTGTGGAGGGGGTCAATATACTCGAACTTTTTGGAATTTTGTTTGTGTTATTCATGCTATTTTTCTATATCGGTTTTATCATTTCGAGTGCATTTCAGCGCTACAAAGCCAAAGGGCTGCTAACTGTGCTGACGATCTTAATTATACCTCCTTGCTTGTTTCTGCTGTCGCTCGTATATGAAGATGGGCACGAGTTGTATATGTGGCTAATTTCCATTTCACTTGCTGAAATTTCGCTATGGTCGATTCCACTGACTGTCGTTTGCGGATTCCTATCCTATCGTTTGCTGCGAAGAGCTTCCGTTTAATGTCTTGCTACTTTGTTTCTTCTTCGTTACCTGCTAGTTCAGTCAAACTTTCAAAGTAAAACAACGAAAAACCTTCGCTCCACGATGCTGGGGGAAGGTTTTGTGTGTTTATATCATGTTCATAGCGATAAGCTCTATTCACTTAATCAGATTTCTTCTTCACCTGTGAAATACCGTAAGCTATTCAGAAATGACAGAAGCTCCTTGTTGAACTTCTCACGTTCATCATAGAAACTGCCGTGACCAGAATGCTCAAATGGGGCAAGGAGAGATCCCTTTATCCCTTCATTCATGGCAATAGCAAGTGGGTAAGGGGCGACTTTGTCATACTTGCCATGAAAAATAGCTGTAGGGACATGGACCTTAGCCAGATCAGCGCGCAGATCTTCGTCTCTTAGTGACTTTAATGTCTCATAGGTTGCATGGGAATCTGCCTCTAGACCAAGCAGTTGGAACCAATTACGGAAGCTGTTACTAATCGGCTTGGCAAAAAAGATATCTCCGAAATTGGTCAGCAATTGCGGTCGATCCTTGTCATTCAGCTCCAGCAAGGCATCGACTTCGGCTTTGGTGAAGCCATAGGGGAAGCCGGGCCTTTGCGTAAAGGCAGGTGCCGCTGCATCAACTAAGATAAGCTGTGCAACTCGCTTCCCTGCATGACGCGCCATATAGCGAATCGCTATGGCTCCTCCCATGGAGAAACCGATTAGCCGTACATTTTTCAAGCGAAGAGCTTCCAATACCTCATAAATATCATCGGCCATCCGATTATAAGAATAGCCTTGCCAAGGCCGATCAGACTTGCCAAATCCCCGCAGATCAATGCCAATCGTACGATAGCCATACTTAGGCAGCTGAGATGCTTGGTATTCGAACATCTTATGATTGACGGGCCAGCCATGAATGAGGACGACGGGCTTACCTGTTCCAACATCCTCTACATACACATTCACACCTTTTTCAACGGGCACGTAATATCCCATTTTCCTCACTCCCTCTGCGTCCGTTCTGCTAAGTATCTTATCTATTCAGCTTATGAGGGAGGAGGAGGTGAAATGCTCTAGCCTAAACGGCAATTCCTCAAGTTGTGCATTGTTGTTCTGCCACTGCGGCACAAGGCAAGGAGAACGTGAAGGTCGAGCCAGCACCAACCTCACTGGATACGGTAATCATACCGCCCATTAACTCTACAAGTTTTTTGCAAATGGCAAGCCCAAGTCCTGTTCCGCCATATTTGCGATTAATGGCAGGGTGTAGTTGGGTGAAGGATTGGAACAGCAAATGCTGCTTGTCCATATCGATACCGATACCTGTATCCTGAACGGAGCAAATAAGCAGCATGTCACGATCATCCGCGCCTCTCGCCATTTCGATAGTAATGCCAATGCTCCCTGCTTCAGTGAACTTGATTGCATTGCTCGTTAGGTTGAGCAGCACTTGCTTAATTCGTGAAGCGTCGCCTAAGAACAGTGGGAGATCGCTTTCGATTGAATACGTTAAGCCAAGTTGTTTCTCTGCCGCTCTTGCACGGAATAAGTTCATGATCGTATCGATGATCGATTGCATGTGTACCGGTTCATGATGAAGATCCATCTTGCCCGCTTCAATTTTGCTGAAATCAAGGATCTCGTTAAGTAGGTGAAGCAGGGTGTCGCTGCTCTGTTTTACGATTTCGGTATACATGCGCTGTTCTTCTGTTAACTGGGTATCACTCAGTAAATGAATCATGCCGATAATGCCGTTCATCGGGGTGCGTAGTTCATGACTGACAACCGCTAAAAATTCAGATTTGGCACGATCCGCCTGTTCCGCCGCTTCTTTTGCTTTCAGTAGCTCTTTCTCATTCGTAATGTCATGGAAAGTTACGACGGCACCCTTGCGTTCGCCATTGTCATAGATCGGTGTAACTTGATAGCTGACTAGGAAGCTGGTACCGTCTTTGCGCCAGAAGACAGCTTCATTTGCATGCAGTGATATTCCTTGGTGAAGTGCTAATTGGATCGGCGTCTCATGAGCAGGATAATAGCAGTTATCCTGACCTATTTGCTCAATCCAGCCAAGATGATTGCTGCCGCACCACTCCTCTTGGGTGAAGCCAAGCATAGCTGCACCGGAAGGATTAATAAACATGGAGCGACCATCCAGATCGAGTCCAAATATACCTTCCGTTACGGAGTTGAGAATCAGAGAATGCTCATTGCTCAATTTCTCTATTTGTTCAATATAACGCATTCTTTCTGTAATATCTGTCGTAATACCGTACACGCCGACTATCCGATTATCCAAAATAATCGGAACATTAATAACATTGACATCAATACGATGGCCGTCACGATGCTTAAGCCCGATCTCATACATTTGCGGCAGTCCCTGTTTGGCGAGACTAAAGTGATACGATGTTTTTTCTAAATCTTCCGGGTCAACGAGCGGTCCAAAATGACACTCGATCAGTTCTTGCTGCGTATACCCTGTTAACATTTCTTGACCATAGTTCGCGCTTAACAAATTGCCATCCAAGTCAAGTGAAGCAACACCTGACGGATTATATTCAAATAAGGACTTATACTCTTGGAGCTGTAGGTCTAATCGCTTGCGCTCCGTAATATCACGCGAAATGGCAATTAGTTCTTGTACTTGTCCATGCTCATCATAAATGCATTGACTGGTCGTCTCGAACCACATGTACGTACCATCATGACGACGGAAGCGGAAAGAAACGGGCGCAGATGCTTTTCCTTGCCTAATGTCCGATAAATAGTTGCGGAGCGAATCTGCATCTTGGGGATGAACATAGCTTGTCCCTGTAGTGCCTATCATCTCTTCTGGTTCATAGCCTAGCATGCGCCGACATATTGGCGAAGCATACAGATAAGTCGCATCGTTATCAGGTGCATGACGGGAAATAAAGTCGAGCGCATATTCAGATATGCGTCGATAGTTCTTCTCGCTTTCCTGCAGCCGTTTCTCTGTTCGTACCCGTGCTGTAATATCTTGAACCATCCCGATGAGTTGAATCGGTTTGCCGTTCCCATCCTTGAGTATTTCCCATTGCGCATGAACGGTCTTCGTGACTTGTCCGGGAAGGTTGATGCGATGGACAACATCACCGGATCTGCCATGAACAATGGCTTCATGAATACAATGTTCGATATTGGCATAATCGTCAGGATGGACGAACTGCGAGAAGGGAATTTCATTGAGATAAGTTGGTTGGAGCATATGATCAAAAATAAGCCGAGCTTCCTGTGAGAAATGCAGGCGATCATTGGTCAAATCCCAGTACCAGGAGCCCATATTGGCAATACGAAAGGCTTGGGACATGGACTGGTACAAGCATTCATCTTCTGTATATATTGTTTTCTCAGATTCCAGCTTCATTTTGTGGGCACTGATATCAACGGCTTCTTGAATCAGATACATAGGCACTTCTGATTCGGGATTAGTAAATTTGGAAACCGTAATAGATGCCCAAACTTCATGCCCAGCCTTATGCAGGTAGCGCTTTTGAAACGTATGTTTTTCTTTTGGAGAGGTTCGAATCTGAGCTAATATAGGTTCCACCTCGCATCGATCTTGATCATCAGGATGCGTTAGCATTTTGTCCGTTACATTCATTATTTCAGTTGGCGTATAGCCAAGCATATTGCTGTATGCAGGATTGATGCTAATCCATGTCCCATCGGTAGGAGACAAGAGCGCGAGACCGTTCGAAGCTTGATTAACCATATAAGCAAATACTGTACTGTCAATTTGACCTGTCATGATTGGGCTGCCTCACTTTGAAAGTTGAATAGGTATAGACTTCTCATTAACGTGAATAGGGGTCCGTCCGATTGGTTCATTTCATGAAAATGAAGTCGATACCTATTACTTAACACCATTTACTTGATTTGTATCAGCAGAAGCAAAATAGATAAATAAGAACAGGTAGAGGAAAGGACCGTCTTTGAAGTGTCTATGCTCCATAAACGATCCTGCTACAACGTCTTTATGTTGTTTCCGGGTCAAGATTCCATTGAAGGAGGAGGCCAGCATACGTTAAGCCGCCGCCGAATCCGAATAGAATGAGATGATCCCCATTTTGCAGCTTACCCTGTTCAAGACCCACCTGAATAGCAAGTGGAATCGAAGCCGTAGAGTTATTGCCATAATATTCAATGCTTGATAGAAAGCGCTCGATCGGAACATCGATGCGCTCGCTGATGGACTCTAAAATACGTTGGTTGGCGCTATGTGGGACAATCCTGATACATATACATGTTTATCGCCTTCACCTTTCGTTCCTTGAACCGCACTGATAAAGCTAGGATGTTGGGCATCGCGCTCTACTAGGGCAGCACCAGCTCCGTCTCCAAATAAAATGCAAGTCGTACGGTCTGTATAATCCTTGACACTCCCACGGCTAAAGCCGCAAGGTCACTAAAGTGACTGGGATTCTTAGCTAGTTTTGCGTCCGCAGTCCATTTCTGTTTTGGACAACTGCTAAGATTAGGGCGTGCCATCGCCCCTCCTAAGCCAGATCATATAGATGCTTAGGCTGATTGACTGTTGCCGCCAACCACAGGTGCATAACGAATGTTCATAGCGCCCACCACATCACGATGTTTCTTGAATCCACACGCGCACATATACCTTCTATCTATTGCTTTATTCTTTTCGGAACACTTCGGACATGTTTGTGAAGTATAAGCAGGATTCACATACTCCACTTTGATTCCTGCTAAGTTCGCCTTGTACTCGATATAAGAAGATAGGCGATAGAAAGACCATGTATGTAGATTCTTTTCGTTTTTACGACTTGTTCTTGTCGTCTGTCTTATATTCGCTAACTGTTCCAATCTAATGACAGAAACTTTATTGTCGACTGCAAAATTAACGATTTGGCGACTCACTTTGTGATCTTTATCTTTCATCCACCGTTGTTCTTTGTCATCTAGCCTACGGATTGCGTTTACTTTCTTTTGTTTCCCTAGTTTTTTACGTATAGATCGAGCCTTTCTTTTCATGTACTTGTTCTCTCGTCCATTTCCAAAAAACGAACCTTATCATCGTCAGTTACTGCAACCGCAGGTATTTTCAACCCTAAATCGACGCCTAAAATCTTCATGCCAGTTCTTTCAATCGTTGGAATCGTCACTGATATTTGTGCTATCCACTTATCTGATTTCTCAGTGATACGAAGAGTTCCAAGTTTATGTGTAAGCAAATTAAAATTGCGATTACCTTTGTCTATTAACAAAGCGCGAATTTTAATTCTCTTTGATTTTCCATCAACCATGAATGGAAGGGAGATATGTGTGAAATCAAAAGAATAGTTTTGATTGTTCCATACACAAACAGGTTTTTTTAGACTTGGAATAATCTTGTATTTACTCTTTTTCACTTTAGTTGAGAAGACACTTTTCGCATCCTTGATCGCTTGGTTTTTTACCGCACTTGGCAGATTAGCAAAAACGTCCTTTGTCGTCTTCTTTGTACTTTTCATTTCTTCTACCATTTCGGCTACAAGTGCATTAATGACTTGAATATATTCTTGTCCACTTCGCTTCAACATCTTGATTTGTTCTGAGGTTGGAAGTAGTTTTACCTTGACTGTCACTGTTTGACTCATGCGTATCACCCCCTCGTCTTTTGTTGCTCTACATAACGTTTAACTGTTTCATTGGATACATTTCCTGCCGTAGAAACAAAGTATGATCGTGTCCAAAGACTAGGCAAATGCCGAAGATGTGGAAATTCTTCGCGTAGTTGTTTAGATGTGACTCCTTTCACTTTTGCCATAATATCAGCAGGACTTAACGAAGGCAGAGCATTCAGAAACATGTGAGTATGATCTTTATCGCACTCAAGGGCTACAATTTCAATACTTAGTTCCGAACATACGTCTTTCACAATCTCTTTGAATCGTTGCTCAACTTCTGACTTTAGAAATATCTTTCGCCTGTATCGTGGACAAAACACAAAATGATAGTTAAGCAAGGATACCGTTGTGGATGTTCTTCTATATTCATTCATGCTAGTGTTTTATCAGTTGATAGATAAAACTGCAACAACAAAGACACAAGTCAACAATTTTCGGATACTTTAAGCACCACAAACCTTCGGCTATAGTGGTACTCTGTATACGACCTCACTTTCATCCCACATCTAAAGAAGTGGGCTTTCCCGTTCGGGAAGGGCTGTAATCTTGGTTAGTGTTTCTGCTCATATAGGTAAAAGTTATAAATTTGCGTGTAAGCTATCGAGAACAATCATAACCTTTATATGGAATAATGAGCAAGCAGATACACATGTGCGTCTGCTACGACTATTTTCGTTTACTTGTTATATAGGGAAGAAGATATTTGTTTTTAAAATGGGTTGACCTTTACGCAGCGTCAATGTGTAGGATGAAAACATCACTAGTGAGCAGCGAATTGCAATTAGGCGTTAGCAACTGCGGATGGCTTACAAGCGCATCTATTTGCATCTATTCGTACTTTCGGTAAGATAAAGGGATACAACATGCAGTCATATGCAGACATTTAAGGAGGTACTATGCTGCAACGATTCGGTTATTCCCAATATGAAAGTAAAGTGTACGAGACGTTAGCTACGAGTGAGCAAGCGATGGATGCAACGTCCATTGTGAAGTATTCGGGTGTACCAAAGGCAAAAATATATGAAGTACTAAGCCGTTTAGCAGAGAAGGGCATCATACTCGATGCAATCTCAGGCAAGAAGCGTACGTATGCGGCACTTCCGATTCAAGTCGTTATAGATAAGCTGACTCGTGAATTCGAGCAGGATATTACGCAGCTGAGAGCAAGTGTCGTGCGCCGCAATTATGGTGATGATCAAGTATGGAGCCTGAAGTCTCAAAGCTCGATTGCTGCTTATTGTAAAGAAATGATTGCTGGGGCACAGCAGTCGATCGTCGTGTCGATGTGGGCGGATGAGTTTGCAGGTTATGCGAATACCTTCGAGCAAAAAGAGCAAGTAGGGGTTCAAGTAGAGGCGCTGGTCATTGGTACTGATTCTGTAGATGTCGAGTTATCTAAGCTGCATTTTCTTACTCCTGCTGAGGGAACGGCGCATATGGAGCGGTTTACTCTTGTTGTAATTGACGGCAAGCAGGTATTGTTTGCAGGCATGGAGGACGGCAGTTGGCATGCGATTCGGACCCAGGCACAGCCGTTTGTGAAGTTCTTTACGGAGTTCTTCTATCATGATGTAGCTCTTGCGAAAATTTCACTCAAATATGTAGACGAGCTATTGCAGGATGATGAAATGCGTTCTCTGCTCCTGCGACTGCGCTATTAATTAGAATCATAGTGATTGACACCTACGGTGCAGAGTGCATGGGAATATGGTTGTGGTAAATGAAAAACAGGTCCTGCTATTCATATAGATTGATGTGAATAGCAGGACCTGTTTTATTAATATGAAGGCGATATACGATTCACGTACACGACGTGATTCATATTATTCATGTGGTTAATGATTGTTTGAACAATACCAGATGGTATGCATGCTACGCTTTAGCTGCAAGCTTCGTCGTCGCCAAAGGCTGCTTAACAGCACGTGAACGGCGGCTAAGTGAGAATAATGCGCTTGCTAGTCCAAGCATGGCGATACCTCCACCGATCCAAGGGTTCATTGCGACAGATGCTTCATTAATCGCGATCCCTCCAATAAAGGAACCACAAGCAATACCAAGGTGCATGATGGACGTATTCAAGCTGAGCTGAATGTCCGCTGTTTCAGGCGCCGATTGCATCAAGTACGTTTGTTGTGCTGGTGAGATGGCCCAACTTAGTGCACTCCATACCATAACGACCGCCAAGAAGACGTAGAAGGAAACCTGTGCAGCCAAGGGCAATACAAACATAGACACAGCGAAGCTTGGTACGATAATTAGAAGTGCTTTGTGTGTACCTATACGATCTGCAATCCATCCGCCGATGCCGCCGCCAGATACGGCCGCGATGCCGAACAAGAAGTAGATCATGCTCATTGTGCTTGCACTAACGTTAAAGTTCGATTGTACATAAGGTGCAAAGTAAGCATACAGCGTTAGATGACCCGTCAACAGCAGGAATGAAATCAATTGACCGCTGACAATTTTACTGTCCTTTAACGAAGCAAGCTGCTTGCGCAGTGGAATAATCGGATTCGGCGCCGTCTTCTCCATCAGCAGCTGTATACAAATCATCGCGATTGCACTTAGTGCAGCAATGAAGAAGAATGGAGCACGCCATCCGTAGGCATTGCCCAATACCATACCAAGCGGGACACCTAGTACAAGTGATCCGCTAATCCCCATAAAGATGGTGCCGATTGCACGTGCCTTATGGGAAGGTGGGACAAGTTGGGATGCCATCATAATCGATAGTACGATGATGATCGATCCGCTCATGGCGGAAAGAGCACGAGCTGCAAGAATAACATTGTAGCTGGAGCTCATGGCAACGATTAGATTGGCGATCATGAACACGAATAGGGAGATTATATATAACTTCTTCCGGTCCATTTTCGCCGTGACATTCATTAATATAGGTGCAGATACAGCGAAAGCTACTGAGAATACTGTTATAAAATGACCAGCTGCACTAACGGACACGTTCAAGTCAGCTGCGATCAGTTCAAGAATACCACCGACGATGAGCTCCACTGTGCCGACAACAAAAGCTGCAATAGCTAAAATATATACGCGAAACGGCAAAACGACACATCCTTATCTTTAAAAGTTACTACTATTATAGTAACCTTTTTGAAATGGATCAATGTTTTATTTCAAATTGTGAGGAATAGGCGTACATGATAATTATACGTACAGCATGATTAGGAGGATAAACGATTATGATCACTAGGTTACATACTTCACCGGAAGTAAAGTTAGCATTTTATCGATCCGAGCATTTAGCTTCATTGA
The DNA here is from genome assembly GCF_014841135.1 of Paenibacillus arenosi. GTDB lineage: Bacteria > Bacillota > Bacilli > Paenibacillales > Paenibacillaceae > Paenibacillus_B > Paenibacillus_B arenosi. Next base: position 81,217 of record NZ_JACYTN010000013.1, read on the forward strand.
AGCAGTTTAAGCTACCTAAGGAGCAGGAGAAATTCACGGCATTGCCAGTAGAAATGTTGGAGGTAGTGACGGAAGGACAATATCTCGTCGTCATTGAGCATGACTCAGATGCAGTTGGTTTCTTTATGCTGCATGCAACGAAGCGAGTGAAGCAGTACACCGACAATTCCCACGCGATGCTGCTAACCGCACTATCGATTGATCATGCTCAGCAAGGAAGAGGGTTTGCGAAGCGGGGAATGAAGCAGTTAAGTGCGTTTGTAAAAGAACATTTTCCAAGCTGCAATGAGATTGTTTTAGCTGTCAATCATCGAAATACGGCTGCACAACAGCTTTATTTGAATGTGGGGTTTGAGGATAGCGGGAGGAGAAAGGAAGGACCACTGGGAGAGCAGTGGATTATGAGTTATTTGATTACTAGTGAATGAATCGACATATGACACACAAAAAAAGGCTACCATTGTTTGAACGTTTCCATTGGTTAGATACGTCTAACGATTTGGATATGTGTTCATAAACATGGTAGCCTTTTCGATTGCGACTATATAGATGGCAACTAACTTAGACAAGCCATTCCACTTTGCTTCATTAATTTACTCACCAGTGGGCTGCTTTGGTTCAGAAAGCGTGTATGTCTGCTCACCGATTCGAATACGTGCACCAGCTTGCAAATCCATCTTCTCTGCAAGTGGAAGCTTCACTTGATAGGGAACTGCATCACAAGAAGCTGTCGGTGTCATGATGGACAACGATTGCTCTTGAGCTTGCTCGTTGACAGGCAATATACTTGCGCTGGCAGGCTTAGATTGCTCTAGCACTTTGCAAGGTTCGGTAGTCTCAAATTCAAATACAAGCTGTGTTGTATCGTTACTCGTATCAGTACTTGATTCACTTGATTCGTTACCTGTACCTTCCTTTACCTGTTCCACATAAACGGCAGAAAGACCTGGTATAACAGACGGTTCAGCTGTATTAGCTGAGTCCGTTGGAGTCGCTGGATTGCTTGTATTGGGGTCTGTGGGGTCTGCCACAGCTCCGAGAGCAGAATCCGTTGTTGCAGTTGGAGCTTCTGTAGTTCCAAATACACCTCCAGCATACAGCCCTACAGTCGTACTCACTATAACAACAGCTGTACCGACCGAGAACAAGACAACATTTTTACGTTTGTTAAATAGTCTAGCCAAAGGCGATGACAACTCATAGCGCGCCTTTTCATATACAGGTTCTAGTGCTGGTCCAGCTTGTTCAAAATATTGCTTCCGATATTGGCGAGACTTAAACGCATCCTGATCATGACGTTTAAAATAAGTAATGATTGCTGCCGCATAGTTCGGATGGAGCTTGCGAGCTCGTATAAAGCTAGGGTGCGTTTCAGACCAGTTAAAGAACTGGTATAACGTCTCCCGACCTTGTGCATGTGTATGAATAAACTGCAGCATCGTCCCATACTCCACAACACCCTCATCGGTATCCTGACAAAATGCCAATACAAGTTTATCGAATTGACCATTTTGTAAATCTTGTTGCAGCCAGCGCTGTCCAAGTTTCTGAACGCGATCAAGTTCAGCAGGGGACAAATTATCAAATATCGTTGCATCTGGCTTGGTAAATGAGAACCACTGATACGCTGCCAGCATCACAGCTGCCTTAGCGCGTATACGTTGGTCATAGCGAGTGACCCATGCGCGGAACTCAGCCGCTTCTTCTAGGAAGCCTACTTGCAACAGCTGCTGCTTGGTTACTTGATCCAAGTCAAGCTCTGTGAGCAGGAATTGGTTCGCTGCATACAGCAGCTGCAGCAACAAAGGACTGTTGCCATCCTGTTCGTGCGGCTCTGTTTTCGACGGTTTAGTCGACGCAGAATGAACGGGCTTCATTTGCTCTAGTTGATGGATTTGTTCTAACACATCGTTCACAGCTGTAACGAGATCTGGAGCGCGACGAAGCTTATCCTCCAAATGATAGTGAGCCATCTCGCTATAAGCAGGCAAGCTTAGCAACTGATGGTGTCGTAACGTCCAATCGTGCAAGATCCGCACAGCTTCTTCTGCCGAACTTGTCTGCTGAAGCTTATGATGAAGAAACGGCATAAATAACGTTCCTGCCAATCCTCCGTTCAGCACTTTATCAAATAAAGGCTTACTTAACTCATTACTGCGCTCGATCAAGGCATAGATAGCATTCGCTTCTTGCGTACGTTGAGCTGCCAGGGCATGATTAAGGGCGCTAATTAAGAAGCCGATAAATGCTTCACGGATAGTCGTCCCATTTCGCTGATCGTATTCTTTAAACCGTTCCACAACAGCAAGCTCTGGAACATGACGCTGCTTAACGGCTTCGTATTCGCGTTGAAATAGCTGTACGAATAGGTTGTTGAGCTGCTGTTTCTTCTGTAGAGCTTCTTCAGGTGCCAAATAGTCCAGTAGCGTCTGCAGCACAGGAATCCGATTCTGTTCATACAGCGAATGTTTACCTTCTTCGATTTGGAACAATACCGCCAACTCATGATAGCTTGCTAATGACATACTGCGTGCTGGCCCCATGTCCGAGAGCATATGCTCCGCATAGGTGTAGAAGCTTGTAGCGCGTTCTACACGATCAAGATTTCGCCAAGCAAAGTCAAGATACGGCTGCTGGGCGAGATCGGCTTCTACGTTCGTAACGCGTTGAGCTGTTAGATCAAACGTGTAGTCCTTTTCAATTGCACGATCTCCTGGACGCAGGCTGCCTTTTTCTACGAACGTCACATGAACGCCTTTTTTGCTCTGCGGTTCTTTTGCATAGGAGAGGAAGCCAAGCTGTGCACGGAAAGCATACGGCATACTTGCATATAAAATGCCTAGCAGCTTCCTAGCAATAGCCGAAGTCTGACTAATGGGCACGTCTAATGCGATATAGACTTTCTTTTTGTTCGCAACAGCCGACATTACAGCAAACAGCATCTGCTTGAACATGGTTTCATCTATACCTAGCTGAGCCAGCACAGAGCGCATGGCAGCAGGGCTTTCAATGTTCCATTCCTCTTTGACTTCTGCGGCGCTCGCAGTTGTCAGCTCAGCAAGCTCAGGCAGTTCGGCACCATTTTCAAGTTGGTAACTACGAACGAATGTTGCATTCAACCAAGATACATAGTCGGTTACAAGTTCTTGCGAGCGCTCCGCAGGAATGACATAGTTATGTGTAAAAAAAGCACTGCGCAAACCTGTAAAGTCCGCGGCTTGATAGACACTGCACCCAAGCACTATTTGTCCGCCCTCCGTATGGATCAGATGGACAGCTTCAGGATATTGCGATTCATCCTTTTCCCCGACATTGCTTAATTGAGCGGGTGCATCGTACATACAGAACGGATGCAAAATCTTTTTAATAAAAGCAGGGTCTAGACCATTTGAACGGGCAATCGTATCATAGCCTTCCGTCGATCGGAAAATGCCGCTCCGCTCACGCGTGTACATTTGCTGCTGAATCAACGGGGGAGTGGACCGATTCAATGTTCTTCTCTCCCCTCAATATAGTTGAGCTTGTGCAGCAGCCAGACGAATGGCTCATCGACCCGAATCGGATTGACTACGCCTTGCAGCTTCTGATTGACCGGATTGCTACCTAATGCAGATACGGCGAAATACGATGTGTTCGTGAAGTAAACGTCCATCGTACCTTTGAATGGGCGATCTACTTTTTCAATAAAGCGACGTACTTCTCCATCGATATTCGCTTGTTCTGTCAAATTAAGATATTTACGATGAACCATGTTGTTGAAAATATTACTGTTTGGCTTCAAATAGTCATCGCCTTCGTCGGCCAGCGTATGGAGCATATCGCTCTTTGTTAGGACAACAGCTGTTGGAATATCGGTCTTCGTATTTTGCTCGTACGCGATAAAGTCGCCGAACATCGTCAGTACAACATCGCGCGGCTCATCATATTGAGATACCCATTCACCGGGGGTGTCGCCAGTGTTGATACGAATCTTCTCGCGAATGGAACGAATTTGCAGTGGATCGACCATAAATAAAATGCCCGCCGAGTTTTTGATGTGCTGACCGTGCAGACCAAGATAATCTTGATCGACCATACCTTCTCCTGCAACATCGAAGAACACCAGCGTTAGTGGCGGTTTCGTTTCATCTTTGAATACGAATTGGAAAATGAACGGCTCCTGCATCTTCTCTTTCTGAGTCGACGCAAGCAGATCCCCGCGCTCGAATAACGGCTCTTCGTACATCGTACGGAACTTACGGCTAATTTCGGCATTGAGCGGCATACAAGCGGCATCGAAATGATCGGCCGTTCGATGCTGCAGTGTATGGATGAGCGATGTCATATACACGGATTTACCAACTTGGGAAGCACCGATAATGGAAATAATATTGCTTGGCACTTTACCCGCCGTAATCGGCAATTCATTGTGACACGTCGGACAAAGCCTGCGGCGAGTCGTGACGCCGTAACGATCGTTGAGTCCCAATAGGACGTGATCGGAATAGATATGATGCTCCTCTGGAATATCACGTGGATACAGGATTGCCTCCATATCGTAGACGGAATCAAGGCCGAATCGCTCCCTGTATTTATTCAACGGTTCATCTTCCCGAAGTGCATAATCTTCATCGTCTTCGCGATGGTGAGTCGCACGGAATACGACCTCATCAGGTGTGAATTTGCTGAAGCAGTAGGGACATACAATATCGTAAAAAAGCGGCTTAGGCGCAGCTTGCGGTTTCTTTTTAAAAAGATCAAAAATACCCATGTTGTCTTCCTCCTTATTCCGGTATTAGTTCATACACCTGACCATAGTGGCGTCCGTCGGTGAAGAAGAGCCGGATGTAGTCGTCCTTGCCAACTTCGATAATTGGCAGCACGGTCTTGCCTGCAACGAATGACTCTACGAACGGATAGACGGTGCCATCTTCTTTGTTGACAGGGGAACCGCCTTGTTTTTTAACATAACAGAGCACGTCTTTGGCTAAGGGTACTTCCGTTGTTACTTGAATTTGCACGGTCTTGTAGCGCTTGAACCATCCGCTGCTCTGGCGAAGGGAGTAATAGATACGGGCTTTGCCCGTACTCATTAAAATACGGTTCCGCCCGTCAGGCTGATGAATGAGTGCTATTCCTTCGTCGGTATTTAGGCTGGCGTATACGGTGTAGGATAGCCTGCCGATTTTGTCAATTCGTTCATGATAGCCGTTGTTGGCTTTGTATTCATTTTTCGTGTATAGCTTAAGGCTGCTTGGCGACGGAGCTTCCTCTTCTTGCAGTTGTTGTCCGTCAACTGGCGCTCGCTGGATGTATACTGCCTGTACACCATCGGGCCATAGCCAGCGCAGCGTGCAGCGGTCTTCATCTATTTTGTAGGTAAGTTCACGGATGACTGGTGTCGTTGAATCCGCATTAATAACGTGCATATGTGTTAGCCCCCTGCATATGACAGTGTGACGCGGTTTTTTATAGATCAGATCTAGAGCATCATTTATAGCATTTATACAGCATGTTGAATCGATTTCTATTTCATAAATCCTACTACTATAACCTGTATGACCCGCATAGCTCGTATAACCTGTGAATAGCTCGTATAACTCGTATAATCTGTATAACCCGAATAGCTCGCATAACTCGTATAATCTGTATAACTCGAATAGCTCGCATAGCTCGCATAGATCGTATAACCCGCACAACTCGTATAATCCGCATAGCTCACATAACTCGTATAACCTGTATAGCTCGCGCATCGCGCATAACTCGCATCGTAACCGGCAGTGGCGTTATGGACAAAAATGCAGTTATTTTAAGTGGAAAACGCAATTTTACGGTATATTTGGACAAAAGTGCAGTTATTTTTCGCGATTAGGCACTCAAAAGGGGCTAGGGAACAAAAATAACTGCATTTTTGCCGATAATGCCCCAAATAAGCATGATTTTCGATTCAATAACTGCACATTTGTCACAATTAAAATTTCTAAAAAATAGAATACCAGAAGATTAAAACATAACATCAAAACATAACATCAAAACATAACATCAAAACATAACATCAAAACTAGGAGCATTCCACTTCAAGTAGTTCCATCTGGTTGCACGATGGCGTTCATATGAATGCAATTATTTAAATGCAATCACATAAATGTATCCGTACGAATGGGTCCATAATTTTATTTCATTTAAACCCTTAGAACCCGTGGCTGCGGCTGTCTCTTGGCTTCTCCGTAAACTCTTCGCTCGCGCCTCTGCCCGCTGAACGGCTTGGACGGTGCGTATTGTCGCGCAGTGTGTAATTCTCTTTAATCGGAACCACCAGCGTGAATACGGAAATTATACCTGCCAGCAGCAAGTCTGCAATCAATCGGACCACGCTGTCTAGCACGATAATGCCTGTTAGGCCAGCCTCCAGAACGAGGCCTGCGAATAGTCCGGCGACTGCACCGCCGATAGCGAAGCTGCGCGCCAAATAGCGATTGTCGAACATCAGTCCAAGCGCTAGACCAATTGCTGCTCCGATTAGCACGATGGCAATGACGCGTAAGATGCTATAGTAGGTGTTATCTGCAGTCGGGCCTGTACGCTCGGTAATAAGCGTGCGATTGTCTATTTTCTCGTAAATGTCTTGGAAGACAAATGATAGCTGATTCGCTTCGGATACATCATAGTACTGGCCGCCTGTGCGTTCGGCAATTTGCTGCAGCAGGTTAGAGCCTGCCTTTTCAATCAAGCTAAGTCCAATCGTGTTAACGGCGATATGCTGCGCCGCATACTCGGAAGTAGCAGCGTCCAAGTTCATTTCACTCACACCATCTGACAATAGAACGACCATCGTGCCGCGCATGCTGTCAGCTTGTTCTTTAATATGCTGCATCGCTTCATCGAGCGCACGCGCAATGTCCGTTCCACCATCTGTAGTCTTCTGTGCGTCCAACGTGGCATAGATGCTGTCTTTGGCTGCTTGATCTTTCACTTGTATAAATGGCTGAAGTACAGCGGCTTGATCGTTAAATTCAACGATTGCCACTCGTTTGTCTGCATCCATCTGTGCGATCATGCGCTTGGCTGCTTCATTGCGATCGTTGTTTGGATCTGTTCGGTTCATGCTACCCGAGTTGTCGATGACGAGCACGATGTCGTTGACCTTCTTAGCGCCTCCGAGTTGAAGCCCGTAGATAAATTGCAGGGTAAGTCCTACAACGAACAACAGAACCAATGTAGCTGGTGCGATATATTTCCATGACGCCCCTGCATAGCGTTGGCGCCATGAGGCACCGTTAAGGCGAGGGGACATCAGCTCCGCAATAAGGGCACCCAATCCGATACATAATGCGAGTACGCCAAAGTACAAGCCGACTAGTACCGCGTTCGGTACTTCACCAGACAACTGGTACAACAGCACCTCACCTAAAATGAAGCCAACGCCGCCGCCGATAAGGCTAAACAGGACTAGCATCAAGTTCAATTTACGCTGCATCGTAACATTTCCTCTCTCTTGAATAATGGCGAGAGCAGGGAAGACACTGTGAAGCGCCGATCCTGCTCTCGCTGTTAAAGGTTGCATGTATTCGCTTTATGCCTATTTAAATAGAAGGCACACAAGTGTTATGACATAATGGTCAATCGGTTAGCTGCTGCTATCGATCGACGGATCGACACACTGTGCGAGCAAGCTAGTATCTTCACGTATATTTCCTCTAATTGTGCTCGACACTCCATATCATGCTTAACGAAGTGCAGGAAGCTTGGCAGGATCGATACCGTGGAAAGTATATCCGTTCTGTACATAGCTATCGTAGTACACTTTGCCGTTCCGGTAATACATAAGATCCTCTACATGGAAGCCGCCCATCAGATTCAGCTTTTCCACACCGCTGCTGCGCTTCTCGTGCACCGTTCCGAGCTTATACAGCCTTGATCCTTCATCTGCTTGCTGTGCATAACGGATGAACTCGCTCGTACAATCACCGAAGAAGTATTTCTCTTCATAACGATGCTCATGGGTGTAATCTAGGAGACGAATATGAATATTCGCTTGTTCCTCAAGTGTACGATACAGGCGCTTAAACAGCTCTTCTTTTGAAAGAACATCCTTGTCATCGTACGAAATCGTGACATTGGAGCGACGAAGCAGCTCTTCTTCGAACGTTTGGTGGAAGGGAGCTGCCGTTAAAATATGTGTACGGCATACTTCCATCAACCTGAGTAAGAAATGGTCACTGCCAACATGGAGCAAGTCAGGCAAATGCCCTACGTATCGCTCATCAAAGAATATCATCGCGCCGCGCTTGGCTTCGATTTCTCGCATCACATCAGAAGTAACTCGTTCATAGTACTCCATAATATTCTGCCCGATATAGTCATCGGCGGTCCGGATACTCTCCCATGCCGCTTCATGCAGCAGGCGCTCCAATTCCCGCATTTGCTGTACTTGGCGAGCCGATTCAGTATGAAGCTGCTCTAACTCTGTTTCATAGTGGCGCATGAACTGCAACTCAGTTTCTGTATGAAGAAGTTCCAGCTTCTTGCTATAAATCGTCTGGCAGAAGCTGCGCACAAAGCCGCGTACATTGTGCTTGTCCATGAACGGAAGGCGCTGGAAGGATAGGCTGTCGGCCTTCTCCGTATAAAGCTGATCAAGCTCGGCTTGGGCCAGCTCTAGCTCGCGCGATAAGTCGCGAATGCGAGCACGTACGTCTTTCCATATACTTGCCGTTTCTTCTTGCTCATTCGTCCATTCATACCAATGAAAGACGTTAAGATTCGGATGCTCAGCAGCTTGCTTTTGCATCGTAGTCCGCAATTTGGTGCGTACATCCAATTGCTCCATATAGCTGCTCGCCGGACGGACAAAGTTGTCGCGGAAATAAAGCTTGCATCCATCACCGAACAACGCTTCTTCTGCTTCTCGCAGTGATAACGGCTTCAAACGGGAGAAACTAACATCATGTGTCATGATGCCATTCATATCGTTAATGCGGCTTGCATCTGGAATCGCTTCATTGACTTGGACAGCGACTTTGTCGGGTGACAGTCCGAGTAATGCCAATTTCTCACGACTGCTCCAGTCAGGTGCTGTCTGCAGTCGATCTAGCAGTTGCTTGTAAAAATGATAAAGCACAGTCAGGGCGATAGATTCATTAGGTCGTTTAACTTTAGAAAATCCAGCTGATACATAACCTTGACGTCCGTCTTCGGTCATCATGTTATTTTTAAATGCTGCGTTGTTATAGCTCGTCGAAAAGTTCGCATATTGATCATAGGCGGCATCTTTCGACTTGCGGTTTTTCAACAAGCTCATATGACAAATCATTTCATAATTATCCTGCATGTCAGATGCTGCTGAAATGCCTCGTTCGTTCTTGTCGGATAGAACGTATACAAGATCAAATAATGGCGCGGGCCCATGCGAGATAGGAATACGAATACCGTCTTCCGTAACATGAAGTGGAGCGGATAACGCATAATCTGCTGCCTGCACATGCTCCAACTCACGCAAGAATGCCACGCCGTAACAACTGCTCGTACCGAAAGCGTCAATCTGATCACGCTCGCTGAGAAGCGCGTACATGTCCATCTGCACGGACTTGAACGATTGGCTGAAAATGGACTGCGCCAACAACGTAATTTCCGGTACGAGTACATTCATGGGGTCATCTACTCTTGTAATGACTGCCAAGTGGATGCGGTCGAAAGAAGAGTAGAGTCGTCCATAGTCTGAAATGTGACGGCTGACTTGTCGCAACGTACGATTCATTTCAAATAGCTGATGCTCATCTTGATGCCAATCTCTATAAATGGCAGGGCGCAAAGACTTGGCTTGATTGTGCTGCAACTTATCAATAGGCAGCGTGATACGGCGTATGCTTGAGCCGATTGCATCTTGAGCACGCTGAGCCGCGCCAGGATCGAGGAGTCGAGCCTGTTTTAGGCCCAACTCTTTTTGCTCCTGTCCTTGATCCATCTGTCTATTTATGTCTTCTGTTTGCGAAGCCTCATACCGTCCATGTTCCTGCTGTCCTCGACGCCGCTCGTCTTCCTGCTCCGAGGCAATATGAACATATATAACGCCTGCGCTGTTGTCCCACTTTTTCGCATTGATGCGAGCAATTTGCTCAACCGCTTCCGCTGACTTATCACCGATGAACAAAAATAGAGTAGGGTAGTGAATGCTGCTTTGATCATCGGCTAGCCCGCTTAATTTCTCTTCTGCACTTGCATATTCATCAGCAAAACGCTGTAGTAGCTGTTTCATAGGCTTACTTCAACTTTCTACGAATCGTATTCAGCTTGCTCGTAAGCTGCTTGTAGAATTGGTATGCTTCTTCACCGTTCGCCAATTCAATCTTCTCGTACTCAAGACGATCGCGAGCGTCAAGGAAGGCGGAATACAAATCTTCTAACTTTTCCAGCAGCGGCGTTACGTCTTCCGAGCCAGTTAGTTCTGCATCGCGACGGGAAGCTTTACGCAGCATCGTGCTGCGGCTCTTATCATCGAGCTTGCGGAATTGATCGAAAATTTCGAACTCCACATAGTCGCGAATCTTCATTAGATTAGCAAACGGTTCCCATGCTTCCTCTTCCTCATCACGGTCGTATACAAACAGAGCGCCCTTCTTCGTAATCGTGCCTGTGTACATCACTTCGATGAACTGATCTTGCAGTTTCTCTTCATCTTGATGAAGGCTTAGCAGCTTATCGAATTCAGCCACTTTGCTGGCAATCGCTTCGTACTTCGCAATTTCTTCACGAACGCTGCGAGTCAAATCAGGCGTACGTATCAAGTTTTCTTTAGCCAGTTCTTCGTTAATGCTGCCAAAAATATCTTTCGTAGCCTGCTGCGGTAATCCTTCTGCTAACAGACGCTTTAGTTCAAGCTGCGCGCGCTTCACTTCGCCAAGATTCGGCTTCGCAGCCTTCAATTGCAGATCATAGCCGCTCAACAATTGCTCTAGATCGAACGAAGGTGTCAGCACGACCGCATAGCGGTTGCTCGTATTGTGGTCAATGTCTTTTTCCACGACGACCTTATAGCCTTGTGCCTTCACAAATTCACCGCGTACGCGTTCGTTGTAGCTGCGCACACGAGCATTCGCATACGTATCACCCCAAGATTGCTCAGGGATTGGAGACGGCAAGTACGTCCAGTTGATCTTATCCGTTTGCACGAGATGGCGTCCGATGCCTTCTTTATCAAGAATCGTGCGCTCATAGCTTTCCTCGTACACTTTAAGTGGTGTATAGACGAACAATGGAACACCGTTACGCGTATTGAGCCAGAAAATACGGTTCTTCACTTCGCTCTCTTTTACCGTAAAGTGAGACTTACCAACCGCATTATTCTGATAGTTTTTAATACCCTTCAAAATGCTAGGTGCCTTAACAGGTACGGATACGAAGCCCCAAGAAGGGAAGTACATGCTGCCAGAGCTGTTGCTCAAGTGGAACACAGGCACCGCTTCGTCATCCAGCTTACTAGCAATATTGCGTTCTACGAATTTCTCAATTGACTCTTCCTGACCGAATTTCATGATCAAGAATTCTTCCATCGACTGTGTAATCAAATCGCCGAACTTGTCAGACAAGAAGTCGGAAATCGAGCTTACGATATCGATTTCATTCTCCTTAATCCATTGATCCGAACGGTTCAACAATTCCATCGTAAAGTCGCGAATGAGATCGTCGACTTCCTTCTGCTCCATTACTTTGCTAATCACTTTAGAAACGTCTGGGACGCTGACGATATTCCAGTAGTAAGAGCGGTTGCCTTTATAGTCAGACTGCTCATCACCGTTGATCAGAATATCTCCGTTTTTCTCGAAAATAGAGTTCAGTGCATTCAATATTTCGGTAAATACGCTATAAATGCGGTTGTTCTCTTTGTTGAGCAGCTCATACAGATCTTCATAGAACTCGATCATTTGCTCGGTACGTTCTAGATCGGCATGAAGCCAGTACTCGTTTATTTTTGCTTCGATAAACACATTCTTCTTCTTATCCTTCGAGATGAAGGCGCTCTTCGCATCGCCGAGACGATCATGAGCCTGATCCTGTGCAGACTCGATGTCGCGTGGAATGCGATGCAAACTCTCACGCAGCGTCTCGATATATGAAAGGATCATTTTTAATAAGCAGAAACCTTTTTCGGTATAAATAAGACGCGATACGTAGAACGGGCCTTGCTCAGGATGTAGGAAGAAGCGGCGCAATTGTTCGCTAAGCTGCTCGACGATTTGGCCTGGCAGCTGCTTTTTCGCCTTAATATATTCTTCGCGTGCACGTGCTAGGAAGTTCTGTTCTAGCTCCGTGTCCATATTGACGACTTGCATCTTAACGACGTTGCTGTAGCTGAGTCGCTCGCTGTTCTCGTAGCCTGGCAATGGCTCAGGTACTCGTGATTCGAACGTTTTGACCATCGAATCGAGGTCGATACCAATCTTGCGCGCGAACTTCTCAATATCCTCTTGGCTTGGCGCTTTCTCGAACATCTTGTCCATCTTCTGGAACAGTCGGTAGCCAAGGTATGTTGTCATCTCTTCAATCGGCAGCACCGCAGAGGAGGCACCGATAATGTTGTATTCATAGTTGGCTGGATAAGCTTTGTTCATTTGCGCAATATTCGTACGGATATTGCTAATATAGTCATGAATCGCGAACTCTTCGCCAGACTGCTTCTCTTCACTCGCCATAAAGTTCGTAATATTTTCAGCCGTCACGTTCATGCAGTAGTCATACGCATTCTCCAGCAGCTTGCCTTCTGTATTCGTAGCCGAGATCAGATGACACAAGTTAAACGGCGGCAATGGTGAATTAACGCTCAAAATATTGCCGTATTTCTGCTGGAATCGCTCACCGCGGCTATCTACGTTCATCCAGTAATCAAGCTCTTTAAGCGCGGCATAGCCGTTCTTCTTGATGTACTCACGTGTGTGCTCGCTCAAGCTCTTGTTCGCCAAGTTGACGTCTGGCGTAAACAAGTAACCGAGTGTATTGACACGGTCGATACCTGCGGAGCCGTGATCGCGTTCAATGATACCACGCACGATATAGGAAATATCGAGGAAGCAGCCGCTGCCTGTACCACCGGACAAGCCGGACAGCAGGAATACCATCAGCTTCTTATTGGTACCGACAGACAAAGTCTTAATCTTCTTATCAATCGCTTGAACTACTTGGTTAATCTTCGTGAACAACAATAGTCGTCCAGCTTGGCGCACACCTGCTGCACCGTTCATACCGTCTGTAATCGACAGCTCAGGGGACAGCCATTCTGTAATGTATGGTTCCAAAATACTGCGATTTTGCAGTAACCCACCAACTTCTGCATTCGATAGCAGCACGAATTCGTTCAATGGATCAAGGCCAATGCCTTTGTATTTCTTAGCACGATCTTGTTCATTCGTTTCGAAGGCCAAGAACTCGACGTTCGATGGCTTCTCCATTTTGCGCTTCGATACCGGATCTTCCGGCAGTTTAAAGCGGCGGTTAATTTGATATTTCAAACGGAGCAGGGCATCGATCCCTGTCCCGCCTAGTCCGATAATAAGAATGGGATTATCAATCGTATCAACGCGAATCTTGTCACTGACAATACCTCCACCAAGGGATACATCTAACTGCTGTATATGTTCGCGAACTACTGGTTTCATGTTACATTGACCTCCTTAGTGTCAAACACGGTTTCTCTATATACGAAGCAACGCATGTATGGTTTATGCACTTGATATGCTGAAACTTTCTACTATTTGCTGCTCACTATCTACTGCCCAAGGACTGCCTAAGGACATATTTAATCGACTATACGAGATATTCGATCATAATCGTTTTATCTACACTAGCAAGTGGAACGGTAATACGGTCGCCATTTTTCAACTCAACACCGTTGCTAGCTTGAACGGCACGGCCTGACTTCTCAATTGTGCTGTCCCCGTTGCTGCGGATCATGATGCGGTCTTGGTTGCTCGGTGTAAATACGATCTTTTCTGTTTCCTTCAATTCTGGCGCCAGCTGCAACACTTGATGCAAGGTGAACTTGCCGCGGAAGCTATTTAGCTTCTTATACTGCGGATAGCTCTTCTCGCCTGTATTCTCATCCTTAATTTCGATGACAAGCTGTCCAACGAAGCCGCGATTCGCTTTTTTCATCGCCTTCATAATAAAGAATGCGGCAGCAGCCAATGCAGCAGCTCCAAGCACTCCACCTACCACGAGCAGGGTAGGGAAGGGTTTATCCTCCGACGAGTCACCTGACTCTGTTGGCGGAGGCGTTGTTACTTTGCCTGACTTCGCATCGATCTGCATAGGCTTTGTTTCACGGTAGAAGCTCTTGTCTTCGGCTTTGACGATTAATTCATAAAGATGCTTGTCTTTAATGGAGACTTCTCCTGTAAAACGATCACCTTTATTGTTTAATGGCACCTCGACGGTCTTGCCTGTATCTACATCTTTCAGCAGGGCCACGGCGTTCATGTTGTTATACAGCTCTTTGTTGTCGAGCGGCTGTCCATTGCTGATGAGATACGATTCAATATCGATAGTGTCACCTGGCTTGTAGCTCTTGGACGGAATCGGCTTCATCGTCAGAGCCAGGTCATAGTTAAAGATCAAGTTAATATCGATCTTGTCCTTCGCAACACCTTTTACTTGCAACGTCCAGTCGCCTTGTTCAGGCTGCATCAGCTTCAGCAAAGAGTAACTCTTAGACTTGGACTGAAGCACGTCAGAGGAAGGAATAGGCACGCTGTTGCCAGCTGGATCGATCAATCGAACTTCAACGGGCTTCTCCGACATAATCGAAATGTTTGCTTCCAATACGTTTGCGTTCGGTACGTTAATTTTTACATCTTGATACTTGCCGTTTGATGTAATCGAGTCAATTGGCACGACTTTCAATTTCAGGTGACTTGCAAAAATTTCACTCAATATTTGTGGCAAATCGTCCGCAGAATCGGTGACGAAGGATTTACCTCCGGTCTTGCTCGCGATTTGATCCAATACGGATTTGTTCAGCTGACCGTCTGCATTAAGACCAATCGTATAAATGGGAATGCCCATCTTCTTCGCATCAGCTACTGCCTGGTTCAATTCCTGATCGGATTGAGCCTGTGTACGGCTGCCGTTTTTGTTCAAATAGTTATTGCCGTCTGCTAGCAGTACGATCATCGGCTCATGCGCGGGATCAGCGCCGTTCTCTAACACTTTGACAGCTTCCTTAACCCCAACTGCGATGTCTGTGTATGCACCATGATTGATTTGATCGATGAACTGCTTTAAATCTTGCTTATCTGATTCTGACTTAATATCGAGCAGTGCTTTTTCTCGCTCGATTCGATCGGTGTAGGCGACGATGCCTACCTTATCGCCTGTTGGCGACAGCATATCGATGAACATCTTCATTGCTTCATTGGCAAGCTTATTGCGATCACTCTCTTTCATCGAGTTACTCACATCAAGCGCGAGTACCGCATCAATCTGTGAAGATGGCGTTGCCGCGTATGCTGTAGGCAGCGTACCGACGAGTGGTACAAATATGATCGAAAGTGCTAGTAGTATGCGAATAGAGATAGATATATTTCGTTGCATAAAATGTCTCCTTTTGATGTATTGAGGCTGTTCAACGGCTATAACGGTTAAATTAGGTTAAACGTCCTACAAGTCTATCAATTCTATTGTATGTTAAAATTCTTAAGATTGTATGAAGTTTATCTCATAAATGTCCAGCAATTTTCAAACATTGACAGTGGACAGTTGATTTCTGACTGAATTCGGCATTACACTTGCAATGTGCCGCTAGTAAGTGTTGGTATTCGATCTGGGTCGAATAATAAAATAATGACATACAACCAGAGGAAAGGAATATTCCTATGATCGCATATGGATGTCTTGCTATTCTTATCGTATATGCTGCTGTAATCAGCATGAAAGCCTACATGCAGCGAAAGCGAGTGCCAACCTCAGAAGAGGTTGATGAAGTGCTGCTAACGATACTAAACCGTGGACGTGATACAAAATGAACCATAAACAACCCGTTCGGCTTAAGTCCTATAGTATAACGAGATACGGCTATCAAAAGTTAAGAGTTTGCAAACATTGTAAAAATTTCACGATGTTATCGGAAGAAGGGTGCCGTTACTGCGACAAAAATAAACTGATTTCGCTAGATGAACATGCCTCTTCACTTGTCCGCCATTCGCATATAAAAGTGCTGTTGATCGCTCTCCTGATCGCGGTCGCTGCCGTACTATTCGGCGACTCGACAGAACAACGACTCATTTGCGGTACGATAGGGCTCCCAGTCATCATTGTTCTATGGAGAGTCCAAGTTATGCTGCGACCGCAAGCGGTGTCTAGGCAGCTGCTTGAACTGATCAAGCAGGAACAGCAAGTAATCGTGAATGGTGTATTCCGTGATTGGGAAGTAGCCATTGAGAACTGGAACAAGGACAAGCCGTTAACATACGCAATGCTTCGTGAGATTGCAACATTGATGCACAATGACACCATTCGGATGCAGCAGCTGCATATGCTCGATTCGTTTATTTTGCGAAAAGACATGGATCTTGAATTGGATCCTCTCTTGTTAAGGCATTTTGAACCACTGCTAGCTAATTACATCGGTGAAGTTGCCAAGCTCAAACGAGAATTGATTCGTGATCGAACGCTTCGCTATGTGCTGCGTCATGAACATTCCATCCTTCGTCTTGAGTCAGGGCTTGCGATTATGACGTCGGTCGTCGGTGCATCCCTTCGAACGAAGCATTATGTCGCATCGTATTCACCGCTTGTGCGGCGCTATGCTTTCAGTCTACCGAAAGATCGTTTCCTTCGGCTGTATCGAATGCTGGCCGAGTACCCGGACCACGATTGGGGTGGGTTGCAGGAGGAAGTTTATCGCATCTATCAAGAAAAATACCGCTGGGATGCGGATTTTCACTAATGCTAACTAGTTGTGATAGGTTGCAATAACGTAAAGGAACGACCTGCAACAAACCTGCTGGGTTATATGACGCAAGTCGTTTGTTCAACACCTTCAAATAGACGTTGGAATATCTCGACTGTTATCGAATGGATGCATGTAAAAGGGTATATGACGATAAATGAGTTCACGAAAAAGACCTTCCTTAACACCTTTATTTTGATAAGGGTAGGGGAGGTCTTTTCATATCGTTATGTAGAGTTTCTAGATTTTACGTTCTACGTTTCACATTCAATACTGCCGCAAAATTTTAATTCTCTTGCCATTCTCGTATTTGCTGAACGTATGAACCTTGCCGTCTTGATAGTGATACACTTCTCCATGGAGCTTGCTATTTCGGTAGGTTCCATTAATAGCGATATTTCCTTGCGTGTCGTAGGTTATCCCTTTACCATGCAACTGATTGTAACGGAAGTGGCCTGAATATCTCGTAGTACCATCAGGACGATACCATACCCCAGTGCCATGAAGTTGATTATCCCGGAAGGTGCCGGCGAGGATGAGATTTCCCTGATTGTCATAAGCCTCTCCCTGGCCATTAGCAACAAAGCCGACAATGTTTCCTTGGTAACGATATATTTGGTCGTTAAATGTAATGGTGAGGTCGGTAGGGTTATCTTTATTGTTGCCTTTCTCTGGATGGTACCAAGCCTTTGTAATCGTTGCATCGAGTGCAGCGCGCTGCGCATCTGCAATGTGATAGAGCTTAAATGCAAACAGTATTGTAAATAAGCCTGCCATGAAAATAGAGGTTAAGCCGGGGAAGTATGAGCGTCCTTTCTTGTAAGCGACGGTAGCTGTTGTGATGCCTAGTAAAATAAAAAACATGATCATGCTTAATAAAAACCAATCCATAAGATCGAATCGCATTATGCGCCCCCTGTTGTAGGTATAAGTATATGTATGTCATAAGGGATTGATAGCGTAGATAGGTGACAGAATTGGGATATAGATATATGAAAGTTGTTTATATGTATTATCCTTATTGTACCAACTTTAGAAGAGTGGTGGAAGAACAAAATAACACCATCGCCACTAGGCTGGGTTATTACTTATATCGTATATTTTCCTAGTATCTATAATAGCAGCGGTATAAAAAACAGGGGCTTGCGTCGGAGGTAGAATATCTACACTCGCGAAACAGCCCCTGTTGTGCTGAACCTCGCAGATGATACGAAATGACAGCATCTCTATATTCAGTAATCCTGTTCGGTCGGCTTAGCCTTCCAACAACAAGGACTCTGGATCTTCTAGCAATTCTTTCACTTTTACAAGGAAGCTAACTGCTTCTGCGCCGTCTACGATACGGTGGTCATAGGACAGGGCGATGTACATCATTGGGCGGTTCTCCATGCGCTCTTGATCGATAGCGATTGGACGCCATTGAATCTTATGCA
The DNA here is from genome assembly GCF_014841135.1 of Paenibacillus arenosi. Lineage (GTDB taxonomy): Bacteria > Bacillota > Bacilli > Paenibacillales > Paenibacillaceae > Paenibacillus_B > Paenibacillus_B arenosi. The sequence continues at coordinate 99,568 of NZ_JACYTN010000013.1, forward strand.
TGCCGAGAATACCGACTTGTGGAGCATTCAAGATTGGCGTGGACAGCAAGGAACCGAATACGCCGCCGTTCGTAATCGTGAATGTACCACCTTGCAAGTCAGACAGCGCAAGAGAGTTCGTGCGTGCTTTGCCTGCAAGATCGATGATCGTTTTCTCGATGCCAGCGAAGCCAAGACGATCTGCATCGCGTACAACGGGTACGACAAGACCTTCCTTCGCGGATACCGCGATACCGATGTCGTAATATTTCTTCACGAGCAGCTCGTCGCCGTCGATTTCAGCATTCAACAATGGGAATGCTTTCAATGCGCCGATAACGGCTTTGGTGAAGAAGGACATGAAGCCAAGATTGACTTCGTTCTTCTCTTTGAAAGAATCTTTGCGGCGCTTACGAACGTCCATAATCGCAGTCATATCAACTTCGTTGAACGTTGTCAGCATCGCAGCTGTTTGTTGTGCTTCAACAAGACGCTTCGCGATCGTTTGACGACGGCGGGACATCTTTGTGCGCTCAACAGGCTTGCCGTTCTCTGCATCAGCTGCACCCAGTTGCGGAGCAGGTGCCGCTGTAGGACGTGCTGCAGGAGCAGGCGCAGCAGCAGGTGCTGGGCTTCCGTTGCGGCCCTGTGCTTGCACATCATCGGTTGTAATGCGACCGATTGGATCGCGTGATTGCACTTGAGCTAAGTCGATGCCATGCTCGCGAGCAAGCTTGCGAGCAGATGGCGTTGCATGTACGCCGTCCGCGCTAGGCGCTGGAACAGCCACTGCTGGAGCAGGAGCAGTTGCTACTGCGGATGCCGCAGCAACTGGAGCTGGAGTTACAGCTTCAGGTTGGCTTGCAGCTTGTGCTGGAGCAGGTGCAGCAGCACCACCACCAGCGTTGATGATTGCGATGACGGAACCAACAAGTACGTTGTCACCTTCTTGAGCAAGAAGCTCACCAACAACCCCATCTTCGTCCGAACTAATTTCCAAGTTAACTTTATCCGTTTCCAATTCAGCTACGATATCACCTTGTTTGATTGCTTGACCTTGTTGAACGTGCCATTTGTGCAGCGTTCCTTCTGTGATTGATTCTCCCAAATCAGGCACTCTTACTTCTGTCACGGTAGCTTCCTCCTTTAGCACGGTACATTCGGATTATTTATTTCAAGTTTAACGCTTGTTCGATAATGTTACGCTGCTCGTAGCTGTGCACATCTGCATAGCCGCTTGCAGGGCTGGAGCGCTCGGCGCGTCCGTTGTACGTTACTTCTGCACCTTTAGGCATAATTGCGCGAAGGCGTGATTCCATAAATGTCCATGAACCCATGTTGCGAGGCTCTTCTTGTACCCACATGATCTCTTTGAGACCTTTCATACGGCCGATCACTTCAGCGATAGCTTCTGCTGGGAACGGATACAGTTGCTCGACACGGATAATGTGCAGCCAGCTCCAGTCTTTGTCTGGATGGTTATCCAGTTCTGCTTGCAACTCCAAAGTGATCTTGCCGCTGCAGAGAACAAGGCGGTTAACCTTAGCAGGCTTTTGACCTAACAATGGTTCTTCAACGATAGCTTGGAATGAACCGTCAACAAGATCAGCAGCTGGAGAAGCACTGCGCGGGTTACGCAGCAAGCTCTTCGGCGCCATAACAACCAATGGACGTGCTAGACGCGTACCACCGATTACTGCCTGATGGCGAAGCAAATGGTAGTACTGAGCTGCACTCGACAAGTTCGCTACCGTCCAGTTGTTGTCCGCTGACAGCTGCAAGAAGCGCTCCAAACGTGCGCTGGAATGCTCTGGCCCTTGACCTTCGTAGCCATGCGGCAGAAGCATAACCAAGTTGGAATACTGATGCCACTTCGCTTGGCCAGCAGAGATGAACTGATCGATGATGACCTGAGCCGTGTTAGCGAAGTCGCCGTACTGTCCTTCCCAAATAACAAGCGTTTCTGGCGCGAACACATTGTAGCCATATTCGAAGCCAAGTACAGAAGCTTCGGACAATGGGCTGTTATGGATAGCGAAAGATGCTTTTGCTTCTGGCAAGTGGTGCAATGGGCAGTACGTATTGTTGTTCGTATGATCGTGCAGTACAAGATGGCGATGAGCGAACGTTCCACGCTCGGAATCTTGACCGCTAATTCGAATCGGTTGTCCTTCTGCTAGAATCGTAGCGAAAGCAAGTGCCTCTGCGTTAGCCCACTCTACTTTTTCACCTTCATCAAGTGAAGTTGCGCGGCGCTTCAAGATACGCTCAAGCTTCGGATAAGGCTTAAAGTCTTCTGGAGTTTCCAGCAATCCGTTGTTAATCGACTTCAACTGCTCCAATGTAACTGGCGCGCTCTTTGGATTAGGAATATGCGCTCTAGGAAGCTTGTCGATATGGGATTGATACTGGCCCTCAGCCGTATCGCGCATTTGATCATAAGCTTGCTGCAAGACAGCATCTACATCATCTTGCAATTGCTTGATGATTTCGTCCGTTACGACACCTTGAGTCTTTAATTGCTCGGCATATAAATGATAAACGGTCGGGTGAGCATGCACCTTCTCGTATGTTTTTGGTTGTGTTACGGTCGGATCATCCATCTCATTGTGACCATGGCGGCGGTAGCCGATTAGGTCGATAAGGAAGTCCTTCTTAAATGTATCGCGATACTCGAACGCCATGCGTGCTGCAGCGATACAAGCTTCTGGATCATCAGCGTTCACATGAATGATTGGAATCTCATAGCCTTTCGCCAAGTCACTCGCGTACAGCGTAGAACGGGAGTCTTCACTTTCCGTTGTGAAGCCGATGCGGTTGTTGACGATAAAGTGCAACGTTCCTCCATTTTGGTAACCGCGCAGATTATTGAAGTTCAATGTTTCTGCTACGATACCTTCGCCAGGGAATGCTGCGTCTCCGTGCATCAGAATCGCAACGGCTTTCTCTGTATCTTGTACAGGGAAACCAGCGCTGCTTCTGTCTTCCTGTGCTGCACGTGCAAAGCCTTCAACGACAGGGTCTACGAATTCAAGGTGACTCGGGTTGTTCGCCAAGTTGATCGTCGTCTTATGTTCGTTTTCTTCGAAGTCGCGATCGGCACCCAAGTGATATTTTACGTCCCCAGTCCAGCCGTAGTTGATGCCTGTAGAGCCTTCGGAAGGGAACAGATCTTTATTCGGTGAATGATGGAACTCTGAGAAAATAGCGCCGTAAGGCTTGCCCAATACATGAGTAAGCACGTTCAGACGTCCTCGGTGAGCCATACCCATCAAAATATGTTTAGCACCATCGCGCGCGAAGTCGCGTACAAGCTCATCAAGCATAGGTACGAGTGCATCGTTGCCTTCGATGGAGAATCGTTTTTGACCAACAAAAGTCTTATGCAAGAACTTCTCGAAATGCTCAACTTCCATCAAGCGACGAAGGAGTTGAATGCGATCTTCGTTCGACATGACAGGAGGAACTTGTTTGTGTTCTGCTTTGTCGCGAAGCCATTGCTTCTCGTTCACATCATGCACATGTCCAAAGTCGTAAGCAATCGAACGAGTGTAAGACTTCAACAAGTGCTGGATAGCATCCCATGCAGTTTTCACATCAGCAGGATGGTTATTCCATACGATGGAAGCAGGAAGAGCTTGCAGGCCTTCAACCGTTAAACCGTACGCTTCTGGAGAGAAGCGACGAGGGTCTGGTGTAGCATTGATGCCAAGTGGATCGATATTAGCTGCCAAATGACCGTACGTACGAATATGTTCTGCAAGTTTTGCTGCATTGACTGCTTGCATGAGCGCTTCTCCGCTGCTCAATGCATAATGGATTGTAGAAGCAGTGCTGTTAACGGATTGTGATGTGTATTCCTCATTAGCATAAGCAGGTGGTGGACCATACTGCTCAAACCATTCTTGGAATCGTGCATCAACCGCATCCGGGTTGTCTAGGTACTGCTCGTATTGCTCATGAATGTATCCAAGATTGGGACCGAAATATCGCTCCCACGCCCCGTTCTTGTGTGACACCCCAGCCGACATGGATAGGACCTCCTTAATGTTCTCGTACAGGTTGTTGGTGTAGTAGTTTTTTAATCTTAATAATAAGCCAATAAATGCGCTTTCAATAGAGAATACTGGAAACGTCTTCATTATACTAAACAATTGACGGATTGAATAATAAAGAGCATTAAATTTTAGATACAGATTAAAGATGATAATTATATCAATAAGAGATAGATGGCTCTATAGCAAGGGAAAACGCTGATTTTATGCGTTTATTTGGATGGTAGTAAGATCATAGGATGTGCTGTAGAGAGAGTTGAATGCGCAATTGGGAAGGGAAATATATTTTCGAAAAATAAAATCCTATAATTGTGTTTCAGAAAACAACATGCCGCTACACCTTGTTAGGGGGTAGCGGCATGAATGATATGCGTCTCGCCATAGAAGTTTTCCATACGACGAGCATTGTATTGTTTATGCTGATGTAGGTGAATCTGCTTCCTGCTCAAATGACTTTTGTTTACGTGAAGGTAACCCCCACGATAGTGCTACCATACTGAAAGCAACGACAATTAAGATGATGAATATCACGTGAATGCTGCTTGCAAGACTATCTCGCAAGACGGAAATGACAGACTCACTCAGAGACATACTATCTTGTGAAGGCTGAATCATCGTGTTCAGCATTGCAGGTGTGATATCGCCCGCATTGTCTGGGTGGCTACCAATCGTCTGCGCGGTTTGAACATTGAAATAACTGCCGATAAGCGACACACCAATCGTTTGCCCAATATTACGGAACAGCACGTTCGTTCCAACTGAAGTTCCGATCATATCTGGGCTTATCGCAGATTGTACGACAACGGTATGCAGCGTGACGGAAATTCCGAAGCCGATTCCGATAAAGGCTGTTATAACATACAGCCACCAATGGTTGCTGTCTACTTGCATAAAGAGCAAGGCAAGGGCACTCAAAAATAAGAAGAGGCCTCCAATAATGGAAGAGGTGCGCATGCCTCGGTTGATCATTAGTTTTCCACATAGGAAGGCACCGAATGTCCAAGTGATAGACATAGGTGCAAGCGCTAAGCCAGATAGTGTTGCATTAGAGCCAGCTACTCCTTGCATCCATAGCGGAACGTAAACGACGATGCCGATTAGCAACACATGAATAATGAAAGAAAGTACATTTGTTACGGCCACAGCCCGATTACGGAATAGCTGCAAAGGCATGATCGGATCTTTCACTGTTGCTTCAATACGGATAAAGGCAATAATAAACACGATAAATACAGCGAATAGAGCTAATACGCTGATAGAGAGCCATTCTCCTGTTTCGCTGCCAACATGAACGCCGTATAACAAAGCAGTAACGGCAATTGTGAAGGTGATCGCGCCGGCGAAATCGAGCGGCTGCTTGTTCGTGCGTTTTTCTTCTTTTAAATAAATGGCAACGAGTATCATTGCTACTACACCAAATGGGATGTTCATAAAGAAGATCCAGTGCCATGAAATTTGGTCGACCATAAAGCCACCTACGAGTGGTCCAGCAATTCCTGCTGTTCCCCATACGGCACCGATATAGCCGAGAATTTTGGCACGCTGCTCATAGGGATATAGGTCAGCGATAATCGTATTGGTGACGGGGAGGATGGCCCCTGCTCCAAGTCCCTGAATGACGCGGAACCAGATCAACTGCTCCATCGTTTGCGCGAAGCCGCATAAGGTAGAGCCAATAAGAAAGAGAGCAATACCTGTAAGGAAAATAGCTTTGCGGCCCCAAATATCAGACAGCTTTCCGTATATAGGTACGGATACGGAAGAGACTAGCAAGTAGGCAGTAAATACCCAACTCATCATATGGAAGCCTTGCAAGTCGCCTGCAATTTTGGGCATGGCTGTACTGACGATGGTGCCCTCAATTGCCGCTAAGAATGTGGCTACCATGAGGGAGGCCATTATCATTGTGCGATTCATGTTCAAGATTCAATCCTTTCTATTATTTATCCGTGGACGATAGGGAGTAGCTGTGGAGCAGTGTGAGTAGGATGAACATTTGAACAGCTGAACAGCTAAATAGCATACACAGCATAATCAGAATGAACAGTATATAGAGCGCAATCAGCGTACAAAGTATAATCTGAATGAACAGTATACAGAGCGTAATCAGCATGCAAAGTATAAACAGCATCAACAGCATGAACTATGAAGAAGTATACTCTACTGCTCATACAGCTATTTTGATATCGATAACACGGAACAATTCTTGAAAAAGAAAGCAGTAGAGTTAGTGAAATTAATCAGCTCTAGGCTATAGTTGCTTAATTTGAATTAGGCTGATACCAACAATCATACAACTCATACTAACGGACAAATCAGCCTGCCGTGGAAAGCGCTTCATGAAGATTGACGACAAAAATGCAGTTATTTTACCTGTAAATGAGCTTATTTGGATGGTTATTGGACAAAAATGCATTTATTTTTGCTTATTTGTCCATTTAGATGACTAATTGAGAAAAATAGATGCACATTTGTCCATATTTACGGTTAAATGACGTTTTCCGCTTAAAATAACTGCACTTTTGTCCAAAGTATGATTGTTGTTGCACATGCCATTAACTCATGCTATATGCGCATAGTCATGCGCCTATTCTACATGCTCGCGAAAGGCGCACGTGTTATGAACGCATATTACATATTCGCGATAGGCATGTATGTCATGCATGTATGCGCTATGCAACGTATGACGGCAATCACGTGAATGGTTGCGTGAGTCCAACATATAATGCGGATCTACGCTGCCTTCATATCTACCTTTTTTATTGTAATTACCTTGTAAAAGTTGTTGAATAGGCAAACATAATTTTGAGAAATTAAATGGTCACTTCTTTCTGGTATGCCTAAACATTCAATTCCCAGAAGGGACTGATAATAGCGAAATAGACTCGGTTACATTAGGCTAACCTTGGCTAGTCTCGATTAGAGTTAGATGCAGATGCAGTTCTATTATCAATCTATACCAGCCTATTTTGTAATGAAGCAGCACTACCTAATTATTAAGGGGTAATATGTAACTGTCAACATGGTTTTATGTGTAGTTGTAAGATTTTGGTGATGTGTTTTTTTGTGTTGTGCACTTTGAACTATGAACTGTGTACTGTGTGTAAAGGCAAGTGTACGGTAGGGATCGGAATGGAAAAGGTGAGGATAGACTTTTTAGATGAACAGCAAGTTCAATGATATGTTGAACAGCATGCTGAATAGGATGGCTGAATAACGGCCTCTATTATCGCTCTAATAGAATGATACCCTAGTAGAATAATAGAGGCCGCATAGAAGAGGCCATCCAGAACGAGGTGCTATATTATAAGGTTGTGCGTAATGGAGGATGCAGCCTTATCAGCCATTCGAGCGACTGGAATACATGTTGTAGGTGATCGCCATCTTGATACACTTCTGATAGGAATAGGCTGCCCTCAAAAATCGACAGAACAAGTGCTGCTGTTTGCGGAACAGGGAGCGATACATGCAGTTGACCGTTTGTAATTCCTTCTTCGAGCAACTGCTCGAGGTACTGCTGATGTCGACGGAAGAATTGATCGATCCGTTCACGAACTGCCGGCACTTCGCGCGAGGTTTGCGCAAATAATGTCAGGAACGTACCGCCTACGCGGCAATCTTGTTGATAGGGATCATACGCGATGAGCCGCAGCAGAAACTCTATTCTTGTAATAACCTCTACATGCTGTTGAGATCTGATTAGTGCGGAGCGTGCATCGTAATAAGCTACCGCATCATCGACGATCTCCAGCAGTATCGCCTCTTTACTTGCGAAATGATAATAAATGTTCGTTTTGGATACTTTACTGATTGCGACGATGTCATCCATACTAGTGGAATGATAGCCTGCTTTGAGAAATAGTTCAGCCGCAACTCGGAGTACGATATCCCGATTCGATGATTTTCTTTTCTTCATCAAATACCTGCAGGAGATTCCTGCTTCTCCTTTCTGGTCTTACGTAAGTCTTTCCGTACTCGTATGTAGGTTAATCTAGACACTGGTAATGTAAGGGAGTTAAGGGTGTTTTGTCAATATTTAGCGGGATAAGTAAATGGTGATGACATGATGTAGGCTCCCTCGTTTATATTACGAATAACTTCATATAATCGTTACATATTGGAGGATGAAAATTATGGCTATTGCTGAAGTGACGATAATTCCTATTGGCACAGCAACAACAAGCTTGAGTCACTATGTCGCACATATGCAGCGTGTGCTGGCTCAACAGGAGGGAATAAGTTACGAATTAACTTCGATGAGCACAATTATTGAAGGACCTCTTGCGCGTGTATTAGAGGTCATTCATGTGCTGCATGAATCGACGTTCGAAGCGGGAGCAGCTAGAGTGTCTACGAGCATCAAGATCGATGATCGACGTGATCGCGAAGCATCATCTCAACAGAAGCTTCAATCTGTGCAAGCGAAGTTGTCGCAATCCATCGATAATTAATTGAGCGAATTTCAGTGGTATCCCTGTTGTGCCTATTCAGCAGATGCAACGAGAACAACGAAGACGACGTAAAAAACGTAACAAATGTATCTAATTTAACGAGCATTTCAAGCACCTTTCCTTTGCTGTCTCCGCTTATGGAGCAGCGTGAATAGAAAGGTGTTTTTTGCACATATTTTAAAAAGAAGTGAAATGTAAATTGTTACAAGCATATTTGATATATTCACCAGTTGTGCAGTGTGATAGAATATCTTTTGGTGTTTTTTTCGGAGTATATAAATAGATAAACAAATGGATAGGGGTATTATCGAAAATGCAGACAGAGCAAAAAGTAAAAATTACGACGGCAGATCCAAGTGCTATCGGCTTGTTCGGCTTGGCAATCGTTACACTCGTTGCTTCTTCACAGAAGCTCGGATGGACAGAAGGGACTTCGCTTATCATTCCATGGGCAATCTTCTTGGGTGCATTTGCACAGTTGTTCGCATGTATTCACGATGCTAAAAAGAACAACACGTTTGGTACGACTGCTTTTGGTGCTTATGCGTTCTTCTGGCTTGGGGTATCGATGACATGGATGATCCAACATGGTATGTTCGGTGAGTCTATGGCACAAGCGGCTGATACGCATCAGCTTGGTATGGCATTCGTTGGTTATTTGATCTTTACGATCTTCATGACAATTGGCGCTATGGAAACACATAAAGTGTTGTTCTTTATTTTCGTGCTAATTGACTTCTTGTTCATTGGTCTTTCCCTTGATGCATTTGGCATCATGACGCCATTCTCGCATACGCTTGCGGCTGTATCCGAGTTGTTGATCGCATTGCTCAGCTTCTACGGTTCTGCGGCAGCAGTATTGAATACACACTTTGGCCGTATATTCTTGCCAGTCGGTAAGCCGTTCGGTATTTTCAAAAAATAAGTTTGATATGAATAAAGGCGTTCCTTGCTGCTTGCTGCAGAGGGAACGCCTTTTTCGTATGTGTTGGTAGTTGTGGTTGGTTGTTAGATGGTTGCAATGATGTGTGGTAGAAAGGCTTATAGCCACTTTTTTGCCCATTGTTCTACTGGTATAAGCGCCTTTCCCAATTCCGTTCCTTTGATCGTCAGTGAATATTCGGTACGGATCGGTCGGGTAGGAATGACGTTCCGATTAATAATGCCGCAGTCTTCTAGCTCCTTGATGCGTTCATTTAGTACGCGCTTGCTGAGGTCAGGAATGTAGGCGTGAATCTCGCTGAATCGTTTAGGTCCATCCAGAAGCGTATGAATAATTAACCCAATCCACTTCTTGCCGATTAGCTGATACGAGTATTCAATCTTGTCACATAAAGGGCAATCTTCTTTTCTCTTTTTTTCCTCATCCATTTCTAAACTCCTCCTTCATCTAGTTATTAATAGTAATCAGGTTATCTGTATTTATGATTTGTAAATTTAGCATACTTTATCACAGAAAACGCTAACAAGAAAGAGAAAGTTCTAACGTTCACATTTTGGACAAATAAGGGTTGACGGATGACTTTAAGAGGAGTATTATGATCTCGTAAAGTAAATAGGTTATAAAAAGTAACTAACATCATAAATATAAACCAGTTAATGTAAGGTTGTTCGCATATAAGGAGGAGAAAGAGATGGAACCAGCAACTTTTGTCCTGTTCGGGTCGACAGGCGACTTGGCGAAGCGAAAAATATTTCCCGCTCTATTTAACCTTTATATAGATGGGAAGATGCCGTCCGCATTCTCCATTATCGGTATGGGGAGAAAGCATATCGAGCATACGGAATTTCAACAAACGGTACGTCAGTCTCTAGAGACATTTTCTCGTCGTGAGCCAAGTGCTACGAAGAAGCTTGATTCTTTTTTGCAGGCGATACGCTATCAGGCATTAGATGTAACACGACCGGAAGATTATAAGAAGCTGCATGAGGTCGTGACAGCAAGAGAAGCTGAGTTGAATCTTCCGCAGAATCGCATGTTCTATCTTTCGGTTGCCCCTGAATATTTTGACACGATTGCTCAGAATATTAAGCTTAGCGGTCTTGGGGATACAGCCGGTTGGAAGCGGCTCGTTATTGAGAAGCCATTCGGTCATGACCTCGCATCTGCTCGTGACTTGAATGCACGACTTAGTAAGGCATTTGCGGAAGATGAAGTGTTCCGTATTGACCATTACCTAGGTAAGACGATGGTTCAGAACCTTGAAGTGTTGGAAATCTCCAATCCAGTTCTGCATGCACTGTGGAATAATCGCTACATTAATAATGTGCAGATTACAGCAAGTGAAACGGTAGGACTAGAGGGCAGAGCAGATTACTATGATCAAGCAGGAGCTATCCGTGATATGTTCCAGAATCATATGTTACAGCTGCTTATGATGATCGCGATGCATTTGCCTAAAGGAAGCAATGCAGAAGATATTCGCAATCGTAAGAAAAGAGTATTGGAAGCTCTTCGTCCTCTTCATAAAGAAGAAGTAGCTGCATCTGTTGTGCGTGGTCAATATGAAGTGGGTACCGTGAATGACAAGCCTGTTGTTAGCTATATCGATGAGCCGGGCATTGATTCTTCTTCGCAAAATGATACGTTCATCGCAGCACGTCTATGGATCGATGACACGTTCTGGAGTGAAGTACCGTTCTATATTCGCACAGGTAAGCGGATGAAAGAGAAATCGACTCGAATTGTGATCGAGTTCAAGGACCCGATGAACAAATATTATACGCAAGATCCATCTGAGCCAGAACGTCCGAATCTGTTGGTCATTGAGATTAGTCCTAATGAACGAATTACGCTCCAGTTAAATAGCAAAGACGTAGCAAAAGGCGAAGGCATAGAGCCGATTCAAATCGACTACAAAGTTGCCAAAGAGATGCCGGAAGCGTATGAGAATTTGATCTATGATGCTTTCCGTGGTGATGCTTCTTTCTTCGCGCATTGGGATGAAGTGGAGTTGTCTTGGAAGTTTGTACAGCCTATTCTTGAAGCTTTCGAAGAGAATCTCGTTCCATTGTACAAATATAAGTCTGGTTCTTACGGTCCTGCTGCTTCTGAGGGACTTGTTGGGCAGGACGGTAACACATGGTGGTTGGATTCCGAAGTAAAGCCCGCTATCAATAGCAAAAAGAACGAGCCTGTAATGGCCTGATTGAACACAAGTTCGCACCTTTTACCGCAAGAAGGCAAGAACCCTATATAAAAGAAGTGACTGAAGCTATGGCGTATAGGGGTAGTTCAGTTGAGTGTCCTGGATGGAAAACAAGGCAAGTCATAGCCATAGGAAGCATAGCAACAATTGCGTAACGGTTGCCACAGAGGCTATTTCGTGGAGATGGCTCGATTTTGAAATGTAACGGGCGTCAATGAGCTTAATTGTCTGAGTGAACGATATCATTCGCCAATATTGCTAAAATAAGCTCGACTACAACCGTTACAAATCTGAAATGGGCAATTTTACGAAAATAAAGTCCATGGCGTTCGTTAGTGGCATTGCAAAGGTATGCCACAACGTCCCGCAGTCTGAAATTACTTTTTCAAAGGTTGTAAACGTGGCTGTGTATGTAATGGTTAAATAAACAGGCTTGAACAAAGTTTGGAACATTAGCGTTAATGCTATTTGTAATATATAGAAGCTATTTTACATCTTTCAAATATAAAGAAAATTGGTGGAGGGAAACAGCATGAAAGTAGGATTAGTTGGATTAGGAAAAATGGGACTTAATCTTGGTCAGAACTTGCTCGATCATAAGCATGAGGTTGTAGCATTCGACCTTAATAAGCAAGCGGTAGAAGAAATGAAGTCTTTTGGTGCCGAGGGTGCTTATACCCTGGAGGAACTGGTACAGGCGATGGAAGCGCCGAGAGTATTGTGGATCATGGTGCCTCATGGTGTGGTTGACTCGGTCATCGATCAGTTGACACCTTTGCTGTCCACAGGCGATATCATCATCGAAGCTGGTAACTCTCACTTTAAAGAATCGATTCGTCGTTACGAGCTGCTGAAAGAGAAAGGCATTCGCTTCATGGATGTCGGCACGTCCGGCGGTATGGAGGGCGCTCGCAACGGAGCTAGCTACATGATTGGTGGAGACGAAGATGCATGGCAGCACGTGGAGCCTATTTTCCGTGACACAGCGGTAGAGAACGGTTATCTCTATGGCGGACGAGCTGGCAGCGGCCACTTCTTGAAAATGGTGCACAACGGTATCGAGTACGGCATGATGGCTGCGATCGGTGAAGGCTTTGAAGTATTAGAGAAGAGTGACTTCAACTTCGATTATGAAAAAGTAGCGCGAGTGTGGAACAACGGCTCTGTTATTCGTTCATGGCTAATGGAGCTTACGGAGCGTGCATTTTCCAAAGATGCGAAGCTGGATGAAATCAAAGGCGTTATGCATTCTTCCGGCGAAGGCAAATGGACGGTTGAGACAGCGCTTGATCTTCAAGCTTCGACACCGGTTATTGCGATGTCATTGCTGATGCGTTATCGCTCGCTAGATCAAGATACGTTTAACGGCAAAGTAGTTGCAGCGCTTCGTAATGAGTTCGGCGGACATGCTGTAGAGAAGAAGTAATTAGCTTCAAAAGTGGGGAAGATCGTTTAAGAGACGGTATAACACATTTAATAAGTACTGAATAACCACTGAGTACAACATGGAGTAGCACGTTAAATAACACGATGAGATTCTATTTGGCACGAAAGTACACCAACATTGTTGTAGCGATATAACATTTTGCTAGTTGATAGGTAACACGAACGCTTTTCTTTTCCAAAACACTTTACGGACATGAAAACAGGGAGGGTATTATCATGAAGTTTTTCTTGGATACAGGCAACATGGAGGAAATCACACGCATCAATCGTCTTGGTCTTGTTGACGGTGTAACAACGAATCCGTCTATTATCGCGAAGGAAAAACGTCCTTTTAAGGATATTATTCAAGATATAGCTCGTACTGTACCTGGGCCGATTAGTGCGGAAGTTATCGGTACATCAACCAGAGAGATGATCAAAGAAGGTCGTGAAATTGCGACTTGGGCTCCCAATATCGTCGTTAAGCTTCCCTTAACAGAGAGTGGATTAGAGGCAACGTATCAACTTTCTCAAGAAGGTATCAAGACGAATGTGACGCTCGTATTCTCAGCTGCACAAGGCTTGATGGCTGCGAAGGCAGGGGCAACTTACATTAGCCCCTTCGTAGGTCGGTTGGATGATATCGGCGTTGATGGGATGAAACTCGTTCGTGATTTGAAGACCATTTTAAACGAGTACAACTTCTCTACCGAAATTATTGCTGCCAGCATTCGCAGTATTGAGCATGTGGAACAAGCGGCGCTTGCTGGCGCTCATATTGCAACGATTCCGGGTTCGCTATTGCCTTCGTTGTGGAAGCATCCGTTAACGGATATTGGTCTGGAGCGCTTCTTGAAAGACTGGGCTTCTGTACCGCAAACGAAGTAATAGGTGTGACGTTAAGTGTGGCGCTGACTAGAGGTGCTGCACTTCGTTGACAATCATGTTGGCAATCATATTGGTAATCATATAATGATTTGGGGGAGAGACTAACGATGGCTATTTCATTTGACTATTCGCAAGCACTGCCTTTTATGGAGGCTAGTGAAGTTGATTATATGAGCGAGTTTGTGCGAACGGCGCACAACTTGCTGCATGAGAAGAAGAGCCCTGGTTCTGATTATTTGGGCTGGATTGATCTGCCGCGTGAATATGACCGTGAAGAATTCGCTCGCATTAAGCAAGCAGCAGCTTCCATTCGCGAACATTCCGATGCGTTTGTCGTTATCGGGATTGGCGGCTCTTATTTGGGAGCACGGGCAGCAATCGATTCCTTGTCGCATACGTTCCACAATGAGATGGCAGGCAATACGCGTATTTATTATGTCGGACATCATTTGAGCTCGGATTATGTGTCTGACCTGTTGGAACTGCTTGAAGGCAAGGATATTTCCGTAAACGTTATTTCCAAGTCAGGAACGACGACGGAGCCTGCTGTTGCCTTCCGCTTGTTCCGTGACTATATGGAGCGCAAGTACGGGAAAGATGGCGCGCGCAAGCGTATTTTTGCAACGACAGATAAGGCGCAAGGAGCTTTGCGCAAGCTGGCTGATGAAGAAGGCTATGAGACGTTCATCATTCCTGATGATGTCGGTGGAAGGTTCTCGGTGCTAACACCGGTAGGGCTGCTACCCATCGCAGTAGCGGGTATCGACATTGACCAGATGATGTTGGGCGCGGCATCTGCAGCAGAGCGATTCAGCAATCCTGACCTAGCGAGCAATCCAAGCTATCAATATGCGGCAGTGCGCAATGCGTTATATCGCAAAGGCAAATCGATTGAGTTGCTTGTGAACTATGAACCAGGTTTGCACACCGTGTCAGAATGGTGGAAGCAGCTATTCGGTGAAAGTGAAGGCAAGCATCAAAAAGGATTGTTCCCAGCATCGGTCGACTTTACGACTGACCTGCATTCAATGGGACAATATGTGCAGGAAGGTCGCCGTGATCTAATCGAGACGGTGCTGCAAGTAAGCAAGCCGCGTCGTGAGATTACGATTGAGCGTGATCCTGCGAACCTCGATGGCTTGAACTTCCTATCCGGCATGACGATGAATGAAGTGAATCGCCGTGCCTTCCAAGGCACCCTGCTTGCGCACGTAGACGGCAACGTGCCGAACTTGGTCGTTACGCTGGATGAGTTGAATCCTTACACATTTGGTGAGATGGTGTATTTCTTCGAGAAGGCAGTAGCGATTAGCGGACTTCTGCTCGGAGTTAATCCATTCGATCAGCCGGGTGTAGAGGCGTATAAGAAGAACATGTTTGCTCTGCTTGGCAAGCCGGGCTATGAGGAAGAACAAGCGATTCTTCTGAAGCGTTTGGAAGGTACAAACGTTTAAGCAGGAGAGTGAGTGTGAGTATTTGTAATTCTCTGCGTATTGGTATCACAAAGTATGAATTGTTACAGACAACAATCACACTTATGGAGTCTCTGTCCTGTCGCACTTTTTGCATCTCTGGTACCTACAGCCATAGTTAGCGTTAGTGGAGACAGGTAAGACAGGGTCAGTTCTTAAACAAGCACATATAACCCCCCTTATTATTCACAGCTGAGGCAATGGCTAGCCGACGAGCTTGATAATGAGGGGGTTTTCAAGGTTGCTGATTGTGGAGGTTGTTATTTACTTCAGGCTTGAGCTACCCCATGACCCCTGTGAGGCCGAGGCAAAGCGGTGGTAAAGTTTGAGACTCCACTTTCTGCTTCCGGCATCCGGCATCCTGTTCCCTGCTGCCTCTAACGATCGCAATTGACGTTATTTTCAAAAAAACGGCCATATTGAAAAGCTAACGGTCGTGGTAGCGCTTATTGTGGTGACATCGATGAATGATAGCGATAAACCTGGTAAATAAGCTCGCTGACACTCGTTACATTTTTAAAACAAGCAAATATGGAGAAATAGCCGCTGTGGCAACCGTTAGGTTCATTAGCGTGTGAGGAACGGGGAGGTATCATTTTCAAAATCATAAAAATCCCCCTGCATCGAGGGCACGAATACAGGGGGTGGGGTTACAAAGAAAGCGCGAACATGGTTCGTGAATTCTTTGTGATACATAATATAAAGATAACATGTGCGTTATCGATAAACAAACCCATTACCTAACATTTAAGTAAAAAAGAAAGAAAACAGCGGCGGTAAGCGATTTCTATGTCAATGTGCATAGCATGGTGCTCATCGTCGCTGTCTTTTCTCTGCTGCTATCGTCATGCACGATCGCATCTTATTGGCTTGGTAACTATCGCATTTAATTCGTTACAAGCGCAATTAATGAGCTATTTGTACAACTACTTAGTTACAAGCGTAGCTAGTGGACTACTTGTACAACTACTTCGTTACAAGCGTAGCTAGTGGACTACTTGTGCAACTATTTCGTTATAAGTGCGGCTAATGAGCTGCTAATGCATCTATTTCTTACTAGTCTAATTATTTCCTTACTAGTGTAACTATTCTACGCGAGAGTTATTCTTCACGAATTCAATAATTTCATCGACATAACCGAAAGCAACTGCCGTTACCGTATCAGCAGCACCGTAGTAGATTGCAATACGGCCTGTTTCCGCATCCACCAGTGATGCGCAAGGGAACGCAACGTTTGGTACGTCGCCTACACATTCATACAGTGTAGATGGCTGAAGCAAATACGGCTCACTGCGGTACAGCACTTTCCATGGTTGCTCTAGGTCGAGCAATGCTGCGCCGAATGCATAGACGAAGCCATTGCAGGAGTTAAGCACGCCATGGTAGATCATTAACCAGCCTTCGCTAGTCTCGATCGGGATTGGGCCTGCGCCGACTTTTTTGCTCTGCCAGCCACCCATTGGTGCCATAACGTGACGGTGACGGCCCCAGAATTCCATATCAGGGCTTTCGCTGTAGAAAATATCCCCGAATGGTGTATGTCCTGTATCAGATGGACGGCTCAACATCGCATAGTTGCCGTTAATTTTGCGTGGGAACATAACCCCGTTGCGGTTGTATGGCAAGAATGCATTTTCCATCTGGTGGAACGTCTTGAAGTCATGTGTATAAGCTGTACCGATCGTTGGACCGTGGTAAAGGTTACACCATGTTACAACGAAACGATCTTCAATCCAGCATACGCGTGGATCATAACCTTCGACGAAGTTACCGATCTCAGGATCGTCGCACTCGAACGTAATCGGCTCAGGATTGATCTCCCAGCTAAGTCCGTCTTTACTGAACCCTGCGTGCAAACGCATGTAACGGTTGCGATCATCGCAGCGGAATACGCCAGCGAAGCCATCTTCGTATGGTACAACTGCACTGTTGAAAATACTATTCGAGTTCGGCAGCAAGTCACGAGGAATGACTGGATTTTGGCTGTAGCGCCACAATACGTCCTTATGTCCTTCTGGACGTTCTTCCCATGGAATGTTAGGCATGCTAGGACCGATAATGTTCACTTTGCTCATGAAGAATACCTCGCTTTAGATGAAGGTTATACGCTTGAGTGATTCAAAGCGTGTTAAGTTACATACATGCAAATTCGTTAAGTTTACATTTGTCAACTTACTGGATAGTGTTCTTGGTCAAATAGAGTAGAGAGCGTGTTGTTGTCGTGTTTGTACTCACCAAGATGCTTTATTCGTCCATTTCTGACAGCGTTTTCTTTTACAACTAAAATGTAAAATAAAATGCACACTATGTCAACGAATAGTGTGCAAAAATAAGGTGTAATTTGTATAGTTTTTATGTACGAATTAAAGTTTGTTGATATTGCATACTTGAGCGGCCAGTCGAATGAGCTCATAAGGGCGTTCAGGATAACGCATGCGCCACATTAATTGCTCAGCCGCACGCATGCCCATTTCGTACATGGGAACGATGACGGTAGGCAGGGTTGGGTGGATTAATGATATTTCTGCAATATGATCGAATCCAGTCAACATGATTTCCTCTGGTACATCACGGTTCTCTTGGCGGAGCAAATGCAGCATTGTTAACGCAATCTCGTCATTGACGCACACAAAGGCAGTTGGGCGTTCCTTCATGGCTGCTAAGGCTTGCCGAAGGGAATGCTCATTATACTGATGCATAGGATCATGGCTCGTAACCCCATACTTCTCTTCTATGAGTAGATGATGGTCCTGCATGGCGCGCTTAAATCCAAGCCAGCGTTCTTGGAAGCTGAGGCATGAACCGATATCCCCTACAAATCCAAGCTTACGATGTCCTTGGGCGATTAATGCAGACGTGATGCGATAGACACTATCTTCATTGTTTACAAGCATCACATCTGTGCACAGCTCATTCATGGAGAAGCCGGCATACGTATCGACGAATAAGGCAGGTATATCGCTTTGCGCAATGAGCTGGTAGTATTCTTTTAAAAATGGCCCGATCATGACGATGCCAGCCGACTGCTGTTCAGCAATAATGTCAGGCAGTTGGAGCGCTTGCTCATCCTCCCTATCGACGAGTGTCATGGTGACCATATAGCGGTGTTCTTTTAGTGCTGCGTTCATGCCTTTCAGGAACTGCGACCAATAAGAGTTATTTACATAATCCGAATGGGATAGTAATGAAATAATGCGGTTACCTGTAGCAGAAGCTCGTTCGGGCTGCATCGCGGCTGTATGTGCTTGCAGTTGTTCTAATATATCGGGAGGTAGCTTCGTATAGCCCATATCTACTGCTTGTTGAATGATGCGTAGACGGGTATCCTCGCGCAAGCCTGGCTCGTTGTTTAGTGCTTTCGATACGGTATTGCGCGATAACTTCATCGCATCGGCAACCTGTTGTTGGGTAATCTTTCGGGTCATATCGAATCTCTCCTGTATGTTCTATCCCTAGTTAGCGTTACAATTCACAAGTATATGATAACTTGACAATATTGACAAATGTAAAGTTTGCGAAAAGATGATGATTTTCTGAAGTTAGGATCATCTGCCGAACAAGGGATTTATCCTATGCTACACTGTATTAGGTGATGAAATGGAATCGTAAGAGCCTACCTTTTCTAAATAAGGAGAAGGGTAGCGGCGGTTTGTCCAATCAGGTATGAGTCATAGATTACGTAAGACGTACGTACTGAGTAAGTCAGATTAGATAAAATGATAGATTAGCGGGTTGAACCATAGAGAAGAGAAGGGATGAATTTCGGGCATGACAACTATTCTAGTCGTAGATGATGACCGCGAGATAGCCAACTTGATACGGATTTATGTAACGAATGAAGGATATGACTGCCTTATGGCACATGACGGAGAAGAGGCGATCCAGCAGTTGGAGAAACATGATGTCAATTTAGTCGTTCTTGATGTCATGATGCCGAAGTTGGATGGTCTAACGGCTTGTCGCATCATACGTGAGCAGCATGCTTTGCCGATCCTGATGCTGAGTGCGAAGACGGAAGATATGGACAAGATTATGGGGTTAATGACAGGGGCGGACGATTATATGACGAAGCCGTTTAACCCTTTGGAGCTTATGGCTCGCATCAAGTCGCTGCTTCGTCGTTCGTACCAGCTGAATCAGCGATTGCAGGTCAGAGGTTCTGGTACGGCGATGACCGCACAGCATGTAATCAGACTCGGCGCGTTGGAGATCGATAAGGAGCAGCATCGCGTCAATGTGGATGGTCAGCCGATTCATCTGACATCCATTGAGTTTGATATTTTGTATACGATGGCCAAGCATCAGGGGCGTGTCTTTCGGGCAGAAGATATTTATGAATTGGTCTGGAATGAGCCATTCCAAGGGGCGCATAACACCGTGGCGGCCCATATTAGCAAGCTGCGGGATAAGCTGAAGCGCAGCGGGCATTCCTGTATTCAGACGGTGTGGGGAGTGGGGTACAAGATTGAATTGGACTAAACAATTGACCTGGAAGCTGCTTATTAATGTGTTTCTTAGTATTTTGCTAGCTGTAGTGACTGTTTTTGCTCTGATACTGCTGTGCGTATTTCTGGTTGAAATGTTTGGGTTTGCACGGGATATTTTCGGGGCAATAGAGGAAATTTTCCCGCCAGAGTTGATTATTATTGTTGTAGGCTTATTCTCGTTCTTCTTGTATTATTATTTGCTAATGCGATTAACCGTTAAGCGTATTAACCAAGTTGTTACGACGGTTCAGGCGATTGCGGACGGAAATTTGGAACAGCGAATTAAAGTCCATTCTGAAGTGGATGAGCTGGGTAAGTTGGAGCAAAATTTAAACGAGATGGCGCATAAATTGCAATACTCTATTGAAGAAGAGCGACGGGCGGAGCGAACGAAGTCTGAGTTAATAACAAACGTTTCTCATGATTTGCGTACGCCGCTCACCTCGATCCTTGGTTATTTGCGTCTCGTGGAGGAAGACAGGTACCGCGATGAAATTGAACTGCGTCATTATATTCGTATCGCTTATGAAAAGTCTGAAAGTCTGCATCTGATGATCGAGGACTTGTTCGAATATTCGCGCATGAGCGGTGGAATGACTCTGCATACGCAGCGTGTAAATGTAGCCGAGCTAGTCAGCCAACTGTTCGTACATTATCAGGTGCCGGTAGAGGAATGTGGGATGACCTTGCGAATGCGCAATGCACAGCGCCCGGCTTATGTGAATGCCGATACGTTGAAGCTGGTCCGTGTATTCGAGAACTTGCTGTCCAATGGTATGAAGTATGGAAGAGATGGACAGTTCATCGATATGGTCGTTCATTCTGATCCTGTGGAAGCTAGAGTAGAAATTATTAATTATGGAGAGCAAATTCCGCAGGCAGATCTGCCGCATGTATTCGAACGCTTCTATCGGGTGGATAAGTCGCGGACGGGGGATAGGCGCGGGTCAGGTCTTGGTCTCGCGATCTCTAGCACAATTATTGAACTGCACGGCGGTCGTATTTGGGCAGAGAGTGATGCGACGGCAACTCGCTTTATTGTTACCCTGCCGCGTGTTCCGTAGGTGGTTCACGGTGGGTTGGAGTAGGTGATCTTGAATGTTAAAAGTAGAGAAATCCGTTCCGCATGTAGGTTGGGGTGTGAAGGCGCAGCGGTGGTGTCTTAAGTTGTAATTTGTTTAACGAAATGCAATGCCCCTGATCCTGCCATCAGTACACTCTTCAGCAGGAGTGGTGGTGATATGGGGGCTTTATTGCTTGTCATATAGGATGCATAAGGCCCGAATAATGGTGTGATCATCGCAATTCGTGCAAAAGTGCATCTTTTTAATGCCCTTGGAGTTGAGTCCGTATAATTGTGTAAAATGGTGAACAAAAAAAGAGCCATGAAATAGAGCCTCGTCTAGAATGAAGTTATGCAGACCCATTCAGAGGAGGTACTATTTATGACTCAATATCATAT
>NZ_JACYTN010000014.1 GCF_014841135.1 Paenibacillus arenosi
CAGCTTCCTTCAGATTCTGCCTCACGACAGACACCCTTGCTCTTGGCTAACGGTAGGCGTTCGCCAGCCCCCGTTCGGGACTTTCACCCTAGAGATGACGCCCATGCTGGGCGTACAACAAAAAAGAATGCAGATAGTAGGTCTGCATTCTTTTTCATGTACGACTATTTATTTTTTGTAGTAAACGACTTCTCCTTGTAACACGGTCATTAACACATTAGCCTTAGAAATATCATGTGCTTTCATCTCAGTGATATCATCATCTACTATAATAATATCCGCAGATTTACCAACCTCAATGGAGCCAGTAACTTTATCAAGGCCTAATGATTTGGCAGGCTTAATTGTGTAGGCGTCAATGGCTGAAAATACATCAGGTAACCCCTTTTCGCCAAGACTCAATGAGTTAGAAATCGTAACGAGTGGATTCAGCTCATTTACATCCCAATCACTACTAAGCGATACATTCGCCCCCGTTTTCCATATTTGCCCTAACGGCATCATCCGCTTCATTTGCTCATTTGAAAAATAGGTACTTGCCCAGCTTTGATTAGGGTCTTCTGCAAAATCATGCCCTACCTGAAAATCAGCGCTAACACCTAATTCAGCAAAACGTTGAATATCACTCTCTTCAACCATTTCTACGTGCGTAAGTGTGTATGGCTGATTCGCTCCATTATTTTGGGCTGCCTCTATTGCATTCAAACTTTCTCTTACCCCACCATCACCAATCGTATGAATAAAAGCACCATAACCAATTTTATTGAGTTCCGTCAACCACCATTTCATTTTTTGTTCTGGTATATAATTTAGACCATATGGAGTCCCAGGGAACCATTCAAATTTGTATTTGTCTAATGTTTTTGCAGTGCTATTAATGCTAATTCCATCACTATACATTTTCACCTGATTAATAAGCATTCTTGATGATAGATCATGATGTTTCACTTTTTTGAAATACTCGAGTTGTTCTGCTTCATCTATGTTAGGGTATACCCATGGACGAAGGACTACTCGTGACGTTAACTTCCCATCGTCATATACTTTGTCCCACACATCTAACCAGCCACGTTTCCAATAGAGACGACCATCACCAACGGTTGTAATTCCATTTTTCGCAACCTCATCTAGGCCAGCCAATAAACCTTCAACATTTTTCTCAAATAGACCCGGTTGTGAACTCCATGCTTTCTCCATCACAATATCACCAGCAGCATCATAAAGAATACCGTAAGGCTCACCTGTTTCAGGGTCTCGAATTATTCTTCCGCCCTGTGGATCTTTCTTATCTGTATTCATCCCAACTACCTCAAGTGCTTTGGAGTTAACCCATACAGCGTGCGATGTTCTCTCCATAATTACGACAGGATTGTTCGGAAATAGCTCGTCAAGGAGCTGTAATGGTGATTGGTCTTCTGACTCTTCATCCGAATCTTGTAATAAGTTTTCTAAGCTAAATCCTGTTCCGCTAATCCATTCTCCCTGCTTTATGCCTTTTTGACATGCTTCTAAATAGGGACGTTGTTCTTGTAAAGAATGCTCTGGTGATACACTGCAATTTCCTGCAGCTGGTGATTGTGCTTCAAAAATATGATTATGATTATCTACAAAACCAGGTAGAACAAGCTGCCCTTCTGCATCAATAACTTGAGTATCCTCAGTGATAAGCTTTTCTACATCTTTGTTAGATCCAACAAATGTAATTTTACCATCTTTCAATGCTACTGCTTCTGCCATATCTTGTTTTTGGTTAGCTGTATAGATGGTGGCATTTTTAATGACAACGTGGTTGGATAATTGGCTAACAGGTACCTTACTGTCATAATGGGCCTCACCTACTTCAGGTTTGCAAGCTGACACGAATATCATGCTAAAAATGACACAAACAGTCGTTATTGTTTTCAAGCGAAATTTTTTCATATGTTGTTACTCCTTTATTAAAATAAACTGCCCGTGAAGATAGAATAAGCATTGACATAATGTCAAGGTCAACTGCTAGTGCTGACTCTTCATTTAATATGGCTAGAAGTACACTCTCTATCCCTTGCAGTACAGGGATTTCACGAATTTATAATAAGACATATACATAAAGAAAACAGACCCCCTCTAGCTAAGGAGCCTGTTCATTAAGTTGATGCTGTGATTATTATGGATGTCAATTTAACACTAAGTAGTTCCTTTATACAGCAATTCTACATCAAACTCATAATTTTTACGTTCAACTGGCTCATTATTGATTAAGCGGATTAAGTAATTCATGGCCGTTTCCCCGACGGAGTAAATTTGTTGAGAGATGGTCGTAATCTCTGGATAGACCATCTCCATACGTATGCCATCGAAACCAATTAACTTGACTTGCTCAGGAACCTTAACGCCTAGCTCTATAAGAGCCTTCAATGCTCCAGCAGCCATTAGATCATTGCCTGCAAATACACCATCAACATCAGGATGCTTCTTATAGATGTCCTTCATAGCTTGATAGCCACCCGCTACCGTAAAGTTGCCATAACCTATCAGGCTTGGCGTAAACCAAGGAAACGCTTTGCACTGTTCTTCGTAAGCGAGCGTCCTCTCTCTTGAAGCGTGTACATCCGTTGGGCCTGAAATATGAGCAATTTTTTGGCACCCGACAGATTGAAGATGGCTAACAGCCAATTCACCGCCATGTTGATTAGCAGCTGTAATGGTAACGATCGGATAGCCAGAAAAAGGTTTATTGATAGCCACAACTGGAATCGATCGATCTTGCAAGGCAATGATTTGTTCCGCTTGAATCGTATAGGAAGAAATAATAATACCGTCAATTTGCTTGTTGATCAGCGTCTCAATATACCGCTTTTCTTTAACTGGATTATTGTCCGTATTGCATAGTACGAACGTATAGCCTTCAGCAGCAGCTGCGTCCTCTGCTGCGCGAGCGATTTCTGGGAAGAAAGGATTTAAAATATCCGGCACCATCAAAGCAACGGCGGCCGTTTTTTTGCCAGCCAAGCTTCTAGCAATATTATTTGGCTTATAATTTAATTTTTGAATCGCTGCCACAATAGCACTTTCTGCTTCTTTACTCACATAGCCACTTTGGTTAAGCAGTCGGGAAACCGTTGCTACAGATACACCAACCAGCTTGCTAACGTCTCTAATTGTCGTCATTGATAACAAAACCTTTTACGAGTAACCTTCCTATAAAGTGTACGGAAAGAGACTTAACAAAAACAAGTGTGCTACGCTCAAAGAACATATGCACACTTGTCCAACGTTACCTTATTTGTTAACGGTATCTTTTGTGATGAGTTCAAGCTCAACTGGAATAGAAGCTTCAACCTGTTGCCTTTTGCAATTTTTATCGCTGTTTCTACAGCCAACGTACCAATCTTGTATTAACTTGTAGTTACGATATACATGCTGGGACAATGTATTCTTTAATTAATGTCCATCTATCGTTAGCATTCATCATGAAGGATGATGATATAGATACAACGAGATCTAGTTCTGAAATGCAGCAAATGACATTTCCACCATCCCCTAATGCTAAGTTTGCACGAACACCATCCTCCTCTCGTAACCACCAAAGATAGCCGTAATGATTGGCATTCCACGCTGTTGATTCCTCTATCCATTTTTGCGGGATGATCGACTGATTACCCCATACCCCATGCTTCAAATATAGCAAGCCGAAACGTGCCATATCACGCGTACTCAGTGTAAGTCCCCAGCCTCCAGTGGAATAGCCATTCGGGTCATGAACCCACCCTTCCACATTATTCCCGAACAAATCCTCGAAGCCAAATGCCTCCATTTTGTAGTTCGGAATTTCTTGCATACCTATGGGGCAAAATAAGTGCGTGTTGGCGAACTCACGAGCGCTTTTCCCTGTACTGCGTGTAAGGATAGCTGATAGTAAGTGTGCTCCTGCAGTCGAATACTTAAAGGAGCCAAGCTCCCCGTTTTGCCCGATCATATCCAGCGTATAGGTTATCCAATCTGGCTGCATGCATAACTTATCTAAGGGTTCACGCCAGTCTTCAAATGGATAAGGAGCTGTCATCGTAAGAAGATGCTGGATAGTAATTTCTCGTTTTTTCCTATCTGCTGGATCAGGCACATATTCAGGAAAGAAGTCCAATATCTTTTGGTTTACACTTTTTATGTAACCCTGATCTATAGCAATACCAATAAGCGCAGATAGAACACTTTTCGTCACAGATGCTACATGATGCGTATCATTCAAGCTGTAGCCATTAAAATAATTTTCGTAAGCGATACACCCATTTCTTACAACAACGATACCATTTATATTTTGATAATTGGATTGCACCACATGTTCGAGTTCAATAAACGTATTGGCATCCATTTTTAAAATGCTAGGGTCTGCGGTTTGCCATTCATTTGTTGGACTGTCGTTTTTCATCTATATGTACCTCCTCTAATGTTGCAAACAGTTCTGATTTTTTATACAGTAAGTGTTTATGTTTAGGAAAGTGTCTTGTCCTCAGAACTCAAGTGTCTTAGGTCATGCAGCTATTTTTTCCTTACAGGGAAATACACCTCTGTGACCATTTCCTCAGGTGCTGCGCTCTGCTTGGGATCTGTTACATATATTTCATAAGGTGAATTCACCAATTCATAGTTTTCATGTTCTATCCATTCTCTTAGTCTAGCGTAGATTGATGTCAACTCTGAATATGGTCCAGTGAAAACCGTCCTTGCACAAAGGCCGCCTGCTAAATCTCTCGTTCCCTTTACTACCTCTTTTATTGGAATGGCAAATTCCGTATCATTTCCTGAAGGATTGTATTCTGAACTGTGATAAATCGTCATCGGAGCACCTAGCAACGTTAGTTGTTCGGTCGCAATCTTTTCGTACAGGCTGCTAAAATACATGCCGTATCCAGCAGCATAGTCATCCTTGCTCATCATTTTGCGTATATACAGAAGATTCAACGGCTCTATTTCAACCAGTTGAACGTCTATTTGATCAAGGTAGGACATGATCGGAATTCCCTTTTCTAAATTCGAGATATCATTAGTTATTTGATTTATCGTGTACTCCAGAGCATGCAGCCTATCTTGTATTTCGTTTCTCTTTCGGTGCAAAACCGTGCAAAGCCTCTCCTCTGCTACATCCTCTTCCAACTCCAGAATAGCTTTGATTTCTTCTAGCGAAAATTGATACGATTTCATACGAGTAATAAAGAGCATTTTTTTGAGCTGCTTGATGGAATAATATCGATAACCATTCTCTGGATTAATTTCATCCGCTTGAATTAAGCCAATCTCAGCATAATAGCGAAGCGTTTTTGTAGAGACTTCGCATATTTTCGAAAATTCACCAATTGATAGCACTTTTCCCCTCCGTTCTTCTTATGTTCTGAGCTGCTTGCTGCATCGCTATCGGAACTTGCTTCCATTTCACTGTACACCTTCCCCTTAGGGCAAGGTCAACACCAAAATGACATCAAGTTATCCACTAAATTGAATTTTGACTCTCCTTTATACTATGAGCAAGCGCTCGTTACTGACGACTAAAAAATCCCCATTCCAATAAGGAGTAGCTTATTAGAACAGGGATGATCTCAACTCATTATTTATTTATCGTAGTAATTGGATGTACAAACTGCTGCAGTCTCATAGTACATAAAGTGCATTTCGTATTGTTGTTCTTCTGGAGCTAACTCCTGAAACCGCTCCGTAAGCATGTCTTCTTCTATGAAAATAGTACCTCTCCATAAAGCATACATCGGAACATTTGCTTGCTATCATAGGATATTTCGATAAAGTTAACAAGTTGATTAGAATCATACTATCTCCTGCTTCGATTACGTCTTCCCATTATAAAAGTATACCATAACCTACTCGACACCTACCCCTTACCGATTCATCATTAGGACATATACTTATTAAAAACCTATAGTGATAAGGAGGATGTTTATGGGTAGGAAATCAGATCGACTCACTATTATTATCGAAAAAGGGAAAAAGCGTATCATCACTAGAACGCCCTTGGCTGGAGTCGATAGATGTGTGGTGTCATAATTATTTCGCTATATTTAAATCTTAAAGGTTTAATTCAGCAATGGTATACTTAAAAAGGGATAACAAATAACCGTCCCAGGGGTTTTGGAAAGCTTCCCCTCAGAAGGTTTTCATTTTCTTATTCAATTCAGTCAAAATGCTTCTTTTTTGGGGTAGTACCAGCGTAGCTGACACCATCCACAAACGGATGACTACCACATCGCCATCAAGCTAGGAGCATCGCGCCAACTGAACCCAGCAATTTTCTTCGTCCAGCTTTTCACCGCAGGGCAGAAAGAAATCGCTTGGCATGATCAATTGATTTTCGAGGTTTCCTTTGCATATAATTTCGACACAATGAGCCCAAAACCCTTGTTCTTATGCGTTATTTATCCACTTATTCGTCGTTCACCCGTTAGGTTTAGCCGCTAGTTATAGGGCCTCACCCTACTGGGGTAAAATTACCTGTAGGGCAGTCAGGGGGGCTAGTTCTGTAGCGCATAAAATTTTGTCAGAGAGACTTAGCCAAGTTACTTCTAAGTCTGAGGCTATAAAAAACAATCAAGTCATTTTCTGGTATTTACGTAAAAGATGGAGCTAAACAAGTAAGAGCCTTTAAATGTGGATAATGGAGGGAAAGTAAATGCAGACTGCAAGATTTTCATTTTCAACGGATACTGCAACTCTGGCTGTTTTTGATCTAGAGGCTATAAAGCATAGAATAAATGATTCAGCAGATTGGTGGAGTATACCTGAAGATGAGCTTGATGAAATAAATCAAGGAAATATTATATTTTTAGGCTTAGGTAGCGATGGGGCTTATAGTGTTGACATATTAGATAGTATGAGTGATTGTGATGGCTCACTGTATATGAAGGCTCCTTCAGGGCATATATATGTCGGTGCAGGAGAAGATACTACAGGGGGGGATTTAGAACCAGATGGATCAGAGTATATGTCTGGGATTTATTTAAAATTAGAAATTGGCAATTACTTAGTAAGATTTAAGAGAGAAGATAATGTAATTAAATTGTCGTTTAGTTTGGCTGATAGAGATTTTAATAAACTAGACTCTCCAATTAGTTTATAGGTGTCAAAGTGATTTTATGATACTTAATTTGAGGAGCCGAAGTCTGTTCCGCAAGAGTTTTCTCAACGTACCTATGCCTAGGAACCTCAAGAGGTTCCTACCCTTAAAACATCGGTGTAGTAGACGTGGTAAAACATGTAAACGACACAAGGGAGCGCAGCTTATGTTTCTGCGTGCGCATAGAAGAAATCGTTCTAGAACTCGAAAAGAAGTACGGGGAAGTTTTAAGAAAGATGGATATGCCTGAATTGCTGCTGCGCGAAAGAGCTCTTCCAGCGCTATACAATGCAAGGTCTGCTCGATGAACTGGACATGATCGATGCTACGAACGGCCTGGGCAAGAATTAAAATTGGAGAGATCACCAGGTGCCAGATTGAACTTGATAAAGCACTGGAAATCTCTTCGCCTGCCTCGGTTGACAATCATAAAATCTCGGAGGGATTATGTCAAAATTTTGAAACAAAATCTACAACTATCTAAGAACCATCTAGAACTCCTGATGAAAAATAACTCTTACTTATTTTAGATCGTCGATCGATCGATGACGCATATCACACTATGGCCGCTTGACAGGCCAACATACGCTTCAAGTATCATCGGCAGATTGTCTAGGGCACAAACTAATGTATATGAATGCATAATTATTCATTAGGCGTAAACCATCAGTTTACGAACGCCCCCAATACCACACAAATTGCAAGCGGTGCAGGTCGCAGCTGCAAAGTGTTGGCGCTGGAGGAACGGCCACGAATAAATGGTTGAAGGCTGCTGATCTCAAGCCATACCGTATAAGCAATAGAGGAAAAACACGTCGTCCCTTCAAAGAAATTGTTGTCGTGCTAAACGATCAAATTGTGAAGCTACCTACCAATGCTGTTAATGCTTCTGCTACACAAGTGGCAAGCGGCGCTGGGAAATATAGTACTGGCGGGACGAACTCCGCCATCGAAAGCGCGCAGGAACCAAACAACAGCATGCTGTCGGTGGAGGTGGAACAGCTAAGAACAAGTGGGTAAACAAACGAAGGAAAAAGAAGAAAAATCAAGAGCGGAATAATGTTGCTTGATTATTTAATTGGTGCGAAAAGACGGATACTCTTTATAAGCCAGAGTATCCGTCGCATGAGGACTATATTTGCTAACATTGATGGAACTCTGTTATGAGCGACTAAGATCTACTTTTTAACTATCGTTTTAGCCAATTTTATTAGATCTTCCTTTGTTAATGGACTGTCTGGATTCGTTGTGATGGAATAATACTTCCCTTTTTCAACCCAAGTAAGAATGTTAAATACATACTTGTCCTTTTTACTGAGTTTAGGATTATCCTTAATCATCTCATCAGCTGATTCATAAGTGAAACCCCTAGGTGCTTTAGCATCCTTCTTATCAAGCAGACTGTAACCAAATTTAATATCATGTTCTCCACTCTTATACTCTAACCGAATTGAGGTCGCACGCGTCCAGTTCACTTTTTTCCAGTGAATCTGTTTTCCTAGCTTTTTCGCTTCAGCCTTCAAATCTGCACTTAACTCTGTACTGTACGGTCCCGAAATTTCGCCATACGTAAAATTATATCCTTCTGGCAGGTCAGCAGGTTCCTGCAGCACGGTATCTTTCAACGTAGAAGCTTTTTTCCAATAATCTTTGTATGTAGAGAATTTTAACGAACCTCCCATCGAGAAAACCTCGTTCGTTTTCTTTTTCGTTAATTCGTTGCTGACAAATACGATATACATATCATCAGGATTTTTCTTGAGTAGTTCCCCAATTTTGTCCAGCTCTTCTTTTATTAACTTATCTGCTTCGCTTTCTGATTTAGGCTTGGCTGCTGTTTCTTTCCACCTAGAGTTACTTGCAGTTGTTAACGAAGTTGCCTCCACAGCTAGAGTCATGGAGCTGAACAGAAGTAATCCGCTAAGCGTAGCAATTGCTAATTTCATTGTCGTTTTCATGGTTGTTTTTCCTCTCTTCATTAGGGTCTCATAATGTATAACACCATCAACTCGTGCAATTGTGACGTAATTTGCTTGAAAGAGAAAAAAGTGAAAACAAAAAAGCAGAAGATCTGCTTCTGCTTTTCACTACTTCAACCTTATTCTATTGCTTTACGAATATCGTAATCATTTATATCGATATCTAGTTCCATTTCAAGTGCTAATTTTGCTAACTGGCTTCCTATATAGGGCCCCATTGTTAATCCCGACGAACCAAGTCCATTAGCAGCGATAACACCATCCCATTCAGGAAACACCCCTATAACCGGAAGAAAACCAGGGGTAAACGGTCGAAAACCAACACGTACCTCTTCAAATGTACTGCTAGCTAGCCCAGGCGCCAAGGTTAATCCTTTGTTCAGAACTTCCTGCATGCCACCAGGTGTTACTCTTGTATCGTAGCCTTCTATATCATCTTCATGTGTTGCCCCAATTACGATCTTTTGATGGTCAAACGCTAACAAATATTGATCTGATGGTGGCATCACGACAGGCCAAGTGCTCGTATCTTGTCCATCTTGAAGCTGTACATGCATAATTTGTGCTTTTTGATAAGTAACCTTAAAGTTAATACCTAAAGGCTGTAGAAGTGGCTTCGCCCATGCACCCGCACACACGACGACCATGTCAGCCGTGTAGCTTTCTTCGCCGACTTTTACTCCAGTGACACGGTTCGACTGGTACTCCAGCGTGGCATCCCCATCGATCAGGACAGCCCCGTTTCTCTGAGCAGACTGCAATAGTGCATCTCTCAGTGCACGGCCATCTACCCTGGCTGCACCGCTAATGTGCACAGCATGATATCCTTCTGCCAACAGCGGAAACTGCATACGGGTTTCATTTTCATCTAGAAGAGTAATCTCCCCGATTTCTGCTGCATCCTCTCTTCGGAGATGCGCTCGCTCCTCCATCTTGTTGATTTTGTCCAAATCATGATGAAGACTAAGCGATCCAACTTGCGCATAGCCCGTTTGAGCTTCACCCTCGTTTTCGAGCTGTTCGATCAATTTAGGGTAAAAGCGCGCACCAGCCTTTGCCAACCGATACCATGCCTGATTGCGTCGTTGTGTTAACCACGGGCAAATAATACCTGCTGCTGCATCCGTAGCTTGTCCTTTATCTTTACGGTCTACGACCAGAACCTCTGCACCCATTTTTGCTAAGTGGTATGCGGTAGACGCCCCTAGAATTCCTGCTCCTACTACGATGACTTTCATATGATTGCATTCCTTTCCTAAATCCCTGTAACCATTATAGCGAATTATGCCTAAAAGCATAACATGAACCATTTATTTTAGATAACATCAACCATTATCCTAGCAGCTATTCAGCTTAACGAAAGTGAAATACATCATCGTACAAAAGGACAGGCAACTTGCGATCTACTCTACGACTAAATGTTCGTAAAATAAGTGTCTAATTTTATCAACCACTCGTTCTTCATCATTTACAACCTGTTCCGTTGCCATGCCCGCAAGTTCAGGATGATTCCCTACACATACAGAGCGCTGAGCGTGCTGAAACATAGACATGTCATTCGCATCGTTGCCAAATGCGATAAATTCATGCGACCGTAGTCCCAAGGCCTGCAGCCCTGCCCATTTATCAACACCTACAGGGCTAATATCTATGATGTCTTCAGCTCCGTGCATATTAATTACAATCGGCTGCTGCTGCAATTCACCTAACAAACGTTGCTGATCAAGACTATGTAAAATGACTATTTTTACAATCTCATCCAACTCTGCTACATGTCTATGGTGCGCCCTTTGCTCAGGATCCACATTTCGTCGTATTGGATGGTCTTGAGCACCAGTGTATGCATAATCCCATTTGCTATCTATTAAATAAGCAGCCTCAAACTCCTTTATCAACTGGAGCAGACTATCTGCTATAGCCTTATCAAAATGTACGGTAGAGAGAATCTCTCCTCCCCTTCCCACAAATGCCCCATTCCCACCAACCATCGGATAATAATGCATCTGCTCAGGAATGACAGGCAATAGATCACGAATCGGTCTTGCCGAAGCAAAAATGATTTCATGTCCTTCATTCACAAGGAGATCGAGAGCTTGAATCATTTTCTCGCTTAGCGGCTTTCCTGAAAAACAGATCGTCCCGTCCAAATCAAAAACAATTTTCATCGTTCATTCTCCTTCCTTTTCTGATATTTATCATAGCAATTGCTTGTATAATAAAAAGGACAGATGTCTCAAAAGAGGAGAAAACGATGAAAATCATTCATGATAGCGATATAATCCAGCATTATCTTGTGAAATACCAGCTCGATAATCTATTCATGCAATCACAATCCAACTCCGTGCCACTACAACTTCGCATATATGAGCCCAATGAGCTCATACTCAGAGAAGGCGAAGAGCTGGACGGGGTCTATTTTCAAGTTGCAGGAAAAACAAAAGTGTCATCCAGTGTAGAGACAGGGAAAGCATTGCTGCTGCGGTTCTGTCACCCATTATCTGTATTCGGTGATATTGAATTAATCCAACAGGTAGTGATTCAGTCTCAGGTGGAAGCGGTTGAAAAGACAACTTTTTTATTCATTAACAAGCGCACCGTCGAAACAGAACTGATGACGAACCATACCTTTTTACATGAGCTGCTTAAGCATCTTTCCTATAAGCTTCAAACTTGTACGACCGCTTCAAGAATAAATTTGCTAGCCTCGGTTGAAGAGCGCTTTGCAAGCTACCTGTTAACGACTCGTCTTAAAAATGAGTTCGGTAGGGAGATGCTCACGCCGCATATCTCTGAGATTGCATCTTTAATAGGAACGACGCCACGACATCTAAATCGTGTAATTGTAAAGCTGAATGAGATGAATATCATTCGTAAAGAAAAGAAAAAGCTATACGTGTTGGATTGGGAACGATTGGACGAGCTGTCAAATGGACTGCTCTACGATTAATACATAAATGAACCAGCCTACTTCCAGCCCCCCTTGCGATAACATAGAAATATTCAGTACTTGAGCTCTGGCATCCTTCTATGTTTCGTTTTCTGTTCGAACGCATAAGCAATACGAATGAGTGTTGGTTCGCTAAAGGCCGTTCCGGCAAACGTAATACCGAACGGCCTCCCATTCGACTGAAATCCAGCTGGAACTGCAATAGACGGGTAACCCGCTTTCGCACTTATATCCGCACCTACATATGCAGGAAATAGTATTGCGTCTAAATGATATTTTTTCAAAGCATAGTCGATCCCACTATGCTGCGCATCATATAAGTCAGTGATGGATTCTAGTAGATATTGAGGGCTCTTTAATGCATTGTTTAACTGAGCGCGAGACTTTAATTTGTCCTGCCCATATTTCAATGCTTGATCAGCATGCTGCTCGTTCCATTCTATCAACTCATCTAGTGTATGAACCGGAAGATGAGCCGGTAGGCTTTGCAAATAGTTCTCCGTCGCATGCTTGAATTCACACTGCATTTTGTTGTAAGTCCATTCTTTGTGGAGCGTTGGGATATCAATATCTTCAACTACAGTAGCTCCACATGCTCGTAATTCGGCTACAGCATCATTAAATAATCGTCCATCATATTCGCCGCTATCACGGAAATGGTTAGACGCAGCATTCCTGAACACACCTATTGTTGCATTGCTTAATCCATTTTCATCTAAAAAAGCTGTATAGTCTAAGTTAGACTGTTCCATTCTCCAAGTAGCCGGATCTCGCTCATCTTTACCTGCAAGAGCACTTAATAAAATCGATGCATCTGTCACATTTCTTGCCATGGGTCCTGCTGTATCCTGCGAGTATGACCACGGAATGACGCCTGAGCGACTTATTAAGCCTACAGTTGGCTTAATGCCAACGATTGCTTGATTTACAGATGGGCTTAATATAGAGGCAGACGTCTCTGTCCCAACTGCGACAGTAGTGAGATTAGCTGCCACAGATGCCGCGGAACCGGTACTTGATCCGCCTGGAAAATGATCGCCATATGGATTTTTCGTTTGCCCCCCTACCCCACTGTATCCCGCCCACATTGTAGATGACATACCATTAGCCCATTCGGTGAGATTTGCTTTGCCCAATAGGATTGCGCCAGCTTGCCTTAACTGTTGAACTAGGAATGCATCTTGAGCGCTAACATGATATTGCAATGCTAACGCACCAGCATTGGTACGCATTTTATCATTTGTTTCAATGTTGCCTTTTAGCAGCACAGGGATGCCATGCAAAGGGCTTCTGGCACCTGTTACATTTCTTTCTTTATCGAGTGCCTCTGCCAAAAAGATTGCATCTGGGTTTATTTCCATAACCGAATATATCATTGGCCCATTCTGATCGTACTCTGCAATTCTATACATGTAGTGCATGACAAGCTCTCTGGATGTGATCTCTCCTTTGTCCATGGCCGCTTGTATTTCCAGTATGGTTGCTTCTTCGCTATCAAAGTGATTCAGTGGAATCCTAACTTCCATCTAACATCCCTGCTTTCAATTCTTGGTCTTGTCATTCAAAGCTTCCATTTTTCATATCAACACCTATCCGTGAGCCCGATGATGTTCACTCACCACTTCATCATAGTTCTGACTGCCCATCAAAATATATACAAAGAACAATTCCTAATTGTTTTTGCACATAAAAAAGGTTTGCGGTATATTCCGCAAACCTTTTAAGCTAATTATTTTTTTGAATATACAATTTTCTTAATACTATCATAAGATAGACTATAGCGTTCAGAGAGCTGATCAATGGATAATCCAGCCTCAAATTGGTGGCGAATTTGGCTATTTCTCAGGTCTAAGTAAGCTCGGTTGCCAGATTTTTCGCCCCACTTTTTACGAGTCCCTTCTGAATTAGGGACGTAAAGCATCCGACCTTGTACATATTTCTGTACTTCTTTTAACAAATGTTCTGGCAAAACAGCTTCTGCACTAGTATATTTCATCGGTGATCTACTCCTTAAAATTAAAAATCATTTTAAGGAAGCAAAATCTATACTATTAACTGTCTTCACCGTTATTAAAAAGCAAGAATGAAAACATGCGGTTTGTTAGGACGCTCCATGCAAATCACCGCTCTGGTTATAATATAGACTTTGCATGGAGCTGATTGTCAGCAGTACTATGGTTCAATTTGTACACCCCTTCTCAACGCTGCAAGTAAAATATGTATACAGATAGCTTCATTGTAATCATTCGACTTATTCGACAAAAAGGATCAGTATCCTTCCTAACCCGTCTCCATAGTAAATACGCAAATTAAAAACCCGCAAGATGCTTGCGGGCTTGTGCTAATATTCAAGTTAATTAAGTTAATTCATTTTATGATTAAAACTTCATATTGCTGCTATGACCCGGTGAGAGCTTAGCACTTGGATCAATATAAAC
This sequence comes from Paenibacillus arenosi, assembly GCF_014841135.1. GTDB lineage: Bacteria > Bacillota > Bacilli > Paenibacillales > Paenibacillaceae > Paenibacillus_B > Paenibacillus_B arenosi. The sequence goes on from NZ_JACYTN010000014.1 coordinate 14,464, forward strand.
CTTTGCGTTGTTGATCGCGGTTGGCGCTTCTCCTAATCCAACAGCAATTAGCTTTAACTTACCAGGATACGTTGTAATATCCCCTGCTGCAAAAATCCCCGGAATGTTTGTCTCCATTTTCGTATCAACACGAATGGAACCTTTTTCAATATCCAATCCCCACTCCGTGACAGGGCCTAGAGAGGAAACAAATCCGTAGTTTACGATTAGCGCATCACAAGCAATGCGCTTTTCTTCACCCGTACGATTGTTTGCGATCGTGATCTCGTGTAAGCGATCTTCGCCACTAAGCTGCTTAACATCCATAAAAGTCAGAACGTTAACGCTGGATTTCATTAGGTTCTCAACGCTATGTTCATGTGCTCTGAATTTGTCTCTACGATGAATAATCGTTACACTATTCGCGATACCTTCTAGCATCAGGGACCAGTCAACAGCAGAGTCTCCTCCTCCACATACGATAACATCTTGTCCAGCAAAGGACTGCAAGTCACCGATGAAATAATGCAACCCTCTTCCTTCAAAGGCAGCTGCTTCAGGAAGATCAAGCTTTCTTGGCTCAAAGGAACCTACTCCACCTGCAATGATGACAGACCGTCCGAAATGCGCACCTTTATTCGTAACTACCTTAAATTGACGCTCATCTTCCTTAATCACTTGCAGCACTTTCTCCTCCAGCTTAACATCAACCGGAAATGCGCTCATTTGCTCTTTCAAACGGTCTACCAACTCTTGCGCTGTCACTTTAGGGAAACCTGCAACGTCATAAATATATTTTTCTGGGTACAGGGCTGCCAATTGACCGCCCAATTGAGGCATGCTATCTATAATTCGCGCGCTTGCACTGCGCATCCCTGCATAGAACCCGGCAAACATACCCGCTGGACCTCCACCAATAATAATCATATCAACTATTTCGTTTGTTTGCTGCTCCTGCATGATGGTTCTCCTCTCACGGTAACGCAAAATATTTATCTCTTTATTTCATGTAATCAATATGTATACCTTATATACTAAAATATATAATAATTAGATATAGAAAAGTATACATACTTACGGACACGAACTAGTATTAATAAAAAAAACGCCATCCTCTTCGTTACTATCTATTTTCAATATTTTATGTTTAAACATCCAAGCGTCGCTATTTTCTATAAAAAATTGATAGCCGCCAATAGCCTTCACTAGCGCTGGATCTATTGGATCTGCACTCGCATTAATTCCAATGGAGAAGGCATCATCACTTGCACCTACGTATTTAGCGTATATTCTTACATACTGACCTTCTGCTAACGCCCATTCATGTTGAAAAGAACGGATGGCATTTTCAGATATTACGATTTCCATGGTGATTCACTCCAATCCTGCTTATAAGTACCTAACGGTTCACTTATAGAATTGTTAATTTGTGCTGGAACTGTTCACTTCCCAACTAATAAGTTATACTTTTTATATGTATAAGTATAATATTTTATTATCCTTTTCGTCAATAAACTTCTATTTTTCCGCATGCCTATCAATATTTTATACTTTATAGTAAAATTATTAGATTAAATTTGAGTGAAAACTACGGTGTTTGAATGAGAGTTAACTCCACCTGTTTATTGGAGGGACAGTTGCATGGAAATTACAAAGAAAAGCACGAAAGATAAAATTCTTACTTTGCTGAAAAGAGAAGTTGTGTTGACTGTAAATGAGCTTACAGAACTTTTAGATATAACACATATGGCTGTGAGAAAGCACCTGAGCGTACTGGATAAAGACGGGCTAATAATAACGAACGAAGTAAGGCAGCCTATGGGAAGACCGATTCAAACTTTTTCTTTGTCTGAAAAAGCCGAAGTTTACTTCCCTAAAAATTATGATGGCATTAGTCTTGAGTTTCTACATGATATCGAAGAGTTGTATGGAAACGAAGCGATTCAACGTCTCTTTGATAAGAGACAAGAGCGGCTAACTAATGAGTATGATTCACGGATGGACAACAAGACTACCTCTGAAAAAGTGGCTGAAATGGTTAACATTCAAAATGAAAAAGGCTATATGGCTGGTTACTCTCAAATTAATGAAACCACATACGAATTAGTGGAGTATAACTGCCCTATTCTATCCGTTGCGAGAGCGTATAAGACTGCTTGTAGCTGCGAAACGGATATGCTGAAAAGTGTACTCGGCACGAACGATATATCAAGAACGTGCTGTCGTACAGATGGAGATCATTTTTGTAAGTTTATTGTTAAGTTTGATGAAGCAAAAAACAGCCCCAACTTCGCATGAAGTGAGGGCTGTTTTTCTTAACTATGCAGAGATAACAAGCATTTGCTCCTATCTCAAATCAATTAGTTACGTATTAAATAATCAAACGCACCTAGAGCAGCAGTCGCACCAGACCCCATCGAAATGATGATCTGCTTATACGGACTGTTCGTGCAATCGCCGGCAGCAAATACACCAGGTATATTTGTAGCACCATGGCTGTTTACAACGATTTCACCCATACGAGTACGTTCAACGGTATCCGCTAACCAATCTGTATTTGGCACAAGACCAATCTGGACGAAGACACCTTGCAGCTCGATATGCTTCACTTCTCCTGAATCACGTTCAGTATAAGAAACTCCGTTTAACTTATCAGTTCCCGTTAATTCCTTCGTTTGCACGTTCTTCAGAACCGTTACATTCGGCAAGCTGTACAGGCGATCTTGCAGCACTGCATCGGCTTTGAGCTCTGGAGCGAACTCAAGAACCGTTACATGTCTTACAATACCAGCGAGATCAATCGCTGCCTCAATTCCAGAATTGCCACCGCCAACAACCGCGACATCTTTACCTGCGAACAGAGGACCATCACAATGCGGGCAATAAGCTACCCCTTTGTTCTTGAATTCTGTCTCTCCAGGAACACCGATATTACGCCAACGAGCACCAGTTGAAATGATAACTGTCTTACTCTTAAGAACAGCACCATTCTCAAGTTCAATCTCAATGAAATCGTTCTTGTCTAGACGTGCCGCACGTTGAGTTTTCATAACATCGATGCCATACTCTTTCACTTGCTCTTCGATACTAGCGACAAGCTTAGGACCTTCTGTGTATTTCACACTAATGAAATTCTCAATGCCTAATGTATCATTAACCTGACCGCCAAAACGCTCAGCAACGATACCAGTACGAATCCCTTTGCGAGCCGCATATATAGCTGCGCTCGCACCTGCTGGACCGCCACCGACAACGAGAACATCATACGGTTCCTTCTTATCAAACTCAGATGCATCTGGAGCCGTGCCCAACTTGGCAAGGATTTCTTCTACAGTCGTACGACCGCTTTCGAAAAATTCACCGTTGAGGTAAACACTTGGAACAGCCATGACGTTCTTCGATTCTACCTCTTCTTTGAATACAGCGCCATCAATCATCGTATGCGAAATGCCTGAATTAAAGATACTCATCAAGTTCAGTGCTTGTACCACATCAGGACAGTTGTGACAGCTTAGGCTAATATAAGATTCGAACTTATACTCGCCTTCGATGCTCTTAATTTGATCGATGACACTTTGATCTACTTTTGGAGCCCTACCACTTACCTGAAGCAACGCTAATACTAAAGAAGTAAACTCGTGCCCGAGCGGTATACCTGCAAAGGATACACCTGTCTCTTCACCTACACGATTCACACTAAAGCTTGGTGTCCTAGGTAATGGTGCTGTTTCGACTGTAATCATCGTGGACATACTGACAAGCTCATCTATTAGAGACATCATCTCTATAGATGCAGCATCATCGCCCGCACTAACCTTTAGAACGATATCCCCTTCTAAGAGCTGAAGATATTGCGCTAGCTGCTGTTTGATGTCGTGATCGAGTGCCATTTACAATCCCACCTTAGATTTTGCCTACAAGATCAAGGCTAGGCTTAAGTGTTTCGCTGCCTTCTTGCCATTTAGCTGGGCAAACTTCACCTGGGTTGTTACGCACGTATTGTGCTGCTTTGATTTTGCTGATTAGTGCACTTGCATCACGGCCGATACCACCAGCAGTGATTTCAACTGTTTGGATAACACCGTCTGGGTCGATGATGAATGTTCCACGATCTGCAAGACCAGCGGACTCGATCAATACATCGAAGTTACGGGAGATCACGTGGGATGGATCACCGATCATAATGTACTCAACCTTACCGATTGCAGGAGAGCTTGCATGCCAAGCTTTATGTGTGAAATGAGTATCTGTAGATACAGAATATACTTCAACGCCAAGTTGTTTCAACTCTGCGTATTGGTTTTGCAAATCTTCAAGTTCAGTTGGGCAAACGAACGTGAAGTCAGCTGGGTAGAAGCATACTACGCTCCATTGACCTTTGAAGCTTTGCTCTGTAACTTCAAGGAATTTACCGCTTTGGAATGCTTGTGCTTTAAATGGTTGTACTTCTGTACCGATTAGTGACATGTTGTATATCTCCTTTGACTAATAGAGTTTTATTTGTAATAAGTATAGAGTAAATTCTGGACATGCTAAAATCAGCTTCCGAACTCACTTTATAATTATTATTATTTACTAGACGATGCAATCTGTCAAGCTATTTATAATCATTATAAAATGAGAACCTTTTTCAGTCTAGAGACTCTTAACAAGAGCATGAACATTATTCATTGTGCTGCTAAATGCCAGATCGTATTCCTCCTACCCCAAAAGACATTTAAATGAAATAAGTACGTTGGAATCATGCATCTACATCATCTAGCTGCATACGTATTTAACAGAAAGCACACGTATGAATGGATGTATTATTTACGAGATGGCCACGTGCAGCCAGATAAGGAGGTTTGACTATGACATTCATGCTTCGATTTTCAGGCAACGCTTCTGGTGACCTGACCTTTGCAGGAAATGCACTTGGTGTGAGCTCCATAGCTGAGCTGGTTCTGCCTCCTAAGAGCCGTGTGCTGTACGCTGAACTCGTTTGGGCAGGGTCTTTTAACCATTTAGGAAACAACTGGCGTGCATCGATAGAAGCTCCTATTCATTTGACCACCCCAGAAGGAATAAAGTTCCGCGTTAAGCCAGATCCAGCTACGGCCTCTTATATGGGAGAATATGAATATTTCCGATCTGCCAACGTGACCGATATTATTCGAGCAGGAGGCTCAGGCGCTTATATTGTAAACGGAAACTCGACGAATATACGTCAAGCAGATACATTATGTAAGTTAATCGGCTGGACACTGTGTGTAATCTACGAACACCCAACGTTACCTTTAAGAAACTTAAGTTTGAATGTGGGAGGCGTTCGCGTAAATCCATCATCATCCGTCACGACAACGATAAGCGGCTTCGGGACACCCCTTAGTGGTCCGATTGCTGGGAAATTGGCTGTGTGTATGGGGGAACGAGAGGAAGATGCTTCAAGTCTTCTCGACTACGCTGCAGCGAATCCAATCGATCTTACGAATTCAAATGATGTTCTACATCATTTTTTCACAGCACTACAAGGAGATGCTGCCCGCAGTACAAGCACATATAACACAGCATCTATGCCCTATTTTAGTAAAGATGAAATTGGAAGGAGAGGCGTTGGAAGCAGACGATGGGATATATCAAATATGGATATTTCTCAATCCCTTTTCAATAGTCAGACATCTGCCATGTTCCAATTCCGTACGACAGGTGACTTCTACAACTTATATGCTGCTGGAATTAGCATTGAAATTAATCAACCTAGATTGGAAGTTACAATGGATGTTAGCCCATCACAAGAACTTGAAGAACAAGTCTTGCAATATTCCATTGTTGTTAAAAATATAGGTAGTACCTCCGCTGAATCCGTAATCATCTTCGATACGTTGGCAGACCATGTCTTGTTAATTTCTGAAAGTGTGCATATAAATGGAGAACTCGCCCCACCTAATACCAATCCTGGCCTTGGCATTTCTGTTGGCACTTTACTTCCAGAGCAATCGATTATCTTGTTGTATAAAGTGAAAATACCAGCGAAGCGGCTACAGTGCGACACGATTTCCAATCAAGCGATCGCCAAGATTCAATATCGAAGTGTCGCAGATGGCCCTATGTTAGAGGAGAATATTGCATCTAATGAAGTAAATTTCGGGATACAAACACTGCAAAAAAAGAAAGAAGTAATAAAAGGCTCCCCTTTTCCACTTAAGGTCAAACAGAAAGCATCCAATAAGTCTATGTATGTAGGAGATAATCTTTTCTTTACTTTTAAAGTTACTAACGCAAGTAACGTCCCTTTAGAAAAGATTACCTTAACGAATCTGTTTGAAGACGGAACGAAATTCATTTCGAAAAGCGTGAAAATCAATAGTAAGTCCCATCCTAAGGCAAAACCAGCAAGTGGTATTTCGCTGCTCAACCTTGAACCAGGTCAATCTGTTGAGGTTTCCTACTGTGTAAAACAGGTGGCCTTGCCGACGATTCACAAAATCCGAAATTATGCCACCTTAAGCTATCGACCAGCTGATTCCGTAGATTCACAAAGTATTCGATCGAACATCGTTGTTATTAAAATAGAAGAGCGAGAGAAATAAGCTTAGGTTAGAAGAGGCGCTCCATCTATGGACGCGCCTTTTAGCATTTAACATTTATTCACAGCACCCAGATATGTAGCTGTTCTAAAGCTTGCTCCACATCCACAGCTTGCTTTCACGTTGGGGTTATCCATAGTGAACCCCCCCGTCATTCCTTGCACTTTATAATCAATTTTCAAACCTACAAGGAACTCGATACTCTTAGCATCCATAATGACATGAACACCCTTCTCTTTGAAAGAAAGATCTTCATCGGACATTGTATCATCTGGGCGTAAATCATAGGATAAGCCGCTACATCCTCCATCAACGACACCAACACGCAAATATACGTGCTGCCAATCTAAGCTGCTAAACATCTCGTTAATTTGGACAGCTGCATGATCACTAATTTCGATCATTTTTATCACCTCTATCGCATGGATTAAATTTATTAATTATACTAAAAAGTATAATAAGTTCATGAACACATGCTAACCTAATCCTGTCGTTAGGTCAATCCTTATATTTTATACATCAAAAGACAGTGCAGCAGCACTGCCCGTTTGACTACATGATTTAACTCTATTCATTGCCGAAATGGCAACGTGGCTCAATTACATAAACGATTAACGATGATTTCTATTAGCTGATATAAAATATCCGTTCACCTGACAAGTATGGAAGACACCGCTTGGCGCAGAGCTGCGGCATATGTTCACGCATCCAGTCATGGACAGACTCATTCCCCATCATAAACGCGTAAAACCCAATAATTGAAATTAGCATGAAACCTTCTATTAAAAGTAGTTCTTCTTCATGACAATTGTTGTGCCCATAATAAGCTTCCAAAAATAAATTTCGGTGTTCTGCCGGAATCATAGAAGCTCCCATAGCCACATCCGTCAAATAATACCCCGGCCCGAAGAAGCCATAATCTATAAAGCTCAATTTTCCTTCTGGGGTGATAATAATATTGCCTAACCCTAAATCTCCGTGAATCAATCCCCATGATTCCCGTGTTAACCCAGAGCCCTCCAAGCGTGAATTAATGAGCAAAATAGTTTTTTCTACAATGGAGACATCAGCGGCAGTGAACATACCTAGTTTCAAGCCTTTTTTAATCGTATCAATCATTCCAATATTATAGGTGAGTCCTTGACTAGGACGCTGTTCCATACCTTCGTGCGGATATTGACGAAAAAACGAATGAAGTTCAGCAAGCTGGAAACCTAGCTCCTGTACAATTTCACGCTTCGAGACATCCTCCTTCTGAAGATCTCTTCCTTCGAGCCATGTTAGTATAGAGCAATTTAGCTGCTGACCTTCATGCTCCAACACCGTGATAAGCTCCCCGTCTCGATTACGAAGCGGTGCCTGAACGATGAGATAGTTTTGACTTGCGAGTGCATCTAGCATCTTCAGCTCGGCAAGCAATCCATCATAGGTATGCTGCATGCCTATCATGCTTTCCTTCACTGGTTGATGAATACGCAGCAGATAGGAAGTTCCATGAACGTCATCCACTCTATACGTTCTATTCTCATTATGTCTTAAAAACGTAATAGTAGGCTGGTGGATGTCAAACCTATTCAAAATCGTATGAAGTGTGTCATTAGTCATGATGTTAGTCGCCCTCTCCTCGTACATATCACAAATAGATCGGTTATTTCGGAATAGCTTTATAGACATGAGTCCAAAAATCATCAAATATAGGGGTAGGTTCAGCGGAATCCATCATTCGTTGTGTGAATAATATGCCGATCATTTCATTTTCAGGATCGATATAAGCACTTGTGCCCGTGCCACCATTCCATCCAAAGCTGCCCTTTTCAAACCAACTTGTACGCTCGACCGCAATTCCTACTCCCAAGCCCCAACTTCCCCCTTCATTCAAAATGATTTGGTTGGCTACTCTTTGAGGCAATGTCAATTGATCAGAAGTCATCATTTCTACCGATGATGATGACAAAATGCTCCCTCCTTCATAGGCACCTTTGTTCAGGAGCATATGATAAAACGCTAAATAGTCATCTACTGTAGAGACAAGTCCAGAAGCCCCCGAAGAAAAGATAGAAGGTGAGAGCCAACTGCTGCTACTTGGTTCATCGTATACCGCTAGTCCACCTGTTTCCCAATTCGTCATATAGCTAGTGGGCAGACGATGTACTTGCTCAGCAGACACACTGAACGCAGTATCCTTCATTTGCAGCGGCTCAAAGATCTGTTCGCGCATAAATTTCTCTAACGAGCACCCAGATGCTCGGGCAATTAATATACCAAGAATCTCACTTCCTGTTTCATACATCCACTCGTCCCCAGGATGATGAATGAGTGGCAAGCTGCCAAGCCGTTTTAACCATTCATCAGGCGGCAATACAGGACGATGTGGCCCTGGTGCAATGCCGGCCTCCTCCATCGCGCATTGAATTGGCGTACTGCCTGGTGGCTTCCAAACAAAACCAATACCTAGTCTTAGTGTTAACAAGTCACGTATGGTGATCGAACGTTTGGCAGGCACAGTCTGATCAAGTGGCCCATCGGGATGAAGCAGAACACGACGTTCTGACAATTCGGGAAGCCAATGATCGATAGCATCATCAAGCTTCCATATCCCCTGTTCAACTAGAATCATTGCCGCAACGGCTGACACTGGCTTTGTAAGCGAAGCCAAGCGGAATATCGAATCCCGCGTCATCGGTCGCTCACCTGCTATTTCCATCGTGCCGATCGCTTCCACGTGGGTTTCACCTTGACGGCTTACCGCGTAAACAACGCCCGGGAGCGCTCCTTGCTCGACCTGTGCAGCAACCACTGCTTGTAATCGCTCAAGTCCTGCTTGTGACCATGCTTGCTTCGACATTTTACAGCACCTCCTTTTGCATCTGTTAAACATCACTAGACATGTATAACTTTCATAATATTGTTCTCGCTTACAGTGTTATTCACCTGCAACAAGTTCATCTAAAAATGAAATCGAATTGCGCTGCAAGCATAAATGATCTGGTTTAGGACACTAATACTGGTAAGCAAAATATAGACACTGAATTCAATCTTAGAAGGGTACGATAAAAATATGGAGCAAAGCATCCCTTTTTCACCTGGTCAAGTTGTATATGTCATTATACGGAACCCCCATTCGCAAGATGTAGCTAACGTGCAGCAAGCCGCTGTTGTCCACAATCCTGAAGTTCCGAGCGGACTGGCCCTATTTCTATACGAAACCTATTATCCGCTAACAAATGAAGTGGCTGTGTATTCTTCTTTGGAAGATGCAGAATTCGCATATCAAGAGGCTTTTGGCATGGGGGATATATCTGGTATAGGAGATACGGAGAATTACTATGGTTAAGCCATTTGTGCCGCAGCTTGTTTATGTGGAACCTAGTGCATTGGATTATCCATTAGGCAAAGAGTTGGTCCACAAATTTGAACAGATGGGTGTAGAAATTAGACAAACGACATCCCATAACCAAATTCGTAACTTGCCTGGAGAAAATGACTTCCAACGATATCGTATTGCGAAATCAACACTCGTGCTTGGTGTTCGTAAAACGCTTAAGTTTGATACGTCCAAACCATCCGCAGAGTATGCGATTCCATTAGTAACCGGTTGTATGGGACACTGCCACTATTGCTACTTGCAGACGACAATGGGAAGTAAACCCTACATTCGAACCTATGTGAATGTCGAGGACATTAGAAGCAGCAGACAAGTATATGCTGGAGCGTGCTCCACAGCCTACTCGTTTTGAAGCATCGTGTACGTCAGACATTGTTGGTGTAGATCATTTGACACATACATTGAAAAAAACGATTGAGCATTTTGGTCAATCTCAGCATGGTCAGCTTCGGTTTGTAACGAAGTTTGCGCATGTAGATCATCTGCTTGATGCCAAGCATAATGGAAGAACGCGCTTTCGTTTTAGCATCAATGCTGACTACATCATCAAAAATTTTGAACCTGGAACGTCCAGACTTCAAGAGCGAATCGAAGCTGCAGCTAAGGTTGCTAGCGCTGGATATCCATTAGGATTTATTATTGCTCCGATCTATTTACATGAAGTTTGGAAGGAAGGCTACACAGAGCTTATCCAAAACCTCGAATCCTCCCTCCCTGCTTCTGCAAAAAACAATGTAACATTTGAAATGATTCAGCATCGTTTCACCAAACCAGCCAAGCGTGTGATTCAACAAAACTATCCGATGACAAAGTTGGAGCTGGAAGAGTCAAAGCGTAAATGGAAATGGGGTCGATATGGGATTGGAAAATACGTCTATACCGATACAGAACAAGAAGAAATAAAAGATACGTTAGGCAGTTTAATTAACACTTATTTTCCACAAGCAAAAATTGAGTATTTTACATAAAAAAGCGGCAGTTCAGAGTACGTAATTGTGCTCTAACTGCCGCATCCTATTTTAGAATGAGTTCATGCTGTATTCTCGCATTAGTTGTTGTTTCATCTTCTCTACAGGGAATCCCTCCGTATAAGTTGCCATCATCAACATGGTGCCATGGAGCGCGGAAGAGAAGAAAAGCGATTTCATTCTCGGTTCCTTTACCCCGAGCCCCTCAAAGATTTGACATTGTACTTCAAATTGTTTGCGGGATTCCTCATTCAGCTGCTGTCTGTAGGCTGCAAGCACATGGTCATCTTCCGGCTGTGTTTGCAAGTTTAAGTAAAACCGATAAACTTCAGGGCGGTGGTATACGTTATCTAATGCACCATCGACGATATAGCGCAGCTGCTCAATCGGTGTCTTTATCGCAGCGGCTGTGACTATTACTTCGGAAATTTCTTTAATTCGAACTTGGATCATAGCTGCGAGCAGATCTTCTTTTCCTTTGTAATAGTTGTATAACAAGCCCTTTGATATGTTCGCTTGTTTGGCTACATCTTCGACCGAGGTAGCATGATAACCTTTTTTAACAAAAAGCGCCATCGCCGCTGCATGAATTTTTTCTTTCGCAGCTTGTCGGATGCGTTCATTTTCTTCTGGGGTGCGGGGCACGGCTACGATCAATCCTCCAAAAATTCAAGTATATGACGGCTGAGTTGATCCGGATGAGTTAGCGTCGGCTTATGATCGACTCCGTTCATCTCAACAAATCGGATGTCTGGGACGGCTTGAAAATGCTCCGCAATTTGATGTAGATCCGAAGAGTCTTCTGTACCAATAATAAAGCAAGTTGGAGTTAAAAGCTGCTCCAGACGCTCTATAGCAGGAGGCTGCGGCCATACCGACTCCCAAGTATTCCAATGGAACATTTTTAACATATTAGATGCGTGCAGATCTATGAAGTATTCTCGCTGCGGACTAGCTAATATAAGACGATAAATACAGTTGTTCAAGGATATCTCAATCATTTTACCAACATTAGGTGATGCCGCTTGGATGTTCAACATGTTCTTCGTGAATACCTCACTATGTTGGAACCCGGACAAGGCTGGGGCTACAAGTACAAGCTTTGTAACACGATGCGGATAAGTCAGAGCAAAATCGGTTGCAATCCTGCCCCCTATCGAGTGCCCTACAATTGTTGCCTGTTCAAGTTGCAGATGTTCCACTATGGCGAGCAAATCTTCCACGTAGTTAGCTGGTTCTGTTGGTGAAGGCGATTGGCCGCATCCACGACCGTCGAAGACAATGACCTGATATTTTTTTGCCAAAATTGGTGTAACAAAAGCCCAATCTCTTATATCAGCAGCACCACTGTGCACAAGGACGACAGGCTCTCCTTCACCATGTACTTCATAATACAAATCCATCCGGCAACCCTCCATGAATTGGTAATGAGAAGATGATCAAAGTTTATTGTTGAATGAACGTTTAGTCAATATAAAAGTGGTACGGATTACAAACACATCATTACGAAATCACCGAAAATCCATAATCTCGTCTTGCTTTGTAACCTGTAAAACAGCAAAGAACCCGCTACAGCCTGTCCTGCAACGAGTTCTACCTGTTTATTTTAACGTATACGTGTACAAGGTCTTATCTTCTTTAATCAAATTGCTTTTATTTTTGAAATATAGCTTATTCCCCTCTTGCTTCACAAATTCGAGGTAGTCACCATGATAGGGAACATCATTCATCTCTGCGTACTCCTGTTCTTGCTTGTTCAGAAACTCTTTGTATAGCAGCACCTTCTCCTTGTTATCGAAATAAACCAGCGTCAATAAGCCTTTTTCCATAGGTCGGATAAGAATATAATCTTCTCCTACCATAGGTACAAAATACTGATCATCCACTCCACCTAGAGCTACTAAGTCTACAGTTTTCACAATTTTACCAGTCTCATCACTAATCATATTTAGTTTCTTACCGTTAGTCATGAAAATAGTAGATCCAACTACCTCGATATTATCTTCGTATCGTTTATGATAATCAGCGAGTGTTTTATGAATGAGCTTGTCGTTCTTTAGCAGCAGCATATGTTTATTCATATTAATGCTCGGCTCGCCATGGTCATCGAAGATGTTCAGAATCACATGTCCTTTGGGCGTCTTCTTAAATGTAATTTCCGCTCTCTTATGAATGGGCTCGTCTAATGTTGTGAGGAGTTTACGTCTGCCCTTCTTATCTGTCACGTGAACTCTACCTGTCTTATAATCAACACGATAAGTCATATTATTATAAGTCTTGCTCGCATAATCGAAGGTTGGCGTATAAGACGTATCCACTTTATATACTTTCGTCTTCTTGTCATAAGTTGTTTTTATTTCTAATGCATCCAACACTGGAGCTAGAGGTGCATAAAAAGTACCCTTATGAACAAATGGTGTTCCTTTCAATTTTATGTAGCTTCCATTCACACGCACGTAATTCTTTCCTACTCGAAATACGATATCTTTTTCCCAAGCTGTAAATTTGCCAAACACGTCCGACTTCGGTGGGATCTGAACATTTAATAAAGATTCATAGGTTTTGGCACCAACTCGATACGTCTCAGTTAGCTGATTATCTGAACTTATCTGATTCATCGGAACATAATCTATTCCATTATTTCGGAATCCTTCGTAGACATAAGAGTTATTCGAGCCATACTTGAGTTCAATTTCCACCGATTTGTTCTTTTCTGCTGCTGCCAGTAACGATGGAAAAGCTAACACAAAAACGAGCAGCATGCCAATGGTAATTCGCCTTCTCATTTCTCCGCCTCCTAAACGATAAAAAAGATGATTTCTATTTAAATAGAAAATATTAACATCCCATATTATAGCAGTCACAACGCTTTCTATGCAGTTTATTTCATAAAAAATAGGCCACCCGTTTACACGGATGACCCAAAATCATGTTACAACTTTCTTATTGATGGAATCAATGCACATAGAAGCGCTATCCCTAATACACATACACCTGACAAGACAAACCAGGTCGCAATGCCAATTTGATCAGCGAAAATACCTGACAAAATCAATCCAAACGGCATAGCAAAGGACATAATGCTTCCTAACAGACCGAACACTCGGCCTAAATATTCCGGCTCAATCTTCTCTTGAATAAGTGCCATCTGCACCCCACTGTAGAATGGACTGGAGAAGCCCATTAAAGCACTACAGAACACAAACACAACAAAGCCATCTATCGGGAGCAGGCCTGAAATCAATAGACTGATGCCCATCAATGAAATAGAGAAAATGATACTCAGCGCACGCTTTTTAAATCCTCCCCATGCTCCAAGCAGCAAACCACCGACAAGCATACCAACTGCGAATACAATCTCAACTATAGAGACATGTATCGCTGTTCCTCCAAAATACCCCATACTCATCAAGGGAAACAAAGCATTGATTGGCATAATAACAAGAGCATATAATGCACCAATCCAAAGCAAAGCAAATAGTCCCTTTGATTGTTTGAATGCGCGGTAGCCATCTTTTGTTTCTTCAATAAAGCTACTTTCTACGCTTGCATCATGTGAATCTGGATTTGGAATTTTGACCAGTGCTACTGTTATACAAGCGATAATTGCACCGATTACATCAATTGCAATAATGGCTCCTAGTTCCCATGTTGCATATAGAAAAGCACCGATTGCTGGACTTAAAATATAGCTGACCGATTGGACGGATTGGCTGTACCCAGCGCATTTGGTTAATTGCTCTTCCGGCACTAACAAGGGGGTTGCAGCACTTAATGCAGGTGTGTGAAATGCGGTACCTACACTACGTACGAATAGAACGACCATTACGACCCATATGGGCAAGTCTGCTGTAAGTGCTATCACTGCCAAGATCGCCCCAGCCGCTGCAATAAAAAGATCTGCACCGATCATAACCAATTTTCGGTTCCAGCGATCAACAAGCACGCCAATCATCGTCCCCAATACAGCCTGTGGTAAAAATCCGACCATCGTCGCCATCGAAAGCACCATTGCTGAACCTGTCGTATCTGTTAGATGTAAAATAATTGCCATTTGTACGACCGCACTTGTTAGCAGTGACACAGCCTGCCCTGCCCAAATCGTAAAGAAATTCCGCTTCCAATTTTGTTTATTCATGTTTCCATTTACTCCCTGTATTTTTTATTGTTTGTCTGCTTTAGGCAATAAAAAATACAGATCCAAGCCGACATGTAGGCATAGTTCTGCAGTAAGTACGAGAAAGAACATGAACATATAAAGCATAGAAAATAAATCTACCCTAGCTCGCAATCCATGTCATCTTACGTAAAAATAAGCAGCTCAAAAAAAGCCCACAAAAGTGGATGGAAAATCCGCCTTTTTATTGCCAGCTTATCTTAAACGCATAGAATGAGTCATAGATTACAAGCCTCCTTAAAGTTAATATGAAAAGCGTAACATCGGCTGCCGTTAGCTGTCAACACGATGTAAGTAATACCAATAATTAGATTTATTTATGTTCAATAACAATTGAAAGGAGACTGCGTAATTCATACAATTACGCAGCCAGCGATGCATATACGTTAAACACACAATTACGATGGGCTTTGTTTTTCATTTGTGCACGAGTCGAAACCATCGAGGAAATGTTACATACATAATGCATCCCTTGTTCTCCTTGGACAAGTCTTACTACCTCTTCTACCTCTCCATTAACGTATGCCCTAACAAGCGCACTCAGATTCCATTGTACGTCCTCTTCGTCAGTGATAACTATTGCATCTACAGCATCGTCATCATTTTTCAATGATTGCAGCTCTTTACGCGCACGATGATACGCTGCCTTGACTGCCCCCTCTGTCGTCTGAAGCTTGTTTGCCGTGTCAGCAACGGAATAACCAAGCGCCCCGCGTAGTAGGAAGACGGTTCTTTGCAATGGGGACAAATATTTCATCACATAATAAAAAGCGATTTCGATGTCAAAGGTACTACTGCCGCCTATGTGATGTTTCTCACCTTCTGCCCATTGCTCTCTTTCCTGATTCAAAATTCGATCCAGTACTTTTTTGCGGCGCACTTGATCAATCCACGTATTTTTAGCTGTTCGCAACAATAGTGCTTCAGGATTGTTATGTTCTTGTTCCGGCTTCCTGTCCAAAACCTTCACCCATGTATCCTGCACCAAATCTTCAGAATCCCACACAGAATGAGTTAACGAAAGACAGTATCGGCTAAGCACAGCGTTTAACTGTTCCAGATCGTTGCTCACCGTCTCATGTGATGTCGTTAATGAATGGCTCATCTTTCACAGTCAACTCCTTATCCGTTGCGTTGTTTAGATTATCTTATAGGTAAACGATTAATACGTGCGTTACGTTACGCTAAACGTATACATTTTATATTTACGCTTGCTGCGTACCTTTTGAACTCACGGATTCGTTTACTTGTTGTTACATGACTCAAACATAAACACGGAGGTAATGCCATGTCTAGTTTTATCCCATATGTGGTGGAGCAAACCAACCGCGGCGAAAGATCGTACGATATTTATTCAAGATTGCTTAAGGACAGAATCGTATTTGTCGGTTCAGAGATCAATGACCCGCTTGCTAACAGCATTATTGCACAGTTGCTTCTACTCGCAGCCGAAGATTCTGATAAAGATATTTATATGTACATTAATAGCCCCGGAGGCTCGATAAGCGCTGGATTAGGTATTTATGATACAATGCAGTACATTAAGCCGCAAATTCATACAATTTGTACTGGATTTGCGGCATCTTTCGGAGCCATGCTGTTGCTCGCTGGAGCTAAGGGTAAACGCTTTGCGCTTCCTAATAGTGAGATTATGATCCACCAACCTCATGGTGGAGTGCAAGGGCAGGCAAGCGATATTGCAATTAGTGCGAAACGGATTTTAAAAACTCGTGAGAAATTGGTCCAAATCACCGCAGATCGGACGGGACAGTCTATAGAAAGAATAGAAAAGGACATGGATCGAGATCACTTTATGTCCGCGGATGAAGCTCTAGAGTACGGTATTATTGATAAAGTGCTCACCTCTAACTAATCCATACCATGTATGATGAAAGCCACCACTTTGGTGGCTTCTGTATTCCTCTCTCACATTGCCAAATAAGTATTATGCATCTAATACGTGATTAGTTCCTTCCTAACCAAAAGCTTAATGAGTTGGTCCTGTGTAACGAATTGGTGCACCACTACGCTAATGACTTCTGCATACGCATGTAAACGATGTAGTTGTGGGGCTACTCCTTATCTTTGACTTCCAGCTTATACCCGACCCCTTTTACGGTATGAATATGTCGAGCTTCCGTTCCCAGCTTTGCTCTAATCTTGCGAATATGGGTATCTACAACACGATGATCCCCATAAAAATCAAATCCCCATACATGATCAAGTATCGCTTCTCGTGACAAAATAATCCCTTTGTTTCTCACCAAGTATTCTAGTAATTCATATTCTTTTGGCGCTAATCCTACTTCGGAACGATTCACTTCGACGTACTTTTTTTGCTTATTAATAGACACATGGCCAAAGGAAATGATCTGTTGATCCAATCCTACTGTTCCCTCCGCACGTTTCACTAACATCGTAGAGCGTGCAACTAATATCTTGGGACTAAATGGCTTCGTTATGTAATCATCAGCCCCAAATTCATATCCCATTAATTGATCATCATCATTACAATACGCCGTTACAATAATAATAGGCACACAAGAAAATCCTCGAATCCATCGACAAATACTCCAGCCATCCCGCTTTGGCAGCATAATATCAAGAATAATCAAATCAACACAACAAGTTCTTATCATGTCTAGTGCCGTTTCTCCGTCTTCTGCTTCATGTACTTGCCATTGCTCCTTCTCGAAATATAGGCACATTATATTACGAATATCAGCATCATCCTCTATTAAAAGTACGCTATAACTCACTACTACCACTCCTTTATGTCTGCTATGTGTACACATTTTGTGGAGTTGAACACACGGCAGACACATACTAGATTTAGTATGAACATGTGAATATCACAAAAAACAATTTAGGAGGTATTAAAATGAAAAAATTTAGTCGCATGATGCTAGTATCCAGTTTGAGCTTAACGCTCATGTTAACATCTGGAGTGACAGCCGCTTTCGCTACACCTGATGTCGCACCAACTCCTGCTGCACAGCCCACCATAACGAATGTAGCTGATGGTGACATTACAACGATGAATGCTCGTGAACAATTTGTGAAAGATACGCTTCATTTCTACAATAACAAATGGGGAAATCGTTATAATGTGTTAGTGTTTAATACACAACAAGCTCATTCGTGGAGTTTTTCTGGTATACAAGAAGAAACTATCGTAAATTATGGTTCTATTTATTATAAAGTTTGGGTATTTCAGAGTGGGACTTTCCGAAACGGCGGTCATGGTGGCTGGATAAACTGGGGCTTTCTTGGGAACTTCATACGAAATGGAAGCTACGTACAGTTTTACAATCGCTAGTATTTCAACTCCGATAGACAAACACTTACTCTCACCTGTTAAAATACCTCAATAGCACATCTTAAATATTAACATCATATTTCCATATTATCAAACACTTGTAAAATATAGCGGCGATTATTCATAAACAAATAAAGAGAGTCTGACCATTTACAGGCCGGACTCTCTCTTATCAATGAATTCCACGTATTCTACTTCTGCTGAAAGTTCATTTCAGCTAGTGTAGTTGTTCGTTAATTTCAGCAAAAGGTGTGAACATATAAGTTCGCACCTTTTTTAGTATGAAATGTCGTATGCCAACATCCTTCTTAGTTAAGACTCTCTATGAATCATATAATTCAATAAATGCTTTAAAAAGGTTGTATTGCGCGGCATATCTACCAAAGCCTCTGTAGCAAGGCAATAATGCTCCCACATTTCCTTCCTAGCGCCTTCTTTACCAAGGATCGTCACGAACGTCGAAGTATTGTTGTATGCATCTTGCCCAACTGGCTTGCCAAGTAATTGCTGCTCGCCTTCGAGATCAAGCAGATCATCCTTAATTTGAAAGGCAATACCCGCATGATAAGCGAACTTCTTTAACGTGCTAATTTCTGTTTCTTGTGCTTGCGCCAGAATAGCAGGCATAACGAGCGATGCTTCAAATGCAATTCCCGTTTTGTAGAAGCAGATTGTATTCAACTGCTCTAGCGTGAGCGCTTTTCCTTTAGACTGCAAATCCATCGCCTGTCCCGCACACATATCTGCTGCCCTTTCGGACGAATATTGTATCAACGACAGTACAGCTTTCGCATCAAAATCATGAAGAGACGCCTGTTCCCCCATTGCTTTCTGGTTCAAAAATAATCCCGTTAATTCAGCAATCGCACTATTATGCATATGATGCAGCGTTGGTCGACCTCTACGTGTAGAAGCATTATCCTGCGACGGCAAATCATCGAAAATCAAGGATGCTGTATGCATATACTCCAACGATCGCAGCAAAGGCATAATTGCAGTAGATGGAAGTCCGTATTCATTTACCCCCATCACCCATGCCATAATAGGTCTTAGTCGCTTACCTCCACTTTCAAGGCTGTAATTGGCAGCATCGATAATCGATTCTTTCATCTCTGGTATCCCGTTATGTTTCGGAATATGCAATAACGTGTTAATTTGATTACGAACCGATTTGATCGTATTGAAAAACTGTTCCTTCTCCATTCGATTATTTCGAAGTGTAGTTACCATCTGATCGCGGACTAATTTATCAAAGAAATCAACATCATCCGCTTTACGAACCATTTGCTGAATGAGCTGATTAAGATCTGGCATGCCAGAGGCGAATAGGCCCATCATTTCGTTATATTTTTCAATTCCAACACGTTCTTTACAGCGCTTCAAGCCATTGATGGCACGATTCAGTATCACTTCTCGTGTCTTGGCATCAGACTGATATACGTTATGGATCAAATTCGAAATAACTGCCCAATACATTTCAAATGGATTAATCAAATCAGGCCGCTGATCTCGGTATGTTAAGTAGTACGTATAAGGTGTTACCGATCCCTCTTTCATATCATCAAACATATCTGCAAAGTCATCAGCAAGCTGGTTGTAAATGCCATAATAAAAAGTTCGATTGTCAAAGCCTTCATCAACTTCCGCACTTAGAACAGAGCGGACAATTAACCGTGATGATGCTGATTTTAAAATAATAGGCACGTACAGGTCTTCATTTGTGTAGTGGGTATTCGTAAGTACTTTTACCCTGTCAATGTCCTGCGAATGAAAAAACACATAAGATTGCTCAAAGAACGTATTCAACGTTGATGACCGTTGATGATTCTTAATATACTCAAAAGCATCGCGGAGCTCTGCGTGTATGAAAGGTATAATGTCTGCATTATTTCCCGCCCATTCCCCTAGCTCCGGTACTTCTCCATTAATAATGGCTGTACGAATCATATTCGAATATTGCTCTTTCTCAGACTCGTTCAAGGCGTCGGAATCCAGCAGATCATCAATAAATGGATACGTCAGTCCATAACAGTACCCAAGTCGAAGCGCTGCATCAAGGGATCGTGCACGCTCCGCAGGCGGTGTTGTATCATCCAGTTCATCAAGCACATGAAGAACTACACCCAAAATAATCTTAATAAGCTTGCGAATAGCATGTTCTGCGTTCATCTCTTTCGGAATATGAGCAGAAACCGCCTTAATTTTATCAAGAACCCAGATCACTGCCTGCTCAACGTGCTCTTTCTGTCCCCAACGGTATACTCCCGCCATACTCATGAACTCAGTTTGATTTTGCTTACTAGCAGAAGTAGTACGAATTAAATGATCTTTTATATTCGTGACTAGCCGCTGAATACTAATCTGTGTCTCAGGAGAATGCAGCGCTTTCCCCAAATCCCTCATATAAATATAAGAAATGCTGCGATCTAAATAATCGTCTAGCTTGCCCATATGATTCAACCATTGGATATAGCGATGATAATCCTTTGAATCAGGCTTCTTCTTCCCTCGTGACAATAAAGAAAGCAAAGAATGAGAATGAATATGATTCTTCTTCCATAAATGAAAATCGTTAATCAACGTTGCTGTATATGTTTTTTCCTTTAGTTGAGCATGAAGTGATGCAAAATATTGTGCTGCCTTCTGCTCATGCAGTCGATACCAAGTATCGGCATGATCTGTAAATTCCTCACGCATATGATGGATTACCTCAGCTTCTATTTTAATTTAACATGCATCCATTAAGGATGAAGGAGATTGTGCAATAATGTGAAATAGTCTGTTTAAGTGCCTCAACAGATTTGTAGCATCTTATTTATTTTCTCATATTTTAATACGCAAAGGAATGTGTTGCGTTACATCTACGGTGAGTCGAGCAGAAAAAATCGCTTGTTATCCCACGATTGTGAATGATATCTGACTGTTTCATGATATAATTTGGACGTATAAAATCTTAGTTGGTACTCCATTCTTATTGGTCAGAGGAAAATGTTAATGAGGTGATACGTACAGATGGTGTTAACCTATATGATGTTCGGTCTTCTTTTTTGGCTAGGATTATATATATGCAACCGTGATACATACAACAAGCTATTATTAACTACAGGTCTATGCTTAGTGCTAGCAGCTGTTGGACTAGGTGCTACCTTAGTGCTTTCGGCTACTGACCTACTTGATCAAACACACCTATTTTCCGCACTATTTCTCCACTTTACCTTTATAACATGGGTGATTGCTGCATTAGGAGCTACTACTGAAATCGATAATGAAACTCAGAGGCGCGTCTTTCTATGGAAGAAGATGCTTGTCGTCGATCGTGTCATCACGATACTCCCCATTCTCATGTATGTACTTATATCACTTAAAGGAAGATTTCTACCGTGGGATCTTTCTTTTGAATGGAACTGGATTCTGTTCGGAGCTGTACTCCTTTTATTTGCAGTTCGTCTATTAATAAAAGAACTAATGGCACACGGTGAAGCATATCTGCCTGATTTTTTTCGTTCCTTGGATTACTCAGTCATATTTACCACTATATTCTCCGGGCAAATTGCCCTCGTTATCCAGCTCAGTTCATCTTGGAACAGCATGACCATATTACTATTGTTAATCAGCATATGCATTTCGATTACCTTCCAAGTATTCGTGTATCCACTTCGTGCAGTTTTGGACAGCATTGCATTTTTCACTTTTCCAAAGCTTCGAGAGGAACGCGCCCACTTACGAATGGTTGAAGATGTGCAAACTCGATTAAACGATCAAGCAGAGCCCGAGGAGATGGATGAAGATGATCTTTATCGACATACACGCCGTGCGCTAGCCCAATTCGGTGATTTAAAGCGTCTCGCTGCAAGTCCCCTCACGAACCTGAAGCTGATTGATATTCGCTTGCATGAACGGGGCGCTGAGGATGACGTTGTGGAAAGAGCGATCGAACTCAAATCGATCCTCCTTGAAAGCATCGGCTATTTAAAACCTAGACAAGATGAGGCATTTGGTACTTCTGATGAATGGCGTTACTATAACGCACTTTATTTCCCTTACATTATCGGAATTAAGCCATACAGTATGAGATATACATCAGATAAGCTGGACGCCACATCTGTAGAAGCGCTAGAATGGTTTCGTACGTATGTACCTGAGCGGACTTATTATAATTGGCAAACGGCTGGTGCCAAATTAGTCGCGCTTCGATTAAAGGAGAAATCGCCTACTAGCATAATTGTGTTGGATAAGAACCGATGGCTCTCCTCAAAATAGTGAAAATCGATGTTTGGACACCGAAAAACCAGTCATCACCCCACAATGGGTGTTAGACTGGTTTTCATATTGTTACACGTTTAATCTGAAATTTACTCGCTGCGATGGTCAGAGCTTGTTCTCTACGCTTCCAAAGGCAAGTAAATATCGATTGTACTCTCTTCTTGGTCTAACACACAGCTATCTGCCCAGTATTCGAAGTCAAAAGGACGAAGTGCGGCAATGCCTGTCTCACGAATCGCATCATACGTTTCTCCTAATTCGGATTCTGGTCCCCTATGTGTGAACTTCGCATAGTCTCCGGCTGGTATCGTGTGCTGAACGAATCCGTCGGGAACATGTGCATCTCCACTCACTTCCACTGCAACAATACTTTCAAATGGAACATCCTCTGTCCACTCACAATCCGGGTAAACTTGAATTAAGTATATCCCGTCATCCACCCGATTTGTCATTTCAGAACGCTTGGAAAGGAGCTGCTCTCGCAAATTGACAACAATTCCATGTTCTAAATCTTGATTTAACGACACCGTTACAGATAAACCAACCAGCTTTTTCTCATTGAGCTGCACCGTTTGGACTTGTTCTGTTTGCATACTGGGCATGTCTCCTAATCACCATGAAATAGTTTACCAACATGATTATACAAAAATTAACTCCAATGTGAAACAGATAGGATCCTGTATCAACAATCGCATTCGACACTTAGATTACAGCTAAAAGCTAAAATACAACAGGCAAACTTTCAAGTGCACGCATTGAATTTGGTTTAAATACTAATTGTTCTGGCTCTACTGCTAAACGCAAATTAGGGAATCTTCGCAGCAACGTACCAAAAGCAATTTTTCCTTCCAAACGAGCAAGCGGTGCACCTAGACAGAAGTGAATCCCTTTACCGAATGCAAGGTGATCGTTCTCTTCACGTGTAATATTGAAAGTCTCAGCCTGTTCAAACTTACTTGCTTCTAAATGGGCTGCGGCTACGGAAAGTACAACTACTTCACCTTTACGAATCTCCTGACCATGGAAGATCATATCCTCGCCAGCAATCCGCATACTAAAAATGACAGGACCTGCATAACGCAGCATTTCCTCCACAGCGCTTGGCAATAAACTAGGATCGTTACGGAGTAGATTCATCTGTTCTGGATGCTGTAAGAGTGCTAAGGTACCATTTGTAATAAGATGAACGGTCGTCTCGTGCCCGGCCACAATGAGGAGCCATATCGTGGAGATAATTTCATTTTCGGTGAATTGATCCCCATCTTCGTATGCTTGAATCAAGCTGCTTATGACGTCATTACAAGGTTGCTTTCGTTTCTCTTCCAGCAATGTTTTAACGTATTCCATAAAGGCTTCCAGGGCGTTTTCGACTTCTTCTAATTTGGTAGGGTCTAACGCAGAATTACTAATCGTTCTGGTCCATTCACGGAATCGAATGTGATCAGAGGCAGGGACGCCTAACATTTCGGAAATGACCTTTATCGGAAGCGGATAAGCATAATCTTCAACGATATTCATAGTCCCTTGCGCCTGTACCGCATCCAGCAATTCATCTGCGATTTGTTGAATACGCGGTTGTAACTCCTCAACCATTCGTGGGGTAAATGCTTTGGAGGCTAACCTGCGCAGCCGAGTATGATCAGGAGGGTCGACCGTAAGCATGTTTGGCATACTTTGAAATCTTTGCAGCAGAGATTGCACCGTTTTACTTCCTTCATTTGAAGGGTTAGAAGTAAGATGTTTCATATTTTTCACAAAGCGAGCATCTTTAAGAATTCCTGCTACGTCATCATATTTATAAGCAACCCATGCTGCTCCCATGCCAAAAAAGTCATCCATTCGATGGAGCGGTTCATCGGTTTCCGAAAGCTTTTTGTAGAGGGAGCTGAAATCACGCATATTTTCAGGAGAGATAAACTCAGTGCTTGTAAACTGTCTCATGGGAATACCCCTTTCATAGTAGAAGGATAAGTACACTCGAGCTAGTTTCACTTGGCAATTCCTAAGCGCAGCATGCGATGAAAAAGATTCATTTCCTTAAAGAAACGCTGACCATACTCTTCATCAATGGTTTCGATATCTGTGACTTCTGTTAGAAATTTCTTATCAAAATGTTGAATGGTAATCATAACGAGTTCAAAAGCATAGCTACGATTGACACCTTCTTTGAGTGCAACCTTTGCAAATAACTGCTCTAAAAGCTGATGCCTTTCTGCAACTCCTTTGCCGTATCTCTCGGCGATCACTTCTTTTAATTCTTCAGGTACGGCATAGAACGCATCGAATACAAACTTATATTCAGTTGAATATTTTCGGAAATAGTCAAACTTTAGAAGTGTAATCTTTTCGATGACTTCAAAAAAATCATCTTGCTCGATAATAGCGTCGACACCAAGCTCCAACCGTATTTTCGTCATACAATGCTCCAGCAATTGGAGGTACAAATTCTTTTTGCTTTTGAAATGATGAAAGATCAAAGCTTTTGATATATCGGCTGCCTCGGCCAACATGATCGTCGAGGTATTTTTATATCCATGCTGCGCAAACACAGACATACAAGCCTCTAATACTTTCGTTTTGTCATACAGTTGTAAAGGCAACCCTTCACCTCCCACTCACACACCATTCTTACTAACCAATTGGTCAGTAAGAATATAGATCAATTTTTTCCAGTAGTCAAGATCGAAAATAAAAATCCCGCCTGCATGGAGCATGCTCCACAATGACGAGATTTGATTGCACAACAGCATCCTTCTAAAGTTTGACTACTTTTCAATTAATAACGTCCGAATCTTGTTCCAGTCGTCTACTTCTTATGTGCAACGAGCAATTGCTCAAGCTTATCTAAGCTCACTAAGCCGACTATTTTATCAATCTGCTTGCCATTTTTGAACAAAATAGTTGTTGGGAGACCTTTAATCGCAAATTGATTTGTGATCTCCGTATGTTCATCTGCATTTACCTTGAGCACCTTTATTTCGCTGCTATTTTTTCGAGCAAACGTTTCAAGAATAGGCGCCAATGTTCGGCATGGCCCGCACCAAGGTGCCCAGAAATTAACTAGCGTATATCCTTTGCTCTTTACGTCTTTTTTAAAAGAAGCTCCCGTTGTATGGATAATCGTCATGTATATCTACCTCCCATTTATCCTAACCATCCGCTAATGAATCTTCTCAGGTACCGCTCCTTCATAAATATTAATGATGCATTCCACCTGTGAACAATATAGTTGTTACACCACCTCAAAACACTTTTCGCAAATCAAAAAAAGCCCGCATTGGGCTTATTTCGACTTGAACTGTTTGAAGCGAAGCATTTGTTGCAGTAACTGCTCCACTTGCTGCCCGGGGAATGTCGCCAACAACACTTCTTCGAACGTTACTAATGCCTTATTCACCTTATCTTGACCATAAGGCGTCAGTGATGTGTAAATACTTCTGCGATCATCATCACAAGTAATGCGTTGCAAAGCCCCACAGCCTTTCGCTTCGAAACGGCTAACAAGCCTTGATAGCGCACTCTGGCTTAATCCAACCATTGATTCCAGCTGTTGAAGCTTCAGCTTTTTATACGGAGCCTCCGATAAAGACAATAGCAAATAAAACTCTTTTAACGATAACTGATACTTCTCTTGTAGATTTGCTTCTAATTCATTGGCAACAGTCATCTGTATATGGGTTAAAGTCAACCAATTCGATATTAGGTTGGGCTCATTATTAATGGTGTTGTCCATCTCACAGTTCCTTCCTGAGCATCAAGTTGCTGAACATTATCCTACTTTAAACTATCCTTACTTTTTAAAAGTATAACATTAACCGTCAAGTAAATACGAGCAAATAGCTGCTTTGCGAAGAACAATTTTCAACTGGAAATATAGGATTCTATGTGCTAAAAAGAGACCATCAACATGATTGATCGGTCTCTAATTTGTATTTATTAAAACTGTGTTATTGGTTCCTTCTAGGGAATCCAGATTGATATTGTTGAGGGACATCTGTATGTTTATGAAGCTGAACAGCTGCCTCTAACGTCCAGTATGGATTCCTCAGCATTCCTCGACCTACTGCAACGAGGTCAGCATCTGCATTGCCGATAACAGCATCAGCAAGAGCTGGCTCATCCAACCTGCCCACTGCAATAACAGGAACGTTTAGACTGTGCTTAATTGTTCTTGCCAATGGCACTTGATAAGCGGCATGAGATCCTGGTCTGTCATTCATCGCAATGGGCCCAACTCCAATTGCCCCTTCGCCGCCTGTGCTAATATGGAAAATATCCACGCCAGCTTCTTTATACGCCTTACTGAACGCCAAACTTTCCTGAATTCCGTATCCACCCTCCACATATTCTCTAGCGGAAATACGCATGATCAATGGCATGCCTGCTGGCATTACACTCATAGACGCACGAATAACTTCTCTTCCGAACAGCGTCACATCTTGCCCGTATTCATCTGTTCTTTTATTGGATAACGGAGAGTGAAACTGATGAATCAAGTAACCATGTGCGCCATGAAGCTCAATGACATCCACTCCGGCTTTGACAGCTCGCTCTACACCTAGCCGGAATTTCTCGACTAGTTCCTTCACCTCTTCAGTACTCAATTCTCTAGGTGTCTTAGACTCTGGACCAAATGGAATCGCAGATGGAGCGACTGGAACTTCCGCATCCTCTGCTTTACGCCCTGCATGAGCAATTTGAATACCTACCTTTGCACCGTACGCATGGCAAGCTTCAACGATTCTAGCCAATGGCGCAATATGATCATCAGACCATATGCCAAGATCATAATCCGAAATGCGTCCATCTGGCTCCACATCGGTCATTTCAATTATGATTAAACCTGCCCCACCAATCGCACGGCTAACGTAATGCGCATAATGCCAGTCGGTTGCAATCCCATCTTTGTTCGTAACGGAATATTGGCACATAGGTGGCATAACAACACGATTTTTTAACTTTAAATCCATCATTTCATAAGGGCTAAATAAATGTTCCATGATAACTCTCCTTATCTATAATATCGATGTATCGAAAATAAATATTTACATGCATGTGCATGCATTTAATATAATGATCATTTTTACTCCTGTCAACACCTTGATTGTTAACTTAGACAATCAAACTTAGAAATATCCATTGCCATGCGCCTAAATAAAAAAAGCACCCTGAACTCTCAGCGGCGCTTTTACAGCTACATGATCGAATAATTGTTATCAGTTACATCAAGCATATGTTCGACGTATAGTATCGATATACGGGCTTACGTTCTCATCATAATCAGGATAGCTATATCCCAGCTTATCTGCAACAAATTGAGTCGTTATTCTGAACAAGGAGTAACTGGTATATAGTGCTTCCCACATGTTCTGTTTAGAGCCTATCTCATATGTAGCAAGTAAGGTCGTCCATGTTTCACTCGACACGTATTGTTCTAGAAATTTATCGTACTTCCCTATGCTTAACGAAAATTCCGTTTCGATTCCCACCTTCCAGCGCAACATCGTCAGTAAATTGGGGCGAAATACTTGGTTCATCATATCGGCAGCAAATAACAATTCATTTCTGGCTAGCCCTTTCGCCACATAAGTGGATGACATCCAAAATTCATTGCAGCAGTCATCAAATGATTGATGACTTGGCTTTTCAATATGATACATCTTGTCCGTAGCTATTACAGGCCCATCGATGAGGTTATCTTTGTCTAATAGAACTTCGACTAGACCATCACTATTAGCAAAGTACTCTTCATACTCATTCAGCGGAATAAGGGTCAGGTCCATTTTCGTGCCATCTTCAAAGATCATAAGATAAGAGAACCAATTCCCTAACTCAGGTGGAAATAATTCCATCGCCTCTGGCTTCTGCATCATAATCCTTGTGCCAAAGTAGCCCAGCCAATCATCATTTTGCTTGAAGTGCTCCATATCTGTAACAAAATAACTGAAATCATAGTCTTGAAATTCGTCATTCGGGATGTTCACATTCGTTAATGAGCCTTCCAGCGTAAAGATTCTAATTTGTTCACAATTGCGCGCAAAATTCATTCCTAATTCCATCATTTCCTGTTTGCTTCTCATCCCCGTCACCTCTTATCGTATTCTATTTCTGAACCTGATTGTGTGATCGCCTCAATATTTCGCTAATCAAATTATAACGAATTCCTAATCCTTTATACACAAACAGAACCGCATCAGGTTTAAATTCCTCGATATAGGTAATGACATGCTCATGAGAAAAGTATCGCAAATCAATCATCCGTATCTCGCTTGCCATCGTTGACAAAAAGGCTGTGAATGGAAGACCGAAGGAATCTTTTACAACGACAATTTTATAAAAATTTTGAGCTTCCTTATTCGTTATTTGTACTTCACGATAATCTGCTCCAAAATAAGCTGCATAACGGTTCTTATAAACGGAACTAGTCATATTCAGTAGTTCTTTATGCAATATCGTATTTTCAAAAGTCCCTTCTTTCATGGATAAAGATCGTCCGTTTTTATTGATGCCAATCTTGTATCGAGTCGAAAATTTGGGCACGATCAACGTGTAATCATCGACTCCTGCATAGTATCTGCCCACGCGTCTTCCTTGTGATCCTAAAAATACACGGTTATAGTTCGTATAATCATAATTGGCCGAGTCTGTATAAAATTGGTCAGGATCTAAACGTATGCTGTAATCCGCATCGAGCTTCTTAACGACTTCCCTTACTGCCCAGAATGCCGTTTGATTCGTCCAATGGTGATCCGTTTCATAAAACATAGATGAGGGGTTCATTTCGAGCTTGCTGGCTTCACTTCGCAAATCAAAATAAGGTACGCCTCCCATCGATAGTCCAGAAAGTAACGTATTTGAATTGGAATTTGAGTAGTCCTCAATGGAAGGAGGCAGCTCAGTAAATCCAGGCATAATTTTAATGGGCGTTTGAACATATAAGAGTGGAATACGCTTGTCCTTCAAAATTTCATTTAGATGAATAAGCTGATCGGTAACTTCTCTTATCTTCATCCTACGGGTTAAAAAGTGCAATAAACCATGATTGTCCTTTACAACGTCCTTTTTGGGATCAACATCGTTAATATACTGCCTTCCTAACATACGATCCGCTAATCCGACAAGGTCAATATACTTCTCTTTCGCAATAAATCCGCTTGAAATCGTGTCTTCGAGCCCTTTCGTAAGTCCGCGAATACCCAGCTCCATCCCTACATTTTTCGTATTATTGTCCTTAACGATCCTTTTTACGTTTGTACTTATTTTCGTCGAATTCAGCAGCAAGGTCAGCATACCACTTAGAAAAAGAAACAGACAGAACACGGCAATGATCACTTTATTTTTGACACTGCTTCTATTGTCGTGTTCCTTAGCTTGCTGTTCTTTTCTCGTGTCCACACGTATGCCTCCTATCGGTTAGAAATTAAAATAAATAAATGGATTGTAGCTGCCCTTCACCAAATATGCAATGGAGAAAATAAAGAGCGCGGCCATGACGAATTGATACGTATAAGTTACAACTGAATTTACTTGGTTAACGTGGCGATTGAGCACCCACTTCTTCAATGGCAAGCAGCTCAAGATCCCGATGATGAACAGAAGAACATATTCGCGAGCATAAAACATAGCCTCCTCTCCAACGGTCACATTACCGTTGAACCCAAACATAGAACGCATATATTCAAGGGCATGCGCAATATTGTTGGCTCTGAACAACACCCACCCAAATAGCACAACCAGTATGACGTACATATGCCCCCATACTTTGTATTTAGCAAAGAAGCTTTCTAAGCCCAGCATCTTCTCCAGCATAATAAACAGGAAAAAGTGAAGTCCCCACGCAATAAACGTCCAATTGGCACCATGCCATAGTCCCGTTAACAACCACACAAGGAACAAGTTGCGCACGACTTTCCACTTGGACACCCTACTGCCTCCTAACGGAATATATACATTGTCTCGGAACCATGTGCCTAATGAGATATGCCATCTACGCCAAAATTCGGATACCGTGCGCGAAATATACGGGGCATTAAAGTTTTCTTCAAAGTGGAAACCGAACATGTTAGCAAGGCCGATTGCCATTGCGGAATAGCCTGAGAAATCGAAGAAGATTTGCAGACCATATGCTGCCGCGCCCATCCACGCCAGCATAACAGACAGCTCATAACCTTCATGACGAAAAGCAGCATCCGCCAGCAGTGCAAATTGATTGGCAAGCAGCACCTTAACAGCCAATCCTTCAATAAAACGGGAGATACCATATACAAATTTATGCTCACATTCCTGCCTTTCATAAATTTGCTTAGCAATGGTCTTGAAACGGACAATAGGTCCGGCGACAAGCTGCATAAATAAAGCGATATATAAACCTACATCCAATGGATTGGTTAATGGCTCTGCATCCCGTCGATAGATATCGATGACATAAGATATCCCTTGAAAGGTATAGAATGAAATCCCTATCGGCAGTGTTAAATGTGGTGCGTCCAATTGCACATTGAATATGCTGTTCATAATCCCAACTGCAAATTCTAAATACTTAAAAACTGCGAGGATTCCGAGGTTAAATAGCAACATTGCTGTAATGATGAGATGGCTCATGTTCAGATGCTCTCTGTATGTATGCACCGATAAGCCAAATAGATAGTTACCCATGAAGCTCACAATCATTATCAGGACATAGACTGGTTCTCCCCATGCGTAGAATACTAAGCTCGCAAGAAGCAAAAACATGTTTCGTGCTTGACGCTTTCTTAGCAATCCATAGTAAATGGCTAGTACTCCCGGTAAAAATAAAAACAAAAATGGAATACTTGAAAATACCATATCATCTGTCACCCCCTTGTTGATGCTCCATGCTCCATAACAGTTAGTCCTCGTTCTTGTTGTTACTTTTCCCTAAAAAGGAAAAATTAAAAAGACGCTCATCGAGAGCGCCCTATTTCACCTTATAATGCAATTCTACAAACTGACCGAAACGTCTTGTGTTTATGAGCTGTAAATTGATTTGTGGATTCCGTTCTTTGAATAATGGAATACCTGAGCCAAGAATATGAGGAGTAACCGTTATGATATACTCGTCAATTAAGTTTTCTTTGATAAACGCATCCAGGATGATGCCTCCGCCTACCATCCATATTTTTGAGCCTTGTTGTGCCTTTAGTTTCTTCGTAAACTCGACTACATCTTCATTTACAAATTCCACATATTCATTAGAACCCGTTTCCGTTGTCGAAAATACGTAGTTCTTTTTATCTGTATACGGAAAAGTGTCGATCTGCTCCCTCACCCAGTCATACGTGCGTTTTCCCATAATCGTTGTATCAATCGATTGATACATCTCGCTATATCCGTTATCACCCTCGCCTTCCGTTTCCATTAACCATTGCAAATCATCGTCTTCTTTCGCAATAAATCCATCTAAACTAACTGCGATAAACAAAATAACTTCACGTGACATATAATCGTTCTCCTTTTTACAATACATATCCCATGTACATGAAATTTTACATGATCCTAATTGATAAATTCATTAGGTATCCTCTATACTAACCATAAAACATGACAACTAATGTCATGATAAAAAAGAAAAGGTGAAGAAATTGTCTAAAGCAAAACGATTACTAGATATTCTCGTGTTTGCCAGTGCGAAAAAGAAATTTACCGCGCAAGAAATTGCAGATGAATTTCATATATCAGTTCGTACCGTACATCGATATATATTGGATTTAAGTGATATGGGTTTACCTATTTATGCGGAACAAGGGCGGAACGGAGGCTACACTGTATTATCGAGCAAGTTGCTGCCACCTATTCTATTTACGGAAGAAGAAGCCGTTTCCATCTTTTTTGCTTTTCAATCGTTACGCTATTATCGGGACTTGCCATTTGATGCTGAGATCAACTCCGTTGCACAAAAGCTATATCGTTCCTTACAGGTTGATGCCAAAGGGAAAGTAGATAAAGTACGCTCCTACATCGCCTTTTGGAATCCTACCCGAACAATAGATACCCCGCTGCTTAAAGACACGTTAGAGGCTGCCATTGAAAATAAAAATATACATATGCTCTATGAATCAAAAGGAGGAACAACGACCAAGCACATTCGACCTATCGGTGTGTATGCGCATGATGGATTATGGTATTTGCCCGCATTTGATTATACGAAGCAAAAAGTACTACTTTATCGTGTCGATCGAATTGTGTCCATTGTTTCGACGGAAGAGAATAAAGATGAATACATGAATTTGGAACAATGGTTCGGCTCCTATGAAATAACACAACCTGTGCGACTCCATGTTCAATTGACACAAGAAGGCGTGCGTCAGTGCAAAAGCGTCCCTTTCCTAGAGGGAACTGTCATCATTCATGAAGATGGATCGGGAACGATTGATTCGCCTATAGACAAAGGTGAGATTGCTTTTTCGATGCCCCTGTTTTTAAGACTCGGAACTCATGCACGGGTGATAGAACCGCAGGAGTTAATAGAAGGCATGCGCAAACATGCGGAAGAAATTTTGCAGATGTATGGTCATGCTAACTGAATCGGAATAACAATAAAGTGAAAAGTGGCTGGCTTCCTCAATGTACAGGAGACCAACCACTTTTTATTTGAAACGTAGTATTTTATTTTCCAAAAAAGAGCCTTCTAATTCGCTCCGCGAAATCCTGTAAATTGCCGCTTGCTGGATCAAAACGGTAATATCCATTTTTCACAGCTTCGAGCAGCCAGCTCGATATTTTCTCTCCTTCTAGCAAAGGATAAACGTTATCGTAAGCCCATACGAGATGCTCCCATCTTTTGTCGTTGCCAGGCTGTATATATTCAGATACATCGAGTACCTTTCCTCGACCATCCTGCAGCAATACATTTTTCAAATGGATATCTCGTGGGTTCAATCCTCGTTCTCGGACAAATGCTCGTGCTGCTTCTACATCATCTACAACTTGTCTTGGCACAGGGACACCCAATAGCAAACAATCATACAAGTTTATCCCTCGTTCATGACTTATGACCACATATCGATCCCCCGCACCATAATACACAGGAAAATAAGGGCTCCCCTTCAATGCTTCATACACGCTTATTTCTGCTTCCTTTTTCGGAAGCGCCTGAGTGGCATATAGTTTGTAGGCAAATTGAGGCATTTGTTTATAGACAAATACAGCAGCATCCGTACCGATCCCTATACAGTGCAGTTCATCCGATTCTCCTTCTATCGTCACCGGATCGTTGATGCCTTGCTTTATTACTTCCATACGAGACAGGGCGTGTTCTGCCCTCCTCCATTGCTCACTATTCATAGGTCACCTCATTTAGATGTTGCTGAATATCACTGCTTCTACGTTTACACGGTAATCTTCAAATGACGTTTCATCTCTATACAACGTATTGAAATAGGAATGTAGCAAGCTCTGTTCATTTGATACCCAATAATATGAGCTAGTAAAACTTCTTTCATGTTTCTATCACGATGCAGAAGGCTACATCTCCAATATATTCACAATGGTTTCCGTATATATCAAAAGCTTCTGTCTTAGAGACTATCTGTTTTTCCATGATGGTGAACTAGTAGTGTTTGTGGTTTCTAAGAGGTTTGTTGGCTTGTAAAAATAATAGTTCTACGTTGTCTATACTTCTTAACGCTTCGTTAGATGACATTCAACATTTCTCGTAAGTAGAGTACTTAAAACTGCAACGTATGTAACTAGTAGAAACCGGCTCCATCACAACGACTGCGACAGAACCGGCTTTATTAGCACTTATTAAAATACTTTTGTCGTCCAGGATTCACAGTTCCATGTTTCTGTAACCACATCACGGTAGAATTCTGGTTCGTGGGAAATGAGTAGAATGCTGCCTTTGTATGCCTTTAGCGCACGCTTCAGCTCATCCTTAGCATCTACATCCAAGTGGTTCGTCGGCTCATCGAGTACAAGCAAGTTTGTCTCGTTATTAATAAGCTTGCATAGACGTACCTTTGCTTTCTCACCACCGCTAAGTA
This sequence comes from Paenibacillus arenosi, assembly GCF_014841135.1. Taxonomy (GTDB): domain Bacteria; phylum Bacillota; class Bacilli; order Paenibacillales; family Paenibacillaceae; genus Paenibacillus_B; species Paenibacillus_B arenosi. Next base: position 49,126 of record NZ_JACYTN010000014.1, read on the forward strand.
CTTGAATCTTGCTCTCAATATGCTTCGTCGTAAGTCCGCATTTCGCTAGTGCTGCACGCACTTCGAATTGTGAGAAGGATGGGAATTCGCCCCAAATCTCTTCGATACAAGTGTTCGTGTTGGCTTCTTTCATTTCCTGTTGGAAATAGCCGATTGCCAAGTTCTCACCCAGCTCAACAGAGCCGGAAATCGCTTGGATTTCGCCCAAAATGCTGCGCAGCAACGTCGTTTTACCGATACCGTTCGCACCAACAAATGCAATCTTTTGACCGCGTTCCATACGTAAGTTAAGCGGACGAGACAATGGCTCGTCATATCCAATAACAAGATCCTTCGTTTCGAAAATAAGCTTGCTGGAAGCTCTAGCATCTTTGAAATTGAATTGCGGCTTCGGTTTCTCTTGCGCCAGCTCAATAACATCCATCTTATCCAGCTTCTTTTGTCTGGACATCGCCATGTTACGTGTCGCTACACTTGCCTTGTTACGGGCAACGAAGTCTTTCAACTCAGCAATTTCCTGCTGTTGACGCTTATAAGCAGATTCAAGCTGCTGCTTTTTCATTTCATAGACTTGCTGGAATTTATCATAGTCGCCGACATAGCGGTTCAACTCTTGATTTTCCATATGATAAATCATGTTAATGACACTGTTAAGGAACGGAATATCATGTGAAATCAAAATGAATGCATTCTCATACGCCAGTAGATAGCGTTTTAACCATTCGATATGCTGCTCATCCAAATAGTTCGTCGGCTCGTCCAATAGCAAGATGTCCGGCTTCTCGAGCAATAGCTTCGCCAACAATACTTTCGTACGTTGTCCGCCGCTAAGGTCATGAACGTCTTTATCCAAACCGATATCGTTTAGACCAAGTCCGCGTGCCGTCTCTTCTACTTTCGCATCGATGAGGTAGAAATCTTGATTCGTCAACGTATCTTGAATCGTTCCGACATCTTCAAGCAGCTTCTCTAACTCTTCTGGCGTTACATCCCCCATCTTGCCGTACATATCATTCATTTCTTGTTCCAAATCAAATAGATATTGGAAAGCACTTCTTAAGATATCACGAATGGATGATCCTTTGGTAAGTACAGCATGCTGATCCAAATATCCAACACGCATGCGTTTGGACCATTCGACTTTACCTTCATCTGGTTGAAGCTTGCCTGTAATAATGTTCATAAAAGTGGACTTACCTTCACCGTTTGCACCGATTAGCCCAATGTGTTCGCCTTTAAGCAGGCGGAAGGAAACGTCCTTGAAGATCGCACGATCTCCAAAGCCGTGGCTTAATTTCTCTACGTTTAATATGCTCATCCATGACACCTTTTCTAATATACTTTTTACTCGACTTATTATAAACGTTATCGGGCCTATAACTCAATGTGTATCCATGTATTTTATGAATGATATTGTTTTACGATGGAAGTTCGCCTCTTACCCGCTCTTTCCATTTGATAATATGTTGGATGGCCTTCTTCTCGCCTCCTGTGTATATATCTTCAATTGTCATCGACCAATATTTAGAATTTCGAGTTCTTTCTTGACTTGGTACTGGATTTGTAATTTTACCAACTTTACTTACTAGCTCTCGATTTCTTTGAAGAATATACCCCGTATCCCAGTTATGATCATAAGCATCAATAAATAATTGAACCAATAACCGGTGGCCCTCCTCTGTATAGTTCGAAGGATGCTGGATCATATAACAGGAAACCAGCCAAAAGTGCAATGCATACAAGTCTGGATTATTATGTTCCCACACAAGGGGATAACCGAACAATTCATAACACGAATGTCCATCAATTCCCCTAGCCCCACACTCTATACATCTTCCAGATTCCATCACTGTGCTGTTATCTACCAAGTTGCTCCCCCCGTTCCGTTCAAACTACTGTCTTCACAACGTTAATACAATGACGTTACGTGAGGTCAAGTACATTTTTATGTTCGAATTCTAAATAGGGTGCAGCACAAAAATCTCAATTGGTTACATCATTCTTAAGAAAATATTCCCAAACGATTTATCTCTTATGATATGAATATTCTAATATATAAGGAGGCACATATGAAAATTATATATTCTATACTAGGCAGTATCGTTACCGTTGTTGCTAGCAACTTAGGGTTGTTTCATGTATTAGATGTCTTTTACTTCAGTACATTCCGTTCGCCGGACGGATTCTTCCCAACGCTGCAGTCAGTAGTTGTAGCATTCACTGCCCTTCTAGTACTAGCTATACTCCTTCTTCTATTCTATTTTAAATCATTTGATAAGGTGAATGTGCGTGGAATAGCTGTTGGAGGCGCTATCGGATATTTGCTCTATACATTATTGGACACGTATATCTCGGCTGACGTTCCTTCCATTAATCCCTATTTGAACTACATCATGTTGTTGTCTATTATCGTTGGCTACATCGTCGTGAAGCGTGAGTTTAATGACTTCAAGATCGTATACATAGGAATTGGTTCAGCTATCGGATGGCTATTAGGCTACGCTACTGTAATTGTGATGCGAGCCATTCAGAATTCCCTAATTTCCTACTTTTATTTTGATACATTCGAGACTTCACTCGTCCTAGGAGTGATAGCGGTATCTGCGATTGTAGGATGGTTATTATCCACCAACAAGAAAAAGGTTGATTCATTGCCAGAAACACAACAACCGTCTCATTAGAGAACATAGAAAAAGTAAAGGTATAACCTCCTCATGAATGAAGTGGTTATACCTTTTTATTTAAGACTTCGTTATGTCCACACTTGTTGGAAACATGCTGTCGTATCTATGGCTCTTGTGGCTGCATGTGGGTCTATTTTTCTTTGCAGCTTCCGCAATCATCAGGAATTTCACATCATTTGTTTTCTTATATTGATATAAAAATAATTCTATAAAGGAACAGTTCGCTTCTACATCAGGATATGCATCCATAATATAACGCAATGCCTTAGCATCAATTTCATGAATCGCGATACCTGTAGCATCTATCATTGCCCCCAACGAAACCATAGCCACTTCCGATTGTGTATGATCCTTTCCTTCCAAAGTAGTATGGAGTTCAATTGCAAGCTGCGCAATTTTTGCTTTTTCAGATGGATATTCATGCTCGACTAAGTAATTGTAAGCTTCCTGCGCTCCTAATTTGTCAAAGGGACCATCTGCACAAACTAAAGGTGCTGTAAATCCAATATCGTGAAAAAGTGATCCTAAATAATACAGTTCGAGGTCGTACTTCATTCCTGTCCGTTCTCCGACAATGTAGCCATAAGCATACGAACGCATTACATGGTTATACAAATACGGGGCTGACAAGTTTTTCACGTAGCTCGTAGCTTTCGTCGCTAATTCACTATCAGGAACTCGATAAAAAGGGTTACTCATTCCTTTCACTCCTCATCAATGGATTTAGCATAACACAAAACCGACCGGTCGGTTCTTTTTAAACATACCATTATATCCCTCCAACTTTAAGGTGCAAATGTTGCAAATATTCAAACTTTTATGACAATCACTTGCACAATAAATATCGTTGGAGCTAATCCGTTTACAAGCCCCTTCACCATGCTACAATGAATACGGAAGCACATATATACCACTTGAAAGGAACCTATAGATGCGGAAAGGCGATAAAACCAAACAGGATATCATAATGAAGGCTGCGGAGCTTTTTAACGAAAAAGGCTACGCGTCTTGTTCTATGCAGGATATTATGGAGGTGACAGGTCTTACGAAAGGCGGAATATACGGTTGCTTCTCAAGCAAAGAAGATATTGCACTAGAAGCCTTCGACTATTCCACTAAGTTGGTAGCAGAACGTTTCATGACTGCTATAGACGGCGAAGCAACAGCAACAGCCAAAATTTTAGCTATGTGCGAGGTTTATCGTGACGCGGCGCATAATCCGCCATTGAAAGGCGGCTGCCCACTTTTAAATACGGCCGTAGAAAGTGATCAGACGATCCCCCTTTTACGCGAGAAAGCATCAGAAGCCTATATAGATATGCTTACAATTATACAAAATATACTGGAACAAGGGATAAGAGATGGAGAATATCACTCTGAAATGGATACAGAAGCTACCGCTTCTTTCATCCTTTCTTCTCTTGAAGGCAGTATCATGTCTAGCAGACTAACTATGAATAATATACATATCGCTTTTGTTAAGAAGAACCTTGAATATGTATTAATTTCACTTTCGAAAAAAAGGTAATATCAAGATCTCTCTTCACTAAGCTTTTTCATGCATATTTGCCGTTCATGCTTGTCTTCTGCTAGTATTGGATGGCCGCATGCGTGTGAAAAATTTTCAAAAAAAGGTTAATGAATGAAACCATTCCGGTGTTTATGCGCTTACATAGTTACATTATTATTAAGAAATTAATTTTCAATCATTCTCAGCTTATGATCCCCCTATCCAAATGGATAAGGAGAGTCTTATGAGAAGTTTATATTCTATACTCGGAAGCATCGTTTCGATTATAGCTAGTTATCTAGTCGTAAATTTTTTGCTAGAAATATTTTATATTAGCAAATTTAGTCCGTCAGAAGTCGGTATGGCTCGCTTGGGCGCATACCTATATGCAATTTTAGCATTTCCATTACTCACCATTGCAGTCAGTGTGAAATTTTTCAAGACGTATGGGAAACTGAATGTTCGTGGAATTGCTTTCGGAGGCGTGTTTGGATTTTGGTTGTATACGCTAGTGAATAATCAGCTGTTTATACCTTATTCACCTTATTCATCAATTATTCAAATCGTAATAGACTGTATTCCATTGCTCTGCATACTAATTGGCATTAAAGCCGTCCCACAGAAACTATCCGATTACAAATTGAAGTACACTATGCTCGGCATGGGTGTTGGATGTATGTTGAGTTACATAATTGTGTTTAGTATGCGTGCTGTAAACAATACATTCACTGGATATATTTCCTTATTTAGATCTTCCGAAATACCACTCGTTCTGGGAGTGATAGCGGTATCCGGAATTGCAGGATGGTTTTTGTCAGAAGGTATGAGAAAATGGAAAATGAATTCCTAATATTCAGCCGTTGTTGGCTGCACGATAGAACGATACATCCTTTTCACAATTTGAGCTATGAGCCGAACCTTACATAGTTAAAGTTCGGCTCATAGCATATAGCAACACCCACCTCTTATATCATCTAGTCAAGCTTACTTTCTAAATTTACTCATATCTGCCCTATTTATGTTTTCCTATCCATTGGAACCAGCGAGCATGCCCTTCCGTTTCCGCTAACGTTTCCTTATACTCCTTTCCTCCAACATAATAATCAAGATGAAGTAGTCCAGAATCCCGCATATTATTATAAAGATGAAGAACTTCTCTCTCTTCGCCAAGCTTCTTAATATGCCTTTCCAATTCTTGCTTACCTTCTACCGGTATTTGATTGGCTACATGCGTGTGGAACACACAAATCACAGACTCTTTAGGTATTTGCAAGGCAATCTCAGGAAGCAGCTTCACACCATCGCCTTCGATGAATTGAATTGTTTGCTCTTTTGCACACTGTGCAGCTTTGGCAAAATGAATTCTCCGTTCCGAATGCTCTGGCCATATCAATGCGTTTAGCCATAAATAATCTTCTGGAGCATTTAGGTCATTAATATGCAAGTCTAGTCCTATTCTACTAATGACTGGTGGGCTCTGCTTATAAATAAATGGATGTCGTGCTCCTTTTATTTCCGCACGGATGTGCAGCTCAGAATGAACATTTCCATAAACCTCATTATCAGAGTTATAGGAGTAACTATATTTATCCCACAGCAACTGCAGCCCTGCACTTGTTCCAATTTCAATTAATGCTAATGGTCGCTTCGTTTTCTCGTACATATAACAAAAAGCTGGATATAGATAAGAACATCGTCTAACTTCATTTGTCTGTACAAGCTTGTTCTGTAGTAACGGAATGATATCGAGCTTGTAGGTTAAGCAGAAGTCTTTAAAATGCGGAAATGCTTCTGCAACATTTCTAGGATCGTTGACAAGGCTTGCATAAAACTCTCTTAGCTCATGACCGTAGCCTTTCAGTAATAAATAGTGAACCGCACCAAAGAAAAGATTGGGTACAGGTTGCCCTTGTCTGACATATCCAGCCAATTCGAGCAGTTCATCATCTGCCGCTATTTTGTCAGACAAGTGTTCGTACAAGCTGCTTGATCCTTTGCATTCCCTAGCTGCGAATACCATAAAATGTTTGGATAATGAAGAAGTCATTCACACACCCCTTATCACCTATTTATTGGTATTCTATCACCTTAATTTAATAAATAATATTTAATACTTCTTGTTGATTATATAAAAATAATTTATTAATCATTCGATGCCAAACCGACTTTTCCCTAAGTCCATATAAATAGCAATAGCCTTTGATTAAACACAAGAAGGCCGTATTTTCAAGCACTTAAATTGTTTACGAAAAATTTATTATGTAAACTAATTGTCATCCAATCCTGTTACTTACCTTGATTATTTAAATTAAGTTAGGATGTCGATGAGGAAATAATAGTGCTGACATAATCTAAAAAATCAATGCCTGATTTTCGGCGGACAGTACTTAAACAGAAGGCTATAATGATCGTAAATAAAGCAAGTCAAATTATAATAAGGGTGAACGGAATGACGTTTAGAGTCGAGCGTAAACAGGAGTATTATCAAGCGTTGATTGAGAAAAATTCGCAATATGAAGGACAATTCTATGTTGGCGTGAAGACGACAGGTGTATTTTGCCGTCCAACTTGTCCAGCTAGAAAACCCAAGTTCGAGAATTGTGAATTTTTCGAAACTGCTAAGCAAGCATTGCTTGCTTCTTTTCGGCCTTGTAAAAGATGCCACCCTCTTTCCCACCCCAACCACGTTTCAGAAGTCGTTCGAATTCTTGTGAAGGCGATTGAGACGAATCCTGAAAAAAGATGGAAAGATGTAGACTTTCAGCAGATATCTATCGATGCCTCTACAGCCCGTCGTCAATTCAAAAAGCGGTTCGGAATGACATTTGTGGAATATGCACGTGCACGGCGCATGGGGATTGCCATGAAGCAAATAAGAGGAGGCGAGCCTGTAATCGATGCACAATTTTCAGTTGGTTATGAATCAAGCAGCGGGTTTAGAGATGCATTTTCACGAATTATGGGTACAGCTCCTAGCTCGCTCGAAAGCATTCACACTCTGAAAGCATCTTGGCTAGACACACGGTTAGGCCCCATGATTGCCATCGCCGATGACGAAGCACTGTATCTGTTAGAATTTGTGGATCGTCGGGGGTTGGAACGTGAGATTGAACGACTTAGGCAGCAAACAAAATCCGCGATTATTCCAGGAACTGCACCGCCGATTCAGTCTATCGAAATGGAGCTTACTCAATATTTTGACGGGAAACGCATTGAATTTCATACCCCCATTCGTTACCTTGGGTCACCTTTTCAGCAAAAAGTATGGGAGCATTTAAGAAATATTCCTTCTGGTGCAACTCAATCCTACTCAGCATTAGCCACATTGGTGGGCCAACCAACTGCTTATCGTGCAGTGGCACGAGCAAATGGCGCTAATCAACTGGCCATTATCGTCCCTTGTCATCGCATAATCAACGCCAATGGAGATCTTGGAGGTTACGGTGGTGGACTGTCCCGCAAGGAATGGTTAATTAATCACGAAAAGCAAACGAGATAAGTTCAAAGAAAGCGATCCCCATTCTTGTTCGGGATGAGAGGGCTCAGTCGTCCTTGACATGAAACCCATTTCACATTTTACAATGGATGCAGGTGATTCCCTCTACAATAATCGATTCTATCTTTGATTAAATGGAGTGCGAATCAACCGCATCATACTGTTACAGGAGCTCACTTCCATGGCGAATATTCATGATATAGCTAAACTGGCTGGTGTTTCGGTTACGACGGTTTCTAGAGTCCTCAATAATCATAAATATGTGTCAGATGACAAAAGGACAAAAGTACTTACCATTATTAATGAGCTAAATTATGCGCCGAACCAAAGTGCAATCGACTTAACTCGCGGCGAAACTAAGATGATCGGCCTTATCATACCTTACAACAATAATGCTTGTTTTGATCAATTACTGAATGGTGTGCTAAACAAAGCGGTTGAAATGGATTATACGGTTATCGTGCTGCCTACTCAATACAATAAAGAAAAAGAAATTGAATATCTTTCAAAATTAAAAAATAAACAGCTTGATGGTATGATCATTACCTCTAGAGCAAATGACTGGGATGCGATTATTCCTTATTCAGACTACGGTTTGATCGTGTCATACGATTACACTTCCCATCCTGCAATCGGATGTTCTTATATCGACAGATATTCATCCTATCTTGATGCATTTCAACTATTGAAGGATAAAGGACATACACACGTTGCATTTACAACAGCGCGTGAAACCGAAAGTATGAGTACACAACATTTGATAACGGCATACAAAGAGGTATTTGGAACATTTATACCCGAATATTATTTGACCGGCTGCAGTTGTCTCGATGATGGTATTGCGGCAGCTAAGAATCTCCTGCATTTACCTAATAGACCTACTGCCATTTTTGCCAATGGAGACGAAGTAGCTGGTGGCATACATTTATATGCTAAGTCTATCAATCTTGAAACTCCTCGCGATCTAGCCATTATTGGGCAGGAAAATCAACCAATTGGGGTTGGTTTAGGCATTACTACTGTTGATCATCAACTAACGAAAGTTGGCGAACAAGCATGTGAGCTGATCATTCATAAGTCGAACCAGAAAGTAAAAGTTCCTTATCAAATTATTCAAAGAACATCTGTTTGAAAAATAGAGAATATAACGATTAAGCTGGCTCATTGTGAGACCAGCTTTTGTTGTTCCTGACCCGTACGATAGTATGACCACTTCATCGAACATTGTGACAATCTTACATCTGAACGGTAAGTGCCAAACCTGAAACTTGTAACACTATTGTGTGCATTTCTCAGACTTAAGCGAATAATGCTTACATGTACTAACATCTGTTATTCTCATCTTTAATATGCGATTCATTCTTTCTGAACCTAGTAACATGATGATAATATAACTAGCTACAACGAACGGCAAAATAATAATACTTGTTTGGGCAGCAATCCAACCAAGCACAGGAGGCAGCAGCGTATTCCCTGTATAGGCAGCCGCCATCTGATAACCCATTAACTTCTGAGATTGATCATTACCGAAACGCTTAGGCGTATCATGCAGCATACAAGGATAGATAGGGCCAAATCCTAACCCTATCAACATAAGCCCAATAAAGGAGCAAATTATAGGTAAAGGAAGCATAAATAGCAAGGCACCAACTAGAGCAATTATCAACCCGCTTCGGATAAGCATATGATTGCTCACTTTATAAGTAACGAATCCCGTTATAAATCGTCCTATCGTCATACCACCGTAGTACATAGATATCCATTGTGCAGCTACTACTGCTTCTAACTCCTTAATGGTTACCAAATATGTACTTCCCCATAATATGACCGACGATTCAGCTCCACTATAGAACAGAAATGTTATTAAAGTAATCTTAACGCCCTTCAGTTGCATCGGTTTTTCAATTAAGGAAATATGATCTAGATTATTTTGAAGCTCTTTATCTTCATGTATAACAGTAGTTTGATGGCTGGTCATTCGCTTCCACAGTGGCAAGGTTATAAACAGTAGCACCACCATCGCAAATTGAATGAACGCTATCGTTACATATCCTTCACGCCATCCCTGTTGTCCGCTCATAAACGCAGCCATAATGATGGGACCGAGAGTTGCCCCGACACCCCAAAAGCAGTGCAACCAGCTCATATGATGAGCTTTATAGTGCTTGGCAACATAATGATTAAGCGCTGAATCGACAGAACCTGCACCTAGTCCAAGCAGCAATGCCAACACGATCAACCATATCATAGATGGGGCATAGTAAAACCCGAGCAACGCAAAAGCAGTCAGTAGGCAGCTGAGCAAGGTTATTTGCCCTGTTGCCAGCCGTTTTAATATCGTACCGCTTGCCAAGCTGGACATGATTGTACCATACGCAATTGTAATCGACAGCACGCCCGCGAAACTAAGTGATGTATCAAAGTCTTTGTGCATAGTTGGCCATGCTGCTCCCAGCAGTGAATCAGGAAGCCCTAACGTAATAAACGATAAATAAATCATTACTAAAAATAAGGTTGCCACCTTTAATCGACTCCTTACTTATTCAATTGTGACAACTTCAATATTGAAGGCCTAAGCGTAGGCTAAAGTATGAAATCCGTTTCAGGTCAAGATATAAATTTTATAAATGATCCATTTTTCGTTATTTATTACTTTAACGCTCCTGATTAGGGTATAACAGCAGTCAGCTAATTGGTATTCAATGGTTAGATTGTATTACAGCTTAGCTTCTGCGGCCTGAATAAGATTACGGATGTTCCCTTCCCACTTATAAATCTTGTTCTGCGAGGCATGAATTCGGCCAAGCTCTGCGACAATAAGGTTTAATTCTATAGCTGCCGTTACTGCGTTACCATGCTTAATCGCGGAACGATAGCGTTTATTCGCTTCACTCTTATTTTTACTATGTATATCTGTGATCTGCTTGTTCTCAGCTGTAATCTGTTTCTTTATCGTTTGTATCGGCTCTAAAGATCCCCTAACTTGCTTCGCCTTTGTGTAAGCCTGCTTCTTCACACTCGTCAACGTATCTTTTTTCTGCTTAATCTCATGGCGGGCTGCACTTACCGAAGCCTTTATGCGGTTACGCTCTAGTTCATATCTCAAAACAGACTTTTTATCCTTGCGCTTCCTAGCCTCAGATGCCTTCTTGCCAAGCTCCGTGTATTTCGCAAGAAGAGGAGCGTGTTGTTTCTGGCTCCGTTCTGCCTCTGACTGTAATTGATCGAGCTTGATCTTGTCGATAAGCTTAATTCTCCTATCCACTTCTTTACGCTTCTCATTATTTTGCTTGCGCAGCAGTTGGATCTTTTGTTTGTCTAGTTGATTAGCTAACTCCAAAGCACTCAGACTGTCATGCAACTGCTCAACGGTACTTAATGCAGCTTCCCAACCGACACTAGATGCTGTTACGTGTCCAGGACTGAACACCAACATCAGGAGTAACAAGCATACTGCGACTAGACCCTTTGCGTAACCTCTTCGTTCAAACAACAATACCATCTCCCATTCGATTATTTTCTTCAAACGAAACAAAAAAAGCACCTCACAAGAAAGACCTATTGGCCTGTCCTGCGAGGTGCTTCTTCGCATGTCCGTTTGAAATGTCCTTAGTATATAGTTGAGTAGATAAAATGTCAACTATCTCCATAACGAACCGACAACAAGTTATAAGATTGGTGACAGCAGACGCGATATGGACTCTTTCATCCGCACCCAACGAGAGCGCTGCTGGTATTTTTCCAACGTTAGAAGCTCAGAGACATGGATATCTTCTTGAAATGCATGACTTAACTGCTGTGCAGTTTCTTCATCATAAACAAACGCGTTAACTTCAAAATTGAGCTTGAAGCTCCTGAAGTCAAAATTAGCTGTGCCAACCGATGCAATCCGCTCATCGACAACTAACGTCTTGGCATGTACAAACCCATTACTGTACAAGTATACATTTGCACCTGTCTTTAGCATCTCACCTATATACGACAAGGTTGCCCAATACACAAACATATGATCCGGCTTATCTGGAATCATTATATTCACTTCTACTCCAGATAACGCAGCAATTCTTAGGGCATCAAGCACGCTTGAATCTGGAATGAAATACGGTGTTTGAATATAAATAGACGATCTAGCCGATGTAATCATTTTTAAATACGTATTTTTAATATGCTCATACTCCGATTCAGGTCCACTTGAAACAATCTGTATCCCCTTTTCTCCTTTGGAGGGGATCGGAGGAAACAGACTTGGGACGTACGTAATATCATGATGTTCGGAAGCTTGGTTCCAATCCAGTATAAATCTAGTCTGGATCGAATACACAGCTGCTCCTTCAATTCGAAGATGCGTATCCCGCCAATAACCGAATTTGGAACTTAACCCCAGATATTCATCTCCTACATTAAATCCTCCCACATAACCGATTCTGCCATCGATAATAACCAGTTTGCGATGATTCCGATAATTCAAGCGAAGATTAATCAGTCGGAACTTGGATGGGAAAAAGGCTTCAACTTGTCCGCCAGCAGCACGTAGATTACTTAGAAACTTCTTCGTGAGGCTTCTTGAACCTAGATCATCGTACAGTACTCGAACCATAACCCCTTCTCTGGCCTTTTTCGTCAACAAGTCCAACAGGTCTCTGCCCAAATTATCTTTTTGGATAATATAATACTGAACATGAATAGACTCTGTGGCCTGCTCCATATCTCTAAACAAAGCAGCAAACTTCTCCTTGCCGTCCGTGTACACTTCTACTTGATTGTCTTCCGTAAGAACCGCTTGATTGTTAAGCAAATTCATCGTAATTAAATCTCCGTACTCGGCTGATGTGGAGTTCCGGAATTGAAACTGCTGTGCACGAAACTGTGAAACTTGGGATTTCAATCCCTGATCCAAGCCTCTTTTTTTTATATCGTCCCAATAAAATAATTTTGTTCGTTTAAAGTTCTGGGCGAAAAATATATACAGTACAAAACCTACGATAGGAATCAACAACAGCACCATGAGCCACGCCCACGTTGATCCTATATCTTTTCTTCTCCCCTGAAAAATAACGATAAAAGCAAATATAATATTTAATAAAATGATGAACCCAAGCATCCAGGATGTAATGTTCATAGTCACCTTCCTCTGAAATACCTGATCGTATAACCTGTACCATCATATTTTCACCAAATTACGAATAACTTATTTGCTCATTATACAAATAACATGTTCCTTTGACTCGTTACCATCGTAGCGGCTCCTCATTCTGCCACAATATCCAACGCTCCGTTTCTAAAATAGCAGCCGTACCTATGCTGTATTCACTTTTACATCCACTTTTCAGATCAATGAGATGAAGCATGCCTGCATACGTCCCTACTGCTAATCGTTCCTCATCGCGAGATACCGTTATTCCAGAAATCGTGCTGCCAACAAAATAACGCCATACTTCTTGTCCATCCCGATCAATACAGCGTAAATATCCATAAGCATCACCAAAGATGTAACTGTCTTTCAATGCTGCTCCCGCGTATACACGCATTTCATCATTCATTAGCGGCCACTCTACTGTTTCAGCAGTTGTCGCTTGCTTCTCCGCTTCGCTAATAGACACTCGCATGGTCATTCCATTATAAAAATGGCATGCGTTATACCAAACATCATAGCTATCCCGGGAGAACAAAGCATAGTGTGGATAACTGGACTCTGGAGCAAATTCATATACCGTTCCATGCGATGTATCTTTGAGTAAATGTTCGCTGCATTGACTTCCGTAGGCAATCCAACGCCCATCCGGTGACACGGATCCATGAGCCATATCAATGGTTGTATCTTCAATTTCATCCTTTATAAGCTGTGATAGATCTGGGTGAAGTAATTGTGCTTCATCATTTTCTATCACATAGATACCGTAATGGCTTACAAGCAGCACGCTTTTTCCATCATGAAAGGGAATAACTTCATCCAAACCAGCTTCCGGATGTTCTAGATTTGCAAGAGATTCTAATTCAGGGACGGCCTTTTTAATACTGTTCTGGATATATTCCCACGAAGTAGCTGTTATTTCTACTTCTCCCTCTATTTTATTACGAGTAAGGCCATGAACGATACGGATACCCTGCTTATTTACGAGAGCAAAATAGTTTCCGTCTGGCGAGCAGCCGATCTGCTGCAAATCTTGAATTTCAGATATCGTTTGCTCATAGACGAGATACAGCTTTCTATCATTGCTATGGCCGCCTGTATGTATAACCAAACTGCCATCCTGCAAAAAGGCGACAGGCTTTACAGCCTGAGTCTTATTCTCATATGCAGGCGTAATAGGCCATGATGCAGGAGGAAGCTCTTCTCGCAAGCGCTCTACTTCTCCTACTTCATTAGCCGCACGAATCATTTCAATAATAGACTGTGCAAAGCTGTATCGCTTGTCTTGTTCCGGCTCTTCTTGCTCCTGCTTCCACTCACTTTCCATTCCGATTCGAACAAATTCATTAACAGCTGCCGCATATCTTTTTCCCTCACGACGCCAGTTTTCAGCAATCTCTCTATGTAACCAGTCCAATAAAATCTCCTCCTTATAAAATGACGGACTTTCTCATGTAGGTTAGAAATAACCCCTACCAACAAGCTGATTTCGGTATTGTACGGGAGTTAGCTTGTTTAATTTTCTTTGTGGACGGCTGTTGTTATAAAAATAAATGTAGCTCTCAATTCTCATTTGTGCTTCTTCGACGGTTCGAAAATTATAAGGATAGAGACCTTCCACTTTTAAGTGTGAGAAGAAACTTTCCATTGAGACATTGTCATAACAATTGCCTCGTCGTGACATGCTGATTTGGGCTCCAACGGCCCGTTCACCGAAGTTCCAAGTACGGTTGCAGTTACGATACTTCCTGCGAGTTTTAGAACGGAGTCCCATATCTTGCATTAATCGCAGAATTTTTTTGTGGTTCATCCAAACGCAATCTTGATATAAAAATAGTTGAATTTGTCGATAACCGTAGATACCATTGTATCGCTCAAAGGTATTTCGTACGAGCTGCTTATCTGTTTGGTTCTTCTCTTTTTTCATCCGCTTCGAGAGACTCCAACCTCGTTACAGAGCTCTGTAACGCTAAAGCTTTCACGGAGCTCATGGATGAGCCTATGCTTCTCTGGTACACCTCCGCCTTCGTAATGGCCAACCACTTTTTTAGGACAGCATTCTCCATCTCTAAACGTTTGATGTAGCGACTTTCATCCATGTACTGCTCTCTTTTTCCACGATGATCCATAAGTCCAAAATCGCCCATCTGATTGTACTTACGCATCCAAACCTTTAACCGTCCAATGTCGGCTATCTCTAGTTCCTCTGCCACTTTCTTTTTGGTCATCCCTCTAAGCCGCATTTCAATTGCTCTCTTCTTCGTCTCGAAGCTGTATGAAACGAATGTTTGCCCCTTCTTCACCATAACAAAAGCACACCCTATAGTTTTTTCATCGGTTGTAACACCGGGGGTGTTTATCCAATGTCCACTATAAGGGGTGCACTCCACTTTGCATAGATATACTTATGGGTTTTATGATATAGCCCACCGTTTATTTGTTTCAAGACTGAAAAACATGTTAAACACGTTCAGTTTAATAGTATATTTTCTGTTTTCAACTTTAACGAAACATAATCATGAGTCAGTCTAAAACCTATTTCTCCTAGTTTATCAACAGCTAACTTTAAGAAAGTCAGATAAAATAAAGAGTTCTACATATTGTACATGACTAATATGTGGAACTCTTTATGTTTAACTATCGTTCCCCGTTGAATATGACATTCTTCAGTAATCGGAAAGCGGTAACAGAAGTCCTCCTTCAAACAAGATTGGAAATTACCATTTCGGCACATCCGCACCCGATTCATCCTCGCAAACAATATCGACATAATAAGATTTCTGATTATTTAATAGATTATTCTTTAACAATGAGTCCAAATAAATTTGCGAATATATAAGCTTGTTCACGAGAAATAGTGCAACCTTGCAAATTAGTCACGTCCACGCCTAGTCCATTAAATTCACAATCGCTTAAATCAATACCGTCTAACTCTGTACCTGAAAATTGAGCCTGATCTATATTGGAACGAAACAATTCAATTTTTTGTAATTTAGAAAAACTAAAATCCGTTTTGCATAGAGAACTATCTTGAATAAAAACTTGCTTTGTGTTTGCATATCTGAATGTTGCATAGTCGGCTATACAACTATCAAATAAAACATTTCTAAGTGTTCCACTTGATAAATTAGTGCCAATCATTTTGCATTCTTTGAATTCTGTTCTATGGATGATGGCATCGCTAAAATCTACATTAGACAGATCGCATTGTTCAAATATAACATCTGTAAGTTCAACTCCTGTTAAAGTTGATTCTGTAAATGTTACATTTTTAAAGATGATTTTATCAAAAGTAACTTTATTAGCCTCTTGATCTTCAATCACACAATCGACAATCATTCCCATTTCAAAAAAATCATTGGATTGTATTTCTAGTTGTGTAAATACAGTTAGTTCACTTAGAAATATTTTTGGCTTTTCTATTTTTATGTTTTTTTTTATTTTTCATGTACGAAATTCCCCCTTTGCTCTTGGCTAGACGTTACAAGTTTGGTCTTTTCATAAAAAATAAGGGATGCAGATTTATTTTTCCGCAGCCCTTTTAACTTGTCTATAGTCAACCTTTAAGAGTTGTAATGTTATATCTCTATTTCGAAGTTAGGATACGAGAAAGTTCCACTACCTTGCTTTAGCTTTCCTTTTATTTTCAAATCATCAAAAGCTTCACTTATCTCAGAAATAATAGATAAAGGGACATTTAAATCATGGTGCGCTGATAAGATTTTCTTTACAGGTAAGGGAAGAATTTTCTTTATTGAATTATTATAAATAACAGGATCACTTGTAGGGAAAAATGCAGTAAGCTTACCAATATAAATTAAATCGCCTGAGTATAGATACTCCCTAGCCTCCTCATAAAGACATATGTGCCCTGGCGCATGCCCAGGTGTATGAATTACTTTTAATTTTCTATTGCCTAAATCGATAATATCTCCATCTTTTAATACTTTCGAGGGCTGGCCTTGAAAAATCTCATACTTATCTAGATCAAAATCAGATGGAAAATCGCAAGGTTCTTCAATTACAAGACTTTTAATATATTCAAGAGTTAATGGGAAATTGCCGTTTATCCACTCTTCTTCATCTTCATGAACATAAAACTCATCGAAATATTGCAAACCTCCGATATGATCCCAGTGAGTATGGGTGGGAAGTGCTATAACAGGTTTGTCTGTTAATTGATTAACAATTTCCTTTATGTTATCAATTCCCATTCCCGTATCAATTAACAAACTTCTTTCTGTTCCATTTAGCAGATAACAGTGTGTCTCCTCCCAATGCTTATACTCACTTATCACATATGTGTCTTCATCAATTTGTTCAACTGTAAACCATTCACTCATTCATTTTCCTCCTTATTAGGTTGTCCACATACCTTAAGTTCGAAAGTCATGATTCAACTAGTTACTTCCGCAAATTTCAACCACAAAATATCTCTTGGGGAATTATCTTTAGGGAAACGCCATTTATCGAAAGCACGTGGATAACCTCATGTTTGTTTTTCCGTCCGATCAAGGTAAAACAACAATGATCATATCTGAAAATAGGGTAATACACTACCCCTAATAAATAGAACGTCAGTTCTTATTATATATGAAAACTACGAACAATCACATACATTCTCTCAAATCCTTTGATAGACCTCCGCATAGGAAAACTTAAGTTTTTCTCGCAATTGTTTATTTTCTTCCTCGGGCTTCTTCATTTTACGTTTTAGAGAAGC
The DNA here is from genome assembly GCF_014841135.1 of Paenibacillus arenosi. Taxonomy (GTDB): domain Bacteria; phylum Bacillota; class Bacilli; order Paenibacillales; family Paenibacillaceae; genus Paenibacillus_B; species Paenibacillus_B arenosi. The sequence continues at coordinate 66,670 of NZ_JACYTN010000014.1, forward strand.
AATGATAGCATCCTTATTGTTTTCATCCATTTCTCGCTTGACTTGTTTTGGTGTCGATACTTGAGCTTGCTTTTGACGAAGCGATTCAATGCGCGCACGTATCTCAGGATTGTTATAGAGTGTTGATTTGCTTACGCCAGCATCCGTTGCCACACTATTAAAATTGATGCCTTCTTTAGCTTTTACAAGCCGCCTAATCGACTCATCCACTCTTTGTATGGTCTTTGCTTTGCGAGACTCATGAACCTGCTTTAAATGTGCTCTGCGATCGTAATCAGACATGTTTTACACCTTGCTTTCCTTTGATACGCTCCATTCGCCCAAAGACGATGTTGCCTTTCCTAATCGTCTCATAGATGCTGGTCAGACGATCAAGGTTCTTTTGGTTTTTCTCCGCAATTTCGTCGCGGCCGTATTGTTTGGCAACTTCTATCATATTCGAGGTAGATTGAATATGAATTTCGTACTTAGGTACGTCCATGTCAGAGAGACCTACAGCTAAGTCTTTACAAGGGCTTCCGCCGTTACAAGTTAAACAGGGAGGTTCCTCCGCGTATGGGCAATTTCCGTTTACACGGGCCCGACAGGAGCCGTAGGGATTATCAATCGCATTTAGCTTTTGATCACGCCAGAGCGTTTCCAGGATATCGTATGGGATTTCTTCATCCTTATCGATCTCATGTATTTTCCCATTCATATCAAAGCTAAATACGCCTTGTTTGACAACTGTTTCAAACGCCTTGCGCTTAGTATTGTCCAGAAGTTTGGCATAGCGCATAGTCATCTCAGGAGATGCATGCGCCAATAACTCTTGAACGATTAATATATCTGCTGCGCCGTTGAGCATCTTCATAGCATAGGTATGACGAAATTGATGCGTTTTAAAGTAGAATATGTTTCCGGATTCATCAGTAATATTCACTTTTCTTGCCAGGCTGTTCAATTTCTCTCCGACCCAGAATTGGGAATATGGTCTGCCTTTTCTCGAACCACGAAATCGAATAAAGACGTATTTTTCTGGATTGTTGTCCTCATTGCTGTTCTCAGTTGATTTTTTTATATTAAAGCAGCTACCATATTAGCTAATTCGTCATCGATTGGGATGCGATGACCCTTCACATATGTCTTTTCAATATCAGTTTCAATGTAGTATTTTCCATTGATTCTTACTAAACAATCTTGTGTTAATCCCAATACATCTGAAATACGCAAACCAGTCTTGAATGCTATCCATACCAAAGGTTGGACTTCTGGATGCAAATAATTTAAGTTAGCAAAAAGTTGTTCTAATACATACTCCGGTATGTAATCAATTTGATCGTAAGGTTTCTTTTTACGTTTTGGTCTGTCTTCGGGAAAAAGCAGCTGTCTTGTATTTGTTTTAGGAGCGATGTCATATTCATAACGCTGAATGACATCCAAAAACTTACTTACAGCTGATAGATTGTATTTAATGTATGATTCAGGGTTTGAATTACGTCTTGTAAGCTGGATCGGATCCACTAAGTTGGACAGAAAAAATAAGGGCTAGTAGAATAAACACATCATAACTAGGAGCGGATCTACTATGCCAAGACAAAGACGCACATTTACAAGCGAATTCAAGAAACAAATGGTTCAGTTATATGACAATGGAAAATCAAGAACAGATATAGTAGATGAATATGAACTGAGCGCATCTGCACTGGATCGTTGGATCAAGCAAGCACATCAATCAGGATCGTTTTCAGAGAAGGCCAATCGTACGCCAGAAGAGAATGAATTACTTGCTCTACGAAAAGAAATTCAACGCCTCAAAATGGAGAACGACATTCTAAAGCAAGCGGCGCTGATCATGGGACGAAAGTAAATGTCATCAAGCGAAATCGTGACAACTACTCGGTATCAGCAATGTGTGCCGTCCTACAAATTGCTAAAAGCACTTACTATTATGAGGCGAAAGAACGAAAATCAGAAGATGACGTTACGAATGACATCGTAGACATCTTCGAGAAAAACCGTAAATCTTACGGTACAAGAAATATCAAAGTTAAACTCCACGAACGAGGGTTAACGGTTTCTAGACGTCGAATTGGTCGTATTATGAACGAGCAAGGTTTGGTTTCTACTTATACGGTTGCTCAGTACAAGCCGCACAAGATGTCATACAACGAATCCAAGCAAGCCAATGAGTTAGGCCGTGAGTTCAACCAGCGAGAAGCTAAACGAGTCATTGTCAGTGATTTAACTTATGTCAAAGTGAAAAGCAGATGGCACTACATCTGTATATTTGTCGACCTCTTTAATCGAGAGATCATTGGCTCTAGTGTCGGGGCCAGCAAAGACGCAGCCCTTGTAGCTCGTGCGTTTGCTTCTGTACAAGGAGATTTACGTCAGATACAACTCTTTCACACGGATCGAGGCAGTGAATTCAAGAATAAAGAGATTGAAGAGACGCTACATGCGTTCAACATTGGCCGTTCTTTGAGCATGAAAGGTTGCCCATACGACAATGCTGTTGCTGAAGCAACGTTTAAAATTATGAAGACTGAATTCATTCATCAAATGAGCTTTCGCAGTCTGCCACATTTGAAGGTAGAACTAAATGATTACATTAACTGGTATAACAGACATCGCATACACGGGACTCTAGGCTATGTTAGCCCGATAGAGTACAGGAATTTAGCCCTTAAAAAAGTTGTCTAGTTTAGTGTTGACAGTCCAAGCACCCCCTATAGTTTTTTCATCGGTTGTAACACCAGGGGTGTTTATACAATGTCCACTATAAGGAGTGCACTGCACTTTGCATAGATATACTTATGGGTTTTATGATATAGCCCACCGTTTATTTGTTTCAAGACTGAAAAACATGTTAAACACGTTCAGTTTAATAGTACTACTATAAACTAACTTCTTCATCCGTCGTCATGCTTCTCTGTCCTGTTCGTAAATACGGTATTAAAGAAACAATACCTAGTGCGGACAAACTAGCACCTACCCATAAAGGCGATGTCAGCCCATAGCCAGCACTGATCCCAATGCCGCCCAATGAAGAACCGACCGCAACACCAAAAGTAATAAACGAAGTATGCACCGTATTTACCATCGTTCCACTGCCCGCCGTTTTCATAACGCGTGCGATCATTGCTGGATTCATAGCCACCCCAGTCACACCAATGATTAGAATTGAAATAACAACCACCAATCGATTTTCGGCACCTGCAGCAAATAGCACTAATGAAGCCAATAATAAGACTAATCCTAATAATAGGATTGGCATCGTATATCGATCAGCAAATTTGCCGATTACGATATTGCCAATTACCGTAGCTAATCCATAAAGAGCAAGCAAATATGGAATACTTGCATCTATAAACCCCGTCACATCAGTCAGAATAGGAGTAAAATAGCTAAATGCTGCAAATGTACCGCCAATAATCAGCATGCTCGTCGCATAGGCGGACCATAGGTGAGGATTTTTAAAACCAGCTAATTCTTGTTTCAAATTCATTTGATCGGTTCTAGAGGAGGAAGGAAGCAACCATTGAATCATAATTCCAGAAAGAAGGACAAGAAATGCGACGGCCCAAAAACTGCTCCGCCAACCTAAATGTTGAGAGATCATCGTTGTGATCGGCAATCCTAGCACGGTAGCGATCATTAAGCCTGCAAGCACGATCGAAGCTGCTTTTCCCCTCGCGTTAGGTTGAACTAACGTTGCCGAAATGCTTACCGAGACTCCAAATGCTGCGGATGAAGCAACTCCCGTAATTATTCGAGCGATCATCATTGAATCATAATTCCAAGCTAATGCCCCTAACGATTGACCCAGGAAAAAGACGACAATTAAAGCCAATAGTGCTTGCTTTCTTCGTATTTGCAGCAGCGTTGCCGTCAAAATAGGACCACCCACCACCATGGCACCCGCATAGCCTGTAATTAAATACCCAATGGATGAAATCGACGCTTTAAATTCATTAGCGAGCTCATTCATCATCCCTGCAACCATAAATTCAGAAGTTGTCATCGCAAAAATCACTAAAGCTAACAAATAAATAATCGATGGCATTTCTATACACTCCCCACTCAATATTGTAATGATCGGTACAAAAATAGTGCGAAAAAAGAGCGCTTTACGCGCCAAATATCGATTCCATAGTTCCATTCATAATTTGCTCCGCCAATGCCCGATTTTGTGTAGATGTGTTCAGTACACGGAATCCGTAGTAGCTGCTTAAAAATAAGCTTGCCAGATCAACTGCAGATCGTTGCCTTGGAATTTCACCCGTGCGCAATCCTTCTTCCATGATTTTTTCCATCGCTTCTTTAAGTAATTCAATATGCCTAGAAACAATGCTCTCAACTACCGGATCCTCGTTCGCACGTTCCAAACCGGCATTAATCAACAAACAGCCCTTAGTACTTGTTGATTCAAAATCCTCTACCATTGCCCAATTCAAAAAAATGCGTAGTCTTTCTTTAACAGAACCTGTACTCTCCAAGATCGCCGTTTGCTCTTTAATCCCAGTTTCATGATAACGCTCAACTGCTTGCTTATACAGCTCCTGCTTGCTGCCAAACGTGTTGTACAAACTGCCTTTGCCAAGCCCAGTATCACTGCATAAATCTTGCGTTGAACAACCTTCATAACCTTTTGTCCAAAATGTCTTCATAGCAATATCTACAATAGAGGTGTGTTCAAAATCTCGAGGTCTGCCGCGTTTACTCAATGGTATTCTCCTTCCATTTCAAGGTAGTACAGCGATCATACATTTTTTGTACTGATCAGTCAATAAATAAAATGGTAACATACAACATAAAGGGCGGAACAACGGATAGAAGAACATTCATTCTTTCTTCTTCCTCTCATCCTGCAGCTTTTTCAGCTCTTCAACTTCATCCTCCGTTAACTTTTCCTGGTTTAAGAAATTGACAAACATCGGTTTCCTTCACTTAGGTGCCTCCCCATCTTTTATTACAAGTGTAATAGTTTATTTTCCCCAAGATTACACTCACCAATTAAAGTTGTAAACATATTCCTTACGTTATTAACGAAGCATAGCAAAAACCCTCATGATAGAATTCACGAGGGCTCCTTTTCCATTCCATCTCGAATGATGCTGCAGAAATGTTTTATCTTCTCGAACAAATTGTCCATGTACCGATCATCTAGAATAATCCCATTCGTTAGATCCGCAAAAAAGGCAGTATCTAAATGTTCAAATGTGATTCGGATGAGATCGAGCGCATACTTTCTCGGTATCGCTTCTTGTAGAGGGACTTTTTCAAACAACTGATCCCAGACTTGATATTTATTAGCGAGTACATCACCAAACTTTTCTTCCATATCTGCCTTTAACTCATCAGGTATCGTATAAAACGCTTCATATACGAGCATGGATTCATCCGGATGCTTGCGATAATACTCGAACTTTCTGCTCATATACAGATGAAGAGCTTCAAAAAAATCTTCTTGTTCGGAAATCGAACCCGTATCGAGCGAAGTGCCGACCTTTTCATAGCAATGCTCCAGCAGGCTTAAATAGAGCTTTTTTTTATTTTGAAAGTGATGAAATATTAACGCTTTAGAAATACCAGCTGCCTCTGCCAACATTCCAGTCGATGTATGTTTATACCCATGACGAGCAAATACAGACAGACACGCTTCTAAGATTTTGTCCCGTTCATAGAGCTGTACTGGCAAGTGCTTCATCTCCTACTTCATGTACTGACCGATCGTTCGATAGCATTGTAATCTAGGATGAACAATTGGTCAATCTATATACCAGTATACGATAACTGATTGAGGAGAGGAGCGCATATATCTGATACTTAAATTTAAATATTAAAAAAAGCTTTAGTCTCATTAAATGGATTGTCACGTGGTGTGTGATACTTGGGGTGTATGCTTAGGAGAGCAATCATTATCAATCATAGAAATGCTGCCAGTGACTGGCTTACGAAACCTTTGGAGCTACTCGCAAACCGATGTAGCAATATAACGTGCCATCTGGCAGCTTCGAGAAGATGACAGGCATCCATGCTTCATTGAAGGAAGGACCTGCACCTGCACCCGCAAACACCGTATCTGATACGGGTACTAGCTCCATCTCTAGCGGTGGTGAAAGATCTTTCATCCCATCAACAAATTCGTATACAAGATGCGGTTTACCCTCTTGTTCCGTAACAGTGATAATCACACCTTCGCGCTTATAAGTACCGATATACGGCATATAGTCTACTACTGGTGGGTGCTCTGCTGGGGCAAAAGCTTCCGGCATTTTCACGTCAGCCAGCTCGTCAAGCAATTCGCGGAACAATGCCGCATAAAGCATGCGCGCGCCCCCACCATTCGTCAACAAGGCGATAGCCACACCTGCTTCTGGTATCGCTCGTAAATATCCGTACTGCCCTATTGAAGCTCCATCATGACCGAATCCTTTGACACCATCCCAATTATATAAAGTCCAGCCTAGTCCCCACCCATCGGAACTAACTGTCCATTTATCAGGCACTATAACTTCACATTGCTGCATCGCCGCAACTGTTTCAGCTCGTAGCACGCGTGTACCGTCTGGCGCCGTACCGCTGTTCATATGCATTTGTGCTAGCTTTACCACATCAGAAGCCGTCGCGCACACCCTACCGCCTGGACCTTGAGAACGCGGCATAGGGTCCCATGAGAATGCAGGCTCTGGCTCTTCTCCCGCTTTGCCTAAATGACCCATTGCTGCTCGAAAACGTAATACTTCCTCAGGCAAAGTCATTGTCTTACTAAGCCCAAGCGGGGTGAGCACCAACTTCTTCAGCGCTTCGTCCCAAGTTAGATCCGTTAACACTTCCGCTATGCGCCCCAATACGGTATATCCTATTCCGCTGTACGAGGTAGCCGTTCCTGGAGGGCAATCTAAAGCCACGCCTTTACACGCTTCAACATAGCGTGCTAAGCAATCATCTCCACGTCCGCTGTTATAGTTGAAGTCGCAAGTCAACCCGCTAGTATGACTCAGCAACTGACGAACCGTGATCGTCTTTGTTGCCTCTTCATCCGCAACCTCAAATTCAGGCAGCACGCTTTTCACAGGCGTATCTAAGTCCAAGAGACCTGAATCAACTAACTTCATCACGAGTGTAGCCGTATAGATCTTAGCAATCGAACCGAGCTGAAATACCGAATCCGTTGTTGCTTCGACCCTGGTACCGCGATGCAGCACACCGCTTGCCAGTTCATAGATGTTCCCACCTGTAAGCACAGCCAATGTCGCTCCAGGAACGCGATACGCAATGCGCAGTTCGTCCAGCCGCTGCTGCCAATGAGTAAGATCAAACGTTGAAGCACCGTCACCTATTTTTCCGTTGTAAGTCATTATCATTTCTCCTTCCTCAAATGGGAACTTAGTACTGAGAAATCATTTTACTAACCGATCGGTCAACAAGATTGTATTCTATGCTAACCAGTCGGTCAACATATTTTTTCCTTTTCATGGATATAACTTAAAACTGCTGCAAAGCAAACAAAAGCAACCTCATCCCTGTTCTGAAAAGGAATAAGATTGCTTTATCAGTACAATTGTTAATTAATTTTGATCGTTCCAATATTAAAGATAAGAATCAACTTCATCCTATTATTAAAATTACGCATTCCTGCGTTCCACTAAGTTAATCCCTACTCCGAAGAAAATCACGGTCATCAGCAGTAGTTTCGCCAGCGGCAAGTAGATGTCCTCCCAGCCCAGCTGATACATAGAAACGCCTATTAAGGCATCCATCGCATGTTTGATTGGGAATAGTTCACTAATGAAGAGCATAATCTCGCTCGTAATCGTGCCTGGCGGCATGTATACGCCGCTCAGCGGAGGCATGATCGGGACGACGGATGAGAAGAAGGCTCTAAACTGCTCTGGTGTCCTAAACATGCCCGTAAACAGCATACTCATAGCTACAATGCTTAGAATATACAGTACACTTATCGTCGATAGGAATAAGAAGTTCACTCCAAGATCGTATCCGAGCACGTATTTATATATGGCGAATATAATCGCAATTTGAATAATCCCTATAAGGGTACTATAGGTCAAATGACCAAGATACATTTCTGTCTTTGTTACTGGCGACAAAATAACCCGATTCCAAATACCAGATACTTTTTCGGCCGTTACCGCATTCACCTTAAATCCTATTGTGAACATGACAAGGAATAACGTGAAGCCAAATAGCAGCTGCAAACGCATATTATAGCTCTGTAACTCTTCGCCAGTTGGTTTGCTGGATTGCAGTGTTAATGGCGGTTGTTCCAGATATACCTTCAACGATTCACGAAACTGTACGGCATCATTCGAATGCTGCGCAACTGCACGAATCTTTAGCTCCTCTGTATAGATGACTTGCAAATGCTGCTGCACCAAATTTGCATTTCCGCCCTCCATAATCGAAATGACGCGATAGTCGTCTTTTAACAATTTAACTGCCATATCCGAGCGACCTTGTTTGACATCGGCCAGCGCCTTTTCTTCGCTTCGCAGTGTGAAGTCAAATGATCCTTTTTCATTTAAGCGATCCACCCACTGTTTTGCTTCAACTTCTGTCAATCCTTCCCCAGGAAACGCATCGATCTTTATTTGCATACCTGTACTGGAGCCAAATAGTAATGACAACACAATCGAAAGTACGCAGAAGATTAGTACGATATAAGGGGACCGTTTTTCCTTCATCCATTGCGCCAAAAATACGGGTACCATCTAGATTCGCCCCCTTTTTGGAAATATCCATACGCTAAGTGCAACCGTTACTGCCGTGAATACGGCTAGACCCATTATGCCTTCTACCGCTACGGTCCACGACTGTTCTTGAATCCACTGGACCATTGTCGACAGCCAAAGTCCATTCGGCGTCCATCCCCACAATTGCTGCATGCTGTCTGGCAAAATATATACGGGAACGAAATTTCCACCCACCATCCCAAGGGCAATGATAAATATATTAATAATTCCATTTGCTATATCGGCATTCATGCGCAGCATGAGGGCTGTAAATAATCCCGACATCGCTGCAATAAATACGCACAACATGACCGTTAGCAAGATGAATCCGATCCAAAATCGCAGTGAAAAATCTGAAAATACATTCAGAGCGAAATGAGATACCGTGAAAACAAGCAGCAGTTGCACAACGGCCAAAATAAAAGTTGCACTTATTTTACCTGTTAAATAGGATAGCGGACGACTACCTGACAGCAAGATTCGCTGAAACACTTGCTCTCTTTTTTCGGTTACTGCTTTACCTGCAATCGCTGCAGCACCGAACAACGTAAAGATGAGGGTAATAGAAAGGGTGAAATATTGCGAGGTCGTTACGGTATTTATTCCCTCAATTTGTTCCACGCCTCCTACTTCTGAAACAACGGGTTTCCAAGCCATCTGACCTTGCTTCACAGCCTCAGCTCCAGCATTAGCAATCGCTGCATCGGCATTCAACTGACGCATAAAGCCTTCAATCATACCTTGTAAAACACTTACCTCTTGAGTAGGATCTTCAGCTACGAGGCTGATCGCCGCACCTTCTCCTTCTCCAAGAAGCATTTTATCCAATACACCTCTTGTGAAGCCTTCCGGCAAAGTAACAATGGCATGAATTTCTTCGGCCTTTAGTTTCAACAGCGCTTCCTCTTCATTTAGTTGCGTCAGCTCGATCATTTCTGCAACCTGTTCATTTGCAAACACATACTTCAGGAGATTAGCAGGATGAATCTCTTTCGCAGCGCCAACTAACTGAACGGCTTCCTCTTCCGATATCCCTCTAGCTGCTAGTGAATCTTGAAATTTCCTCAATCCATTTTCCACGTCATCCTTTACCACATATCCAACCTTCATCTTTATCGATGATGGTGCATTCCCCATCCAGTTAGGCAATAGAAATCCCATAACAACAATCATAATAATAGGCAGGATAAGTGGAATCAGTATTTGCTTACGATCCCGACAGAAGACCAGAATATCTTTCTTGAAAAATGCGTTCATCTGTATCCCCCTCTAGTCGCGCAGGGTTCGGCCGGTCAAATGAAGGAACACATCTTCCAAGCTCGGCGTCTGCACATGCATATTGTTAATCTGTACACCATGACGTTCTGTACACTGTACAATCGCACTAAGCACTCGGCTTTGTTTCGTGACGATCAGCTTTAGACCCTGCACGGTTTCTTCGACGTGACGCACGGAATCAATGGATCGTATCCCAGCAATAACAACTTCATTATATCCGTCCAACTGAAGCAAAATGGTATCCTCGCTGGACAAGATGCGGCCCAGTTCTTCTTTTGTACCAGACGCGATTACTTTGCCATGATCCATGATGTACATGCGATTACACAGTTGTTCGACTTCCTCCATGTAATGGCTCGTGTACAGTACTGTCGTACCTTTTTCCCGATTCAACAACTTGACCGTTTCTAAAATATGATTACGAGATTGAGGATCAATGCCTACCGTTGGCTCATCCATTATGACAATTTGCGGATCATGCAGCAGCGCCGCAGCGATGTTAATCCGTCGCTTCATGCCCCCAGAATACGTCTTGATAAGCTCTTTCTGCCGGTCCCGAAGCCCTACAATTTCTAGTACCTCTTGAATTTTGTGTTCCAGCATGGATTTGGGCAGGCTGTATATTCGGCCGAAAAAGACCAAGTTCTCATATGCACTTAATTCCTCATAGAGTGCAATATCTTGCGGAACTACACCAAGCACTTTTCGAATTTCCTGAGGATTTTTAACAATGCTCTTGCCATGAAGCCGTACATCCCCATTTGTGGGAACAAGCAGGGACGAAATCATAGAAATGGTCGTCGACTTCCCCGCTCCGTTAGGGCCTAATAATCCAATCGACTCTCCCCGTTCCAAATAGAGATTTACATTGTCTACTACCGTTTTACCTTTAAAGCTTTTACTTAGCTCAACCGTTTCTAACACAAGACATCCTCCTTATCTTTTCTAACTGAAAATGATCATTTGCTGCTTATGTATCAAGTTTATAAATAAAAAGACAGTGCTCCCACTGTCTCCCGTCATTACATTTATGTAGAACCATGACCTCAGTCATGGTCATTTAGACAACGTTATGCCTAATAGCGTAAATCGCTAGCTGCGTCCGATCTCGCAGCTCCAGCTTCTCCATAATCTGACTGACATGATTTTTCACCGTGCCGATTGATAATGCCAGCTGTTCTGCAATCTCTTTGTTACTGCGGCCCTCGCCAATAAGACGAAGGATTGTCAGTTCCCGCGGTGTAATCGACGTATCTACCTTACGCTGCTCGAGCTCAGATTGCAGTAATCTTGGAATTACTTTAGCGGCAACATCATCTTGCAATGCCATTCCTCCTGATAGACAGCTGCGAATGGAACGTATTAATTCCGAAGGGTCCGCGTCTTTGAGCATATAACCGCTCGCACCGCTTTTGAGCGCTTCGAGCGCATATTCATCATCATTAAATGTGGTTAGGATGAGTACTTTGCAGTTAGGCCAGCGCGAATGAATAATTCGTGTGGCTTCCAGCCCGTTCATTTCCGGCATGCGAATATCCATAACGATGACTTCGAACGAATGCGTTTCACATAATGCAATTGCTTCTCTTCCATTCGCTGCTTCACCGGTAACACGCAGCTCCTTATCCGTTTCAATCATCATTTTCAAGCCATGCCGTACCATTGCTTGATCTTCTGCCAATAAAATTCGGATCATTCAATTCCACCTCTCTCTTTTAGGATAGGAATGACACCACGTATAATGAAAGAATCTGGATAAGCAATAACCTCTAATGAACCACCCACTTCTTCCATTCGCTCCCGCATCGTCCTTAGGCCAAAACCTTCACGAACGACCACTTTACTTTTTAGGCGATTCGTCACTTCGAACCGGAAAATGCCACCGCCAGGAGCTTCGAAAGTTATCGTTGCCTCTCTTGCCTCGCTGTGCTTCATCAAATTCGTCAAGGCCTCCTGCACTGCCCTGTACACAGCAAACGACTGCGCAGCATGTAACGGAGCGGATAAAGCACCATGCTTTACAGTAAAATTGACCCGCATAAATTGCTCCGCTTCCAAGCGCCGAATCATATTGAGAATCGCAGTGAGTCCCCCAGTCTCCTGCTGCTTCAACGATTTGACCGCGCTTCTCGTCTCCTTCAAACTCTCTTTGGCAAGCTCCTTGAGTTCGTTAACGCGTGGGGTGAGTTGACTATCCGTATTCTGCAATCGAAATACTTCCAGCTGCATCAGTAATGCGGTTAGCTTATGCCCTACGGAGTCATGGATATCTCGCGCGATCTGTGTACGTTCTTCTTGCCGTGCCACTTCCTCATCCGTAGCTATGCGCCGTTTCATTCTACGATATTCACTTAGCAGCACATCATTGCGCTGTTCCAGCTCTTTCATTTTGGTTTTCACTATATGATATACAGCAAGTCCAGCTGCAAGCATACCCACATACAGTACAGCAAACATCGTAGGATAAGCAGGATAGCCTTTCCATCCGAGAACTAGTAAATTGCCTGCGAGCACCGCCCCAACGATGCTCGCATAGAGAGATGGCAATTGATCGATGGCCTTCCCTGCAAGCAAAGAATAAATTAATAGTAAGTAGAGTGCTTGCTCTCCTGACTGCTCCTTCCATAACCCCACTGTAGATAAAAGAGAGGCCGCAATTAACATTGCAGTTAATCCATATGGATGCTTGCGCAGCAGCGCAGCCAAGAAGTAGCAAGCAAAAAATGCAGCAATTACAGCCAGCCTCCAAGGCATCATCGCCTCTTCGATTGGCATACTTAACCAAGCACACATCCAAGTCGCCATTAGAAATAAGAGCCATATCCAATATGAGCGCATAAGCTGCCTCCTTCGTCGCCCTTACTTTCCCTCAATTAGGTAATTATAGGTCATGGATGATCAAAACGGCAATCATATTTGATAGGTTATCCTTCCTTTGTCCACTCATAGAGACTATCTTCTTGCGGGCAGTAAAAAGGTTACTTTTAAAAGCCAAAGAGCCAATCTTTGATTATCGCAAAGATTGGCTCTTTCTTTGTCACTATGAACGTTTAACAATTAATAATCTATAGCTTGTATCGTTAACATAACCCTTCACCTTAACATAGTATTTTTGCCCGGCAATCAGGTATGCCTGGAGTTACATCCTAATGTTTGCGGAATTGCAAAATAACGCTCCGCGTATTTTCCATCTTAATCGTCCATTTTCCCAATGAATGAAACACCTTCTACATCAAGTCCTCTTGCTGGCGAGCCGTACAGCAAACTTTCTGTGTTATTTTTAAATACAGAGCCTTAATCGAATAAACTGGAAATGACAGCAGCTTTTTGCTGTATCGTGGATCTACTTTCTCACTGTGCCCCAAATTTTCTTCATAAAGTAGGCTCACCAACTGCATCCTTCTAAACAACTGATTTTATATAAGTTCTTTACGCTTTTTCAAGCGCATGTACAATATGAAACTAAACACTGCACAAATCGCAGCACACAATCCAATAAAGCCATAACCAGCTTGCAAACCACGAAGTAGGCCAATTTGCGTATCAGCCTCATATAATTGTTTCACAAGTTCAATAATAATGCCGATCATATAGTTACCAACAACACAACCAATCCCCATTAACGTGACCGTAAAGGTAATCGCCGTATCACTGCTAGTCGGATATCGTTTGGCGATAAATGCCATAACGGTCGGATAAATCATCGCAATCCCTATTCCAGCCACAGCAAACAAGAAGGCGAATGCTTCTCCTCCCCAAATTGCCAAAAACGTGCAGATAGCTGAGAAAGCAGAAAAGATAATCAAGGATAAATTGAACCCTATTTTATCTGTCACGGGGCCCAACACAATTCTCGCCAATGCGAAACATAAGAAGAAAGCAGAGAGCATGCCTGAAGCTGTTACGGTATCCCACTTGTACGCTTTCTCTAGGAAATTAACCAGCCAACCTCCTACCGCAAGCTCGGATACAACGCCAAAGGAAAGGATGAGTACCATAAACCATAGCACGGGATCTCGCATTAACTGTTTAAACGGTACGCGCTCCTCCTGTGAAAGATCATCTCCCGGAAATGAACTTCGCCATGCTAGTATAATCGGCAGAATAGATAACGACAGCATGACCAAGTACATCCCACGCCAATCCAGCGTATGACCGAACACCGTCACTGACATAAGTCCAGTCGCAATCAACGGTGCCACCGTAGAACTGAGTCCATAGAAACCATGTGATAAATTCATCATCATGCCAGTATTTTTGACGAAAATACGTGCGCCGAGAATCGCCAACGCAATTTCCAGCATCCCATTTCCGATATACATCAAAAAATAAGATGACGCAAACAACGGATAACTGTGCGAGAAATAAATAAACACACCTGACAACAGCATGGCGCCAAAGGCAGCAATGCTTACGATTTTAATACCCCATATTCGGGTTAAAAATGCTGTAAATGAGCAAGCCAGCAAGTAACCTAGCGCATTGAGTGACAATAACGTACCTAACTGTGCTTCATTAAGCATGAAGTCGAATTGAATACGTGGTATTGCTGGTCCTTTAATATTTTCTGAAATACCAAAAATAATGAAGCCTAGAAAGATCGTAGCCAACTGCATAGCATAGATCTTCTTATGCTTCTTCAAATGCTGCTCCACTCCAAAAATCCCCCAAATTCTCATGATCTCTATTTAGTTATATAGGCATGCCTAAAAATAGTAACCTCTATATGTAATAATTTCAATATAAATTCCTATCCTCCTAGAGAAAAAACCTCCTATTCCAGTCAGCGGAAAGGAGGTCTACATGATTTAATTACGCTCGATTGATTCTATGAAGCGATTAATATGCTCGGACATTTCTTTATATTGTGTCCAGTGCAAATAATGATGACCTTCAAGCGGGATGAGCTTACTATTAGCTACATGACTTATTTGTGATTCAAAAAAGGTCAGATTTGTTTTCCCGTCCACGCTTACCTTGTCTTTTCTCTCTCTCGCGAAGAGCATGACAGGTAGATCAGGAGAAAATGACATCTTTTTTGTCTTTTGAATGTTATTGTCCATTTCAATTGCTTCATGGACAACATTTTTATTAAGGCCTTTCCATGCAGATAAGAGAGCCGTCATCTTAAGATTGTCATCCGAATAGGTTCCTTTATCTGCTTCAGGTAGGAACTGATCAGGCGAAGAATAAGAAAGCAATCTTGTTACCCCAGTTGGTGCAAGCATGCTCATAAAAGTAGGTATAGATGGAGCAGGCTCGTTAAAATACGCTAGCGCTTGTGGTAAAGTGATATCATTGCCGATAATAGCTTCCACTTCATCAGGATACTGATTCGCATAATACATGCTGTAAATGCCAGATACGGAATGAGGCATTAATATAAATGGCCCTGTGACATTAGCTTGCTTCAATGCCGTTCTTACTTCCTCAACGATATTTTCCACACTTCGTTCCTTATTCGTTTGATCACTCCAACCATAACCGAAAGGCTCCACTACAACAACTCGCTGGCTCTTTGCCAGCTCATTGATTAAAGGCTCGAAGTCCAATACAGGTGCTGATGTGCCTAGACCCGGCAGCAATAGTATCGTATGTTCACCATCCCCTTGTGTGTATACGTGCATGTTCTTGCTGTCCACCTCAACGAGGTGCCCAGGGGCTGGATATTTATTCTTCTCATAGGCTGTTATTGCATGATGAAAACCGACCCAGGTTAACAGTAATACAGCGATTACGATCAACGTATTTCTTGTGATAGTCCAGACTTTACGTTTCTTCTTTGTTGTTTGTACGATATGTTCCATGTTCTCTCACCTCTTCACTTATCATAATCATCAAAGGTTAAAAGAAAGAGTGGCACCAATTTAAATTCCGTTTAAAAAAAGACGTATTTGAAAGCGACTCTCGTCACCTCTCAAATACGCCTTACTTTCGTTAGATGTGAATGCTAGCCGTAATTACCCTTCATCATCTACTACTGCTTCTTCCATACTTTCGCCAGCCATATTACCAATAGCTGCACCTGCAATACCGCCTACAACCGTACCTATAGGACCTAACACCGAACCTACTGCTGCACCTACCGCTCCGCCACCCACAGTTCCTGCCACTTCTCCTGCATTCATATCTGTTGTGTCGGCTGATTCACGTTCAGAAACATGATTATGATTGTGGTGATTTTGGTTGTGATTATGCTCGTCTTTCTTAGACATTCCATTCGTCCTCCATTGAGATCATTTTAGAAATACGATGCTATTTTACGGCAGCGCGTTCCCACTGCATAGGTTGCCCGCTCCGGCCTCAATGGATTCATCATAATGTATCAAATACGCTAGTCATACTACCTTTAATACGATTTGCGATATATAAGTTTGCGAAGAAGTACCTCAGCAGGTCCTTGTTGTCCTTTTCTTTCTAGGAAGACAGAAATAAACACGAGTATTAGCCAAGTTAGAATAGCCATGAAAAAGATTTCGAAGCTGTGTAGCTGTTTACCCAGCCCAAGTCCCCAACTGGACAATAGCAGAGCAAGGATGAGCGAGTGGAGCAAATAACTCGTAAGTGATCGTTTACCCGTTGCGACTAATGCTTGAACGATCTTTCCACGATTGCCAGCAGCACTAATTTTGGCGCTGATCAAGCCGAATAATGCGATATATCCGATTCCGCCGAATAGGCCACTAATGGCGTGTAATGTTATGAGATACGAAGATTTTGGCCAAAAGCCAAACAGAGTAAGTGCTAACGGAAGTGCGCCTAACAAGGAAACGGTTATGCCTATAGTGCTTATTTTCTTTAGCAGATTGCGGTGCTGATGAGGATCTTCCAGCAATCGTTGACTACCTGCCCAGAATCCTAGCAAAACGGGAATAATAAGCGGCATAGCAATCAGCGAATACACTACCCAGAACGGATATTCAAATAAGCGCTTCTCGATTGCTCCACCGTACGAAGTTGCTATTGTAGAGTAATCCAGCATCGGAACTCCAGCTCCTCCTGATAACAACCAAGCTTGTGTAAGTAAAAGACTGACCATAATGAGGCTTAACCACCCAATAACACGAAGCAGCTTTCTTCTCGGGGAAAAAAGTAATGATCCGAATAATAATCCAACTAGCCCATATACGGTAAGAATATCAAAAGAAAATACGATTAAAGCATGTACGGCGCCAAATAGGATCAAGTATAAGCATCGACGGCGTATAAGTTTGCGAGTTGTTTGCTGCGAAGTACCAGCAGCTAGCTGACGAGTCACAATCATGGCGAGGCCATATCCGAATAGCACAGCAAACATCGGATACGATCGAAGATCGACAATCATAATCGTTGCAAATTGGATGATATTATCCAACAGGTCTCCTCCTGATGGATGATTCAAGGTTCGGAATTGCGCACTGTTTGAAATGTACAACGGTACATGGGCAATGCAAATAAGTAACAGCATCAACCCTCTCGCTAAATCAGGCGCGACCGAACGTTCATGCTGTGCGACCGCCCCTCGTGCAGCTTTCTTTAACGCTTCTTGACTCATAGTAGGTCCACTCCATTTCGACAAGCTGAACATGTAAATTGAAGTTATTGCAAGCATGACTGACTAATGCTCAGACCTTTATAATTTATGAATGAATAGTTCATTCATTTTTAAGTATAGGCATTATTTTCTATTCGTCAATCCTTTTTTAACCTTAAGCACAGATTGATTTGATGATCCAAATATGTTTAAATTACCTCAACATGACCTGTGAACCGGAGTGTGAAGATGAATGCCACCGTTAAATGAAGAACAACTAGACCAGCTCCGCGATGAACGTAGAGACCAAATTAAATATGCAGCACTTAAGGTGTTTGCCTGCTATGGCCTTTGTGGTACAAAAATGAGCATGATTGCTTGTGAAGCTGGCGTCAGCCAAGGGCTATCCTACCGCTATTTCAAGTCAAAGGATGAGTTATTCGCAGAATTGATTGAAGAAGCTATGAGAGAAGCGATGGATGCAGTCAAATATGTTAGCGAGCAACCAGGAACACCTGCAGAGTTACTTGCTATGATTACAGAGGGAATGCTCGAAGAAAATAATAAATATTATTTTATGCTGGTGCAGCAAGCACGTACGTCCGAATACATGCCTGAAAGTGTAAAACAGGTTTTTGAACAGTATTCGAATCAAGCCATTATCGATCAATTACTTCCTATTTTTATTAAAGGTCAAGAAAAAGGAGAATTTATCGCTGGAGATCCGCAGCAGCTATTGTTCTGGTACTTCGCCATCATTAGTGGTCTAATGCTGCAAATTCAGGAACGAGATGGCCACGGTCTCCCTGATGCTACATTTCTTATGCGCGTTTTATTAAAATAAGTACTACTTCTTTCCTAATAAAAAAACCGCGATAATCGCGGTCAATCCATACATAAACGTTATTTAGGCATGCCTATACGTTGTTATACGTATTAGGTGTGCCCTTTATTACTTTTCCGGATACTTTCCAATAACACTTAAAGGGAAAAGGAGGAGCCAATAGTAGGCGCCCCCTCCTAGTAGAACTTATCCTTGTTTTACATCTTCCATACTTGCACCGAAGTTAATGTGATACACACCGCCATCACATCAATTACAAGTTCCCTATCGTAATCATAGGAAAATGCAATGGTTAGACGTTGACGGATTTAAACACTTGGTTGAAACTCGGCAGCATACACGTTCACAATCAGCTCTGTAATGACATTCTCCAGATCTTTTCCGTGATAGTTCATGCTCATTGTTGCTGCGTGCTTCCCGTCGCTTGTTGCAAAAGTAAATGTTTTGAAACCATGAACACCGCCCGTATGTCCCCACAGTTGAACGCCATTTGGCAAAGTTACTTGCAATAGACCCAAACCGTATTTTGACTGATCTTGAAATTCTACCGTATCTATCAGCTGCTTCATTTGTTCAGGCTTCAACAACTTGCCGGAGAGTAGTGCCGAAATAAATCGGTTCAAGTCATCTGCAGTGGAAATCATTCCACCTGATGCATGAGCCGAAGTAGCATTTAGCTCTGTGAAGTCTTGGAGCGATCCACCTGACTTAAACTGATAGTAGCCTCTTGCATGTGGCTCAGGCAAATTCATAGTATTCCCTGGTATAATTGTGTTGTTCAACTTCAACGGCTTGATAATACGTTCCTCGATCTGCTTCCCGTAAGTATCCCCCGTTACTTTCTCGATAATCATGGCAGCAAGTATATAATTCGTGTTGGAATAAGAAGCTTGATTGCCTGGTGTAAATAAGGGCTTTTGCCGTAATCCTTCTTGTACAAGTTCCTCGGACGTGTAGCTTTTAAAGCGGTTTTCGTACACTTTTTTCATGAAGGTTTCGTCCGTATAACTAGCAATTCCGCTCGTATGATTGAGCAATTGTCTTATCGTAATTTGCTTCCCATCATATCCGTTTCCTTGGACAAGTCCAGGCAACCATTTATCAACAGTATCATTCAGGCTCACCTTGCCTTCACCTACGAGCTGCAGCATCGTGACAGAGACAAACGTTTTCGTTACACTTCCAATTCGGAAATGAAAATTTGATTGCATACTCCGATCTGCATAGATGCTCGCTTTTCCAGCTGTATAGTGCTGCACGACCCCATCTTTCCGAGTCTGTAACAGAATTCCGGGGATCCCTTTATCAACACCCTCTTCCATTGCTTTAACAATGACGTGATTCCCGATACTAGCTTGATGACTGCTCTGACCCACCTTCTTACTTGCTGTGTTACTCGTAGTTATTTCACTGGAATGTTTAAGTAAACTTTCACCTGTTCCTGCTGTCGCCTGTACGATTCCATCCGTTGTTGAAATCAACAATGCGCTCGTCACTAAGACTGTCACAGTCAGCATCATACTTGTCCGATTAGGCATATCTTGCTTACCTCCTGATGTTAAATGGTTGGAAATGTAAGATCGATAATAGGACGCAGGCGCATAGGAACAGACCTTCATCTATTTAGATGATTTTTCTTTGGGTGATTTGGCTTTGGATGATTTTGTGAACTCCGAAGCAAAAATTTTATCGCTCAACTCATAGACAGTATTCATTTTTTTCATATCATTAGAAAGTAAATTTAGGCTGAAATTGATTACATGCTTGCCGCCCATTGTCCCTCCTACAAAAGTAAGATATCCGTGTATCGTTCCACCATGCCCCCAAATCTTGCTCCCGTCAGGTAGCTTTGTTTCAAAAATGCCAAGACCGTAACGGCCTATCTCACTATCTACTGGAGAGCCAAACATCTGCTCCATTTGTTCTGGCTTAAGTAATTTCCCAGCCAACAGTTCACTAAAGAAATGATTCAAGTCAGTAGATGTTGAAATCATTTCACCTGCTGCATTCCCCATCGTAACACTCATCTCCGTGAAATCTTGTAAAACTCCATCTGCTTTATGTTGATAATAGCCTCTCGCATGTGGTTCAGGCAGAGTTGTAGATGTCCCAGGAACATACGTGTTTGTCAATTTCAATGGCTCAATTATGCGGCGCTTTATTTGTTCCCCGTAGGAAAGTCCAGTAGCTTTTTCGATAATTAATCCTGCTAGTACTGTGTTGGTATTGGAATAGGACCACTTCGTTCCTGGTTCAAATAACGGCTTTTCTTTCAAGGCAATGCTGACTAGCTCCTCGGACGTATATCGCTTGAAGGGGTTTTCGTAAATATCCGTTCTAACTTTTTCGTTAACCGTATAGTTCGCGATGCCACTTGTCAT
Organism: Paenibacillus arenosi; assembly: GCF_014841135.1. Lineage (GTDB taxonomy): Bacteria > Bacillota > Bacilli > Paenibacillales > Paenibacillaceae > Paenibacillus_B > Paenibacillus_B arenosi. Next base: position 87,424 of record NZ_JACYTN010000014.1, read on the forward strand.
ATTAAGTAGCTGTTTAATTGTTATTTTACTGCCATCATATCCATTGTCTTTTACAAGACCAGGCAGCCATTTTTCTACAGTATCATCTAAGCTCAGCTTTCCTTCTCCCACTAACTGCAGTACAACGGTTGCTGTAAAGGTCTTCGTCGTGCTGGCAATTCTAAAGTGGAAGTTGGATTTCATCGGGCGGCCAGAATGAATACTCGCCTTCCCTGCTGCGTAATCCCATTTGACGCCATCTTTTAGCGATTGCATCATCACACCTGGCACACCTGCAGTAATCATTTCATTGAGAAGCTTCTTTACTTCCTGTTTCTGTGCTTCAGGATGTGCAGTATTTACAACATCTTGTTTGATGCTGCTTCCTGCCTGAGCACTCGCTATCATAGATCCACCGTATGCATCCAATCCCATTGTCCCTGCCATCATTATAGCCAAGCTCAACATCACTTTTCCTTTTACGTTCATTTCGAATCTCTCCTCATTATAAGTTTGGGTTATGCTTCTGCTGAAGTCGTGTTCCTCTGTACGGGAACATGAGTAAGCGTAAATGGAGTCGTGTCATTGTTCATAGTGAGGAGATGTCATTTGTTAAAGTGACTACCCAAATGTCTAGGGACACAAGCTGTCAGGTGTCATTATGACGAAACGTCATATGACATGAGGAGGAGCGAAGTGTAAAGATATTAAAGAGATGAAAATAGAAAATCCCCATGCACGAGTGCACAGGGATTACAACAAGTATATTTGGGTTTCATTTAAACTTGCAACTTAAAACCTCACCGAGAATCCATCGAACTGTTGAACGCCGGTACCGAAGCGAACCAGATCTTTTTCTCGCAACTCGCCCACCGCTGCTTGCACCGATTCGAGCAATTCAGGTTCCAAACCAATCCGGTTGTGCGCACCAAATATTTTATTAATGCCATTAATCTTCGTTGCAATTTTCTCTAGTGAGTTCACTAAATCTTGTGGGCTTGTTGTTGGAAAAAAGGCATAGACAGGTGTCTCATCGTACAGTAAATCTCCAGTAAATAAATATCCTCTGCTCGTATCGAAAATAGAAATATGACCTGGAGAATGGCCAGGTGTATGATATATCACCAACGATCGCTCCCCTAGTTCGATAACATCCCCGTCACGCAGCAGCCCTGTTGGCTTTCCTTGAAAGGGTGTGTACGTCTCTGGATCAAACGAAGTTGGCACTGGTCTTGTAATATCACGTGATATATCTTTGCGGATTTGCTCAATCGACAATTTTTTAATGCCACTAACTAACCAATCTTCTTCTGCCTCATGCACATAAATCTCTTCATATTGCGCATGACTACCGATATGATCGGCGTGAACATGTGTCGTCAGTACGATTATAGGCAGATCCGTTAACTGATCAGTCATCCGCTTGATGTTATCGATCCCAAGCCCAGTATCAATAAGAGCTGCACGATTCGTGCCAATAAGCAAAAACGAATGGACTTTTTCCCAATGTCCGTATTCACTAATTGCGAATGTCTTCTCATCCAGCTTTGAAACGGTAAACCACGCATCATCAATCACGATAGGGTATTGAGCACTCTGCATATATATTCCCTCCATGGCTATGTAATTATTGAATGTTGATGTTTCCATTGTCATCCTGAAATGAGACTAAAGACATGTAGTAGCTCTTCTCTTCCTCTGACTGTATATCGCTATTGGATTCAGCTGGATGCATAGTAAAGTGCTTATCCATCAACTGCTTGAACTCCTCCAGAAAAGCATGGAAGTTCTCTTCGCTCGCATGAAATTGATACGTGGAAGCGATATTTTTTCTCCGATTGACATTGGTGCTGTCTAGTGCAAATGAAGCAGCAGGAGCATGTTCAATCTTCGATCGTGTAACTTCCAAAGTCTCCATAAACACCTGTCTTGAAGTTTCAATCAAATCTAAACTTGGAAGCAAATGATCCTCTGGGATAAATCGTCCTGCGACCGCACGATAATATTTTTGAATGATCCCATTTTTCTCTTCTTTGCGAACGACATGGATAATGCCGTGCTTCTCTAGCTCCTTGAGATGAAAGTAAATATTATTTCTTGTAATGCTCAGTATTTCTGCTAACTGCTGGCCTGTATAAGCGTTTTTGACGAGATTCATTAGTATCTTAGTACGAAGTGGGTCTGCAATAGCTTTAAGCTGCTCGTGGGTTTTAATTTTGTACACACCAGTGATACTCAAACGAATTACACCTCCGTATATTTTACCGGTAAATTATATTTTACTGTTGTTCGAAATTCATCTTAGCACGCTCAACTTATTTGGTCAAATATTCCACATGAGTAGAAAGAGCAGTATGTTTACGATTCATTCAGATAAAACTAAAACTATGGCTGACATAGAGAAGAGAGTTCGATTTTATTAAAATGCGAACATATATTTGCATTTTTCATTTTACGTGATACAATATGATCGAAATTCGAAATGAAGCACTACATATCAATGTTGAGGAGTGAATGTAATGTCAATCGAAGTATATCTTAATTTTAATGGTAATTGTCGTGAAGCAGTGACGTTTTATGCAGAGGTGTTTGGAACAGAGCAACCTGAAATCATGGCTTTTGGTGACGCTCCGCCATCCCCAGACTTTACGCTTCCAGAGGAAGCAAAAGATCTAGTTATGCACACTCGCATTAACATCAGTGGCAGTACGGTGATGTTCTCCGATGTGTTCCCTGGCATGCCGTTCGTAGTTGGTAACAACGTCAGCCTCACTTTCGTTGGGGACGATATCGAAGAAATTCAATCTGCGTTCCTTAAGCTTAAAGAAGGCGGCAAAGTAGCCATGGAACTTCAAGAAACATTTTGGAGTAAATGTTATGGCAGCTTAACGGATAAGTTTGGCATTGAGTGGCAGTTTAACCTTCGTAGTGAAGAGGACTGTGGTTAAGTCAACATAGGTTTTTATGCGGGAAATGGATGGTTTCAGTAGAACAGAAAGCTGTCCCCGTTTCGCCCCCTTCCTACTATAAAGTTAAAGAGCATCTTCACAAGCACAAGGCTTATTGAAGATGCTCTATCGTTTTTTATTCACTGATTTTTATTTTAAATACATTATCCAAGTTTCCCTCGAGTCTTTTCTTCAACGGGACCTTTACATCTCTGCTTAGTTCTTTGAAGAAGGTCTCTGCGTCACAATTCACATTGTCCGCATGAACGAGTAGAACATTGTCATTAATGATATTTGGGTTAGATTCGTGATTAACCGCCACCTCAATATCATACTTTTTCTTTAACGTATTCATATATCTTGAAAAGATTTCGAGCAGTTCCTCATTGCTGAAATTAGCAATCGCTAATTTTCCTTTGTTCGTAAAGGTCAATTCAACTCGCATCATTCACTCTCCCTTTCTGTTCAACCATATTTTTAAAACCCGCAGCTTCTCTCGCTGGACTGGTTATTAAGAAAAGGCTACTTTCATTGTACCATTTTTCTCACGGATTTTATATAGTTTAATTCTTACAAGAGTTAAACACCTTTGTCTTAGTTAGTATGCAACCAAAATACCAACTATAAAACAAAGAAAGACGCCAGAAATATTTTCTGACGTCGAACTTATATATCCAAGCCTATTTTATTCAATGACGAGCATTTATTGCTTTACTTTGGAAAAATGTGAAATGATCACATCTGCAGCTTGAATGTATCCCCCTGCTTGACGTAATGATTCACCAACGTAATAAGCTTGCTGTCTATAGCTTGAGTCTGTTAGCACCTTCATCAATGCGTCCTTCAGAACCTCAGGTGTCAGTGTATGATGATCAAGCGTAATCCCTGCTCCAAGCTCTTGTACTCGATTGGATACGAGCGGTTGGTCTGACGTTAACGGAATCATAACCATTGGAACATTATAATATAACGCCTCACTCACACTGTTCATCCCAGCATGTGTGACAAATGCGGCGGAACGTTCGAGTACCTCCAGCTGTGGAATGTACGGGCGAACAATAAAGTTAGCAGGAATGTAATCAGCCAATGGCCCCATATCCGTATCTTTGCCTGAGGCTAGTACAAATTGGATTGGCAAGTGTTGGAAAGCCTCAAAACACAGCTTGTAAAACGCCAGATCTCTATTCAAAATGGTTCCCATCGCTATGTAAACAGTCTGTTTGTTTGGGTCTAGGAGCTGATCATAGGGAAGAATGGGTGCATCTTTACGTGGTACAACAGAAGTTCCAGCAAAATAGAAGCTGTCATCTAGCTGGTCCGCTTTGGGCTGCAAGTAGCGACTTGTGTATACAAGCTTAAACTGACCGGCATGTTTCGTAAGTTCCTGTATCGTTGGAGTTGGAACGTTAAACTGTTCGGCTAGCTGATGCGCCAACTCCAACGTTGATTCATAAACATTTTCAACATCATCATCAATCAATCCTTGCTCCGAACCAAGTGGATCTACGAATGCAAAGGATGCAATGGAGCATACTGCGGGAATACCCAGTCTCTGAGCAATTATCGTACCTCCCCACCCCATCAACGAGTCAAAGATAAAGTAATCATACGTTTCACCTTCGATAACTTTTAGTATTTCAGGAACAATCTTCTTAATAATGCCACGAACGACCATGTTCGCAAACTGGGATGGATGTTTGTATGGTGCAGGCTTCAAGTCAGGATCATACGAAAATGGGTCTACTTGAAATGGATAAGTTCGAAATTCTGCTCCGGTTTGTAACACTTTATTTCGATACTCTTCTGTACATACATATACAACCTCTTCACCACGATCTATCAGCTGCTTCACTAGACCAAGTGTAGGATTAACATGCCCTTCGGCAGGAATATTAACGATTAATACACGTGCCATGTAAACATCGCCCCCAATAGTAGGATTAAGTTTAAATGATTGAACTGCGTGGAATGATAGTGTAAGACATTATGCCAAGCTAGACGATTTGCACAGCGTAGGATGTTAAGACATGATGTTGGTTGTTCCGGCTTGAACAGCTGATTTCTTCTTCGTAACACGGAAGGAAGTGATGAAGCTAATGATCGCAAACAACAATTGAAGCGATAACACCATGACAATTCCTGTCGTTATGCCCCAGTCGAATGTATTGCTTATCGCTACTAAAGCCCCGCTAATTCCTATACTTAATCCTATACTAAAGGAATCAATGAATTGTAGAATTGCGGAAACCTCCCCTTCTTCCCCTGCTTTTGCGTGCTGTAAAGCGATTGCTGCCGTTGTCGGATTCGCCAAGCCTGCGCCGAAGCCGATAATAATTTGTGAAATGGCTGCGATTATGATACCACCACCCGTAGAAGCGATGGCTGCAATTACGAGCGCTACACCAACTATAATAAAACTGACACCAATGTGAATTCTTATTTTTCTACCCTTGCCCTGATCCCTTGCATCAAGCACAGACAGCAGCCATGCCGCCCCTGACCAACTTAATGCACCTGCAGCTACTATTAAGCCTGCCAACTCTTCCGATAACCCTTTCACCTCGACAAGTGCCAACACAACAAAGCTTTCGGTAGCAAAATAACATGCCACATACATGCCTCGTGTAGCAATCGTTGCTGGCAATCCTGATGCTATTGCAAATGTACCTTCTGGAAGTAGCTTGCTCAAAGGCTTTAACATTATAAGCAATCCAATGATAGCAAGCAATATACCTTTCCAATTGGGTAACCAGCCCAATCCGGTTAATAAGATGCCTGTTCCTGCAGCAAGTAGGATCGAATGCAATTCCTTATAGTTTTGTTTACGGGATGATGAAGCTCTAGGTGCGGGTAACGTACGAAAAGTAGGAAGTGTTAATACTAAAGCGATTACAATGATGGGGAGTACCATTAAAAATACAAACCTCCATGATACATGAGCAGCTGCATACCCTGCGATATAAGGTCCGATTAACGCGGGTAGCACAAATGCCATAGAAAAAGAGGCTAAAATTTTCGTTCGAAGTGAATCTGGATAATGAACGGCAGCACTATAATACACGCACGTAATAAGAGCGCCCGCTCCAAAACCTTGAAACGCCCTTCCGATAATAAGAATGAGCATATGCGACGATACCGCCGCTACTACGATGCCTACCACAAAAATAACAAATGACAAGATCATACTCTTAAAGACTCCGTGCTTATCGATCCGTTTACCCATAACAATGGTCCCGATAATCTGATTCAACAAAAATGCACTAAAAATCCATCCATATAAATGGAGACCGTTTAGCTCTTGTGCTATCGTCGGTGCAACTGTTGTAATCGCTAATCCTTCAAAAGCCACGGTGGAAATAGCTAATATAATGCCAATCGTTAAGGCACGATATGGAGCACCAAATATACTTGGTTGTATCGCTTCCGATGCAGATGCCGATGTCATAACCGATCGCTCCCCTTATACTTGTCGTAACGGTAATTGTCATAACAACTATATGTCCAAAAAAATGGAGGACCGATAACACGTCACGTAGTTATAGATCCTTTACATTGTTGTACATAATCGCCAACGTTCTTCTGAAATTTTCGACTTCTTCTTCCGTCAAACCAGCGATGGTTTTGTTAAAAGCTTCAGTCGACGGTTTCATAATGTCCGCTTCTATATTACGCCCCTTTTCCGTTAAGAACACGCGTAATGAGCGCCTGTCCGTCTCATGAGTAACGCGGTGGATAAACCCCTTTTTCTCAAGCTTGAAAAGCATACGGGCGATGTTGGCTTGATCTTTGTACAATCTTTCCGCCAATTCCTTTTGTGTAATGCCCTCCTTTTCCCACAAACTAACGAGAATTTCCCACTGATCCACAGTGATGTCAAATGGGTCGCATACTTTCTGATAATACTGATTAAGCTTTAAGTCTGCCCGGTGAACGATGACACCGATATACTTTTCTAACTCCAAAGAATGTCCTCCATTTTTTAACATTGAATATAGTTGTTATGACAATTATATGGACTTCCTTTTATGAAGTCAATCTGAGATAGACAAAAAGAACTGCATTTTGTATAAATGCAGCCCTTTCTTGTAACACTATCTATGGGCTATCTGTGCCCCTCATGAATCATGAACGGCAAGATGATTCATTAATTTTTGGCTCGATGAGTTAAGACCTACAATGCTAACCTGATTACCATTCTCTCGGTATTTGAAAATCACTTTATCAACAGCACCAACACCTGAGTCATCCCATAGATGAGCTCTTGAGAAGTCAATAACGATTTCCTGTCCGCTGCTATTCCAATCAAAGGCATCAACGAAGCTATTAGTTGAAGCAAAGAATAGCTGGCCTTCCACTTGGAATACCTGCTTTACTCCATCTACTTTTTTGACAACTTTAATTTTCGATATTTTTGCAACAAAGAAAATCGCGCTTAACAGTACTCCAGCAATAACACCTTTGGACAAATCATGAGTCGCCACAACAATAATAACCGTTGCTAGCATGACAAATGCATCTGACTTCGGTGCTTTTCTCAAGTAGGCAAACGAAGTCCAATCAAACGTCCCAATACATACTACAACCATAATACCGGCCAGCACTGGCATTGGAATTTGAACAACCAAATCACCAAGTACAATAATAAGGAACATCAAAAACATGCCTGATACAAAGGTAGAAAGTCTACCTCGCCCGCCTGATTTTACGTTTATTACAGTTTGACCAATCATTGCACAACCTGCCATTCCGCCAAAAAAGCCATTTACGACGTTCGCAATCCCTTGACCACGTGCTTCCTTATTTTTGTTGCTGCTTGTGTCCGTCATATCATCCACAATGGAGGAAGTAAGTAAAGATTCCAATAATCCTACAATAGCCAAAGCAAGAGAGTATGGGAAAATAATAGCAAGCGTTTCAAAAGTAAACGGAATATTCGGGACAAAGAATGACGGTAACGTCTGCTGAATACTGCCCAGATCCCCTACTGTTCTAAGGTCCAATTTCCAAATCACCGCTGCTGCTGTTAAAATAACAATCGCAATAATCGGTGCTGGTATCGACTTGAAATATTTCGGAGTCATATACACAATAAGCAAGGTGATTCCTACAAATGCATAGGTTAAAGTCGAAATCCCCACAATATGCTGCAACTGTGCCATAAATACTAAAATTGCTAACGCATTTACAAACCCAATCATAACTGCTCGCGGAATAAACTTCATTACATGAGCCACTTTACACACGCCAAAAATAATTTGAATAATACCGGTTAATATGGTTGCCGCCAATAAATAATTGAGACCATGCTCTTTCACCAGTGGCACCATTAATAGTGCCATTGCCCCTGTTGCAGCTGAAATCATGCCTGGGCGACCACCTACAAAAGAAATAATGACAGCCATACAAAATGATGCATACAACCCAACCATCGGGTCGACTCCTGCAATAATTGAGAAAGCTATAGACTCGGGTATAAGAGCTAATGCAACAACGATACCTGCCAAAATATCTGCTCTTATATTAGAGAACCATTCTTTCTGTATTCTCTCTAACAACTTCTCCACCCCATATTTTATGAAAATAAAAATGCAAAATATTAGTTTATCATTTCTCCTTTCAGAATGGAATTAAGATGTAAGTTGTTTATTTTTATCTAACCTAAATAAGCTGGCCAGCCTACAGCTGACCAGCTTGCAAATGCAATGCATGCCTATTTATATAATTGTTAACATGTTAAATCATATATCAAACACGTTAAGCCTACACCTCAATAATAATAGGCAAAATGATTGGACGTCTTTGCGTACGAGTGTACAGAAACTGCCCAAGTGTATCTTTTAATGTCTTCTTCATTACACTCCATTGGTTCATTTTTTCATGTTGCATTTTTTCAACGGTTCCAATGACAAGCTGGTTAATATCTTCAATAAGCTCCTCCGAGTTACGAACATACACAAAGCCTCTCGAAATCGTATCTGGTTCCGTTAACAGCTTACCTTCTGTTTTACTTAATGTAATAACGACGATTAAGATACCGTCATCCGACAGCTGGCGGCGATCCCGCAGCACAATATTGCCGATATCGCCAATGCCAAAGCCATCCACCAACGTTTGACCTGCTGGAATATGGCCGGATTGACGAACAACACCTTTCGAAGACTCCACAACGTCACCATTTTTTAATATAAATACGTTATCTCGATTCACTCCAACAGATTCAGCAAGCTCACGATGCAAATACAACATGCGGTATTCACCATGAATCGGAATAAAATACTCAGGCTTCATTAACGTAAGCATAAGCTTCAATTCCTCTTGATTACCGTGCCCAGAAACATGCAATTCACTGCGAGAACCGTAGATGATCTTTGCCCCTAATGCGTACAAATTATCTACGATACGAGCGACATGGCGTTCATTCCCAGGAATAGGGTTGGCTGCAATAATGACCGTGTCCCCCGCTTCCACTTTCATTTGGCGATGAGAAGAACCGGCTAACCGAGCAAGTGCTGCCATGGGCTCGCCTTGACTGCCTGTACAAAGAACCGTGCATTGCTCAGGCGGAAGTTTGGCTGCCTCTTGTACATCGACAATCATTCCTGACGGAACTGACAAATATCCAAGCTCTTGTGCAACCGACACAACATTGACCATCGTACGTCCTAACAAGCTTAGTTTACGGTTTGTTTGAAGCGCAGCGTCAATCACCTGCTGAAGTCGATACACATTCGAAGCAAAGGTTGAAACAAATACACGACCATCTGCTTTATTGAACGCTTCTTTCAAATGTGCTCCAACGATGCTTTCCGATGCGGTAAACCCTGGCCGCTCCGCATTGGTGCTCTCGGATAAAAGTACACGTACACCCTTCTTGCCGATTTCAGCCATACGATGAAGATCAGGAAATTGTTTATTAACGGGTGTCATATCAAATTTAAAATCACCTGTATGTACAATCGTTCCTTCAGGCGTATCAAATACGACACCAAGACAATCTGGAATACTATGATTCGTAGGGAAAAATGAACACGATATCGTGCCAAGTTCAATTTGTGAGTCTGCGTTAATACATGTCATACTCGTTTCATGTAGAATCCCATGCTCTCGCAGCTTGATTTCAATCAGTCCAAGCGTTAACCTTGAGCCATAAATAGGCACCTGCATCTGTTTCAAAAAGTAAGGAATCCCCCCTATATGGTCCTCATGTCCGTGTGTGATCACTAGTGCACGAACCTTATCTTTATTCGATAGCAAGTAGCTAATATCAGGAATAATCAGATCGATTCCCAACAGACTTTCATCTGGGAATTTGGAGCCACAGTCGATCACGACAATGTCATCTCCATACTGTACAAGGTACATATTTTTTCCTATCTCATTCACTCCGCCTAATGCCGCAATCAGCAGCCGCTTCTCATCGATTTGCTTCATCTTGAACCCTCCGAATAACCATTTACCTATCTGTTACGTTTTCCTTAACGATATTTTTTCATTCGGCTTTTCTTGAAACCTGACATAAACCATTGTGCAGAAAATAGAGTGAAAATAGATCTGCTAATGCTAATTATAAGGAGGTATAATGATGAGTTCTTCTTCTGCTAGAACAGCGACAGACATCAATTGGACGGAGACTTTAGAGCGTTCCAGCCAATTATCGGGTATATAATGAACCTGATATTGTGCCAAAGCTGCCTGGAGAATGGTTCGGCTTCGTACAAGTTGGACCTGGGACTCCATTAAATTCGCTTGATTATCCTACCATTGGTCATTCTTTGAAAGATTATCACAGCATAAGCACCTATTTATATATGTTAAGACATCCGACTTCTTCGAATGCACCTGCTCCCCATGTAAGTCAATCTAATTAAATCCATTCAATCTTTAGTAGTCGTTCTGCATTATGATGGGCAATCCGCGCTTTATCTGCGGGGCTTACTGGGAGCTGTTCGAGAAATGCACGAGCTTCATGCATAGATGAGTATGGATAATCCGTAGAGAACATAATTCGTTCGACACCAACTTGGAGGAAGAGATCAAGAAATGCGGGCGTCCAATTGAATCCTGACACGGTATAATAAACATTTTCACGCAAATACGCACCTACGTTGTTTTTAAGCTTCGTCATCTGCGGAGGTAGGCTTCGCTCTAGTCTGGGCAGCATAAATGGAAGGGTCTCTCCTAAGTGACCAACGATAACTTGTAATTGCGGATAACGATCGAATGCTCCGCTAAGGATCAAACGAAGAACATGATTGGCGGTGTCAATATGCCACCCCCAAGCGGCCGTTGCCAATACGCCTGCTATATCCGAACTATAGTTTCCGGTGTAGACTTCCTTTATGACAGATTGTGAAGGTGGTGTTGGATGAAGATACAACGGGACTTGCAGCGCTTCGGCACGTTCGAGAATAGGCCAGAAATATTCATCGTCTAAGTATCGGCCTTGGGTATGTCCATTGATTAATGCTCCTTTGAATCCCTGAGTTCGAACCATACGTTCCAGTTCATCCGCAGCTTTATCTGGAGAAGAAGTTGGGAGCGCAGCAAAGCCAGCGAAGCGACTAGGAAATCGCTGAACTACATCGGCAAGTGTATCGTTGACTTCACGGGCAAGTGCAACGGCTTCTGAATTGTCAAGTTGCTCCACACCTGGAGAGGTTAGCGACAATACCTGCATATCGATACCCGCTGCATCCATCTCTGCTATCCTGCCTTCACCTAGATCAGACAGCATCTCAATAAGCTTTGTAATACCTGCGGCTACTTGGGGATGAGCATGTGCCGCTTGTGCTTGTGCCTTGATCATTCGTCCCGGCCCCTCCATAAAAGCTGGAGTCACAAAGTGTTCTTCTAGCGCAATCGTACGAATAGACATTTTGTTTTCCATAATGACTACACCTCGCAGTATAAAATTTAATCGTGCTTGTCTATATAAGATCTTTATCCCATTTCATAAAAAAAGCAACTGCGTCTTAAATAACCCAGTTGCTTTCTCCTATTACACTCATATATCTATTACTACTTCAACTCTCTCGATGTCTCTGATCGTTTCTTCGTCGATAGTAGCATCAGCCCATATACAAAATACACACTGCCTGTCGCAAGCAGACTGTACATCGTTAACATAATGGTTGCCGGTGCCCATCTATCTACAAAGGTCCATGACATACCGTCAAGCAGTATTTTGGGGAGATTTAAAATAAGGAATATAGCTGCTGCAAAGAGCACGATGTGAATGATGAGCATTAATGATCTCTTCCCCTTTAATGCAGGACGATATCTCTGTTGATTGAATACTTTCTTCATACAAAGAGCTATTAACATAAGACCAATAAGTCCTAATCCTCCTAGAAGAACAGTTACATAGGTGGAGATTCGCTCTACCTTTAACATACCATCTGGTTGACTATTCCCTTCTAGCTCCTTGCCATTCCATATATCCATGACGCCCTGGGCAATCGTAGTGGTCGTACTGCTCCTCATATTCGATAACACTGCTACTCCCATCTGTTCTTCCGGCAGCAATGTGATGTAAGAAGAGAAAGTTGGATTAGAACCTGCATGATGGACGACTTTGTTGTCACCTTGCTGTACAAGCCAACCCGCTCCATAGTACGTATGTTCTTCTAAGGGCTCAACGGACTGATCAGGCACATGAGAATCACCTACAAGCTGCGGATCAATGCCTTGCAGCTGCACATTTCCAAGCTGCACATTCATCCACTTCGCTACATCGTTCGCGCTGCTAATGATGTATCCAGCTGGTGTATTTCCTCGATAAATGGCTGGCGTATGTGCAGTAGGTACCGTAAATTGTAGTCGATAACCCATTGCCATATTAGCTGGCGGAATTTGCTCTACACCAACTTTGGAATCGTTCATGCCAAGCGGCTGCAAAATATGCTCTTGCATATACGCTTTATAGGGCTGTCCCGTCACTTTCTCTATAATAAGACCCAATAAATCATAATTAATAGTCGCATATTCATAGGAACTTCCTGGCTCACGGTTCAAAGGCTGGTTAAGTAACGTTCTTGCCGTTTGTTCAAGTGCATCATCAGCATCGCTCTCTGGATAATACTGAATCGATGTTGATGGGATTCCGCTAGTATGATAGAGCAAATCTTGAACTGTAATCGACGCTGACTTGCCGTTGTAGGACAATTGTAACCACGGGACGAACGTTGTAATAAGATCCGTCCTCTTCAACTTCCCTTCCTTCTCTAGCTGTAAAATGGCTAAGCCCGTAAAGGCTTTACTTGTAGAAGCGAGCTCGAACAACGTATCTCCTGTCACTGGCTTCTTCGAAGCAACATCCGCATAGCCGAATCCATTTTGATAAGCGATATTCCCCTTCTCTACAATCACCAATGAAACCCCTGGAATCTGGCTTTCTTGCATTTGATTTTGCACAAAATGCTCTATTTTTTTCGTTTTCTCTTTCTTAGATAAAAAGTCTTGCGCCATAACAGCTTGCGGCAGTATACCACCAATGATCGCTATCGCTATGAATATAAAAAGAGACTTTTTCCATGCCGATGCGATTCGATGTTGGGTCATCATATGGCTATTCCTCTTCGCAACGCTTATAGCTGTGTGATTAGTCGGCTTGATGATCATACCCTCCTCCTCGTTATCTCATATCATTACTGCGCAGAACATGATTCATATAGTCATGACAGGTTACTAAGAAATATATCCTCTGCATCGCAATATAAAGTGGCTTGCATCACACGTGGATGTTCAATCGCAATGGTTAACTGCCGATAATAAGCACGCTGCCGGATGAAGTCTATTACCACCCACACACCAATAAAGAAGAATGATACGATAATAAAGTATGTAGTGGTACCGGTATCATCAATACCTTTACTTAGACGCACTCTGTCTAATTCCATTAGTACGACGCCGAGTACAATAATGACGAGCGCTGTTAGAAAAAAGGATGACCGATCCCGTATAAATAGAGCTACTGCGCTTCGTCTTCCCTGTTTGTTCATAGATGAATCCTCTGCTCTTTCGACTCCTTCTCATCCTGTACGTCTGTTTCGGCTGCATCAAGCATTCTGCTAACAATTGCTCATTCTTCGTAAGCACGATCTTTTCCTGCTTCCATGTCGTTTTATTTCTACTAAGATTAAGTCGCAACCCTTCTGCACTTAATTCGGAATCAGGAGGAGCTAGTGTCGACGTATCTGCATACTCGCCGTATACTCTCCGCAGCACTCCTTTTATTTTTGCCATTAATAGATCGAGAGGAATTGGCTTGGTAATATAGTCGTCTTCCACAATAAAGATGCGATACATAGATGTTCCTCCCATCTGTAAATGTCAATATCACTGTCTTACTAGCACAAAACAACCTCCAACGTCATTTGACATTGGAGGCTATAATAAGTTTATGATCCAACAGCACCGTTGGAACTTGCTTTGTAAATACCATAGCGGAACAAGTTTAAGCACTTTCTTAGCTCTTGAAACACCACATTCAGTTCTTCCTCTATGCGGTCTAGGTTCCCTTCACTTGCAATGATTAGCTTCTCAATTCGTTGAGTAGCTGAATCGAGAATAAATGTAATCGCATGTAAAATATCCTCAAAATGGATATCATCACGAAGCTGCTCACGGGAGATACCAGAAATAAATTTCTTAATTTCCACTGTTGGCTCTTCGTCTTTGTGCTGTTCTGCAAGTTTTTGATAGACGGGATGGAGTGGTTGACTAACTGTAATATGAATAAATTGAAGGTATTTAGGTTGAGATTTCATATAATTAAGCTCTCGTTCAAATAGATAAAGAATGGCTTCAACAAAGTCAGAAGGCAAGTTCCTTCTCGTGTCGATCTGCTGTTCTTCCATATCCCGCTCTATTTTTCCACATACATAAAAGAACAATGACTCTTTATCTCCAAAATATTGAAACAAAGAACCCTTAGGTATGCCTGCCTGCTTGACAATTCGGTTCGTAGAAGCGGCATCGAATCCATATGCAGCAAACTCTGACAATGCAGCGTGAAAGATTTTATCCTGCTTTTCTTGCGGCAATCGCTCAAACATCTCGATATTCATCTTGTACCTCTTGCTAAGTTGTGACGTTCATCCATCATTATACAAATAAATGAACGTGTGAGCAATCGCCGACTCTTTCTTAATGCGAATGCAATCCATGATGATGTGAAGATGACTTCGGTTTATGAGGTGGGCTTGGTTCCACCTTCACATCTTCCATTTTGACAAGTTCGTACGTCTTTATCGATTTCTCTAATTCTTTCTTCTCTATTAGCTTCCCGTTGTAAATAACGGCGGAGATACGAGTTGTGTTACGAATATCCTCCAGCGGGTTTGCCTTTAGCAATACAAGATCAGCGAGCTTACCCTCTTCAACCGTTCCTAGTTCGTAAACTCTTTCCATATATTTAGCAGGATTGAGTGTTGCTGTCTGCAGCGCTTGCAGCGGAGATAAACCGTTCTCCACTAGTAATTGAAGTTCGTCGTGCAAGGAAACGCCATATATTAAATTGGTTAATTCAAAATCCGAATCCGTCCCTGCCAGTATAGGAACACCTGCATCATTCATTTTTTTAACCATACCATCTTTTATTTTTACATAATCGGCAGTCATTTTATCTGGCTCTGCACCTTTTATCATCTTGATCCACGCTTTCTGAAAAGCAGTCGGTACATATATCGCACGCGAATCAATTTTTGACTTTAGCTCGTTCTTTTCAGTTATTAGCATCGGTACTTGATATACTTCATTCTGCACAAAAATATTAAACAGTCTTTCAGCACGCTTAGGATCGTAATGCTTCTCCGCTAAAATTTCATACTCATAATAACGATCTTCATAGTCAGCCTTCCCAAGAAACTCAGCTTCCTTACTTGAGGTGGCTATAAATAATCCGTACATATGCTCTATACTCTTTTGTCCAGCTCGGACAGCATCAATCGCGCGGACGGGCATTGGCAAATGTCCGGCAATGGGAAGTCTATATTTCTTCGCCTCATCAACAATTGCTGCGTAAATAGCTGGAGTCTTATACGAGTATACTTTAAGAAAATCCGCTCCTTTACTTGCGTTGGTACGTACAGCTTCACGTGCTTCTTTTTCTGACTTCACGTTAATTACATGAGGCGCCTCAAGATTTCCCTTAAATTGGAATATGGTCGAACCTGCATATATAATCCGTGGTGCTGACATTCCTTTTTTAATAACATTCTTCCACTTATCAATATCGTTCAACGGCGCTCCCATATCCCTTACCCCTGTGACTCCATTGCCCAAAAGTAATGGAAACGCGTGCTCATGATCATGATCCAGATGTACGTGCATATCCCACAATCCTGGGATTACATATTGACCAGATGCATTTCGTACTTGTGCATGTTTAGGTAAAGTAACTTCATCGTTGTCACCGATATAGCTAATTCTATTTCCTGTTACGATAATCGTCTGATCCTCTATTAATTCCCCGGTGCGTACATCTACAACTGTTGCATCTTGAAGCACTAACGGCACTTTGTTCGTTGCTGTCGGCTCAATGCTTGCATGAGTCATTCCTACTGCTCCAAACAAACCTGCACATAGTACAAAAGCGATTATCAATGTCAGTTTTTTATGAAAAGCTTTAATCGTCACTGTAAATCCTCCCTAATATGAAATAGATGATCTAAATATATTCATACAGACCTACACTTACACTTCAAATGCGACCAATTGGTCATAATTAGTCCAAAAAAAGACCTGTAACCTATATCACATAACGCCTAATGCTGATGCAATCCATGTTGATGCGATTTTGATTGCACGGATTTTGGGTCTACTTTTACGTCTTCCATTTTAACGAGATCATACGTCTTGATTGCTTTAGCTAGTTCCTTCTTCTCCATTAGTTTCCCGTTAAAAATAACAGCGGAGATACGAGTTGTGTTCTGAATATCCTTAAGCGGATTCGCTTCCAAAAGTACTAGATCTGCGAGCATACCTTCTTCAACTGTTCCTAGCTCATGTACTCTTTCCAAATAGCGTGCCGGATTAATGGTTGCCGACTGCAGCGCTTGCAGCGGGCTTAATCCACTCTCCACTAACAGCTTAAGCTCGTCATGCAAGGAGCTACCAAATATAGAATTGGGAATTAACGACGCAGAATCTGTACCTGCCATGATCGGAACACCCGCATCGTTCATTTTCTCGACCAGTCCACCCATCATTTTGGCGTATTCTGCACTTTGTTTGAATTCTTCTGTATTTTTCATTGTTTTCATATACGTTATCCATTGTTTTTGGATGGCAGGCGGCACATATTTGGCACGCGGATCAATCTCTAGTTTCGACATGTTTTGGGGAGTAATTAAAGTAGGAACTTGCCATACTTCATTTTGGGCAAACGTCTTAAATAACTTCGTTGCAACCTGTGGGTCATAATGCTTATTAGCTATCATTTCATATTCAAAATATCGTTTAAGAAGATCCGGTTTCTTTAGCAGCTCCGCTTCCATGCTTGAAGTAGCTATAAATAAGCCATTTAGATGCTCCATACTTCTTTGTCCCATTCGAACCCCATCAATGGCTCGAACGTAGACAGGCAAATGTCCCGCAACTGGAAGTCTGTACTTACGCGCTTCATCTATGACCGCATTATAGATAGAACGTGGCAGACCGGAATATACTTTTACGAAGTCACCTCCTTTTTCTACAATGCTGCGCACTGCTTTACGTGCTTCCTGCTCCGTTTTCAAATGAAAATGAAACGGTACATGTGCCCCTTGATTCAAAATAGCCCCTGTGTACACAGTCCTTGGCGCTGGCGTACCGTTCTGGATAGCCTTCTTCCATGAATGGATATGCGTCATATCTGTACCTAGATCCCTTATTCCAGTGACTCCATGACCGAGAAATAACGGGAATGCATGCTTATAATCGTTCATCATATGCACATGCATATCCCATAAGCCCGGGATCACATATTGGCCAGTCGCATCCCTGACTTTCGCATGTTTAGGCAATGTAACATCTTTATCATGACCGATATAGCTAATTTTATTGCCAGTGACAATGATGGTCTGATCCTGAATTAGTTCCCCGCTTCGTACGTCTACTACAGTTGCATGTTGAACAACTAGCGTTTGTTTGTTCTTTGTTGACGGTTCCAGACTGGCATGAGACATACCTGCATTCCCCAACCATCCGATCATGAATACGATTACTAACAACCATGTAATGTTTTTCCGACAAGCCGTAATCTGCATTACCAATCAACTCCTCTTCATGAAATGGTACATCTTTAAACAAAGAATCACTCAGCCAAATCAAAATATGACCACTTGGTCGCATTTAGAATATACCAGTTCCAACCATTTGTCAAACATTACCTACCGATCATTCACCTCTGTTTATAGCTGAACTTTTACTTGCAATATCTTTACAACAATATGAAAATAGTTATAATTTAATTCTATATATTTCCTTCAAATTTATAGAAAGGTTATACGGTGTATCCATGCGCATCCTCATAAATAGAAATTTCTCAAACCTGTGGTTGTCCAATGTGATGTCCATTTTAGGGAACCGATTGCGAGAGCTCGTCATCCCTCTACTCGTGTTAGAAATGACAAATTCACCGTTAGCAGCTGGGCTTGTAGCCTTATCTCAGCAATTCGGTACTATCTTGTTCTCAATTCCTGTTGGCACTTGGATAGAGGATAAAAATAAAGTAATAGTTGGAACAATTACACGAAGTCTTATCTCCATTTGTATTTTTATCCTTGCCTATTTTATTTTTATTGATAAATTTGATAGTTTGTTCATTCCGCTTATTTTATTTTTTCTGGGAATATTAGGACTAATAAGCAACACTGCATGTAACGTACTCATCCCGATTATTGCTGGTAGGAAGAATTTAATTCAAGCTCATTCGAGCTTAGAGGGCGCCGATGCAATCGCTACCTTAATTGGCCCCCTATTAGGAGGCTGGCTGCTTGCCAAGACTAGCCCCCTCACGGCGATGATCATCTGCGGAATTTTCGCACTATTGTCAACCATTTTTATGTATGTTGTTAAATATAATCGTGAACACGAGGTCATTCCTACAGCTAAACGATTGGATGAGCATCAGCAATCTAGCTTTTTCACACAAGCATCACAAGGATTCGTTTACTTGTATTCCATTCCCGCACAAATTGTCAGTACGATCACACTTTGTGTCTTAAGCTTCTCTACCGTTTTCATCGTGTTGACGCTATTGATTCACGCAAATACAACCTTACATCTTGGAGCCGATCGAATAGGAATTTTATTGTCTTGCGCGGGTATTGGTAATATCATTGGTGTTTTGCTGTTCAAATGGATTCGAAACCCAAACTGGCTGCCGTTCTTATGTACGCTGCTTTTCGCTTCTGGGGCGGGTGTATTATTAATAATGTCCACAGATGTATTTTGGATAGCTTGCTTAGGTGTCCTGTTATTCGACGGGGCTTTGTCGATGGCGTTCGTTGTCCAATCCTCTGTTCACCAAGCTATAACACCTGATGAAGTAATGTCACGGGTGAAAAGTTCAACCTATGTGATTGGCGGCATTTGTGCCATGTTAGCTACGTTTTTATCAGGAGTGATTTCACAATACACATCCAGTACGGTCGCATTAGCCTTCGGAGCGTTCGTGTTGGTACTGCCTGCTCTATATGTGCTCACATATATGAAGTATAGTGATCATATGGAGAATCTCCATCCTATTTACATCAAAGAACGATAAATTTTTAGGGTCAACAAGTCTAGTTTTGATTTGTTGACCCGTTCTCTAGCTGTGTATGAACATTCTATTAATGAAATGAGAATATATAGGATCTCACTTTAATCACTCACTACAATTTTACATTTATTATCTTATGATTCTCCAAAAGCCCGCTCCATAGTTCTTGTTAGATAATTCAACTGGAATTTCCGTCTTTGCAAAATGTTCACCGACTTGTAATGTATAGGATGTATTTTGCAAGGGAGATCCAAACGAAAACTCAAGTTGGCCATCCGTAACATTAAACAATATGGAATGAACCGTTCCAAACTTCTCGTTATAATTATGAACGGTCAACCCCTTCGGATACTCCGTAGATAGAAGTTCTTTTATTTCACCTACTGCTCTCTTCCCACTGTTACTACATTTATTTTCCAAAATATCATATCGTAGTTGAGATTGTTCTAACTTGCCTAGTTCAAGAGCTTCAATTTCAGAAAATAGTCCATGATTGGTTGCAAGTAAATAGTCTTGTTCTGCCTTTTTAACTACTTTCACCCCATCATAGGTTCCAACTAAAGCTGCATCCCCATTTGAATCCGCTAATAGTAAATTCATATTCGTCCCCACAGGCATATTCATAACTGCATAGACGGCTTCTTCAACATTTTTGCACCTCTCTAGTACGGCTCTTACTATCACCATAAACTGCAATCCAGCAGTTGCTGGCGCTCTCATCCCTGGATAATGACCGATTGGCATACCGCACGAAGCAAAGGCTGCACAAAGACCTTTCTCATTCAACCCTTCACTTCGACCGAAGGTAGACACAGAGAAACCTGTATGTGTGTATTTTCCATTTACCTTTGTTGTACAAAGGCGCATATCCGAAATGTCAGGAGACAGGTCATAGTTTCGTATTACGTATGTTTTCCCGTCTACCATTTTACGAGGCAAAATAGCACCTATACTACATCCCCCAGGTATTAACCACCCATCGTTATAAAACTTTAATTGCTGTGGATCACGACCAAACCCTTTCGCAAAGCCCTCTAACTCTTCATTTAAGCCAGGACAATACTTTGCGAATTGCGATCTCTTTTCTAGATAGGTGCTGTTAGAAACCGATTGTTCTGTAAAAAATATCTCCTTAACATGTGCATGTTCAGCGTACTCTAAAGCTTGTTGTTCCCCCAGCTCATATGAACTTCCAATCAGATAAGCGAATTTTCCTGTATACATGTTCATTCCAAGCTCCCCATTCTGTAGGTGTATAGCAAGACGCATATCGTCTTACTGTACACAGCATACAGTCTCCAGTAACTGGAGAGTTTACTGCTAAATCGTTTCATCCACGGCAAACGAAAAAACAACCCGTCGTCGATTGAATTTCGACAACTGGTCGCTGAAACTTACAAATTGCAAGCACCTAATAACATAATGGTCATCATTAAGAAAAAGGTTACTCTACAAAGCTTGCTTCCTTCAGTATCACTACATATCCTTTGCTACCGTCAAGTCGAATCAGATCGCCGTCTCTAATCATTTTCGTTGCATGCTCAATCCCAACAACAGCAGGGAGCCCGTACTCACGCGCGACGACCGCGCCATGTGTCATTAACCCGCCCATTTCCGTTATAAGTCCCTTTGCTTGCTGAAATAATGGGGTCCAACCTGGATCGGTATATGGTGCAACGAGAATTTCGCCTTCTTTTAAAGAAGCTGTCGTTGGATCAATTACAATTTTAGCTATCCCCTCAATAACTCCAGGAGAAACTGGCGTACCAACTAACGTACCATCTGGCGCATCGCCTCCATATAAAGTTCCTTCAATAATTTCCCCTTCGCTCGTCATTACCCTTGGTGGCGTTAAACGCTTGAAGTACTCAAAGTCCACTTTCCTAAAAGCAATTAACTGTTGCACATCCTGTTCAAATGACCCATTTACGACATCAAGCAGCTCAGGCAAGTTCAAGAAGTAAACATCGTTACGTTCGCAGAGGATGCCTTTAGCAACCAAGTCATCAGCTTCTTCCAACATCGCTTGCTTATAAAGCGCGAAATGACGCACTAGCACAAATTTGTGATGCTCACGCAGACCCATAAAGCTGCGATAAACGGTTATTAGGCGTGACACTACCTTCTCCTTAAATTCCCCATCATCTGCTGTACGAACTTGTGATAATATGCGCTCAGCTGCTGTTCCCGCCTCAAGCTCTCCTTGGCGGAACCGTTCACGATGCTCTCCCTGCTTAACACTGTCCAAGTGTCCCACAATAGATGATATAAGCATATACGGACGTTCCGACCAGCGAGTTCTGGCCACATCAATCTCGCCTGGACAGCGAGCACCATACTGATCCAACCAGCGTTCGAATGCAGCTTTAAATTCGCTACCTCCACGTATGGAATTCAGACCTTCCATAAACCCATCCTCAGCTGCATTTCTAAAATAAACAACTAACTCTGGATGCTTACGAACAAGATCTGCCAAGTCGCCTAGTTGCAATCCCATTTCGCCCGTGACATTATAAGGTAATGATTTATTTAAAGTTAGCAGATCACCTTCATCGAAGGTCCACCACTTTGAGAGCAAGGTAAGCGATTCCTTCGCAACAGAAGCTGCTGCCATATAATGCATATCTATAGCCATTAAACCCTGCATGAGAGAGCCGCAATTTTTCTGGATATAAGAGATTCTATCGGCACCGCTGCAGCTATTCAGAGCCTGTCGGCATATTTGTAAGCTTTGACTCGCATATGCTTTCACTTCTTCATAAGCTGTCTCACCATCACCTTCCAGAATGTCTTTCATCACCTTTGTTGCAAGGAAGGGAATCAGCTGATTGAACTGCTCCATGCCTGGTAAAGGACCTTCTTTTGTAGGAAAACGGGGCAGAACTTGTCGGGCCGCACTACTTATTAATGGCTCAAATTTATCGATCAGAAACAGAAATACTTTTCTCGCCATATTAGACTGCAGTACGTGTGTTATATCGGCGTACATTCTACCGCCAACTTCAATTTGCGAGTCTATATTTGCACCCTGATCAGCTGGTGTAAGATGCTTCCATATTGAAATACCAGCAGGTGTCATCGCATCTGTCATCATCTGCATATGGCCGTTAGAAATGTACACATGCAGCTCGTCATCAGGCGCTTCTGGTACGGGGTATAATGAAGTAATCGGTCTAGCCTGTAGAATATAAAATTGTCGGTTGACTAAACACCATTCAATGTCCTGCTCGGTGCCATAATGAGCTTGAATGTGCTCTCCCATTTGAGCCAAAGCAATCACTTCTTCATCTGATAAAACTTGTTCATTTTGCTTTTCAGACGCAATGGCTTCAATAACGGTACCGCCCTCAACAAGCGGACGCACAGCCTTTAGCTTCGTTGATATTTGTTTCTTGACAATCTCACTCTTTTTGACTTGATACAAATCAGGATTGACGATGCCCGACACGAGTGCTTCGCCCAATCCAAAGCTCGCATCTATCGAAGTAATCGTTCGATTGCCTGTAACAGGATCAGCTGTAAACATCACTCCAGATACATCTGGTTCAAGCATACGCTGAATAACAACCGCCAATTGTACAGCTTGATGGGCGTACCCATGCTTAATCCGGTATACGATAGCACGTTCAGTGAACAGAGATGCCCAACACTGACGGATCGCAACTAAAAGCTGCTGCTCCCCTTTTACATTTAAGAAAGAATCTTGTTGCCCAGCAAAAGAGGCTGTCGGTAAATCCTCTGCTGTTGCGCTGGAACGAACGGCATATCGATATTCTGGACCGAATTCACGCCATTTGCTTAAGATGGCTTCATGTATATCATCTGGAACAGGCAACTCGGAAATATGTGTTCTTATTTCCTTACTTACACGACGAATCTCTTCACTATCAGATACATTCAAATGGTCAAGTCGTTTGTAAAAAGAAGTCAACAAGGTAGATTGTCCTACGAGCTTCTCATAAGCAGAAGTGGTAACGCAGTATCCCGGAGGAACAGGAAAGCCAGCTTGCAGCAGCTCTCCCAAATTAGAGCCTTTTCCCCCTACTTGATCCCTATTAGCTTGGCTTACTTTTTCCAAATGCAAAACGTAAGGCAACATGGACTTCAACTCCTTATCATCGTTAAACATCTGTTATTACCAATTCATTGTTGAATAATCGATAAATCTCCAATTGGATGCTTATTATTTTACCAACTGCTGGAACCTGTTCAATATGCAGCTTGTTATGTTTCGTTCGTTATCAGACAGAATCATATACATTGTTGATTAGCGTGTTATTATTCGTTGATAAGAAGGTGAAGGATAATGGTCAACACAACCGATCGGCGAGTTGTAAGAACGAAGAAAAATATAAAGCGGGCATTTAGCGAATTGTTGAAGGAGAAAGGATTCGAAGCCATTACGGTACAAGATATTGCGGATCGAGCTGATATTAATCGTGGAACCTTTTATTTGCACTTTTTAGATAAATACGATCTATTCGAACGAAGAGTCGATGATATACTTGCGGAGCTAATTGCTTCCGTTCCCCTTGATTATGCGATGAGTCAAACCGCAAATGCATGCATGGAACCACGCATCGTCCAATCCTTCGCTCATTTTCAAAAATATCGTGATTTCTATAAATTGATGTTTGAGGATGGCACGAACACCTATTTTCATACTCGATTTATAGAGCTGTTAAAGAATCATTTCGAACAAAGCATTGAAGACATGAAGCGGAGCTCTAATGCGACTATCCCTATTAACAAAGACCTCATTATTCATTATGGACTATTTTCTTTTATGGGTATTTTAAAATACTGGCTTGATCAAGATCCACCACTTTCTCCTGAAGATATGGCGAAGCAGTTAATATCGATTTATGAGTTTGAGGCAGCACGAAGTATCGAAGAAAAAAGAAAATACTGAGGATTGAAACATAGCCCTGCGCACGGTTTACTCTATAAATAACATCAAAAACCCTCTAGCCCATCGATTGCTGATGAGTTAGAGGGTCGAGCTTCATTTACCACACAGGCTTTACTCTAAAAGGGACTTGTCCTCCAGTAGATTCACTAACTAACGTTGTCAAATCCATCTTAAGCAAATTCATTCTTTCTGCACCAATGCGATCTGCCCAGCGCTCCTCGATTTGTGCAACTATTTTTTCCTTTGCTTGTATGGCTAACTTGCCGCGTTCAGTAAGTACGACCAATTTCCCTCTCATATCCGTGGGATGATTGTCACGCTTCACATATCCATTTTCTTCGAGATGATCAATCATTTTGCTGACAGCCTGCTTCGTAATGCCTAAGTATTCAGCTATCTCCATCCCCGTTGCACCGTTAGGCGTAATACGTTTAAACAAAAAGCCATGTGCGGGTCTTATATGTTCATATCCTAATTCATGTAAGTGTTCATGAAGTTCCTGGATCATTAAGTTAATACTCGCAGCCAGTAACACAGTAAGATCGGAGTCTGAATCTATTTGCTCATACATATTACAATATCTCCCTCCAATGTAGTCAATCAAGTTGACTTTATCTAATTGTTATTGTACAGTCTGATACATAGTCAATCAAGTTGACATTTCAAATTTTAATTACTATTCACGTTATTCAACCAGATCAAAACAACTCTGGAGGTTCTATATGATTATCAAAATTAGAGCAAGTGTGTTTATTCCGCTATCTTGGACTTATCCCGAACAGGATATGGAGACTGGAAACATCAAACAGTTCGAAGGGGATTCACGTGAATTCACTCCCTACGCTGTAAACACAATGCGCTCTAGAGTCGAACAAGAAGTTACTGTAGATTTTGATAAGAACGAAGTATTTTGTTACAAAAATACGGGCATTACAACAGAACGTATTACGAGCCCAAATGGTTCGATTCAGTTACGACAAGGCAAGGCTAGCACAGACGGTATCCAATGTACCGATATTGTATGGAGCTCTGAAGATGTTAGCTTTAAAATGAGCGCAAGTGCTAGCAATCCTTTGAACGATAAGGCCCCCCCAGTCGACTACTTACTAGCCGTAAAAGTAACTAATTATGGCACGGTAACGATTGCAGGCGCACATGATGGTTTCCCATGTTTTGAATTTTATCAACAGATCAATTTCGGTCTATTCGAGACAATCTATACGCATGACTATAGAAAAACGGGAGATACACCAGCTTCTCTAGCTGGTGACATGGAGTATAAGTTTAGGTACTATAGCTAATAGACATCGTTACACTTATGTTACCATAAAAGCTTCAACTTAATGTCCAATGTTTGGCGACATATTACTGAACCTTTAGGACCGAAACTTTAGCACTTGCATGAACTTGATATGATCAAGACGAGTAATGCGAACGATGAAGATACGGGAAAGGAAGTGTCGTCTGTGAAAGTCAATCACCTTAATCTCACAGTTACTGATGTAAAGGCAGCGAGGGAATTTTTAGAGAAATATTTTAACCTCCAAACAGAGCATACACGTGGCAATGGTTTTGCTGTTCTTTTGGACAACGATGGCTTCGTACTCACCTTGATGAAAGGTACAAAAGTGAATTATCCTAGTACTTTTCATATCGGATTTATTCAAGACAGCGAAGACAAGGTAAACGAGATTAATGAGCGTATGAAAAATGATGGGTTTGATGTAATGCCTCCGCAAAGATCGCATGGCTGGACCTTTTATGTCGAAGCGCCTGGTGGATTTACGATTGAAGTTTTATGCTGAGGAACCTCCATTAACAATTATCTCAGCCTTTCGATACTATTTCTCCACATAGTTATTCAAGCAATGTTGATGTGATAGAAAATAAAAATCCACGTCGCAGTAACGTGGATTTTTACTAGCACTTCTTCGTTATTTCGCAATTGGAATGGTTAGCTCCAAATCTTTCAGATAAGTTCTATCTTGTTCGCCATTCTTATCCAGATCCATGACACTCCAGTCTACTGTCTTCACCGTTAATGTAAATGGTCTGATCGTAATTGATTTCGGTGTGCCTTCAAATGGACTATACAAATCATCATTTTGATATTGTAATTCAGGTAAGCGGTGGAAGTATCCAAACATACTTTGTTCCACAACTTTGCCTTTGTCGTCCACAAGCTCGTAATACACCTTACTTGCATGATACTTCCCTGTTTGTTCTGGTGATTGTGGAACTGGACCATGGCTGTCCAATACAAGACGTGTAGACACAGGTGACAGAGTAAGCTCCTTCACTGTATAACTGAACGTTCCGTTCGATTGAGAGACGTTAGGCTTGAAAACAAGTGACTTGTTTTCTACCTTTACAGGGATTTTAAATTCAAAGATTTCTTTCACACGCGTAACTTTCAGTTGAATGGTGAGTTCAAATTCGTCAGGCAAATGTGTGAGACGAGTGTACTCAACGGAAAATGCAGATTTCCCATTTAAAGGATAATCCCCATACCCCCCTGTACTGAATTGCAATTCTTGACCGTTAACAAGTAAAATCGGCTTCTCAATATAGCCCTTAAGCTTCTCGTTTTCCGGTACAATGTTGGCATTTTCATACTCCTTGCTAGCAGCATAAACAATCTTCGTATCTTCATCATCATATGGAGAGACAGTACTAGAAGGCAAATTCTCTCCCTCACGTTCTACGAAGAAGGATAAGCGTGTTCCATCATAGAGCAAATTCGTCAATTTTAGTGTAATGCCATCATGGGTTACAGGTAAGTTTGGCTGAGATACAATGCCTTGATCAATAGCAGCTTGCACCGCTTTTTCGCTAGTACCGTGGAAAAGTACCCCGATAACGGGAATATTTTTCAAGGTATCAGCCATAACCGGAGATACATAGCCTGAGAAAATGACGCCAATACCAAGTATACTGGCAGCTGATAGCGCTATTACGGTTCGTTTGAGCAAACTAGGTCTCGATTTGGAGCGACTTCTTGAGCGTTGTGGAATTGATCGCTCCTCAATTTTGCTCATAATCTGATCACGAAGCTGTTCGTTAGGCAATTGCGAATCGTCTATCATTTTTTCAATCGCATCCATCTCACTGCATTCCGTTTGTCGTCGTAAATGTACCATGTATCACCTCTCCTTTCTTACTGCTACGCTCGATCAGCTTGTGACGGAGCCGCTCATATTTTTTTCGTACGGTAGCGGGCTTAAGTCCCAAAATTTCACTTATTTCCTCAAAGGTATACTTTTCGACACTTTTCAATAGTAAAATGTGACGCTCTTCAGAAGTTAGATGTGTAAGCAGCTCATGGATTACGGGCTCATGTTGAGACAAGGTTTGCGAAGGCATAGGTTCTACTTGTTCTTCACAGCGTTCAATTAGCTTGAACCAGCGGCTTTGCTTTTTCTTTATATTCATCAAATGATGATAGGCCATCTTGTACAGCCAAGCTGAGAAAGAGACTTGTCTCGTGTACTGATGAAGATGTTCATAAGCACGAATAAAGATCTCTTGTACCGCATCTTCGGTTTCAGCATGATTTTTCAAAATATAATAGCAATACGTATACATCTGCCTATCAAATTGAATCATAATCGATTTGTAAGCCTGTACATCTCCTGCCTTGACTTGTTCAACAATCGCTTCGATTGCTTCACTTTTTCGTAAGCTATCCATATCCCCAGGGCTAGCTGTCTGCAAGAGATCACCTCCTGTCTTGTTGTTTACCGATATAACAATTGCAGACTTTCATTTTGTGACATCGTGTAAAAAATATTTTTGGGTTGGTTTGCTACTGCTTCGAATGATCAAAAAAAACGCCCTCTCAGGCGGCATTTCCGATGTAAAGGCCAGCGTAATTTCAAATTCTACGACTGATATCTCCCATTTCTTAGATATTCTACGTCCTCGTTTAGCTTTCGAGAAAAAAAGAATGTTGGCAGTGATTACGGAGAGCACTGATATGCTTTAGAATAAATAGTAGTAAAGACATGTACTTTTCCATCAGAAATTAAACAAGAAGAAGCCCCAGCTCCACTTCAAACCGTGGTAACTTGAGGCTTCATTTCATCGACTATTGACCACTAAGACTATGCAAAGTATTTAGTGTAAACCAGCTAACAGCTCAATCCGTAATTGATGCAAAAGCGCATCTTTTCTCATCCTCTTTTAACGTCTAGAAAGAAATTGCTGCAATAATACAGCTTTTTACGCTCTCTTTCTCAAACTGAGGGTCAAGTCCATATTTATGTGTAAATTCCTCGTCGTCAAAATGGTTACTATTTGGTTTGAGGACGTCGCCAAGTATGGTACGCATTGAGATCTACGTACTTTTTCCCTGTCGTCCATTTGTCA